>NZ_MSDF01000025.1:10774-285132 GCF_002022275.1 Pseudomonas fluorescens
GCAGGCAAAGAAAATCTATCAGTCGTCTTTCTTCATCAACCCCGCCAACGCCGCAAACGGGTTGTGCGTGGCCTTGGCAATCGTCGGGCTGCTGGTGGAGCCTTCGCTGAAGTATTGCTGATCCGTATACCGCGAGTGCTCGTTATCGTGGCAATACAGGCACAGCAGCTCCCAGTTGGAGCCATCCTGAGGGTTGTCGTCATGGTTGTGGTTACGGTGGTGTACGGTCAGTTCGCTCAGGCGTTTGCCGGCGAATTCACGGGTGCAGCGGCCGCACACGTGGGGGTACATTTTCAGGGCTTTGTCGCGGTAGCCCATTTCCCGGTCGCGCTGGGCGTCGGCGAGGATGCGGTCCAGCTTGGCGGTGTGGGAGGGCGGGTTGGTCGAGCTCATCATGGCTCCTGGTTGTTTGGTGGTTCACGGATAGGGTTGATTCTAGCCGCTCGCGCGGTAAATGACCGCTGGCTTTTTCAGCTGCGGTACAGCCTGGCTTCGCCATTCGTTTGTAGTATCGGCACATTCCATTCACAAGGATCTGAAACCTATGCGTTTGCACACATGGACAGTTGCACTTTTACTGAGCTTTCTGGCGGCTCAGGCCCAGGCGTTTTCCACCCCCAAACCGGGCCAGGTGATCGAGGTGTCCCTCGAACAACTGCACCCGACCCAGGCGGTGGTGGGGTTTGACCAGATTTATTACAGCCTCGGGCTGTTCGCCGACAAACCTGCCAAGGTCTTCGACGAATACTGCGAAACCAACGGCCAGGGCGCTGCCGACAAGGTGCCGAAAAAGGCCGACCTGCACCAACCCGCCAGCTTCAGTTGCCAGGACCCGGTGGGCACCCATCCCGATGACATGAAAACCGTGGTGGTCGGCCCTGGCGGCCAGTTGTACCTGACCGACGGTCACCACAGTTTCACTACCTTGTGGGAAGTGCCCGGTGGTGGTTCCCAACTGAAGATGTGGGTCAAGGTCACCGACGATTTCAGCAACAGCCCGAACATGGCCACCTTTTGGCAGCGTATGGAGGCGGCGCGCAAAGTCTGGCTCAAGGACAACAAAGGTCAGCCCCTGTCGCCCGAGCAACTGCCGGCGCACCTGGGCTTCAAGAACCTGCAGGACGACACCTTCCGCAGCCTGGTGTATTTCACGCGCAAGGCCGCCTACGGCAAGCCGGATGACGGCGAGATTGCGCCGGAGTTTCTGGAGTTTTATTGGGGTAACTGGTTGCGCAGCCAGATCGATCTGAATGCGTTCAACTTGAACAAGAAGGGCGGTTACAAGGATGCCATTGAGGCGGTTGCCAAACGCATGGTCAGCCTGGCGCCGGATACAAAGGTCGGTGACAGTGGTTTCACGGCCCATCAACTGGGAGGCATGACCCAGCTGGACCAGGGCGAGTTGGAGAAGACTTTCGACAAAAAAGTGCCGTATGTGATCGATTACCGTAAATCCCAACCCTGAAACGCGGGACTAAAACTGTGGGAGCTGGCTTGCCTGCGATAGCGGTGAGTCAGCTACAAAGATGCTGGCTGATCTACCGCTATCGCGGGCAAGCCCGCTCCCACAGGGGATCACCTGAATGTGTAGAGTTGTGATCAGACCTTGAGCTTCTCGGCAATCCAGATGGTGTGCCGGGTGCCTTTGTTGCCGTGGGCAAACACCTGCACTTCTTCGGCCTTGAAACCGGCTTTGCGCAGTTTGTCGCTGAACAGCTTGTCGGCGCTGGCCGACCACACGGCCAGCACGCCTTTGGGGCGCAGCGCCTTGGCGCAGGCGGCGAGGCCACCGGCGGAATACAGCCAGCTGTTGGCTTTTTGCGTGAGGCCTTCGGGGCCGTTGTCGACATCCAGCATGATCGCGTCAAAGCCCTGAGGCTCAGCTTGCAGCACCTTGGCCACATCTTCCATGCGGATCACCGTGCGCGGGTCGAGCAACGGGCGGCCGGATTTTTCCCCCAGCGGCCCACGGTTCCATTCCACAACGCCGGGTACCAGTTCGGCGACAACCACTTCGGCGGTCTTGCCCAAATGCTTGAGCGCCGAGGCCAGGGTAAAGCCCATGCCCAGACCGCCGATCAACACCCGCGAACCCGCTCGCCCGGCGACCTTGCGGCAGGGAACCTCGGCCAGCGCGTCTTCGGAACCGTGCATGCGCGTGTTCATCAACTGGCCGCCGTCGCCGCCCTGGATCTTGATGACAAAATCCTCACCGTATTCGAACAGGCACAGGGCACCGCCGTTGTCGGGGATCGGGGTGGTGTCCAGCAGAACGAAACGTTTCATGGAAATCTCATTGGGAAGGGCATTCTTGCGCGGTTGGGAGTAGCCTTACGACATTCCGGTCAGGCCATGGAGCCATCGATGAAGTGCAGCATTCTAACGGTCATTGTGCTCGGCGCGCTCGCATTGGGTACGGCGCAGGCTCAAGAGGTGCAAACCGTGCCGGTCGCACCCGCGCCAACTCCCGGTGCGCCGGGCACGCCGACGCCGACGTTGTACCCGCAAGTCACCCCGCCCGTCGCGCCAAAAGCCACGGCTAACGGTTCGCCGGCGCTGGTGCCGATCGTGTTGCCGACACCGCCGAAAGACCAGACGGTGCCTGGCTTGCTGCAAAACGACAGCAAACCGAAAACACCGGGCGGTTAAAACTGCTGCGAGAGTAATTGCCCGTCAGCCATGCGCAGGCGCTTCGACAAGGCAATCGCGATCGCGCGGATGATCTTGGCTGCCACCCGCGGGGCTTCGTTGAGCATTTTTTCCAGCGCGTCCTTGCCCAGGTTCAACAGCACGAGATCCGTGGCGGCCACGCAGCTTGCCGACCGCCGCTCGCCATCGAGCACCGCCATTTCGCCAAACGCCCGGCCGCTGCGCAGGGTGGCGATGGTCAGGCGCTGGCCGTCGTGGTTGGTTTTCTGCACCGCCACCTGGCCGCTGTGGATGATGCACATAAAGGTGCCGGCATCGCCCTCGAGGAAAATCACCTCATCGCGGGCAATGCTGCTGATATTGAAGTAGCCGGCGGCGATGTGAAAATCTTCCGGCAGCAGGGGGTCGAACAGGCCGCAATCCATGAGCATGTCGCGGATTTCGGTATTCATCAGGGTCGGGAGTGCCATGTGCAATCTTGGTCCATCAATCAAGTGGGGCGGTCCTGTGTTCAGACAGAACCGCCACGCTAAGTTCCTAAATCAGGCCGAGCGCCTTGAAAACAAATCCATATTCGAGCGCTACGTCACGTAATCCCTGATAACGACCGCTCATCCCGCCATGGCCGGCGCCCAATTCGGTTTTGAGCAGCAGCAGGTTGTCGTCGGTTTTGGTGTCGCGCAATTTGGCCACCCACTTGGCCGCTTCCCAATACTGTACGCGGCTGTCGTTGTAACCGGCGATCACCAGCAGGGCGGGGTAGGCCTGGGCGCTGACGTTTTCGTAAGGTGCGTAGGCCTTGATGCGTTCATACACCTCAGGCTCTTCAGGGTTGCCCCACTCGTCGTACTCGGTGACGGTCAGCGGCAATTCCGGATCGAGCATGGTGTTGAGCACATCCACAAACGGCACTTCGGCGATGGCCGCCTGGAACAGCGCCGGGCGCTGGTTCAGCACGGCACCGATCAACAGGCCGCCGGCACTGCCGCCGCTGATCGCCAGTTGTTTGGAGGTCGTCAGGCCTTCGGCGATCAGGTGTTCGGCGCAGGCAATAAAGTCGCTGAAGGTGTTCTGTTTGTGTTCCTGCTTGCCGTTGCGGTACCAGGCTTCGCCCAGCTCGCCACCGCCGCGCACGTGCGCAATGGCGAACGCCACGCCGCGCTCGAGCAGGCTCAGGCGCGCGTGGGAGAACCACGGGTCAAGGCTCGAACCGTAGGCGCCGTAGCCGTAGAGGTACAGCGGCGTCGGCTTGCCGAGTTGATCGCGCTTGACCACCAGGCTGATCGGCACCTGAGTGCCATCAGCGGAGGTGGCCCACAGGCGTTGGCTGACGTAGTCATCGGCGTTGAACTCGCCAAGTACCGGGGTTTCCTTTAGAACGACTTGCGCGCCCGTCGCCAATTCAAGCTGACGCACCTGGGCCGGGCGGTTCAGGGCTTCGTAGCGCAGGCGGATCTTGTCGCTTGGAAATTCCAAGCTGTTCTGTACGTAGAGGCTGTAGGCGGCGTCAGGCAATTCCACGCGGTAGGCCGGCACGCCTTGCGGGTGCACTTCTATCACCGGCAGGCCACCAATGCGCAGGCTCAAGGTCATTGCCTCGGCGTTCAAGCTGACGCCGTCGAGCATCACCTCATCGCTGTGGGGAATCAGGTTCTGCCATTGATCCTCGGTCGGCACGCTGCCGGTGTCGGCGGCGGTGAACAGCGCGTAGTTGATGCCATCGCGGTTGCTGCGGATAAACCAGGTCCACTCGCCGTCGAGCGCACCATGGTCCACGTCGTATTCATGGTCCTCGACCCGTGGTGCCAGGCAGGTGAAGTCCAGCTGTGGCTGGTCGGCGTCCAGCGCCCAGATTTCGCTGGTGGTCTTGCTGCCCAGTGCCAGCAGCAATTGGCGCTCGGAGCTGGAACGGTAGCAATGCAGGAAGAATCGGCCGTCAGGCTCGTGGAACACTTCCTGCGCCGCCGTGCCGTCGAGGCGGTAGCGATAGAGTTTGTGCGGGCGATGGGTATCGTCCAGCTCGCCGAAGAACAGCGTAAGGCTGTCATTGGCCCAGGTCATGCTGCCGTCGCAGTCCTGGAATTCCAGTTCGCTGACCTTGCCGGTGGCCAATTCCTTCACGTACAGGGTGTAAATCTCTTCACCGTTGGTGTCGAGGCTGTAGGCCAGGCGCTGGTGGTCGGGGCTGATGCTGAACGCGCCGAGGGAGAAAAAACCGCCATTGGCCAGCACGTTCGGGTCCAGCAGGAGCTCTTCGCTGCTGTCGTCCACCGCATTGCTGTCGTCTGCCGGACGGCGGCAGCGGTAGTGACGGGCGTATTCGTCACCGGCGGTGGTGCGCGTGTAATACAGGTACGGGCCCCACGGGGAGGGCAGGGACAGGTCGGTTTCGAGGATACGACCCTTGATCTCCTCAAACAGGGTCTCGCGCAGTGCCTGCTGGTCGGCGAGCTGTGCTTCCTGCCAGGCGTTTTCGGCCTTGAGGTAATCCAGCACGTCGGCGCTGTCACGCTCTTGCAGCCAAGCGTACGGATCCTGGCCTGGGGCCTTGTGGGCAATCGGGGCGGTCGATGTAGGCATGGATCCCTCTCTGTCTGGCGGTTTGCCGCAGGCATTGCAGCCGCGACACGCAAAAGCCGTTATCATAGCCGCCTCTTTGCCAGCCTTGCCATGGACACCATGACCGAGAACGACTATCTGATCGCTTGGGGCCTTTACACCTTCGCCGCTTTGGGCTGCCTGTTGGTGTGGTGGCGCATGACCCGCTGGATCTGGCGCTGGTTGCGCGAGCCGCTGCAGTTGTTGATGGCGGTGCTGCTGTTCAGCCCGACCATCGTCGACCCGGTCAAGACCCAGTTTGCGCCGGCCGTGGCCATTACGGCGCTGGACCTGGTGCTGCATGTGGGCAACAACGCCTGGCGCGCCATCTCCGATTTATTCATGTACTCGATGATCGCGTTTGCCGTCTACATCGTGTTCGTGTTGATCCGCTGGCCGATCGAACGTGCCGCCAACGCCCGCCGTGAGCGCAAGGCCGCCGCCGATGCGGCACTGGCCGCGGAACCGGTGGAGGACGACGAGCCTTTCCGCCGCCCGACGCCGGTGAGTGGTCGGCGGGTTGAACCGCGCCTTTAACGTTGTCCGCCCTGCAGCGAGAGCCCTGGCATGTGTGAATTATTGGGCATGAGTGCCAACGTCCCCACCGATATCGTGTTCAGCTTTACCGGGCTGATGCAGCGGGGCGGGCGTACCGGCCCCCACCGCGACGGTTGGGGCATCGCGTTTTATGAAGGTCGTGGCCTGCGCCTGTTTCAGGACCCGGCGGCCAGCAGCGAGTCGGAAGTCGCGTTGCTGGTGCAACGTTACCCCATCAAAAGTGAAGTGGTGATTGGCCATATCCGCCAGGCCAACGTGGGCAAGGTCAGCCTGGCCAATACCCACCCGTTCGTGCGCGAACTGTGGGGGCGCAACTGGTGTTTCGCCCACAACGGCCAGTTGGCCGACTTCAACCCCCGCGCCACCTTCTACCGCCCGGTCGGCGACACCGACAGCGAAGCGGCGTTCTGCGACCTGCTCAACCGCGTGCGCGAAGCCTTCCCGGAGCCGGTGGACATCGAGCAAGTGTTGCCGGATTTGATCGCCGCCTGCGCCGAATACCGCAGCAAAGGCGTGTTCAACTGCCTACTCAGCGACGGCGACTGGCTGTTCTGCTACTGCTCGACCAAGCTTGCACAAATTACCCGGCGTGCGCCGTTTGGCCCGGCACGCCTGAAAGATGTCGACGTGATCGTGGATTTTCAAGCCGAAACCACCCCCAATGACGTGGTGACGGTGATTGCCACCGAACCCTTGACCGACAATGAAAACTGGACCCGCTACGAACCGGGCCAATGGAGCCTGTGGCGACGCGGTGAATGCGTCAGCCAGGGCATCACCGAGTAAGGATATCGACCATGTTGCTCAGTTATCTGCGGTTGGTGCTGTTTGCCATTGGCCTGTTGGTCGGCGTGCAAGTGCCGGGGTTTATCAGCGACTACGCCAAACGCGTCGAGGCCCACCTGATCGAGGCCCAGACTGGCCTGCGCGGCTTTGACGCCACGGCGCAGCAGTTCTTCAACGGCGACTTGCAGGCGCTGGTGGCGCACTACCGCGCAAGTGATGACCCGGTGTTTCGCAGTGATGCCAACAGCCTGGGCACGTTGCTCGATCGCCAGGTGGCCTTGGACAAGCAATACCAGGCCATGCAGGGCCCGTGGTACATCCGTGTGCTGCAAGTGGCGGTGGCGGCCGACCCGGATATTCGCCTGGAAACCTGGAATGGCTACAGCTACCAGATTCTGCTGACGCCCGAAGCGATGGGCTGGGGGCTGGGCGGGGCGATGCTGTTGTCGTTTGGGCTTGAGTGCCTGTTCCGCTTGATCGATTGGGTAGTGTTGGGCGGCAAGCGCCTGCGCCAGAGCCGGCCCATCGAAGAGCGCGACCTCAAGGGCCTCTAAAGACCGACTCGGTCCAATGTGGGAGCTGGCTTGTCGGGTCGCCGCATCGCTGCGATTGCGGAGGGTCAGCTTGAACATCTGTAGCTGATACACCGCAATCGCAGGCAAGCCAGCTCCCACAGGTTTAATCGGGTTTCGTCAGTAGCATTCGCTCTGGGCCGACTTCTTCGGCATACCGCGCCACCACCTTCTGACACAACCCCACAATCTCCTCCACCAACTCCACCCCCACGCGCCACGACACCACCACCTGCAAATTCGGCAGCTTCTGCGCCATCGGCAGCATCACCAGCTCCCCACGCGCCAGTTCCTCTCTCACCAGCACCGGCGGCAACGCGCCAATCCCGAAGCCATCGCGCAGCAACCGGGTAATCGCCGACACCGAATTCACACAGTTCATTCGTGGTGCGGCCACGCCGTTGGCCTGCATCAGGCTCAACACATCCTGATGCGGATGGGAGTTTTTCGAGTAGGTAATAATGCGCTCCTGGGCCAGTTCGGCGAGGGAGGCGTAGTCGCGGTTGTAGATCGAATGGCTGGCGACGATCCAGGCCATCGGGTGGCTGGCCAGCTCTTGGCTGCGCACGGTTTCAAGGCGCAGCAGGTCGGTTTGCAGAATCAGGTCGAGGAAGCCTTTTTGCAGCTGATCGCTGAGGTTCAGCGCGGTATCGGCGACCAACTCGATTTCTACCAGCGGGAAATGGTCCATCAATTCGGCCACCAACGGGCTGAGCCAGGTGTGGATCACCGTGTCCATGGCGCCGATCCGGATGCGCCCAACCTTGCTGCTGGTGGTTTCCAGCGACTGCTTCAAACCCTGCATGGTCACCATCATTTGCTCGGCGTAATCGAGCACCTTCAAGCCTTCCGGGGTCAGGCTCACGCCGCGTGAATCGCGCAGAAACAGCTTCACCCCCAGTTCGCTTTCGAGCACGGCGATGCGGCTGGAAATCGACGCCTGGGTGGTGAAGAGCTTTTCGGCAGTCAGGCGAAAGCTCTTGAGCTTGGCCACCCAGACGAAGGTTTCGAGAAACTTCAAATTCATGGGATCAACTTTTCTTATGCTTGGATCGGTTTTTATTAGTTGGACGCCGCACCGGGCAAACGCCAAAAATCGGGTTATTCCACGATAAGCGTCGTTAGGGTGTCAGGACAAGTTGCGAGTTCTGCGTAAAAAATCCCACACTACAAAAAATACAAAGCCTACAGGAGCAACTACCGTGAGCCGTCTGCTTTTGAACTGCGACATCGGCGAAAGCTTTGGCAACTGGACCCTGGGTCTGGACGCCGAGGTCATGCCGTTCATTGATTGCGCCAACGTAGCCTGCGGCTTCCATGCCGGCGACCCGAGCATCATGCGCAAGACCGTCACCCTGGCGCTGAAGCATGGCGTGCAAGTCGGTGCGCACCCGGCGTATCAGGACCTGCAAGGTTTCGGCCGCCGCTCCATGGCCTACACCCCTCAGGAAATCCAGGACCTGTTGCACTACCAGATCGGTGCCCTCGACGGCATCTGCCGTGCGCAAGGCGCGCGGGTCAGCTACGTCAAACCCCACGGCGCGATGTACAACGACATGATGGCCAACCCGGCGCAATTGCGCGCGGTGATGCAGGCCGTGGCCGCTTATGGCGATCTGCCGTTGATGCTGCTGGCCACCCGCGACAACAGCGCCGCGCAGGCCCTGGGCGATGAATACGGCGTGACCCTGTGGTTCGAAGCCTTCGCCGACCGCGCTTACGACGCCAAAGGCCACCTGGTTTCGCGCCAACTGCCGGGCGCCGTGCATCACGACGCCGACACCATCGTGCAGCAGGCCCTGACCATTTCCCGTGGTGAGCCGTTGACCGCCAGTGATGGCAGTGCCTTGTTGCTGCAAGCCAACACCCTGTGCGTCCACGGCGACAACGCCAGCTCGATCGCCGCTGTTCAGCGCATCCGCGAGGCACTGAAGCCAGCATGAAACCACGGATTGAGGTGGTGGCCATCGACTGCCTGATGGTGCGTCTGTTCGACGTGATCGCTGAAGCCAACATGCCGTGGATGCTTGCCGCCACCCAGCGTTTGCGTGAAGGCTTCGGCGCGGCGCTGGTGGATCTGGTGCCGTCCTACACCACGTTGATGGTGCATTACGACCTCACGGCAGTAAGCCCGGCCCAGGCGCGCGAGCTGATCGACCAGGCGCTGACTGACCTGCAACCCCAGGCGCAGGGCAGCGGCCAGTGCCATGTGCTGCCGGTGTGGTACGACCTGAGCGTCGGCCCTGAGCTGGCGTTGCTCAGCCAGCGCAGCGGGCTGTCGATAGATGAAGTGATCCGCCGTCACAGCGCCCATGAATACCAGGTGTTCGCCCTCGGCTTTGCCCCGGGCTTCGCCTTTATGGGCCTGGTCGATGAAATCCTCGCCACCCCCCGCCTCAATACCCCGCGCAAACGCGTGGCGGCCGGCAGCGTCGGCATCGCCGAACGGCAGACCGCCGCCTACCCGGTGGTATCGCCGGGCGGCTGGAACCTGATCGGGCGCACCCCGGCCAAACTCTTCGATCGCGAGCGCGACGGTTACAGCCTGATGCAACCCGGCGACACGGTACGTTTTGAGTCCGTCAGCCACGCCGACTTTATCAACCTGGGTGGCGATGACACGCCGTTGGAGGCGCAGGCATGAGCCGCTTGATCATCGAGGCCAGCACGCCGCTGTGTCTGTTGCAGGACGCCGGGCGCTTTGGCGTACGCCATTTGGGCGTGACCCAGGGCGGCGCGCTGGATTGGGTGTCGATGTCCTGGGCCAACTGGCTGCTGGGCAATGCGCTGGATGCGCCGGTGGTGGAAATCACCTTGGGCGGGTTTACCGTGAGGGCTGAGGACTATTGCCTGCTGGCGTTGGCCGGCGCGGATCTGGGGGCTTACATCGACGAACGTGCCATCAGACCGGGGCGCAGTTTCATTCTGCAAAAGGGCCAGCGCTTGCGCTTTACCCAACCGTTCAGTGGCGCGCGGGCCTATCTGTCGGCGCCGGGCGGGTTTGATGCGCCGCACGTGCTGGGCAGTTGCGCCACTGTGGTGCGCGAGGAACTGGGCGGGCTGGATGGTTTTGGCAAGGCATTGGTCGAAGGCGGGTGCCTGGCGTATTCCGGCACCGGTGGTGCGATGAAGGTGCTCGGCGCGCCGGATTTGCCGGCCAAGGCGCCATTGGACGTGATCGTCGGCGCGCAGATCGGCCAGTTCAGCGGGCAAAGCCTGTTTGATGCCTTCAACACTGAGTGGGCCTTGGACAGTCGCGCCGACCGTATGGGCATGCGCCTTTTGGGCACGCCGTTGCAGTACCAGGGGCCGTCGCTGATTTCCGAGGGCATTCCGTTGGGGGCGATTCAGGTGCCACCGGACGGGCAGCCGATTGTGTTGCTCAATGATCGGCAGACGATTGGTGGGTATCCGCGGTTGGGCGCACTGACGCCGTTGGCGCTGGCGCGACTGGCGCAGTGTTTGCCGGGGGAAAAGGTGAGGTTGGCGCCGGTGGTGCAGGAGACTGCGCATCGGCAGCACCTCGAATACCTACAGCGGTTTAACTAACGCCACAATCCAAAATGTGGGAGCGGGCTTGCTCGCGAATACGGTGGATCAGTCACCTAATATGTCGACTGGTACTCCGCATTCGCGAGCAAGCCCGCTCCCACATTTGGATCTGCGTTTATTTGGAGAGAAAGCGCATGCCTTCTTCCAGGCCCCGAAGCGTCAGCGGATACATCTGATCTTCAATTAGCTCCCGCACAATCCCCGTCGAGGCCGTATACCCCCAAGTGTCCTTCGGGTACGGGTTAATCCAGATCAGCTTCTTGTACTTGGCCATGAAGCGCTGCATCCACACATACCCGGCTTCTTCATTCCAGTGCTCAACACTGCCGCCCGCCTGGGTGATTTCATACGGCGCCATCGACGCATCGCCGATAAAGATCACTTTGTAATCCGCGCCGTACTTGTGCAGCAGGTCCTGGGTCGAGGTGCGTTCCGAGGTGCGGCGCTGGTTGTTCTTCCACACCGATTCGTACACGAAGTTATGGAAGTAGAAATACTCCAGGTGCTTGAACTCGGTCTTGCACGCTGAAAACAGTTCTTCGCAGATTTTTACGTGGGCATCCATCGAGCCGCCGATATCGAACAGCAGCAACAGCTTGATGGTGTTGCGCCGTTCCGGACGCATCTGGATGTTCAGCAAACCGGCATCGCGGGCGGTGTGGTCGATGGTGCCGTCGATGTCCAGCTCTTCAGCCGCACCCTGGCGCGCGAATTTGCGCAGACGGCGCAGAGCGATCTTGATGTTGCGCGTGCCCAGTTCCACCTGATCATCCAGGTTCTTGTACTCGCGCTGGTCCCAGACCTTCACCGCCTTGCCTTGGCGTTTACCCGCGTCGCCGACCCGAATGCCTTCCGGGTTGTAGCCGCTGGAACCAAACGGGCTGGTGCCGCCGGTGCCGATCCACTTGTTGCCGCCGGCGTGGCGTTCTTTCTGTTCTTCGAGGCGTTTTTTGAATTCCTCGATCAGTTTGTCCAAACCACCCAGGGACTGGATTTGCGCGCGCTCTTCATCGCTCAACGAACGTTCGAACTCCTTGCGCAGCCAGTCTTCGGGGATCAGCGCCTGCAGGTGATCGTCGAGTTTTTCCAGGCCGTTGAAGTAGGCGCCAAAGGCTCGGTCGAATTTGTCGAAATGCCGCTCGTCCTTCACCAGGATCGCCCGGGCCAAGTAATAAAACTCGTCCATGTCGGCGAAGGTTACGCGCTGTTTCAGCGCGTTGATCAGGTCGAGCAGTTCGCGCACCGACACCGGCACCTTGGCTGCACGCATTTCATTGAACAGGTTGAGCAACATTATCGATTACCGCGACGGCTCATGAATGCCAGACGTTCCAGCAGCTGTACGTCTTGCTCGTTCTTCACCAAGGCACCGGCCAGGGGCGGGATGGCTTTAGTCGGGTCGCGTTCGCGCAGAACGGCTTCGCCAATGTTGTCGGCCATCAGCAACTTGAGCCAGTCGACCAGTTCGGACGTGGAGGGCTTTTTCTTCAGGCCCGGCACTTTGCGCACGTCGAAGAATACGTCCAGCGCTTCGCTGACCAGGTCCTTCTTGATATCGGGGTAATGCACATCGACGATCTTTTGCAGGGTGGTGCGGTCGGGGAAGGCGATGTAGTGGAAGAAGCAGCGGCGCAGGAACGCGTCCGGCAGCTCTTTCTCGTTGTTGGAGGTAATGATGATGATCGGGCGCTTTTTCGCCTTGATGGTCTCGTCGATTTCGTAGACGTAGAACTCCATCTTGTCGAGTTCTTGCAGCAGGTCGTTGGGGAACTCGATGTCGGCCTTGTCGATTTCGTCGATCAGCAGAATCACCCGCTCCTCGGACTCAAAGGCTTCCCAGAGCTTGCCCTTCTTCAGGTAATTGCGCACGTCGTGCACTTTGTCCACGCCCAGCTGCGAGTCGCGCAGGCGGCTGACCGCGTCGTACTCATAGAGGCCCTGATGCGCCTTGGTAGTGGATTTGATGTGCCAGGTGATCAACTTGGCGCCGAAGGATTCGGCCAGTTGCTCGGCGAGCATGGTCTTGCCGGTGCCCGGTTCGCCCTTGACCAGCAACGGCCGCTCCAGGGTGATGGCGGCATTGACGGCCAGTTTCAGGTCATCGGTAGCCACATAGGCCTGGGTGCCTTCGAACTTCATCGGTGTTTCCTCGCATTCATCAATGCCCGGACTATACCGCGAGGCCTCGGCGACTGTGAACGCAGACGGGTTATTCAGTCTCTGAATGGGCAGTCACATCGCAGACCAACTGTGGGGTCATGCTTATGCTTTATGTGGGAGCTGGCTTGCCTGCGATGCAAGCACCTCGGTCTATCAGTGTCACCGCGGCGATGCTATCGCAGGCAAGCCAGCTCCCACACGAGCCCTGCACACGTTAGTCGGCGCTAGGCTTGGGCTGCTCGTAGCGGGCGTTGAAGGCCTGGATGAAACCATTACGCAAAATCGCCAAAAACGCCGAGAACGCGCTGATATTTTGCTGGTGCACGCTGCCACTCAGTTCCACCCGGGTGGCAAACTGGTTTTTGTTCTGGTTTTTCAGCACGGTTTCGCTGGCGCCGACCACGGCTTCCCAGATTGAGCGAAAGATATTCTTGTCTTTGTTCTCGACGTCCTGCTGCCAGTCGAACACTTCCACATTGCGCAACAGCGGCTTTATGTAGCCGGTGAGTTGGCCTTTTTCTGCCTGCGCTTCGATCACCACGTCGCCCGTACCTGCCTTGAAGTCGAACTTGCCGTAGGCCGAGGCGAAGTCATTCATGCGTTTAAGCTCCAGGTCTCTGGCGCGAAAGCGGAATTCGAAATCTTCAAAGTCATTTAAAGGGTCAAAGGTCGCGGTGGCCTCCAGAGGTGCCTGGCCTTGCAGCAGGGCTTTGCCCTCCAGCCGCGCATCGCGTTTGCCCTTGAGGTCCACGACGTTGGTCAGGTTGTACAAGCTGGCGTTGATCTCGGTAGCCTTTATATTTACCGGGGGCTGGGAGCTGAAGTTGTGAAACGCGATCTTGCCGTCTTCGATGCGCACTTCGTTGAGCGTGATGGGCAAGAGTTTCTTCAACTGTTGCTGCCAGTCAGTGCCTTTACCGGTCTGGGATGCTTGTTTGTTGGCACCGCCGTCGACAAAGTTGATTTCAGGTCGTACGAAGTGGCCTTCGGCAACCACGGCATGGTCGTACCAGAGGGAATGCCAGCTGACGGCAAACTCAATCAGCGGCGCGTTGACGAACGGTACGGGCACCTTGCCGTCGACCTTGACGATTTTCAGGCCGTTGATGCGGTACGCGCCGCGCCAGAGGGCCACGTCCACGTCCGTGACCTGGCCACGGTAGTCGCCCATGTCGGCGAGTTTGTCGTTCAGGTAATTGCGCACCAGATAGGGCAGGGCGAGGTCCAGGGCGATCAGCAATACCACCAGCACGGCGACGATCCCTAGCAGCCCACTGTAGCGACGTTTCATGTCAATGCTCTCCAACGGTATAGGCGATGGACCGCACGCGTGGGCGCAACGTTCCTCTGACTGGACGCCCAAAGGCCTGAGGCATACCCTTGGGGCCTTCCTGAAAATGCTTTAAGGACCCCTCATGAGCCGCATCTTTGCAGACAACGCGCACTCCATCGGTAACACGCCCCTGGTTCAGATCAACCGCATCGCCCCGCGTGGCGTGACCATCCTCGCCAAGATCGAAGGGCGTAACCCGGGTTACTCGGTGAAGTGCCGCATCGGCGCAAACATGATCTGGGACGCTGAAAGCACCGGCAAACTCAAGCCGGGCATGACCATTGTCGAGCCGACATCGGGCAACACCGGGATTGGCCTGGCGTTTGTCGCTGCTGCGCGGGGCTACAAGCTGCTGCTGACCATGCCGGCGTCCATGAGCATTGAGCGGCGTAAAGTGCTCAAGGCCCTGGGCGCCGAGTTGGTGCTGACCGAGCCTGCCAAAGGCATGAAGGGGGCAATCGAGAAAGCCGGTGAAATCGTCGCCAGCGACCCGGCCACCTACTTTATGCCGGCCCAGTTCGAAAACCCGGCCAACCCGGCGATCCACGAGAAAACCACCGGCCCGGAAATCTGGAACGACACCGACGGCGCGGTCGACGTGCTGGTAGCGGGCGTGGGCACTGGCGGCACCATCACCGGCGTGTCGCGCTATATCAAACACATTGCGGGCAAACCGATTCTGTCGGTGGCCGTAGAGCCAATCGTATCGCCGGTGATCACCCAGGCGCTGGCCGGTGAAGAAATCAAGCCAAGCCCGCACAAGATCCAGGGCATCGGCGCCGGTTTTGTGCCGAAAAACCTCGATTTGTCGATCGTTGACCGCGTTGAACTGGTGACCGACGACGAATCCAAGGCGATGGCCCTGCGATTGATGCAGGAAGAGGGGATTCTGTGCGGCATCTCCTGCGGCGCCGCGATGGCCGTGGCCGTGCGCCTGGCCGAGAAGCCGGAAATGCAAGGCAAGACCATCGTGGTGATCCTGCCGGACTCCGGTGAGCGCTACTTGTCGAGCATGCTGTTCAGCGATTTGTTTACCGAGCAAGAAAACCAGGCCTGACGAGCAGGGGAGCAGGCAGTTGTGGCGAGCGGGCTTCTGTGGCGAGCGGGCTTGTTGTGGCGAGCGGGCTTGCCCGCGTTGGAGTGCGAAGCGCTCCCAATTCAGCCAACGCGGTATGACGGGTGAACCGCGTCGTCAGGTTTTGGGGCTGCTTCGCAACCCAACGCGGGCAAGCCCGCTCGCCACAACAAGCCCGCCAGCCACACAAGCGCCGCTCGCCACACGTTGATTTGAGTCAGCCGGTCAGCTCGGGCCTTCTGCATAATGGCCCAAGTGTTTATCATGGCCGGCTGCTACGTCTGCTGTTGGCCAGGCGATTATTTCCAGGAGTTGCTGCATGACCTTTTCTTTGGCCGCCAAACTGTCGGTGCTGCTGCTGTTTATCGGCAGCATTCTGTATGTGCATTTGCGCGGCAAGGCGCGTTTGCCGGTGTTGCGCCAGTTCGTCAACCATTCGGCGCTGTTCGCCCCGTATAACGCCCTGATGTACCTGTTTTCGGCGGTGCCGTCCAAGCCTTATCTGGACCGCAGCAAGTTCCCCGAACTGGACGTGCTCAAGGACAACTGGGAAGTGATCCGCGAAGAGGCCATGCACCTGTTCGACGAGGGTTACATCCGCGCCGCCGAAAAGAACAACGACGCCGGTTTCGGTTCGTTCTTCAAGAAGGGCTGGAAGCGCTTCTACCTCAAGTGGTACGACAAACCCCTGCCATCGGCCGAGGCGTTGTGCCCGAAAACCGTGGCGCTGGTCAGCAGCATTCCCAACGTGAAAGGCGCGATGTTCGCGCTGTTGCCGGGCGGCAGCCACCTCAACCCGCACCGCGACCCGTTCGCCGGTTCGCTGCGTTACCACCTGGGGCTGTCCACGCCGAACTCCGACGACTGCCGCATCTTCGTCGATGGCCAGGTGTACGCCTGGCGTGACGGTGAAGACGTGATGTTCGACGAAACCTACGTGCACTGGGTGAAGAACGAAACCGAACACACCCGTGTGATTCTGTTCTGTGACATCGAACGTCCGCTGAGCAGCCGCTTGATGACCGGCGTTAACCGTTGGGTCAGCAAACAACTGGGCCGCGCGACGGCGCCGCAGAATCTGGACGACGAGCGGGTTGGCGGGATCAACCAGGCGTATGCGTGGAGCAAGACCTTCAGCGACAAGTTCAGTGGCAAGGTCAAGCAGTGGAAGCGCAAGCACCCGAAGGCGTACCGCATTGCGCGGCCGGTGTTGGCGGTTGTGGTTCTAGTCCTGCTCTGGAAGTGGCTGTTCGGCTAATTTGAAATGCGCTTAAAACTGTGGGAGCTGGCTTGCCTGCGATAGCGGAGGGGCAGCCAAGAACATGTTGGCTGGCCTACCGCTATCGCAGGCAAGCCAGCTCCCACATTTGACCTGCGGTGTGCTTCAGCTGGCGATCAACTGGCGCAGCACATAGTGCAGAATCCCACCCGCCTTGAAGTATTCCACCTCGTTCAACGTATCAATCCGGCACAGCACTTCAACCTTCTCACTGCTGCCGTCCTCCCGAGTAATCACCAGCGTCAGGTTCATCCGCGGCTCGATCTCGGCATCGGTCAGCCCGAGGATGTCGATCTTCTCCTTGCCGGTCAGCTTGAGCGCCTTGCGGTTCTGATCCAGCTTGAACTGCAACGGCAACACGCCCATGCCCACCAGGTTGGAACGGTGAATCCGCTCGAAGCTCTCGGCGATCACGGCTTTGACGCCCAGCAGGTTGGTGCCTTTGGCGGCCCAGTCGCGGCTGGAGCCGGTGCCGTATTCCTGCCCGGCAATGACCACCAGCGGCGTACCCGACGCCTGGTATTTCATCGCCGCGTCGTAAATCGGCATTTTTTCCCCGGTAGGAATGTAAATCGTATTGCCGCCTTCTTCACCGCCGAGCATTTCATTGCGGATCCGGATGTTGGCAAAGGTGCCGCGCATCATCACTTCATGGTTGCCCCGGCGTGAGCCGTAGGAGTTGAAGTCACGCGGTTCCACGCCCTGCTCGCGCAGGTATCGCCCGGCGGGGCTGTCGGCCTTGATATTGCCGGCGGGGGAGATATGGTCGGTGGTCACCGAATCCCCCAGCAGCGCCAGCACATTGGCGGCCTTGACGTCTTTGATCACCGGCAGTGGCCCGCCAATATCATCGAAGAACGGCGGGTGCTGGATGTAGGTGGAGTCCTTCTGCCACACGTAAGTGGCCGCTTGCGGCACTTCAATGGCCTGCCACTGCTCGTCACCGGCAAACACCTCGGCGTATTCCTTGTGGAACATGCCGGTGCTGACCTGAGCCACGGCGTCGGCGATTTCTTTGCTGCTCGGCCAGATGTCCTTCAGGTACACCGGCTTGCCGTCCTGATCATTACCCAGCGGCTCACTGCTGATATCAATACGCACCGTACCGGCCAGGGCATAAGCCACGACCAGCGGCGGCGAAGCGAGCCAGTTGGTTTTCACCAACGGGTGCACGCGGCCTTCGAAGTTGCGGTTGCCGGACAGCACCGAGGCGACGGCGAGGTCGGCTTTCTGGATGGCTTTTTCAATCGGCTCGGGCAACGGCCCAGAGTTGCCGATGCAGGTGGTGCAGCCATAGCCGACAAGGTCAAAGCCGAGCTTGTCCAGATATTCGGTCAGGCCTGCCGCCTTGTAATAGTCGGTGACCACTTTGGAGCCTGGCGCCAGCGAGGTTTTCACCCACGGCTTGCGGGTCAGGCCTTTCTCCACGGCTTTTTTCGCCACCAGCCCGGCGGCCATCATCACGCTGGGGTTAGAGGTGTTGGTGCAGGACGTAATCGCGGCAATCACCACGGCGCCGTTTTTCAGGCGATAGGTGTGGCCGTCGTACTCGTAGTCGGTTTCGCCCACCAAATCGGCATTGCCCACGGCGACACCGCCACCGCCTTCACTTTCCAGGCGGCCTTCTTCTTTATTGGTCGGCTTGAATTGCAGGTCGAGGAAGTCGCTGAACGCCTGGCCGACGTTTGGCAGAGAAACGCGGTCCTGCGGGCGTTTCGGCCCGGCGAGGCTGGCCTCAACGCTGCCCATGTCCAACGCCAGAGTGTCGGTGAACACCGGCTCCTGGCCGGCGTTGCGCCACAGGCCTTGAGCCTTGGTGTAAGCCTCGACCAGTTTGACGGTCTCGGCTGGGCGGCCAGACAGGCGCAGATAGTCCAGCGTCACGTCGTCCACCGGGAAAAAGCCGCACGTGGCGCCATATTCCGGGGCCATGTTGGCGATAGTCGCACGGTCAGCCAATGGCAGGTCGGCCAGGCCGTCGCCATAGAACTCGACGAATTTGCCCACCACACCTTTCTTGCGCAGCATCTGGGTCACGGTCAGCACCAAGTCGGTGGCCGTGATGCCTTCCTTGAGCTTGCCGGTGAGCTTGAAGCCGATCACTTCCGGGATCAGCATCGACACGGGCTGGCCGAGCATCGCCGCTTCCGCTTCAATCCCGCCCACACCCCAGCCGAGTACGCCAAGGCCGTTGATCATGGTGGTGTGGGAGTCAGTGCCGACGAGCGTGTCGGGAAAGGCGTAGGTGCGGCCATCTTCGTCCTTGGTCCACACGGTGCGGCCGAGGTATTCGAGGTTGACCTGGTGGCAGATGCCAGTGCCGGGCGGCACCACGCTGAAATTGTCGAAGGCGCTCTGGCCCCAACGCAGGAAGGCGTAACGTTCGCCGTTGCGCTGCATTTCGATGTCGACGTTTTGCTCGAAGGCGTCGGCATTGCCGAACTTGTCGACCATTACCGAGTGGTCGATCACCAGGTCCACCGGCGACAGCGGGTTGATGCGCTGCGGGTCGCCACCGGCCTTGGCCACGGCGGCGCGCATGGCGGCCAGGTCGACCACGGCGGGTACGCCGGTAAAGTCTTGCATCAATACGCGGGCGGGGCGGTACTGGATTTCGCGGTCGGACTGGCGCTCTTTGAGCCAGGCGGCAATGGCCTTGAGGTCGGCGCCGGTGACGGTTTTGTTGTCTTCCCAGCGCAGCAGGTTTTCCAGCAACACCTTGAGCGACATCGGCAATTTGCCCAGGTCACCCAGGCTCTTGGCGGCTTCGGGCAGGCTGAAGTAGTGGTAGGTCTTGCTGTCAATTTCCAGTGTTTTAAGGGTTCTCAGGCTATCAACGGATGACATTACATGACTCCTTATGGTCCGCACGGCTACGGACCTGACGGGACGAACAGAGCTTTCAACTTAGCCCTGTTTTCATTAGCAGGCTAATAACTGGACTCTATCGTTAAGTCCAAGGTTCCGAACTCCGTTATCATGCGCGGGTTTTCATGACAGGCATTGCGACAGCGCAAGGCCGGTTGATTCACTTGGAGAGTTGATGAACACCCTTTTTATGCACTGCCGCCCGGGGTTTGAAGGCGAAGTCTGTTCCGAGATCGCGGAACACGCCGCGCGCCTGAACGTGTCCGGCTACGCCAAAGCCAAGACCGGCAGCGCCTGCGCCGAATTTGTCTGCACTGAAGAAGACGGCGCCCAGCGCCTGATGCACGGCCAGCGCTTTGCCGAGCTGATCTTCCCGAGGCAGTGGGCGCGCGGGGTGTTTATCGACCTGCCGGAAACCGATCGCATCAGCGTGATTCTCGCCCACCTGCGCGAATTCCCGGTGTGCGGCAGCCTGTGGCTGGAGATGGTTGACACCAATGACGGCAAGGAACTGTCGAATTTCTGCAAAAAGTTCGAAGTGCACCTGCGCAAGGCGCTGCTCAACGCTGGCAAGCTGGTGGATGACCCGAGCAAGCCGCGCCTGCTGCTCACCTTCAAAAGTGGCCGTGAAGTGTTCATGGGCCTGGCCGAGTCGAACAACTCGGCGATGTGGCCCATGGGCATTCCGCGCCTCAAGTTCCCGCGCGACGCGCCAAGCCGCTCGACATTGAAGCTGGAGGAGGCCTGGCACCACTTCATCCCCCGCGACCAGTGGGACGAGCGCCTGCACGGCGACATGACCGGCGTCGACCTCGGCGCAGCCCCCGGCGGCTGGACCTGGCAACTGGTCAACCGTGGCATGCTGGTGACCGCCATCGACAACGGCCCCATGGCCGAAAGCCTCATGGACACCGGCTTGGTGCAGCATTTGATGGCCGACGGTTTCACCTTCGTGCCCAAGCAGCCGGTGGACTGGATGGTGTGTGACATCGTCGAGAAACCCGCGCGCAATGCGGCACTGCTCGAAACCTGGATCGGCGAAGGGCATTGCCGCGAGGCGGTGGTGAACCTGAAGTTGCCGATGAAGCAGCGTTACGCCGAGGTGAAGCGCTTGCTGGAACGGATCGAGGAAGGCTTCAAGGCGCGGGGCATTCGGGTGGAGATCGGCTGCAAGCAGCTGTATCACGACCGTGAGGAAGTGACATGCCATTTGCGCCGTCTGGTAGATGTAAAGAAAACCAAAAGACACTGATATCAAATGTGGGAGCGGGCTTGCCCGCGATAGCGGTATAACAGTCGAAATCTATGTTGAATGTGCCCCCGTCATCGCGGGCAAGCCCGCTCCCACAGAAGAGCGGGACTGTTTCAGGAGTGACTAATGAGTATTGATCTACCCGTCGACGCCACCCTCGACGCCACCGGCCTCAACTGCCCGGAACCGGTGATGATGCTGCACCAGCACATCCGTGACCTGCCGCCCGGCGGCTTGCTCAAGGTGATCGCGACCGACCCCTCGACCCGCCGCGATATCCCCAAGTTCTGTGTGTTTCTCGACCACGAACTGGTGGATCAGCAGGAGCAGGCCGGTACGTACCTGTACTGGATTCGCAAGAAGTCCGCTTAAGCCAGGCGAATCCGCCGGCGCGCACTGCGTGCCAGGCGGATCACCAGCATGGCGGCGGCGCAGCTCAAGCCCACGATCAGCCCTTGCCACAGCCCGCTCGGCCCGCTGGCGGCGCCCAGCCACTCGGTCAGCCCCAAGGCGTAACCCACCGGCAATCCCACGCCCCAGTAGGCAAACAGCGTCAGCACCATGGTCACCCGTGTGTCCTGATAACCGCGCAGCGCCCCGGCGGCGGTGACCTGGATCGCGTCGGAGAACTGGAACAGCGCCGCAAACACGATCAGCATCGAGGCGACGTGAATCACTTGCGCGTCGGGCGTATAGATCGTCGCAATCTGTTCGCGAAACAGCAGCATCAGGCTGCAGGACAGGCACGCGTAAGCCAGCGCCGTGCCCATGCCGACCCCGGCGGCAAAGCGCGCCTCACGTGGCTCGCCCCGGCCGAATGCCTGGCCGACACGCACGGTGACGGCCATGCTCAGGGAGTAGGGGATCATGAACACCAGCGAGCTGAAATTCAGCGCGATCTGGTGCCCGGCGACAACGTTGGCACCCAGGCTGCCGATCAACAAGGCGATCACTGCAAAGATGCTCGACTCGGCGAACACCGCGATGCCAATCGGCAAGCCGATGTTCAGCACGCGCTTGATCACCGCCCATTGCGGCCAGTCGAAACGCTTGAACAGCTCGCTGCTTTGATAGGCCGGTGCCCAACGAGTCCACGCGGCCAAACCGAGCATCATCACCCACATCACGATCGCCGTAGCCCAGCCACAGCCCACGCCGCCCATGGCCGGCACGCCGAAGTGGCCATAGATGAACACGTAGTTCAGCGGAATATTCAGCGCCAGCCCGCATAACCCCATGACCATGCTCGGGCGCGTGCGGCCCAGGCCATCGCTGAAACAGCGCAGCACGTAGTACAGGGCGATGGCCGGCATGCCGGACGCGATGCCGTGCAGGTAGGCCATGCAGGGTTTGATCAGCTCAGGGTCGACGTTCATCACGTGCAGGATCGGTTCGGCACTGATCAGCATCAACAGCGCCGTAATGCCGACCATCAGCGCCAGCCACAAGGACTGGCGCACCAGCGGGCCGATCTCGGTGTGTTGACCGGCACCGAAGCGCTGGGCGACTTTCGGCGTGGTGGCCAGCAGGGTGCCGGTCATCAGCAGGTACACCGGAATCCAGATCGAGTTGCCCAGGGCCACCGCCGCCAGGTCCCGCGGGCTCACGCGCCCGGCCATCACCGCGTCGACAAAGCCCATGGCGGTAGTCGCCAACTGGCCGATCATGATCGGCAGGGCCAGGCTCAACAGGCTGCGCACCTCGCGGCTGACGCGGGCGGGGCGGGAGAGGGCGGTGGTGGCGATGTTCACGTGCGAGTGTCCAGTAAAAGCGTTGCAAAGGACGGCGAAGTCTACGCGTTGACGCAGTGGTCAGGAAAAAACCTGTGTTAGGGATTTGTAAGCGCCTCTCTCGCAGACGCTGACCCCCTGTGGGACAGGCTTTTGTGGGAGCTGGCTTGCCTGCGATAGGATCAGCTCGGTATAGCTGATAGACCGAGGTGTCTGCATCGCAGGCAAGCCAGCTCCCACACCTGTACACTGCGAATCCGCGAAAGGAGCCTGCCATGTTGATTGTTGCCGACGAAAATATCCCGCTGCTTGATGCATTCTTCGAAGGGTTTGGCGAGATTCGCCGGGTGCCCGGCCGTTCCATCGACCGCGCCACGGTCGAGCAGGCCGATGTATTGCTGGTGCGCTCGGTGACCAACGTCAACCGCGCCTTGCTGGACGGCACCCAGGTGCGCTTTGTCGGCACCTGCACCATCGGCACCGATCACCTGGACCTCGAGTACTTCAAGCAGGCGGGCATTCAGTGGTCCAGCGCGCCGGGCTGCAATGCGCGTGGCGTGGTGGATTATGTGCTGGGCAGTTTGCAGACCCTGGCGGAGATTGAAGGCGCCGACCTCTATACGCGTACTTATGGTGTGGTTGGCGCTGGCGAAGTCGGCGGGCGGCTGGTCAAGGTGCTCAAGGGCCTGGGCTGGAACGTGCTGGTGTGCGACCCGCCGCGTCAGATCACCGAAGACGGCGACTACGTGAGCCTGGATCAGATCATCGAAAGGTGCGACGTGATCAGCCTGCACACACCGCTGACCAAGTCCGGCAATGGCTCTACCTGGCACCTGTTTGATCGCCAGCGCCTCAACAGCCTCAAACCCGGCACCTGGCTGATCAACGCCAGCCGGGGTCCGGTGGTCGACAATGCCGCGCTGCGCGAAGTGCTGCTGGAGCGCGAAGACCTGCAAGCGGTGCTGGACGTATGGGAAGGCGAGCCGCAGGTGGACGTCGACCTGGCCGACCTGTGTGTGCTGGCCACCCCGCACATCGCCGGGTACAGCCTGGACGGCAAGCAGCGCGGCACGGCGCAGATTTATCAAGCGTTCTGCGCTCACCTGGGCCAGGAGCCGGGCATTCAACTGAGTGACCTGCTGCCGCCGCCTTGGCTAGCCGAAGTGCACTTGAATGCATCGACCGATCCCGCCTGGGCCCTGGCGATCTTGTGCCGCAGCGTGTACGACCCGCGCCGCGATGACGCGGATTTCCGCCGTAGCCTTGTGGGAACAGTGGAAGAGCAGCGCAAGGCGTTCGACCTGCTACGCAAGCATTACCCGGAGCGCCGTGAAATTGATGGCCTGAAGGTGCGCATCAACGGTGAGTCGGCTGTATTGGCAAATATCGTGAGCGCCTTGGGTGCCCAGACGATTTAACGGCGCATAAAAAACCCGGCCATCAGGCCGGGTTTAAAAGAGCGTGGGCACTTCAGCCTTGCTGCGCAGGCTTGACCAGTCGCTGTTCCAGGTCGCTGCACGCTTGCTGGATCATCTCTTCGGTAATCTGCACTTCGCGGCCCTTGGCATCGATATACGAGCAAGGCAACTGCTGCGGCTGGCGAATCACTTCAATCTTGGCTTCGCTGCTATTTTGCAAGGTCATGGCCTGTCTCCTCATCAGGTTGTGTACCTACTGTAATTCCCCCGCGTGACCAAGCTATTACAACTCCTTACAAAGTCACGGGTTCGAACGCCCAGTGCACCAGAAACCGATACAAATTTCCAGCCAGACGTTAGACCGATAGCCTCTAGGTGCCTGCATCGGCGGGCATAATTAACCTGACTCATTGTTATTTGCTCAAGTTCCCCCCATGTGGGTGTGTAGATACTTATCTCCCCTCATCAGGTGGTGCCTTTCATGTTCTCTGCCCGTCAACGTCGCGCGATTCGCCTGGCCAGTCGCTTTATTGCGCCCTATCGCTGGCAGGCGCTGGGAGCGCTGTTGGCGTTGATTGTCACCGCAGGTATTACCTTGTCCATGGGGCAGGGGATTCGATTGCTGGTGGACCAGGGCTTCATGACCCAGTCGCCGCATTTGCTCAACCAATCGATCGGGCTGTTCATGGTGCTGGTGCTGGGCCTGGCCGTGGGCACCTTTGCGCGGTTTTATCTGGTGTCATGGATCGGCGAGCGCGTGGTGGCGGACATTCGCCGACAGGTCTTCAACCACCTGATCTACCTGCACCCGGGCTTCTACGAGAACAACCGCAGCTCGGAAATCCAGTCACGGCTGACCACCGACACCACCTTGCTGCAATCAGTGATCGGCTCGTCGCTCTCACTGTTTCTGCGAAACGCCTTGATGGTGATCGGCGGCATCGTGTTGCTGTTTGTCACCAACCCCAAGCTGACCAGCATCGTGGTGGTGGCGCTGCCGCTGGTACTGGCGCCGATCCTGATCTTCGGTCGCCGCGTGCGCAGCCTGTCGCGGCTGAGCCAGGACCGCATTGCTGACGTCGGCAGTTACGTGTCCGAGACTCTCGGCCAGATCAAAACCGTGCAGGCCTACAACCACCAGGTGCAGGACGAACAGCGCTTCGCGGTCACCGTTGAGGACGCGTTCACCACGGCGCGCAAACGCATCGTGCAACGTGCCTGGCTGATTACGCTGGTGATCATGCTGGTGTTGGGCGCGGTGGGCGTGATGCTCTGGGTCGGCGGCATGGACGTGATCAGCGGGCGGATTTCCGGCGGTGAGCTGGCAGCGTTCGTGTTCTACAGCCTGATCGTCGGCAGCGCCGTGGGCACCTTGAGCGAAGTACTCGGCGAGCTGCAGCGCGCCGCCGGTGCCGCCGAGCGCATTGGCGAGCTGTTGCAGTCGAGCAACGAAATCCAGGCGCCGACCGAAGGCATCGTGCAGTTGCCGGACCGCGTCAGTGGTCGCATGGAGCTGCAGGACCTGCGCTTTTCCTACCCCTCGCGGCCTGACAGTTACGCCATTGACGGCTTGAATCTGACCATCAACCCCGGCGAAACCCTGGCGCTGGTGGGGCCGTCGGGGGCTGGCAAGTCAACGATTTTCGACCTGCTGTTGCGCTTCTACGACCCTCAGCAAGGCCGCATTCTGCTCGAAGGCCATCCGCTGACCGAACTCGACCCGATGGACCTGCGCCGGCATTTCGCCCTGGTGTCACAGAGCCCGGCGCTGTTTTACGGCAGCGTCGAAGAAAATATCCGCTACGGCAACCCGTCGGCCACCCGCGAACAGGTCGAAGCTGCCGCGCGCATAGCCCACGCCCATGATTTCATCCTGCAAATGCCTGACGGCTACCAGACCCACCTCGGGGATGGCGGCATGGGCCTTTCCGGCGGCCAACGCCAACGCCTGGCCATCGCCCGCGCATTGTTGGTGGACGCACCGATCCTGCTGCTCGACGAAGCCACCAGTGCGCTGGATGCCCAGAGTGAACATTTGATTCAGCAGGCCTTGCCGCAGTTGATGCAGGGGCGCACCACGCTGGTCATCGCCCACCGGCTGGCCACGGTGAAGAACGCCGACCGGATAGCCGTGATGGACCAGGGCAAGCTGGTGGCGGTGGGCACGCATCAGCAGTTGATCGCGAGCAACCCGCTGTATGCGCGGTTGGCGGCGTTGCAGTTCAGTGATGGGCTGGACATTGATTGAAGCTGCGCTGCGCCATGACCTTAAGGCATCATGTGGTCTTTCGTTATTGAACCGGATGAGGACATGAGCCGTTATCAACCTCCGTTGACCCTGACTACAAAGATGTTGGCGCTGGTAGCTGACATCAGCGAGCAGATCGGCCAACTTTCAGTCGGTGAAGATCATCGTCAGACGCCTCAGCTGCGACGCGGCAATCGAATTCGTACGATTCAGGCCTCGCTGGCCATCGAAAACAACACCCTCAGTGTCGAGCAGGTGACTGCGGTTCTTGAGGGCAAGCGAGTGTTGGGATTGCCTCGAGAGATCCAGGAAGTACGTAATGCATTCGCTGCATACGAAGCCATGCCGCAGTGGTCCGCGAGTGATCGTGCTGATCTCCTGCAAGCCCACGAATTGCTGATGTTTGGGCTGATCGACGACGCTGGCCGATTTCGTCAGGGCGGTGTGGGTATTTATCGCGGTGAGCAGCTGGTGCATATGGCCCCGCCTGCGAGCCGCGTGACGCATCTGATGGATGATCTACTGCAATGGCTGTCGGTTTCTGATTGGCATCCATTGATCGCCAGTTGCGTGTTCCATTACGAGTTCGAATTTATCCACCCGTTCGCAGACGGTAACGGGCGGATGGGGCGACTGTGGCAAACCTTGATCCTCAGCCAGTGGCGCCCGGTACTGGCGTATCTTCCGGTGGAGGCGGTAATACGGGAGCAGCAGGATGCCTACTATGGCGCGCTTTCGGCGGCCGACCAGCAGGCAGAAGCGACGCCTTTCGTCGAGTTCATGTTGCAGGCCTTGAGCTTGGCGTTGGCCGAAGCTGTACACAGCGAGCGTCCGGCAGCGCCATAAAAATGCCCGCATCTCTCAATGCGGGCATTTTTATTTCCGGGTCAGCCTTTACTGATCATCAAAATACCGCTCATGCCAATCCACCAGCGGCTGCGGTGAGTTGAGTTTTTGCCCGTAGATCACCGAATAAGACAGCACGTTCTGTACGTACTGGCGGGTTTCGTCGAACGGGATGCTTTCCACCCACACATCGAAACTCAGGTGGTCAGCACCGCGCAGCCACTGACGCACGCGGCCGGGGCCGGCGTTGTAGGCGGCGGAGGCGAGCACGCGGTTACCGTTGAACTGGCTGTGCACCTGGCTCAGGTAGGCGGCGCCGAGCTGGATGTTTTTGTCCGGGTCCAGCACCTGGGCCGGTGAGGCCAGCGGGATGCTGAACTTGCGCGCGGTTTCCTTGGCGGTGCCGGGCATCAGTTGCATCAGGCCACTGGCGCCGACGCCGGAGCGGGCGTCGTCCATGAAGGCGCTTTCCTGACGGGTGATGGCGAATACCCAGCTGGAATGCAGGCCGCGTACCTTGGCTTCGCGCACCAATGTGTCGCGGTGAGCCATCGGGAAGCGGATGTCGAGGTCATCCCAGTACTGCGCCTGGCTGATGGTGCGGATCGCCGGGAAATACCACTTCATGTCGTAGGCCAGTTTGGCTTGGGCGACCATCTCGTCGCGGTTGAAGTGGCGGCTGACGTGGTACCACTCGCGGCGGCCATCAACCACTTGACCACGCGCATAGAACTCCAGGGCGCGACGCACGCCCGGGGTGTTGCGTACCTTGTTCATCAACGCCTGGCTCATCACCAGCGGTTTGTTGGTCAGTTGATACGGGGATTTGGAGCGGTCGGCGGCGAGGAAACCGTAGAAATCACGCTCCTTGGCCACGTTTTTGTACAGCACCATGGCCTGCGGGTTTTTTGGCTCAGCCAGTTCCAGGCTGCGTGCCTGCCAGTAGCGCCAGCGGTTGGTGGTCGCCAGGTCCTGTGGGAGTTTGCGAGTCAACTGGTAGGCATCTTCCCAGCGCGCCAGGCGCAGCAGCAAGCGCAGGCGCCATTCGGAGACGGTGTTGTCACGCAGCTCCGGGTCGTACTGAGTCATCACGTCCAGCGCGCGCGGGTCATAGCGGCGCGCCAGGGTCAGGCCGATTTCGCGGGCGATCGACACTTTTTCGTCACGGGAGAAGTGCATGCTGCTGGCGTAGCCGTCGAGCAGAGCCATGGCCTTGTCCGGGTCCTGGCGTGCCAGGCGACGCAAGCCAAGGCCTACGGCATCAGACATCGCCTCATTGGCCGGCAGGAAACGCGACGGGTCACCGAGCAGGTTGGGGTTTTGTGCCACGTCCACCATCACGCGGCCCTGGGCGCCGAGGGTCGGCAGGGTTTTCACCAGGCTGTTGGCCAGCGCGTAGTTGCGCGCTTCGGCGGCGAGCTTGGCGCGGTCCCAGATCTTCTGCTCGGTCAGTTGGCCGTCGGCGGCCCACTGGCCGAACGTGGCGTCACAGGCGGCCGGTTGGGATTTGCCGGTGAACCAGAGTTTTTCGGTGGTCTTGTAGCCTTCGGCTTTCAGATTGTGCGTGAGCTGGTACTGGCCATGCAGGCAGTCCAGCTCGACGAAATTGAGCTTGGCGTCGTAGTACTTTTCAAAGGTCTGCCAGTCGCCACGGTCGGCCAGCCAGCGTAGCCAGCGCAACTTCATCCAGTTGGCCTGGGGCAGGTCGCCGTTTTTGGCGAGGAACTGTTCGATTTCCTCATTGCTCGCGGTTTTCAGGCGCGCGGTCAGTTCGTCGTAGGCCAGGTACGGCGTGAGCGGGTAGTCGGCCAGGGCGGCGCTGTATTGCATGTACGGACCACTGTCGCCCTTGGCCAGGGCGCGTTTGGCTTCATCGTAATATTGACGTTGGGTGGTGAGGTCCACGGCCTGGGCGGATTGAACGGCGGTGGCAGAAAGAAGCAGACAAGATAAAAAGTTGAAAAGGCGACTGCGCATGAGACGTCCGTGCAGAGAAATCACGACTAGCACCGGCACTGCCGACACTGATTGCCCCTAGCTTAGCCTTTTGCCGGAGGCAGGCGAAAGCTTTGCTGGACGGTTCGTTCAGGTTCGCGGGAAATGTCCTTCTGAACGTGTCGATAGAGAAAATGCCAGCCGCATCCCACCCTCAAGTCAGGTAGAATGCGCGCCCAGTTTTTGGAGAAGCGTATGACCCTGCTCAAATTCAGCGATGTGTCCCTTGCTTTCGGCGCTATGCCGTTGTTGGACAAGGTGTCCTGGCAGATCGCCCGTGGTGAGCGGGTGTGCATCATCGGCCGCAACGGCACCGGCAAGTCCAGCATGATGAAGCTGGTAAAAGGCGACCAGAAGCCCGATGACGGCTCTGTCTGGCGTGCCCCGGGCCTCAAGATCGGCGAATTGCCGCAAGAATTGCCGGTGGCCGACGGACGGACAGTGTTCGACGTGGTTGCCGAAGGCCTGGACGGCGTTGGCGCGTTGCTCGCCGAATACCATCATCTGGCGCAGAACTGCGTCACCGAAGACGATCTGAACAAGCTGATGCATGTTCAGCAAGACCTCGAAGCCCGTGATGGCTGGCGCTTGCAGCAATTGGTCGACAGCACCTTGAGCCGTCTGCAACTGCCGCCGGACAAGACCCTCGCCGAATTGTCCGGCGGCTGGCGTCGTCGCGTGCTGCTGGCCCAGGCCCTGGTGTCCGAGCCGGACCTGCTGCTGCTCGACGAACCGACCAACCACCTGGACATCGGCGCAATCGCCTGGCTTGAAGAAGCCATCAAGGATTTCCAGGGCGCCGTGTTGTTTATCACGCACGACCGGGCCTTCCTGCAGAGCCTGGCCACGCGCATCCTCGAGCTGGACCGTGGCGGCCTGATCGACTGGAACGGCGACTACGCCAGCTTCCTGGTGCACAAAGAGGCCTCGCTGGCCGCTGAAGAAACCGCTAACGCCCTGTTCGACAAAAAGCTGGCCCAGGAAGAAGTCTGGATCCGCCAGGGCATCAAGGCGCGCCGCACCCGTAACGAAGGCCGTGTACGCGCGCTGAAAGCTCTGCGCGTTGAGCGTGGCGAGCGTCGCGAGCGCACCGGCAAGGCGAATATCCAGCTTGATACCGCCGAGAAATCCGGCAAGCAAGTGATGGTGCTGGAAAACGTCAGCTTCCATCACCCGGACGGTCCGTTCCTGATCAAGGACTTCTCCATGGTCCTGCAGCGCGGCGACCGTATCGGCCTGCTGGGCGCCAACGGCACCGGCAAGACCACCTTGCTCAAGCTGATGCTCAGCGGCCTGCAGCCGACCAGCGGCAAGGTCGAAGAAGGCACCAAGATCGACGTGGCCTACTTTGACCAGTTGCGCCATCAGCTGGACCTGGAAAAGACCGTGATCGACAACGTCGCCGAAGGTCGCGACTTTATCGATATCGACGGCCAGAGCCGCCACGTGCTGAGCTACCTGGGCGACTTCCTGTTCAGCCCGCAACGTGCGCGTACCCCGGTGAAAGCCTTGTCCGGTGGTGAGCGTGCGCGTCTGCTGTTGGCCAAGCTGTTCAGCAAACCGGCCAACCTGCTGGTACTCGACGAACCGACCAACGACCTCGACGTTGAAACCCTGGAACTGCTCGAGGAAGTGTTGCTGACCTTCAACGGCACCGTGCTGATGGTCAGCCACGACCGGGAATTCCTCGACAACGTGGTCACCAGCACCCTGGTCTTCGAAGGCGAAGGCAAGGTGCGTGAATACGTGGGGGGTTATCAGGACTGGCTGCGTCAGGGCGGCTCGCCGCGCCTGCTGGGCGTGACCGAAAGCAAGTCCGGCAAGGCCGATCTGACCTCGGCGGTGGTGACTCCGGTCGCAGCTGCGCCGGTTCAGGAAGCCGTACCGGCTGCCAACAAGAAGAAGCTCAGCTACAAGCTGCAGCGTGAGCTGGAAGCGTTGCCGGGTGATATCGACGCCAAGGAGCAGCAGATCGCTGCAGTAGAGGCAGACATGGCTGACGCGGGTTTCTACCTGCGTCCGGCGGCGGAAACCGCTAAGGTCATCGCTTCCCTGGAAACGTTGAACCAGGAGCTGGAAGCGCTGGTTGAGCGTTGGGCCGAGCTGGATGCCTGAGTGATTCCAGTGCATTAAAAAACCCGGTGTTCAGTTGGATGAACACCGGGTTTTTTATATGAAATACGGATCAAAATGTGGGAGCTGGCTTGCCTGCGATTGCAGTCTGCCAGTTGATACGTCTGGCGACTGATACACCGCTATCGCAGGCAAGCCAGCTCCCACATTGGATTTTCATTGGTCTTACTTGCTGGTGTCCTTGACCAGCTTCACCGCCAGCACATCGCACGGCGCGCCGTGCAACACATCATTGGCGGTAGAGCCCAGCAACAACGCCAAACCGTGACGACCATGGCTGCCGACCACGATCAGGTCGCAAGCCTTTTCCTTGGCCAGATGGTGGATTTCCTGGCGCGGTTGGCCGTAGGTCAGGTGGCAGTCTTCCTTTTTCAGGTGCGGGTATTTGAGAATCAAACGGTCAAGGCGCTCCTTGGCCTGGTCGAATTGTTGTTGCTGCAACTGGGAAAGGTCCATTGGCACGTCACCGCCAAAGGCCATGGCCATGGGTTCGACGATGTGCACCAGCGAGAGGATGGCGCCATTGGCCAATGCAGATTCCTGCGCGCGCTTGATCACTGGATCGCACTCTTCGGTCAGATCGACAGCGACCAGAATATGTTGGTAGGGCATGAGGCGTTCCTCCAGGGGACTGCAATAAATTCAGTATGGCTGCTTTCAAGCGGATGGGGTTGCGTCAGATCAAATCCGCTCATCTGGAAATTCGGGAGTACACATATGACGGTCTGGATAGTGGTGTCAATCCTTGTGGTGGTTTTGAGCCCCTTGGCATGGCTGCGCCCGTCGCGCCATCAGAGCGGGCGCATGGCCCTGCGCATGGAGGCGCGCCGCATTGGCCTGGCCATGCAGTTGTCGCCTCAGGAGTGGCCGCACTGGCTCAAGCACGAGCCGCCGAGCCCGTGTGCGCAGTACTGTCGGCCACGGCGCGGCAGCACGCCGGCCCTCTGGAGTTACTGGCAGCTGGAGCCTGGGGTGTGGGTCAACCAATGGCGCGAAGTGTGTGTGGATGAGAAGTTGTTGCCGCATTTTGCGACGCTGCCGGACAACGTCTACAAGGTCGAGGCCGACAAGCAAATGATCGCCTTGTATTGGGGCGAGAAGGGCGAGGCGAGTGTGTTGCAGGCCATTGATAAGCTGCTCAAGGCCCTGGCCTGAGGTCTCGGCTCAAAAGCCAGGCATTAAAAAGCCCGACATTCATCATCGGGCTGGAGTTGGCCAGGCAGGCCGGTAAATCTGTGGTACTCGCGTCGGATGTTCATCCAGGCGCGTTACGGTTGTCGCTAGCCTAGCGGTATATCCGGTTCTGTACAGTCTTTTCCCATAACTTTTCTGTTATTGATTTCGTGAATATTTGAATATTGACGGGGCGCAGGCCTATGGTTGAGGTTCTGAAATGACTGGAAAGTCGCGTTTTTCCTGGCCTTTCGAGCGATTGACAATTGCCCGGAATTGGATGAAGGTGGCGTACCCAAATCAAACGGGCGTATGAATTGAGCGTTTGTCTGTCAGACGGCTCATACATAACCCCGACTATCGCATTGGCGGGTGTGCCTGGCGGATTGGCATGAGCATTGACGAAATAATCAATGTCAGACCAGAGGCCAGCGTCCAGTGTGTACTGTTCAGCTTCCATATCGTGGAGATCAGTTGATGATTTACGAAGGTAAAGCCATCACGGTTAAAGCTCTTGAAAGTGGCATCGTCGAATTGAAATTCGACCTCAAGGGTGAGTCCGTCAACAAGTTCAACCGTCTAACCCTGAATGAATTGCGTCAGGCCGTAGACACCATCAAAGCAGATGCTTCGGTCAAGGGCGTGATCGTCTCCAGCGGCAAGGACGTGTTCATCGTCGGCGCTGACATCACCGAATTCGTCGACAACTTCAAGCTGCCCGATGCAGAGCTTGTGGCCGGCAACCTCGAAGCCAACAAGATTTTCAGCGATTTCGAAGACCTCAACGTGCCAACCGTTGCCGCGATCAATGGCATCGCGCTGGGCGGCGGCCTCGAAATGTGCCTGGCGGCAGACTTCCGTGTGATGTCGGCCACCGCCAAAATCGGCCTGCCTGAAGTCAAACTGGGCATCTACCCGGGTTTCGGCGGCACCGTACGTCTGCCGCGCCTGATCGGTGCCGACAACGCCATCGAGTGGATCGCCGCCGGCAAGGAAAACCGTGCTGAAGACGCGCTGAAAGTCGGCGCCGTCGATGCCGTGGTTGCCCCGGAGAAACTCGCCGAAGCCGCACTGAACCTGATCAAGGGCGCCATCAGCGGCGAATTTGACTACAAGGCCAAGCGTCAGCCGAAGCTGGAAAAACTCAAGCTCAACGCCATCGAACAAATGATGTCGTTCGAAACCGCCAAAGGTTTCGTGGCAGGCCAGGCCGGCCCGAACTACCCGGCGCCGGTTGAAGCGATCAAGACCATCCAGAAAGCCGCGAACTTCGGTCGCGACAAAGCCCTGGAAGTGGAAGCGGCTGGTTTCGTCAAACTGGCGAAAACCTCGGCTGCGCAAAGCCTGATCGGCCTGTTCCTGAACGATCAGGAGCTGAAGAAAAAGGCCAAGGCCTACGACGAAATCGCCAAAGACGTGAAACAGGCTGCCGTACTTGGCGCCGGTATCATGGGCGGCGGTATCGCCTATCAGTCGGCGTCCAAAGGCACGCCGATCCTGATGAAAGACATCAACGAGCACGGCATCGAGCAAGGCCTGGCAGAAGCCGCCAAGCTGCTGGTCGGCCGCGTTGATAAAGGCCGCATGACCCCTGCGAAGATGGCTGAAGTGCTTAACGGCATTCGTCCTACGCTGTCCTACGGCGATTTCGGCCACGTCGACCTGGTGGTCGAAGCCGTTGTCGAGAACCCGAAGGTCAAGCAGGCTGTATTGGCTGAAGTGGAAGCTCAGGTTAAAGACGACACTATCCTGGCCTCGAACACCTCGACTATTTCCATCAGCTTGCTGGCCAAGGCCCTCAAGCGTCCGGAAAACTTCGTCGGCATGCACTTCTTCAACCCGGTGCACATGATGCCGCTGGTGGAAGTGATCCGTGGCGAGAAGTCCAGCGAGCTGGCGGTTGCCACCACCGTTGCCTACGCCAAGAAAATGGGCAAGAACCCGATCGTGGTCAATGACTGCCCGGGCTTCCTGGTCAACCGCGTGCTGTTCCCCTACTTCGGCGGTTTCGCCAAGCTGGTCAGTGCCGGTGTGGACTTTGTGCGCATCGACAAAGTCATGGAAAAATTCGGCTGGCCAATGGGCCCGGCGTACCTGATGGACGTGGTCGGCATCGACACCGGCCACCACGGTCGCGACGTGATGGCTGAAGGCTTCCCGGACCGTATGAAAGACGACCGCCGCTCGGCGATCGACGCGCTGTACGAGGCCAAGCGCCTGGGCCAGAAGAATGGCAAAGGCTTCTACGCCTACGAGGCCGACAAGAAGGGCAAGCAGAAGAAAGTGGCCGACCCGTCGGTTCACGAAGTGCTGGCTCCGGTCATCTACGAGCAGCGTGAGGTGTCCGACGAAGACATCATCAACTGGATGATGATCGCCCTGTGCCTGGAAACCGTGCGTTGCCTGGAAGACGGCATCGTTGAAACCGCTGCCGAAGCCGACATGGGCCTGGTGTACGGTATTGGTTTCCCTCCATTCCGTGGCGGTGCGCTGCGTTACATCGATTCCGTCGGTGTGGCTGAGTTCGTTGCCCTGGCTGACAAATACGCTGATTTGGGCCCGCTGTACCACCCGACTGAAAAACTGCGCGAGATGGCCAAAAACGGCCAGCGTTTCTTCGGTTAAGCGCCCAGACGACCAGAGCGAGAATATTTATGAGCTTGAATCCAAGAGACGTGGTGATTGTCGACTTCGGTCGCACACCAATGGGCCGCTCCAAGGGCGGCATGCACCGCAACACTCGCGCCGAAGACATGTCGGCGCACCTGATCAGCAAACTGCTGGAACGCAACGTCAAGGTCGACCCGAACGAAGTCGAAGACGTGATCTGGGGCTGCGTCAATCAGACCCTGGAGCAGGGCTGGAACATCGCGCGCATGGCGTCGCTGATGACCCAGATCCCGCACACCGCGGCTGGCCAGACCGTGAGCCGCCTGTGCGGTTCGTCGATGAGCGCGCTGCACACTGCCGCCCAGGCGATCATGACCGGCAACGGTGATGTGTTCGTGGTCGGTGGCGTTGAGCACATGGGCCACGTCAGCATGATGCACGGCGTTGACCCTAACCCGCACATGTCGCTGTACGCGGCGAAAGCCTCGGGCATGATGGGCCTGACTGCGGAAATGCTCGGCAAAATGCACGGCATTACCCGTGAAGCCCAGGACGCGTTCGGCCTGCGCTCCCACCAGTTGGCCCACAAGGCCACCGTGGAAGGCAAGTTCAAGGATGAAATCATCCCGATGAACGGTTACGACGAGAACGGTTTCCTGAAACTGTTCGACTACGACGAGACCATTCGTCCGGACACCACCCTGGAAAGCCTTGCGGCCTTGAAACCTGCCTTCAATCCAAAGGGCGGCACCGTGACAGCCGGTACTTCGTCGCAAATCACTGACGGTGCTTCGTGCATGATCGTGATGTCGGCGCAGCGTGCCCAGGACCTGGGTATTCAGCCGCTGGCCGTGATCCGTTCGATGGCCGTGGCGGGTGTGGACCCGGCAATCATGGGCTATGGTCCAGTACCGGCCACACAAAAAGCCTTGAAGCGCGCGGGCCTGACCATCTCCGACATCGACTTCTTCGAGCTTAACGAAGCTTTCGCAGCACAGGCCCTGCCCGTGCTGAAAGATTTGAAAGTACTCGACAAGATGAACGAGAAGGTTAACCTGCACGGCGGTGCGATTGCCCTGGGCCACCCATTCGGTTGCTCCGGTGCACGTATTTCCGGCACTTTGCTGAACGTGATGAAGCAAAATGGCGGCAACCTTGGGGTTGCAACCATGTGCATTGGTCTCGGCCAAGGCATTTCCACCGTCTTCGAACGCGTCTAAGCGTTCCGTTGACGGAAGCCGGGGCCCAGTGCCCCGGTTTTTGTTTTTTGGAATTTTTAATATTTTTTTTCAAGACATTTTGTAAGAGGGCCAGAGCATGAAAGTCGAACCAGGGCTCTATCAGCATTATAAAGGTCCGCAGTACCGTGTTTTTAACGTGGCACGGCACTCCGAGACCGAAGAAGAAGTGGTGTTTTACCAAGCACTGTATGGCGATTACGGCTTTTGGGTGCGCCCATTGAGCATGTTCCTGGAAACCGTCGAAGTTGACGGCGAGCAGGTCCCGCGCTTTGCTTTGGTCCAGGTCGAACCCAGTCTTTTTTCAGGGCAATAACGGCAGGCCGCGCAGAATGCTGCGCTTGACCTCACCTTGTTGCCACTATATATAGCGTTGCCGCGACAGGCGCCAACTGCCTTTCTCTTCTCGAATTCAGGAATTTTCCGATCCATGGGCAAATCGCTGGTCATTGTGGAATCCCCGGCTAAGGCCAAGACCATCAACAAGTACTTGGGCAACGAGTACGTGGTGAAGTCGAGTATCGGCCATATCCGAGACCTGCCCACCAGCGGTTCGGCTAGCGCCAGCAAGGAGCCAGCCGCCAAGCGCGGCAAGGCGGCTGCGGGCGAAGGTCCGGTACTCACCCCTAAAGAGAAAGCGCGCAAGCAGCTGGTCTCGCGTATGGGTGTGGACCCGGATCATGGCTGGAAGGCCAAGTATGAAATCCTTCCAGGCAAGGAAAAGGTCATCGAAGAGCTGCGCCGGCTCGCCAAAGATGCCGACACCATCTATCTCGCAACGGACTTGGACCGCGAAGGGGAAGCCATTGCCTGGCACCTGCGGGAAGCCATTGGCGGCGATGACAGCCGCTACAAGCGTGTGGTGTTCAACGAAATCACCAAGAAAGCCATTCAGGAAGCCTTCTCCAAGCCGGGCGAACTGGACATCGACCGCGTCAACGCCCAGCAGGCCCGTCGTTTCCTAGACCGCGTCGTCGGTTACATGGTCTCGCCACTGCTGTGGGCGAAGATCGCCCGTGGCCTGTCTGCCGGCCGTGTGCAATCGGTTGCGGTAAAACTGGTGGTGGAGCGTGAGCGCGAGATTCGTGCGTTCAACCCCGAAGAATACTGGGAAGTTCACGCTGACCTCGGCACCGCCAAGGGCGCCAACGTGCGCTTTGAAGTGGCCCGCGAGAAAGGCGAGGCCTTCAAACCGCTGAACGAAGCCCAGGCCATGGCCGCGCTGGAGAAGCTCAAGGCTTCCAGCTACAGCATCGTCAAGCGGGAAGACAAACCGACCAGCAGCAAGCCGTCGGCACCGTTCATCACCTCCACCCTGCAGCAGGCCGCGAGCAACCGCCTGGGCTTCGGTGTGAAGAAAACCATGATGATGGCCCAGCGTCTTTATGAAGCCGGCTACATCACGTACATGCGTACCGACTCCACCAACCTGTCGCAAGACGCGGTGGCGATGGCGCGTACTTATATAGAAGGCGAATTCGGCAAGAACTACCTGCCGGAGAAGCCTAACGTCTACAGCAGCAAGGAAGGCGCCCAGGAGGCTCACGAAGCGATTCGTCCTTCCGACGCCAACACCACGCCCGCCAAGCTGAGCGGCATGGAGCGTGACGCTGAGCGCCTCTACGAGCTGATCTGGCGCCAGTTCCTGGCGTGCCAGATGCTGCCGGCGCAATACCTGTCCACTACCGTGAGCGTGGGCGCTGGCGACTTCGAGCTGCGTGCCAAGGGCCGTATCCTGAAGTTCGACGGCTACACCCGTGTGATGCCGCAAATTGCCAAGCCTGGCGATGACGATGTACTGCCGGACATGGCTCAGGGCGACACGCTGAAGCTGATCAAGCTCGACCCGTCCCAGCACTTCACCAAGCCGCCGGCCCGTTACTCGGAAGCCAGCCTGGTAAAAGAGATGGAAAAACGCGGTATCGGTCGTCCTTCGACCTACGCAGCGATCATCTCGACCATCCAGGACCGTGGCTACGTCGCGCTGCACAACCGTCGTTTCTACTCGGAAAAGATGGGCGACATCGTCACCGAGCGCCTGTCCGAGAGCTTCTCCAACCTGATGGACTACGGCTTCACCGCCGGCATGGAAGAGAACCTCGATGACGTGGCCCAGGGCGAGCGCGACTGGAAAAACGTGCTCGACGAGTTCTACGGCGACTTCAAGAAGAAGCTCGAAGTAGCCGAGAGCCCGGACAGCGGCATGCGTGCCAACCAGCCGGTAATGACCGACATCCCATGCCTGACCTGTGGCCGTCCGATGCAGATTCGTACGGCGTCCACTGGCGTGTTCCTCGGTTGCTCGGGCTACAGCCTGCCGCCGAAAGAGCGCTGCAAAGCCACCGTCAACCTGGTGCCGGGTGATGAAATTGCGGCTGACGACGAGGGTGAATCCGAATCGCTGGTCTTGCGTGGCAAGCACCGCTGCCCGATCTGCAGCACGGCGATGGATGCTTACCTGCTGGACGAGAAACACAAGCTGCACATCTGCGGTAACAACCCGGATTGCAACGGCTACGAGATCGAAGAAGGCACTTACCGCATCAAGGGCTATGAAGGCCCGAGCCTGGAATGCGACAAGTGCGGCAGCGAGATGCAGCTCAAGACCGGCCGTTTCGGCAAGTTCTTCGGTTGCACCAACCCGACGTGCAAGAACACCCGCAAACTGCTGAAAAGCGGTGATGCGGCGCCGCCGAAGATGGACCCGGTGAAGATGCCCGAGCTCAAATGCGAGAAGGTCAACGACACCTACATCCTGCGGGACGGCGCTTCGGGCTTGTTCCTGGCGGCCAGCCAGTTCCCGAAAAACCGCGAGACCCGGGCACCGCTGGTGCTGGAGATCGTGCCGCACAAGGACGAAATCGATCCGAAGTACCACTTCCTGTGCGAAGCGCCGAAGAAAGATCCGGACGGTCGCCCGGCCGTGATCCGCTACAGCCGCAAGACCAAGGAGCAGTACGTGCAGACCGAAGTGGACGGCAAGCCTACCGGCTGGAAAGCGTTCTACGACGGCGGCAAGTGGAAGGTCGAGGACAAGCGCCAGGGCGCTTGATCGGCTAATCTGCCAAATACGAAGGCCGCCTTAACAGGCGGCCTTTTTTTGCACTTGCAGTGCGTTTGGCTGATCCGTGACACTGTTCAGCCAGCATCACGCTTTTTCGTTGTGGAGACTGCCGTTATGGCCAACGAACTCTATACCCGTACCAATCAGAAAATTTACTTCGCGGGTTTGTCCCTGGAAGCCCTTGGCCGCGCCGAGGAAGGGAAAGAGATGAACGCCATTGCGCTGGTCCAGGCGGGGCGTGAAGCAGCGTTGTTCCACCTGTACGGCGCCTTGCTGGGCCTGTGCCATGAAATCGCCGGGTTCTACCGCTTGCCTCAGGCCGGTTCTCCGCGTGCGGAAATGATCATGACCCGCGAAGTGCTGGAGAGCATGGCCATTCCCGAGCTGGCCGAATTGATTGAAATGGCCCAGAGCCCTGACAGCTGGGTGGCGCGTTTGCTCAAGGCACATGCCGACATGTTTCAGCCGCCGCGCATTCCCCATGTGCCGAAGGGTGATGTGACCCAGCCGTTGATCGTGGCGGTGGCGATTGAGGAAGATGAGCCCAAGCCGTTAAGCCGGGAAGAATTGGAAAGCTGGCGCCAGGAACTGAAAAAGCTGGCGTTGCGGTTTCGTGAAGGGTTGAACGAGTGCTGAGACGGATGAGTTGGGCTTCGGCATAGAGCAACTGTGGGAGCTGGCTTGCCTGCGATAGCGGAGTATCAGCAAATAAGCTGCAAACTGACCCACCGCTATCGCAGGCAAGCCAGCTCCCACATTTAGAGCGGCTTTGTCGAGGGCACCATTCATCAAGCCGTAAAGAAACCTGCTCAGATCCTCAGCGAAGCCGGGTAGATGACTGATATAATCCCGGCCTTTCGTGGAGAACAGACTTTTATGCCAACGTCCTTTCTGGAAATTGTTGAACTGCCTGACGGCCGAATCGAGCTGCGCCGGGCTGAGGACGAGGGTTCTCTGGTTATCCTGGATTTTTCCGAAGACGCCAAAGCGTTCCTGCAGGGCCAACACGTTGAAGTGGCAAAAGCCATGTTGAGTGTGGGCGTGCAGATGGCGGGTCGTCTGGCGGAAGGTGAGCCAGAGAAGGAAGATGGGCCGCGGGTACTTCACTAGTACCTTGTGGTAATCGTGTTTCTGTGGCGAGCGAGCTTGCTCGCGCTGGGCTGCGAAGCGGCCCTAAATGGATTGATACGGTATATCAGGCATTCCACGGTGTCTGGTTTTTGGGGCCGCTTCGCAGCCCAACTCGGGGCAAGCCCGCTCGCCACAGCAAGCCCGCTGTTCACAACAAGCCGCTCGGCAGGGCTGATCTGCGGCGCATCGTTTAACCCAATCGAATATTCAAGCTCTGCGCATCGCCCATACGCGCAGCGCTGATCAACTGTTGCTTGGCGGTCGCATTCAACGGGTTCAACCAACTCACGACCGTATGGCTACGGCCCAGGCGCAAGGCCTCACAGGTCAATTGTTGAGCGCTTTGCGTGCCGCGCGGTTGCAGCAGCAGGATGCGCTCACGGTTGAGGCCAGCGTCCCGCAGCCAGGCCTGGGTAAGGCTGGCGGGCGGGGCGATCAGCGTCAGCCAGCGCGCGTCCTGTTCTTCACTGAGTTCGCGCAGGATCGGCGCCAGCAGGCTCAGGCAGTTCCCGGCAGCACCGCGCAACGACAATTCACTGAACGCCTCAGGTTCGGCGCTCCAGGGCGCTTCGACCGTTTCCTTGAGGATGGGCGCAAGGGGTTGGGCCATAAAGGCCTCAAACAGCGACAATTGTGCCTGTTGCGGGGTGTGCATGAACTGCATGGTGCCTCCTTTAGCGGCGAATAACGCCGACGCTCAAGCCTTCGATCACCAGGTCCTGATCTTTCAGGTTCACTTCAATCGGCGCGAACTCAGGGTTCTCGGCCAGCAGCCAGACCTTGCTGCCTTCGCGCTTGAAGCGTTTGACGGTGACTTCATCGCCGATACGGGCGACAACGATCTGGCCATTACGGGCTTCACGGGTGGTATGAACGGCCAGCAGATCACCGTCGAAAATGCCCACGTCCTTCATGCTCATGCCGTGTACGCGCAACAAGTAGTCGGCACGCGGATGGAAGAAAGTCGGGTTGATGTTGCAAGACTCCTCGACATGCTGCTGTGCCAGGATCGGCGCACCGGCAGCCACGCGGCCAATGATGGGCAGTGTCGATTCGTCGGCCTTGGCCTCGAAGCCAGGGATACGAATACCGCGCGAGGCACCCGGGGTCATCTCGATCGCGCCTTTGCGGGCGAGGGCTTTAAGGTGTTCTTCAGCGGCGTTCGGGGACTTGAACCCCAGTTCCAGCGCAATTTCCGCTCGCGTCGGCGGGTAGCCGTTGTCATCGAGGCAGCGCTTGATAAAAGCCAGAATCTCAGCTTGGCGTGGCGTCAGTTTTAGCATGTTGATCGCTCTGTCTTTTTATACAGTGACTGGGATTATATACAGTGAACTGCACTTGGCAATCATCCTTTTCGGGCACTCCGCTGGACGGTCATTCGTCACCCGTCCTACAAGGCAGAGACAGCGCTGCCTACAGACAGGTACGGATGTGATTAAATAGCGATGAAATAGATGACTGCCCGGCCGGAAAACGGACCCGCAGGCTTGACAAGACATACTCTGAAACGTATGTTTCAAACAAGTGTTTGTCAGGCGGAGTAGCCATGGCCCAGTCGGAAACCGTTGAACGCATTCTCGATGCTGCCGAGCAATTGTTCGCGGAAAAAGGATTTGCTGAAACTTCATTGCGCCTGATTACCAGCAAGGCTGGGGTCAACCTCGCGGCGGTGAACTACCATTTCGGCTCGAAAAAGGCCCTGATCCAGGCGGTATTCTCACGCTTCCTGGGACCGTTCTGCGCCAGCCTCGACCGCGAGCTGGAGCGCCGCCAGACCAAGCCTGAGAACAAGCCAAGCCTGGAAGAGTTGCTGGAAATCCTTGTCGAGCAAGCACTGGTGGTGCAACCGCGCAGCGGTAACGACCTGTCGATCTTCATGCGCCTGTTGGGCCTGGCGTTCAGCCAGAGCCAGGGTCACCTGCGGCGTTACCTGGAAGACATGTACGGCAAGGTTTTCCGTCGCTACATGTTGCTGGTCAACGAGGCCGCTCCGCGTATTCCGCCGATTGAATTGTTCTGGCGTGTGCACTTCATGCTCGGTGCCGCCGCATTCAGCATGTCCGGGATCAAGGCGTTGCGTGCGATTGCCGAGACCGATTTCGGCGTCAATACGTCCATCGAGCAGGTCATGCGTCTGATGGTGCCGTTCCTGGCCGCTGGCATGCGTGCCGAAACCGGTGTGACCGACCAAGCCATGGCCGCCGCTCAATTGCGCCCACGCAGCAAGTCGACGCCAGCCACCGCCAAGGCATGATTGCCCCCCGCGTGCGTGGCCGCTAAGCTAGCCGCCATGCCGATTTCAGCTATTTACTCGCAACCCGCTGCACTCACTGCGCCCATCGCGCAGGCTGAGGGCCGCGGGTTGTGTGCGTTATTTAAGGAAGGTTTATGACTGCTGCCCTGCAAGGTTCTTTGATGGTCGACGTTGCCGGTACCTGGCTGACGGCTGAAGATCGCCACCTGTTGCGTCAACCTGAAGTGGGCGGGCTGATCATTTTTGCGCGCAATATCGAGCATCCACGACAAGTGCGGGAATTGAGCGCGGCGATTCGTGCCGTGCGCCCAGACCTGCTGCTGGCGGTCGACCAGGAAGGCGGTCGCGTGCAGCGCCTGCGCCAGGGGTTTGTGCGCCTGCCAGCCATGCGCGCGCTGGCGGACAACCCCAACGCCGAATACCTGGCCGAACAGTGCGGCTGGATCATGGCCACTGAAGTGCTGGCCGTCGGCCTCGACCTGAGTTTCGCCCCGGTGCTGGACCTGGACTACCAGCGCAGCGCCGTAGTCGGCACGCGCTCCTTCGAAGGCGACCCTGAGCGCGCCGCCGTATTGGCCGGCGCCTTCATTCGCGGTATGAACAGCGCCGGCATGGCCGCCACCGGTAAGCACTTCCCTGGTCATGGTTGGGCCGAGGCGGATTCCCACGTCGCGATTCCCAATGACGAACGCAGCCTGGAACAGATTCGCGCGAATGACTTGGTGCCTTTCGCACGTTTGAGTAAGCAGTTGGCGGCGGTGATGCCTGCGCACGTCATCTACCCGCAGGTTGACTCACAGCCTGCAGGTTTCTCACACCGTTGGTTGCAGGACATTTTACGCGGTGAGTTGCAGTTTGATGGCGTTATCTTCAGCGATGACCTGTCCATGGCCGGTGCGCACGTGGTCGGTGATGCAGCCAGCCGGATTGAAGCGGCGCTGACGGCGGGTTGCGACATGGGCCTGGTGTGTAACGATCGCGCTGCAGCTGAGCTAGCACTCACAGCAGCGCAGCGGATGAAAGTCACGCCATCGGCGCGGATTGCGCGGATGCGCGGGCAGGCAATTGCTTCGACGGACTACAAGCAGGACCCGCGTTGGCTGGCGGCGCTTACCGCGTTGCGGGATGCTCAGTTGATCGACTGAAAACCGTGTTGCTGCCATCGCAGGCAAGCCCGCTCCCACATTCGACCGAGTACATATTTTGAAATGCGGTGGATATGTGGGAGCGGGCTTGCCCGCGATAGCGGTCTAACAGTCAGCGCTTCTCTTGCTTATTGGGCAACGGCGCAAACAACGCCTCAATATCGTCGTTACCCAACTGCCAATCCCCGGTGGTACGCCCATCCAGCACTCCCGCCGCCAGGTCGGACTTCTCCTTCTGCAGGTGCTGAATTTTCTCCTCTACGGTGCCGCGCGCAATCATCTTGTACACGAACACCGGCTTCTCTTGGCCGATACGATACGCACGGTCGGTGGCCTGGTTTTCTGTTGCCGGGTTCCACCACGGATCGTAGTGGATCACCGTGTCGGCTTCGGTCAGGTTCAATCCCACACCACCTGCCTTCAGGCTGATCAGAAAAATCTGCAACTTGCCGCTCTGGAAGTCCTTCACCGGGGTGCGCCGATCACGCGTCTGGCCGGTCAGTAACGCATAGGCCACACCGCGTTTTTTCAGTTCGGCTTCGATCAAACTCAGCATCGACGTGAACTGAGAGAACAACAGAATCCGCCGCCCTTCAGCAAACAATTCTTCGAGCATCTCCATCAAGCTATCGAGCTTGCCTGAGCTGCTGCCGCGCGCGGGCAGGGTGGCGTCGTTGACCAGGCGCAAGTCGCAGCACACCTGGCGCAGCTTCAACAGCGCCTCAAGAATGATGATCTGGCTGCGCGCCACGCCCTTGCGGGTGATTTCGTCGCGCACCTTCTTGTCCATGGCCAGGCGCATGGTCTCGTACACGTCACGCTGGGCCTCATTGAGGTCGACCCAGTGGATGATTTCGGTCTTGGGTGGCAACTCGGTCGCCACCTGTTCCTTGGTGCGACGCAGCAGGAAAGGTTTGATCCGACCGTTAAGGTGCTGCAATCGCACATCGCTCGCGCGCTTTTCGATGGGCACGCGGTAATCGCGGTTAAAGCTTTTCACGTCGCCCAGCCAACCGGGCAGCAGGAAGTGAAACAGCGACCACAATTCGCCTAGGTGGTTTTCCAGCGGCGTGCCGCTCAGGCACAGGCGTTGTCGTGCATTCAACTCGCGCGCGGCCTGGGCGGCCTTGCTGTTGGGGTTCTTGATGTACTGGGCCTCGTCGAGAATCAGCACATGCAAGGGCAGGGCGGCCAGCTGTTCAATGTCCTTGGGCAACAGGGCATAGGTGGTCAGCAGCAGGTCGTAGTCCTGCAGGTTCGCGAAATGTTTCTTGCGCGTTGCGCCGTATAGCGCCAGCACCTTGAGTTGCGGGGTGAAGTGCGCCGCTTCGTCGAGCCAGTTGGGGATCAGGCTGGTGGGCATCACGACCATGCAGGGTCGATCCAGGCGCCCGGCAATTTTCTCGGTGAGAATATGCGCCAGGGTTTGCAGGGTTTTACCCAAACCCATGTCATCCGCAAGAATCCCGCCGACGTCCAGCTGGCGCAGCGACTGCATCCAGCTCAAACCTTCCAGCTGATACGGCCGCAAGGTCGCGTTCAAACCTTCCGGCGCCACACAGGCGAAATCCTTGATGTCCCGCAGGCGCTGGGCGAAGTTGCGGATCTTCTCGCCGCCTTCCCATTGCAGCGGCAGGTCTTCCAGCGGGTTCAGGCGAATCGCATCGGCTTTGGCCAGGCGCAGCGTGGTGGTGCCGGTTTCCTGCAGGTAAAACTCGCCGAGGGTGGCCAGAACGGGTTTCAACCGGCCGTAGGGCAGCGCCACTTGCAGCGGGCCGTGGCCGTTGGGCAGGCCGGGAATGTTCACCAGAATCAGCTCGTCGTCACGGCGTCGGGCGAGTTTTTCCGGGTTGAGGATTTCGGTGTGGGAGCGCATCAGGTTCAACAGGATCGGCAGCAAACTCAGGCGCTCGCCGTTGACGATGATCCCCAGTTCCAGGTCAAACCAATCACGCTCCGGGCCTTCATCGACGGTGGCGTACCAGTCATCCACGGCGCTCAGGTCAAAACCGAAATCTTCTTCGATTTGCAGCTCCCAACCCTCGGCCCGCAACGTGGGGGACGCGTTGAGCGTGAAGTTCAGCCAGGCGCTGTCATTGACCAACTCGAACAGCTCGCCGGCACTTTCCGGCAGCGCTTTACTCTGGCGCGTGGCGATCTTGAAACCGAGCAGGCGCAGCTGCTCGCGATAGGGCTGCTCCAGCTCGGGATGCCGCTTGATGCGCAGGCTCTGGGTGTCCTGGCGCACAATGATGTCAGCGTTTTTCTGCCCGCTGACATAGTTGCCCAGGTAGTTGAACGACAGCGCCGCGCGGTGCTGGATATAGCGCTGCATCTTGCCATTGCGTGGCTCAAACGCGCTGAATTCCACACTGGCCAGCCACAGGCGCGGAATGGGCAGCACGTCTTCCATCACCACTTGCGGCAGCACTACGCGGTTATCCAGCACGGCCTGGAGCTTTTCCAGCAATTCGGCATCCTGGGCGGCGGCCGGATAGGCCAGGGTTTCCTGAACCTTGAGCAGCACCGCCGCGATGTGTTTGCAGTTGGTGTGCACCGGGCAGGTACAGCGGCTGTCCACCAGAATCAGCGTGCCCTTGGCCGATTCGCGCAGCGAGATGGTCTGGCGGTAAACGTTGCCGCCCGAGCCTTCGCAGCTGGCCACGATGGTGCTGTCGCCGGACTCGACGATGCGCACGCGGTTTTCCAGGGCGTAACGCCGCCCGCGCTCAAGGCTTTGCTCTTTAAAGCGATTGGCCCACGAAGGGGCCAGGGGTTTGGTCAACTGCGACGTCAGGGGCATGGTGCTGGATCAGTCCTGAATGTCGGGCGGTGGTGCGCTGGGGGGCTTGGCGGTCAGCGAGGTGATCTTGATCAGCAGCGCCAAGTGGCCGCCGTCCAGGTAGTTGAGTTGATTGTTCTTGGTGCGCACGTCTTGCTGGCTCAGGTGTTCGCTGGCAATGACGCTACCGTTGGCGTCGAACTGGTTAATCCAGAAGTCCGCATCGATATCGGTAAAGCGCCCCAGTTGCAGGTTCAGGGTGCCTTCGATGGGAAACTGGCCAAACTGCTCCTGGCCATCGCTGATGGCCAGCTTCACCGGCTGCTCGCCCAGGTTCTGGTCCCAGGCCCGGTGCAGCAACACGGTGTAACTGTTGTCGGCACGGAGTTTGTCGACAATGTTGCCCAGACGAGGCGGGCTCAATGTGTCGCCGGGCAGGCGTGAAGCGCCCGCGTCCCAGTTTTCCGGCGCCGCGCGGCTGTTAATCACCGGTTCGGCGTTCTGGCGCACCAGGATCATTTCCACCAGGTACGGGCTGTCGGCAAACGCCGAAGGGGCAACGACCACCAACAACAGGCTCAGAATGCGGAACAGGCGCATGGGGGCGTCCTTCAAGCGGATTTCGGGATGAGGCGCTCAAACAGCGCCTCTAATGTATTAAAGCGTTCTTCGGCACGTTCCATCGGCACCATGAATTTGAACAGCGTAGCCCCTTCGAACTTGTAGCGGTTGGGCTGGCCCTGAATCAGTTTGATCAGCACCAACGGGTCCACCGGCGTTTGCGCTTCGAATTCGATGCGCCCGCCCTGCGGCCCGGCGTCGACTTTCTTGATACCGAGCTGCTCGGCCTGCAACTTGAGCAGGGTCAGGCGCACCAGGTTCTTGGTCGGTTCCGGCAACAGACCGAAACGGTCGATCATCTCCACCTGCAGGTCCTTGAGGCCTTCTTCGTCGGTGGCCGAGGCAATGCGCTTGTACAGGATCAGCCGCGCATGCACGTCGGGCAGGTAGTCTTCAGGGATCAACGCCGGTAAGCGCAAGTTGATCTCCGGGCCGCCGCCCAGCGGTTGATCAAGGTTCGGCTGCTCGCCTTTGCGGATGGCTTTCACCGCGCGTTCGAGCATCTCCATATAAAGGGTGAAACCCACGGCCTGAATCTGCCCGCTCTGGCCGTCGCCCAGCAACTCGCCTGCGCCACGGATTTCGAGGTCGTTGGTGGCCAGCACAAAACCGGCGCCGAGGTCCTGGGTGTTGGCGATGGCTTCCAGGCGCTTCTCGGCGTCGGACGTAATCTGTTGGCGTGGCGGCGTCAGCAAATACGCATACGCCTGGTGGTGACTGCGCCCGACCCGGCCGCGCAACTGGTGCAACTGGGCCAGGCCGAACTTGTCGGCACGCTCGATGATGATGGTGTTGGCGCTCGGCACGTCGATGCCGGTCTCGATGATGGTCGAGGCGATCAGCACGTTGAAGCGCTTGTGGTAGAAGTCGCTCATCACCTGTTCGAGTTCGCGTTCGCGCATCTGCCCGTGGCCAATGGCGATGCGCGCTTCCGGCACCAGCTCGGCGAGGTCGGCGGCGCATTTCTCGATGGTCTTCACGTCGTTGTGCAGGTAGTACACCTGCCCGCCGCGCAGCAGTTCGCGCAGCAGCGCTTCCTTGACCGTGCTTTTGTTCTGCTCCATCACGAAGGTGCGCACCGACAGGCGACGCGCCGGTGGCGTCGCGATGATCGACAGGTCGCGCATGCCCGACACCGCCATGTTCAGCGTGCGCGGGATCGGCGTGGCGGTGAGGGTCAGGATGTCGACTTCACTGCGCAGGTTTTTCAGCTGTTCTTTCTGACGCACACCGAAACGGTGTTCTTCGTCGATGATCACAAGGCCGAGGTTTTTGATCTTCACGTCTTCCGACAGCAGCTTGTGCGTGCCGATGACGATATCGATCTTGCCTTCTGCCAGGTCGGCGACCGCCGCATTCACTTCCTTGGCGGACTTGAAGCGGCTCATCACCTCCACGCTCACCGGCCAGTCGGCAAAGCGGTCGCGGAAGCTGTTGTAGTGCTGCTGGGCGAGCAGGGTGGTGGGCACCAGGATCGCCACTTGCTTGCCGCCGTGCACCGCAATAAAGGCGGCGCGCATGGCCACTTCGGTCTTGCCGAAGCCCACGTCGCCGCAGACCAGGCGGTCCATGGGCTTGGGCGCAAGCATGTCGGCGCGCACGGCTTCGATGGTGGTTTGCTGGTCCGGGGTTTCTTCAAAGGCGAAACCGGCGCTGAAAGTCGCGTAGTCGGCTTTCGGGTCTGCGAATGCATAGCCTTCGCGGGCGGCGCGGCGGGCATAGATGTCGAGCAATTCGGCGGCCACGTCGCGCACCTGTTCGGCGGCTTTGCGCTTGGCTTTCTGCCAGGTCTCGGAACCCAGGCGGTGCAACGGCGCCAAGGCGTCGTCGCTGCCGGTGTAGCGTGCGATCAAGTGCAGGCTGGCGACCGGCACGTAGAGCTTGGCGCCCTCGGCGTATTCCATGGTGAGGAATTCGGCGGCCTGGTTGTCGATTTCCAGGGTCTGCAAGCCCAGGTAGCGGCCCACGCCGTGGTCGATATGCACCACCGGCGCGCCTTCGCGCAGCTCGGTGAGGTTTTTGATCACTGCATCGTTATTGGCGTCGGCGCGTTTTTCACGGCGGCGGCGCTGCATCACGCGTTGGCCGAACAATGGGCTTTCGGCGATCAGCGCCAGGGCCGGGTCGTCCAGCAGCAAGCCTTCGTCCAGCGGCGCGATGGTGATCGCCAGGCGGTCTTTGCTTTTTACAAAGTCCGGCCAGCTGTCGACGGTTTTCGGGCGCAGCTTCAGGCGTTCGAGCAACTCCAGCAGCACTTCGCGGCGGCCGGCGGATTCAGCAGTGAACAGCACGCGACCGGGGAAATCACCGAGGAAATTCGACAGTGCTTCCAAAGGTTGCGTGGCCTTGGCCTGAATCGCCAGATCGGGCAGCGTTTGCGCGGGGAAGCGCTCGCGGCCGGCGCCGCTTTCCACATCCTGTTGGCTGGCAACCACGCGCGGCCAGTTTTTCAAGCGCGCAAAGCAGTCTTCCACCGGCAGGAACAACTCGGCGGGCGGCAATAAAGGCCGGGCGGGATCGACGCGGCGCTCTTCATAGCGGTTGCGCACGTCGTTCCAGAAGTTTTCCGCCGCCTGCTCGATGCCGGGCAGCGAGAACACTTGGGTGTCCTGCGGCAGGTAATCGAAGAGCGTCGAGGTTTCATCGAAGAACAGTGGCAGGTAGTACTCGATACCTGCCGGTGTAATCCCGCTGCTCAAATCCTGAAAGATCGGGCAGCGACGGAAATCCACATCGAAGCGTTCACGAAAGCGCGCCTTGAAGCGCGTGACCGCGTCTTTTTGCAGCGGGAATTCCCGCGCCGGCAGCAGCTTGACCGACTCGACCTTGTCGATGGAGCGCTGGTTTTCCGGATCGAAGGTGCGCAGGGTCTCGATTTCGTCATCGAACAGGTCGATGCGAAACGGCAGTTTGCTGCCCATTGGAAACAGGTCAATCAAGGCGCCACGTACCGCGAACTCGCCGTGCTCGTACACCGTGTCGACGCAGCGGTAGCCGCTGGCTTCCAGGCGGGTGCGCATCTGCTCCACATCCAGCTTCTGGCCGACATCCAGCACCAGGCTGCTGCCCAGCAGGAATTTGGTCGGCGCCAGGCGATGCAGGGCCGTGGTGATCGGCACCACCAGCACGCCGTGGGCCAGTTCCGGCAGGCGGTACAGGCTGGCGATACGCTGGGAGATGATGTCCTGGTGCGGCGAGAACAGGTCGTAGGGCAGGGTTTCCCAGTCGGGAAAATGCAGCACCGGCAAATCCGGGGCGAAGAAGCTCAGCTCCTGCTCCAGCCGCTCGGCACTTTGGCTGTCGGCGGTAAGCAGCAGGGTAAAGCGCTTGGCTGCGCTGGCAGCCTCGGCAATGGCCAGGCTCAGGGCGGCACCGGGCAGGTTGCCCCAGTGCTGTTTGCCTGCCGCAGCAGGGAGAAGCGGTAGACGCAGGACGGGCACGGAAGGTTGAGCTCCAAGCGTTGCGACAAAGTCGGTAATTGTAACGGTCCCGGGCGCCGTCTGTCAGTTGCTGACTGAGCCTATTACGGTTTGCCGGAAATGTAGTGGCTAAGACAAACAATGGCGCGTTTTGACTCAATATGTAGTGTCAAAAAGCACGAGGTTTTCGGAGAGTTACGGACAAGTTGACCTTGTCGCTCGCAAGGTGGCCTTCTGGAACCCGCGTATTTACTGGGCTCCAGCGCGGTGTCAATTTTCCGCAAGCGCTTTTTGTTGCCTGGGGCGCATTGCTCCGAGGGCGGTCGGGCGGCATAATGTAGCCCCTTTTTTCTGCCCCTACATGTGGAAGGTTCCCGTGACTCAGAAGCCCGACCAGTGTCTTGGTGAATGGATCGACCGTGAAGCGCTCGCTGAAGCGATGATTCCGCTTATCGGTCAGCTGTACCGCAATAACAATGTGGTGAGCTCGATCTATGGCCGCAGCCTGATCAACCAGTCTGTCATCGCGATTCTCAAAGCCCACCGCTTTGCGCGTCACCGTTCCGCCGACGACAGCGAACTCTCCGTCCACGAAACATTCCCACTGCTTAAAGCCATGAGCGAGCTCAAGCTCGGCGCGGCTTCGGTAGACCTGGGCAAGCTGGCCTACAAATTCCGTAAAGAAGGTGCCGGCCGCAGCGCCGAGCAGTTCGTGCGTGAAGAAATGGCCGATGTGGTTGGCCAGCAAAACGCCGCTGCCCGCAAAGGCACTGACGTGGTGCTCTACGGCTTCGGTCGTATCGGCCGCCTGCTGGCGCGCATCCTGATTGAAAAAACCGGCGGCGGCGACGGCCTGCGCCTGCGTGCCATCGTTGTGCGCAAAGGCGCCGAGAACGACCTGACCAAACGCGCGAGCCTGTTGCGTCGCGACTCGGTACACGGTCCGTTCAACGGCACCATCGTCATCGACGAAGAAAACAACACCATCACCGCCAACGGTAACCTGATCCAGGTGATCTACGCGAAGAACCCGGCTGAAGTGGACTACACCCAGTACGGCATCAAAGACGCACTGCTGGTGGATAACACCGGTGTGTGGCGCGACGCCGAAGGCTTGGGCCAACACCTGGCGTGCCCGGGTATCGACCGTGTTGTCCTGACCGCACCTGGCAAGGGCAAGCTGAAGAACATCGTACACGGCATCAACCACGGTGAAATCACCGCAGACGACAAGATCGTGTCCGCCGCTTCCTGCACCACCAACGCCATCGTGCCGGTGCTGAAAGCGGTGAACGACAAGTTCGGCATCGTTAACGGTCACGTTGAAACGGTTCATTCGTACACCAACGACCAGAACCTGATCGACAACTTCCACAAGGGCGATCGCCGTGGCCGTAGCGCCGCGTTGAACATGGTCATCACCGAGACCGGTGCTGCCACCGCTGCTGCCAAGGCCCTGCCTGAACTGGCCGGCAAGCTGACCGGTAACGCGATCCGCGTGCCGACGCCAAACGTGTCGATGGCCATTCTCAACCTGAACCTTGAGAAAGCCGCCACCCGTGAAGAAATGAACGAGTACCTGCGCTACATGGCGCTGCACTCCGATCTGCACAAGCAAATCGACTTCGTTAACTCGCAGGAAGTGGTCTCCACCGACTTCGTAGGCTCGCGCCACGCCGGTGTGGTGGACGCTGAAGCGACCATTACCCAGGACAACCGCGTTGTCCTGTACGTGTGGTACGACAACGAGTTCGGCTACAGCTGCCAGGTGGTTCGCGTGATGGAAGACATGGCCGGGGTTAACCCGCCGTCGTTTCCGCGCTAAGCAATAGTGCTGAATGAAAAAGCCCCGACTGGTTCGGGGCTTTTTTGTGGCTGTGAGTTTTGTAGTGAATGTGAGGGCCTCTTCGCGAGCAAGCCCGCTCCCACATTTTGACCGCGTTCTTCCTGAATAAACGCGGTCAAAATGTGGGAGCGGGCTTGCTCGCGAAAGCGGTCTTTCAGGCACCGCCTACCACAGAGGCCTGCGCCGTCCTCAGCTCATGTCGATTACCCTTGAACAGCACCAGAGTCGCAATCAGCCCCAACACCGCCGCACCACTCAGCCAAATCCCCGGCGCCGCCTTGTTATCCAGCACATGAATCAGATAAGTACACGCCGCCGGCGTAAACCCACCAAAGGTCGCCGTCGCGAGGCTGTAGGCCAGCGAAAACCCGGTGGTCCTCACCTCAATCGGCATGATCTCGGTCAGCGCCACCACCATCGCCCCGTTGTACGAGCCATACAGGAACGACAACCACAACAACACAATCAGCAAGTGACTGAAACTCGGGTTCGCCACCAGCCACGACAGCGCCGGATACGCCGTCAGAATCGCCAGAATCGTCGCCGCCAGCAGCAGGGGTTTGCGCCCGATCCTGTCGGACACCGCACCCATCACCGGCAGCCAGATGAAATTGGAAATGCCCACGCACACCGTCACCAGCAATGCGTCGAAGTCGGACAAGTGCAGTTCCGCCTTGCCAAAGGTCGGGGTGTAGGCGGTGATCAGGTAGAACGACACGGTGGTCATCACCACCAGCGCCATGCCGGCGATCACGATGCCGAAGTTTTGACCGATCGAGCGGACAATTTCCTGCAGGGTAGGGCGGTGTTTGCGCGCCTGGAATTCAGGCGTTTCTTCCAGCGAGCGGCGAATCACGAAGATCACCGGCACGATAAGGCAGCCGATCAGGAACGGCACGCGCCAGCCCCAGTCACCCATTTCTTCGGGGCTGAGCCAGTGGTTCAAGCCCACGCCGAGCAAACCGGCGAACACCACCGCCGCCTGCTGGCTTGCGGACTGCCAGCTGACGAAGAAGCCCTTGCGGCCCGGTGTAGCGATTTCCGCCAGGTACACCGACACACCGCCCAGTTCGACGCCCGCCGAAAAACCTTGCAGCAGACGGCCAAACAGCACCAACAACGGCGCCGCGACACCCAGGGTGGCGTAACCGGGCACGCAGGCAATCAGGACGGTACCGGCGGCCATCATGGCCAGGGTGATGACCAAACCTTTTTTACGGCCGTGGCGGTCGATGTAGGCGCCGAGGAAGATCGCGCCCAGTGGCCGCATCAGAAAGCCCGCGCCGAAGGTGGCGAGAGAGAGCATCAGGGAGGCGAAGGCGCTGTCGGTGGGGAAGAAGGTTTTGGCAATGGCCGTGGCGTAGAAGCCGTAGACCATGAAGTCGAACATTTCGAGGAAGTTACCGCTGACAACGCGAAAGATCGCTTTGCCTTTGCCGGTTGAAGTGGGCATGTCATGCACTCATCTTGGCTATTTTATTGGTGATCCCTGGTCTTTGTTCATCCCTGCTGCCGTTTTGTAACCATATGTGTATTAACCACTACCGGCAATAGAAATCGATAGCTAGCTGACTAAATGCGGCAAGGTCTGAGAGCGATGAAAATCTAAATGTGGGAGCGAGCTTGCTCGCGAAGGCGGTGTGTCAGTTATTGATAACCTGACTGACACACCGCCTTCGCGAGCAAGCCCGCTCCCACAGGGGATAAGGGTTTAATTCAGGAGGGTGTTGCGCAGGCTGTCCGACAGACCCTTCGGCGCCAGCCAGATGCCCAGGTAAGCCCGCGCCAGCTCATCATTGCGACTGCTGAACACCACCTGGTCATTGATCTCCAGATTCAGTCCGCGCCCGGGGCGAAAATCCAGGGCGTACCGGTCGCCGCTGCGGATGTCGCGAAAACGGGCGTGCAGTTGATCCAGTTCAGGCTTCAAGCGGGCGAGGGTGGCGGCTGTTTGTTGGCGTTCGAGGGCAGTGGTCGCCGCTTTGATCACATCGCTGCGGTCGATGTCGCGAAAGTAATACAGCGCCAGGCGCAGGTCTTTTTGCTGATCCCAGGCTTGTTTCGCCGGGATGTCTGCCGGCGCGTACAGCCCTGCCGCGTACACATCCGCCCAGAGGTAGACCAGCACCGTCTGGTTTTTCAGCGACAGTTGATGAAGTTCTGCGGGGAACGCCGCCTGCCGCAGGCGATCGGCTTCACTGGCGTGCACCACTAGCGAAAAAATCAGCAATAAACAGAAAACGACATGCCGCATAATGGCTCTTCCTGCAAAGGTGCGTGTCAGCAGTGTAATGCCAGTTTCCTGTTCCTGTAGTAAAGGCAAGACTGGCCTACGACGCGACCAAGGGTTAATGTGCGCGGGCTTGAGCCTTATATAGACTGTGCCCCGGCTCACACACTTGAGCCAAAAATTTCCTTCATGCCCGCTGGCCGCGGCATGATTTAGCCAGGCGTCCAACCGTACGCCTGGCCTGTTCTGAGGAGTACGCATGGCTGTCTACAACTACGACGTGGTAGTACTGGGTTCCGGCCCGGCTGGAGAAGGTGCGGCGATGAACGCTGCCAAAGCGGGGCGCAAGGTGGCGATGGTCGATAGCCGTCGCCAGGTCGGCGGTAACTGCACCCACCTGGGTACCATCCCGTCCAAGGCTTTGCGTCACTCGGTGCGCCAGATCATGCAGTTCAACACCAACCCGATGTTCCGGGCCATTGGTGAGCCGCGCTGGTTCTCGTTCCCGGACGTGTTGAAAAGCGCCGAGAAAGTCATCTCCAAACAAGTCGCGTCGCGTACCGGCTACTACGCCCGTAACCGCGTCGACCTGTTCTTCGGCACCGGCAGCTTTGCCGACGAGCAAACCGTCGAAGTGGTCTGCGCCAACGGCGTAGTCGAGAAGCTGGTGGCCAAGCACATCATCATCGCCACCGGTTCGCGCCCGTATCGCCCGGCCGATATCGATTTCCACCACCCGCGTATCTACGATAGCGACACCATCCTGAGCCTGGGCCACACCCCGCGCAAACTGATCATCTACGGCGCCGGCGTGATCGGCTGTGAATACGCCTCGATCTTCAGCGGCCTGGGTGTACTGGTCGAGCTGGTGGACAACCGCGACCAGTTGCTGAGCTTCCTCGACTCGGAAATTTCCCAGGCGTTGAGCTACCACTTCAGCAACAACAACATCACCGTGCGCCACAACGAAGAGTATGAGCGGGTCGAAGGCCTGGACAACGGGGTGATCCTGCACCTCAAGTCCGGCAAGAAGATCAAGGCCGACGCCTTGCTGTGGTGCAACGGGCGTACCGGCAACACCGACAAGCTGGGCATGGAAAACATCGGGGTCAAGGTCAACAGCCGTGGCCAGATCGAGGTGGATGAGAACTACCGCACCTGCGTGCCGAACATCTACGGCGCCGGCGACGTGATCGGCTGGCCGAGTCTGGCGAGTGCCGCGCACGACCAGGGCCGCTCGGCGGCGGGCAGCATCGTCGACAATGGCAGCTGGCGGTATGTGAACGACGTGCCAACCGGGATCTACACGATTCCCGAGATCAGCTCGATCGGCAAGAACGAACACGAACTGACCAAGGCCAAGGTGCCTTACGAAGTCGGCAAGGCGTTCTTCAAGAGCATGGCGCGTGCGCAGATCGCCGGTGAGCCGCAAGGCATGCTGAAGATCCTGTTCCACCGCGAGACACTGGAAGTTCTCGGCGTGCATTGCTTCGGCTACCAGGCCTCGGAGATCGTGCACATCGGCCAGGCGATCATGAACCAGCCGGGCGAGCAAAATACGCTCAAGTATTTTGTGAACACCACGTTCAACTACCCGACCATGGCTGAAGCCTATCGGGTAGCGGCCTACGACGGCCTCAACCGGCTTTTTTGAGCGGCTCCGGCCGGTGGCCTGAGCCGGCCGGGGAGACCGATTTCAGTAATTCTCGAGGGTGGCAGTGGCCAAACCGGGAAAGTCTGTAATCAGGCTATCTACGCCGAAGTCGGCGAGCCTGCGCATCAGCGCAGGTTCGTTGACCGTCCACACGGACACGTGCAAACCCTGGCGCTGGGCTTTTTCCAGACGCTCGGGGGTGCACAGCGTCCAGTTCAACGCCAGGTACTCACAGCCGTAGTTTTGCGCGACCTTCAGCGGGTCGAGCCAGGCGTATTCGGCCACCAGCCCGCGCGATAGGTCGGGGGTGAGTTCAATCGCCGCTTTCAATACTTCCCGCGAACTTGAAGTCACGGTGACCTTGTCCATCAGGCCATGGCGCACGGCCATCTCGCGAATCGCCAGCACGGTGGTTGCCGCACGGGTGCGCGAAGCGCTTTTGACTTCCAGCTGCCAGTGATCGAAATCGCACTGCTCAAACAGCTCTTCCAGGCGCGGAATCGGGCACGGCTTGACCCAGCCCGGGCCGCCTTTGCGTGCGTCCATCTTCACCAGGTCCGCCGCCGAATACTCGACGACCTTGCCGCGCCGGTCGGCGGTGCGCTTGAGGGTCGGGTCGTGGATGACCATCAGCTCGCCGTCCATGGACAGGTGCAAATCCAGTTCGCAACGGCGTACACCGTGCTTGAGGCACTCCTGAAAGCTGGTCAGGGTGTTTTCCGGTGCTTCGCCTTTGGCACCGCGGTGGCCGTAAATCAGGGTCACAGTTGCTCCTTTGCGCCAGGTGATCTGGCGGGATAATACGAATTCAGGTGTCTTGGGCGTCGCTTTGTTCGCGTGCCAGGCGCCGTTCCTGGGCTTGTTTTTGCAGGATGTAGCGGGCCAGCAGTTGGCGTTGGGCGTCGGTCATCGATTCGAACTCGGTGCCGACGTCAAAGCCGTCGTCTTTGGGATCGCAGTGAGTGACCCGCGCGCGCAGCAGCAGGCCAAGTGCCTGGGGCATCAGCACCAGCTTGACCGCCAGGTGCGTGTCGGGTGCCAGCGGGGCAGGGTGCTGGAAGTCGATGCCGCCTTCGGAAATGATCACCGGCTGTGGTTCGCCGACCTCGCTCAACAGCCCGCGCGCCATGACCTGGCTGAGCAAGTCCAAGCGTTTATTCTGGACTTTGAGGAAGGCGGCCAGGCTGCGGTCTTTCTCGCTGATCTGGCGCAACAGGTGCTGGGCTTCGAATTCGCTGAGGTGCAATTCGCTGAGCAGATTGAACAGCGGGGAATCATCCAGCAATACTTCCTTGCTCGCCGCGTCGGGCGCGGAAAGCCTGCTGATTTGGAGTGCGATCATGTCGTCGATACGGTAGTATTCGCGGCGTTCTTCTTCATCTAATGTCGACATGGCGAACCCCAGGTAACGGTAATGGTCAGAGTGTAAAGCTGCTTACCAGACCCCGCCACCGGGACGTCTTCTTTTCCTCCGAACAAGCCCCGACATGTTCAGACCTCTCTTCGTATTTATCGGCACGCGTTATACCCGTGCAAAGCGCCGCAATCATTTTGTGTCGTTCATTTCCTTGACCTCGATGATCGGGCTCGCCTTGGGCGTGGTCGTGATGATCGTGGTGTTGTCGGTGATGAACGGCTTCGATCATGAGATGCGCACCCGTGTGCTGGGCATGGTGCCCCACGCGACCATCGAGGGCGATTCGCCTATCAGCGATTGGCCAAGCCTGGCCGACAAGGTCAAGCAGAACCCCAAGGTGGTGGCCGTCGCGCCGTTTACCCAGATGCAGGGGCTGCTGACCAATGACGGCAAGGTGCAGAAAATCCTGCTCAATGGCATCGACCCGGCCCAGGAACACAACGTGTCGATCATCGACAAGTTCATGTTGCAGGGCAAACTCGACGATTTGGCGCCCGGCAGCTTCGGCATCGTCATCGGCGACAAGGCCGCGGCCAAGCTCGGTGTGAACATCGGCGACAAGCTGACCTTCGTTGCGCCGGAAGTCACCGTGACCCCGGCCGGCATGTTTCCGCGCATGAAGCGCTTTACCGTGGTCGGCACCTTCCATGTGGGCGCCGGCGAAATCGACGGCTTCCTCGGCCTGACCAACCTCACTGATCTTGCGCGCCTGCACCGCTGGAAGCCGGATCAGGTGCAGGGCCTGCGCCTCAAATTCAACGACCTGTTCGACGCGCCGCGTACCTCGTGGGAAATCGCCCAGCACCTCGGCGAATCCCAGTACTACGCCCGCGACTGGACTCGCACCCACGGCAACCTCTACCAGGCCATCCGCATGGAAAAAGCCATGATCGGCCTGCTGTTGCTGCTGATCGTTGCCGTGGCGGCGTTCAACATCATCTCCACGCTGGTGATGGTGGTGAACGACAAGAAGGGTGACATTGCCATCCTGCGCACCCTGGGCGCCACGCCGGGGCAGATCATGGCGATCTTCATGGTGCAGGGCACCGTGATCGGCGTGGTCGGCACCTTGATCGGCACCGCCGTCGGCATCCTGGCGGCGCTGAACGTCAGCGCCGCCATCGCCGCGCTGGAAAAAGTCATCGGTCACAAGTTTCTCAACGCCGACGTTTACTTCATCGACTACTTGCCGTCCCAGGTTCAGGCCCAGGACGTGTTGATGGTAGGCGGCGCCGCGTTGGTCCTGAGTTTCCTTGCCACCCTGTATCCAGCCTGGCGCGCGGCACGTACCCAGCCAGCACAGGCCTTACGTTATGAGTGAATCGGGCATGAGTGAAAAAGCAATCCTGAGCTGCCGCAACCTGGGCAAATCCTACGAGGAAGGCCCGGAATCGGTGGTGGTGCTCTCAAACCTGCAGCTGGAACTGCACCCGGGCGAGCGCGTGGCGATCGTCGGCAGTTCCGGTTCCGGCAAAAGTACCTTGCTGAACCTGTTGGGCGGCCTTGATACGCCGTCCCAGGGCAGCGTCTGGCTGGCCGGCGAAGAACTGTCGGCCCTCGGTGAAAAGGCCCGTGGCCAACTGCGCAACCGTTCGCTCGGTTTTGTGTACCAGTTCCACCACCTGCTGCCGGAATTCACCGCGCTGGAAAACGTGTGCATGCCGCTGTTGATCGGCAAGACCGCGATTCCGGAAGCCCGTCAGCGCGCCAAGGCCCTGCTGGAGCGCGTCGGCCTCGGTCACCGCCTGGAACACAAACCGGCTGAACTGTCCGGCGGCGAGCGCCAGCGTGTGGCAATCGCCCGCGCCCTGGTCAACAACCCGGGTCTGGTGATGCTCGACGAGCCGACCGGCAACCTCGACTCCCACACCGCCCAGGGCATCAAGGACTTGATGCTGGAACTGAGCACCCAGATGCGCACCGCGTTCCTGGTGGTGACCCATGACATGAGCATGGCCCGCCAGATGGACCGCGTGTTGCACCTGCAGGAAGGTCATCTGGTCGCCATCTGACCCGTTTCAAGCCCGGTACTGTGGTACCGGGCTTTTTCATTTTTTCCAACGGTGCCCGCGAATGTTCAGACCGTTATCGATTTTCATCGGCACGCGCTATACCCGCGCCAAGCGCCGCAACCGTTTTGTTTCGTTTATCTCGATGACCTCGATGATCGGCCTCGCCCTGGGCGTATTGGCAATGATCGTGGTGCTGTCAGTGATGAACGGCTTTCAGCGCGAAATGAGCTCGCGCATCCTCGGCATGGTGCCCCACGCGACCATCGTTGGCGTAAACCCGATCGACAACTGGCAGCCCGTGGCCGACGCCGCGATGAAGAACCCGGAAGTCACCGCCGCCGTCCCGTTCACCCAGATGGACGGCATGTTCTCTTACAAAGGCGCGATGCAGCCGATCGAGATCAGCGGCGTCGACCCCGCCCAGGAAGGCAAGGTCTCGATCGTGGCCCAGCACATCGTGCGCGGCAAACTCGATGACCTGAAACCGGGCGAGTTCGGCGTGGTGGTCGGCGACATTACTGCGCGGCGCTTTCGGCTGAACGTGGGCGACAAACTCACCCTGATCGTGCCGGAAGTCAGCAGTGCGCCGGGTGGCATCACCCCGCGCATGCAGCGCTTGAACGTGGTCGGCATCTTCAAGGTTGGCGCAGAGCTGGATGGCTCCATGGCCTTGATCCACATGGCTGATGCGGCTGAAATCCAGCATTGGCAGCCGAACCAGGTGCAAAGTGTGCGCCTGGCGGTGAAAGACCTGTACGCAGCGCCGAAGGTGTCAGCGGACATCGCCGCCAGCCTCGGCGCAGCCTACAAGCCTGACGACTGGACCCACACCCAGGGCAGCCTGTTCAGCGCGATGAAAATGGAAAAAACCATGATCGGCCTGCTGCTGCTGATGATCGTCGCTGTGGCCGCGTTCAACATCATCGCGACCTTGATCATGGTGGTGAACGACAAGGGCGCAGACATCGCGATTCTGCGCACCATCGGCGCCACGCCCCGGCAGATCATGGCGATCTTCATGGTGCAGGGCACGGTGATCGGTATCGTCGGCACCCTGATCGGCGGCGTGCTCGGCGTGATTGCAGCGCTGAACGTGAGTGAACTGGTGGGCTGGCTGGAGCGCGTGACCGGGCAGCATATCTTCAGTTCGGACGTGTATTTTGTCAGCAACTTGCCTTCGGAACTGCAAGGCGGCGATGTGCTGCTGATTTGCACGGCGGGGTTTGTGTTGAGCTTTTTGGCGACGCTGTACCCGGCGTATCGGGCGGCGAAGATTGAGCCGGCGCATGCCCTCAGGTATTCGTAGCATTTAAGACCGCTATCGCAGGCAAGCCAGCTCCCACATTTGGACTGTGAATACATTCAAAATGTGGGAGCTGGCTTGCCTGCGATAGGGCCGGTACAGCTTGCATCAATCTACCTTGGGCAACTCAATCACAAACCGCGTCCACCCCACCTGCGACTCACAATAAATCCTCCCCCCATGCGCCCGCACAATCGACTGGGTAATCGCCAACCCCAGCCCCGCGTGCTCGCTGCTGCCTTCATGGCGCGCCGGGTCTGCCCGGTAAAAACGGTCAAACAACCTCGGTAACAACTCTGGCGGAATGCCTTCCCCGGTGTTTTCTACGCAAAGCCTCACCCCATTCTCAAGCCGCACCCGCACCTCGCCGCCCGCTGGCGTAAAGCGCAGCGCGTTATCCAGCAGGTTCGACAGCGCCCGACGCAACATGCCGCGATCGCCCGTCGTGTGGGCCGTACCCTCGCGAACAAGACCGACCTGCGCGTCCTCCGCCAGCAGCGCAAAAAACTCCAGCAACGCATCCACTTCATCCTCCAGCGCCAACGCTTCGCGCTTGGGCGTCAGCAAACCGTGGTCGGCCTTGGCCAGGTACAACATGTCATTCACCAGTTGCGCCATCCATTGCAGTTCTTCGAGGTTGCTGTGCAGCGCCTCGCGGTAATCCTCCAGCGGGCGCGGTTGGGTGAGGATGACCTGGGTCTGGGTCAGCAGGTTCGACAGCGGCGTGCGCAGTTCATGGGCGATGTCGGCGGAGAACGCCGAGAGGCGCTGGAACGCATCGTCCAGACGGCCGAGCATGGCGTTGAAGGTCTGGGCCAGTTCAGCCAGCTCCACCGGCATTTGCTGTTGGGGCAGGCGCTGGGTCAGGGAATGCGCCGACACACCGGCGGCCACTTCACCCATACGCCGCAACGGCCGCAGCCCGCTGCGTGCAGCCCAGGCGCCGAGCAGCGCGGTGGCCAGGGCTGACAAACCTACCGTGAGCCAGATCAGGTGTTGCATGCGTTGCAGAAAGTGTTGGTGATGGGTGATGTCGAGCATCAGGCTCAGTTGCGGCGAGCTGGGTTGGTCGGGCTGTAGCAGCACGTTATACACGCGGTATTCGGTGCCGGCGTTTTGCAGGCTGTGCAGGCCGGGCGCCTCGGGCAGCGTGACGCCAGGCGCAGCGTCATACCATCGCTGGCCGCCCGCCGTGATGCGCAGGGCCAGGTCGGGCTGGCGATTGAGCTCGGTGCGCAATTGCGCTTCACGCTGGGCGAACAGCTGCGGAGTGTCCACGCCCTGCAAGGTGCTGCGCAGCGCCACCAGCTTGCCGTCGAGCAACTGTTGGTCCAGTTCGACAAAATGCGCCTCGCTGGCGTGGTTGAACAACACCCCGGCAATCAACGAAACCACGGCGGTGCAGGCGGCAAACAGCAGTGCCAGGCGGCTGGCCAGGGACAGGCGCTTGATCAATTGAAACGCTCCTCCAACACGTAACCCATGCCGCGCACGGTGTGGATCAGCTTGTTGGGATAGTTGTCGTCGACTTTCAGGCGCAAGCGGCGGATTGCCACTTCGATGATGTTGGTGTCGCTGTCGAAATTCATGTCCCACACCTGGGAGGCAATCAGCGACTTGGGCAGCACCTCGCCCTGGCGGCGCAGCAGCAGTTCCAGCAGGGAGAACTCCTTGGCGGTGAGGTCGATGCGCTGGCCGTCGCGTTCGACGCGGCGGCGGATCAGGTCCAGGCGCAGGTCGGCCAATTGCAGCGCAGTTTCCTGCGGCGCGCTGCTGCCACGGCGCAACAGGCTGCGCACTCGGGCCAGCAGTTCGGAGAAGGCGAAGGGCTTGACCAGATAATCGTCGGCGCCGAGTTCCAGGCCGTGCACACGGTCTTCCACGGCGTCACGGGCGGTGAGGAAGAGCACCGGGATGTCCAGGCCTGCGCCGCGTACCGCCTGGAGGATTTGCCAGCCATCACGGCCGGGCAACATCACGTCGAGGATCAACAGATCGTAATCGCCGGTCAGCGCCAGATGCTGCCCCGTGCTGCCGTCCGCCACCAGTTCAGTGGTAAAGCCAGCCTCGGCCAGGCCCTGGCGCAGGTAGTGGCCGGTTTTCGGTTGGTCTTCGACAATCAGCAATTTCATGGGCAGCTCTTGGCAACAGGTGACGAGGGGCTTTATACCGTGGGTATCTGCGCCAGGGCGCAAGCTGACAAAGTTGTAATCTAGCAGTCAGCTGGCTGGCAGCGGCTCGATCTTAGAGTGCTTCCCAAGCGTGTTACACACTTTGGAGAATAGAAATGGCTTTGCGTAACCCCCTGTTGCTGGCGGCGTGCCTGCTGGCGTTGAGTTTCGATGCGGTGGCTGATGCGGCCCACACCTATGCGTTCGGCCAGCCGGCGCCGGCGAACAAAGCCACGCGCACCGTGGAAGTGACGTTGCAGGACATTTCCTTTTCGCCCAAGTCCCTGGACGTCAAAGCCGGTGAGACCGTGCGCTTTGTGCTGGTGAACAAGGGCCAGTTGCTCCACGAATTCAACCTGGGTGACGCGGCGATGCATGCCGAACACCAGAAGGAAATGTTACAGATGCAGGCCAGCGGCATGCTCACTGCCACCGGCATGGGCCCGATGGACCATGCCGCCATGGGCCATGGCGCGATGAAACACGATGACCCCAACAGCGTATTGGTCGAGCCCGGTAAAACCGCCGAGTTGACCTGGACGTTTACCAAGGCCACAGGCCTGGAGTTTGCCTGCAACATTCCCGGGCATTATCAGGCGGGGATGGTCGGTAAGCTGACCGTTGAGTGAGGCGATTCTTAAGGGCGGGGGCAAAGGCTGGTAGACTGGCGCGGTTTATTTAGCCAGGTTTCCGCCATGCATCCCGCAGCCGAACATTCGCCGCTGGGCAAGTCCAGTGAATACATCTCCACTTACACCCCATCGTTGCTGTTCCCGATTCCGCGCGCCGCCAAGTGGGCCGAGCTGGGCCTGAGCGCCGAGACCCTGCCTTACAAGGGCGTGGATTTCTGGAACTGTTTCGAACTGTCCTGGCTGCTGCCGTCGGGCAAGCCGGTGGTGGCCATCGGTGAATTCAGCATTCCGGCCGACTCGCCGAACATCATCGAGTCCAAGTCCTTCAAGTTGTACCTCAACTCGCTGAACCAGACCGCGTTTGCCGATACGGCAAGCCTGGAAGCGACCCTGCGCACCGACCTCAGTGCTGCCGCCGGCAGGCCTGTCACCGTGCGTATCCGCAGCCTGGCGGAGATCGAGGCGGACGGCGTGATGGCGTTGCCGGGTACGTGCATTGATGACCTGGATATCAGCGTCAGCAACTACGAGCACCCGCGCCCGGAACTGCTGCGTTGCGATGATTCGCGTGTGGTGGAGGATAGCGTGCACAGCCACCTGCTCAAATCCAATTGCCCGGTCACCAGCCAGCCGGATTGGGGCAGTGTGGTGGTGGAGTACCGTGGGCATGCGCTGGATCACGCGAGCTTGCTGGAATATATCGTGAGCTTTCGCCAGCATTCGGATTTTCATGAACAGTGTGTGGAGCGGATTTTTCTCGACCTGCAGCGGTTGCTCAAGCCGGAGAAATTGACCGTGTATGCGCGGTATGTGCGCCGCGGTGGGCTGGATATCAACCCGTATCGCAGTACTGAAGATGTGGCGTTCCACAACGTGCGCCTGGCCCGTCAGTAGCCATCACCCAAATTAAATGTGGGAGCGGGCTTGCTCGCGAATGCGGTGTGTCAGTTAAGAATCTATCGACTGACACACTGCATTCGCGAGCAAGCCCGCTCCCACATTTGGGTTTTGTGTTTGCTTGGGATTTGGATCAGATCCCGATATTGCCCAAGGTGATCATGATATTGCGCAATGTCCCGGAAATGACCGGGTGCTCATCGTCGAACTCAATGGCTGCCTTATTCACATCGTCGGAGATGCTGGGTGTTTGAGTGGCCGGCTCAAGTTCAAGTTGCAGTTCAAACTTGGCAATCAAGGCTTCCAGCGCTTCACGTTTTTCTTCCGAAAGCGGCGGTTCCTGTTGCAACTGCCCGCGCAGAATCTCGACCTGTTCTTCCAGTTTTTTGCGATCAGGCATGACGTGTTTCCTTTTATCGATAGGCACTGGCATAGACCACGGCACGCCGCGAAAGGTCTACGAGCTGACCTGTAGATTAATCCACCGGCGCGCTCAGTGCATGATCTCTATCAGGGCTTCTCGCCTTTAAGCTGGCGCAGGCTGATATCCGCCAGGCACGTGCCCAGCTCGCCGAGGTGGTCGATCACCGAGTGCACACCCAACCCATACAGCGCCACCGTGGCTTTGCCGCGCTTATGTTCGCGTTGCTGCTCGGTCAGCGCCTGCCACGCCTCAGGCGCCAGGCCGCACAGCGAGCCGCAAGAGGCGAGGCCGATGGTCCACATCCCGGCATTCAGGCCGGCTTGCAGCAGGCGCGGCTCGCCGCTGACCAATACGCAGCCTTCCAGGCGTTCGATGTTCAATTCCATCAAGGCCTGCCAGCAGGCATGGGGCGCCGGCCAGCGGATGGAGGAGGGTGAGGCGGCCTTTAGCCAGTCCGGCAGGACGGCGGCCAGCGGGGTGGTGACGGAAACGGGGAGTTCATCCAGCCAGGCGCAGGGCACGCCCTGGTCCTTGAGGCTGCGTAAAATTTTCAGCGCGCCGGGGGTGGCTTGGGCGTCGGGGGAAGGTGAGTCGGTGCGCGCCCGGGAACCGAAATCCACCAGGCAGCCACTCAGGCCAAACAGCACAGCAGTCAAAGCGGGGGCGCTGGCGACGGCAATTTCGGCGTTAGGCATCTCGACATCCCTGAAATAGCTCTGACGCTATATCGCCAGGATGACAGGCGCATGACACCTACAGGTAATTGTAGGAATTTTGTGCATTTTGCATCTGACGTTTCCTACTGGCTGCCTAATTTGACACTTCCGTCATATACTCACGTTCTTATTCAGGGCATAGCGCCCATGACAGACCATTCTAGGAGCCAAAGCTATGCGCTGGAGCCACTACTTCGCTCAGCTATCTGTGTGTGCCACCGTCCTGCTGGCGCCGTTCGCCGCCCAGGCCGCGTCTGAAGATGATCCATGGGAAAGCGTCAACCGCCCGATCTTCACCTTCAACGACACCGTTGATACCTACGCCCTCAAGCCATTGGCCCAAGGCTATCAGTTCGTCACCCCGCAATTCGTGCAGGACGGCGTACACAACTTCTTCCGCAACATCGGCGACGTCGGCAACTTTGCCAACGACGTGTTGCAGCTCAAGCCGCACGCGGCTGGCGTCGACACCGCGCGCCTGCTGGTGAACACCACCTTCGGCGTGCTGGGCTTTATTGATGTCGGCACCAAAATGGGCCTCAAGCGCAATGACGAAGACTTCGGCCAAACCCTCGGTTACTGGGGCGTCGGCAGCGGTCCTTACGTGATGCTGCCGTTGCTCGGCCCAAGCACCCTGCGTGATGCGCCGTCCAAATACGTCGACAGCTACACCCAACCGTACCGTTACATGAACGATATCGGCTGGCGCAACAGCACCTTCGGCCTGAACATCGTCGACACCCGTGCCAGCCTGCTCGACAGCGAGAAGCTGATCACTGGCGACAAATACACCTTTATCCGTAACGCTTACCTGCAGAACCGTGAGTTCAAGGTCAAAGACGGCAAGGTTGTAGACGACTTTTAAGCCGTGACGTTTTGAAATGAAAAAAGGCGACCTCAGGGTCGCCTTTTTTATGCGTGCGATTTTTTAGTGCATTTTCAAGATCTTGAGGCCCAGGTGCTGACGCTCGCCTTCGTTCCTGGCCCACACCACCTCGGTGTCTGCCTCGAGGCCGGCGAGGGCGGCGTGTTCGGAGTCGATGCGCACCGTCAGTGCGTCGCCCACCTGAAACTGGCGCGGTGCTTCAACCTGCATGCCGGAGCTGGAAAGGTCCACGCAAACCCCCGCAATCTCTTGCCCGGCGTGGATCAGCGACACATCGGCATCCACGCGCATGCGGATGAAATCGCGTTTTTCGGCGTAGTCGCGCTCATGTTCGCTCATCGGTTCCATCCTCACTTTGTGTTGTGGTTGTGTCTGTTCTTATAACTCCCGGTGATTTGCGGTGTAAAGACGCCCGGCGACCATCGGCATGAGCTTGAAACCCCTGACGGATGGGAGTACCGTCTGCGCCTTAGAAGGGCACCTCTGCTTTACCGTTGTGCGTAGGCCAAAAGCCCGCGCTTTGTAGGACAGAGAGGCTAGAAAGCGAATCCAGTACGTGAGCCCGGCCATTGCCGAGCCGCCTACGCCAACCTAATTCTGGCGCCGTTTGCCCACATGCAAAAAACCAGTGCCACGCTGCTGATAATCGATGACGACGAAGTAGTGCGCGCGAGCCTCGCGGCCTATTTGGAAGACAGTGGCTTCAGCGTCCTGCAGGCCAGCAATGGCCAACAGGGTCTCCAGGTATTCGAGCGCGACAAGCCCGACCTTGTGATCTGCGACTTGCGCATGCCCCAGATGGGCGGCCTTGAGCTGATTCGCCAGGTGACCGAGCTCGCCCCGCAGACGCCGGTGATTGTCGTGTCCGGTGCCGGTGTGATGAACGATGCCGTCGAGGCCCTGCGCCTGGGCGCCGCCGACTACCTGATCAAGCCCCTGGAAGACCTGGCCGTGCTGGAGCACTCCGTGCGCCGCGCGCTGGACCGTGCACGCCTGCTGGTTGAAAACCAGCGTTACCGCGAAAAGCTCGAAACCGCCAACCGCGACCTCGAAGCCAGCCTCAACCTGCTCCAGGAAGACCAGAACGCCGGTCGCCAGGTGCAGATGAACATGCTGCCGGTCAACCCGTGGACGGTCGACGAGTTCAAGTTCGCGCACCAGATCATCCCGTCGTTGTACCTGTCGGGTGATTTTGTCGATTATTTCCGCGTCGACGAGCGCCGCGTAGCGTTCTACCTGGCCGACGTCTCCGGCCACGGCGCTTCATCTGCTTTTGTCACCGTGTTGTTGAAATTCATGACCACACGGCTGTTGTTTGAATCCAAGCGTAATGGCACCTTGCCGGAGTTCACCCCCTCCGAGGTGCTGGGCCACATCAACCGGGGCTTGATCAGCTGCAAACTGGGCAAGCACGTAACGATGGTCGGCGGCGTGATTGATGAAGAAACCGGTCTTTTGACCTACAGCATCGGCGGTCATCTGCCGATGCCGGTTTTATACACTCCAGACAGTGTGCGCTATCTGGAAGGGCGTGGTTTGCCGGTGGGCTTGTTCAATGAGGCCACCTACGAAGACCACATCCTGGAATTGCCGCCGACGTTCAGCCTTACGCTGATGTCCGACGGTATCCTGGACCTTCTGACAGAGCCTACACTCAAAGAGAAAGAAGCTGCCTTGCCCCAAAAGGTCAAGTCAGCGGGCGGCAGCCTGGATGGCCTGCGGCAGGTTTTTGGATTGGCCACGCTAGGGGAGATGCCGGATGATATCGCCCTATTGGTGTTGAGCAGGAATCTTTGATGAGTACCGGAAGAATCCAATTCGCCGAGCAAGACGGGACCTTCGTCCTGAAGTTTGTCGGTGAAGTGCGCCTGACCTTGTGTTCAGCGCTGGATGCGACGATTGAGCGGATCTTCACAGCGCTGAACTTCTCGGCGATCGTGATCGATCTGACCGAAACCCGCAGCATCGATAGCACCACCCTTGGGCTGTTGGCCAAGTTGTCCATTCTGTCTCGGCAGAAGGTCGGCCTGTTGCCGACGGTTGTCACCACCCACGAAGACATCACCCGTCTGTTGCAATCCATGGGTTTTGACCAGGTGTTTAACATCGTTGACCGCCCGATCCCCTGCCCGGAATGCCTGACCGATCTGCCTTCCCAGGACCAGTCCGAAGAAGTGGTACGGGTCAAGGTGCTGGAGGCGCACAAGATCCTGATGGGGCTGAATGAGTCCAATCGTGAAGCGTTTCACGACCTTGTGAATGCTCTCGAGCGCCACTGATTCATTAACTGTTGGAACACAGTCAAATGTGGGAGCTGGCTTGCCTGCGATAGCGGTATGCCAGCCACCTATTCAATATTGACCCACCGCTATCGCAGGCAAGCCAGCTCCCACACTTTCAACGGTGACCGGCTTGAGATCAGCGACCACAAAAAAGGGCGGCACCCGCAAGGGTGCCGCCCTTTTTGCTACCGCCTGCCTTACAACTTGGCAGTCAACAGCGCCTCCAGCTTCTCCTGGTCCCGAGCAAACTGACGAATCCCCTCCGCCAGCTTCTCAGTCGCCATCGCGTCCTCGTTGGACTCCCAACGGAACTGCGCTTCCGTCAAATGCACCCGCGCTTCACCGGCGTGGCCTGGAGCCAGTTTGCGCTCCAGCTTGCCTTCATCCGCCGCCAGCTTCTCCAGCAGGTCCGGGCTGATGGTCAGGCGATCACACCCGGCCAGCTCTTCGATCTGGCTCAGGTTACGGAAGCTCGCACCCATCACCACGGTCTTGTAGCCATTGGCCTTGTAGTAGTTGTAGATGCGCGTCACCGACTGCACACCCGGGTCATCGGAACCGGTGTAGTCGTTGCCGTTGGCCTTCTTGTACCAGTCGTAGATGCGGCCCACGAACGGCGAAATCAGGAACACGCCCGCTTCAGCACAGGCCACGGCCTGGGCAAACGAGAACAGCAGGGTCAGGTTGGTCTGGATGCCTTCTTTTTCCAGCTTCTCCGCCGCGCGGATGCCTTCCCAGGTGGAGGCGATCTTGATCAGTACGCGGTCGCGGCCAACGCCGGCTTTGTCGTACAGGTCGATCAGACGGTGCGCACGCTTGAGAATGGCGGCTTCGTCGAACGACAGGCGGGCATCCACCTCAGTGGAAATGCGGCCCGGTACTACTTTGAGGATTTCTTGACCTACCGCCACCGCAAAACGGTCGCTGGCCAGGCCTACGTCACCGTTGCAGTCCTTCACGGCCTCGTCCAGCAGCTTGGCGTATCCTGGGATCGAAGCGGCCTTGAGCAGCAGGGAAGGGTTGGTGGTGGCGTCTTGTGGCTTGAGCTTGGCGAGGGTGGAAAAATCGCCGGTATCGGCTACGACGGTGGTGAATTGCTTGAGTTGTTCCAGCTTGGAAGTCATGGGCGTGCTCTGTCCTGTGGGTCTGATGACATTACCCGAGCGCCGACAGGCGCTCAAGGGCGCAAATGCGTTCGATCGTTTGCGAGGGCAACATCCTGAAAACAGCCGTTTGAAACACCGGCCTACCTGCTCAATAGGAGGCCAATTCGGCCAGCAGGTTCAACCCAACTGCCACCCAGCCAACGCCATCCCCTGTGGGAGCTGGCTTGCTTGCGATAGCGCCAGCAGCATCACCGCTGCAATCACAGGGACTGAGTTACGACAACTTCAGCTTGCGCTTGGCCACCCACAAGGCACTGATGCTAAGCGCCGCGGCCAGAATCAGATAAAAACTGGGCGCCAGCTGCGACCCCGTCAACGCAATCAGCCCCGTGGCAATCACCGGCGCAAAACCACCAAAGATCGTCACCGACAAGTTGTAACTCAACGACATGCCCGTCACGCGGGTCCGGATCGGGAACACATCCGCCATCAGTGAGGCCAGCGGTGCGAAGTAAACGGCCTTGATCAGCGCCATCATCGAGACAACGAGCAACAACGACGTTGCACTCGGCACTTTGTTCAGCCAGACGAAGGCCGGAAAGATACTCAGGATGTAGATGCACGAGGCCCAGAGCATGATCTTGATACGGCTGACGTACCCGGCGATAAAACCCACAACAGGCGTCACCAACGTCAGGATCAGCCCGCCGGTCAGCGTCGCCAAAAAGCCCGACGACTGTGGAATGTTCAACGTGGTTGAGGCGTAGGACGGCATGTACTTCATCATGAAATTGGAGGCCGTCGACACGATCAGCACGCCCATGGCCACCAGCAGCAATGTTTTCTGGGAAACAAGCACCTCCCTTAACGGCTGCGAACCTGGCTCGCTCTCCTTGAAATCAGGCGACTCATCCACCGTTCGGCGGATATAAAGCCCCACTGGGCCCAGAATCAAACCAAAGAAAAACGGCACCCGCCAACCCCACTCGAGCATCTGATGATCATCCAGGTAGGTCGTCAGGAAATAGCCGAACAACGAGGCGATCACCACGCCAAAGCCTTGACTCGCAAATTGCAGGCTCGCAACAAAGTTTCGGGTCTTTTGCGGGGCGTGTTCCATCATGAACGCGGTTGAGCTGCCGAACTCACCGCCGGCGGAGAAGCCCTGCAGCAGGCGTGCAAGCAGAATGCCGAGGGGCGCGATGATCCCGACAGCGGCATAGCTGGGCATCACCGCGATCATCGCCGTGCCGATCAGCATCAGCATTATGGACAGGCTCAAGGCTTTCTTGCGGCCCTGCCGGTCGGCATAGGAACCCAGCACCGCTGCGCCCAGTGGGCGGATCAGAAACGAAATGCCAAACGTCGCGAAGGCCAGAAACAGCGACACTGCCGGGTCTGCAGCCGGGAAAAATACCTTGCTGATGGTCAACGCAAAATAGGCGTACACCGACAGGTCAAACCACTCAAGGGTATTGCCGATCAAGGCGGCGCCGACCGGTTTCCATAGGGGCTTGGCCCGTTCAGTTACAGGTGTGGCGGGGGTGGACGACAACGCTGTCATGTTCGACGCTCCTGGTTTTTGTAGTGTGTGAGCGGCAGATAAAAAGTGGATCAAGGCCCTGTTTTTCAGGCGCGGGTTTGCGCTCTATCGCCCAGTTCCCAGAACAGCGCGGTCATGATTTCCAGGCCTTCCAGCACCACCGAACCCAGCAGATGTTCATCGGGCGCATGTTGCGAGCAGCCGGGGTAGGAATGCGGGATCCACAACGTCGGCAGCCCCAACACATCCGCGAAAATATCGTTGGGCAGCGTACCGGCAAGGTTAGGCAATACGGCGAGCTGCCTCGGTGTGGTGTCGCTGATGACTTTTTTCGCGAAGCGTACCCATGGGTTGTCCGGGTCCAGCCGAGTGCTGGGCGTGCAACGATCCATCACGATGTTGACGCCGTGGAAGCCCGCAGCATCCAGATGCTGGCGCAGCAGGGCCTCGAGATTCTTCCAATCTGTGCCGACCACAAAGCGCAATTGGCAATGCGCAATCGCCGACGGTGGAATGGCATTCACCGGCTTGGCCGGGTTGCCCGCCGTGAACGCGAGGATTTCCAGGGTATTCCAGGCAAACAGCCGTTCGCCCAAGGTGAGGCCCGGCTCACCCCAATCCACATCCAGGGCGCGGCCGAGGGAGTGTTGATGGATGCCCAGGTCGTGGATGGCTTCGCGCACCGCGTCGGGGATGGAAGAGGGCACCAGCCCCCGGCACAAAATACGGCCGTTTTGGTCCACCAGGCTGGCCAGCGCGTTGGCCAGTACCACGGCCGGGTTGGACATCACGCCGCCCCAGTTGCCAGAGTGCAAACCCTTGTCGCGCGCCTGCACCTCAAGGGAAAACAGTGCTGAGCCGCGAGAACCGAGAAAAATCGTCGGGCGGCTGTCACTCAGGCGCGGGCCGTCCGATGCGATAAACACATCGGCTTGCAGCAACTGCCGATGCTCCGTGCACGCCTCACGCAATCCGGGCGAGCCACATTCTTCGCCGGTCTCAAACAGCACCTTGACGTTAAACCCCAAGCGCCCTTCGCGCGCCTTGATTACCGCCTCCAGCGCCGTCAGGTTAATGCTGTGCTGGCCTTTATTATCGGCGGTGCCGCGCCCATACCAACGGTCGCCTTCCACCGTCAGCACCCACGGGTTCAGCCCTTCGCGCCACTGCTCGGCGTAACCGAGCACCACGTCGCCATGCCCATAGGTCAGCACCGTCGGCAGGTCCGCGCTTTCATGGCGCGAAGCGAACAGCAGTGGCCCCGCGCCCTTCGGATTCTCAAGGGCCTGGCATTCAAAGCCCATCCGCTCCAGGACCGGCCGTATTTCCTCCTGCAGGTAACGCGTCAATTCCGGCGCCTGGCCGGGGGCCTGGCTTTCACTGCGAATGGCGACGCGGCGACGCAAGTCGGCCTCGAAATGGCCGTCGGTGAAGGCGTGGCGAGCAGTGGCGAGCGCGTCTTGCTTGGACATAACCGTTCCAATAAAGGCTGAAAGATTCAGGCCAATATAGAAGTCGCCCATCGCACTGTATATTGCTGTTTTTTGAAGACTGGCTTCTAATTAATAGAAGCCTTTATGAGCGCAAAACCCATGGACTATCGTTACTTTCTGGCCGTGTTTGATTCAGGTTCACTGGCCGCCGCCGGTGAGCGCCTGCACATCGCCCCCAGCGCGGTCAGTCGCCAGATCGCCCTGCTCGAGGAAAGTATCGGCATCCCCCTGTTCGAGCGTCGACCACGGGGCATGGAGCCGACAGCGGCGGGCAACGCGCTGGCCCACCACGCCAGGCGCGCCTCGCTGGAAGAACAGTCCCTGCTGTCGGAACTGCGCGGCGGTGACTATCCCGGTGCGCGCATCATTCGCCTGGTCTCGACAGAGGGGCTGTCGCGGTATTTTCTGCCGACCGTGTTGATCCAGCATTACACGCAACACCCGGATTTCCAGTACGTGCTGGAGGTGATGTCACCGTTCGAATGCGCGGAGAAAGTCAAACGCGGTGACGCCGACGTCGGGCTGACGTTCAGCACAGAACCCACCGAAGGTGTCGAAATCCTCTATTCAGGCCGCTCGGCGATACGCGCGATCATGCGCGCCGGCCATCCGCTGTCGACGCACAAGCAACTGCCCCTGCGCGCGCTCGCGCCGTTCCCCTTGGCGCTCACCCCCAAAGGCACGACCCAGCGGCAGCTATTCGATTTGGTTTGCGAAATGGAAGGGCTGGCCTTCAACCACGTAATGACCTGCAACTACTCCGGAGCCATCCACGAATTTGTCCGCCACACCGACACCGTCGCGCTGGGCGGTGCCATCAGCCAACGGGTCAATGGCAGCGATGACCTGGTCTCGGTGCCGCTGACCAACCCCCGGTTTGCCGACCGCTCCATTCAAGTCCTGACCATGCCCAAACGCACACTGCCACCCTCATTGCAGCGGTTTATCGAGACCTTGATTGCCTGTCTCAAGGCCGTCAACTGAGCGGAGTTACCGACCTTCCAGCAACGCTCCGGCCTGATCCAGCAAGGCTAGAGGATCACTGGCCTTGTGAATATCCACCGACAACAACTGCCGAAACTTGCGCGCCCCCGGGAAACCAGTACCCAGCCCCAGCACATGCCGCGTGATGTGATGCATCGTCCCGCCATCGGCCAAATGCTCAGCAATATAAGGCCGCAACTGCGCCAACGCCTCGGCCCGGCTGATCACCGGCGCCTCACTGCCAAACAACTGCTGATCCACCTCAGCCAGCAAATACGGGTTGTGATAAGCCTCCCGGCCCAGCATCACCCCGTCAAACGTCTGCAAATGTTCCTGGCACTGCTCCAGCGTCTTGATCCCGCCGTTGAGAATGAACTCAAGCTCAGGGAAGTCCTGCTTCAACTGCGCCGCCACGTCATAACGCAACGGCGGAATGTCCCGATTCTCCTTCGGCGACAACCCCTCCAGAATCGCAATCCGCGCATGCACCATAAAACTGGTGCAGCCTGCATCCCTCACCGTCCCGACAAAATCACACAGCTCGGCATAACTGTCCCGCCCATTGATCCCGATGCGATGCTTCACCGTTACCGGAATCGACACTGCATCCCGCATCGCCTTCACGCAATCCGCCACCAAGGCCGGGTGCGCCATCAAAATCGCGCCGATCATATTGTTCTGCACCCGGTCGCTCGGGCAGCCGACGTTCAGGTTCACTTCGTCATAACCGGCCGCCTCAGCCATGCGCGCGCACGCGGCCAGGTCGGCGGGGACGCTGCCGCCCAGTTGCAACGCCAGCGGGTGCTCGGCTTCGTTGTGACGCAGGAAACGCTCGTGGTCGCCGTGGAGGATCGCGCCGGTGGTGACCATTTCTGTGTAGAGCAGGGCGTGTTTGGAGAGCAGACGCAGGAAGTAGCGGCAGTGGCGGTCAGTCCAATCCATCATGGGGGCGACGGAGAAGCGGCGGGAGAGTGGAGCGGCTTGTAGGGGCATGGAGGAATCTGAATTGGCGAGGCGAATGGGGCGCAGTTTATCAGGGATGGGTGTTGGGTGTGGGAGAGGCGCTCCCCACTTTGAGCGGGGACGTAGCCGTGTATGGAATTCGCCGAGAATTTGCAGACGATTAGCTAGCGTCAATAGAGGATCAGACAAGGCATTTTAGAACTCCCTCAGCCAGCATTCGGGCTCCAGCACCTAGCACGTATCGCGGCCACTTCGCCCTCGGTGGCGAGTTTGCCTTGGTCGGCATCCTTCACAGCCAGCTCGATTTGAGCGGTCAGCAATCCTTCATGCTCGGTATAGTCACGAAGAACGTCCGTCGCCAGGTAGGTCGTGGTTTGGCCTTTTGTTTTGGCCAAGTCGGCGAGAGGGTTGGACAGGTCTTCAGGCAGGTTCAGGGATATTACAGTCATGGTGGCCTCGATCATGGGCGGTGATGGGGCACCTTACACCGTGGCGCGCTGGCTTGAATCAGCAGGTTGTCTAGAGGTGTACCCGGAAGTAATTCTCTCGTTGTGCCTCTTTAGCCTGTAATCCAACACATTGGGTCTGCCCCGATATCCATTCACCTCGAATAAGCATTACGCCGCGGCAAACTATGTTCCGCACGAATGCTGTTCTCACTGAATTTCTTACTCGCCGAATCACCAATCCCCGTCGCGCGGGTTTCTTCCTTAATGTTGCTGCCGCCCAGGTAAGTACCGCGCAGAATGCGATAGGCATGCACCAACTCGTGGGCCAGGCCAATGAAACTCGTTGAGTCGTCCTGATAACTCATCCCCGTCGGAATCCCTTGGGCGTTCAGCGCAAGGCTGGAGTAAGGGTTCCAAGTCACTTCGACACTCGTACCGGGCCCCTTGAAAATCCACTTCTTCAACGCATCGGTTGCATTGCCCACGGAGGCGCAGGTGTTTGCGGTCTCTGAATAGTCGCTGGCGATAGCAACGACCTTGATGTGTTTACCGGTGCTGGGGCCGCAGAGTTCGTTGATTTCCTTGAGCAGGTCGCGGCCCGTGTTTCTCGACTCGATCGTTTGCAGCGCTGAAATCAGATGGTTCATAAACTCCAGGCTGGCTGATTCCAGGGTGATGTTCGGGAAAGAGCTGTAGTTTTGGATCATCACCGCTGTTCCTTATAAGCATGAAATGTCTACTGGAATAACACGTGCGTGCGACCCTTTATTCCATTAGGCGATGCGGCGGCAGTGAGGGGGCTCTAGATCCAGATCGGCACAATAGACGCCACCAGCAGCGCCCCCAACAGCCTGTTCAGCACCCGCCATTGCCGTTCGCTTTTCAGCTGCCGCGACAGCGCCAGCCCGGCGCCGCACCACAGCGCCAGCGAACACATGCACGACACGCCAAACACCAGGCTCAGCAGCAGCGCCAGCGACGCCGGGCCCTGTGTCAGCGAAGCAAAAGACGCGGCAGCACTGAGCGTCATTGCCCAGCCTTTGGGGTTTTGCAAGAGCATCCAGATGCCCGTCAGAAAGCTCGCAGGTTGTTCGCTGACCGTAGCGCTGCCCGGTTTTCCTCGCTTGGCGATCTGCCAGGCGAGCCACAGCAGATAAAGCGACCCCATCAGTTTCATCGCCAATTGCAGCGCTGGAGCGGCCAGGATCAGGCTGCCGAGCCCGCCAGCTGCGGCTACAGCCATCAGTGCCAGACCGAACGAGATGCCCGCCAACAGTGGAAGTGAGCGCACCCAACCGAAGTTCGCGCCGGAGGCCGTGGCCAATGTGGTTGCGCCGCCGGGGCTGAAGGTGGCGACCATCACGAAGAGTAGAAGGGGGAGTATTGAGCCAGGCATCACGAGATTCCTTAAGAGGTTCTCGACTTAATAGCTCGATGCCACGTAGCATTAAAGCTAATGTTTATGATGCTTTAAATTAGGAAAGCTAATGCTATGCAGACGCTCGACTTGGTACTCCTGCGCAGTTTCATCGTAGTCGCCGAAAAACGCAGCATGACAGTGGCTGCGCAGCACCTGCACGTGAGCCAGGGCGCGGTCAGCCAGCAGATCCGCCGACTGGAAGAAGTACTGGGCGCAGCATTGTTCATCCGCGATCGTCGCACGCTGCGCCTCGCGCCACTCGGCGAGCGCCTGTTTACCAAGGCCCAGCAAATGCTCGCCCTCAACCAGCAGATTTTGGCGGAGGTAAAAGGCAGCACCCTTCAAGGGCGAGTGCGCCTCGGCGTGCCTTACGATCTCGCCGGCGATTGGATTGCGCCAATCCTCAAAGCGTTTATCGAAGCGAATGCGCAAGTGGAGCTGACACTCAAATGCGCCTCATCGGTAGAGCTGAGAGCGGAAGTCGACAAAGGCACGTTGGACCTGGCAATCATTGAAGAAGCCGCCGCCAGCGCCAGCGGCGAATGCCTGGTGATTGATCGCCTGGTATGGGTGGGCGCCAGTGGAGGCACGGCTTACCTGAATGAACCGTTGGCGGTCTCCCTCGTCGCCGAGACCTGTGCATTTCGCGAGCCTGTGATTGCGGCTTTGGACGGGCAGGACCGACAGTGGAAGATGGTCTTTGATAACGGCAACCTTGAGACCACACGAGCGATGGTGGGCAGTGACCTGGCCGTGTCGGCGTGGTTGAAGTCGGCGGTACCGTTGGGGTTGGAGGTATTGCCTGCGCAGGCGCAATTGCCGGAGCTGCCGCCGTTTGTGATTTCGTTGGTGAGGGCGAAAGGGACGGTGAGTGGGGCGGTTGGGGAACTGGTGCGGGGGATTCGTGAGTATCTGGATCAGGCGTGACTTTATCCCTTTTCCAGGATGCGCTTGGGGCGCAGCAGTCAAGGAGTCGTCTGGGCTTGGTATTCGCCGGGATTGAAGAAGACAGAATTGGGTGAGATTGGTAGCATTCAGCCACTAGCCAATTTACGACAGCATAGGGAAGTGAGTGGATGAGCAAAAAATGGATAGCGGGCGTTCTTGCAAGCGTGGGAATGCTGATGAGTTCTCTGAGTGCGGTAGCGGCGGACACCTTGTTTAAAAACTACGTGTATGGCGCTCCTCTCGCGAACTACGAAAACGCTGACGGCTACTACGATTGTTCTGAGGACGTCGGCGGGGTGGCTTTCTGCATTGATGATGTGGATTTCATCGGGCACAAGTTTACGGCGGCCCTAGCCTTTTCGAGCGCAAAGCTGATCTCCGTTACCTTGGTCAGCCCCTACGATTCTGATTTGCATACAACGGCTATTGGTTCTTTGGCAAAGACATTTAAACTTTCCCTGCTGTCCGATGACAGATCACAGTTGGATATCGTTCAAGCGACCGCTGTCGCGCGCAGTAGGGATGAGCTTTCAGCAAAAGTGTCAAACTTTGAAGGCGCAGCAACAACAAACGGTGGATCAATTACCTATACTTTCTTTGAGGGCGTCGACAAGGACAAGAAGTTTTCGACTGTCACCAGTCAGCTTGCGGCACTGCCGGATAATGTTCGGGCGGCGGATCTTATGGTGACTGGCGAGGGGGGTGAGGCGGTCGTATTGATCAAGTTTAGCTTGCCGAAGTTGGAGGCGAATAAGGTTGCTGCGGCGTTGAAGAAGCCGGTTGAGGCTTTTTGAAGGGGGAGGGGCGGATAAATAGGTTCGCCCCTTTCGTATATCGGAGAGCTGGAGTCCGAATCAGCCAGGCCCGGGTGGGTAAAACGGAAAGCTCAAGAGGCGCGCAGCAGTTATCAGCTGCCTGGCCCCTATTTCTCTCCCGATCAGGGTTTTTATTGGAGATTTAATGGGGCTTTTGATAGTTGCTCAATTGTGTAATTGCAGTATCTATTTGGGTTGAAATGTTTTCAAGTATATATGAAGTTAATTTTCCTTTGTTGTTAAGTATTTTAATGCGCATTTGCTTTTTAAGTGTTTTTAGCCAGGCAAGTTCCTGGGTTAAGGATTCATTGTAATGATTTGTTTGGTATCGGTCGGAAAGAAAATAGCAGGCTTGTTGTAGTGAGTGGCGGTCTAGGCTAGTGAGTGTGTCTAAAAACTCAGAAGGCTCTATGAAGTGGAGTATAGGAGTGCTGAGAAAACGGGTGTCTGTCGCGTTGGAGAAAGAGAGGCTGTGGCTAAACTTGAGTGCATCTTTTTTCATTAGCTTAAGTAACTCTGCGCCTTCTCCCGGTAGCTGCTCGTTGAAAGCTTCGGTTGTTTTTTCTTTTATATAGTCATTAAGAGTTAAAAAGGATGGGGCGTTTAGGGCGTGATACTGCAGGCCATAAGAAGACTCGTTATGTTTAAGTTCAGTGTGTAATGAATTAGTTGTAAGAAGTTTTTTGGTTTTTTTAAGAAGGTCTATGTTGTTCTTTGATTTTTCAAGAATTTCATCGATGGGCTTATCGAAAATATTTTTTTCACTGCATGAAATAAAAATTCCTGCGACGTGTTTCACTTGGTCGGGTTCCATATATGTGGCATTGCTTAGTTCTTCGAATACCGTAATGCAAAGAGTCTCAAATTCGGCATCTGATAAATGATGAAAGTGCCAGAGTTTAATCCAGTTTGGAGTGCTCTCAGACACTAAGTACGTGCTATTTTTTAGGTCTTTATTTATTTTGTCTTCATCTAAGATGCTATTGTCTAGCATGTCGCTCCAGCAGCTTGCCTCGATGAGTAAAGTATGAAAGTTGATTTCTGTGTATTTGTCTTTGAGCTTTAATAAAGTTGGGAGTTCAGGTTGTGAATTCTTGGATGTGTGACTTGATGCATAAGATATGTACTCGGATCGGAGGTTAGGGATTGATCTACCTTCCATTGCGCCATGTCGTATCTCGATGGAAAAGGCAAGATGCAATTGTAGTAGGTTTGTTATTAAGGGCTCATTAGTTTGGGCTGGAGCTTCGAGGGCGTTATACAGTCGTGCAAAATCCCAAAATGCTTGTTTTAAGTGTCTCAAATTGTTGAATTTAGACTGAGTGTAGATCTGCTTTATTGTGTCGTGGTTTTTTTCAAGTACAGACTTTATTTTTGGTGGTAGATCCTTGCGGAATTCATTGATGGCGCTATCCAGGTCGGCTTGTATTTGAAACGTCTTACCAATGAGCTTTTCTTTTATTTTTATGTATTGTTTAGAATGTGTGCTATCTTCCTCTAAGCCTAATAATATCTCATCTTCATTTGCGATTATTACAACCTTGTAATCTTGGTGCTCGACAAAGTGATTTATATACCCAAGGAGATCATTGATGGGGATGGAGCATCGCTCTAGATCGTCAAATATTAATATTAGGCCGGTTGTATTTGTAAGATAGTCAGGGAGGCGTATATCTGGGATCGCGATGTTAGCGCTTCCCGCAGGTTTTTCGTCCAGATCTATTTTTATTGTTCCTTTGATAACTCCTTTAAGAAGTTTTCCTGCGAGCCCCATATGTTTTGAGGAAAGAATGGGGTGCAGTTGTTTAAAGAATTCTTCCTCGATGGCAGTAAAGCTGTTAATTCCATAAAGGCTTATATAAAGCTCTTTTCTGTTGTGTTCTCTAAGTTTTAGAATGGCCTTCTTGGTGAACCATGTTTTTCCGGAGCCCCAAGCTCCTTTAAGCATTATTGCATATTGCGGTGGCGTTGGATGAGAGAAGTATTCCTCGAGAAAATCATTGACGTGCCTGTTCAAGTCCACTTTGTTTTTCATGATGTCGGTTTCTAAGTTTCTGAGTTGAGCTGCTTAATATTGCTCGCTGACATTTTTTAGTCTAGTTGAACACTATTTTGTGTCGTGAAAAATGGTGGTTGCTAGGAGATTCTGGTTTGTCTTTGCGCGACTGTGCCCCTTAGCTTTCGGCTGATAAGCAAGAGTACTAGAGATAGGAGCTTTCCCACACGCTTCTAGGCTTGCCCGTCAGACTCTCCCTGGCTAACCTCCTCAAGCCGCTGCAAACCCAGCGGCCGGAGGTGGAAGTCCGTATTGCTAAGGCGTTTTAACTCCCGAAAATATTGGAGCTCCGCCCATGCACGATGAAACACGTAATCCTAATGCTGATGACAACACCGCACCCGTCGACGCCAAGCTTCAAGCCGCCGCTCAGCGAGCAATCCATCATTACCTGCCTCCCTCCGACGAAGACGCCGCCGAACCTGTCGACCCCCCAACCACCCACCTCTTCTCCGTCAACCCCAACACCGACACCGAAACCCTGCTAGCCAACGCCGCCGAAAACCTCGCGTCCGCCAACCAAATGGCCGCCACCCTGGCTTTCGACCTCGACGACTCCCAGCGCGCCATCGTCCTGGGCATCCAGCAGCTAATCGATTTAAGCGCTCTACTCGTCGACCGAGCCCAGGAGCAAGTCGCGCCTGCAATCTGCGCGACAAACGACTAACACCGCACCCCGCCGCCTTCCCCCAAGGCGGCAACCTGAACCCGTCCTGTCCCCCCGCAAAGTTTCATCATCCACAACCCATTTGAAGCCTACGATCACTCTCAAGAGGGGACCCCCGCACCCCCAGTCCATAGGGAACTGAAAACATGATCTCGAATCTCGTCAAAGTGGTGATGATTGCCGGTGCTGTGCTGTTAAGTGCCTGTTCGTCTTCGTCAGGTGGCAGCAGTGACCCTTGTTTTGCTCAGGGGTGTCAGGCGTTTGGGGATCACAGCCCGAACAAGGCGGCCAAGATGAGTTTTGGTGGCGGGAGTGGGTTGGGGAGCAGTTTTGGGGAGTATGGGTCGGGGTTGATGCATGATGATTGATAGAGGTTAGGGCTGCTGCGCAGCCCAACGCGGGGCAAGCCCGCTCGCCACAGGTTGGGGCGCTGCAACCCTGATATTTACGCTTGAACGTGGGCTGAGCCCAGGATCAGCCGCAGGCCCAGCGCGCCCATTACGAGGCCTGCCGTGCGGTCAAACCAGTGTTTTGAGCGCAGGTACGCTGCACGCGGCCGTTCCGACGAGAAGGCCAGCGCCACTACCGTGTACCAACCGGCCTCAATCGCAAAGATTGCCGGCAGCAACACCGCAAAGGTCCACACCGGGGCATGCGCCGGCAAGAACGCTGCAAAAATACTCCCATACACAATCGCCGCTTTCGGGTTGCTCAGTTGCGTCACCGCCGCGAGGGTGAATGATTTGCGCGCGCTTTGTGGGCGGCCATCGGCCGTGGTGGGTACGATGATGGGGCTTTTCGCCGAGCGCCAGAGTTGCACGGCAAGCCAGACCAGGTAGGCGCCGCCGAGTATTTTCAATATCACGTACAGCCATTCCACTTTGGCCAGCAGGGTTTGCAAGCCGAACAGGCCGAGGCCGCCGTACACCACGCCGCCGACGCCCATGCCCATGGCTGCGGCGAGTGCGTCGCGGCGCGACAGGGCGATGGCGGTGCGGGTGACGAAGACGAAGCTGGGGCCGGGGCTGGCGGCGCCGATGGCGATGGCGCCGAGGATGCTGAGCAGGGGGAGGGTGATGTCCATGGGGCCCTTCGTTTTATGTTGGGGGGTTGGAATCAACATAACAATTCAGGGCCGGGGTTTATTCCGTTTAGTGGCCGCCCTTCATGCGCCGTGCGATCAGGTAAATGCCCAGGCCCGCCAGTGCGGTGGCCGCGCCGATGTAGCCGGTGCTGGTCCAGCCCAACCCGGCGGTGATCGCCATGCCACCTAACCACGGGCCGAGCGCATTGGCCAGGTTAAACGCGGCGTGGTTGGACGCCGCCGCCAAACTCGGGGCTTCGTGGGCGATGTCCATGAGGCGGATTTGCAGCGGCGCGGCCATGGATATCATGGTGCCGACCAGGGCAATGCCGAGCAGTACGCCCCACAGCGAGCTGGCGGCGAAGGTGAAGAAAATCAGTACGGCCATCGACCACACCAGAATCCAGCCGACTGCACGAAATTGCAGGCGGTCGAACAGTTTGCCGCCGGCGATGTTGCCGATGATGGCGCCCGCGCCGAACGCGGCGAGGCCGAAGGGGATCCATTGTGGCGAGACTTTGGTCACTTCAAGCATGGTCGGGGCGAGGTAGCTGAATACGCAGAACATCCCGGCAAAACCGATGGCGCCGATGGACAGGGCCATCCACACCTGAGGTTTGGTGAAGGCGCGCAGTTCTTTGCGCGGGTCGCTGCGTTGTTCGTCGTGGCGGTGCGGCACGAATTGCCAGACGAGGGCGATGGTGCACAGGGCGATCACGCTGACCAGCGCAAACGCCGAGCGCCAGCCGAAGTACTGGCCGAGAAAGGTGGCGATGGGGTTGCCGAGCAGCATGGCCAGGGTCAGGCCCATCATCACGCGGGCCACGGCACCGGCGCGTTTATCGCTGGGCACCATGCTCGAGGCCACGACGGCGGCGATGCCGAAGTAGGCGCCGTGGGGCAGGCCGCTGATAAAGCGGAAGGCCACGAGTGAGCCGAAGCTTGGGGTGAAGGCGGTGGCGAAGTTGCCCAGGGCATACAGGCCCATCAGCAACAGCAGCATGTGTTTGCGCAGCAGCTTGGCGCCGAGGATGGCCAGCAGCGGGGCGCCGACCATCACGCCCAAGGCGTAGGCGCTGATGGCGTGGCCGACTTGCGGCTCACTCAAATTCAGATTGTGCGCGATCTCGGGCATCAGGCCCATGATGGCAAATTCGCCAGTACCGATCGCGAAGGCGCCCACGGCCATGGCAGCTTCCATTTTGGCGGCGCTGCGCGCGGGCAGTACGTGCCCGGGTGTTTGCTGGATAGTCATGGGTAACTCTGTGTGGAGGGTTGCACGAAGGACAGCCGCCGATGCTACGCAAGCGGCGGCGAAGCTGTCTAGAACCGCCTTTTACTTGAGAGTTCCAGCCCTGTGACTTCACGTCGCGGCTGTGCGGCTTGACACTGGCGCGTTAAAAGCCGCGATTTAGAGCTGTCAATTGGCCAAACGGCGCATAAACGCTGTGTGGCGTGATATTCTGCGCGCCGTCTTGGTCTAGTCTTTCTCCGGTGCGTACATCCGTATACGTCCCGGCGGATGGCTGTCGCCCAGGTAGCTGAAGCCAATAATGATAAGAAGTCAGCGCAGAAGGGACATAAACAGTGAGGTCGATCCGTCGGCCTTGTGTGCCCACCCTGCGGCCCTGAGAAATCGGGCAGTGGGGCGGATGGCGTTTTATCATAGGTGCTACTGATGTTTAAAAAAGTAAACACTGCCCTGCTGGGGCTGGCTTTGTCGATGGGGATCACGTCCGTTCACGCGGAAGAGGCAAAGAAAGTCGATGTGCTGCTGATCGGCGGCGGCATCATGAGTGCGACCCTGGGTGTTTGGCTTAACGAGCTGCAGCCGGACTGGTCGATGGAGATGGTCGAGCGCCTTGATGGCGTGGCCGAAGAAAGCTCCAACGGCTGGAACAACGCCGGTACCGGTCACTCGGCCCTGGCTGAGCTGAATTACACCCCGGAAGACAAGAACGGCAACGTTGAGATCCCGAAAGCGGTCGAGATCAACGAAGCGTTCCAGATCTCTCGTCAGTTCTGGTCTTGGCAGGTCCAGCAGGGCGTGCTGAAGAACCCGCGTTCGTTCATCAACTCCACACCGCACATGAGCTTTGTGTGGGGCGATGACAACATCAAGTTCCTGAAAAAACGCTACGAAGCCCTGCAAGCGAGCCCGCTTTTCGCCGGCATGCAGTACTCCGAAGACCCGGCGCAAATCGCCAAGTGGGTTCCGCTGATGATGGAAGGGCGTGACCCGAACCAGAAAATCGCGGCCACCTGGACCCCGATCGGCACCGACGTGAACTTCGGCGAGATCACCCGCCAGTTCGTCGCTCACCTGCAAACCACGCCGAATTTCGACCTGAAATTGTCGAGCGAAGTGCAGGACATCACCCGTAACGCCGACGGTTCGTGGCGTGTGAGCTACAAAAACCTGAAAGACGGCACCAAGACTGAAACCGACGCCAAGTTCGTGTTCATCGGCGCTGGCGGCGGTGCTCTGCACTTGCTGCAAAAATCGGGTATTCCTGAAGCCAAGGACTACGCGGCCTTCCCGGTCGGTGGTTCGTTCCTGGTCACCGATAACACCGCAATCGCCGAGCAGCACTTGGCCAAGGCCTACGGTAAAGCTTCGGTGGGCGCACCGCCGATGTCGGTTCCGCACCTGGACACCCGCGTGCTGGATGGCAAGCGCGTGATCCTGTTTGGCCCATTCGCGACCTTCTCGACCAAGTTCCTCAAAGAAGGCTCGTACCTGGACTTGCTGACCAGCACCACCACCCACAACATCTGGCCGATGACCCGTGTTGGCGTGCGTGAGTACCCGCTGGTCGAGTACCTTGCTGGCCAACTGATGCTGTCGGATGACGACCGCTACAACGCCCTGAAAGAGTACTTCCCGAACGCCAAGAAAGAAGACTGGCGCCTGTGGCAAGCCGGTCAGCGCGTGCAGATCATCAAGCGTGACGAGGAACTGGGCGGCGTCCTGAAACTCGGTACCGAAGTGGTCAGCTCCGCCGACAACTCCATTGCAGGCCTGTTGGGTGCATCGCCAGGCGCGTCCACCGCGGCTCCGATCATGCTGACCGTGCTGCAGAAGATCTTCAAAGACAAGGTCGCGACCCCTGAGTGGCAGGCCAAACTGCACCAGATCGTACCGAGCTACGGCACCAAGCTGAACGACAGCCCGGAAGCTGTTGCCAAGGAGTGGGCCTACACTGCTGGCGTCCTGCAACTGACGCCACCGCCTGCGATTCCGCAACTGACGGCTCCAAAGCCTGCCGAAGCTGCCAAGCCTGCGGCTGAGCCAAGCAAGCCGGCGTCTGACCTGGCGCTGTAAGCCAAGCCCGACGTAAAAAAGCCCGCTGAACCGGTAACGGTCAGCGGGCTTTTTTGTGGGCGTGGGTTTACGCAGGCGCGCGAGTGCGCACCACTGGCGGCAGTTCAACCGTGCGTTGCGCCGCCGCCAGCGCCGCCTTCAATCCGGCCTGGTCCAATGGCACGCAGTACGCCGGTTTGGCGCGCTCAAACCGCCAGCTCTCATCCAGACCACCGGCATCCACGGCATCGAAACCGAGTTCATCGAGCAATGTGATCACCTGTGCTTTCGCCGCAGAATCATCCGCGGCCACCGGCAGCGCACGCCGGTTCGCTGCACCGTGCGGGCGGGCATCCTTGATCAGGTCGGACGCAAAGATCGCGTTGAATACTTTCACTACGTGAGCCTGGGGCAAGTGGTCGGCGAGCAAACGGCTGGTGGTGGTCTCGAAGCGGTCGAGCACAGGAATGTGGCCATCACGGTTGGGGTAGTAGTTATTGGCGTCCATCACCGTTTTACCCTCCAGCCATTGCGCGGGCACGCTGCGGTAATGTTCAAGGGGAATCGCCACAAGCATCACGTCGCCAAATTTGGCCGCCTCCTCGGCGCTGCCAACGTGCACACCCGGCAGGCCGCTAAGCACGCTGCTCATGGACTGTGGGCCGCGGGAATTGCTCAACATCACGTCGTGCCCGGCCGCAAGCCCCAATTCAGCCACGGCGCGTCCGATAAAGCCTGCTCCAATCACACCAATTTTCATGTCTGTTCTCCAGCGAAGTGGGGGAGTCGCTATGATGATTGGCAACTGAATGACGATAAATAATCGTTTTGGCGCCGCTGTTGTTACTGGGAGTGGGGAATGATGGACCGTCTGTTAAGCATGAATGCCTTTGTGACGGCCGCAGAGCTCGGCTCTTACGCGCGTGCCGCCGAGCGTTTGAACCTGTCGCCGCAAATGGTCGCCAAACATGTCACCGCTCTTGAACAGCGTCTGGGTGCCCGTTTGCTCAACCGCACCACGCGCAGGCAAAGCCTGACGGAGTTGGGGAGCGCGTACTACGAGCGTTGCAAACATATCCTGACGGAGGCCGAAGCCGCCGATTCGCTCGCGCAGGTCATGAATGACACGCCGCGAGGCAAGTTGAGGATCACCGCGCCCGTCACTTTCGGCTCCTACAGCCTGATGCCGCTGATCACGGCATTTCTGCGCGAACACCCTGATGTAGAGATCGACCTGCACCTGACAGACCGCTTCGTCGACTTGGTGGAGGAGGGTTATGAGGTGGCATTTCGCATCGGCCCCCTGGCGACTTCCAGTCTCACTGCCAGACCCTTGGCGCCTTATAACCTGGTGGTTTGCGCCGCACCGGCTTACCTGGCGGCGCGAGGCGCGCCACGCGTACCCGCAGACCTTGAGCATCACGAATGCCTCGGTTATGCCTTCTCGTCACGCCCGGCGGACCGCGAATGGGTGTTCTACCACGGTACCGTCGCGCACACAGTGTCGGTTGCCAGCCGTCTGCAGATCAACGAAAGCAGGGCCTTGATGTCGGCTGCGCTGGACGGTTTTGGCATTGTTCTGGGCCCCGAAGACTTTCTGCGCGTGGCGCTGACCCGAGGCGAATTGGTGCGCGTACTGCCGGACTATGCTGCGCCGAGTCGCACGATGCATTTGGTCTACACCGCCAACCGCCAGCGAACGGCGAAGCTACGGCGATTTGTCGAGGCTGTGTTGGACCGCTTCGGCCCGGCATTAAGGATCAAATGTGAAACCCCTGCTTAACCTGCTCATGCAGGTGTAAGGCCAGTGCATTGCTGCTATCGCACAGCAGGTACACATGGTGCACCGGCAACGGCGGTAGCTCGAACCCGTCAATCACTTGCGTCAGCCCTTCACCCAAGCGGCTTTCCTCGATCAAACCCACGGCGACGCCACTGCGGATGCAGGCTTCAACGGCGGACGAATTGGGGCTTTCCATCAGCACGCGATGGTAGATGCCGTGATCCTTCAGCACCTGCAACGCCGCCGCGCGATACGGGCAGCCAGCCACCGGCACCGTGATTGGGAGCGCCGCGTTGGTTGCGCAACTGAAACCCTCGGTTGCCACCCACAGTGGCTGAACAGGCCCAAGGCGTTCGCCCTGTTCCAGCGGCTTGGCGCTCACTGTCAGGGTCATATCCAGTTTGTTTGCCATAAACAAACTCAACAACTCGCCGCTGGTGCGCGCCTCGATTTCCAGCTCAAGCAATGGGTTGTCGGCGATCAGTTGCGGCAGGAATTCCTGAATGAAGCCGGGCGCATAAGTATCGGGAATGCCCAGGCGGATTTTGCCCTGCATGCGCTGCGGCATCAGCGAGATCAGCAGGCGGTCGTGGCTCTTGAGGAACTCGGTGGTTTCACCCAGCAATTTCTTGCCGTAGACGGTCAGCTCAACGCCCTGATTGCTGCGGCTGAAGAGTTTTTGGCCGATCTGGTCTTCAAGTTTCTGAATTTGCGTGGTCACGGTCGATGCACTGCGGTGCACGTGTTCGGCTGCTTCATTGAAACGGCGAAAACGTGCCACGGCGTGGAAGGTACGTAACAAATCGATATTCAGTTGTTTGGTCATAATTCCACTTTTACGGATCAGTGGTGCAGGTTATTCAAATATACACAAGCATGCGTGGCCCTTAACCTTTCAGTCAATGCACACGGGCTGGAGGTTTTATGACGCGATCAACACTTGGGCTCTTGCTGCTGCAAGTGGCATTTGTGCTGTCGTGGAGCTCGGGTTACATCGGCGCCAAGCTGGGCACGCAAGGCGGCGACGCGTTTAACCTGCTGTTTTGGCGTTTCTTGCTGGTTTCGCTGTGCCTGGGGCTGTTTTTGAATGTGCGGCTGTTGACGGTGTCGTGGCTGCAGATCCGCCATTACGCGGTCATCGGCTTTCTGTCGCAGTTTCTGTACCTGAGTTGCCTGTACGCGGCGATTCAGAATGGGTTGCCGCCGGGCATCGCCGCCATTATCGCGGCCTTGCAGCCCTTGATGACGGCGGCGCTGTCGACGCGCAGTTCGGCTGAACGCAGTGGTGGCTGGCAGTGGGCGGGGTTGGCCGTCAGTTTTGCCGGGGTGTCGATCGTCATCGCCGGGCAATATGGCAGCGGCGGGGGCGGCGTCAGTGTGTTTATGTACCTGTTGCCAGTGGCTGCGGCGCTGGGCCTGACGCTGGCGACGCTGTATGAGCGGCGCTCGGTACAGTCCCGGGACGCTGGCTTGGTGTTGCCGCTGTTTATCCAATCCCTGTTGACCTTGCTGGGCTTTACTGCGGCCGTGCTTTTCACCGGCACGCTGAGCATTCCCCGCGAGTCGGACATGCTGATCTCGATTGTCTGGCTCACGGTGTTTTCCACCTTCGTTGCCTACTTGAGCCTGTGGATGCTGCTGCGGCTCATGACCGCAACCCACGTCGCCGCGCTGGTCTATCTGGAGCCGCCGGTCACGCTGGTGTGGGCGGCGTGGATGTTTGGTGACGTGATTTACCCCTCGACCTACGCCGGTATTGCGGTGGTCGTTGCAGGGCTGATCCTCGTTCGCCTGAAACGACCGACCGTCGTGTGCACCTCCTGAGGCCGGTGGGTTCAGCAACCTGACAGACATCACCTGTTAAAAAGTACCCAGAGCCGAGCAGGAGCGAGGCTGCGACAAGGGGGCATTTTTTTACTGGTGTATTCGTTGGGCGCTGACGCCCGAGGGTTTTGTATGTTGCTACGTTATGCGGCAATGGCGGCGGTAGTCGTCGCGGCGTCCGGGTGTGTGCAAGAGCGTGTGGTGCATGAACGCGGGCCGGTCCAGCGTGAGTATGTTGAAGTCGTCGCGCCGCAACCGCCGCCGGTGCAGGTGATCGAAGTCGAACCCGCTGCGCGTTATGGCTATGTGTGGTCGCGCGGTTACTGGCGTTGGGAAGGCGGGCGTTACGTGGCGGTGCATGGCCATTGGGAAGCGGTGCGTGAAGGCTACCGCTATGTGCACCCGCATTGGGTGCAGCGCAATGACGGTTACCACTGGCAGGGCGGTGGCTGGGTTCGCTGAAACCTAGATCGGCTTCCGGGTGCCCAGTAGCCGAACCTCGCGCAGCAGCGCGGCGCCGAGCTGGTCGCTGCCCAGTTCCTGGTAGCCCACCACTTGGGTCGCGCCGTTCCCTTCCGCCTGAATGATGATCACCGGCGTTTCCTTGCCGGTGGCCTCATCGACGTGCAGCGCGTACTGCGGAACATCCACGTTGATCGGCGTTCCCGCCGGTTTGCCTTGCACATTGATCAGAAACGCCGCGCAGCCGGTGTCGATATCCTGGCTGGTGGCGGGGCGGCCGCTGACGAAGCAGGTTTTCGGCAGGTCGGGCCAGACGATGGCGTCGGCCAGGGCCAAGGTCGGTGCCAATGTCAGGCAAAGGGTCAGGGCTGTTCGCACGTTGATTTTCCGGAGGTTGATCGGCGCTCACGCAGATGACGCGAGAGGCCTAAAGGTTACGCGAATCGGGAAATAGAGTGCCAGCCCGCTTAATCTGCTTTCGATGCAGCGTCGGCGCAGGCTTGCGTCATCTGTCGGGTGCTGACTGGGGCTTCAGGCCTTTTAATCAGGCCTTTGAGCGCCATAACACTCAGGTCTGCGGTTCTGCTGTGCGCGATATTAATCGGCCGGTTGTTCTCTTTCGGTAGGTGGTGGTCTTTCACAGATCAAGATTCCCTGAAGTTTTTTGTGGATGCAATGAGTCGCGGCTGTTGGTAAAACCATAGCCCGACTCTTCCCATCGACACGCCTCAAAACGACGACAAAGAGATACCGCATATGACCGACCGCCACCTCATCATCCCCCCCGCCATGCAACCCATCGTCGAACGCGCCGGCTACGTGCCCGCCGTCAAAGTTGGCAAGACCCTCTACTGCGCCGGCCAGGTCGGCCGCACGCAACAACTGGCAGTCATTGAAGACCCGCAGGCGCAGTTCATCGCCGCCTGGGAGAACCTGCGGGACGTGCTGGAGGAGGGCGGTTGCAGCTTCGATGACGTGGTGGACATGACTACCTACCACGTGAACATGAGCCAACACATGGCGGTTTTTCGTGAGGTGAAAAACCGCCTGTTTCCACGCGGGCATTGCGCCTGGACGACGATAGGCGTGTCAGAACTGGCGCATCCCGGTTTGCTCGTGGAAATCAAATGTGTGGCGGTGCAACGTTAGTTATTGCACCACGCGATAGCACGGTACATACGCCGCGCCGCCTGGCAACTTCATACGGTGCTGGGCGACAAACGCCTGCAACAGTTCGTCCAGTGGCTTCATGATCGCCGGGTCGCCGTGGATCTCGTACGGGCCGTGTTGTTCGATCAGGCGAATGCCCTTGTCCTTGACGTTGCCCGCCACAATCCCCGAGAACGCGCGACGCAGGTTGGCCGCCAGTTCGTGGTGCGGCAGCGCGAGGCTCAGTTGCAGGCCTGCCATGTTTTCGTGGGTCGGATCGAACGGGCGCTGGAAGCCTTCGTCGATCTTCAGCAGCCAGTTGAAGTGGAACGCGTCGTTGCGCTCGCGGCGGAACTGCTTCACGGCCTTGAGCCCGGCGGTCATCTGGCGCGCCACTTCAGCCGGGTCGTCGATGATGATCTGGTAGTGCGCCTGGGCGGCTTCACCCAGCGTGGCACCTACAAACGCATGCAACTGTTGCAGGTACGGCGCGGCGTGTTTCGGCCCGGTGAGGATGACCGGGAACGGCACGTCGCGGTTGTCCGGGTGCATCAGGATGCCCAGCAGGTACAGGAACTCTTCGGCCGTGCCGGCGCCGCCCGGGAAGATGATGATGCCGTGGCCCACACGCACGAAGGCTTCCAGGCGTTTTTCGATGTCCGGCAAAATCACCAGTTCGTTGACGATCGGGTTCGGCGCTTCGGCGGCGATAATGCCGGGCTCGGTGAGGCCCAGGTAGCGACCGCCGGTGATGCGTTGCTTGGCGTGGGAAATGGTCGCGCCTTTCATCGGACCTTTCATCACTCCGGGGCCGCAACCGGTGCACACGTCGAGGCTGCGCAGGCCCAGTTCGTGGCCGACTTTCTTGGTGTATTTGTATTCTTCGGTATTGATCGAGTGCCCGCCCCAGCACACCACGATTTTTGGCTCGACACCCGGGCGCAGCGTGCGGGCGTTGCGCAGCAGGTGGAACACGTAGTCGGTAATGCCCTGGGAGTTGCTCAGGTCGATGCGCTGGCTGTCCAGCTCGTTCTCGGTGTAGACGATGTCGCGCAGGGCGCTGAACAGCATTTCGCGGGTGCTGGCGATCATTTCGCCATCGACGAACGCGTCGGCGGGGGCATTCAGCAGTTCGAGGCGCACGCCGCGATCCTGCTGGTGAATGCGCACTTCAAAGTCTTTATAGGCGTCGAGGATGGTCTTGGCGTTGTCGATGTGCGCGCCGGTGTTGAGGATGGCCAGGGCGCACTGGCGGAACAGGGTGTAGATGCTGCCGCTACCGGCTTCACTCAGTTGCTGGACTTCACGCTGGGAGAGGGTTTCGAGGCTGCCCTTGGGGCTGACGGAGGCGTTGATGACTTGACGTTGGGGCATTCTGATTCCTTGAAAGCACAGCCACCGCACTCGCCAGGAGCGGCGGTGGCTTGAAAATGGTGAGCGCCGAATCCGGTCGCACGAGACAGTTAGTTTGGCCGCCACGCGGGCAGGGCGCAAACACCGTCAAGCACCATCATGCCGCAGAACTTACTGAATCAGCTTCCAGTTTTTGTAGAAAACCCGACGCAGGGTAAACACCAGCCCGGCAAAACCCGAGATTACGGCGTTGAGCACGCGCGGCAGCGGGGTCGGGCGCACGATGTCAATGAACAGGCAGTAACGCTTTGCGTCGTTCTTGTTGAAAGACGCATGCATCAGCGTGTCATCGAAGATAAACAGCGGGTCGTCGTGCCAGTAATGCTTGTGCTTGCCCACCTGGATGTAAACACCCTCGTGATGCGGCGCGGGCGCCATGTTGTAGAGCACGCGGAACATCATGCGCAGCGGGCCGAAGTGGAAGGACGTCGAGCGGTTTTCGTTGAACACGGACACGCCGATGGTCTTCACGAATGGCAGCTTTTTGCGCAGTTGCGGGATATCCAAGGTGGTTTCGATCGGGCGGCCGTACCACTGGAAAAACAGCATGCCGCGCTTCTTCTCGGCCATGCGCTCATCCAGGTAGCTGATAATTTCGTCCTTTTGCGCCATGGCGTCATCGATTACCTGTTGCAGGTCTTCACGCCAGGCCGGCGGCAGGTCGCGCATGGTGTAAACATGGCGGTTACGGCTGCTGAACAGGTCGAACAGGGTGTTGAACGGCGCCAATATCCAGGTATTGCGGCCGTTGCCGATGAAGTATTTCTTGATCGTGTCGCGGTCATACAGCCCATTGCGCAGGAAGTCGTAAACACCGCACACCACCACCAGCAGCAGAAACACCAGGGTCGTGCGCGGGAAGCAGTAGATAAACAGCAACACCCCGAGCACCCAGGCGGCCGAGATCAGCTTTTTGCTAACAGCACTTTTACTCATGAAACGTGGCTCCGGAACGGAAACATGGTGAAACAAAGTTGCCATGATAGTGGGTTATGACAGCGGCGGGCGTTTTAAATAGTGCGAATTTGTGAAGGGTAGACACACTTCTTGACCCTTGCCTGCGGCCTCCTGAGCATTTTGTGGATTGGATTTTGTAAACAGAAGATTTGCGACTATCGTGACGCTTCGGTTTTTCAGGCGTCATAGACCGGTACGAATGAAGTTGAATGGCCACCACTGGCCGTCGACCCCTTGGAAGAGGCAGAAATTTTATGATCATCAAACCGCGGGTTCGTGGCTTTATCTGTGTGACCGCTCACCCTGTTGGCTGTGAAGCGAACGTCAAGCAACAGATCGACTACGTGACTCAACACGGCGCCATCGAAGGCGGCCCCAAGAAGGTGCTGGTCCTCGGCGCTTCCACCGGTTACGGCCTGGCCGCGCGCATCAGTGCAGCGTTTGGCTGCGGCGCCGACACCCTGGGCGTGTTTTTTGAGAAAGAAGGCGAAGAAGGCAAGCTGAGCTCCGCCGGCTGGTACAACAGCGCGGCGTTCGAGAAGTTTGCCGTTGAAAAAGGCCTGTACGCCAAGAGCATCAACGGCGACGCGTTCTCCGATGAGATCAAGCGCCTGACCATCGAAACCATCAAGAAAGACCTGGGCAAGATCGACCTGGTGGTCTACAGCCTGGCTGCGCCGCGCCGTACCGACCCGCAAGGCGTGGTGCACACCTCCACCCTCAAGCCGATCGGCAAGGCCGTGACCCTGCGCGGTATCAACACCGACAAAGGCGTTGTGGTCGACACCACCCTTGAGCCAGCCACCCAGGAAGAAATCGACGGCACCGTCAAAGTGATGGGCGGCGAAGACTGGCAGCTGTGGATCGACGCCCTGCGTGATGCCGACGTATTGGCCGAAGGCGCCAAGACCACCGCGTTCACCTACCTCGGCGAGAAGCTGACCCAGGACATCTACTGGAACGGCTCCATCGGCGAAGCCAAAAAGGACCTGGACAAGAAAGTCCTGACCCTGCGCGACAATCTTGCTGCCCTGAAAGGCGATGCCCGTGTGTCGGTGCTCAAGGCGGTAGTGACCCAGGCGAGCTCGGCGATCCCGATCATGCCGCTGTACCTGTCGCTGCTGTTTAAAGTGATGAAAGAGCAGGGCACCCACGAAGGTTGCATCGAGCAGGTTTATGGCCTGTTCAAAGACAGCCTGTATGGCCAAACGCCGAAGCTCGACACCGACGGCCGCCTGCGCGCCGACCTGGCTGAACTGGAACCGAAGGTCCAGGATGCCGTGGCTGCATTGTGGAACCAGGTGACCGACGACAACGTCAACGAGATCAGCGATTTTGCCGGCTACAAGGCGGAGTTCCTGCGCTTGTTCGGCTTTGAAATCGACGGCGTGGATTACGACGCTGACGTGAACCCGACTGTTAAAATCAATGGCCTGATCCAGGCTTAAAACACAGTCAAAAAATGTGGGAGCCAGCTTGTGTGGGAGCTGGCTTGCCTGCGATGCAGTCACCTCGGTGTATCAGTTGCACCGCGGCGATGCCATCGCGGGCAAGCCCGGCTCCCACATAAGCCCGGCTCCCACAGTTGTTTTGCGTTACAACCGCGCGCTCCCACCTTCCCTCACAATCTGCCAGACTCCTTCGGCTTTCAAGCCACGCTAACGGAGGATCTGATGACGATTCGTGCAGTAGTTTTTGATTTCGGCGGTGTCCTGTTCGACTGGAACCCGCAGCACCTCTACCGCCAGCTGATTACCGATGATCAGGAGCGGCTACACTTTCTCGACACCGTCTGCACCCAGGCCTGGAACACCGAGCAGGACGCGGGTCGCAGCCTGGCCGACGGCACTCGCCACCTGATTGCGCAATACCCACACCATGAACGCTTGATCCAGGCCTACTACGATCGTTGGCACGACATGCTGCGCGGTTCCTTGCCGGAGGGCGTGGCTATCCTTGAGGCGTTGCATCACGCCGATATGCCGCTGTTCGGGCTCACCAACTGGTCGGCCGAAACCTTTCCTTACGCCCGTGCCCACTATCCCTTCCTGCAGCATTTTCGCGACATCGTGGTGTCTGGCGAGCTGAAACTGATCAAGCCGGATCCGGCGATCTATCACGCCAGCCTCGCCCAAGTGCGGGCGCATCTCCCGGATATCCAACCGGAGCAAGTGGTGTTCATCGATGACGTAGCCGGCAATATCGACGCGGCCGTGGCCCTTGGCTGGCAGGGTATTCACCATGTGTCTGCCGAGCGTACGGCCGCGCGCTTGCGTGAGTTGGGTGTGGCCTTCTAGAGCGCCCACTTTTCCATCACAAAATCCACAAAGGCGCGCAGCTTGGGCAGGCGGTAGCGGTCCTGGCGGTACAGCAGGTGCATGGGGCGGCTGGGCAGTTGATAGGTGGTCAACAAGGCCACCAGCTTGCCGCTCTCCAGGTCCGGTTGTACCAGCGCATCGGCCAGCATGATGATGCCCATGCCGTTGACGGCCGCTTGACGCAAGCCTTGCGAGCTGTTGATGGTCAGGGAGCCGGCGACCGCCACCTCTACCTCGCCTTCCTCGCCGGTCATGCGCCACAGCTTGTCGGTGTCGCGCCAGTTGTCGCCCGCCGGGTAGGCGAATGCCAGGCAGTCGTGCTGCTGCAGGTCATCTGGCGTTTGCGGTGTGCCCCGCCGGGCCAGGTATTCAGGTGAAGCACAGAGGGTGAGGGTGTAGGCCTGCATGGGCCGGGCGATCAGGCTGAAGGTTTCCAGTTCACCCAGACGGATCGCCACGTCGAAGCCGCTGTCCACCAGGTCCATCCGCTCATTGCTCAGCACCACGTACAGGTCGATCTGCGGGTAGCGCTGGGAAAATTCGCTGAGGGCCGGCACCAGCCGTTCGGTGCCGAACACCGGTGGCGCGGTGATGCGCAGGCTGCCTTTGGGGGTTTCGCTGTGGATCTGTTCCGCCAACAGCTCGGAGTCGGCCACCAGCCCCAGTACTTCCAGGCAGCGCTGGTAGTACTGCCCGCCAAACTCGGTAAGGCTTTGTTTGCGCGTGGTGCGCTTGAGCAAGCTGACGCCCAGCCGTTGCTCCAGCGCGCGCAGGTGGTTGCCGACCATGGTGGTCGACATCCCGCATTCCTGCGCGGCGGCGGTCATGCTGCCGGCCTCGACCACCTTCACGTAAACCGACATTGCCTGGAACAGATCCATTATCAAGCCCTGATTTAAAGTCATTGCAGGAAAGCGCAGTTTATCCAGCTGAAGTGGCTAACGATACTGCTCCCATCACAACGATGCACTGGAGCCTGCCACCATGACCGCCGCCTGCCTGATGTCCACCTATCAACCCTCGGCCCTGAGTTTTACCCGCGGCCTGGGCACGCGCCTGTGGGACCAGCAGGGCCGCGAATACCTCGACGCGGTGGCCGGTGTGGCGGTGACCAATGTCGGCCACTCCCACCCGAAACTGGTGGCCGCCATCAGCGAGCAGGCAGGGTTGCTGCTGCACACCTCCAACCTTTACAACATCGGCTGGCAACAACAGCTGGCGCAGCGCTTGGCCCAGCTGTCAGGCCTGGACCGTGCGTTCTTCAATAACTCCGGTGCAGAAGCCAACGAAACCGCACTGAAACTCGCCCGGCTGCATGGCTGGAAAAAGGGCATCGAAGAGCCCTTGGTGGTGGTGATGGAAAACGCCTTTCACGGTCGCACCCTTGGCACCATGGCGGCCAGTGACGGGCCTTCGGTGCGCTTGGGGTTCCAACGTTTGCCGGGGGATTTCGTCAAGGTGCGCTTTGGTGATCTGGTCGCGCTGGAGGCCATCACCCAAGAGTTCGGCCCGCGCATTGCGGCTGTGTTGCTGGAGCCGATTCAAGGCGAAAGCGGCGTGCTGCCGGCGCCGCCCGGTTATCTGAAAGCGCTGCGCGAACACTGCACGCGCCATGGCTGGCTGATGATGCTCGATGAAATCCAGACCGGCATCGGCCGCACCGGCACCTGGTTTGCCTTCCAGCACGAAGGCATCGTGCCGGACGTGATGACCCTGGCCAAAGGCCTCGGTAACGGCGTGCCAATCGGCGCTTGCCTGGCCCGCGCCGCCGTCGCGCAAATGTTCACCCCGGGCAGCCACGGCAGCACCTTCGGTGGCAACCCGCTGGCCTGCCGCGTAGGCTGCACCGTGCTGGACATTATTGAGGAGCAGGGTTTGCTGCAGAACGCTGCGCAACAAGGTGCGCGCTTGCTGGCACGGTTGCGGATGGAGTTGGATGAGCACCCACAGGTCGTTGCGATTCGCGGCCAGGGCCTGATGATCGGCATTGAACTGGCCAGCCCTTACCGCGACCTGGCCCAGCGGGCTGCGCAGGAGCATGGGCTGCTGATCAATGTGACCCGGGGCAAGATCATCCGCCTGCTGCCGCCGCTGACGCTGGATGGCAAGGAGGTCGAAATGATCGTGCGCGCCATCACCCGTTTACTGGATTGAAACCCGATCAAAATGTGGGAGCGGGCTTGCTCGCGAAAGCGGTGTGTCAGTCACCAGATGAATTGACTGATCTACCGCCTTCGCGAGCAAGCCCGCTCCCACAGGGGATCTTCATCGCCCTCAAAGGCCAGGCCCATTCAGCCATTCCTGGTTCATCGTTTCCGTATCCCCCAGGTACTCCAGCAACCACGTCATGGCCGGCGACAGCTTGTTCTGCGCCCACGCCACACATGAGGGGCTGGCCGGAAACGGCCGGCTCAGTTGCAGCGCCACCAACTCCCCACGCTCAATCCACGGCAACACCTGATGCGCCGGGGCCATGCCCACACACAAACCATCGCGCAAACAATCGATCGCCGAGGCCCAGTTGGGCACCACCAGCCTTCGCTGGTTATCCAGCGTCCAGGTGTCGCGCTTGGGCAGGTTGCGCGAGGTGTCAGTCATGCACAGGGACGCGAACGGGCGCAGTTGATCGTCGTTGAGCAAACCCTCCAGCGCCGCCAGCGGATGTTTCGCGCTGACCACACACATCCAGTTCAGCAAGCCCATGTCGCGAAAGGTGAAATGGCTGGCCACCGGCACCGCGCTGGTGGCGCCGATCACGATGTCGGTGCGCTCGTCAGCCAGCGCATCCCACACGCCGTTGTACACCTCGTACTCCAGCAACAATTCCACCTCGGGAAACTGTCGGTAGAAATCCAGCACCAACTGGCGGCAGCGCTGGGGCTTGACGATGGAGTCCACCGCGACCTTGAGCTGGCCACTCCAGCCATTCGCCACCTGCTGGCATAAGCGCCGGGTCCCGAGCATCTTTTTCATCACCCCACGGGCTTCGTCTATAAATAGACGACCAGCCGGTGTCAGCTCGACGTCGCGATGCCGGCGCACAAACAGCGGCACGGCTAGCCATTCCTCGATCTGACGCACGGTGTAGCTGATGGCCGACGGTACGCGGTGCAATTCCTGGGCGGCGGCGCTGAAGCTGCCGTGGCGTGCCACCGCATCGACCACATCCAGGGAGTATTCTGACCACATGGTGGTTGCCTTCAAAAAATTTGATAAGAGTGTCCAATTATTATCGCTTCACACCCGTGCTGTCAGCTTCATAATGGGCGGCAGTCAGCAAATAGTTTGATGGCAGTTTCTACAAGGCTTCAATGAAAAATTCTTTTGGTTTCACCTGGTACCTGGCGGGGCTGAGCATGCTCGGTTATCTCGCCATGGACATGTACTTGCCGGCGTTCGGCGCCATGGGCGAGCAGTTGCACATTGGCGCGGGCGCGGTGGGCGCCAGCTTGAGTATTTTCCTCGCAGGTTTCGCCGTGGGGCAGTTGTTGTGGGGCCCGTTGTCCGACCGGCTGGGGCGCAAGCCGATTTTGCTCACGGGCCTGAGCCTGTTTGTGTTGGGCTGCCTGGGCATGTTCTGGGTCGAGACTGCGCCGCAATTATTGGCGTTGCGCTTTATACAGGCGATTGGCGTGTGTTCCGCCGCCGTGAGTTGGCAGGCGCTGGTAATCGACCGTTACCCGGCCGACAAGGCGCACCGCGTGTTCGCCAGCATCATGCCGCTCATGTCGCTGTCGCCCGCGTTGGCGCCGCTGTTGGGCGCGATGGTGTTGAATCACTTCGGCTGGCAGGCGATCTTCGGTGTGTTGCTGGGGGTGTCGCTGCTGTTGCTGTTGCCGACATTGTTCCTGCGCTCCGTGCCGAAACGCCTGACGACAGAAAGCGAACCCGCACGCCTCGGTTACGGCCAACTGCTGACGTCTCGCGTGTTCACCGGCAACGTCATGATCTTCGCGGCATGCTCCGCGAGCTTTTTTGCCTGGCTGACCGCTTCGCCGTTCATTCTGGGGGATATGGGTTACAGCCCGAATGACATCGGCTTGAGTTACGTGCTGCCGACGTTGGCTTTTTTGGTCGGTGGTTACAGTTGCCGCAGCGCGTTGCAGCACTATCAGGGCAAAACCCTGCTGCCGTGGTTGCTGGTGGCCTACTGCATCAGCATGGTGGCCTTGTACGTCGTCGCCACCTTGACGGTGCCGACCCTGACCACCTTGCTGATTCCGTTCTGCCTGATGGCGCTGGTCAACGGTGCGAGTTACCCCATCGTGGTGGCGAATGCGCTGATGCCTTTTGCGGAAAATTCCGGCAAGGCGGCGGCGTTGCAGAACACCCTGCAATTGGGTTTGTGCTTTCTCGCCAGTTTGCTGGTGTCGTCGATGATCGAGCAGCCGCTGCTGATCACCGTGATTGTGATGCTGGCGACCGCGCCGCTGGCGGTGTTGGGTTATTGGCTGGCGCGGCCGAAAGCTGATAATTCGGAACTTGCAAACGCCTCAAGTTGAAAGGCGGTCCAAATGTGGGAGCTGGCTTGCCTGCGATGGCATTGGTGAATTCTCCGCCGCTATCGCAGGCAAGCCAGCTCCCACCTTTTTTGAATTGGGTTTCTTCAGGGGTCAAAAGGTGACTTCCATGTTCACCGTCGGCGTGGAAGTCCGGGTGCCCCTGCCTCCGTCCACACCGAACTTGTTGTGCCAGTACTCATAACCCACCCCCAGATACAGGTTCGGCTTGACGCTTTTGCCCGGCCGCACCGCCACCATCAGCGCGGTACGCATCAAGGCTTCCGGCGCGGTGTCGCGGCCATGGTAATCCTCGCCTTTCTCGCCGACGTAATTGATAAAGCCCTGGAATTTCGCCGCATGGTTGGCGATTTCAAACGGGCGCATCCAGGTCAGGTTAACCATGTAGGTATCGTCGAAGGTGTGGTTCGACTCCTGCGCGCCGGGGATGCCGGTGTGGTTCTTTTCCTTGTAGTACATCAGGCTCAGGTCCAGTACGCCGACGGTGTTGAACTTCAAGGTCGGGCCGATCACCAGGGCGCGCTTTTTGGCGGATGCGAAGTTGTTGTTGCGGTTGGCATCAAAGCCCAGGGTCAGCGCGTAATCCTTGATCAGGCCGGTGCCGAGCGGCACATCGAACAGGCGGGAGGCGTACAACTGGTGCCGGTAGACGGCATACACCTCACTGCCACCGTGGTCGGTGCCCTTGCGCGGGTCACTGCTGTCGGACAGGAATACATCGAGGTTCAGGTAATTGCTGCCGTACCGGTAACCGCTGGCATGGGTGAAGCTGTAGATGCGCTTGCTGAAGTCGTCGGGGTTATTCGGATTGGTAAAGTGCTGGCCGTAGCGAAATCCTACGCTGTTGTTCATCCATTCCACGGCGACGGCCTCCCCGCCGCCGAGCAGTGAGAGGAATACGGTTGCGCCGTGCAGTGCCTTTTTCATTATTTTTATTCCTTTGGCGTTTGGCTCATCGCGACCTTGCAGGGTCGCCGGGCGCAGTATCAGCACAAGCCGCAGGGCCGCCAAAGAACAGAATCTCGCCTGGGCCGATGCCGAATCGGCAGCACGGGGCTTGCCTTTTGAGTCAGGAAATACGCGGCGGTGCGGGCATTTCTTCGCGTTCACGCAGGGCAATTTCTTCGCCCAATAAATGCGCCAGGGCTTGCACTGCCACGGGCAGGTCGCGGTCTTTGCGGGCGTACACGCCGAGGTCGCTGAAGACTCCGCCCTGGTCACTCAACGGGATATGCAGCAGTTCGCCTCGGGCCAGGTCGGCCTCAATGCCGATGCGCGTCTGGAAAGCGATGCCCAATTGCTGGCGGGCCAGCTGACGTGCCAACTCCATGGAATTGCTCTGCAACAGTGGCTTATGGGGCGCCGCGCGTTTGTGCAGCGGCGCGATCAGGTGATGCACCGAGAGCTCGCTCTTGGCCTGGATCACCCCGTGTTCGCAACACTGCGAGTAGCTGACGCGGGCCTCACCGGCCAACGGATGCTCGGGCGACATCAGTGCGCCCAAGCGGAAATGGCCGACACACAATTGGCTGATTTCGCTGCTGCGCGGTAAGGCAAACGCCAGCCCCAAATCCGCCTGCCCATGGATCACCGCCCCGGGAATCGACTGCGAACCTTGCACCGTGACGCCAATCGTCACCTTGGGATAGCGCTGGCGCATGCGCTTGAGGGCGGCGGGCAGCAGTTCGACGGCGGCGCCTTCCACCGTGGCGATTTCCACGTGGCCGGTCTGCACGCCGTGCAAACCATCCAGTTCACCGCGCACCCGTTCCACATCCTGCAGCAACAGTGTGATGTGGCGGGTGAGGATCTCGCCGGCGGCCGTCACCCGCAAGCCGCCGGGCAGCCGGTCGAACAGCGCGGTGCCCATCTCGTCTTCCAGTTTGAGGATTTGCCGGTTTACCGCAGACGACGCCACGTTCAGGCGCCGCGCGGCTTCGCGGATCGAGTGGCAGCGCCGCACCATGTCGAAGTAGTAGATAGCCGGGGCATGAATGCGCAGCTTGCGGTTGAGCATTTTTTTTCAGGTCCTTTTGCGTAGGGCTTCAAGCCACGGGGCAGGGCGGCTGAATGGTTTTTTGTAACGCGCTGTCGTAGTTATTGTGAGAATGATTGTATACAACTCTATGGACATCCCGGCTTTCCTTTGCATACAGTGAGTGCACAACAAAAACAGAGAACCCCCTCACCATGACTATCCCGAAGGCGTCACCGCAGCGGCCAGAAGATGAGAATCTCGGCGTCGCCGCCAACATGGCTTACGGCCTGCAGCATGTGCTTACCATGTACGGCGGCATCGTCGCGGTACCCTTGATCGTTGGTCAGGCGGCCGGTTTGTCGCCGGCGGACATCGGCTTGCTGATCGCCGCGTCGCTGTTTGCCGGTGGCCTGGCGACCCTGTTGCAAACCCTCGGCCTGCCGTTTTTTGGCTGCCAGTTGCCGCTGGTGCAGGGCGTGTCGTTTGCCGGCGTGGCCACCATGGTGGCGATTGTCGGCAGTGATGGCGCCGGTGGCGTGCCGGCGATTCTCGGGGCGGTGATGGCCGCGTCGTTTATCGGCTTGTTGATCACGCCAGTGTTCTCCCGCATCACCAAGTTTTTCCCGCCGCTGGTAACCGGCATCGTGATCACGACCATTGGCCTCACACTGATGCCTGTGGCAGCGCGCTGGGCCATGGGCGGTAACAGCCGCGCGGCGGATTTCGGCAGCATGTCGAATATCGGCCTGGCCGCGCTGACCCTGGTGCTGGTGTTGCTGCTGAGCAAGATTGGCAGCGCGACCATTTCACGCCTGTCTATCCTGCTGGCGATGGTAATCGGCACCGTGATCGCGGTGTTCCTGGGCATGGCTGACTTCTCCAGCGTTACCCAGGGGCCGATGTTCGGTTTCCCTGCACCATTCCATTTCGGCATGCCAACCTTTCACCTGGCAGCGATCATTTCCATGTGCATCGTGGTGATGGTGACGCTGGTGGAGACCTCGGCGGACATTCTGGCAGTGGGCGAAATCATCGACACCAAAGTCGACTCAAAACGCCTGGGTAATGGCTTGCGTGCCGACATGCTGTCGAGCATGTTTGCGCCGATCTTCGGTTCATTCACCCAAAGCGCCTTTGCCCAGAACGTGGGTCTGGTGGCGGTCACGGGTGTGAAGAGTCGCTTCGTAGTGGCCACCGGCGGGGTGTTTCTGGTGGTGCTTGGCCTGCTGCCGTTCATGGGCCGGGTGATTGCGGCGGTGCCGACGTCCGTATTGGGCGGGGCGGGAATCGTGCTGTTCGGCACCGTGGCGGCGAGTGGTATTCGCACGCTGTCCAAGGTGGATTACCGCAACAACATGAACCTGATTATCGTCGCCACTTCCATAGGTTTTGGCATGATCCCCATTGCGGCGCCAAACTTCTATGACCACTTCCCGACCTGGTTTGCGACCATTTTCCACTCGGGTATCAGTTCGTCGGCGATCATGGCGATTCTGCTGAACCTGGCGTTCAACCACTTCACCGCGGGTAACTCGGACCAGCAGTCGGTGTTTGTGGCGGGGACCGAGCGCAGTTTGTGCTTCCAGGACGTGGCCGCGTTGCGCGATGGGGATTATTTCCGTGCCGGCAAGTTGTTTGATGCCCAGGACAAGGAGATTCCGTTGGTGGCAGAGGTGCCCAGGAAAGCCCCAAAGCCTGAGACCACTGAGGTCTAACGCCGAGCTCAGGACTAATGTGGGAGCTGGCTTGCCTGCGATGGCGGCGGTGAATTGAGCACCGCAATCGCAGGCAACCCACCATGCGTTAACCCGCCTTCAACGCTTTGCGCGGCACTGAACACGCCTCATCCAAAAACTTCACCACTGTCCCCATGCACGCCTGGCGTTCTTCCACGTGGGGCATGTGGCTGGAGTCTTCAAACAGCGCCCAGCGCACATCCGCGATTTCATCCAGGAACGGCTTGACCACCAACGGGGTGGCCTCATCATGCCGACCGGAAATCACCAGCGTCGGCACATTGATCGCCGACAAGCGGCCAATCACATTCCAGTCTTTCAAGCTGCCGATCACGTGGAATTCGGTCGGGCCGCTCATGGCGTGGTACACCGTCGGGTCCGAGTCCACTTGGGCGAAGGTGCGCGCCACTTCCTCCGGCCAGGGGTTGACCCGGCATACGTGCTGGTCATAGAAGATCCGCGAGGCGGCAAGGTATTCGGGGTTCTGGTAGTCGCCGGTTTCTTCATATTTGAGCAGCGTTTCATGCACGCCTTCGGGCAACAACTTGCGCAGGCGGTTGGCTTCGCTGACCCAAGTGCGCATGCAGGTGGGCGAGTTGGCCGGGATAAACGCGCGCAGGCCCTTGGGTTGCAAAATCGCGTGCTCGCTGCCGAGCATGCCGCCCCAGGATTGCCCGAGGATCGCGTAGTTATCGCTGATTTGCAGGTGGTCCAGCAGGTTGTTCAGCTCTTCGAGGAACAGGCTGACGGTCCAGAAGGACGGGTCTTTATCCGGCAGATGCGTGGAGCGGCCGTTGCCCAGTTGATCGTAATGAATCACCGCATGCCCGCTGGCGGCAACGTCCTTGAAGGCGTCGACGTAGTCATGGGTGCAGCCAGGGCCGCCGTGGATGATCACCAAGGGTGTACGACCGGTGGTCAGGTCGCCGGTCACGCGGTACCAGGTCTGATAAGCGCCAAAGGCCGCGTAGCCTTCGCGGATTGTTTCGATGAATTCCATTTCCTGCCCTGCTCTGAAAAAAGGATCAGGGACACGATAATCGGCGCGGGAAATTTAAGTAACTAGCAAAACAGCTAGGTTTTGCCGAGCGGTCAGTCTTCCAACAGGCGGTAATGAGTGGCACGCACCACCGCCTGTACACGGTTCTTGGCGCCGAGTTTGTGCATCGCCGAGGCCAAATGCAGGGTGACGACCGCCAGCGAACGGCTCAATTGCGTGGCGATTTCGGCGGCGGTCAGGCCGTCGGCGGCCCATTTCAGGCATTCGCGCTCACGTTTGGTCAGATGAATATGAGGGTAAGTGCGCAGCTCTTTGCTGAATAACGGGTAGGCCGCTTCCTGCAATGCGTGGGTAATCAGGCTGAAATCGGCCAGCGTTTGTTGCGCGTCCTTCAGCACCGCGTGCGTCTTGCCGGTGCGCAACCCGGTTAGTGAAGCGAAGCCACCCCGAGGCAGGTGAATCGGCACGCTGACGCCGCAGGTCAGCTGGCGTTCATGCAGATAAGAGGAAACCGGCGCGTGGCAAGGGTCGATGATCTTTTGCAGCGCGGTCTCGGCCTTCGCCTCGTAAGACCACACGAAGGGCGACACCGTGCTCAGCGCCAGATGTTGTACCGGGTCGATCTGGTAGAAACCTTCGCTGCACCACAAGGCATGCCAGTCGGCAGGCGTGTTACGCAATTCCAGGACTGAGGGGGTAATGAGGGCGCCGTCATGGTCGATCGGCACCGGGGTGTAGTCATACACCAGCGCATCGAAGCCCAACTGCTGGGCGAGGATAAACGTGTTGTCCATCTGCTCATCCAGGCTCCTGCCCGGCATGAGTCGATTATTGAAGGCAGCTAGCTTGGCCAGCATCCGTTCCGCTCCCGAATTCATTTGAATCTCGACATGCTGCAAGTAGAATGCCACGCCCCGGCGAAGGACTGCCAGGCCAAACCTATAAGAAATACCAGGTTATGGACGCGCGGCATCCTCGGTAGTGTTGGCCTGATAAACGGCCGCTACCTGCCAGGCCGATACAACACAAGGAATGTATGCATGTGGCGTGAAATTGCCCCCGACCAGCAATACAACGTGAGAGTCGACGGCCATAACCTCGTGGTCTACAGCTTTGGCGAAGGCGATGAGGTGCTCTTGTGTCTCAACGGCGGCCCGGGCCTGCCCTGTGACTACTTGCGCGACGCCCATGGCTGGCTCAAAGACCATAACCTGCGAGTGGTTGCATTCGACCAGCTTGGCACCGGCGCATCAGCCAGACCCACCGACGTTTCCCTGTGGGAAATCGGCCGTTATGTCGAAGAAGTCGAAACCGTGCGCCAGACCTTGGGCTTGGGCCGCGTGCATTTGCTGGGGCATTCCTGGGGCGGCTGGCTCGGCATTGAATACGCCATCCATTACCCCGACGCGCTGAAAAGCCTGATCCTGGAAAACACCGTCGGCGACATTCCGCACCTGTCTCAAGAGCTCGAGCGCCTGCGCGGCGCACTGGGCAGCGAAACCGTGGCGATGATGCAGCGCCATGAAGCCATGGGCACGCTGGATCACCCGCAGTACCAGGCCGCGATCACCTTGCTCAACTACCGCCATGTCTGCCGTCTGGACGAGTGGCCGGCGCCGGTCAAACGTTCTCTCGATGACTGGAACATGGGCCCTTACGAGACCATGCAGGGCCCCAACGAATTCCTCTACATCGGCAACCTCAAGGACTGGAACCGCATCAAGGAGATGGCCGAGTTCAGCATGCCGATGCTGATCACCACTGGCCAGCACGACGAACTCACCCCGGCCTGCGCCCACCGGATGAAACTGGCGGCCAAACATGCCGAATTGCATGTGTTTCCCAACAGTAGCCATATGCCGTTTTATGAGGAGCCCCAAGCGTACTTCCCGGTGTTGCTGGACTTCCTCGCGCGTCACCGGGGCTGACGGATGAACCTGGCGCGTTATCGTTTTGTGCTGTCCCGGCCGCTGCAATTGCTGCCGGTGCTGTTTGGCATCAGCCTGATCACCTTTGTGCTGGTGCGCTCGATTCCCGGCGACCCGGCGCGTGCGCTGCTGGGCTCACGCAGCACGCCGGACGCCTTGCTGAAAATCCGCGCCCAGTACGGCCTCGACCAACCGCTGTGGCTGCAATATTTCTACTTTCTGAAGAACCTGCTCAAGGGCGATCTCGGCCAGTCGCTGCTCTATAAGGTCGACGCGTTGAAGCTGATCGTCACGCGTATCGAGCCAACCCTGGTGCTGGTGCTTGGCAGTGTGGTGCTGGCGCTGTTGATCGCGGTGCCGCTGGCGACAGTGGCGGCGCGCAATAAAGGCGGGTGGGCGGATAACCTGATCCGCGTGTTCACCACGGTCGGCTTGGGCATGCCGGCGTTCTGGCTGGGTTTGATGCTGATTTTGTTGCTGAGTGTGCAGTGGGGCTTGTTTCCGGTGTCCGGTTACGGGCGCACCGTTATCGACAAGGCCCATCACATGGTGCTGCCGTGCCTGACGATCGCGCTGGCGCTCTCGGCGGTGCTGGTGCGCAATTTGCGCGCGAGCATGTTGATGGAATTGCAGGCTGACCACGTCACCGCTGCGCGGGCGCGCGGGTTGTCGGAGGCCGCCGTGTTCCGCCGCCATGTGCTGCCCAACTCTTTGGTGCCGGCGGTCAACCTGCTGGCGGTGAATATCGGTTGGTTGATCAGCGGCACGGTGGTGATCGAAAGCCTGTTTGCGATTCCCGGCATCGGCCAGTTGCTGGTGCGCGGGATCTTCACGCGCGACTACATGGTGGTGCAGGGCGTGGCGATGGTGCTGGCGTGCGCGACGGTGGTGGTCAACTTCCTGGCTGACGTGGCAACGGTCGCCCTCGATCCGCGGGTGAAGATGCAATGAGCAGCCGCCCACTGATTGCCCCCTGGCGTTTGCGCCTGCGTTTTGGTTTTCGCAACGGCCGGCTGACCGCTGCGTGGGGCTTGTTGATCCTGTTCACGTGGTTTGCCCTCGCGCTGTTTGCGCCGTGGATCGCGCCCTATGACCCGATTGCCCAGAACACCGATTTGAGCTTGTTGGTCCCAGGCTTCGCCCATCCATTCGGCACGGATAACTATGGCCGGGATATTCTTTCGAGGGTCATCTGGGGCGCGCGAATCGACCTGCAACTGGCCGTTATTGGCGTGATCTTTCCGTTCATGATCGGCACCTTTGTCGGCGCGGTTTCCGGCTACATCGGCGGGCGTTTCGACAGCTTCTGCATGCGCGTGATCGACGTGATTCTGGCTTTTCCGTTCCTGGTGCTCATGCTGGCGATCATGGCCATCCTCGGGCCGGGCTTGAAGAGTTTTTATATCGCCATGGCGCTGGTGGGCTGGGTCTCGTATGCGCGGCTGATCCGCTCGCAAATCCTGGTGCTCAAGGAAAGCGAGTTTGCCCTGGCCGCCAGAAGCCTGGGCTTTGGTCATGGGCGCATTCTGTTTCGGCATTTGTTGCCGAATGCGATGTTCGGCTCGATTGTGTTTTCGATGTCGGACGCGGTGTTGGTGCTGCTCAATGGCGCCGCCGTGAGTTACCTGGGCTTGGGCGTGCAACCGCCGACCGCCGAGTGGGGCACGATGGTCGCCGAAGGGCAGGCGTTCATCACCACCGCATGGTGGATCTGTACGTTTCCGGGGCTGGCCATCGTGACCCTGGCCATGGGCTTCAGCCTGCTCGCCGATGGCGTGGCGCAAGTGCTGGGGGATCGCTCATGAGCCTGCTGCAGGTGCGCGACCTCAGCGTGATCGCCAACAACGCCGGGCGTGATGTCACCCTGGTTGACCGCGTGTCCTTTGACCTTGCCGAAGGTGAAATTCTTGGGCTGGTCGGCGAGAGTGGTTCGGGCAAGACCCTGGCCTGTCGCGGGCTGATGCGTTTATTGCCATCGCCCAGTCTGCGCGTGCAGGGCGGTTCGGTGTGCCTGGCGGGTAAAGACTTGTTGCAACTGGATGAGGCCGGTATGCGCGCCGTGCGGGGTGGGCAACTGGGCATGATTTTCCAGAACCCCAGCAGCCACCTCGACCCCTTGATGCGCATTGGTGATCAGATCGCCGAGGGCATTCGTCTGCATCAAGGCGTGTCGAAAAAAGACGCGCGCCTGCACGCCATTGATGTGCTGCGCCAAGTGGGCATTCCCGACCCGCAGGCGCGGGTCGACAACTACCCCCACGAGTTTTCCGGTGGCATGCGCCAGCGCGCGATGATCGCCGTGGCCTTGGGTTGCAACCCGACGGTGCTGATCGCCGACGAGCCGACCACGGCCCTTGATGTGACGGTGCAGGCGCAAATTTTGCGGCTGTTGCTGGACCTGCGCGACGCACGCGGCCTGTCGATCATCATGATTACCCATGACCTCGGCGTAGTGGCACAAACCTGTGACAGCATCGCCGTGATGTACGCCGGGCGCCTGTGCGAACACGGCAGCAAATACGACCTGCTGGCTCATCCGCAACACCCGTACACCGCCGGCCTGATCGATTGCCAGCCCGCCCACAGCAGTGGCCACGCCTTGCTGCGCACCATCCCCGGCCAGCCGCCGTTGCTGGATGCGTTGCCCGCCGGTTGCCGCTTCAACCCGCGCTGCCCGCAGGCCGGCGCCTTGTGCACCGAGTTGCTGCCCGAAGGCGCGCGCGTGGCCTGTCACTACCCGCTGGGAGTCGATTCATGAGCCTGTTGCAGATCAAAGACCTTGAGGTGAAGTTTGCCGCGTCGGGCTCGGGGTTGTTTGGCCTGAACAAACAGTGGGTGAGGGCGGTGAACGGGGTCTCGCTGAACCTGGCGGCAGGCGAAACGCTGGGATTGGTGGGCGAGTCCGGCAGCGGCAAAAGCACCCTGGGCCGGGCGATTCTGCACCTCAACCCGATCAGCGCCGGGCAGGTGCTGTTCGACGGCATCGACATGGCCCACGGCAGCGCCATCGACATCGCCCGGCTGCGCCATGAAACCGCGATGATCTTTCAGGACCCGTACGCCGCGCTGAACCCGCGCCATACCATCGGCGAAACCCTCGCCGAAGTGCTGCGGGTGCAGCGCAAGGTCGCGCCTGCGCAGATCCCTGCGCGCGTGAACGAGTTGCTCGACCTGGTGGGGTTGCGCCCGGAGCTGGCCACCCGCAAACCCGGCTCCCTCAGTGGCGGCCAATGCCAGCGTGTTGGCATCGCCCGGGCGCTGGCGGTGGAGCCACGGCTGATCATCGCCGATGAATGCGTGGCGGCGCTGGATGTGTCGATTCAGGGCCAGATCATCAACCTGCTGCTGGAACTGCAACAGCGCATGAACCTGGCGATCCTGTTTATCGCCCATGACCTGGCCATCGTGCGCCGCCTGTGTGACCGCGTGGCGGTGATGTACCTGGGCAAGATCGTCGAGGAAGGGCCGGTGGAGGCGGTGTTTACCTCGCCGCGTCATCCGTATACGGCGGCGCTGATCGAGGCGATTCCCGAGATTGATCCGAACCGGCCTTTGCCTGCAGAACCTTTGCCCGGTGAGCCTCCGAGCCCGCTGAATTTGCCTGCGGGCTGCGCCTTTCACCCGCGTTGTCGGCATGCCCGGACGATGTGTTCCGTGGTGTTGCCGCCTACCCATTTTCTGCACGAGCATCGATACAGTTGCGTGCTTGAAGACCCTTTGCTTTGAACCTTCCCTGCCATTCATGAACAAGGAGTTATGACATGCAATCCCGTCACTTGAAGTTGCTCGCCGCCGCTACGTTGACCGCCTGGTCCCTCACTGCCGGGTTGGCGCAAGCCGCCGGTGTGCTGACCATCGGCTGCCGCGAAGACAGCACCACGTTTGATCCGATCAAAAGCGCACAAAACCGCGACACCTGGGTTTTCGCCAACGTCTACGACACCCTGGTACGCGTGGATAACCTGGGCACCAAGATGGAGCCGGGCCTGGCCGAAAGCTGGGACATTTCCAAGGATGGCCTGACTTACACCTTCAAGCTGCGTGACGCGAAGTTCTCCGATGGCTCTGCGATCACTGCTGACGATGCGGCATTCAGCCTGTTGCGTATCCGCGACAACAAGGCCTCGCTGTGGGCCGACCCCTTCAACCTGATAAACACGGCCAAAGCGTCGGACCCGAAAACCCTGGTGGTCACCCTGAAAACTCCGGCGGTAGCCTTTCTCTCGCAATTGGCGTCGCCGACGGTGTCGATTCTGTCGGAAAAAGCCATGACCAAAATGGGGGAAGATGCCTATTCGGAAAACCCGGTGACCTCCGGCGCGTTTACCGTAGAGGAATGGCGCAAGGGCGACCGCGTGATCCTCAAGAAGAACCCGAACTTCTGGCAGGCCGGCAAAGTGAGCCTGGATGGCGTGGAGTGGGTCTCGGTCACTGACGACAACACCCGCATGCGCATGGTGCAGAACAACGAACTCGACACCGCGATTTTCGTGCCGTTCTCCCGGGTTGAAGAGCTGAAGAAAGACAAGAACGTGGTGATCCACTCCGACCCGTCGACCCGCGAAGATCACCTGCTGATCAACCACGCCCACGGCCTGCTGGCAAAAAAGGAAGTGCGCGAAGCGCTGGACATGGCCATCGACAAACAATCGCTGGTGAAGACCGCCACTTACGGTCAGGGCACCGTGGCCTATTCCTACATTCCAAAGGGCTCGCTGTACCACTACGCCAACAACCTGCAACGCCCGTACGACCCGACTGCCGCCAAGAAGCTGCTGGCCGACGCTGGTGCTCAGGACTTGAAACTCAACTACGTAGTCAACGCCGGCAACGAAGCCGACGAGCAGATTGCGGTGATCATCAAGGATCAACTGGCCAAGGTCGGCGTGACCGCCAACCTGCAAAAGGTCGACCCGACCCAAAGCTGGCAGATGCTGGTGGACGGTGAGTACGATATTTCGGTGATGTACTGGACCAACGACATCCTCGACCCGGACCAGAAGACCACCTTTGTGCTGGGCCATGACACCAACCAGAACTACATGACACGTTACAAGAACGACAAGGTCAAGGAACTGGTAGCGGCCGCCCGGATCGAGGCCGACCCGGCGAAGCGTGAGCAGATGTATGTGGAATTGCAGAAGCTGGCGAAACAGGATGTGAACTGGATTGACCTGTACTACAGCCCGTACATCAACATCTCACGCAAGAATGTGAGCAACTTCCTGCAGAACCCGCTGGGGCGGTTCACCCTGGAAGAAGTGGTGAAAAACTAAACCTGTAAACCTGTGTGGGATAAGACCTGTGGCGAGCTCACACATTGGGTTTGTTGTGTGTCAGAGGTTACTGCGCGTCAAACGCCTGCCCGTTGATACCGGCACTGTCCGGCCCCATCAGGTACAGGTACACCGGCATGATCTCTTCCGGCGACGGCCTTTCCATCGGGTTTTCTCCCGGATACGCCTGCGCCCGCATGCTGGTGCGCGTGCCGCCCGGGTTGATGCTGTTTGACCGTACCGCTGCCACATCTTCCAGCTCATCGGCCAGGGTTTGCATCAAGCCTTCCGTCGCAAACTTCGACACGCCATACGCACCCCAGTAAGCCCGGCCTTTGCGCCCGACGCTGCTGGAAGTGAACACTACCGACGCATCCTGTGACAGCTTCAGCAGTGGCAGCAGGGTGCTCGTGAGCATGAACATCGCGTTGACGTTCACGTGCATCACCCGCATGAAGTTCTCGCCGGACAACTGTTCGAGCGGCGTACGCGGGCCGATGATCGAGGCGTTGTGCAGCAGGCCGTCGAGGTGGCCGAACGCTTTTTCGATCATCGCCGCCAGTTCATCGTATTGATGGGGCAGGGCGGTCTCCAGGTTGAACGGGATCACCACCGGCTGGGGTTGGCCGGCGGCTTCGATCTCGTCGTACACCTGCGCCAGGTTGGCTTCGGTCTTGCCCAGCAACAGCACGGTAGCGCCGTGGGCGGCGTAGGTTTTCGCGGCGGCTGCGCCAATTCCGCGACCGGCGCCGGTCACCAGGATGACCCGGCCTTTTAGGAGTTCTGGGCGTGCGGAGTAATCAAACATAAATAGCCTCGACAGAATTCAAGGTGATACAGCTCTTGAAGTGGAATCCATTTCCTGTGGGAGCTGGCTTGCCTGCGATAGCGGTTATCCAGCCTCCTATGCAGTGGCTGACATACCGCTATCGCAGGCAAGCCAGCTCCCACATTGACCTCAGTGTTTGTGAGAGCTTCGAGCCTTCAGCAACTGCACAGTGCGCTATCGAGCACTTTGCGCAGTTCCAGCGGGTGGTCCACCACCACATCGGCACCCCAGTTGCGCGGGTTGTCGTCGGGGTGAATGTAGCCGAACGTGACCGCGGCAGTGCGGGTGCCGGCGTCGCGGCCGGACTCGATGTCGCGCAGGTCGTCGCCCACGAACAACACGCTGGCCGGGTCCAGGTCGAGCATCTTGCACGCCAGGATCAATGGCTCCGGGTCCGGCTTGCTGTTTTTCACGTGGTCGGGGCAGATCAGCAGAGCCGATCGCTCGGCCAGGCCCAACTGCTGCATGATCGGTTCGGCAAAGCGCAGCGGCTTGTTGGTGACCACGCCCCATACCAGGTTGGATTTCTCGATGTCCTCCAGCAATTCAGCCATGCCGTCGAACAGCTTGCTGTGGATCGCGCAGCCCTTGAGGTAGCGCTCGAGGAACTCCTGGCGCAGGTCTTCAAAGCCTGGGGATTCAGGGTCCATCGAGAAGGTCACGGCCACCATCGCCCGCGCACCGCCGGAGATTTCATCACGCACGTGCTGCGGGTTGATCGGCTCAAGGCCACGGTCGGCGCGCATGGCCTGGCAGATGGCGATAAAGTCCGGTGCAGTGTCCAGCAGGGTGCCATCCATATCGAAGAGAACTGCTCGCAACTTCACAGGCTTACTCCTCGCGCAGGGTCTGGATCATGTAGTTGACGTCAACGTCGCTGGCCAGTTTGTAGTGCTTGGTCAGCGGGTTGTAGGTCAGGCCGATGATGTCTTTGACGGTCAGGCCAGCTTGACGGCTCCAGGCGCCCAGCTCGCTTGGGCGGATGAATTTCTTGAAGTCGTGGGTGCCGCGTGGCAGCAACTTCATGATGTATTCGGCGCCGATGATCGCGAACAGGTAAGCCTTGGGGTTGCGGTTGATGGTGGAGAAGAACACCTGGCCGCCCGGCTTGACCATACGGAAGCAGGCGCGGATCACCGAGGACGGGTCCGGCACGTGCTCGAGCATCTCAAGGCAGGTCACTACGTCGAACTGTTCCGGCATTTCTTCGGCCAGGTCTTCGGCCGTGATCTGGCGGTACTCAACGTTGACACCGGATTCCAGCTGGTGCAGTTGAGCCACGGCCAGTGGCGCTTCGCCCATGTCGATACCCATCACGGTGGCGCCGCGTTGGGCCATGGCTTCGCTGAGGATGCCGCCGCCGCAACCCACGTCCAGCACCTTTTTGCCGGCCAGGTTGACGCGTTCGTCAATCCAGTTGACCCGCAGCGGGTTGATGTCGTGCAAGGGCTTGAACTCGCTTTCGCGGTCCCACCAGCGGTGGGCCAGGGCTTCGAATTTGGCGATTTCGGCGTGGTCGACGTTGCTCATGGTGAATCCTCTAAATCTGATAAATCGGTGTGTCAGCCCTGAACGTGCCCGTTCAACGCCGTCGTTATTCGCTGTGCCCGCTGATGCGTTGGCCCCAGGCAATGGCCGTGGCGGTCAACTGTTGTTCATCCATGCGGGTCAATTGCCGGTCGTCGAGCAATTGCTTGCCGGCGACCCACAGGTGTTTCACGCAGTCGCGTCCGGTGGCATATATAAGCTGTGAGACCGGATCGTAGATCGGTTGTTGCGCCAGCCCCGACAAATCAAAGGCGACGATGTCGGCGGCCTTGCCGACCTCCAGCGAGCCGATCTCGCTTTCCAGGCCCATGGCGCGCGCACCGTTGAGCGTGGCCATGCGCAGGGCGCGGTGGGCGTCGAGGGCGGTGGCCGAACCGGCGACGGCCTTGGCCAGCATCGCGGCGGTGCGGGTTTCGCCCAGCAGGTCGAGGTCATTGTTGCTGGCCGCGCCATCGGTGCCGATCGCCACATTGACCCCAGCCTGCCACAGACGCTCCACCGGGCAAAAGCCGCTGGCCAGTTTCAGGTTGGATTCCGGGCAATGAATGATGCTGGTGTTGCTTTCTACCAGCAAAGCCAGGTCATCTTCGCTGATTTGGGTCATGTGAACGGCCTGGAAGCGCGGGCCGAGCAGCCCGAGGCGGCCCAGGCGCGCCAATGGGCGCTCGCCCGTCTGTTCGACGGCTTGCTGCACCTCGAAGGCGGTTTCGTGCACGTGCATATGGATGGAGGCATCCAGTTCTTCGGCGATCACGCGGATTTTCTCCAGGTTTTCATCGCTCACGGTGTAGGGCGCGTGGGGGCCGAAGGTGACTTTGATACGCGGGTGGTGCTTGAGGTCGCCGAACAGCTCGATGCCTTGACGGAGTGCCTCATCCGGCGTGCTCGCGCCAGGGATCGGGAAGTCGAGGATCGGAATCGCAATTTGCGCACGCATGCCGCTGTTGTGCACGCAGTCGCTGGCCACCTTGGGGTAGAAGTACATGTCGGAGAAGCAGGTGATGCCACCCTTGAGCTGCTCGGCGATGGCCAGGTCAGTGCCGTCGCGCACGAAGGCTTCATCGACCCATTTGGCCTCGGCGGGCCAGATGTGTTTTTCCAGCCAGGTCATCAGCGGCAAATCGTCGGCGAGGCCGCGAAACAGGCTCATCGCCGCATGGCCGTGGGCGTTGATCAGGCCGGGGCTGAGCAGCATGCCGGGCAGTTCACGCACCTCGCTGGCCGCCAGCTTCAAGGCCTCAGCCCGTGGCCCGATAAAGGCGATACGCCCGTCACGAATGCCCAGGCCGTGGTCCTTGAGCACCACTCCGGCAGGTTCGACAGGTACCAGCCAGGTGGGCAGCAGCAACACGTCGAGCGGGGCGGCAGTGGAGGTCATCGCAGGCTTCTTCCCGGGCATCTATAAAAGAAGGGCGAAGTATACCCGAGCGTCCCGGCTGGCGGATCGCTATAATCGGCGGCTTTTGTTCATGAGTGCGGGGTAAGGGATGCGCGACCGACTGTTGGCTGCGGAGAAAGTGAAGGCCATCGATTGGCGGGATGGCGCGCTGCACCTGCTCGATCAGCGTGCCTTGCCGACCCGCGAAAGCTGGGTGGCGTGCTCCACGGTTGAGGACGTGGCTGCCGCCATTCGCACGATGGTGGTGCGTGGCGCGCCGGCCATCGGCATCAGCGCAGCCTACGGCCTGGTGCTCGCCGCCCGGGAACGCATTGCCGAAGGCGGTGACTGGCAGGCGGCGTGGGAAGAAGACTACGCGCTGTTGGCAGATAGCCGCCCTACGGCGTCCAACCTGTTCTGGGCCTTGAAGCGCATGCGTGACCGCCTGGATCGCGTGAAGAAACACGCCGACCCGGTGGCGGTGCTGGAAGCCGAGGCGATTGCGATCCATGAAAGTGATCGGGAGGCTAACCTGACCATGGCGCAGTTGGGTGTCGAGCTGATCCGCAAACACCAAGGCAATGCCCAGGCGATCTTGACCCACGGCAATGCGGGCGCACTGGCGACCGGCGGCGTAGGCACGGCCCTTGGGGTGATTCGCGCGGCGTTCCTTGAGGGTATGGTCGAGCAGGTCTATGCCAACGAAACCCGCCCGTGGCTACAGGGTTCGCGGCTGACAGCCTGGGAGCTGGCGGGCGAGGGCATCCCGGTGACGGTGAATGCCGACTCGGCCGGCGCGCATATTCTCAAGACCAAAGGTGTGACGTGGGTAATTGTCGGCGCAGACTGCATTGCGGCCAATGGTGATGTGATCGGCAAGATCGGCACCTATCAATTGGCGGTGTGCGCGATGCATCACGGCGTGCGCTTTATGGTGGTGGCGCCGAGTTCGACTTTGGATCTGATGATGGCAACTGGCGATGACGTGGCGCTGGAAGAGCGCGATGCCGGTGAGTTGCTGGACGTGATGGGGCAGCGGTTGGAGGTTGCTGCTTTCAACCCGGTATTCGATGTGACGCCAGCCGACCTGATTGATGTGATCGTGACCGAGAAGGGTATTGTCGAGCGGCCGGATACGGCCAAATTGGCCAAGTTAATGTGCCGTAAACGGTTGCATTGAGGGCTTTGGCGCCTGTGAGTCCGCTATCGCAGGCAAGCCAGCTCCCACATTGGACAGTGTTCACAGATCTAACTGTGGGAGCTGGCTTGCCTGCAATTGGCCATTTAAGTCAATAAAACCCTTGGATCCAAGCCCGAAAAATAACGCCACCCCACTTCTGAGCCCCTCTCGTCCCCCTCAAGCCTGTCATCCGTCAAATTACTAGCCTCCATGCGCATCAGGGGGATAGGTGCGTGGCGGCGATTGTGATAACATCCGGCGGTTTCCAGGGCCGCCCCGAGGGGTTGCCCATAACGTGCAGATCCGTGTCATAACTCGTTGATTTGTCGTAAGTCGTTGTCAGGCACTCTGCCGGCAGCGGCGAGCTTCGTTCGTCCCATAGGATGTGACGAGGTTTCACCCGAAAAAGGAATCAGGCTTCTCATGGGCGAACTGGCCAAAGAAATCCTCCCGGTCAATATCGAAGACGAGCTGAAACAGTCCTACCTCGACTACGCGATGAGCGTAATTGTCGGTCGGGCACTGCCTGATGCGCGCGATGGCTTGAAGCCCGTGCACCGGCGTGTGCTGTTCGCGATGAGCGAGCTGGGTAACGACTGGAACAAGCCGTACAAGAAATCTGCCCGTGTTGTCGGTGACGTGATCGGTAAGTATCACCCTCACGGCGACACTGCGGTGTACGACACCATCGTTCGGATGGCCCAGCCGTTTTCCCTGCGCTACCTGCTGGTAGACGGCCAGGGCAACTTCGGTTCGGTCGACGGCGACAACGCTGCGGCCATGCGATACACCGAAGTGCGCATGACCAAGCTGGCGCACGAGCTGCTGGCTGACCTGCACAAAGAAACCGTGGACTGGGTGCCGAACTACGACGGCACCGAAATGATCCCGGCGGTCATGCCGACCCGTATTCCCAACCTGCTGGTCAACGGCTCCAGCGGTATTGCCGTGGGCATGGCCACCAACATCCCGCCGCACAACCTCGGTGAAGTCATCGACGGTTGCCTGGCCCTCATCGACAACCCCGAGCTGACCGTCGATGAGCTGATGCAATACATCCCGGGTCCGGACTTCCCGACCGCCGCGATCATTAACGGTCGCGCCGGCATCATCGAAGCCTACCGCACCGGTCGCGGCCGCATTTACATGCGCGCCCGCTCGATGATCGAAGACATCGACAAGGTCGGTGGCCGCCAGCAGATCGTCATCACCGAGCTGCCTTACCAGCTGAACAAGGCGCGTCTGATCGAGAAGATCGCCGAGCTGGTTAAAGAGAAGAAACTGGAAGGCATCACCGAGCTGCGCGACGAGTCCGACAAAGACGGTATGCGTGTAGTGATCGAGCTGCGCCGTGGCGAAGTGCCTGAGGTGATCCTCAACAACCTCTACGCCCAGACCCAGTTGCAAAGCGTGTTTGGTATCAACGTGGTTGCACTGATCGATGGCCGCCCGCGCATCCTGAACCTCAAGGATCTGCTGGAAGCCTTCGTGCGTCACCGTCGCGAAGTCGTCACCCGTCGTACCGTGTTCGAACTGCGCAAGGCCCGCGAGCGCGGCCACATCCTGGAAGGCCAGGCGGTTGCGCTGTCGAACATCGACCCGGTGATCGCCCTGATCAAGGCTTCGCCGACCCCGTCGGAAGCCAAAGAAGCGCTGATCAACATGCCATGGGAATCCAGCGCCGTGGTGGCGATGGTTGAGCGTGCCGGTGCCGACTCGTGCCGCCCGGAGACTCTGGACCCGCAATACGGTCTGCGCGATGGCAAGTACTTCCTGTCGCCGGAACAGGCCCAGGCCATTCTGGAGCTGCGCCTGCACCGCCTGACCGGGCTGGAGCACGAGAAGCTGCTGGCCGAGTACCAGGAGATTCTCAACCAGATCGGCGAGCTGATCCGCATCCTCAACAGCGCCGTGCGCCTGATGGAAGTGATCCGCGAAGAACTGGAAGTGATCCGTGCCGAATACGGCGACGTGCGCCGCACTGAAATTCTGGATGCACGCCTCGACCTGACCCTGGGTGACATGATCCCGGAAGAAGAGCGCGTCGTGACCATCTCCCACGGTGGTTATGCCAAGACCCAGCCTCTGGCTGCGTACCAGGCTCAGCGTCGTGGCGGTAAAGGCAAATCCGCTACCGGCGTCAAGGATGAGGACTACATCGCTCACCTGCTGGTCGCCAACAGCCACACCACGCTGTTGCTGTTCTCCAGCAAAGGCAAAGTGTACTGGCTGAAAACCTACGAAATCCCGGAAGCCTCCCGCGCTGCCCGTGGCCGTCCGCTGGTCAACCTGCTGCCGCTGGACAGTGATGAATACATCACCACCATGCTGCCGGTTGACGAGTACACCGAAGGTCACTTCATCTTCATGGCGACCGCCAAAGGCACCGTGAAGAAGACCCCGCTGGAATCGTTCAGCCGTCAACGCAGCGTGGGCCTGATCGCCCTCGAACTGGACGAAGGCGACGTGCTGATCAGCGCTGCCATCACCGATGGCGAGCGTGAAGTCATGCTGTTCTCCGACGGCGGCAAGGTAACGCGCTTCAAGGAATCCGACGTTCGCGCCATGGGCCGTACCGCTCGCGGTGTGCGCGGCATGCGTCTGCCGGAAGGGCAGAAGCTGATTTCGATGTTGATCCCGGAAGAAGGCAGCCAGATCCTCACCGCTTCGGCGCGTGGTTATGGCAAGCGTACGGCCATCAGCGAGTTCCCGGAGTACAAACGTGGCGGTCAGGGCGTTATCGCCATGGTCAGCAACGACCGCAACGGCCGTCTGGTTGGCGCGGTGCAGGTGCTCGATGGCGAGGAGATCATGCTGATTTCCGACCAGGGCACTCTGGTACGTACCCGAGTGGCTGAAGTGTCGAGCCTGGGCCGTAACACCCAGGGCGTGACGCTGATCAAGCTGGCCAGCGACGAAACCCTGGTGGGCCTGGAGCGTGTGCAGGAGCCGTCGGAAGTTGAAGGCGAAGAGCTGGAAGGTGAAGCGTTTGAAGGCGAGGTGATCGCAACGGGCGATGACAACGTCGACGAGCCAACCCTCGATGCTGCCGCAGACGAAGAAGAACCGCAGGAATAAGCGGACACACAGGGGGCGGATGAAGATTCGCCCCCTTGTTGTTTGTCCCTTATGAAATACACGACCTTTGTCCAGGCGCGGCCTCTGTGGGAGCTGGCTTGCCTGCGATAGCATCACCGCGGTATCACTGAACTACCGAGGTGCCTGTATCGCAGGCAAGCCAGCTCCCACAGTGGTTCGCTCCAGAGAAAGGTTGTTGCCGAACATGATTGCAGCCCCACCAGATCAGAGTGAGATTGGATGTGAGCAAGAGAGCCTATAACTTCTGTGCCGGTCCCGCGGCGCTTCCTGAAGCAGTCCTGCAGCGTGCGCAGGGTGAACTCCTCGACTGGCATGGAAAAGGCCTCTCCGTGATGGAAATGAGCCATCGCAGCGATGAGTTTGTATCAATCGCCACCAAGGCCGAGCAGGATCTGCGCGACTTGCTGAGCATCCCGTCCAACTACAAAGTGCTGTTCCTGCAGGGCGGCGCCAGCCAGCAGTTCGCGCAGATTCCGCTGAACCTGCTGCCGGAAGAGGGCACGGCCGACTATATCGATACCGGTATCTGGGGTCAGAAGGCCATTGAAGAGGCCTCCCGCTACGGTCACGTCAATGTGGCGGGCACTGCGAAGCCTTACGACTACTTCGCCATCCCCGGTCAGAACGAGTGGAAGCTGTCGAAGGACGCCGCCTACGTGCACTACGTGGCGAACGAAACCATTGGCGGCCTGGAATTTGACTGGGTGCCGGAAGTCGGCGACGTGCCGTTGGTGTGCGACATGTCTTCGGACATCCTCTCGCGCCCGATCGACGTGTCCAAATACGGCATGATCTACGCCGGTGCCCAGAAGAACATCGGCCCGAGCGGCATTCTGGTCAACATCATCCGCGAAGACCTGCTGGGCCGCGCCCGTTCGCTGTGCCCGACCATGCTCAACTACAAGGTCGCAGCCGATAACGGCTCGATGTACAACACCCCGCCGGCGTTCGCCTGGTACCTCTCCGGCCTGGTGTTCGAGTGGCTGAAAGAGCAGGGCGGCGTGGCGGCCATGGGCAAGCTCAACGAAGAGAAGAAGCGCACCCTGTACGACTTCATCGACGCCAGCGGCCTGTACAGCAACCCGATCAACCTGACCGACCGCTCGTGGATGAACGTGCCGTTCCGCCTCGCTGACGACCGCCTCGACAAGCCGTTCCTGGCAGGCGCTGATGCACGCGGCCTGCTGAACCTCAAGGGTCACCGTTCGGTCGGTGGCATGCGCGCCTCCATCTACAACGCTGTCGACATCCACGCGATCAACGCGCTGGTTGCCTACATGGCAGAGTTCGAAAAGGAACACGGCTAATGTCTGAGCAAGAACTCAAGGCCCTGCGTGTACGCATCGACAGCCTGGACGAGAAGGTCCTGGAGCTGATCAGTGAGCGCGCGCGCTGTGCCCAGGAAGTGGCACGTGTAAAGATGGCGTCCCTGGCCGAAGGCGAAGTGCCGGTATTTTACCGGCCTGAGCGTGAAGCCCAGGTGCTCAAGCGCGTGATGGAACGCAACAAGGGCCCGTTGGGCAACGAAGAGATGGCGCGGTTGTTCCGTGAAATCATGTCCTCGTGCCTGGCGCTGGAGCAGCCGCTGAAAGTGGCTTATCTCGGCCCGGAGGGCACCTTCACCCAGGCAGCGGCCATGAAGCATTTCGGCCACGCGGTGATCAGCAAGCCCATGGCGGCGATCGATGAAGTGTTCCGTGAAGTGGCGGCCGGTGCGGTGAATTTTGGCGTGGTGCCGGTGGAAAACTCCACCGAAGGCGCGGTCAACCACACGCTCGACAGTTTCCTGGAACACGACATGGTGATCTGCGGTGAAGTCGAGCTGCGCATTCACCACCATCTGTTGGTGGGCGAGAACACCAAGACCGACAGCATCAGTCGCATTTACTCCCACGCGCAGTCGCTGGCGCAGTGCCGCAAGTGGCTGGACGCGCATTACCCGAATGTCGAGCGCGTGGCGGTATCCAGCAACGCCGAAGCCGCCAAGCGGGTCAAGGGTGAGTGGAATTCGGCGGCGATTGCCGGTGATATGGCCGCGGGCCTGTATGGCCTGACGCGCCTGGCCGAGAAAATCGAGGACCGCCCGGACAACTCCACGCGCTTCCTGATGATCGGCAGCCAGGAAGTGCCGCCGACCGGCGACGACAAGACCTCGATCATCGTCTCCATGAGCAACAAGCCCGGCGCGCTGCATGAGCTGCTGGTGCCGTTCCACGACAACGGGATTGACCTGACGCGCATCGAAACTCGCCCTTCGCGCAGTGGTAAATGGACTTATGTGTTCTTTATCGACTTCATCGGCCATCACCGCGACCCGCTGGTTAAAGGTGTGCTGGAGCAAATCAGTCAGGAAGCCGTGGCACTCAAGGTGCTGGGCTCTTACCCGAAAGCGGTTTTGTGAGGCTTTAACATGAGTGGCAACTTCCTCGCCCTGGCTCAGCCGGGCGTGCAACAACTGTCGCCTTACGTTCCGGGCAAGCCTGTGGACGAGCTGGCGCGTGAGCTGAACCTGGACCCGGCGAACATCGTCAAGCTGGCCAGTAACGAAAACCCGCTGGGCCCGAGCCCTAAAGTGTTGGCAGCGATTCGTGATGAGTTGGCCGAGCTGACGCGCTACCCCGACGGCAATGGTTTTGCACTCAAGACCCTGCTGGCGGAAAAGTGCCGGGTTGAGCTGAGCCAGGTAACCCTGGGCAACGGTTCTAACGACATTCTTGAGCTGGTCGGTCGCGCTTACCTGGCGCCCGGCCTGAATGCGGTGTTCAGCGAGCATGCGTTTGCGGTCTATCCGATCGTGACTCAGGCCGTGGGTGCTGACGCTCATGTTGTTCCTGCGAAGGATTGGGGTCACGACCTGCCTGCCATGCTGGCAGCCATCGACGCGCAAACCCGCGTGGTGTTTATCGCCAACCCGAACAACCCGACCGGCACCTGGTTCGACGCCAAGGCGTTGAACCACTTCCTGCAGGACGTGCCGGCGCACGTGCTGGTGGTGCTGGACGAGGCTTACATCGAGTACGCCGAAGGCGGCGACCTGCCGGATGGCCTGGATTTCCTCGCGGCTTACCCCAACCTGCTGGTCTCTCGCACATTCTCCAAGGCTTACGGCCTGGCGTCGCTGCGTGTCGGCTACGGCCTGTCTACTGCGGTGGTAGCCGATGTGCTGAACCGCGTGCGCCAGCCGTTCAACGTCAACAGCCTCGCGCTGGCGGCGGCATGCGCTGCGGTGCAGGATGCCGAGTACCTGGCAGAAGGCCGTCGCATCAACGAAACCGGCATGCTGCAGTTGCAGGACGGTTTTCGTGAGTTGGGCTTGGGCTGGATCCCGTCCAAAGGCAACTTCATCTGCGTCGACCTCGGCCAAGTAGCGGCCCCGGTGTTCCAGGGCTTGTTGCGTGAAGGCGTGATCGTGCGCCCGACGGCTAATTACGGCATGCCGAACCACCTGCGCATCACCATCGGCTTGCCGGCCGAAAACGCCCGCTTCCTCGAGGCGCTGGCCAAGGTTCTGGCTCGTGGTTGATGTCACTGCATTGCAACCTGCTGTGCCTATGATCGGTCGCCTGGTGGTGGTCGGTCTGGGGTTGATCGGTGGCTCCTTCGCCAAAGGCCTGCGCGAAAGCGGGCTGTGTGGCGAAGTGGTGGGGGTGGACCTGGACCCGCGATCGCGAGAGTTGGCGGTTGAGTTGGGTGTGGTAGACCGCTGTGAGGCTGACCTGGCGCGTGCGTGCCAGGGCGCTGACGTGATCCAGCTCGCCGTGCCGATCCTGGCCATGGAGAAAATGCTGGCGTTGTTGGCGGGTATGGACCTCGGCCAGGCGATCCTGACGGACGTCGGCAGTGCCAAGGGCAATGTGGTGCGCGCGGCGCAATTGGCGTTTGGCGGCATGCCGGCGCGGTTTGTGCCGGGCCATCCGATTGCCGGTTCCGAGCAAAGCGGGGTGGAGGCGTCCAATTCGCAACTGTTCCGCCGCCACAAGGTCATCCTGACGCCGCTTGAGCAGACCGATCCGGCCGCATTGGTGGTGGTAGATCGTCTGTGGCGCGAGCTGGGGGCGGATGTCGAGCACATGCAGGTCGAGCGTCACGACGAAGTGCTGGCGGCGACCAGTCATCTGCCGCATTTGCTGGCCTTTGGCTTGGTGGACTCTTTGGCCAAGCGCAATGAAAACCTCGAGATTTTCCGTTACGCCGCCGGTGGCTTTCGCGATTTTACGCGCATTGCCGGCAGCGATCCGGTGATGTGGCACGACATCTTCCTCGCCAACCGCGAGGCGGTGTTGCGCACCCTGGACACCTTCCGCAGTGACCTCGACGCCCTGCGCGATGCGGTTGATGCCGGAGATGGCCATCAATTGTTGGGCGTGTTCACCCGTGCGCGGGTGGCGCGTGAACATTTCAGCAAGATCCTGGCACGCCGGGCTTATATGGAAGCTGCTGTGGACGCTGATGAGTTGACCTTCCTCGCCAACCCGGGTGGCCGCTTGAGCGGGCGTATCCGGGTGCCGGGTGACAAGTCGATCTCTCATCGGTCGATCATGCTGGGCTCCTTGGCCGAAGGGGTGACCGAGGTCGAAGGTTTCCTTGAGGGCGAAGATGCCCTGGCGACGTTGCAGGCATTTCGCGACATGGGCGTGGTGATTGAAGGGCCGCATCATGGGCGCGTCACCATTCATGGTGTGGGTTTGCATGGCTTGAAGCCGGCGCCGGGGCCGATTTATCTGGGTAATTCCGGCACGTCGATGCGCCTGTTGTCCGGGTTGTTGGCGGCGCAGCGTTTCGACAGTGTTCTGACCGGTGATGCCTCGTTGTCAAAGCGCCCGATAAGTCGCGTGGCCACGCCGCTGCGGGAAATGGGCGCCGAGATCGAGACGGGGCCTGAGGGGCGCCCGCCGCTGACGATTCGGGGCGGTCAGGCGTTGAAAGGTCTGACGTATACGATGCCTATGGCCAGTGCGCAGGTTAAATCCTGCCTGTTGCTGGCTGGTCTGTACGCCGAGGGCAAGACCTGCGTGACTGAGCCGGCTCCGACCCGTGACCATACCGAGCGCATGCTGCGCGGCTTTGGGTATCCGGTTGAGGTGCAAGGGGCTACGGCTTCGGTTGAGTCGGGCCATGCGTTGACCGCTGCCCATATAGAAGTGCCGGGGGATATTTCTTCTTCGGCGTTCTTCCTGGTCGCCGCTTCGATTGCCGAGGGTTCCGAGCTGTTGCTGGAGCATGTGGGCGTTAACCCGACACGCACCGGTGTGATCGACATCCTGCGCTTGATGGGGGCGGATATCACCCTGGAAAATCAACGCGAAGTCGGGGGTGAGCCGGTTGCCGACTTGCGCGTGCGTGCCGCTGCGCTGAAAGGGATCGAGATACCTGAGGCGTTGGTGCCGCTGGCTATCGATGAGTTTCCCGTGTTGTTTGTTGCTGCGGCCTGTGCCGAGGGGCGAACTGTGCTGCGCGGCGCGCAAGAGCTGCGGGTCAAAGAGTCTGATCGTATTCAGGTCATGGCCGATGGTCTGTTGGCGCTGGGTGTGAAGTGTGAACCGACGCCTGATGGGATTATCATTGACGGTGGCCTGCTGGGCGGTGGTGAAGTCCATGCCCATGGCGATCACCGGGTTGCCATGGCGTTCAGCGTGGCTTCCCTGCGGGCGGCGGCGCCGATTCGTATCCGTGACTGCGCCAATGTTGCTACGTCTTTTCCGAATTTTCTTACACTGTGTGCCCATGTCGGCATCCGTGTTGCCCAAGAGGCTCAATTGTGAATATCAAAGCACCGGTGATTACCATCGACGGGCCAAGCGGCTCGGGCAAAGGCACGATCGCCGGCATTCTGGCCAAGCGCCTTGGCTGGTGCCTGCTCGACTCCGGCGCGCTGTACCGCCTGCTGGCGTTTGCTGCGCGCAACCATGGCGTTGACCTGACCAACGAAGAGTCTCTGAAGCTGTTGGCGGCGCACCTGGATGTACAGTTCGTCGGGGCGACGGAAGGTCATCCTCAGCGCATCATCCTCGAAGGGGACGATGTAACCGACGACCTGCGTAATGAGCAAGTCGGTTCCTGGGCCTCCCAGGTTGCCGCGCTGCCGGCCGTGCGTGACGCATTGCTGCAGCGCCAGCGGGCCTTTCAGGAACCGCCGGGCCTGGTGGCCGATGGCCGCGACATGGGCACGGTCGTGTTTCCAGAGGCGCCGCTGAAGATTTTCCTGACCGCCAGCGCCGAGGAGCGGGCTCGCCGCCGTTACTTGCAGTTGAAGGGCAAAGTCGATGGTGTTAGTCTGTCGAGTCTGCTAGATGAGATCCGTGCACGCGATGAGCGTGACACCCAGCGTGCGGTAGCCCCGCTCAAGCCGGCGGCTGACGCCATACAGCTGGATTCCACGGAGTTGTCCATCGAGCAGGTGCTGGAACGCATTCTGAGTGAAATCGCCATTCGCGATATTGCCGGGTGACCAAGAAGGCCGCAGGGGACCAGTCATAGTCCTGTGGTGCTTCTTTTAATTGAAACTGACCCACACCGTCTGGGGTGTGGAGATGGGCGTATTCTTCGCCCTTATCAACAGGAATTAAAATGAGCGAAAGCTTTGCGGAACTCTTTGAAGAAAGCCTAAAAACCCTGAACCTTCAGGCTGGCTCCATCATCACCGGTGTTATCGTTGATATCGATTACCAAGCTCGCTGGGTAACCGTTCACGCTGGTCTGAAGTCTGAAGCTCTGATCCCGCTGGAACAGTTCTACAACGATGCTGGTGACCTGACTATCAATGTCGGTGACGAAGTTCACGTTGCTCTGGACTCGGTTGAAGACGGTTTCGGTGAAACCAAGCTGTCCCGTGAAAAAGCCAAGCGCGCTGAATGCTGGATTGTTCTCGAAGCAGCCTTCGCAGCTGAAGAAGTGGTCAAGGGCGTTATCAACGGTAAGGTTAAAGGCGGCTTCACTGTCGACGTTAACGGCATCCGTGCGTTCCTGCCAGGTTCTTTGGTCGACGTTCGTCCTGTGCGCGACACCACGCACCTGGAAGGCAAAGAACTCGAATTCAAGGTCATCAAGCTCGACCAGAAGCGCAACAACGTTGTCGTTTCCCGTCGCAGCGTCCTGGAAGCAGAGAACTCCGCCGAGCGTGAAGCTCTGCTGGAATCCCTGCAGGAAGGCCAACAAGTCAAAGGTATCGTCAAAAACCTCACCGATTACGGCGCATTCGTCGATCTGGGTGGCGTCGATGGCCTGCTGCACATTACCGACATGGCTTGGAAGCGTATCAAGCATCCTTCCGAAATCGTCAACGTTGGCGACGAGATTGATGTAAAGGTTCTGAAATACGATCGCGAACGCAACCGTGTTTCCCTGGGCCTGAAGCAACTGGGTGAAGATCCATGGGTTGCTATCAAAGCCCGTTACCCGGAAAGCACTCGCGTAACCGCGCGTGTTACCAACCTGACCGACTACGGCTGCTTCGCTGAGCTGGAAGAAGGCGTGGAAGGCCTGGTACACGTTTCCGAAATGGACTGGACCAACAAAAACATCCACCCTTCGAAAGTCGTACAAGTCGGCGACGAAGTGGAAGTTATGGTTCTGGACATCGACGAAGAGCGTCGTCGTATCTCCCTCGGCATCAAGCAGTGCAAATCTAACCCATGGGAAGATTTCTCTGGCCAGTTCAACAAGGGCGATAAAATCTCCGGCACCATCAAGTCGATCACCGATTTCGGTATCTTCATTGGTCTGGACGGCGGCATCGACGGCCTGGTTCACCTGTCCGACATCTCCTGGAACGAAGTGGGCGAAGAAGCTGTTCGTCGTTTCAAGAAGGGCGACGAGCTGGACACCGTTATCCTGTCGGTTGACCCAGAGCGCGAGCGTATCTCCCTGGGTATCAAGCAACTGGAAAGCGATCCGTTCTCCGAGTACGTCTCGGTTAACGACAAAGGCGCCATCGTTAAAGGCACTGTGAAAGAAGTTGACGCCAAAGGCGCCATCATCGTTCTGGCCGACGATATCGAAGCGACTCTGAAAGCCTCCGAAATCAGCCGTGACCGCGTTGAAGACGCGCGTAACGTTCTGAAAGAAGGCCAGGAAGTAGAAGCCAAGATCATCAGCGTTGACCGCAAGAGCCGCGTGATCCAACTCTCCATCAAGTCGAAAGACGAAGTGGAAGAGAAAGAAGCTATGCAGAGCCTGAAATCGGCTCCAGAAGCTGCTGCAACTGGCGAGACCACCATGGCCTCCCTGCTGCGCGAAGCAATGGCTAAACAGAGCTAAGTTCTGTAAGGCTGTAGAAAAAGGGCGACTTCGGTCGCCCTTTTTTGTGCCTGAAATTCGTTGAATCAACAATTGAGAACCCGTGGCGTAGCCAGGTGTCAGAAGTGACTATAGTTTCAATGCAAGCTATCCCGAAATTGCCGTATCAATAAGGAATTGAATGAACAGGGTGATTGTAGTTCTCGCAATGGTGCTGCTTGCTGGGTGCTCCACCAGCGCAAAGACTCACGCCAGGCACGGCGTCAGTGGCATCGAGATCGATTGTTCAGGGCTGGGCTCTAATTGGGGGAAGTGCGAGAAGCGCGCAGCCCGCGAGTGCAAAATGCAGGGCTACAAGGTTGTAACCCGGTCTAGTGATGCAAAGGATGACGAAAGCGAATATGTTTTTGGCTGGAACCCTGCAGGCGCAGTTACACGGACGATGCTGGTGATCTGTAATTAGAGGTGCGGTGATTTTTGCAGGGGCAAGCGCGCCAGTAGATAAGTTGATGCGCGGGCTGTTCAAATTCACCAAGTCATGCTAAAACCTTCGAAGCGCTTTTCCTAGCTGCTTGAAAAAGAAGGGAAAAATATGACGAAGTCGGAGTTGATCGAACGAATTGTCACCCATCAAGGGCTGCTCTCATCTAAGGATGTGGAGCTGGCTATCAAGACCATGCTTGAACAAATGTCCCAATGTCTGGCTACTGGGGATCGTATTGAGATCCGAGGGTTTGGCAGCTTTTCCCTGCATTATCGCGCGCCGCGTGTAGGCCGCAATCCGAAAACCGGCCAGTCCGTCAGCCTGGATGGCAAATTTGTGCCTCACTTTAAGCCGGGCAAGGAGTTACGAGACCGAGTGAACGAAGACGAGGAAGAGGGAGTCTGAGTTTTTTTGACGCGGGAGAAAGGTATGCGTGGGGTTAAGCGCGTTGTTCTAGTATTGGCGGTATTGTTTGTCGTGTTGGTAGTTGTGGGGTTTGTACTGGAAAATCAGCAGGGCGTTTCTCTGTCGTTCCTTGGGTGGGCTACCATGGAGCTTCCAGCTTCTGTCTTCATGGTGTTGTCTTTGGTTGTCGGCATGGCAATTGGTCCTGTGGTGGCCTTGCTGATAAGGCCCCGCGCCCGTAGTCGGTTGAAGCCGCCAGAGCGCTGATACCGGCATGTTGAGAGGCGGTGTGATCAACTTCAGACCCTCTGGGGTGGTCATATAGGCTGTTGAGTATCTTTATCTCCGTAACCTAAATTGCGCTTGAGACTGCTTGCGCCGTTTTAAATTTCTAATCTGGCCCAGGTTTTACCAGGGCTAACGGCTTTTTTGCAGCGTATGGGTAATGCCCTGCGGATGCCAAAGCTCATCTCCTTTGCATCATTAGTTCATGCATAGGTGTATATGCCAGTATTTTGGATGTGTGCGATCAGGGCTGCTTGCTCATGACGGCATGAGCGGCATCGTCCAAATTTCTATCCAAATACGATAATCCCTACCGGGTGGGTAAGCAATATTTGAGGACACAGCGCGTTTGTGCTGCGAATTTCAGCTTTTTCTGACAAAATGATTCGGTGACAAATACCGTCTAGCACCACGGCATGAGATGGCTGCTATAGAAAATCTGCACCAGATTGCCTTGGCGGAGTAGGTAATATTTTAGTTTTTTATTTTTCCGCAGGATGTTTCTTCGCTTGAAAATACGGTTTTTCTCAGCCGTAGCGTTGAGTTGAGTAATGGTTTGCAGGCAGTTTAACCCTTGTGAGGTGTTTGTTGAATTTCGCTGCAATTAAGATACTGCTCCAGCAAAATATGAAAGTAATAAGTAATTACTCTCATATGACCATTCTGCAAGTGATGAACTCGTTTTTTTATATTTTGATATACCCGTTTGTGATTAATACCGTGGGTGTAGATCACTATGGGCTTTTTGTTTTTGCGACAAGCATTGCCACTTATTTTATGGTGTTTATAAACTTTGGCTTTGATATGCATGCGGCGAAGCTGGTTTCGTTGAATCAGACTGATGGCCGGCTGCATGCTTCGTTGTTGTCATCTATTACTGCAGCGAAGATTTTGCTGGAAATATTGGCAGTCGTGGTGTTTGCGATTTTGATATTCAGTATAGATTTTTTAAGGAATAACAATTTTTTATTCCTGTTGTGCTTCGCCAACACGCTTTCGTGCTTATTTTTGCCGACTTGGTATTTCCATGGCGTGCAGAAAATGAAAGTACTGACGATGATTCAACTCTCATTCAAACTTCTGTCGCTGCCCGTCATTTATTTTGCCATAAAGGGCGAGGATGATATTACTATTTATGCTGCAATCGTTGTGTTTACCAATGTGTTGTCGTCGTTGGTGGCATTTATCGTGGCCGTAAAAATGAGTCAATTCTCTTTGAGGTTGCCGGAATTTTCCAGTTTGAAAGTACTGCTTAATGAGGTTCAGCCCTTTTTCTGGTCAACGGCGACCAATACGCTGAAGCAGAAGAGTGTTGAAATTATTATCGGTTCCTTTTTTGGTATGAAGGAGTTAGCCATTTATGACCTCGCCAACAAGATTTTTTCTGTGCCAAGTTTGTTGGCCTCCAACATCAATGCAGCGCTCTTTCCCATTATGGTGAAGAAAGCCCAAAAGAATGTAGTCACTAAAGTTATTAAAATTGAGTTCTTTGTAGGGCTGTTGTGTATTTTGTCGGTGGTTGTGGGCGGCTACTGGGTTGTGGATTTAGTCTCCGTACATGACATGCATGATGCCTACTATTTATCGATATTACTGAGTTTCAATATAATGACCTTTCTCATTGTGGGAAGTCATATATATTTTATCTATGTGCCGCACCAGCGCTATGATCTTGTGCTGCGAAACCAAGTGGTTTCCGTGGTTTCGTTTTATGCTTTTTGCTCGGCCTACCTGATGGTGAGCTGGAGTGTTTACTCTGTAGTGCTGGCGCTCATGAGCTCGGCGCTATTGGAGATTTTCTATAGTTACTCGTTGGTAAAAAAGGTCGAGGGGTATTAGACCTGACAAGGCGAATATGATTCGTTGTGCGATTGGCTGCCAAGGTGTATATGGCGAAGGGTTAAGTCCCGTTTGATGCTCGGAGTAAGCAGAGAAAATGAAACAGTTTAATGTGCCCGTCGTTTTGTTTTTGTTCAAGAGAATAGACAAGCCACTGGAGGTTATAAAACAAATCTCCAAAGTGGCACCGACCAGGCTCTATCTGCTTGCTGACGGTGGGCGTACTGACGAAGAGAAAGCACAGGCTGCGAAGTGCAGGGACGCTATCGAGAGCGCAATCACATGGGACTGTGAGGTTATCAAGAAGTACGAGGCTGAAAATATCGGCGTTTATGCCAATATTGCCGAAGGTGCAAAGTGGGTATTTGAACGCGAGAAGTTTGCCATTTTTCTAGAAGATGACAACTTGCCTGAGCTGTCATTTTTTACATTTTGTGAAGAGGTTCTGGATCGGTACCGTAATGACACGCGTGTACTTTGGATTTGCGGTACAAACTATTTGAAAGAGTACGATCCTCAAGACGGATCGAGTTATGTATTCACCAAAAATATGATGCCGTGCGGGTGGGCCTCCTGGGCCGACAAGTTTAATGCTTTCTATGATGGCGAACTCTCGCTTTGGCAGGATAAGTACATACAGGACAGAATCAAGGCGGAATACCTGTATAAAGGGCTGTACTATCAGGACAAATATAATGTCGAGTACGAACTTGATGCCAAGGCGGCGCGCGGCAAGTTTTACTCCTGGGACTATCAGATGAGTTTTTCAATGCGTGCGCATAATGTGTATGCCGTCGTTCCAAAATATAATCAGATAAAAAATATCGGTGTGGATAACGATTCCACTCACGGTGGGAACAGTTTGCAGGATGTGATGGTCGAAAGGTTTTGTGGCATCGAGACCAAAATGATGGAGTTTCCGTTGAAACACCCAAAGAGTGTCCTTTTGGACATGAAGTTTGAGGTGCTGGTCGCCAAGATAATATTGAATCCGGGCTTTTTTTCGCTGCGCTCAAGAGTGTCTCGATTTATCAGAGAGTTTTTGGGAATAAAGAAAACCCAAAGCATATTGGGTTTTCTAAAAAGCAAGCTCTCCAGAGGCTAACGCCAATGTACAAAAAGCGATCGCTGTCCATATTCTTTGCATTATTGGTATGCCTGATAATGTGGGGTTTGTATGGCTGGAATTCGTGGAATGGAGACAGGGACGGCTATGAGCTCTACTACCATACGCGCGATACGCTCTCCAGTTGGGGGGGGGAGTTTGGGTATGGTTATCTCAATATTATCGCCAGTCAGTCCGGTCTTTCATTCCAGGGATTTCAGATTCTGATGTCGCTGGCAACACTGCTGTTGTTGTTCAGGTATTTCACTAAACAAACCTTATCGCCATTTGCCTCAATTGTAATTTACCTGGTCTGCTTCTTTTCTCTTGACTTCGTGTTAATGAGGAATTTCTTTGCTTTTGCGATTTTTTTACAAGGAATAATATTGCTGTATGAGGGCAAGCGATATTGCAGGGTGAAGTATGTCGCTCTTATTTTGTTGGCGACGGCGATGCATCAGTCTTCGTTAATGTTTATGGTGTTTGTATTTATACCGCTTAACAGAGTGGTGCCATTAGGGCGGTTTTTGTTTGTTTACATATCTTTCATCGTGTTTTATTTGCTGGTCCGGTATGCGGTGCCGCTGCCGGAAAGTATTGCAAATCACTTTGACTTTTATAATACAACTTGGAAGAGTGTTACTGCGAATATAGTGACTCACTTGGTGTCGTTTGTGTTGTTCGCATTGGCGGTGATGGCTGAAAGAAAAAGCCTTCACAAATTGGACTGTTCTTCTGGGCGGGAAAAAGAACTCGCCTTTATTTTGAATATTAATATTTTTTCGTTATTCTTTCTTGTGCTTTATTTTGAGTCTGAAATATTTGTTCGGCTCTTGAGGGTCATCATATTCTTTAATCTTTTGCACTGTGTAAACTCCCTGTTTTTGAAGCGTCGTACTTACCTGTTCTTGCTGGCGTACATCTTCATCTTTGGTGGTTACTTGATTCTGTTTTTCCTGGTTCCGGTTGCTCAGGATACTTACATTTCCATGTTCAAGAATAATCTGCTTTTGAACTGAGGCGCGAGGTAGGGTAGTGTAAGCGGTGTTGGCAAGCGACGAGTTCTTCTCTCTTCGCTTTTGTTCAGACAGATGAGGTCGATGTGAATATTGTGTTCTTGGGTGGTGTTTTTACTGAGCGGGAGAAGGACCGAATCATTCAGAGGTCCAAGGGCGGCATGCAATACGCAGCCGACACGCTGCAGAAAAACTATATCGATGGTTTTTGCCAAAGTGAAAGTGTGCACGCGGTTTCGATCATCAATTTTCCATTTATAGGTGCCTACCCCAAGCGCTACAGTGAAGTGTTCTTCGAACCTCGGGAACGCACCGAGCCGATAGGGCGTGCGGTGGTCTATAACGTTGGCTTTCTGAATCTTTCTGTAGTGAAAAATGTTCATAAGGTTTTCCTTGCTATAAGAGAGATGCTTTCGCATCTTAAAAAAAGCAAGGGGGAGCCAAGTGTTTTAGTGTGCTATTCGATGCATCTACCTTTCCTGGTGGCGTGCCATATCGTCAAGCGCCTGAGAAAAGATGTTCACCTTTGTGTGATTGTCCCGGACTTGCCTGAATACATGAGCGTGAGAACTGGTGTCCTGAAATTTGTGTTCAGCATGCTTTCAAAAATTTCTTATTACGTGGTCAATAGGGCAGACAGTATTGTCGCGATCACCGAGCAAATGTTGAATGTGTTCAAGGGCGATGTAAAAAAAGTGGTCATCGAAGGGATTGCAGACGCGAAATATATTTCGTCTGGTGAGCCTGAGCAAAGAGCAAATTACTTTCTGTATACCGGAACACTGGATCGCCGTTATGGCATCAGAAATCTGCTCGACTCTTTTGTGTCCTCCGGCATCGATAACTATGAACTGCTGATATGTGGCGACGGTGATGACCGTCAATATGTTGAGGAGATGAGTGCAGCACACCCGCGAATCAGATTTTTAGGCCAACTCGATCGCAGCGAGGTGCTGAGCTTTCAGCGCAACGCCAAGCTGCTGATCAACCCTAGAAGTAACGAGTCGGCATTCACGAAGTATTCATTCCCTTCGAAGGTGATTGAATACATGTCCTCAGGCACGCCCGTTCTGATGTATGCGCTAGACGGCATCCCTGATGAGTACTACGCGTTTTGCTTTGTGGTCCCGGCGGGTGATAATGGGCTGAGTGCAGCGCTGTCGCAGATGTCGACGCTTTCTGATGAAGCATTTGCGGAAAAGGGGCGCTCTGCAAAGAAATTTATCGTAGAAAACAAAATGCCTGGCATACAGGTGAGCAAATTGCTAGAAAAAATTAAAGGAGAAAGTTATGTTTGAAGGTAAAAAGTTGCTCATTACCGGTGGTACCGGATCTTTTGGCAATGCAGTTCTTAAGCGCTTTCTCGACACCGATATTGCTGAAATCCGGATTTTCAGCCGCGATGAAAAAAAGCAGGATGACATGCGTAAACGTTACGCAAACTCCAAGCTGAAATTTTACATTGGTGATGTTCGAGACTATCAAAGTGTCCTGAATGCCACCCGTGGCGTTGACTATATTTTCCACGCGGCGGCATTGAAACAGGTGCCATCGTGCGAGTTTCACCCGCTGGAAGCTGTCAAAACCAACGTTCTGGGTACGGAAAACCTGCTTGAGGCCGCGATCCAGAACGAGGTCAAGCGCGTTGTATGCCTGAGCACGGACAAGGCTGTATACCCTATCAACGCCATGGGCATTTCCAAGGCCATGATGGAAAAGGTCATGGTTGCGAAGTCTCGCAATGTCGATGACACCAAGACTGTAATTTGCGGCACGCGCTACGGTAATGTCATGGCATCCCGTGGTTCGGTAATTCCTTTGTTCATTGAGCAGATTCGTGCTGGTTTGCCGTTGACGCTGACCGACCCCAACATGACGCGCTTCATGATGACCCTCGCCGATGCGGTGGACTTGGTTCTTTACGCGTTTGAACATGGCAACAATGGCGATATGTTCGTGCAAAAGGCACCCGCTGCCACTGTGGAAGTGTTGGCCAAGGCATTGACCGCAATGGTGGGTAAGCCAGATCACGAGATCCAGGTAATTGGTACTCGTCATGGCGAGAAGCTGTATGAAGCCCTGTTGAGTCGTGAAGAAATGGCCTGCGCTGAAGACCGTGGCGAATACTTCCGTGTGCCGCCTGATTTGCGCGACCTGAACTACGCCAAGTTCGTTGAGCAAGGTGAGACCAAAATATCCCGGACCGAGGACTACAACTCTCATAACACCGAACGTCTTGACGTTGAGGGTATGAAAAAGCTGTTGCTGAAACTGGATTTCATGCGTGCGATTCAGCGCGGCGAGCACGCAACAGCTGAGGAATAAGCAATGAAGGTTCTGATTACGGGTGCCAACGGTTTTGTCGGCCAGAATCTCATCTCGCACCTGGCGGAGCGTGATGATATTGAAGTCTTGCGGTTCACTCGCGACGACGCTTTGTCGAGCCTGCCTGGTTTGGTGGAGCAGGTGGATTTTGTTTTCCATCTTGCAGGTGTTAACCGGCCTGTTGATCCCCAGGAGTTCAATACGGGTAACACGGACCTGACCGGAGCGCTTTGCGAGGCTGTCATTAATAGCGGCCGACAAGTACCCGTACTGTATACATCCTCCAGCCAGGCTGAGTTGGATAATCCTTACGGCAAGAGCAAACGCGGCGCTGAAGAATTGCTGCTGAGCATGGCGGCAAGCTCGGGCTCCCCTGCCTACATATTTCGCTTGCCAAACGTTTTCGGCAAGTGGGCACGGCCTAACTACAACTCTGCCGTGGCGACGTTTTGCAATAACATTGCCCGCGATATTCCAGTCAAGGTCAATGACCCAAGTGCATTGATTAACCTGGTCTATATCGACGATGTGGTTGCACGGTTTATTGCCGTGATGGAAGGCAAGGTCGATACCCAGCCTTTCGTAACTGTCGAAACCCAATACAGCATCAGTGTGGGTGGTTTGGTCGAGCAACTGACCGCGTTTCGCGACAGCCGCGCGACGATGATCACTGAACGTGTGGGCACAGGCCTGGTTCGGGCGTTGTACTCGACTTACCTGAGCTATCTGCCGCCGGAAAACTTCACCTACAAGGTTCCCAAGTATGAGGATCCGCGCGGGACGTTTGTGGAGATGCTCAAGACTCCCGATGCCGGCCAGTTCTCGTTCTTCACCGCGCATCCCGGGATTACACGTGGCGGGCATTACCACCACTCCAAAACCGAGAAGTTCCTTGTTATCAAAGGCACGGCGTGTTTCAGATTTCGGCATATCGTCTCGGGTGAGTTTTATGAATTGTTCACCACGGGTGATACACCTGAAATCGTCGAGACGGTTCCTGGATGGACCCATGATGTGACCAATTCCGGCACTGATGAGCTAATCGTTATGCTCTGGGCGAATGAGATTTTTGACCGTGCACATCCGGACACTTACTCAATGCCTGTGGGAACCGAAGCCTAAACACACTCTCGAGCATACAGTTATGAAAAAAATGAAAGTTGTTACCGTCGTCGGTACTCGCCCCGAGATCATTCGTTTGTCGCGTGTCATTGATGCGCTTGACAGGCATTGCGATCACGTCCTCGTGCACACCGGTCAAAACTACGACTATGAGCTGAACGAGATCTTCTTCCAGGATTTGGGCATTCGTAAGCCTGATCACTTTTTGAATGCCGCGGGTGCGAGCGGTGCCGAGACTATCGGCAACGTGATCATCGCGGTGGATCGAGTGTTGGCCGAAGTCAGCCCCGAGGCGTTACTGGTACTGGGTGACACTAACAGCTGCATGGCTGTCATCCCTGCGAAACGCCGCAAGATTCCGACCTTCCATATGGAAGCTGGTAACCGTTGCTTTGACATGAGGGTTCCGGAGGAAATCAACCGTCGTATCGTTGACCATACGGCTGACATCAATCTGACCTACAGCACCATTGCCCGTGATTACTTGTTGCGTGAAGGCCTGTCTCCGGACATGGTCATCAAGACGGGTAGCCCAATGTTTGAAGTGCTGACTCATTACCGCGAAGGTATCGACTCGTCGGATGTGCTCGAACGCCTCGGTCTTGAGGACGGCAAGTTTTTCGTTGTCAGCGCTCACCGCGAAGAAAACATTGATTCGGACAAGAACTTCCTGAAACTGGTGGACGTGCTTAATACCGTTGCGGCGCACTATAACTTCCCGGTGATCGTGTCGACTCACCCGCGTACGCAAAAGCGCGTAGATGCAATGGGTGTTGTTTTCCACGAAAACGTCAAGTTGCTCAAACCGCTGGGTTTCAAAGACTACAACAAGCTGCAGTTGAAGGCGAAAGCTGTTCTTTCTGACAGTGGCACCATTAACGAAGAGTCGTCCATATTGAACTTCCCTGCCTTGAATATTCGTGAAGCCCACGAACGTCCAGAGGGTATGGAGGAGGCGGCTGTCATGATGGTTGGCCTGGAAGTTAATCGGGTGCTACAAGCGTTGAACCTGCTGGAAGGGCAAGGCACCGGGGATGTCCGGACGTTGCGACAGGTTGCCGATTACAGTATGCCGAACGTATCCGAGAAAGTAGCTCGAATCATTCATAGCTACACGGATTATGTAAATCGGATAGTCTGGAAACGGTACTGATTGAGCCCATGTCAATGCCTGAGCGAAAACTTGAAATTTTGGTTGTTACGCAGTATTTCTGGCCCGAAAATATGCGTATCAATGATCTTGTTCGTGATTTTTCCGAAAAGGGTCATTCCGTTACGGTATTGACAGGGCTCCCTAATTATCCGGAAGGCAGCATTTATACTGAGTACCGAGCCGACCCGCAGAAGTTTGCGCAATACGCCGGTGCAAAAGTAGTGCGGGTGCCTCTGCTCGCACGTGGGAAGCGTAGTTTGCAGTTGATGCTGAACTACGCTTCATTTTTTATGTCGGCCTCGGTTTTGGCGCCCTGGAAGTTGCGTGGCCAACGGTTCGATGCCGTATTCGTCTATGCCGTTTCACCTATCATGGCTGCCATTCCCGCGTTGCTGCTTGGTCGTATTAAAAAAGCCCCGGTATTTATTTGGGTACTGGACTTGTGGCCTGAAACGCTTCGCGCGGTAGGTGCTGTGAGTAACCCCAAGTTACTTGGGGCGGTTGGACGAATGGTATCCTGGATATATAACCGCGCAGATTATTTGCTGCTTCAGTCTCATGGGTTTATCGAGAATGTGAAGGGTTACTGTACCCAGCACATTGCCCCTGAACGCCTGGTTTATTTCCCAAGTTGGGCCGAAGATGATTTTTCCAGCCCAGTGCAACCAACCTCCCCGCTGCTTGAGCGGGATGATTCGGTGTTCACGGTGGTCTTTGCCGGTAACTTGGGAGAGGCTCAGGATTTTCCTGCAATTATTGACGCTGCTCATTCACTGGCCGAGTCGACCCCTGTTCGTTGGGTCATTGTCGGAGACGGTCGGATGAGTGAGTGGCTGGCGAGTGAAGTCAGCACTCGCCAAATGGATAATGTCGTTCTATTGGGACGCCATCCATTGGAAGAGATGCCAGGCTTGTTCGCCTGTGCGGATGCCTTACTGGTTTCCCTCAGGACCAATGATGTCTTCGAGAAGACCATCCCTGGGAAAGTTCAGGCCTATCTGGCCTCGGGCAAGCCCATTCTGGGCATGATTAACGGTGAAGCCGCTCGTGTCATTGAAGCGTCCGGGGCCGGATTGTGTTGCCCATCGGGTGATGCGAGTGCCTTGGCGGATATTACGTCGAAACTGGCGGCTTTTGATGTTGAGCAGCGAAGGAAAATGGGCGAATCCGGTCGGCAGTATTATTTGGAAAACTATTCCAAACCAACGTTGTTGGCTCGCCTGGAAACGCTGTTTCGCGAAGCCACTTTACGCAAGGAAAAGCATTAATGTCACAATCTGTTTTTTTGACAGGTGCCAGCGGTTTTGTGGGGCGCGCGGTCTTGCGCCGTCTATTGGCGGAGGGCGCCAACGTAACAGCGCCTGTTCGCGATGGCAGCAAGGTGTTGGAGCCCGGGGTGCAGACTGTGCAATTTGGCGCTTTTGACAGCACCAATTGGCTGGAAAACCTGGCAGGTGTGGATGCGGTTGTGCATTGCGCAGCGCGTGTTCATGTCATGAATGATGCCGAAACCGACCCGTTGGCGGCCTTTCGCAAAGTCAATGTGCAGGGCACTTTGAATCTCGCGGAGCAGGCTGCGCAAGCCGGTGTTCGACGTTTCGTCTTCATCAGCTCCATCAAGGTCAATGGCGAAGGCACTCAGCCTGGCAGGCCCTATACGGCGCAAGACGTCCCGGCGCCGAGTGACCCTTATGGCATTTCAAAGCTGGAAGCGGAGCAGGGGTTGTTGGCTCTTGCCGCGCGAACCCGTATGGAAGTCGTGATCATTCGTCCGGTGCTGGTCTATGGGCCGGGAGTAAAAGCCAACTTCTTTAATATGATGCGTTGGCTGGAGAAAGGTGTGCCGCTGCCTTTTGGCGCGATTAATAACAGCCGCAGCCTCGTCGCCCTGGATAACCTAGTGGACCTCATCATCCGCTCGATTGATCACCCGGGCGCCGCAAACCAGGTGTTTCTGGTCAGCGATGGCGAGGATCTATCCACCACTCAACTGTTACGCAAGACGGCTGTGGCGCTGGGCAAGTCCGCTCGCCTGCTGCCTGTTCCCGGCTGGATGCTCAGTACTGCTGCGAACCTCCTGGGTAAAAAGTCGTTGTCTCAACGGCTATGTGGCTCGTTGCAGGTCGATATCAACAAGACCACGACATTATTGCAATGGTCGCCTCCCGTTTCAGTGGACAACGCACTTAAATCCGTCGCAGCGCAGTATATGAGTGATAAGAAACAATGACATATTGGTGGTTTATTGTAGTTATCGCTTTGTTGTCGTGGGTATTGACCGGGGCTTTGCGACGCTACGCTCTGGCGCACAGCATCATCGATATTCCCATCGCCCGCAGCTCCCACTCCGTCCCTACGCCCAGGGGGGGAGGTGTCGCCATCGTGGTGTCGTTTCTCTTGGCGCTGCTTGGGCTGGGGTTGGCCCAGCTTGTATCGTTTCCTGCGTTGCTCGCCGTAGGCGGAGCAGGAGCGTTGATCGCCGTCATCGGCTTTATGGATGATCACGGGCATATTGCTGCCCGCCGACGCCTGTTAGGGCACTTCGCCGCGTCTGCCTGGGCGTTGTATTGGCTGGGCGGTTTGCCCGAGATAACGGTATTCGGCCTGGCGATAAACCTGGGGTGGGTGGGCTGTGTGCTGGCTGCGTTCTACCTGGTCTGGATGCTCAACTTATATAACTTCATGGACGGCATTGACGGTATCGCCAGTGTTGAAGCCATCTGCGCATGCCTGGGTATGTGTCTGTTGTATGGGCTCAGTGGTCATGCTGACCTGATTTTACTGCCGCTGATGTTGGTCATGGCCGTTGCCGGATTTCTGTTCTGGAATTTCCCGCCGGCGCGAATATTCATGGGCGATGCCGGCAGTGGTTTTCTGGGGATTGTGCTGGGTGTGTTTTCCATCCAGGCCGCTTGGGCGTCTTCGCAGTTGATGTGGGCGTGGTTGATTCTGTTAGGGGTGTTCATTGTAGATGCGACGTTCACCCTGGCCCGCCGCTTGGTACGTGGAGACAAAGTGTATGAAGCCCATCGCAGCCACGCCTACCAATTTGCTTCACGGCGCTTTGGAAGGCATTTGCCGGTGACGCTGGCGGTTGCCGGGTTGAACCTATTCTGGCTGCTTCCTGTCGCAACAACTGTGGTCTGGTTTGGGCTGGACGGCGCATTGGGCACTGTTATTGCCTACGTGCCTCTGGTTGTACTCGCAGTCAAGTATCATGCAGGCGAACTGGAAAAATCTGGCACGACGGCGGAAGATGTCTGACGATTTAAAACGTCAAATATGATTGTTGGTTATTAACGAAAGGAACTGCCTGAGGTGGATGAAGGGATTATGGAACGGTTACGAGCCTTCCTGGTGGGGTTGCCACGCCGTAAAAAACGCCTGATTCAAGTGGCTACCGATGTTGTGGTGGTCTGGGCTGCTCTGTGGCTGGCATTTGTCGTTCGGCTCGGCGTTGACGAGATGGTCAACCCCCTTCGGGCCCATCTGTGGTTGTTCATCGTCGCTCCGGTTGTTGCTATCCCTTTATTCATACGCTTTGGCATGTACCGGGCGGTGATGCGTTACTTCGGCAATGATGCGCTTGTTGCGATTATCAAGGCGGTCAGTTTGTCGTCGCTGATTCTCGGCGTCGTCGTTTACTGGTACAGCAATCACCAGAACGTGGTTCCCCGCTCCATCGTGTTCAACTATTGGTGGTTGAGCCTGATTATGGTGGGTGGGCTGCGCCTTGCCATGCGTCAGTACTTCCTGGGCGACTGGTTCGCCGCCTCCCAGCACGTGCCTTTCACCAGCCGCGATGACGGCCTGCCGCGCGTGGCGATTTACGGCGCCGGAGCCGCGGGCAATCAACTGGTCGCCGCGCTGCGCATGGGCCGGGTGATGCGCCCTGTGGCCTTCATTGACGACGATGCCAGCATTGCCGACCGAGTGATTTCAGGCCTGCAGGTCTACAAGCCCAAGCACATCCAACGCATGATTGACGCCACCGGCGCCCAGGAAATACTGCTCGCGATCCCTTCTTCCAACCGTGGGCGCCGTCGTGAAATCCTCGGGTTCCTCGAAGGTTTTCCATTGCACGTGCGCAGCGTTCCGGGCTTTATGGATTTGGCCAGCGGCAGGGTCAAGGTGGATGACATCCAGGAAGTCGACATCGCAGACTTGTTGGGACGTGATGCGGTACCGGCGCAGGCCGAGCTGCTGGAGCACTGCATCAAGGGGCAAAACGTCCTGGTGACTGGTGCGGGCGGTTCGATCGGTTCGGAACTCTGCCGGCAGATCCTGGTTTTGCGCCCCACCACGCTGCTGCTGCTGGAGCACAGCGAGTTCAACCTCTACAGCATCCTTTCGGAGCTGGAGCAGCGAGTGATCCGTGAGTCGCTGCCGGTCAAGTTGCTGCCTATTCTGGGGTCGGTGCGCAATCAGTCCAAGCTGTTGGACGTGATGAAGACCTGGCATGTGGACACTGTCTACCATGCCGCGGCCTATAAGCATGTGCCGATGGTCGAGCACAATATCGCCGAAGGCGTCTTGAACAATGTCATCGGTACCTTGAACACGGCGCAGGCCGCGTTGCAGGCGGGTGTGTCGAACTTTGTACTGATCTCCACCGACAAGGCCGTTCGCCCGACCAATGTGATGGGCAGTACCAAACGCCTGGCCGAATTGACACTGCAAGCGCTCAGCCGTGAACTGGCGCCGGTATTGTTCGGTGACAAATCAAACGTCTCGCGGGTCAATAAAACCCGTTTCACCATGGTGCGGTTCGGCAATGTGCTGGGCTCTTCGGGTTCGGTGATTCCGCTGTTCCATAAGCAGATCAAATCGGGTGGGCCGCTGACGGTGACTCACCCCAAGATCACTCGTTATTTCATGACCATTCCCGAAGCCGCGCAACTGGTTATTCAGGCAGGCTCCATGGGGCTCGGCGGGGACGTGTTCGTATTGGACATGGGCGAGCCGGTCAAAATCGTCGAGTTGGCGGAGAAAATGATCCACTTGTCCGGCTTGAGCGTTCGCTCTGACAAGAACCCGCATGGCGATATTGCCATCGAATTTTCCGGCCTGCGCCCGGGCGAAAAGCTTTACGAAGAGTTGCTGATCGGTGACAACGTGGTGGCTACCCAGCACCCGATGATTATGAGTGCCAATGAAGATCACCTGGCTTGGGATGTGCTCAAAAGCAAGCTGACCGAACTGCTGGCGGCGGTGGAGGGGGATGACTACACCCGCGTCCGCCAACTGCTGCGCGAGACGGTCAGCGGGTACGCGCCGGATGGTGAGATCGTCGATTGGATCTACCAGCAGCGACGTTTGGAGCCGTGATTTAACACACTGTTACTCATGGGTTTTTGACTATCTTCAAACATCACCTAAGTTAGAAAAGCAGCTTTTGGAAAGCTGCTTTTCTTCTTCCGATGTCATGGAGCGTCACCAATGCAAAACACTTACATCTCTTCCCTGATCTTTGCTTTTCTCACCAGTATCTCTGTAGCCACTCACGCCGCCCCGTCCGCTAAACCGGAAGCCCCTGCGCCTGTTACTGCGCAGATGGTCAAAGTCGAGCAATCCGCCAAGGTCAATCTCAACGCCGCCGATGCCGAGACCCTTCGTCGTGACCTGTTCGGTATCGGCGCCGCGAAAGCAAAGGCGATCATCGCCTATCGCGACAGCAACGGCCCATTCACTGCGGTGGATGAGTTACTGGAGGTTAAGGGTATCGGCAAGGCGTTACTGGAGAAGAATCGCGACAGGTTGGCGATCAACTAAGGAACTGAGTGCAGGGCGGAAGGCCGATCATTGATCGGCCTTCTCTTCGTCCGAAACCTGGTCTTTCAATGTCCCGCGCACGACTTCCAGAATGCGTGCTGCCAATTTCGGGTTTTCAACGCTTCTTGCCAATACCAGTGCGCCCACCAGGGTCGACATCAACACCAGGCTTTTTTCATCAGCATTTTCGCTGCCCAAGGCCGCCTCAACCTGCTTCAACCGAGCCTCAAGCACTGCATCCGTCGTCGAACTGTGCTGACCTCTCAGCCCCAGTTCGGAGGACATGGTCGGTAACGGGCAGCCCTGATCGGGTGAGGTCAGGTGCCATTCAGACAGGTAGCTGTCAATGAAAGCATCCAGTGGTCGCGCTTGGCTGAACAGTGTTTCACAGTGTGCATCCAGTTCCGCAGCAGCGGCCTGGAGAGCCTTTTCCACCAGTTCGTCCTTTGATTTGAAGTGCGCGTAGAAACCGCCATGTGTAAGGTTCAATGCTTTCATCAACGGCTGCAGGCCGGTGGCGCCAATACCATCGCGGCGAAAGCGTACAGAAGCTTCCTTGATGATGCGCTGGTGGGTCTGAGCTTTGTGTTGTTGTGAGTAACGCATGGTAATGCCTCGATGACGTGGCGGCATTTTAGCGGAGTTGCGTCTTTTTACCCATCGGAGTAATGACTGAGAGCCTTGGCATGGAAAGTGATTACATTTACTTCAGTGATTGTTCAACAATCGGGAGGTGATCATGACCCTTGGTTTGTCGTTGGCTGACCAGATTGCCCTGGAACTGCGTGCCGACATCATTGGCGGGCGGCTTTTGCCCGGCATGGCATTGATCGAAGTGGACCTGGTGAAGGCCTATAACGCCTCGCGCAATACCATTCGCGAAGCGTTGCATCGCCTTGGGCAAGAGGGGCTGACACGCTATGTACGCAATAAGGGCGTGATGGTCCGGCGATTGGAGCGTGAAGAGGTGCGCGATTTGTTTGTCGTGCGTCGTACTCTTGAACTGCAGGCCATCGCACACAGCAGCGCTTTGACGGAACAGCAGGCCGAGCGCATGCAAAACGCCATTGAGGCCACGACGCTGGCCCGGGAACGTGAAGACTGGCGGGCAGTGGCGACTCACAGTTTGCTGTTCCACCAACTGATTGTCGGGTTGATGCACAGCCCGTTGTTCGATGAGTTTTTCGCTCAGGTCATTGCGCAACTGCGCCTGGTGTTTTGTGCTGCACCTGACGAGCAGCGATTCCAGTCGCCCTGGCTTGAGCGCGACCGCGAGATTTACTCACTGCTGGAAAAAGGCAACCGGCTCGCGGCGCAAGAGGCGATGAGCCAGTACCTGCACGATTCGGAACGCCTTTCGCTCGCGCTGTTTGACTACCCTTAACGGAGGATCGCCTTATGTATAAAGATTACCCAGCCGCTTACCAAGTCAGCAAAGGTTCGGCGTTGCAGGTCGATACGGCGTTCTATGAGCGTATTCGTGATCGGGCTGACAAGCGCACGCTGATCGAGCAGTTTGAAGTGCCGATTCGCACGGGCAAGGCATGGAAAGTTCCGGCCGGGCACGTGTTTCGTGTGACGACGCCAGTGGGCCCGCAAGTAGGCGACTTTAACGTATGGAACGCCAATGACCCTCGCGAACGCCTTTGGGCCGCGCGTACGCGCCAGTTGCAAGGCGCCCACGTCAGCACCCATGACCGGCTGTGGTCGAACCTGCCGTTTCTACGGCCTTTAGTCACGATCACCGATGACAGCCTGGCAAGTTACGGTATCGATGAACACGGCGGCCGGCTGCACGATTTGCTCGGCACTCGCTGCGACCCCTATGTGAATCGCATGCTGACAGGGGAGGATTTTCACCATCATTGCCACTCGAACCTGACCCGCGCTGTGCTGCCTCACGGCCTGACTGAATTCGATGTGCATGACGTGTTGAACATCTTTCAGTGCACGGGCCTCAATCACGACGACATGTACTTCATGAAAGCCTGCCCGGCGCAGAAGGGTGACTACCTGGAGTTTTTTGCCGAGATTGATTTGCTCTGTGCATTGTCCACCTGCCCGGGCGGGGACTTGTCACTGCCGATGTGGGGGCCGGAGGCACAGGACCCGCTGACGGTATGTCGCCCGCTGGGTGTCGAGATCTATCAGCTGGAAGATGAGTTGCTCGAAGGCTGGAGCCAGCCTGAGCGTGCTGCCTATAAAGGGCAGCACGGTTTGCATATTGCCAAGGCGGCATGGGAGTAGACCCGCCTAGCGATCCTGCGCGTCCTTGGCATCCGCCTGGGCGTTTCGTTCGGCCACGCGTTTGCGTTGTTCGTCGGTGAGTTCCACCTTGTTGGCGCTGTCACGCAGCATCAGCAGCCCACCGACGATCGACCCGATCGCTACCACCAAAATCAACCACGCATACCACGGCATAAGGCTCTCCTTGAGGCAGGTCGCCGTGGGAGAATTTTCCCACGGTAATAACTGCTTTGAGTTATAGGCTTTCACAGTAGTTCAGTGTAGGCCTGTTCCGCCTCGTTAACCTCACAGCCCGGTCAGCATCGCATCTGCTGGTGCATCGGCACGGTCTTGCGCGGTCAGCTGGAAGTAGATGAACCCCGCCACCATAAAGCCCAGGAAGATCAGACCGATCAGCGCGTTGAACCAGGCCATGGCGACCAGGCACACAACCGCCAACACCAGCGCAATGCCCGGCACGATCGGGTAGCCCGGGGCGCGGAAGGTGCGCTCCAGCAGCGGCTCGGTCTTACGCAGTTTGAACAGGCTGAGCATGCTCATGATGTACATGACGATGGCTCCGAACACCGCCATGGTGATCATCGCCGCGGTCAGGGTCATGCCGCCCAGGTTGATCAATCCGTCACTGTAGATTGCAGCAATGCCCACGACTCCACCGGCGATAATCGCCCGGTGCGGTGTCTGAAAGCGCGACAGTTTGGCGAGGAAGGAGGGCAGGTAACCGGCGCGGGCCAGCGCGAAAAACTGGCGCGAATAGCCAAGGATGATGCCGTGGAAGCTTGCCACCAGGCCAAACAGGCCGATCCACACCAGCATGTGCAGCCAGCCGGAGCTGTCGCCCACTACGGTTTTCATGGCTTGCGGCAGCGGGTCGTTGATGTTCGACAAGGTGCGCCAATCGCCCACACCGCCCGCAAAGAACATCACGCCCATGGCCAGTACCACCAGGGTCAGAATGCCGCTGATGTAGGCTTTTGGAATAGTGCGCTTGGGATCTTTCGCTTCTTCAGCCGCCATGGCCGCACCCTCAATGGCGAGGAAGAACCAAATGGCGAATGGGATGGCGGCAAACATCCCTGCAATCGCTGGCGCGCCAAACGTGTCGGAACCGGCCCAGCCATTGAGTGCAAAGTTGCTGAAGCTGAACGCAGGGGCAACTACGCCCATGAACACCAGCAATTCGGCGACCGCGAGCACGCAGACCACCAGTTCGAACGTGGCCGCCAGTTTCACACCGAGAATGTTCAGGCCCATAAACACGATGTACGCGCCGACCGCTGCGTGTTTCGGATCGAGCGCGGGAAACTGCACATTCAGATAGGCGCCAATCGCCAAGGCAATCGCTGGCGGGGCGAAGACGAATTCAATCAACGTTGCCAGCCCGGCGATCAAGCCACCTTTCTCTCCAAAGGCCCGACGGCTGTAGGCAAACGGCCCGCCAGCATGTGGAATCGCGGTAGTCAGCTCGGTGAAACTGAAGATAAAGCAGGTGTACATTGCCGCGACCATCAACGAGGTCACCAGGAAGCCCAACGTACCGGCGACGCCCCAGCCGTAGCTCCAGCCAAAGTATTCGCCGGAAATGACCAGCCCGACGGCAATACCCCACAGGTGCAAGGTGCCCAAAGTAGGTTTGAGTTGTGTGTTCATCGTGTTGCTCTCCCTGAACCGGTTGGAATGATTCAAGGTGTTGCAGCGGCCATGCCAGCCTGAGAATCATTGTCGTAAAGCCGCGCAACTGTCGCGTGCGGAATGGTTTTGCGTTTGAATTTTTGCAGCGGTGCACCAGTAAAGGGCGGTGCTGACTCAGCCGTCGCTATCGCGGGCAAGCCCGGCTCCCACAGTTGATTGAGGTCAGCCCAGACACCTCAGTCAAGTGTGGGCGCCGGGCTTGCCCGCGATGAGGCCCTTCCAGCCAGCATAAATCCCCCTGTAAACCCCGCATAAACCCACTCTTTACGCCGTCTTTACGCCCCGCGTGCACCCTCGCTCTCGTTCCTTTACGCCACTCCTGCCGACAATTGCCCTACACGCGGCAATCGCCGCAATTCGGAGAGACTTCCATGAGCGTTCTGGACGGGGTGTCACTGCTATTGGCCGTGGCGCTGTTCATTTATCTGCTGGTTGCGCTGTTACGCGCGGATCGGAACTAGGAGCAGGCTATGCACAGTTATGACTATTGGCTGATCATCGCCTTCTTTGCCGTGGTGCTGGTGCCGGCACCCTTCCTGGGGCGGTTCTACTACAAGGTAATGGAAGGCCAGCGCACGTGGCTGACGCCGGTGTTCGGCCCCGTGGAGCGCGTGTGCTATCGCCTTTCGGGCGTGGATGAGCATCAGGAACAAAGCTGGCAGAAATACACGCTGGCGCTGCTGGCATTCAACCTTGCCGGTTTTGTGCTGTTGTTCGCGATCCTGCTGTTCCAGGAATACTTGCCACTGAACCCGCAGAAATTACCGGGTCAGGAGTGGACACTGGCGTTCAACACGGCGGTCAGTTTCATGACCAACACCAACTGGCAGAACTACAGCGGTGAAGCGTCCCTGAGCTACCTCAGCCAGATGGCCGGCCTCACCGTACAGAACTTTGTCAGTGCGGCCACCGGCCTCGCGGTCCTGGTCGCCTTGTGCCGTGGGATTGGTCGCAAATCCACCAAGACGTTGGGTAACTTCTGGGTCGACATGACCCGCGCCACCCTCTACGGCCTGCTGCCGATGTGCTTGGTGTTTGCGCTGTTCCTCGTTTGGCAGGGCGTGCCACAAACCTTCGCTCACTATGTGAACGCAGTGACCCTGCAGGGCGTTGATCAGGTGATCCCACTGGGCCCTGCGGCCAGCCAGATTGCGATCAAGCAATTGGGCACCAACGGCGGCGGCTTCTTCGGCGTCAACTCGGCGCACCCGTTTGAAGACCCGACGGCGTGGGCCAATCTGTTCGAACTGGGCGCGATCATCCTGATTCCGGTGGCGCTGGTGTTCACCTTCGGTCACTACGTGAAAGACCTGCGTCAGAGCCGGGCGATCCTCGGTTGCATGCTGGCCTTGTTCCTGATCGGCGGCGCGACTTCACTGTGGGCCGAATACCAGCCCAACCCGGCGCTGAGCAACCCTGCCGTTGAGCAAACCGCACCGCTGGAAGGTAAAGAAGCGCGCTTCGGCACCACCGGCACTGTGTTGTGGTCGGTGGCCACCACCGCGGCATCCAACGGTTCGGTCAACGGCATGCAGGACAGCCTCAACCCTCTGAGCGGCATGGTGGCACTGGTCAACATGATGGTCGGCGAAGTGATCTTCGGCGGCGTCGGCGCCGGCATGTACGGCATGTTGCTCAACGTCCTGATCGCGGTGTTCCTCGCCGGGCTGATGATCGGCCGCACGCCGGAATACCTCGGCAAGAAGCTCCAGGCCAAGGAAGTGCAGTTGCTCGTCGTGACCTTGCTGGTGATGCCGGTCGGTACTCTGGTTCTGGGCGCTATCGCGGCCAGCTTGCCAGGCCCTGCAGGTGCCATCAGTAACCCTGGCCCTCACGGCTTCAGCCAGTTGCTGTACGCCTACACCTCGGCCAGTGCCAACAACGGCTCGGCGTTCGGCGGCTTCAGTGCCAACACCACGTTCCACAACCTGATGCTGAGCCTGAGCATGTTGCTCGGTCGCTTCGGCTACATCCTCCCGGTACTGGCTCTGGCCGGCAGCCTGGCGATGAAAAAGACTGCACCGATCGGCCAGAACAGCTTTCCGACCCATGGCCCGCTGTTCGTGACCCTGTTGACCGTGACCATTTTGCTGGTGGGCGGCCTGACCTTCCTGCCAACACTGGCACTGGGCCCTATCGCTGAACACCTGAGCATGGGCTTCTGAGGGATATGACAATGAATATGCCTGCAAAAAATGCCGCCCCTGTAACCACCCAGGAGCCCGCCAAAACCGCCATCTCCGCCCTGTGGCGCCCGGCGCTGGTCCAGGCGTTCGTCAAGCTGGACCCGCGTCAACTGCAACGCTCACCGGTGATGCTGGTGGTCGAACTGACGGCCATCCTCACCACCGTGTTGTGCTTTGTGCCGGACACGTCGGTGCCGACCTTTGTCGCTGTGCAGATCGCCGTGTGGCTGTGGTTCACCGTGCTGTTTGCCAACTTCGCCGAAGCCTTGGCCGAAGGTCGCGGCAAGGCCCGCGCCGACAGCCTCAAGGCCGGCAGCGAAGGCCTCAGCGCACGTCGCAAGGAAGCCGACGGCACTTTCAAGGTCGTGCCGGCCACCAGCCTGCGCAAAGGTGACGTGGTACGCGTCGCCTCCGGGGAAATGATCCCGGGCGATGGCGAGGTCATCGAGGGTATCGCGGCAGTCAACGAAGCGGCGATCACCGGCGAATCTGCGCCGGTGATCCGCGAGTCCGGCGGCGACCGCTCGGCCGTCACCGGCAATACCCGCCTGGTGTCGGACTGGCTGCTGATCCGCATCACCGTCAACCCCGGCGAGTCCACGCTGGACCGCATGATCGCGTTGGTGGAGGGCGCCAAGCGCCAGAAAACCCCCAACGAAGTTGCGCTGGATATCCTGCTGATCGGCCTGACCCTGATCTTCCTGCTGGTGGTGGTGACCCTGCAGCCGTTCGCCCACTTCGCCAATGGCAGTTTGCCGCTGGTGTTCCTGGTCGCACTGCTGGTGACGCTGATTCCTACAACCATTGGCGGCTTGTTGTCGGCCATCGGTATCGCCGGTATGGACCGCCTGGTGCGCCTCAACGTGATCGCAAAATCCGGTCGCGCCGTGGAGGCTGCGGGCGACGTGCATGTGCTGCTGCTGGACAAAACCGGCACCATCACCTTCGGTAACCGTCGCTGTGCAGCCGTGATCGCGGCGCCAGGCGTCAGTGGTCGGGACTTGGCTGAAGGCGCGCTGCTGGCCTCGCTGGCGGACGACACGGCGGAAGGTAAATCCATCGTCGAATACCTGCGCGCCTTGCACCCTCAGGCCGAGCCGACTCTGGATGAGCTGACCTCTGTGCCATTCAGTGCTGAAACCCGTTTGTCCGGTGTCGACTACCAGGGCCGTGTGTTCCGTAAAGGCGCCGTGGATTCGCTGCTGGCCTTTATCGGCCAACAACGCCGTGACCTGCTACCGGCCCTCTCGCGTGAAATCGACAAGATCGCCCAGAGCGGCGGCACGCCCTTGCTGGTGTGCGCCGACGGCAAGTTGCTCGGTGCGATTCACCTCAAGGACGTGGTCAAGCCCGGCATCCGCGAACGTTTCGCCGAGCTGCGCAAACTGGGTATCCGCACCGTGATGGTGACCGGCGACAACCCGCTGACCGCCGCCGCGATTGCCGCTGAAGCGGGCGTTGATGACGTGCTGGCCGAAGCCACCCCGGAGAAAAAACTCGCGCGTATTCGCCACGAGCAAAACGACGGCCGCCTGGTTGCGATGTGCGGCGACGGTGCCAACGACGCCCCGGCGCTGGCCCAGGCTGACGTCGGCATGGCGATGAACGACGGCACCCAGGCCGCTCGCGAAGCCGCCAACATGGTCGACCTCGACAGCGACCCGACCAAGCTGCTGGACGTGGTGCAGATCGGTAAAGAACTGCTGGTGACCCGTGGCGCATTGACCACGTTCTCCATCGCTAACGACGTGGCCAAGTACTTCGCGATCCTGCCGGCGCTGTTCGCCTCGATCTACCCGCAACTCGGTGTGCTCAACGTGATGCACTTGCAGAGCCCGCAGAGCGCGATTCTCTCGGCCATCGTGTTCAACGCCCTGATCATCGTCGTGCTGATTCCCCTGGCGCTGCGCGGTGTGCGTGTGCAGGCGGCAAGTGCGGCGGCGTTGCTGCGTCGCAACCTGTTGATCTACGGGCTGGGCGGGATCCTGGTGCCATTCGTGGGCATCAAGGCGATCGACATGCTGCTGACTGCGCTGCACCTGGTTTGACCCGACCCCTGTGGGCTCTGATCAACCGGGCCCACAGGTTGCAATGACCGAATTGAGGAATTTGAAATGTCCAACATGATCCGCCCGGCCCTGAGCCTGCTGGTACTCATGACCCTGATCACCGGCGTTGCCTACCCTTTGGTGGTGACCGGCGTGGCGCAAGTCGCCTTCCCGGACCAGGCCAATGGCAGCCTGGTGCGCGACGCCAGCGGTAAAGTGCGCGGCTCCAGCCTGATCGCCCAGGATTTTACCGGTGACGGCTGGTTCCATCCGCGCCCATCGGCCGGTGCCTTTGCCACCGTCTCCAGCAGCGCGAGTAACTTCGGCCCAAGCAACCCTGCGTTAGCGACGCGCGTTTTTGATGACGCCAACAAACAGCTGGTGCCAGGCCAGGGCCCGGTGCCGTTGGCGTCGTTGACTACCTCCGGCAGCGGACTTGATCCACACTTGCCACCACAGGCGATTGCCTATCAACTGGCGCGGGTAGCGGCGGCGCGGAATGTGCCGGTGTCTACACTGCAGCGTTTGCTGGATGAGCACATCGAAAGCCCGCTGGTGGGGCCGCCGGTAGTGAACGTGCTGGCACTGAACATGGCGCTGGAAAAGTTGTAAGCAGTGATGCCCTCATCGCGGGCAAGCCCGCTCCCACATTTGGAATGCATTCCCCTGTGGGAGCCGGGCTTGCCCGCGATGACGGCCTGAAAGACTCGAAATAAACACCTGAAGGAACCGTAAAGCATGAGCGACTCCGGCCGCGCCGATGCCCTGTTAGCCGAACTGCCACGGGACGGCCGTGGCCGGCTCAAAGTCTTCCTCGGCGCTGCGCCGGGCGTGGGCAAGACCTACGCGATGCTCCAGGCCGCCCACACCCAGTTGCGCCAAGGCGTGCGCCTGATCGCCGGGGTCGTCGAAACCCACGGCCGTGCCGAGACCGAGGCCTTGCTCAGCGGCCTGCCGCAGCAACCTTTGTTGCGCAGTGAATACCGCGGCGTGATGCTCGAAGAAATGGACCTTGACGGCTTGCTCGCCGCCAAGCCCAGGCTGGTGCTGGTCGACGAACTGGCCCACAGCAACGCCCCCGGCAGCCGCCATGAAAAGCGCTGGCAAGACATTCAGGAACTGCTCGCCGCCGGCATCAACGTGTTCACCACGGTCAACGTCCAGCACCTGGAAAGCCTCAACGATCAGGTGCGCGGTATCACCGGCGTGCAAGTGCGCGAAACCCTGCCGGATTGGGTACTGCAAGAAGCGGACGAACTGTTGCTGATCGATCTGCCGTCCCGCGAACTGCTGGAGCGCCTGCGTGACGGCAAGGTCTATGTGCCGGAACAGGCCCGCGCCGCCATCGACGCATTTTTCACCCAGACCAACCTGATGGCCCTGCGCGAGCTGGCGATGCAGACCGCTGCTGCCCACGTCGACGACGACTTGGCCCAGGGTTATCGCCAACTTGGCCAAGCCGCGCCAGCGGTACGCGGCCGTTTGCTGGTGGGCGTGGACGGCGACGCGCAAGCCGAGCGCCTGGTGCGTCACGCCAGCCGCGTGGCCCAACGCCGGCATTTGCCCTGGAGCCTGGTGCATATCGACAACGGCCGCGCGCGCGATGAGCAATCGCGCTTGCGCCTGCAAAATGCCCAGCAACTCGCCGAGCGGTTGGGTGGGGAAGTGGTCTTGCTGCGCGCCGGTGAGGTGGCGAAAACGCTGATTCAGCACGCCGCCGAGCGCCGCGCCAGTCTGCTGTTGGTGGGGCAGTCGCGGATGCGCTGGCGGCGTCGACTGTTCGGTGGCGGTTTGGCGGCGCGGTTGCTGCGTAATGCGCGCGGTTTGGAAATCAACGTCCTCGACAGCGACGATATCCCCGCGCCGCCACGCCTGCCGGATGTGCGCGGCCTGGTGTGGTTCGACTACGCGCTTGCGGTGGTGGCGACTGTGGTGGCTGCCGCCGTGGCCTGGGCGGTGTCCAGCGTGTTGCCTTTGCCGAATATCTCGCTGGTGTTTCTCGCCGCGGTGCTGCTGGTCGCGGTGCGCAGTAGCCTGGGGCCTTCTCTGGCGTGCGCGGCACTGTCATTTCTGACCTACGATTTTCTGTTTATCCCGCCGAATTTTTCCTTCGCCATCCAGCGCGAAGAGGATGTGCTGACCCTGCTGTTCTTCCTGCTGATGGCGGCCTTGACCGGCAACCTGGCCGCGCGCCAACGCCGGCAGTTGCAGGCATTGCGTGATACTCAGGAAGAGACCAGCGAGCTGCTCGACCTGTCGCGAAAACTGACCGCCGCCACCGATCGCCAGGCCGTAATCAGCGCCGCGGCCCACCATCTGGAAGGCTGGAGCGACCTGGACTTGTGCCTGGTCAACCGCGACAGCGGCGGTGAATTAAAGGTCGAAACCGGCGGCCCGCTGACGTTCACCGAAGCCGAACGCGCCGCCGCCGACTGGGCCTGGCAGCACGATCAACCGGCGGGCATGGGCACCGGCACCTTGCCGTTCGGGCGCTGGTGGTGGTGGCCGCTGTCGGGTGAAGAAGGCCCGCTGGGTTTACTCGGTGTCAGCCCCAAGCCGGGTTTGGAGCTGAGTGGTCAACGCCGGCGTTTGCTGACTGCGTTGAGCCAGCCGCTGGCCCAGGCCCTGGCGCGGGCACAGTTAGGGCAGGAGCTGGAGTCCGCACGTTTGCACGGCGAAACCGAGCAACTGCGCAGTGCCTTGCTCGCCTCGGTGTCCCATGATTTGCGCACGCCGCTCACCTCCATGCGCGGCAGCATCGACAGCTTGCTGGCGCTGGGAGAAGCCATCTCCCTGGAGGATCGCCGCGAATTGCTTGAAGGTACTCGTGATGAAGCCGAGCGCCTCGATCGCTACATCCAGAACCTGCTGGACATGACGCGCCTGGGCCACGGCGCCCTCAAACTGGCGCGGGACTGGGTCTCGCCGGGCGATATCGTCGGCAGCGCGCTGGGCCGTTTGCGCGCGGTGCTTGCGCCATTGCAGGTGGGTACCGATGTGCCACCCGCGTTACCCTTGCTGTATGTGCATGCCGCGTTGATCGAGCAAGCCTTGGTCAATGTGCTGGAAAACGCCGCGCGGTTTTCACCGCCTCAAGGTCGTTTGCAGTTGAGCGCCGGTGTGGTCGATGACCAGTTGTTTTTCGCCGTGGCCGACGAGGGACCGGGGATTCCCGAGGACGAACGCGCAAAGATTTTCGACATGTTCTACACCGCTGCTCGCGGCGATCGGGGCGGGCAGGGCACCGGCCTCGGGCTGGCGATTTGCCAAGGCATGGTCGGCGCCCACGGCGGGCATATCAGTGTGGCCGAGGGCATCGAAGGCCGCGGAACCTGTATCACATTGTTCCTGCCCCTGCCGACTCAGCCTGGCCTGGAGCGTGAGCCTTGAGCTACCCTCTTTTCTCCACGGATTTTGATTGGACACCATGAGCCAGACCGCGACGATTTTGGTCATTGATGACGAACCGCAGATCCGCAAGTTCTTGCGCATCAGCCTGGCCTCCCAGGGCTACAAGGTGATCGAGGCCGGTACCGGCAACGAAGGCCTGGCCCAAGCGGCATTGAGCAAACCGGACTTGCTGGTGCTCGACCTGGGCCTGCCCGACATGGACGGCCAGCAAGTGCTGCGCGAGTTTCGCGAGTGGTCGACCGTGCCGGTGTTGGTGCTGTCGGTGCGCGCCAGTGAAGGGCAGAAGGTCGAAGCCCTCGACGGCGGCGCGAATGATTACGTGACCAAACCGTTTGGTATCCAGGAGTTTCTCGCCAGGGTCCGCGCCTTGCTGCGCCAGGCACCGGCGGGGGAAGCGCAGGAGGCCGCCCTGAGTTTTGGTCCGTTGACTGTGGACCTGGCTTATCGGCGGGTGCTGCTGGACGGTGCCGAAGTGGCGCTGACTCGCAAGGAATACGCCGTGCTGGCGCAGTTGGCGCGCCATCCTGGGCGGGTGATTACCCAGCAGCAGTTGCTTAAGGACATCTGGGGGCCGACCCATACCGAGGACAGCCACTATCTGCGGATTGTGGTGGGGCATTTGCGTCAGAAGCTGGCGGATGATCCGACTCAGCCACGGTTTATTGTGACCGAGGCTGGGGTGGGGTACCGGTTGTTGAGCGTTTAGATTTTTGGCGACTGGGCCGACGCCATCGCAGGCAAGCCAGCTCCCACATTTGAAGGTGTTCACAATTCAAACTGTGGGAGCTGGCTTGCCTGCGATGAGGCCTTCAGCAACACCCAAAATTTCAGCGCTGCTCACTCTCATACCGGTCCAGTGTGTCACTCGCAATTTCCCGTCCGAGGGCGATCAACTCCGGCGCCTTGTAAAACTCGAAAAACCGGCACACCCGTTTCGGCACGTTGATCAGCACATCCGGCGGGTAGCCGGCGATTTTGTACTGCGCCAATGACGTCTGCATCACCTCAAAACTCTGGTTGATCAGGTCCAGCAGCGACGCCGGCCCCACGTTATCGATAATGAATGAGCCGGTCGCCGATTTCGGCGCGCCGGGCTTCTCGGGGGCAGCAGCGGGTTGCTGGGATTCCGGCTCGGCTGACTCCAGCCAAGGATTGATTTCCGCCGCCTGGGCCTGCAGCGCCTCCTGCTCCAGCTTCATCAACTGCTCAGCTTGCTTGCGTCGAAACGGCAGGTGCGACCCCAATGATTTTGCCAGGCTGTTGAAGCGACTTTTGAACGCCGGTGGGCGCTGGATTACCGGCAACTGGTAGTGCTTCTGGTTGGTGGCGTTGAGGTTGACGGCGATGATCAAATCGCAATGGCTCGACACCACCGGCACGATGGGCAACGGGTTGAGCAGGCCGCCGTCTACCAGCATGCGGTTGCCTTGCATGACCGGCGTGAACAGGCTGGGGATCGCCGCTGAAGCACGCATGGCCTGGTGCAGGCAGCCTTCCTGAAACCAGATCTCCTGCTGATTGGTGAGGTCGGTGGCCACGGCGGTGTAGGGGATGCGCAGCTCTTCGATATTGATCTCGCCGACGATCTTGCGGATTTGCCCGAAGACCTTTTCGCCACGAATCGCGCCCAGGCGAAAACTCACGTCGACCAGGCGCAGTACGTCCAGATAGTCGAGGCTTTCGATCCAGTTTCGGTATTCGTCCAGCTTGCCGGCGGCGTAGATTCCGCCCACCACGGCGCCCATGGAACAGCCGGCGATACAGGCAATGTCATAGCCGCGCCGTTCGATTTCCTCGATCACGCCGATATGGGCGTAACCCCGGGCCCCGCCCGAGCCCAGCACCAAGGCAACACGTTTATTCATGGTCGATGTTCCTTCCAGGGCAGGTGCCCACAATGCACCTATTGAGGGGGCTGCTTCAATCGTCGTCGGGCCTGTAATATTTTTCCAGGATAGCCACCATGCTCGGGTATGCTTTGGCTATAGGCGCTTTAGATTGGGGCTGACAGACAAGGCACTTTTCCTTGTAGGCAACGTCTACACCGTACGACTGTTTTTCTTTTTTTGAGGTGTCATCGATGAAAGCCTGGATGTGTGTGCCTGTGATCGTGTTGGCCCTGGCCGGTTGTGCCGGGAAAACCGCGTACCGCGACAGCTGTGGCACGCAACTGGATGCCGCTTGGCACGAACTCGATTTGGCCAAAGCCGAAGGGTTTGCCGGCACCGTGAGCTATTCCAAAGCCCTGTCCCTGTTGACCGGTGCCAAGACCCAGCAGCAATTCGAAGCCTTTGAAGGCTGCTCCAACAAAGCCGAGAAAGCACGGTTCTACATTCGTGAGTCGCGCGCCGGGCGTTGATCCATAACGGCGTGCAGGGGTTTTTATCGTCAGGAGAGGAAGGGATGTCAGCTTTGGTCGATCAGTTAGTCGCTCAGGTCATTGGCCTGGAAGTAGGGTTACTGAGCTGCCAGGCTCGCCTCGCCGCCGTCACCGACGATGAAGCCTTGCACGACCTGCGCACCACCGTACGACGCCTGCGCAGCTTATTGCGCCCCTTGCGTGGGCTGCCGGGTGTGGAACAGCTTGAACTGGCCGCCAGCACGGTCGGCCAGTTGACCACGCCATTGCGTGACCGTGAGGTGCTGGCGGCATACCTGCACCAGCATGGGCACCACGAAGCGGCCGATCGGCGTCTACGTATGCAGCCCGAGGCTTATCGCGGCGTGGCGCAAAGCCCGGAAGTGGCGCACTTACTGCTGATCCTTGATGCTTTTCCACGCTTTATCCGTGCTTCCCAGCACCAGAAATTACTCAGGGGCCTTCGCCCACGTATCGAGAAACGTTTGGCCAAACAATGGCAGAAACTCGATGACGCCTTGAAGGACCCCGACCACGATCGACACCGCCTGCGCTTGCTGATCAAGCGCGTGCGTTACGCCGCCGAGGCCTATCCCGAGCTGGACAAGCTTCCTGCCAACGCCATGTCACGCCTCAAGAAAGCCCAGAGTGCCCTCGGTGATTGGCACGACTGCTGGCAATGGCTGGCTCAGGCCGAGCACCAGGCAGATTTGCAACCCTGTGTTGCGGTGTGGCATCGCACCATGTCCGAAGCCGAGGGGCAGGCGGATCGGGTGCTGAAGAAGCTCGGCAAGGATTGTTTCTAAAACGGTCCGGTTTTTGGCCGGAATGAGCGCTGTACCTTGTTGGCCCGCTGGTTAAGATCCGTGCATCTGTTTTCTTGATGTGAGGTCGCCATGCGCTTTAGTGATTTGCTCGACGCCGCCCGTAGCAACCCGCTGGATGTCACCATCCCCGCCGAATGGGCGCAGGGTCGTGCCACATTTGGTGGCCTGGTGGCGGCGTTGCAATACGAAGCCTTGCGCACTCAAGTGCCTGAAGGCCGCCCATTGCGCTCGCTGGCCGTCACCTTTGTTGGCCCGGTAGCGCCGGAGGTGCCCGCCCGTTATCAGGTGGAAGTACTGCGTGAAGGCAAGGCGGTCAGCCAGTTGCTCGGGCGTGTGGTGCAAAACGGCGAAGTGGCGACGTTGGTTCAGGCCAGCTTTGGCGCATCCCGCGAGTCCGAGATTGATGTTGCCAGCGAAGCGCCGCCGACGTTCAAACACTGGGATGAATGCCAGGAGTTGCCCTACATCAAAGGTGTCACGCCGGAGTTCATGAAGCATGTGGCGATGCGCTGGAGTGTCGGCGGGCTGCCGTTCACCGGTAATAAATCCCGCGATATGGGCGGTTGGGTACGACTGCGCGGTGACGTGACGGAAGAACCTCTGACCGAGTCGCATATCCTTGCACTGGTAGATGCTTGGCCTCCGGCCCTGCTGCCGCACCTGAAAAAACCGGCGCCGGGCAGTACTTTGACCTGGACTATCGAATTTATCCAGCCGCTGCAAAACCTGACCACCCTCGACTGGTGCCAGTACTACGTCAATATCGAACACGCCCGCGACGGCTACGGCCACGCCGCCGCCGCGCTCTGGAGCCCGACCGGCGATTTGATCGCCATCAGCCGCCAGACCGTGGTGGTCTTCGCCTGACCCTCAATGACGGTGGCGCTGACGCCAGGCGCGCCACCAGCCACCGCTCAGCACAAAGCGCGGAAACGTCACAAACTGCTCGACCACCAGCCGCTGCACGGCGTCCTTGCGATCACTGAACGGTTCATTCGCCTGGGCTTCCAGGCTGTGGCCGTGACGCTGCAACGCCAGGCCAGCCAGGATACCCACAACGCCTATGGCGAAACTGGCCAGGCTGAGGCTGAACACCCCGGAAACGATCAACAGAAACCCGATGATGAACAGCGGCACGGCAATCAGGTGCAACGCCAGATTGGTCGGGTGCTGGTGATTTTGTGGGTAGTTGCGCCATTGCCAGGCGGGGAGATTGGGGTGACGTTTGCCCATGGTTGTGTGTCCTCTGTCCGTTGAAAGGCTATGGGCAGAGTTTAGGTGGGGGCGGGCGGGGCGGCGAATTGGGGTTGGCTATGGGGTTCATAGGACGTGGATTTAACATCTAAATAGGCATTTTTTTCGCTAGCGTCAACTTTAGTTGTTCCAGGGTGTGCTAACTATGAATATATTCGTAAACACCTTCTTGTTGAATCCTCCTGAGCTTTAGAATATTAAGTGCATTGTCTAATTTTTTTAAATGGATGGAGTGGCATATGAGCTGAGCAACACCGTGCGTTTCGGCGTCATAAAATCTGAATGTTAGATCATTATTGTCTTTTAATATCAATCTGAAATCGTCGGTTGTGGAGATGTATTTTAAATGGCTTAGTCGCTGCCACAATGACTCTGGTTGACTGTCCTTTTTCATCATTATGGTCACCGATCTACTGTAACTTGTGAGTTTGGCTGGATCTATGTGTTTTGGGTCTTGATTTAAATACTCTATACCTGAATAAACCAATGTCGCCTCATTTTTTTTGAATATATCTTTAGGGCCTGAATTTTTCGCAAAATGCTTTAAGGTGATATACTCTTGGGTTTTACTGTGCGAGGGGTAACTCGTGGAGTACCACATTACTATCATGGGCCAATCATTTGTCAGCAAGGACGCAAGTGCGTGCCATGTTTTCCACACGCTTTCAAAGTCCTGGTTGAGTAGTGAAACTGTGACATATTCTTGTTCTTCCGTTGGATACAGTTGATCCCAGGGGCGTATGCCGGTTTGTTGTAAGAATACTGTGTCCATTAGTTATCTCTTAAAGTAAGTGTGTGAGTCATTGCCGATGGTCAGTGGGGCTTTTTTTCTATCGATATTCTTGACCTCAGTATTGAAGTGCGGGGCGTGATTGCCTTTCTCGTGCCCTAGGGAATGCTCACGAATTTCTACAAATTTACCTCGTAATTCGAACTCATACACCCTTCCTCGAATATAGCGATCTTGGTCTGTGATGGGTTCTCGGTAGATACGGCTGGGATGCTGAGTCTTTGGAACCCCTCCAATTAATTTTGCCCTTTTGAATGCACCGGTCCTTGATAGCTCGCTTTCTGCACCTTTGGGTGCCTCTACCTCTCCTTCATTGACTCGGGCTTTGGCCGTGGGCTCTTCAGCGCTGCTTGCGGGGTTACAGCCATTTCCACCGGGACATGTGTTTAAGCCTAGCGGATCCACCCATCCCGTAGGATTACGCACATATTGGTACGCGTTAATCCCACCCGCCAGCTTCACCGGGTCACGGGTCAGGTAACGACCCAGATCTGGATTGTAGTAGCGATGCCGGTTGTAGTGCAGGCCGCTTTCCGGGTCGAAATATTGGCCTTGGAAGCGCAGCGGGTTGTCGATTTTTCCGACATTCAACCGGCTGATTTTGCCGTAGGCCTTGTAGTGTGCAGACCAGACGATTTCGCCATCTGAGGCGGTGAGTTCCTGCGGGGTGCCGAGGTGGTCGAGTTGGTAGTGGTAGGGCTTGGTTTCTTTTGGGCCGAAGCCTTCGAGCAGGGCCAACGGGCGGAAGCTGTCGGGTTCGTAGATATAGCTGCGGTGGCGATCCGCGTGGTGTTCTGCGATCAGCTTGTCGCCTTGCCAGAAGAACTCTGTGGTTATGTCGGCAACGGTTTTGCTGATGCGGCGACCAAACGGGTCATAGCAATAGCTGGCGGTTTGACCATTAGGTTGGGTGATGCCAATTAGCCGATGCTGGCAGTCGTAGCGGTATTCGGTGACGAGTTGATGACCTTTGCCGCGCCGTTCCCGGATCAGATTGCCAAAGGCGTCATAGTCGTAATGGTGATCGCCCTGAATCGCCAACCGATTGCCGGCCACGATGTCCGGGCCGGGGCGATCCTGCATCAGCAGGTTGCCCGCCGGGTCGTGGCCGAAGCGTTCCTGTTCGTCGTTTGAGTGATCGACGCGGGTCAGGCGGGCGAGGGGGTCGTAGCTGTAGTGGTGCTCGCCTTTGCGGGTGTCGAGGATTCGGCTGAGGTTGCCGGTTTTGTCGTAGTCGTAGTGGCGTAGGTAGAGATCGTGTTTTTGTTGGGTGACGGCGTGGGCGTGCAGGCGGTTTTGCTCGTCGTACCCGTAGTGGCTGATGAGCTGGCCTTGTTGGCGCTGTCGCTCGCGGCCTGCTTTGAATAAATGGGAGGTGAGGGTTTCGCCGTTCAATTCGACGGTGGAGAGGTGGCCGCCTTTTTCATGATTGAACGTGACGCGGTTGTTGTCCGGCAGGCGCAGGTTTTTCAGCTGACCGCAGGCGTCGTAGCCATAGCGGAGCGTGCCCCAGCCCTGGTGTTCGGCGGTGAGGCGGTTTTGCAGGTCGTATTCGTAGGTAAGCGCCCAGTGGCCGTCGTTGACGCCGAGGAGATTGCCTTGGCGGTCGTAGGCGTAATCGACAGTTTTGCCATCGGGGAGGGTTTTTCTTACAAGGCGACCGGCGTGGTCTCGCCGGTAACGCGTAACTAGCTGACTGCCATCGTCGCCGTGTTCCGTCTTTTCCTGCAGGTTGCCGTTGAGGTCGTAGACATAGGCGGTGCGCTGGCCGTCAAAACCAATCTCTTGTTGAATCAGGCCGTTTGGGTGGTATTGCAACCCATAAACTTCGCCGACCTCGTTTTCGATTTCGGTCAGCAACAACCGCGCGTTGTCGTAGCGGTATTTGACCTGAGTGCCGTCAGCGTTGATGCGGCGGCTGATCAGGTGCAGCCCGTCACCGTATTCGTAACGGGTGACGTTCCCCAGTTCATCGCGTTCGGCGGTGATTTTTCCATAAGGGTTGTAGCTGTATTCCCGCGCGGAACCGCCCGGTAGAACCACGCGAACCAAGCGACCAACACTGTCCAGTTGGTATTGCGTCAGCGCGCCATATTCATCCTCGCGCGCAATCTGGCGTCCCAGATCGTCATAGCGATAGCGTTTCACCCCGCCATTGGGCAGTTGCTCTTCAATGAGCTGTCCACGCTCATTCCACACCAGCCGATGACAACTGTGATCGGGATACCAAACCCCCGTCAGCTGCCCGTATTTGTTGTAGCTGTAGTCCGTGACGCTGCCATCGGGATCAGTCTTACGCGTGACATCGCCCTGATCATTGCGCTCATACTTCCAAACCGCTTCGCCCCGCCTTAAAACCCGTACGAATCCGTTGTCGTGCTCGTAGGAAGTCGGCTCATCGTTCCCAGGAAACAACACCACCAAGCGTCCGGCTTCGTCGTACTGATACGCCGTCACCGCCCCCAACGGATCCTGCTCGACCGTCAGCCGGCCTTTGTCGTCGTAGGATTTGAAGTGTTCGGCGCCATCCGGATCAACGCGCTGAACCAGCCGCGCACGTTGATCGTGTACGTAAACTTCCTGACTGCCGTCAGCGTTGTGAACCGTGACGCGGCCGTCCTCACCCCAGGCATACCGCGTGTCCATCTGCGAAAAGCTGGCCCAGTGCCGAACACAGCGTGCCGCCTTGCCAGCCCGTTCCCACTCCCAAAAGAAACTCGCCCCACCGGCCAACTGGCGTTCAAGAATGACGTGCTGATCGTCGTACCGATAAGCCTCGCTTTCGCCTACGGCGTTGGTCGCTGAGATCAGTCGTCCATTTCCGTCATAGGCGTAGGAAATAACGTTCTGCTCAGTAACCCAAACAAACGGCCCCGGCCCCTCAGCCCGATGAACCTGGTAATCCACCGCAACAATGCGGCCCAGTTCATAACGCAAAAACAGCGAGCGCCCCACACCGTTATCCAGCCGCTCAACCCGCCCCAAAAAATCCCGGGAAACACGCAGCCGGTTGTCATACGCATCACTGATCGCCGTCAGCGTGCCATCGCGAAAGTGATAGAACCGCGAGCCCTGCGCCAGCACCAACTCATCAGGCAACGAACCCAGGTAAATTGCGGCCTCAGCAAGACTGTTGGTAATCGCAGGCCGAGAAACCGTAGGCAACGGAAACTCAGTCGAACGATTCTCGTGATCCGTCCAAACCACCGAATCACCCACCACCGCCAGCCGCTGCGCCAGCGAATGACTCCAGCCAAACCCCAACCCGCAATCCACTTCCACGGCGCTGGTGCGATATAAGCGCGTCCACTCAAACGGCAAAATCCCGTCCAGCGTGCCATCGGTCAGTGTCAGCAGTTCCTCGCCGGTCACCATCGACACCGGGCAGCCGTTGGTAGCGGTTTTATCAGCCGAGGCGGCTGCATCCCCTGCGGGGTTTTTTCCCGGCGAGGGCACATCGTCGACGTGCTCTTGCCTGACCAACGCCGTCCGCTGCGTCTTGCTGCGAACCGCTGTAACCGGGTTAGAAACCAACTGATCCCCAGCCTTCAACTGCGCCGCAGGAATTGTCTTGATCGACGTCGATGCACTGCCGATCAGCAACGGTTTAGCCGCCTCAACATGCGGCTTCAAACTGGGGCCCACCAGCTGATCGGCCAGCAGCTCCAGCCACGTGCGCACCTGCCCGGACTTGATATGCCCCAGCGCCTGCGCGCCCAAGCGAATCTTCACCCCCATGCCCCGGGTCGCCCAGACCAGGAACAGATTGATCAAAACCTCGCCAGTGATTTCCCCTAGCAGCTCATGCATCTGTGGTGGGGGGAGCATGCGTATCCAACTGACCATTGCGGACAGGTAGATAAACAATAAGGGCTCATCGCTGAGCACAAGCAGGCCTTGCGCAATCGCGTCGCTACCGAGCTTCAGCAGCTCATCGAGTTCGCCTTGAGACATGTATTGCAGCAGTTTCTCGCTGTTGGCCTTGATGTTCGTCAGCAGGTCAAACAGTTGCGTAACGTTGTCCCAAAGGTTGTAAAGCGCCTGAAGGATGCCAGCTGAAAACGCAGCGCCTTGCATGAAGCTGCGTTCGAGAGGCTTGGCGTTTGAAAACTCACGCCATTGGGCCTTGAAGGTCTTTTCCCACTCATCACGCAGGCGCGCTTGCAGCCCTGCGATCACCGACTGATAAGACGCGTAGAGCGCCTTGACGTGCTCTTTGGAAATGTTGGGGTAGAAGGTGATTTTGTAGCGCTGGTTACGGGTACAGTCCTTGACTTCAAGGATGCCGCTAGGCCCGATGGTTTGATGAAACGGTGCGCCAGTCGGGGTGCCGTCCATGGCGATGGCTTGCAGCATCACCGGCGTATTACCGATGGGCACGAACTGCGTGCTTTGAAACATATGCACCAGGGTCAGCGAGCCCTGGGCTTTACACACGGTAACGGTAGCGCTTGGCGCTTTGGAGGACGCCGGCGCCACAAGCGCGACCTCTTCCCCGACCTTGAACACTTGCTCGACGTCCAGCGCCGAGCCACTCCAGAAGCTCTCGGCCCATTCGTCAAAGGCGTTCAGGCAACCCCTGAAATCACGCAAGACGCTCTCAACGTCGGGCGCTTTGGCATCCATGGGGGCCAGGACAAACCTGGCAATCACCGGAATCAAAAGGCAGCCCGGACGAGCAAGGTATTAACGGAGAAGTACATCGGCGGTCCCTCGCACTGATTGATCAGGCGAGAGACTTTGGAGAGGTTGGTGAGGAAAAGAAGTCGGCTCTATTCGCCAGAAGGGGTAGGGCGTTTCGCCAAAGCCCTCGGCAAACCGAGGGCTTTGTGTAGGTGAGGGATTACAACGTGCAAAGTCTTACAGCTTCAACTGCCCAATCGCCTTGCTCAACTCCCCCGCCAGCGTCGCCAACTCATTGCTGGTTGTCGCCGAATCCACGGTCTGCTGCACCGTGTTTTCGGTCACATCGCGAATGCTCACCACCGCGCGGTTCATCTCTTCGGCGACGTGGCTTTGTTGTTCTGCGGCTACGGCGATCTGGGTGTTGCTCTCGCGCATTTGCGCCACGGCGCCGGTGATTTCGGCGAGGGCGGCGCCGGCTTCCTGGGCCTGTTGAACGCAATCGTCAGCCTTGAATGAGCTCTCCTGCATAAAATCCACCGCGTCGCGGGTGCCGGCTTGCAGCGCCGAGACCATGCGGGTGATTTCGTCGGTGGAGCTTTGTACGCGCTTGGCGAGGTTGCGTACTTCGTCGGCGACCACGGCAAAACCACGGCCCATTTCCCCGGCACGGGCGGCCTCGATCGCGGCGTTGAGGGCGAGCAGGTTGGTTTGTTCGGCGATGCTGTGGATCACGCCGACGACGCCGTTGATTTTTTGGCTGTCTTCGGCGAGTTTCTGGATCATTTCTGCGGTTTGCTGCACCCCGGTAGACAGCCCGGCAATCGAGCGTTGCACGCGGGTGACCACCTCCTGGCCGCTGCCGGCGAGGGTGTCGGCGGTCTGGGACAGGTCGCGGGTAGCGCCAGCGTGCTGGGCGATGTGATAAACGGTGGCGGTCATTTCGTTGATCGCGGTCGCAGCCTGGTCAGTTTCGCTTTGCTGGCCGAGCATGCCGTGCTGCACCTCGTTCATGCTGCTGGCCAGGCGCGCGGCGCCCTCATCCAACTGCTTGGCGGTGCGGGCGACAGTGTTGACCACGCGCTGGTAACCCGCTTGCATGGCGTTGAATGCGCTGGCCATCTGGCCGACTTCATCCTTGCACGCCAAGGGCACGCGGGCTGACAGGTCGCCGGTTTTTTCCACGTGCAGCATTACGTCCTTGAGGGTGTTGAGTTGGCTGAGCAAAAAACGGATCAGCAACTGCGAGGCGCCGAGCATCGCCAGCATCAATATCAGCACCGCCACGGCGTAGTTGGCAAAGCGTTCGCCGAACACCTGGCTCAAGCTGCGACCGTAGGCCAGAACGGCGATTTGTTGGCCGTCGGGGCTGGCGATCACCTCGGCGCCTATCAGAGGGTTTTCACCGAACAGGGGCAGGTGATTAAGCTCGACCCAGCCGCTGGCTGTGCTCAAGGCTGACAGATCATAACGTTCAAGCTGTGGGATTTGGCCGTGTGTAAACGTCAGCCATTGCTCGCCTTTGGGCAATGGCTTGTCGGCAGGCCAGGCATTGAGCAATCGCCCCTGCGCCAGAGCCGAGGCCTGAGACGCATCGCTGCGCGCTCGTTGCTCAAGCTGCACGGCGTACAGCACCAGCAGCAAGGTGGTGATGAAGGCGACCGCGTTCACGGCCCAGAATTTGTATTTCAGCGAGATATTGCTAAGCCAGGCACCCATGGAAGGTTTTCTCTGATAGCGGAAACAGTATTGGCAAGGTGCCATTATTGTGCCGCTACTCAGAAAGCCGGTTTTGACATGGGTCAATGCGCCGCATCACTCCACGGTCGGCAGCCCGAAAAACGTGCGGGCGCAGGCAGTGCTGTGTTCGGCCAGGTCTTGCACGGTTTCGTTGCGGTGCAGGGCCACCTCGCGCAGGACTTCCGGCAAATAAGCCGGTTCATTGCGGCCATTTTTCGGCTTGGGGCGCAGGGTGCGTGGCAGCAGGTAGGGCGCATCGCTTTCCAGCATCAGACGGCCGCGGGGGATTTCTCTTACCAGTGGATGCAGATGCGTCCCACGGCGCTCGTCGCAGATCCAGCCGGTGATGCCGATGTGCAGGTCAAGGTCCAGGTAGCTGAACAGCGCCTGTTGCTCGCCGGTGAAGCAATGGACAACGGCGGCGGTCAGGTGGTCGCGGTAGTCCCTGAGGATTTCCAGCAGGCGTTGGTTGGCGTCGCGCTCGTGGAGAAATACCGGCAATTTCAACTCGACGGCCAACGCCAGGTGTTCTTCCAGGACCTTTTCCTGCTGAGGGCGCGGAGAGAAATCACGATTGAAGTCCAGCCCGCATTCACCCACCGCGCGCACGCGGCTTTCAGTGAGCAAACCGCGCAAACGCCTGGCGCTTTCGCCGTTCCAGTCGCTGGCGGAGTGGGGGTGGATGCCAGCGGTGCTGAACAGGCGTTGGCCGCTTTCATCGAGTTTTACGCACAGTTCCAGGGCCTGTTCGCTGCCTTCGACACTGGTGCCGGTGAGCACCAATTGTTGCACGCCGGCGGCGTAGGCGCGGTCGAGGACGGCCTGGTGCCTCTCGTCGAAACTGGGGTTGGTCAGGTTGACGCCGATATCAATGAGTTGCATGGTGCTATCTCCGCCTGCGGTCGGAAAGCATATCAGAGCTGTAGATTTATAAGAAAATCTAAGAACTACAACGAGTTATAGCTGTCTTTGAACGTCGCAAGTGACATTGTGGTGAGTGGTTCGCCGCTTACCCTGCCGCCGATGCACGCAAAGCCTGCGCATAAAGCGCTCTGTTTCTGACCCCCAGCACCGCGTCTTTCGCGCCGGCGCTGGCCAGTATTCTTTCCGGAGAGCGGATGATCCGACCCTCGGCGTTGCTAATGTTATGCCTGACGTTACTGCTGCCCATGGCGGCGGTTGCACGTCTGGACGGGCCGCTGGAAGTGACTAAGCCCGGCAAGGTGCGTGACCTGGCGCAAATTCGCAGCAGCCGAACCTTGCGCGTGCTGGTCAACCAGAGCCGAAACAGTTCGGGTGAAGTCCAGGGCCAGGCCATTGGTGTCGAATACCATCGCCTGCGTGCCTTCGAGCAGTACTTGAACGGCCACGCCCGTGATGGCGAAGAAATCAACCTCAAGATCATTCCAAAGGCCAAGGACCAGCTACTCGGCGCGCTGGCCCGTGGCGAAGGCGATCTGGTGGCGCCCGGTGAGTTGCTGGATGTGAAGGCTGCGCACAAAATCAGCACCAGCGACCCGATCGCCAGCGATGTGCCGTTGTGGCTGGTGGGCGTGAAAGGGGAGCGGCGGTTTACCAGGCTGGAGCAGCTTTCCGGGCGTACGCTGGCGCTGACCACTGGCAGCGCGGCGGCGGATGCGATCAGCCAGGTCAACCAGAAACTGGCCTTGCACAAGCAGCCGCCGGTGAAGGTGGAATGGGTTGACCCGACGTTGGCGGTGGAAGATGTGCTGGAAATGGTTCAGGCGGGAATTTTCCACCTGACCATCGTCGAAAAGCCGATTGCCGAACGCTGGTCGAAAATCCTGCCCAAGTTGCGGTTTGATCGACAGGTGGTGATCAGTGAGCCGGGCGACGAGTATTGGTTTGTACGCCAGGATGCCTCGATGTTGCGCGCCAGCATTGATCGTTTTCTCAAGACTTACAGAACCCCGTCTGACCAGGACGTAGCGTTCCAGCGCATCTACCGACGCCTCTATCAGGTGCGCAACCCGTTGGCCCGCGCCGACCGCCAGCGCCTGGAAAAACTGCGTCCGGTCCTGCAAAAACACGCCCGCGAGCAGGGCATGGACTGGTTGAACCTCGCTGCCCTGGCCTTCAAGGAATCTGCGCTGGACCCCGGCGCGCGCAGCAGCGGAGGCCCGACCGGGCTGATGCAGATCACGCCTTCGGCGGCGCAGCGGGTGGGCGTCAATAATATCGAGAGTCTCGACAGCAATGTTCAGGCGGGCGCCCGGTACCTGGCGATGATTCGTCGCAAGTTTTTTTCCAGCCCCAAACTGAATGAACGTGAACGCATGGCGTTTGTGCTGGCGGCTTACAACATGGGGCCTGAACGGGTGCAGGGCATGCGCGCTGAAGCGCGTCGCCGTGGTCTCAACCCGAACCAATGGTTCTTTCAGGTCGAGCGCATTGCCATGGAGCAAGTCGGGATGGGCGGCGTCAGCTATGTGAATAGCGTCAACAAGTACTACTTGGCATTTGATCGGGAACGGGAGTCCCTTGAGCCGTCAACGCCCAAAATTGCCTCTCGAAAATAATCTAATTTATCGATATGTATTAGGCATTATTTGCGCTTTTATCATTGGTTAATCCGATTAAGATGGCGGCCAACAGACCTCTACTTTAAAAAGGATTATCGCCATGAGCCCACTGATCAACCGCATCCTGTTCACCCGCGCCGGTTATGGCTTGACCATCCTGCGGATTTTCGTCGGCATCATTTTCGCTGCCCACGGGTCGCAAAAACTCTTCGGCTGGTTTGGCGGCTACGGCCTGGCAGGCACTGCGCAGTGGATGGAAAGCATCGGCCTTGCACCGGGCACTTTGATGGCTGTGTTGTCGGGCGGCACTGAGTTCTTCGCGGGCCTGGCACTGATCATCGGCTTGTTGGCGCGTCCCGCGGCGTTGGGGCTGACTATCCTGTCGCTGGTGGCGATTTTCTCGGTGCATATCCATAACGGGCTTTTCATGGCCAACAACGGTTATGAATTCGCATTGGCCTTACTCGGCGGTTCGTTGGCTGTGCTGGTGGAAGGGGCTGGAAAACTGTCTGCTGACCGCGCCATTGCCCGCTGAAACGTGGGAAAAATCCACGCACCAGACCGGAAAAGGCCCGCTATAAGCGGGCCTTTTCATTGCGCGGGATTCTTGACATGGCCCTATCGGCTTCTCTAGGATGGCTCTCATGCGCCGATTTAAACAGCTAATTGCGGGGCGCCACCGGGACTCGATACAGCCCGACAGAAACATGCACTCTTGATAGAGGCAGGTTTCGAAATTCCGCTAAAGCGCTGGTTCGGTGTTGCCTCTCACCTGCCCGCAGACTTTTGAGGCAGAGACACGACACAATGAATGCACTACGCCCCCTCATACGCCTGGCCCCGATCACTGCGGGCCTGACTCAACGCAATCCAAAAATTCTCCTCGGCGGAAAGCACCAGCCAACGCTATTGCGCTACCTGGATGGCTGGCCACGCCGCACTGGGCGGCCTTCAGCGTTTCTGATTCAGTTTGTTGAAGAGGGTGATTCGCTGGCGCGCTTTGCCAGCAACAGCTTTGACCTCGCCGTTATCCAGGCGCCCAGTGCCGACGCCGCCGAAGAAGTGATTCGCCAACTGACGCGTATTGCCCGCCAGGGGCTGATTACCCGTCGCTGATTGGTTTTTCAGACCCTCAGTGAGGTGCAGTGGCTGCCGCGAATCGGCGTCGGCGCTGGAGCAGAAACAGTATCCAGGCGATTAGACAGAGCAGTAGCGGAACGGGAAGAATCATCAGCAGTTTGAGGATTTTTTCAGTTCGATGTACTTGCGCGTAGGTCTCGACATTGAGCGCGTGCAACTCCATGGGCAGTCGCAGACGCTCTTTATTGAGTGCTTGCAACTGGGTATTGGTATTCACCGCTTGGGTCACTACGCCTTTGCTCGGCGGAGCCAGTCGTTGCCACTCTTGCTCCGTCTGCTCCAGCCGTCGTTCCCGTTCGCCGGCCTGTTGCGCATAGGCCTGCGCCGCTGCCTCGCGCATCTGTTCCAGTGGGTATGCCGACTGGCTGGCTACCGCCGGGGGCCGGATGTTTGCAAGCGCATCAGGAGCCACCAGGTTGTCCAGGGTATTGAGGATAAACAACGCGTTGTCGTTGGGGCCCGAATTGATAACAGCGTCTGCGAGCAAGTCCGTGTCGGTCACCACCACCACCTGGATGTGCGCGGCTTTTTGCAAACCGGATGAGACCCCGTTGATGCCGTCCGGAAATGCCGAATAGGCCGGTCCTTCGAGTCGAGCCGCGATGACGTGCTGTTGCGCCCCATCCGATATCTTGTGGGTGAATGAGTCAAACGTGGTCGCCGATGCAAATTGCGTGGCATCCATCAGTGCGGACTGCCTGGAGCTACGCAGCAACGGGGTAAGCGTTGTACGGCTTTTTTTGATACGCGAGAGTGCACCGCTGCTCGAAACGATCACCGAGCCCAGTTTCCTGGTGCTGATATCGTCTGCCGCCATCGCCTGTCGCGTTAAATTCAATCTGGCCGGGTGGATTACCGTCGGCTCGCCCTGACCGACTGTGGCCGATGAGGCGTAGAGACTGTCGACCAGCAATTTATCCATAGGCATCTGTACGCCCCAGGCTGTCAGCAAGCCGTCCAGTCGTGAGTCCAAGGGGGCAGCGTTCGCCTCCATTTCGCTCATGGGATCGATAAAGATCATCAGCTTGCCTCCCCTCAATACAAACTGTTCGATCGCATACAAAGTGTGTTCCGGCAGTGCGCGCGGGTGCACGACCATGAGTGTTGTGATCGATTCAGGGATTTGTTCGATCTTCGCTGCCAGGTCTATCACGTTGAAATGCTGATGTATTTGCTCCAGCACCTGGCCCGCGGACTCCGCCAGTGCCAACCCGGACACCAGGCCGATCACAGGAGGCTCAGGTTGCTTCAATTTGTGGATCAGGTGGCTGATTTCATACTCAAGGAAAGCTTCGCGCCCAGGGCTGAAGGCTTCTATGCGCTGTGCAACCTGGCCTGCACGGGTGCCAATCAGGCCCAAAAAGCCTTGCGTGTCATCCAGACCGAACAGGCCGGCTTTGTAGGCATCCTCTGAATAAGGTGCGGGATCGATCACGTGCAGGTTGATCATGCCGTTGGCGGCTTTTTCATATTCCTTAAGCAGGTCTGCCACGTGTTCGCCATAGCGTTTCATCGCCTGATTTTTTTTTGCGCCGTTGCGTGAGTTGAAATAATACAAGTCCACCGGGCTTTCCAGCTCGGTCAACAACTGCCGTGCGGACGGCGAAAGCGTATGGTTTTTTTGGTGTGAAAGGTCCCAGCGGATATCGGGAAGATTGTTTATCCAGACCAGATTAAATGCCAGAAACAGTAACGATATGACTGCAAGTGTCATACCCGTAAGTAGCGCGGACCGCATACGTTGCTTCCTTCTCAGCTGGCTTTGCCGTTAAGTGTGACGGTCGTTGCACAGAGAAATGCAAGGATCATGCTGATGAAGTACAAACTGTCACGAAGTGTCAGTTTTCCATTGTCGATAGCGTCGAAGCGTGAAAGTGGGTTTATTTTGATCAAGCTGTCGATTAGCCAGATGGGGGCCTGATGATCAAGTGCGTCCAAAATCGAATACAGCCCACTGGCGATAAGCAGCAAACCCAGCGTCATCAGGAAAACAACAATACGGTGACGCGTCAGCACGCAGATGAAACAACCGACGGACAGGTAACTCCCCGCCAGCAACCAACTGCTGAGAAATTGTGAGGCGATAACGCTATTGTCTGCAGCGCCGAGATAGTTGGCAGCAAGCACTACAGGAAACGTCAGCACTACGGCGATGCCGCATACGACCCACGCGGCCAGAAACTTGCCGATGACAAGTTCTGCTGCAGTAAGGGGCAGCGTTTTCATCAGTTCACGCAGGCTGATATTTTGCTCGTCTGACCATAGTTGTGTCGACAGCGTGGGTATCAGCAGCAGATAAAGCCAGGGATGTAAGTGAAAGAACACGCGTAAATCACCGCTGTTGTTCTCCACCCATTGGCTTGCGTGCAATCCCAGTGAGGTGCTGAGCACCAGGAACGCGGCAACACTCACGTAAGTGCCTGGCGTGCAGGCATAACTGACGAGTTGGCGCTTGAAAATGACGGGTAGCCGTTTCAAAGCGAGGCCTCCTGGCTCAAGTGGTGAACGACTTCGTTCAGGCGACCTGGCTCCAGGCTTAAGGACGTGATGTCCCAACCGCGACTGGCGATCAGTGCATTGATATGGGAATAAATGGCATGCCCCGGCATCGCAAGTACGGTCACCGTACCTGGTGCCTGTCGATCTTCTTCTATGCCTGCAACGCCGGGTAATACGGCGAGTGCCAGTAAGTCCAACGGCGTTTTTGCCGCCAGCGTGACGGATTGAAAGTGTCGGGAACTGCGTTGGAGTTCGTGCAGCGGAGTATCTGATATCAACCTGCCGTTTGCGATAACCAGCGCGCGCGTGCAGAGGTTCGACAGTTCGTCGCAGTGGCGAGACGCAATAATCACTGTCATCTCTTCAATCAATGACTGGATCAGTGTTTTGAACTTGATTCGTTGATCCGTGCCCACGCCTTCCGTTGGTTCGTCCAGCAAGAGCAGGCTTGGTGTATGCAGGATGGCTTGAGCGATGGCAACGTTGCGTTTCATACTTGGAGAGAGTGCATTGATGGGCGTGTTGAACACGGGCAACAAGTCTAGTCGCGCGGCTGCACGCGCTACTCGCTCGCGCTTTTCAGCCCCGCTGAAGCCCCGGACTTCTGCAATAAAGTTCAGTACACCTTTGACGGATAACACGTGATGGCTGAGCCCGCCTTGAAGTTGATAACCCACCGCTTGCTTTACTTGAAGTGGATGGGTGTGAAGACTCATTCCCGCAATACCAATATGCCCGGAAGTTGGTTTGGCTAATCCGCCAATCAAGTTCAGTAACGTCGTTTTGCCCGCGCCCTGTCCTCCAAAAATACCTATGCATTCTCGGTGTTGCGCGCAAAACGAAAGATCGGTGATCACCTCTCTTTTGCCCAAATGCTTGGTCAGGTTACTTATTTCGAGCATTGTGTTACCGCGTGAGTGTGGTAGGCGTATTGGAGAAGCGCTGGCGATGAAGGCTGAAGCGTTAAAAAGGTTACGTTTAATGACTGAGTTTGTGAATGCGGTGGCGGACATCTCAGAAAAGTCCTACACCGAGCTTGATAACTTGCTGAAACAATTGTGAGATCTCGACGCTTCTAAATGCTCGGATGTTTATCTAATGTTTTAGGTAAGGTTTGCTCTTTTGTGATGAGGCCTGATTACTATGATGCTTCTACGTACCCTTGTTCTTGAACGCAGTGGTCAGGACGCTCCGGTCAACGGTGCACTGCTCTGTGGTTTTGCAGTGGCCCAGACCGCTTCCAACTTTCTTGTTTACAGCCTGGATGAAGAAACCGAACCCGGTAACTCCCGTGTCTATATCGCGGCATTGCGTAAGAAGCTCGACCGATATTTTCTGGGCGGTGTCGAGTCCAAGGAAGACCTGCAAGTGGCCATGCAGGTGTTTAAGCAAATTTTGACGGCAGCCGCAGCGTCCGGAGCGAAGGCAGGTGCTGCAGTGGAGGCGGCAGTGCCCTTTCACTTTATCGATTTGAAAGGCTGCAAGCTGCCGCCTGCAAGGCCTGAGGACCATCACTCGGTAATCATCAAGAAAGCGTTGGTGATGAAGGTGATTACCCTGGGCATCGCTGCGCCTGCGCTGCCGGCGATCGAAAGCGCTGCGCTGATCGTGCCGTCCATTCGCTTTTCTTCGCAAATGGTTGCGCCCATCAGAAACGCAACCCCCTCTCAGCCCACGCAGCCATCCGAGCATGTGTTTGTTGAAGCCGAACCATCGGATTCCGTGGATGACGTGCCTGCGGTGGAGCCGGTTGAAGCGCAGGCGCCGCCTGCCGACGTTGAGCGCGGTGAATCAACCCCGCTGAAGCTGCCCGCCCCGATGGAGCCTGCTTCATTGCAGGAGGTCGACAGCACGCTCACCAATCTTGCCAAAGTGGCGCAAGAGTTGACGCAACAAAAACGTGCAGTCACTGAGCGAGAGGAAATGCTCGAGCAGTGGCAGGCTCGATTGCAGCAGACGCAAAGTGACCTGGATGAAAAAGGTCGTGGCCTGGAGCAGCGCGACGCACAACTGCATAGCCAAAAAGAGGAGGCTGACCAGCAGGCTGAAAAGATGACGCTGGCAATGGCGCATTTGTCCGGTATGCGCCAGCGTTTACGCAGCGCGCTGCTTGAACTGGACCAGGCCCTTGAGGGTCAAGGCTGAATCAGAAGAGGTCTGCGGTCTGGCTACTTTCCCGGGTTCATTTATCATCAACCCCTGCCAGCCGACGCCAAGGCATGACGCCGTAGCGTTTCGGCACCGTTGGACATTGCCTGGGGATGCATGCGTTTGAGTACCAAGCTGATTACCAAAGAAGGCCATGAAGCGCTGAAAAAGGAGCTGGATTATCTGTGGCGTGAAAAGCGTCCGGATACCACGCGCAAAGTAACGTGGGCGGCCTCGCTGGGGGATCGCAGCGAAAACGCTGACTACCAGTACAACAAAAAACTGCTGCGTGAGATCGACCGGCGGGTGCGATATCTGCGCAAACGCCTGGAAGACATGCGCGTGGTGGAGTACATGCCCGAGCAGGAGGGCAAAGTGTTTTTCGGCGCTTGGGTGGATATTGAAAACGAGCAGGGCGAGACCAAGCGGTTTCGCATTGTGGGGTATGACGAGATCTACGATCGAATGGATTACATCTCTATCGACTCGCCCATGGCCCGGGCGCTGTTGCGCAAGGAAGTCGATGATGAGGCGATGGTGCAGACTCCAAGCGGAGAAGTGTGCTGGTGGATTACCGGAATCGAGTATGTGAAGTAGGCGAATGGCCCGCTCTCTGAGTAGAGGTGCGGGCCATTTGCGTTTCAGCCTTCGCGTAATACGGTCAACGGGCTGGCATTCAGCGCGCGGCGCGTGCCGAACACCCCCGCACCGCCGATCAGCACCGCGCCAATCACCGGTAGCACCAATAACCACGGGTGAGGGTGCCAGGCCAAGTCAAACGCGTAGCGGTACAGCACCCATGTCACCAGTTCGGTGCCCAGTGCTGCCAGCAAGCCGCTGACGGCACCCAGCAAGCCGAACTCGATACGCCGTGCCTTGACCAGCAGTTTGCGTTCGGCGCCCAGTGCGCGCAGCAATGCGCCCTGACGAATCCGCTCATCCAGTGTGGCCTGCAAGCCGGAAAACAGCACCGCCATCCCCGCCGCCAACACAAACAGCAGCACGTACTCCACCGCCAGCGTCACTTGGGCGAGGATGCTGCGTAGCTGCTCCAGCAAAGCCTCGACCTGCAGGATGGTGACCGCCGGGAAGGCTCGGGACAGGTCAACGATCTGCTGATCATGACCCGGCGCCAGATAAAAGCTGGTCAGGTAGGTCGCGGGCAAGTCCTTCAAGGTCCCCGGCTGGAAGATCATGAAGAAGTTGGGCTGGAAGTTATCCCAGTTGATGGTCCGGAGGCTGGTAACCCGGGCCTCACGGTTTTCCCCGCCAACGGTGAACACCAGGTGGTCATTGAGTTTGAGCTTCAGACTTTCTGCAACCTTGGCCTCAACTGACACGCCAGGCACCTCATCCGTCGGCTGCTGTGACCACCAGGAACCTGCAGTCAGCACGTTGCCCGGGGGTAGATCGGCCGCCCAGGTCAAACTCAAATCACGCTGCACGGCGCGGTCACCACCTGAGTCTTTGCTGACGATCTCCTGCACGGGGGTACCGTTGATGCTGATCAACCGCCCCGGCACGACCGGGTACAGCGGCGCCGCTTGCGCTTGCAACTCCAGGAGCCGCGCGCCAAATGCATCTTTGTCGGCGGGCAGAATGTTCAGCGCGAAATAGTTGGGTGCGTCTTTGGGCAACTGGTTTTGCCAGGTGTCGAGCAGCTCACCCCGGAGCAGGGCGATCAGGCCCATCGACAACAGGATCAGACCAAACGCGAGGGACTGGCCAGCGGCCGCCAATGGATGGCGCAGCAATTGGCCCAAGCCCAGACGCCAGGGCAGGGTGGCACGTGCCAACAAGCGGCGCAGGCTTTGCAGCAACAACAGCAGCAGACCGCCGAGGATCAGCGCGGCCACCACGCCACCGCCCAGCAACGCGAAGGTCAGTACCAGATCGAGGCTCAGGCGCCACATGATCAGGCCCAGGGCAAACAGCGCGGCACCGTAGACCATCCATGTGCTGGAGGGGATGGGCAGCAAGTCGCGGCGCAATACCCGCAATGGCGGCACGCGGCCCAGCGCTGCCAGTGGGGGCAGGGCGAAGCCGGCGAGTGCGACCAGACCGGTGCCGATGCCTGCAATCGCCGGCAACAGCCCACCTGGCGGCACGTCGGCCGGGAGCAAGTCGTGGAGGAAATAGAACAGCCCGAACTGCGCCAGCCAGCCGAGTACCGCGCCGGCCAGGCTTGCCAGCAGGCCGAGTACGGTCAATTGCAGGCTGAACAGCAGCATCGTTTCTCGCCGTGACAGGCCGAGGCAGCGCAGCAGCGCACTGGCGTCGAAGCGCCGGCTGGCAAAACGGTTGGCCGAAAGCGCCACCGCCACACCCGCCAGCAGCACCGCGACCAGGCTTGCCATGTTCAGGTAACGCTCGGCTTTGCCCAGTGCGCCCCCGATCTGTTGGTTGCCGTCCCGCGAGTCCTGCAGGCGCTGGTTGGCGGCGAGGCCAGGCTTCACCAGGTCACGATAGGTTTGCAGCACCGTGGTGCCCTGAGGGGCGCGCCACAGTTCGCGATAGCTCACGCGGCTGCCGGGCTGGACCACACCGGTGGCGTCCAGGTCCGCCAGGTTGATCATCACCCGCGGCGTCAGGCTGTAGAAGTTGCCGGCGCGGTCGGGCTCATAGGTCAGGATGCGCGCCAGGCGCAGCGTCTTCATGCCGACATCGATGCTGTCGCCCACTTTCAGGTCAAGCGCCGTCAGCAACCGTGCCTCCACCCAGGCTTCGCCGGGTTTCGGGCCTCCCCCTGGGGTTTCTGCACCGAAGGGCTCGGCAGCGCTTTTCAGTTCGCCACGCAGCGGATACCGCTCATTGACCGCTTTGATGCTGGAAAGCTGAATGCCGTTGTCCGTGGCGATTACGCTGGAAAATTCGACGATGCGCGCGTGGTCCAGGCCCAGCTCGGTCCCGGATTTGATTTGCTCGGGGCGCGCTGGCGAGCTGCCTTCGAGCACCAGGTCGGCGCCGAGGAATTCGGTGGCACGCAACATCATGGCGCCGTTGAGTCGCGCCCCGAAGTAGCCGATAGCGGTGCTGGCAGCCACAGCTACCAGCAGGGCGAAGAACAACACACGCAATTCACCGGCGCGGGCATCGCGCAGCAATTGGCGCATGGCAAGGCTGAACAAACGCAGTAGCGGCAAGCGTGCCATCAAGGCTCCAGGGGCGCGACCATCAGGCCGGCTTCAAGGCGGATCAGGCGTCGGCAACGATGGGCCAGGCGCTCGTCGTGGGTGACCAGCACCAGGGTCGTGCCGCTTTCTTTATTGAGCTCAAACAACAGGTCGCTGATGCGCTCGCCGGTGTGGCTGTCGAGGTTGCCGGTGGGTTCATCGGCAAACAGCACGTCGGGTTCGGCGGCAAATGCGCGGGCAATGGCCACGCGTTGCTGCTCGCCACCGGAAAGCTGGCGGGGCGAGTGGGTCAGGCGTTGACCCAGGCCGACGCGCTCCAGCAGGTGTCTGGCCCGCTCGCGAGCGTCTTTGCGGCCGTCCAGTTCCAGCGGCAGCATTACGTTTTCGAGGGCGTTGAGGCTGTCGAGCAATTGAAAGGACTGAAACACGAAGCCCACGTGTTCGGCACGAATGCGCGCGCGCTGGTCTTCGTCCAGGGCACTGAGTGCTTGCCCTGCGAGAGTGACTTCGCCGCTGCTGGGAAGGTCGAGACCGGCCAGCAGGCCGAGGAGGGTGGATTTGCCGGAACCGGAGCTGCCGACGATAGCCAGGCTATCGCCCTTGTTCAGTTCCAGGCTCAGTTCGTGCAGGATAGTCAGTTCACCTTCCGCGCTGGGAACCACTTTGCTAAGGTTTCGCGCGGTGAGAATGCTTGCGCCCATGGAGAATCCAATGCGAATGTGGTTTTTGAGTGCTGGCCTGGCCTTGATGTGCATGGCCCAGAACGCAGCGGCGGGTACAGTCCTGATCGTTGGGGATAGTATCAGTGCCGGTTTCGGCCTGGATACCAGCAAAGGGTGGGTCGCCTTGCTCGAACAACGGCTCAAAAAGGAAGGTTTCGACGATAAAGTCGTCAATGCGTCCATCAGTGGCGACACCAGTGCGGGAGGCCTGGCGCGGCTGCCGGCGGCGCTTGCAGAGCATAAGCCGGATGTGGTGATCCTTGAGTTGGGCGGCAACGATGGCCTGCGTGGTCAGCCACCTGCGCAATTGCAACAAAATCTTGCTTCGATGATTGACCAGTCCAAAGCGGGCGGCGCCAAGGTGTTGCTGCTGGGCATGCAACTGCCGCCCAATTATGGCCCGCGCTATACCACGGCCTTTGCCAAGGTTTATGGCGAGTTGGCGGAGGAGAAAAACATCCCGCTGGTGCCGTTCTTCCTCGAAGGTATCGGTGGTCATCCGGAGCTGATGCAGGCCGACCAACTTCACCCGGCGGTCGGCGCCCAGGGCCGTTTGCTGGAAAATGTCTGGCCGACGTTAAAACCGCTGCTATGACGCTTCTCTCGAGACGGCCTTTCGGCTAAGGTGGCGCCCCCCCGATTTGGAGCCCCCGATGTCGCGTCCTGCCTGGTCCCTGTTTAACTACCAACTGATCGAGCCGGACGAGCAGTTGGATTTGTTCGCCTGCCAGGAAGTCAGGGTGCATCTGGTGCCGCGTCAACTGGAATTGGGCGGTTCGATCGATCGCACACTCTGTGGCACTTTGTTGCCGGCACAGCCACGCTGGTCGTCGGTGGATCGCTCGATCTTCCAGGACCAGCGTCTGTGCCCGTTGTGTCGGGCGATTCTCGAATCGCAAAAGCGCGGCACACCGCCGATCTGGCCGGAGCTGCGCTTCGAGCTGTAAACGCGGGGCGCTTGATGCTTGAGGCGCGCTTCACGTATACAATCAGTTTTTTCCTACCCGTCGTTCTGCGAAGGATTTTCCGGATGTTGTCGCGCCTTTCCGTCGTCACCTGCTGCCTGTCTCTCGCTGCTCTTTGTGCGGCCGGTTCGGCAGCAGCCTTGCAGTTGCCCTTGCCGCCGCCAGGTGAGGACATTGTCGGTCAGGTCCAGGTGATCAAGGCCAAGTACGAAGATACCTTTGCTGACCTGGGCACCACCTACGACCTGGGTTATTCGGAAATGGTCGCGGCCAACCCAGGCGTCGACGCCTGGTTGCCGGGCGCCGGCACCGACATTGTGCTGCCCACGCGCTTCATCCTGCCGCCCGGCCCACGCGAAGGCATCGTGATCAACCTGGCGGAGTACCGGCTCTACTACTATCCGAAAGGTCAGAACGTCGTCTACACCTTCCCGCTGGGCATTGGTCGTGAAGGCTGGGGTTCGCCGGTTGCACATACCACCATTACCGGCAAGATTCCCAACCCGACCTGGACGCCACCGGCTTCTATCAAGGCTGAACACGCTGCCAATGGCGACCCGCTGCCCAACGTGGTGCCGGCCGGGCCGGATAATCCGCTGGGGCCGTTCAAGTTCACCTTGGGCACGCCGGGCTACCTGATCCACGGCTCCAACATGAAATTTGGTATCGGCACGCGTACAAGCCACGGCTGCTTCCGCATGTTCAACAACAATGTGCTGGAAATGGCCGACATGGTGCCGGTGGGGACGTCGGTGCGCATCATCAGTGATGCCTACAAATTCGGCACCAGCGGTGGCAAGGTCTACCTTGAAGCGCATACGCCGCTCAATGACGACGGCACGCCGTCCGTGGTCGACAAACACACCGCAGTGATCAACGCCTTGCTCAAGCGTGAAGACCTGGCGAATAACCTGCGGGTGAATTGGGACCAGGTGCGTGACGTAGTGGCGGCTGAAGATGGTCTGCCTACCGAAATTGGCGTACCGGGCGGCAATGCACCCGTGGCGTCGAGCACACCGGTCGATCTGCAGCAGTAAGCCTGCATGATCAGAAGCCCGCTCCGGCGGGCTTTTTATTGCCCCGGATTCAGGGCCGAATCGCGGGCAATAAAAAAGCCGACCCAAGAATGGATCGGCTTGATAACAACCCCGAGGGATTATTACTTGCGGCTTGCTTTTTCAAGCATGCGCAGAGCGCGCTCGTTAGCTTCGTCAGCAGTCTGTTGTGCTTTTTGAGCAGCAGCCAGCGCTTCATCAGCTTTACGGTAGGCTTCGTCTGCACGAGCCTGGGAGCGAGCTGCTGCGTCTTCAGTTGCAGTCAGACGAGCTTCGGTTTCTTTGGAGACGCTGCTGCAACCGGTAGCCAGAACTGCGGCCAGAGCCAGAGCAGAGAATTTCAGAACGTTGTTCATCGTGTTCCCCTTCAAGGACTTTCTATTAAATGGCTACTTTCTCAGAGTGAGCTGATAGCCGGCGTACATACTACTCATTACTTGTAGTAAGTAAACTGACGTAGCGCAAGAAGCAAAAAAAATTCTTGCACGGAATCTATTTTGGCTAATCTTTTGGAGGTTTGTATAAAAACTGTTCAAATATTTTCTTTTTTGCGGGAACTGGATCCAAGCTGAAAGGTCCGGCCCGCATGTGTTAGGCCAGGTGATCGAGTGAAATCTTATATATCGTCGATGACACTTTCGTAACGCTCGCCTTTACCACGCCTGGCATCTTTTGCGCATGTAGAGGTGACTTTAACAGCGGCAGTTCGTCTCAAGCTTCAACTGCCGGCAATGTTCAGGCTATCGATCGCAGGTAGATCGAAGCCCTTTCTGTAACCGCCAGCGGCAGGGGATGACGAGTGCGCCTTGAGCTATTGCAGCATTGGTGCTTACTATTCCCTACGTGCTGGTTGTGAGCGCTATAGGTTTTCTCGTTGTCGAAACCGGCACGGGGTGGCGTAGATGTTCCTTCGCCGGAAAAACATCGGTAAGGTAGGGGTCGAATTTCAAGACCCGCGAGGAGTAGTGATGAGCGAGGCGTTGTCCATCCACCATGACCAGGCAGGTCATCAGTTCGAGACCAATGTGGACGGTCATCGTGCCTACCTGACCTACATGGACCTCGGGAAGCAGACCCTGGATATCTATCGGACCTTCGTGCCCAACGCACTGCGGGGCCGTGGCATTGCTGCCGCGTTGACCGAAGAAGCCTTGAAGTTCGCCGAAGAGTCCGGCTATACCGTGATCCCGTCGTGCTCCTACGTAGAGCGCTACATGGAGCGTCACCAGCGGCATGCCGCGAAGCTGTAAACCTTCTGCAGCACAATGAAAAACGCCGGGCTAAGCCCGGCGTTTTTGTGTGCGTACGATTTCAGGTGCGTTTGCGTTTCGGCAATACGTCCTTGAGCTTGGCGTGCATGCTGCGCAAGGTGGTCTCGGTGGCAGACCAGTCGATGCAGGCATCGGTGATCGACACGCCGTATTGCAGGTCGGCCAGATCCTTTGGAATCGCCTGGCAGCCCCAGTTCAGGTGGCTCTCGACCATCAGACCGATGATCGACTGGTTGCCTTCGAGGATCTGGTTGGCGACGTTTTCCATCACCAGCGGCTGCAGGGCCGGGTCCTTGTTGGAGTTGGCGTGGCTGCAGTCGACCATGATGTTCGGTTTGATTTTGGCCTTGTTCAGCGCCTGTTCGCACAGTGCGACGCTGACCGAATCATAGTTGGGCTTGCCATTGCCGCCGCGCAATACCACGTGGCCGTAGGCGTTGCCCTTGGTGGTGACGATGGACACGCCACCTTCCTGGTTGATACCCAGGAAGCGGTGCGGGCTCGAGACCGATTGCAGTGCGTTGATTGCAACCGTCAGGCCGCCATCGGTGCCGTTCTTGAAACCCACGGCCGAAGACAGGCCGGACGCCATTTCACGGTGGGTCTGGGATTCGGTGGTGCGCGCGCCAATCGCCGACCAGCTGATCAAATCCTGCAAGTACTGCGGGGAGATCGGGTCAAGGGCTTCGGTGGCCGTCGGCAGGCCCATTTCGGCCAGGTCGAGCAGCAACTGACGACCGATGTGCAAGCCGTCCTGGATCTTGAACGAGTCATCCAGGTACGGGTCGTTGATCAAGCCTTTCCAGCCGACGGTGGTACGCGGCTTCTCGAAATAGACGCGCATCACCAGGTACAAGGTGTCGGACACTTCTGCCGCCAGCACCTTGAGGCGTTCGGCGTATTCGTGGGCAGCCTTGAGGTCGTGGATCGAGCAAGGGCCGATCACTACGAAGAGGCGGTGGTCGGTGCCGTCGAGAATGTCACGGATGACTTCGCGACCCTTGGTGACGGTCTGCAGGGCAGCGTCGCTCAGGGGGATTTCGCGTTTGAGCTGATCGGGCGTGATCAGGGTCTCGTTGGATTCGACGTTTAGGTCGTTGATCGGTAAATCAGCCATCGTGTTACTCGTCAGGGTCACGGGTGCCGGCCGCCAGCCATCCCCGTGCGGCGGAGCACAGCATGATTTGAATGCAGGGGGGAGGAACCTTAGCGCGTAATACGGGCCCGCGACAATGGGCAAAGCCGGGTTTAATCCAGCACTGGCTGCACAAACGTCTCGTGGGCAAACTCGCCGGCATGGCGCGAGACCCATTCGCGGGCCAGCGTTTCGAGTTGCGCAGGCGTAGGCTCCGTGTGTTCGTGCAAGCGGCAGTAGCGTTCGATCTGGCACACTTGCTCGCCCATTCGCGCGCCAAACAAGGCGTGTTCATCGGTAAACGAGATGCCGATGCGGTAGCCGGTTTCCACCTTGCGGCACCAGGCTACATAGCCCGGATAGCGGGCGCTGGCGCCCAGGGAGGGGATGCGCAAGTCCACCGCAGTGCCCTGGCGCCAGGCGCGCGGGCAATTGCAGGCGACGCCGCCCAGGCCGATAGTGTGCAGGCGTTGGCGGGGAATGGCAGGAGCGGGACGTTGGATTAACTCGACAGCGACATCATCAGGGTGAGGTAAAAAACGACCCATGTACACGGACTCCGAGCACCGTCCAGTTGACGGCGGTGGCAGCAGTATAGTGAAGGAACTGGAATTGACCGACCTGGATATTGACCAGCAATTGCTGGGATTGCCAGGTATTTCGCTCGTGGTGTTTACAGGCGCAGGCTGTTCCAGTTGCCGTTGGGCACGCCAGCAACTGCCGGGTTGGCCGTTGCCGGTGGACCGCGTGTGCTGGGTGGATGCCGGGCACAACGGCGGCGCGGTCGAGCGCTACGAGATCTTTCATTTGCCCGCATTGTTCGTGGTGTGCGAGGGTCAATTCCTCGGGCAATTACAGACACGTCTTACGCTGGCCGACCTGACTGACGCCGTGAATCAAGCACTGACCCGCACACCAGAGGATTTGCCATGACCGCAGTTACACCCCCGTCGCCACGCATTGGCATCATCGGCACCGGCGCTATTGGTGGGTTCTACGGCCTGATGCTGGCGCGTGCCGGGTTCGATGTGCACTTTCTGTTGCGCAGTGAATACGCCGCGGTCAGCGAGCATGGCCTGCACCTTAACAGTACGTTGCACGGCAGATTGCACCTGCACCCGGTGCAGGCTTATGCACGCGCCGCCGACATGCCGGCGTGCGATTGGCTGCTGGTGGGCACCAAGTCCACCGGCAATGTGGACCTCGCCCCGACCCTCGCCCAGGTCGCTGCGCCGGACGCCAAAATAGTGCTGCTGCAAAACGGCCTCGACGTTGAAGACAGCCTGCGCCAACACTTGCCGGCATCGCTGCATTTGCTCGGTGGCCTGTGCTACATCGGCGTGCACCGCTCGGCGCCCGGCGTCGTCGAGCATCAGGCCCTGGGCCGGGTCAATCTGGGTTATCACAGTGGCAGCGCAGCCCATGATGAAAGCCGTCAGCAAGCCATCGTCGAAGAAGGCGCCGCGTTGTTTCACAAGGCGGGTATCGACTCCCAGGCCATGGCCAATGTGCATCAGGCACGCTGGCACAAGCTGGTGTGGAATGTGCCGTACAACGGCCTTTCCGTGTTGCTCGGTAGCGGCACCACGGCGATGATGGCTGATGAATCGAGCCGCGAATTGATCCAGGCGCTGATGGCTGAAGTGGTGAAGGGGGCTCATGCCTGTGGCCATGAAATTCCTGCAAGCTATGCCGAGCAGATGTTCGCCATGACCGAAACCATGGACGACTACCTGCCCAGCATGTACCACGACCACGTGCACAAACGTCCGCTGGAACTGGCGGCCATTTACGCGCGGCCACTGGCGGCGGCCAGTGCGGCAGGTTGCGAATTGCCACGCATGCAGGCGCTGTATCAGGCCTTGAGTTTTATTGATCGGCACAATCGTTGAGCGGGACGCTGACTCGGGGGAAACACCATGGCGAAGGGATTGGGCGACAAACTGGTGCTGGCGATTTCCTCGCGGGCGCTGTTCGACCTGAGCGACAGCCACAAGGTCTACCTGGCAGAAGGGGTTGAGGCATATCGCAAATACCAGATCGAGCACGAAGAAGAGACGCTTGAGCCCGGCGATGCTTTCCCGCTGGTAAAAAAACTGTTGAGCCTCAATGCCAGCCTGGGCCGTGCACGGGTGGAAGTGGTGCTGGTGTCGCGCAACAGTGCCGACACCGGCTTGCGCGTGTTCAATTCGATCCAGCATTACGGCCTGGATATTTCCCGCGCCGCGTTCGTGGGCGGGCGCAGTCCTTATCCTTATCTGGCGGCGTTTGGTTGCCACCTGTTTCTGTCCACCCATGCCGAAGATGTACGCAGCGCGCTGGATGCCGGCTTTGCCGCTGCGACTATTCTGTCAGGCGGTGCGCGACGCGCCTCGAGTGAAGAATTGCGGATCGCGTTTGATGGCGATGCCGTGTTGTTTTCCGATGAGTCGGAGCGTGTGTATCAGGCCGGAGGCCTGGAGGCATTCCTGACCAACGAGCGCGAGTCAGCGCGCGAGCCTTTGCATGGCGGACCCTTCAAAGGGTTCCTGGCGGCGCTGAATTTGTTGCAGCGTGAGTTCGCCGACGAGGCTTGTCCGATCCGCACCGCCCTGGTCACTGCACGCTCGGCGCCGTCTCACGAACGGGTGATTCGCACGTTGCGCGAATGGGATATCCGCCTGGACGAGTCGCTGTTTCTCGGTGGCCTGGAGAAGTCCGCGTTCCTGGAAGCGTTTGCCGCCGATGTGTTTTTCGATGACCAGGCCGGGCATTGTGAGAAAGCCAACGCGGTGGTCGCCACCGGGCATGTGCCCCATGGCATCAGTAACGAGTTGAAAATCCAGAGCGAGAGCTGATCCGAACTCTGCAAGGCGCTGCTAAGCTGATTCAATCTCCGCCATCCTGGCCGTCCAGGAGGTTCTATGATCCGTTCGATGCTGTACGCCACAGACCTTGGTCTGTATGCGCCTTATGTGATGCAACATGCGCTGGCACTGGCCCGAACGTTCAAGGCGGATTTGTATGTGATTCACGTGGTCGAGCCGATCGGGCTGTTCGCCGAATCGGTGTTGCAGAGCTACCTTGATGAGAAGGCCTTGAATGAGTGGCAGAGCCAGGGCTTGACCACCGTGATGGCGACCATTGAGCAACGCGTGCTGGACAGTTTTCGCGAGGAGTTGGGGGAAGGGGAGCAGGACTTGCAGTTGATTCGCTCGGTGCGGGTGATCCAGGGGGACCCGTGCGAGGTGATTCTCGACCAACTGCGTAAACTTTCCGTTGACCTGTTGATCGTAGGTAGTCATAGCCATGCAACCGCAGCGGCCACACCGCTCGGACGCACCGCTGCACGGGTGTTGCAGCTGTCTACGGTACCGGTTTATCTGGTGCCCTCTTTGCAGCGGCGACGCAGCGACGACATATGACCTGTAGAAAACGATAAAAAGTTCTAGATTTATCCGTCCTACCTTTAATATAGTTATATACCGTCGCTGATACCCGTGGCGTCTATCTGCTTTGAGGGACACATATGAAGCTTCAACAACTGCGCTACATCTGGGAAGTGGCGCACCACGACCTCAACGTTTCCGCTACTGCTCAAAGCCTCTACACCTCGCAACCCGGTATCAGCAAGCAGATCCGCCTGCTCGAAGACGAGCTGGGCGTTGAAGTGTTCGCACGCAGCGGCAAGCACCTGACCCGCGTCACGCCAGCCGGTGAGCGCATCATCACCACCGCCGGCGAGATTCTGCGCAAAGTCGAAAGCATCAAGCAGATTGCCCAGGAATTCTCCAACGAGAAGAAAGGCACCCTGTCGATCGCCACCACTCACACCCAGGCACGTTACGCATTGCCGCCGGTAATCCGCGATTTCATCAAGCAATACCCTGACGTTGCGTTGCACATGCACCAGGGTTCGCCGATGCAGATCGCCGAGATGGCCGCTGACGGCACCGTCGATTTCGCCATCGCCACCGAAGCTCTGGAGCTGTTCGGCGACCTGGTGATGATGCCGTGCTACCGCTGGAACCGTTGCGTGGTCGTGCCTCAAGGTCACCCGCTGGCGAAGTTGCCGAAGCTGACCCTGGAAGCCCTGGCTGAATACCCGATCGTGACCTACGTGTTCGGTTTCACCGGCCGTTCCAAGCTCGACGAAGCCTTCAGCCACCGTGGCCTCACGCCGAAAGTGGTGTTCACCGCCGCCGACGCCGACGTCATCAAGACTTACGTACGCCTGGGCCTGGGTGTGGGCATCGTCGCCAAGATGGCGGTCGACACCGCCCTCGACAAAGACCTGGTGGTACTCGACGCCAGCGAGCTGTTCGAATCCAGCGTGACCAAGATCGGTTTCCGTCGCGGCACGTTCCTGCGCGGCTTCATGTGTGATTTCATCGAGAAATTCGCGCCGCACCTGACCCGTGAAGTCATGGCCAAGGCGATCCAGTGCCACAACAAGCAGGAACTGGAAGAGCTGTTTGACGGCGTGGAACTGCCCGTCCACTGAGTGGCTTATTTGGCCTCGGTAACCGTGAAGTGTTGCCGGGCGCCTGCCACCAGAATCTCCACCTCATCACCTTCAAACTTGCCCAGCAGGCTTTTGCCCAGCGGCGAGCGCGGGGTGATGACGGTCACCGGTTGCCCAACCACATCCACCTTCAAGCCCGCCGCATCCGGCGCCAGGAACAGCCATTGCTGGCGCCTGTTTTCGTCTTCCAGACCCAGTAACGCACCCACTTCTATACCGCGCTGATCATCGTAAGCACGCAGTTGCATGTTCTGACACAGCGCCAGCGATTGCTTGATTTCCTCGACACGCTTGGCTTGCCCGGCCGCGAGATAAGACGCTTCCAGCCCCAGCGTGTCGTATTTGTTCTCCGCGATATTTTCTTCGTGGGTCGCGGTTTCGTAGGCGGTCTGCGCAGCGCGCTGAGCGATGTCGAGGTCGACGGTGAGCTTTTCCAGGATGAGCAGGTGAACGGCGTGTTTATTCATGGTCATCAATCACAGAATTGCAGGACATTCGCCCGGGTCTTTTCGTTGGGTGCGTTCTGGTCCTGCTGCAGCCAGAACTGGCATTTGGGGTTGGACAGGTTGCGCGCATTGTTGCGGGCCTGATCCAGGGATTGCTGCTGGGCCTGTTTTTGCAGGTTTTCCTGATACTGCTCGAACATTCGGTTCGGCGGCTCCGGCGCAACGACGGCCGGTTTTCCCAGTTGCTGAACGGCTTGCGCGACTGGTGCCAGACTTTGCGGGAACAGGTAGCGCGAGGCCAGCCAGGTGGTCAGCACAATGGCAATAAACCCGAGCCAGAGGCCAAACGCGATGGCGAAGCACAATTTGAGCAGTGACAGCGGACGGTCAGACATGGCGGCCTCCTGGCAGGCATTTGCGGTGTGGCGGCGATTGTCGCACAGCCGCTGTGCAGAATAATCGCGATCAAGCCTTCTGCATCGGCGCATTTATGCGGACAATCGAGCCTTTGAGCGTTGGAGCCCGGAATGAAAGCCCGCTGGGATATTTTTTGCAGCGTCGTCGACAACTTCGGCGACATCGGCGTGACCTGGCGTCTGGCCCGGCAACTGGTGGTGGAGCACGGGTGCGACGTGCGCTTGTGGGTCGATGACCTGCGGGCGTTCGAACGCATGTGCCCCGAGGTTGATGTGCAGTTGATTCAGCAATGGCAAGAGGGCGTCGAAGTCCGCCATTGGCCCGCCGAATGGCCTGGGGCCGAATCCGCCGATGTGGTGATTGCCGCATTCGCCTGTCAATTGCCGCCTGACTATATGGAGGCCATGGCCGCACGTGCGCGCACGCCGTTGTGGATGAACCTGGATTACCTCAGCGCTGAAGAGTGGGTTGTAGGTTGCCATCGACTGCCATCGGTGAAGTTCAAGGGCGTGCAGAAGTACTTCTTCTTTCCTGGGTTTCGCGCGGGAACCGGCGGTTTATTACGTGAGACCGGTTTGCTGGAGCAGCGTCAGGCATTTCAGCAGGACGCCGCTGCGCAGCAGCAATTCCTGCACAACCTGGGGGTGTTTCCTGCAGCCGGTGCGCGGTTGATGTCGCTGTTCGCCTACGAAAATGCCGGGCTCGGCAGTTGGTTGGACGTGTTGTCGACGGACGGGCACGCCACTCATCTGTTGGTGCCGGAAGGGCGCATTCTCGGCGATGTACAGCGCTGGCTGGGTGTGGACGGGTTGGTCGCGGGGGACGTCCATCAACGTGACGCGCTGACCGTGCAGGTCATTGCGTTCGTGCGCCAGGAGCAATATGACCGTTTGCTGTGGTGCTGCGATTTCAACGCCGTACGTGGCGAAGACTCGTTCGTGCGCGCCCAGTGGGCCGGGCGCCCGCTGTTGTGGCACATCTACCGCCAGGATGAAGACATCCACCTGGACAAGCTCGATGCGTTTCTGGACCTGTACACCGCCGCCTTATCCCCGGCTGCCAAGGCGGCGCTGATCGCGCTTTGGCAGGCCTGGAACACGGATGGCGATATGGCCCAACCGTGGAAAATGCTGCTGGAACACTGGCCCGAGGTCAGTCAGCACGCGCAATCGTGGTGTCTGGAACAAGGCTTGCAGGCCGATCTTGCGACGGCGCTGGTACAGTTTTATGAAAGTTGGATATGATACGCCACCTTGATTTTTGTAAATCCCATCCAAATTTCGGATATATGCAATGAAAACTGGTAAAGAACTGAAACCCGGTACAGTGATCCGTCTCGAAAACGACCCTTGGCTGGTTCAGAAAGCTGAGTTCACCAAGTCTGGTCGTAACAGCGCAATCATGAAGACCAAGCTGAAGAACCTGCTGACCGGTTACAAGACCGAGATCGTTTACAGCGCCGACGACAAACTGGACGACGTAATCCTCGACCGCAAAGAAGCGACCCTGTCCTTCATCAGCGGCGACACCTACACGTTCATGGACACCTCTGACTACACCATGTACGAGCTGAACGCTGAAGATATCGAAGCCGTTCTGCCGTTCATTGAAGAAGGCATGGAAGACGTCTGCGAAGCTATTTTCTTCGAAGAGCGCCTGGTTTCCGTAGAACTGCCGACCACCATCGTGCGTCAGGTTGACTACACCGAAGGTTCCGCTCGCGGTGACACTTCGGGCAAGGTGATGAAGCCTGCCAAACTGAAAAACGGTACCGAACTGGCTGTTGCAGATTTCATCGAAATCGGCGACCTGATCGAGATCGACACCCGCGAAGGTGGTTCGTACAAAGGTCGCGCCAAGAAGTAATTCTGGCCAAACCGTACGAATGAAAAAGCCCGACCATGCGTCGGGCTTTTTTGTGGGCGCTGCGTTTTACTTCAAGTGTTGTTTCAGTTCCTGCGAGGCCTGCAACAGGGCCGAACGTACCTCGGGTACCTGGCTGACCACGTTGAGCAAACCGTAGTCGTGGATCATGCCGTTGTAGCGCACTGCGGTTACCGGTACACCGGCGGCGTCCAGTTTGCGGGCATACGCCTCGCCTTCATCGCGCAGCACGTCGGAGCCGGCCGTCTGAATCAGCGCAGGTGGCAAGCCTTTCAACTGATCGGTTGTAGCCCGCAGCGGCGAGGCGTAGATCTCGGCGCGCTGCTTGGCGTCGGTGGTGTAGTTGTCCCAGAACCACTTCATCATGTTTCTGGTGAGGAAGTGCCCCTCAGCAAACTGGTTGTAGGAGCCTGTGTCGAAGTTCGCGTCAGTCACCGGCCACAGCAGCAGCTGGAATTTGATCGCCGGCGTGCCCTTGTCCTTGGCCATCAGGCTTACTACCGCCGCCATGTTGCCGCCGACACTGTTGCCCGCTACTGCCAGACGCTTGCCATCGACATTGATCTCTTGGCCATGCTCGGCCACCCATTTGGTGGCGCCGTAGGCCTGGTTGATCGCCACCGGGTAACGCGCTTCCGGCGATGGCGTGTAGTTGACGAACACCGCCGCCGCGCCTGAACCCACCACTAAATCCCGTACCAGACGTTCGTGTGTCGGGTAATCCCCGAGCACCCAGCCGCCGCCGTGGAAGAACATGAACACTGGCAATGTGCCCTTGACCCCGGCCGGACGCACGATGGTCAGGTTCAGTGGCTTGCCATCGACCTCAATGGTCTTCTGGCTGACATCAGCCGCTGGCAGGGTCAGCTTCACGCCAGCCTGAGCGCCGGTCAAAACTGCACGCGCGTCTTTTGGTGTCAGTTGTTCCATCGGCTTGCCGGTACCGGCGTTCAGCACATCCAGAAAAGCCTGGGTGGTGTGCTCGACATCGCCGGTAGCGGCGAAGGCGTTGCTGATGGACAGGGCGAGCAGGGTGCCGGTGAGTGCTTTACCAATTGTGTTCATTGTGTTCTCCAGGGGCGGCAGAGGGCATCAGACGGTCACGTGCAGGCGCACATCAACGTTGCCACGGGTGGCGTTCGAGTATGGGCAGACTTGGTGAGCGGCGTCGACCAGGCTTTGCGCGTCGTCCTGGGCCAGGCCCGGCAGGCTGATGTTCAGGTCGATGTCCAGACCGAAACCGCCGGGGATTTGACCGATACCCACGTGGGCTGTGATCGAAGCGTCATCCGGGATTTTGCGTTTGGTCTGGCTGGCGACGAATTTCAGGGCGCCGATAAAGCAGGCCGAGTAACCGGCGGCGAACAGTTGTTCCGGGTTGGTTGCCTGGCCACCGGCGCCGCCGAGTTCTTTGGGGGTGGAGAGCTTGACGTCGAGGATGTTGTCGCTGGAAACAGCACGACCATCACGGCCGCCGGTGGCGGTGGCTACTGCGGTATAGAGAGTTTGCATGGCGTTTTCCTCTTGGGTTGTTAGCGCTAAACATTTGCGCGCTAAGTAGTTGGTGAGATGAATGTATAGCGCTAATGTTTAGCGCGCAAGATAAATTTACAAATTATTTTGCTGGCGGATTTCCTGGCCTTCCACAAAGCAATGTGGGAGCTGGCTTGCCTGCGATGCAGACACCTCGGTCGACCACTCAAACCGAGGTGACGCTATCGCAGGCAAGCCAGCTCCCACATGTTAGATATCTGTACGCGGGGGTACTGCGTCAGATGTTGGACTGCAAGTTGGCGCGAAGCGCGATCAGGTCGCCTTGCAGCTTGCGCAACTGCTCCAGTTCCAGGCCGCTGGCTCCGAGAATGCACTGCGGAATACCCATGGCCTTGTCCTGCAGCGCGCGGCCAGCAGCGGTAAGCTCCACCACCACCACGCGTTCATCTTCACGGCTGCGGGTGCGGCTGAGCAGGCCCTCGACTTCCAGGCGTTTGAGCAGTGGGGTCAGCGAGCCGGGGTCGGTGAGCAATCGGCTGCTGATTTCTCCGACGGTCAAACCATCCTCTTCCCACAACACCATCATCGCCAGGTATTGCGGGTAGGTCAGGCCGAGCGCTTGCAGCAGGGGCTTGTAAACCTTGGTCATCAGCAGCGAGGTGGAATGCAGGGCGAAGCACAGCTGGTTGTCCAGCATCAGGGATTCGCACGGGTCAGGGTTTTTGCTCATGGCAGTACCTCGAAAAAGCGTGTCTTGGCTGGAATCTAGCGGGCAAACCTTTAATGCGCCAGATAATTCTGTCGGCGAGTCAGACCAAACCGCTTTGCAGCGCCAGATCCCATGGGGGTATCGGGCTAAAACGTGATTTCAGGTACTCCAGCAGCAGGCGGCTGCGCGCATTGGCCTGTTGTTCCAGGCGCAGCGCGTAGATGCCGCTGGTTTCCGGGCTGGGCAAGCCGTCTTCGCAGAACAGCGGCATCAGCTCGCCACGTACCAGGTATTCACTGGCCAGCCACGTGGGCAAATGCGCGATGCCCAAGCCGGCGAGTGCGCCCGAGAGCAAGGCTTCGGCGTTGTTCGCGCTCATGCGGATGCGTTGCGGTCGATAGGTGGCGCGGCGCCCGTCCAGCTCGAAGCGCCAGGCGAACATCGGCGCGATGCCGTCCCAGTCCAGGCCGTCGTGTTCGCTCAGTTCACGGGGATGAGTCGGCGTGCCCCGGCTTTTCAAGTAAGCCGGGCTGGCGCAGGCGATGCGCACAATACTCGCCAGGGGTGTGGCGATCAGGCGGGTGTCGACGATATGCCCGGCGCGCAGCACCAGATCGACTTTGCCCAGGTGCGCGCCCTGCATATCCACGAAGCTGTCGATCAAATGCAGGTGCACATCCAGCCCCGGGTACACATTCAAAAAGTCGGCAATGACCGGTGCCAGGTGCCGCCGACCAAAGGCCGCCGGCGCGTCCACGCGAATCAGGCCTTCCGGCGCATGGCTGAGGGATACGGCCTCGGCGCGCGCCAATTGCAGTTCGCTGACGATCCGCCGCGCCCGTTCGGCAAACGCCAAACCTGCCGGAGTGGGCACTACCGCGTGGGTGCTGCGCTGAAATAGGCGGCTGCCCACCGAGCTTTCCAGGCTGTCGATACGCCGGGCCACCGCCGAAGGGGTCAGCGGATGGCGCCGCGCGGCGGCGGAGAAACTGCCGGTCTCCAATACATCCAGAAACAGGCCGAGCTGATCGGTCAGGGCATTTGGGTTCATGAGCGGACGCTTATGCGAGATTGGCACAGCCATTGTGCGTTGCTGTGCGTTTCCGCGCCAGAGCCGACTGCGTAGCATGTGACGCCTGGGCTTTGTGGAGTGACGCGCGGTGTTGGATTTAGTGATGTACCTGATAATGGGCGTGGCTTTGGGCACTGTGGGCGGCCTGTTTGGTATCGGTGGCGGGCTGATCGCCATCCCCGTGCTCGGCGTACTGTGCGGCCTGGACCAGCAACTCGCCCAGGGCACAGCCTTGGTGATGGTGGTGCCCAATGTGATGTTGGCCCTGTGGCGTTACCACCAGCGCAACCGCATCGAATTGCGCCACGCGTTGCCGCTCGGCGTCATGGGGTTCAGCTTTGCCTGGCTCGGCTCGATCTGGGCGGTGGGCCTGGACGCAGGTGCGATGCGCGTCGGCTTTATCGCGTTTCTGCTGGTGCTGTCGGCCTACAACCTGCTGCGCATGTTCACTCGCAATGCACCGCCGACGGCCGAGATGCGCTATTCCTGGCCATGGCTTGGGGTGCTGGGGGCGGCGTCCGGCTCTATGGGCGGCCTGTTTGGCGTAGGCGGAGCAGTGGTTGCCACGCCGGTGTTGACCAGCCTGTTCGGCACCACTCAAGTGGTTGCTCAAGGCCTTTCCCTGGCGTTGGCGCTGCCCAGCACCAGTGTGACCCTGGTCACCTACGCCTGGCACCACGAAGTGGACTGGATGATCGGCGTGCCCCTGGCTGTCGGCGGCCTGCTGAGTATCAGTTGGGGCGTAAAAGTCGCTCATGCATTGCCGGAGCGTGTTCTGCGTGGCCTGTTCTGTGGCTTTCTGGCGATCTGTGCGGTGATGTTGACGTTTAAAGTCTGAAGCCTTCGAGGATGTATTCGGCCAGGCAATCGGTAATCGGCGACTTCATTGTCGGGTTACGCAACAAGCGCAGGTTCATCGACGGCAGTGGCGGAAAACCTTCGGCGCTCCCGAGTACGCGCAAGTCTTCGGTCACCAGGCTTTCCATGCTGGCCATAATCGCCAAGCCGGAACTGACGACCGCCTGGATCGCCGCCACGTTGGAGCTGTGATACGCCAAGCGATAGTCCCGCCCAGCTGCATCCAGTGCCGCGCGTGTCCACTGGCTGCAATAGCTTTCTACGCCGGAAACTGCCAGAGGCAGGACATCGTGCTCGTCTAAACAAAAACAGGGTGACGCTACCCACACCATGCGCTCGGTGCGCAACAATTCGCCGACTTCAACCCCCGGCTCACGGCTGATCACCGTCAACGCCAGGTCTCGGCGCTGCATCAACTCCCGTGACGACTCGCAATGCATTTCGATCTGGATCAGCGGGTAGGCTTTGGAAAACCGCTTGAGAATCCCCGGCAAAAACCGCATCACGTAATCATCCGGCGTGCCGATGCGCACCAGCCCGACCATATGCGGCTCGCGCAGGGTATTAAAGACCTCACTGTGCAGTTTCAGGATGCGCCGCGCATACCCCAGCAGCACCTGGCCCTCGGGTGTCAGTCGAACCTGGCGCCCGTCACGTTCAAACAGCTTGCGCTGCAGCACGTCTTCTTCCAGGCGCTTCATCTGCATGCTCACCGCTGATTGGGTGCGGTTGACCACTTCACCAGCACGAGTAAAACCGCCCAGATCGGCGATGGCGACGAAGGTGCGCAGCACTTCTGTATCAATGCTCGGGTAGCCAGACAATTGATCAATCTCCGAGATGTATTGCATAAGAAACATTCGTTGGATTGATCATAAGGCAGGGCACACACTCGCGTCATCCCCACTGGAGGGCGAGAAGATGAAAGGTCAGAAAGGTTTTGTGTTGTTGGCGAAACGCCCGTTTTCCGGGCTGTTTCACACAATTGCCCGTTGGCAGACACTGCATCATGAGCGCCAGTTGCTGGCGAGTTTGAGTGATGAGGCGCTGAAGGATATCGGGCTCAACCGAGGCGATGTCGAGCAAGAACGCCACCAGCATTTCTGGCAAGACCCGCTGCGAAAATGACCCGTGATGGGGTAGGGTGGTCGGCGCGCCCTTACGGAGAAACTCATGCCCGCCGACCTGTCTTTTTCAGTCAAACAAGCACGACGCATGGCGCTGGCGGCCCAGGGGTTTTCCGGGCGTCAGCCGCCTGCGCTGGTCAAGGCTGCGCAACTCAACCGGTTGATTGAACGCCTCGGCGTGTTGCAGATCGATTCGGTCAATGCCGTGGTGCGCTCGCATTACCTGCCGTTGTTTTCCCGTCTCGGTAATTACTCCCCTTTGATTCTTGAACAGGCGGCCTGGAGTCAGGGCCGGCGGCGTGCATTGTTTGAATATTGGGGGCACGAGGCCTCGTTATTGCCTCTGGCGTTGTACCCGTTGATGCGCTGGCGCATGGAAAGGGCAAAGAGGGGCCAGGGAATTTATTCGCAGATGGCGCGCTTTGGCCGCGAGCAACAGGCCACGATTCAGCGCGTATTGCAGACCGTCGAGCAGCAGGGGGCGTTGGGCGCGGGGAGTTTGTCCACCCGCGAAGAACGCGCAGGGCCTTGGTGGGACTGGAGTGATGAAAAGCACGCGTTGGAGTGGCTGTTTGCCGCTGGCTTGGTCACCGTCGCGGGGCGGCGTGGGTTTGAGCGGCTTTATGATTTGCCGGAGCGAGTCATTCCTGACGAGATCCTTCAACAGACCTCATTGAGCGAAGCCGAGGCCCAGCGTGGTTTGCTGTTGCACAGTGCGACAGCGTTGGGCGTGGCTACCGAAAAAGACCTGCGCGATTACTTCCGGCTCGACCCTGCTGACAGCCGAAACCGCCTTGCCGAATTGGTTGAGGGCGGCCAATTGCTGACGTGCCAGGTGCAGGGCTGGAAAGCGCCGGCGTTCTGCCTGCCCGATCCAAAAGTGCCACGCAAGGTGCCAGCCAGTGCGTTGCTGTCGCCGTTTGATTCGTTGATCTGGGAGCGCAGCCGTACCGAGCGGCTGTTCGATTTTCGTTATCGGCTGGAGATCTACACCCCGCAAGACAAGCGGGTGTACGGCTATTACGTGCTGCCGTTTTTGCACAATGAACGGATTGCCGCGCGCGTGGATTTACGCGCCGAGCGTGCGAATGGGCGGTTGGCGGTGCATGCGGTGTATGAAGAGGAGCCAGGGCTGGATGAGGAGGGGATGCAGGCGTTGGCGTTGAGCTTGGTGCGGATGGCCAGTTGGCTGGGGCTTGAGCAGGTACAGCTCAATTGCCAGCGGCCGAGTGCTGACCGGTTAAGGGTGGCAATGACTCACATGGATAGTGGTCTTTAGGGCCTCATCGCGGGCAAGCCCGCTCCCACAGGAGTATGCGGTCAACTGTGGGAGCGGGCTTGCCCGCGATGGGGTCAGCCCAGACAACTAAACCCTCAGCGTTTGACCTGTTTCAAGGTCTCGGCAATCAAAAACGCCAACTCCAGCGACTGATCGGCATTCATCCGCGGGTCGCAATGGGTGTGGTAACGGTCCGACAAACCATCTTCCGTAATCGGCCGCGCGCCGCCGATGCATTCGGTGACGTTCTGCCCGGTCATCTCGATATGAATCCCGCCGGCGTAGCTGCCTTCGGCCTGATGCACCTGGAAGAACTCCTTCACTTCGCCCAGGATCTGCGCAAAGTCGCGGGTCTTGTAGCCGCTGCTGGCCTTGATGGTGTTGCCGTGCATCGGGTCCGAACTCCACAACACCTGCTTGCCCTCGCGCTGCACCGCGCGGATCAGGCCGGGCAGGTGATCGCCGACCTTGCCGGCGCCCATGCGCGCGATCAGGTTGAGGCGGCCAGGGTCGTTGTCCGGGTTGAGAATGTCGATCAGGCGGATCAGGTCGTCGGGGTTCATGCTTGGGCCGACTTTGACCCCGATCGGGTTGTTCACGCCGCGCAGGAACTCGACGTGAGCACCATCGAGCTGACGGGTACGGTCGCCGATCCACAGCATGTGGGCCGAGCAGTCGTAGTAGTCGTTGGTCAGGCTGTCGCGGCGCACGAAGGCTTGCTCATAGTTCAGCAGCAGTGCTTCGTGGGCGGTGAAGAAGCTGGTCTCGCGCAGTTGCGGCGAGCTGTCCATGCCGCACGCGCGCATGAAGGCCAGGGTTTCGTCGATGCGGTCTGCCAGTTGGCTGTATTTTTCGGCCAGCGCGGAGTTGGCGATGAAGTCCAGGTTCCACTTGTGCACTTGATGCAGGTCGGCAAAACCGCCCTGGGCAAAGGCGCGCAGCAGGTTAAGGGTCGCGGTGGACTGGTGGTAGGACTGCAACAGACGGTCCGGGTCCGGCACGCGGCTTTTCAGGTCGAAGCCGATGCCGTTGACGATGTCGCCACGGTAGGCGGGCAGGGTCACGCCGTCGATGGTTTCATCGTTGGCTGAGCGCGGCTTGGCGAACTGGCCGGCCATGCGCCCGACTTTGACCACTGGGCAGCCAGCGGCGAAGGTCATCACAATGGCCATCTGCAGCAGCACCTTGAAGGTGTCGCGGATTTTTGCGGCGGAGAACTCGGCAAAGCTCTCGGCGCAGTCGCCGCCTTGCAGCAGGAACGCGCGGCCCTGGGTCACTTCGGCAAACTGACGACGCAACTCGCGGGCTTCCCCGGCAAACACCAGCGGCGGGTAGCTGGCCAGGTTCTGCTCAACCTGCAGCAAATGCGCAGCGTCCGGGTACTGGGGTTGTTGCTGGATCGGCAGGGCGCGCCAGCTGTCGGGGCTCCAGGGTTGGCTCATCATGAACTCGATAGGTTGATTGACGGTCGGGCGCCAATGTTATCAGCAATTAGTGCGTGACCTGTTGCCGCCGGTTGGCCGACAATCGCGCCTTTGCCCTGCGCCAAACCCTTTAGGAGTAGTGATGACCGAAGAGCGTGTCGAGCGCCTGCTGGCTGAGGTCCACGATGACTTCGGCATGATCCGCGTGCTCGAAGTGGCCGATTACCGTTTTCTCGAATTTGGCGACGCCATCGAGCAAAGCTGCGTGTTCACCGCCGACCCGAGCTGGCTGGAGTACGACTACACCCGCGCCATGCTGATTGGTGCGTTGTGCCATGAGCAGCCGGAAAGCGCGCTGTTCCTCGGGCTGGGTGCCGGCACGCTGACCCAGGCGTGCCTCAAGTTTCTGCCGCTGGAAGACGTCGAAGCCATCGAGCTGCGGCCCGATGTGCCGCGCCTGGCCATCGAATATCTGGGGCTGGATGACGACCCGCGCTTGTACATTCGCATCGGCGACGCCCTGCAATTGCTGGACACCGCCGAGTCGGCCGATCTGATTTTCGTCGATCTCTATACGGACGTCGGCCCAGGCGTCGGGCACCTGGCCTGGACGTTTCTGGAGAACTGCCAGAAGAAGCTCAACCCGGGTGGCTGGCTGGTGATCAACCAGTGGGCGACCGACGATGGAAAACCTTTGGGGGCGGCGTTGTTGCGTGGTTTGTATCACCGGCATTACTGGGAATTGCCGGTGAAGGAGGGCAACGTGATTCTGTTGGTGCCTTCGGAGCTGGATCAGGTGCTGGATATTGATGCGCTGTCGGCCCGCGCCGAGGCTTTGGCGCCGCGGTTGGGGTATTCGTTGCAGGAGTTGATCAAGGCCATCCGGCCGGCGACTTAGTTGCCTGTTCTGACGCCATCGCGGGCAAGCCCGCTCCCACAGGGGAATGCATTCGACAGGAAAATGCATTTCAAATGTGGGAGCGGGCTTGCCCGCGATGAGGCCCGCACAGCCCACTCAAATCCCCTTGAACACCCCCGGCCGCTTCTCAACCATCGCCCGCACACCTTCTTTGGCATCCTCACTGTTCAACAATTTCTCCACCACCACCTGCAACCCCGCCGCCGCGACGGCCTCACCTTCCATGCGCGCCTGACGCGCCGACATCAAGGTCGCCTGAACCCCCAGCGGCGCCTGCCGCGCGATGCGGCTGGCCAGTTCAATCGCGCGCGGCAGCAGATCCTCACTGGCCATGACTTCCTGAACCAAACCCAGGCGCAAGGCTTCATGAGCATCAAACTCATCACCCGTGAGCAACCAACGCATGGCATTGCCCCAGCCGGCGATCTGGTGAAAGCGCAACGTCGCGCCGCCAAAGGGAAAGATCCCGCGCTGCACTTCCATCTGCGCAAAGCGCGTGTTGCTCGCACAAATATTGATATCCGCCGCCAGCATCAATTCGATACCGATGGTCAGGCAGTAACCCTTGGCCGCCACAATGACCGGTTTGCTGACCCTGGGACCGGCGAACACGCCCCACGGATCGCAGCCGCCCAGCGGCGGTTGCCAGCCTCCCGACATCACGCTGCTGACATTGGCCAGGTCCAGCCCGGCGGTGAAGTGGTCACCGTGGGCAAACACCACGGCAACCCGCGCGTCGTCGTTTCGATCAAATTCGCCATAGGCCAGGCTCAGCTCATTGAGCAAATCCAGATCAAAGGCGTTGCGCTTGGCGACCCGGTCCAGGCCCAGCAGCAAGACATGGCCCTGTAATTCACGACTGACGCGACTGCTGCTGGCTTGATTCATCGAGTGTGCCCTCGGGCGCGGGTTGGGGTTTCAGACCAAAGGTCTTGATCGATAGGTGAACCGTTTAAGCTTCATGACCCACATGGCCGGGCCTTTGAAAAATAGACCCTGCGCGAGTTATCTGCAAAGACTGTGATCCAGCGCGGTTTATCAGTGTTTTCCGATAAAAAAAGCTCCCTTTTTCAGGTATTTCCGGTATAGTGCGCGCCGGCCTTTAACCGGGCCGCGTTTAGGTAGCGCAATTCCCCGAAGTCAGCTTCGGCTGCACGTCCGCACAGCGGACTCTCCCTTGACGAATCTTTTTCATTCATTCGTTTTCGCAAATCCCCGCCGACAAAGCAGCCAGGGCGACTCTTGAGTCTCAACACGGCATGCGCAGCTTTGGAGCATGGGTCTTTGCGGATGCACTTAGAGGCAGACCCATGACCCAGGAAACCGGCGGCTTCGCCGCTTTTAATCTTAACCCGAACATTCTTGCTGCCGTCATCGCGACTGGCTACGAAGAACCTTCGGCTATTCAGCAGCAATCGATCCCGATCATCATGGCCGGCCAAGACATGATTGGCCAGGCGCAAACCGGTACCGGTAAAACCGCCGCGTTCGCTCTGCCAATCCTGCACTGCATCGATCCTGCCAAGCGCGAGCCGCAAGCCCTGATCCTGGCGCCAACCCGAGAGTTGGCGCTGCAAGTAGCAACCGCTTTTGAAACCTACGCCAAGCAAATGCCGGGCGTAACCGTTGTGGCCGTTTACGGCGGCGCGCCTATGGGCCCACAACTGAAAGCAATCCGTAACGGCGCACAGATCGTTGTCGCCACCCCGGGCCGTCTGTGCGACCACCTGCGTCGCGACGAAAAAGTGCTGTCGACCGTGAACCACCTGGTTCTCGACGAAGCTGACGAAATGTTGAAGCTGGGCTTCATGGATGACCTGGAAGTCATCTTCAAGGCTTTGCCACCAACCCGTCAGACCGTGCTGTTCTCGGCCACTCTGCCACAGTCGATCCGTGCCATTGCCGAACGCCACCTGCGCGATCCGCAACACGTGAAGATCCAGACCAAGACTCAGACCGTTACCGCGATCGAACAGGCTCACCTGTTGGTTCACGCTGACCAGAAGACCTCGGCTGTATTGAGCCTGCTGGAAGTCGAAGACTTCGACGCCCTGATCATGTTCGTGCGCACCAAGCAAGCGACCCTGGACCTGGCCAGTGCCCTGGAAGCCAAAGGCTACAAAGCTGCTGCGCTGAACGGTGACATCGCCCAGAACCAGCGTGAGCGCGTGATCGACTCCCTCAAGGATGGCCGTCTGGACATCGTTGTAGCGACCGACGTAGCCGCTCGTGGCCTCGACGTTCCACGTATCACTCACGTGTTCAACGTTGACATGCCTTACGATCCAGAGTCCTACGTTCACCGTATCGGCCGTACCGGCCGTGCCGGTCGCGAAGGTCGTGCACTGCTGCTGGTGACTCCACGTGAGCGCCGCATGCTGCAAGTGATCGAGCGTGTAACCGGTCAGAAAGTTGCCGAAGTCCGCCTGCCGGATGCTCAGGCTGTTCTGGATGCCCGCATCAAGAAACTGACCAACAGCCTGTCGCCGCTGGTGGCTGACGCTGAATCGACCCACGGCGACCTGCTGGACCGCCTGACCGCCGATATCGGTTGCACCCCGCGTGCCTTGGCTGCGGCCCTGCTGCGCAAAGCGACCAACGGTCAAGCCCTGACCCTGGCAGCCATCGAGAAAGAACGCCCACTGGTTCCGAACAACGCGCCACGCGGTGATCGTCCAGAGCGTACTGGCGACCGTCCAGACCGTGGTGATCGTGAGCGTCGCGCTCCGGTTCCATTGGCTGAAGGCCGTGCTCGTTGCCGTACCGCGCTGGGCGCGCGTGACGGTATTGCAGCCAAGAACCTGCTGGGCGCTATCCTCAACGAGGGTGGCCTGGCACGTGAAGCGATCGGTCGTATCCAGGTACGTGACAGCTTCTCCCTGGTGGAACTGCCGGAAGATGGCCTGGAAAAACTGCTGGCCAAGCTGAAAGACACTCGCGTTGCCGGTAAGCAGCTCAAGCTGCGTCGCTACCGCGAAGATTGATCCGCCCTTGGGCTGATTGATCCCACATAAAAAATCCCCGACATGTTCGGGGATTTTTTTTGCCTGATTCTTTGGATCAGCAGTCGCTCAACTGTGGGAGCTGGCTTGCCTGCGATGGCGGTAGTTCAGTCAGCATATTTGTCACTGTTACACCGTAATCGCAGGCAAGCCAGCTCCCACACGTTAGCCAAAACGGTAGATGTCCATCCCGAGAGCGCCCATGGTGAACCCTTGGTGCGCCACGCTGAACTCGCCCCCAGCGCCACGCGCAAAGTACAGCGGCAACAAATGCTCATCGCTGGGATGGCTGCGCACGGCATGGGGCGCCTGGCGACGATAATCGTGCAGCGCCGTTTCATCATTGGCGGCAAGTTTGTCCACCACCCAATCCCTGAAGTCCCGCGCCCAAGGCTCGATGCTCTCAGGCCCGGCGTGCCAGTTCAGTTCACCCAGGTTATGGGTGATGCTGCCGGAGCCAATCAGCAGCACGCCTTTTTCACGCAGGCTGGCCAATGCGTGGCCTACGCGGGTCTGCAGGGCCGGGCCCATGCGGCTGGGCAGGGAAACCTGAACCACCGGAATATCCGCGGCCGGGTACATCAGCGACAGCGGCACCCAGGTGCCGTGGTCAAAGGGTCGGCGATCATCAATACGTGCATTCAAGCCATCGGCATGCAGCAGTTCGACAATGTTGCCAGCCAGCTGCGGGTCGCCCGGCGCCGGGTATTGCACGGCAAACAGCTCGCGAGGAAAGCCGCCGAAGTCGTGCCAGGTTTCCGGGGCGGGGCTGCCGCTGACCAGCAATTCCTGGCTTTCCCAATGCGCGGAGACCACCACAATCGCTGTGGGGCGTGGCAGCTCGGCCGCCAAGCGCTGCAGCGCCGGGCCGCTGGCGCCGGGTTGCAGGGCCAGCATGGGCGAACCGTGGGATATATAGAGGCTAGGGAGCATAAGTAGGGTCCTGAGCGTTAACATGGGCCCATCTTCAATCAGATCATTGATCTAAATCTAATATAAGTTTTAGCCCATTTTGATCGAATTTTCAGGGTGATTTATGGAGCCTAAGTTTTGGCAGGAGCGTTGGGCGCGCAATCAGATCGGCTTTCATTTGCCTGAGGTTAACCCTTACCTGCAACGGCACTGGCCGCAGTCAGGCTTTGTTGAAGGCGCCAAGGTGCTGGTGCCCTTGTGTGGCAAGAGCCTGGACCTGATGTGGTTGGCCAGCCTGGGGCATCGCGTGATGGGCGTGGAGCTGTCGGAGCAGGCGGTAGAGGCGTTTTTCAGTGAGCAAGGGCTCGTGCCACGGATCAGCCGGCAAGGCGCGTTCAAGGTGTTTCAGGCTGACTTGATCGAACTGTGGTGCGGGGATTTTTTCGCCTTGGACGCTGATGCTGTGGCCGGTTGCAGCGCACTCTACGACCGCGCTGCGCTGATCGCCTTGCCGCCCTTGATGCGAGCGCAGTACGCGGAGCATCTCAATACCTTACTGGGTTCTGGCTGCACAGGGCTGTTGATTACCCTCGACTATGACCAGACGCAAAAGGCAGGCCCGCCGTTTGCGGTAACGGACGAGGAAGTGAAGGTGCTATTCGGGGCTCGCTGGGCTCTGAATGTGCTGCAAGAGCAAGACATCCTGGGCGAGAGCTGGAAGTTTGTGCAGGACGGCGTGACTCGGCTGGAAGAGCGTGTGTATCGGTTGGTAAAGCGCTGAACCTGCCACCGCCATCGCGGGCAAGCCCGGCTCCCACAGGGATCTTTGTGGGTTCACACAGTCTATGAACGGCATCGGCCAATGTGGGAGCCGGGCTTGCCCGCGATGACAATTCCAGCACCCGCAAAAAAAGGGGCGATCAGATCGCCCCTTCCAGTCTCGCTGCTGAGCTATCAGCCGCGCCGACGCAACGCGTCAATGCGCTCTTCCAGCGGCGGATGGCTCATGAACAGGCGAGCCATGCCCTGTTTGATGCCGCCGTTGATGCCGAAGGCGGTCAGGCTGTCCGGCATGTGCACCGGCAGGCCCTGTTCGGAGCGCAGGTGTTGCAGCGCTGCGATCATCGCCCCGGTACCGGCCAGGCGGGCGCCGGCTTCGTCTGCGCGGAATTCGCGTTTGCGCGAGAACCACATGGTGATCGCACTGGCCAGGAAGCCCAGCACCACTTCGGCGAAGATGGTTGCCACGAAGTAGGCGATACCGCGGCCGCCTTCGTTTTTGAAGATCACCTTGTCGACAAAGTTGCCGATGATCCGCGCGAAGAACATCACAAAGGTGTTCACCACGCCCTGTACCAGCGCCAGGGTGACCATGTCACCGTTGGCCACGTGGCCGATCTCGTGGGCCAGCACGGCCTTCACTTCATCGTAGGAGAAGCGTTCCAGCATGCCCTGGCTTACCGCAACGAGTGCGTCGTTCTTGTTCCAGCCGGTGGCGAAGGCGTTGGCTTCATAGGCGGGGAAGATCCCGACCTCAGGCATCTTGATGCCGGCTTCGCGGGACAGTTGCTCCACGGTTTGCAGCAACCATTGCTCATGCCGGGTGCGTGGCTGGGTGATGACCTGGGTGCTGGTGCTCATCTTCGCCATCCACTTGGAGATGAACAGCGAGAACAGCGAGCCGGCAAAACCAAAGACCGCACAGAAAACCAGCAGCTGATTGAGGTTCAGATCGACCCCGTTGGCCGCCATGAACCCGTTGAAGCCGAACAGGCTCAGGGTGATGCTGGCAATCAGCACGACCGCCAGGTTAGTGGCCAAGAACAGCAGGATGCGCATCATGGTTGTAGAGTTCTCCTCATGCTTAATATGTCGCGTACTGCGGGGTATATAAGGTGCGCGTTGGGGTGATTCAACCGAGCGACTATTTCAAACTGTGTCCTACAGCCGGAATGTAGAGCCTTGAAGGGAATTTCCGAGTTGGAAAGCCGACAGGCTTCACCGGATTCTCGCCTTGCCGTCCCGTAATTATAGGGGGCTGACCGATCCTTGGTGCGCCGCGACAGAGGAGAAGGGGTAAAGGGTGGAGAAGTGTTGCCAGATACTCGCTGTACGACCAAATACCGGCCGTACAGCGCACCATTCGTTACTGGCGATAGGACTTGAGGAAGTTGCCGATGCGACCAATGGCCATGTCCAGGTCATCCACACGCGGCAAAGTCACTACGCGGAAGTGATCCGGCCACGGCCAGTTGAACGCGGTTCCTTGCACCACCAGCAGTTTTTCCGACAGCAGCAGGTCGAGCACGAACTTCTCGTCGTTGAAGATCGGGCAGACTTTCGGGTCGATCCGTGGGAAGGCGTACAGCGCGCCCATGGGCTTCACGCAGCTGACGCCCGGGATTGCGTTGAGCAATTCCCACGTGCGGTTGCGTTGTTCCAGCAGGCGGCCCTGAGGCAATACCAGGTCATTGATGCTCTGGTAGCCGCCGAGGGCGGTCTGGATCGCGTGCTGGCTCGGCACGTTGGCACACAGGCGCATGTTGGCCAGCATGTCGATGCCTTCGATGTAGCTCTGGGCATTGTGCTTGGGCCCGGAGATGGCGATCCAGCCGGAACGAAAGCCCGCCACGCGGTAGGACTTGGACAGGCCGTTGAAGGTCAGGCACAGCAGGTCCGGCGCCAGGGAGGCGGTGCACACGTGCACGGCGTCGTCGTAGAGGATCTTGTCGTAGATCTCGTCGGAGAACACCACCAGGTTGTGCTGGCGTGCCAGTTCAAGCATGCCCAGCAGCACTTCTTTGGAGTACACGGCGCCGGTCGGGTTGTTCGGGTTGATGATCACCAGCGCCTTGGTGTTCGGGGTGATCTTGGCCTTGATGTCGGCCAGGTCCGGGAACCAGTCGGCGCCTTCGTCACACAGGTAATGTACCGGGTGGCCGCCGGCCAGGGTTACGGCGGCGGTCCACAGCGGGTAGTCGGGCGCCGGCACCAGCACTTCGTCGCCATTGTTGAGCAGGGCCTGCATGGACATCACGATCAGCTCGGACACGCCGTTGCCCAAGTAGATGTCTTCGATGCCGACACCTTCAACCTGCTTCTGCTGGTAGTACTGCATCACAGCTTTGCGCGCGCTGAACAGGCCTTTGGAGTCGCTGTAACCCTGGGCGGTCGGCAGGTTGCGGATCACGTCTTGCAGGATTTCATCCGGTGCTTCGAAACCAAAGGGCGCCGGGTTGCCAATGTTCAACTTGAGGATGCGATGGCCTTCCTCTTCCAGGCGTTTGGCGTGCTTGAGCACCGGGCCGCGAATGTCGTAGCAGACGTTGGCGAGCTTGTTCGATTTGCTGACCTGCATGGCGATGTGATCCTGAAAATGAACGATCCAGACGGTGTGGACACTACCGTACTGCGAAACCTGCGGGGCCCGCACCCATAAATACGTTTGAATGCCGGTAGCGCGGGTGCCAGACTGGCGTTTTGAAGAGGCGCAATCATACGTGCCGCCTGATCCATGGAAAAGACACAGATCAGGGTTTTTCAGTTGCCGAGGTGTACCGATGGAAAAGCTGCAGAAAACCATTGATGAATGGAAAGCGATGCTCGACCCAGAGCAATACAACGTGTGTCGTCTCAAGGGCACCGAGCGCCCGTTTTCCGGCAAGTACAACGCCACCAAGACTGACGGCGTGTACCACTGCATTTGCTGCAACGAAGCGCTGTTCGATTCGGCCACCAAGTTCGATTCCGGCTGCGGCTGGCCGAGCTTCTACGCGCCCATCGCCGACAGCGCGATGATCGAGATCCGTGACGTCAGCCACGGCATGATCCGCACCGAAGTCACCTGCGCCAAGTGCGATGCGCACCTGGGGCACGTGTTCCCGGACGGCCCGCCGCCGACCGGCCTGCGTTACTGCATCAATTCGGTGTGCCTGGACCTCGTCCCGCGCTAGGGCAGGTGGCTTGTGTGGGAGCTGGCTTGCCTGCGATGCGGGCAAACCGGTGCGACTGAGAGCGCGCGGTGCCTGCATCGCGGGCAAGCCCGGCTCCCACATTTGAAGCGATTACGAATCATCATTGCGATCAATTCAATTGCGCACAATTGAATTGCAAGCTATGTTTCTTCCTTCTTCTTCCAGATTCGAGACACTGCCATGAGCGACCAACTGCTGAGCATCCCGTGCACCACCATCACGGGCGAGCAAAAGACCTTGGCCGACTTCGCCGGCAAGGCCATTTTGGTGGTCAACACCGCCAGCAAGTGTGGCTTCACCCCGCAATACAAAGGTCTGGAACAGCTCTGGCAGCAATACAAGGATCAGGGCCTGGTGGTGCTGGGCTTTCCTTGCAATCAGTTCGGCAAGCAGGAACCGGGTAACGAAGGTGCGATTTCCGAGTTCTGCGAGCTGAACTTTGGCGTGAGTTTTCCGCTGTTCAAGAAGATCGACGTCAACGGCGGCAATGCGCACCCTTTGTTCGTGCAGCTAAAAAAACAGGCTCCGGGCCTGCTGGGTTCCAAGGGCATCAAGTGGAATTTCACCAAGTTCCTGATCGGCCGCGATGGCCAGATGGTCAAGCGTTTCGCCCCGACCACCAAACCTCAGGACCTGACCCAAGAGATCGAAGCCCTGCTCAAATGACCGACGCACCCACCGTTTCTCTCGCCCTGGACGACCAGCTGTGCTTTAAACTTTACGCCGCTTCGCGGGCGGTCACGCGCGCTTATAAGCCAATGCTCGATCAATTGGGCCTGACCTATCCGCAATACCTGGCGATGCTCGTGTTGTGGGAGTGGCACGTGGCTACGCCGGCGCAACCTACGGTCAAGGCCCTGGGTGAGCGGTTGATGCTCGATTCGGGCACCCTCACGCCGTTACTCAAACGCCTTGAGCAACTGGGCTGGGTTCGGCGCCAGCGCAGTGCGCGCGATGAACGAGAAGTGCACCTGGGGTTGAGCGAGGCAGGCGCACAGCTTCAGGATGCAGCGCACCGCTTGAAAACCCGGCTGCTCTGTGACAGCGGCGTCGACCTCAATCAGGCCGATGCCTTGCGTGATGGCCTGGACCAGTTGCTGGCGCAGATCAAAGGCTTGTCGTCTTCGACACCCACAGGTCCAGCAGGGCTTTAAGTTCTTCGCGGCGAAAGGGTTTGGCCAGATAATCATCCATCCCGGCCGCCCGGCAACGCTCGCGTTCTTCCGACAGCGCGTTGGCGGTCAAGGCGACGATGGGCAGGTCCGGCCAGCGCCCGCTGCGACGGATCTGCCGGCTGGCCTCGTAGCCATCCATCACCGGCATATTGCAGTCCATCAACACCATGTCGAAGCGTTGCTCTTCAAGGAGCTTCAGCGCTTCGCCACCATGGGCGGCCACAATCACTTCGCAACCAAGCTTGCTGAGCATGCCCTTGGCCACCAGTTGGTTCACGGGATTGTCCTCCACCAACAGGATGCGCGCACGGTGCATGAGGGGCGCAGCGTCCATCTGGAGGGTGTCGAGGACCAGCTCTTCATCGCTGCGCAGGTTGCGTTGCAATATCTGATACAGCGCATTGCGGCTCAGGGGGCGGGCCTGTTGCTGCAAGGGCCCGAGGGCGGCGACTTCCTCGCTGGGCATAAAGTTGCCATAGGCGGTCACCAGCAGAATCGGCGCGCTGATCGTGGGGCGCAGGCGGAACAGGCACTCCGGGCAGTCGGTGATCAGCAGGTCAGGCGTTTGCCCGCTCACGTCTGCGTCGCGGGCATAGCATTGAGGCGTCAGGCCCCAATGGGGCAACAAGCTGCTCAGCAGCTCTGTCAGGCCGCTGTCGGCGCTGGTGATGGCGATAACGTTCCCTGTCAGTGGTGCTTGCCGAACCGCCGGCAAATGCGTGGGCAATGGCAGGTCCGCGCAGAATTGGCTGCCAAAGCCCACTTCCGAGCTGATGCTCAGGCGGCCCTTCATCGCTTCGCACAGGTTATGCGTCAGCGCCAGGCCCAGGCCCGTGCCGCCAAACTGGCGAGTGATACCCGCGCCGGCCTGGGTGAAAGGTTGGAAGATCTTGACCTGGGCGTCCTGGGCAATGCCGATTCCGGTGTCGCACACTTCAATGTTTACCCGGCCCTCATGTGAGCTCAAACGCACGTCGACGCGGCCGAAACGGGTGAACTTCAACGCATTGGACAGCAGGTTGCTGACGATTTGCCTGACGCGGGTAGGGTCGCCGATCACCTGGGCGGGAAACAGCGGGTCGATCAAGCACGTCAATTCAACATTCGGCGCGGCGTTCTGCGACAACAGGTTGGCGGTGTCTTCCACCAATGAGCCAAGGTCGAACGGGATTTTCTCCAGCTCCAGCTGGCCGGCGTCGAATTTGGACAGGTCGAGGATATCGTTGAGCAATTCCACCAGCACTTTGCCTGAGTCATGGGCAATCGACAGCTGCTGGCGTTGCTCGGCATTCAGCGGGCTGTCCAGCGACAGCGCGATCATGCCCAGCAGGCCATTGAGCGGGGTACGGATTTCATGGCTCATGTTGGCCAGAAACGCCGCCCGTGCCTGGGCCATGCCCACCGCGGTCATCTTGGCCGCTTCCAGCTCATCGTTGGACTGAATCAAGCGTTTGTTGCTGGCCTTGAGCTCAAGGGTGCGCGCGGAGACTATATCTTCCAGTTGCCCCAGGTACTCGGTGAGGCGGTCTTCGGCGTGGCGGCGCTGTTGGATTTCGGTCTCCATGTTTTCGAACTGCTGGTTGGCGACGCTCACCAGCACACCGATTTCATCATTTTCATGCCCGGGCGGGCAGTCCAGATGGGCCTGCTTGCTGGTGCTCAGCGCGCGGATGATGCGCACCAGTGGTTGGGTCAGCATGACGTAGAACAGGCCCAGCAGGATCCCGGTCAGCAGCAAGCTGCGGGTAAAACCGTTGAGCAGGGTGATTTCGGCGCGGTGCAGGAAACGGCTGCCAAAGGCATAGGTATCGACGTCGAGACGCAGCACACCCAAGGCATCATTGGGCATGTGGCTGAGAAACAGATGGTCTTCAAACTCGCGGTTGGCGCCAAACAGAAAGTCGCTGATGGGCCGGTAGGTGCTTTCCTTGCGCGGACGATTGACGTCGGCCAGCACCACGCCATTGTTGTCGACCAGTTGCGCGCGGGTAATTGCCGGGGAGTGCAGCAGGCCCAACGTCAGTTCCTGAGCGAGTTCGGCATCGATGTTGTAAGCGATACGCGAGGCAGGGTTATGGCTGATTTCGATCAGCGAGCGGATTTCACGGTTGATGGATGCGTCTTCACTGGCATAATCAATGCCGATTTGGATCAGGCTGAGCAAGGTTCCCAACACGAAACCGACCAGCACAGTCAATCTGGCTTGTTTATAAGACAAGCGGTGGGCGAACTTGATATCCATCGGGTGTTGAACCACTTCACGTTTCCCTTCGCCCGGCAAGCATAGCTGAACATCCACAGGCTCTGGCTTGCCCGGCATGAATCGATTTTTTACGCAGCCTCGTGCGGTCTGCCGCAGGGTTGCCAATACGCCATCTTTTGCAAGAACTTGCCAGAGGAATAATCGTGGATTCTCGATTGAATGCCTTTCTTGAGCGCGCCGACGCCGTACTCGCCCGCCTGGAACCCTTGCTGCCTGCGCCGCGCCAGGCCATCGACTGGAACCAGTGCCTGGCCGCTCGCTGGCAGCGTGAAGGCCGCAGCGGTTTTTTGCTGCCGCTGGAAGTGAGCCTGGACATGCGTCTGTCCGACCTGATCGGCGTGGACAAACAGCTTGAAACACTCGCCCGCAACACCCAACAGTTTCTTGACGGCCTGCCCGCCAACCACGCGCTGCTGTGGGGGTCGCGCGGCACCGGCAAATCCTCCATGGTGCGCGCCTTGCTCGCCCAGCATGCCAACGCCGGTTTGCGCCTGATCGAGATCGAGCGCGATCACCTGGCGGACCTGCCGCGAGTGGTCGAGCAACTGCTCAAGCTGCCGCAGCGCTTTATCCTGTTTTGTGATGACCTGTCGTTCGAGGCGGGCGAGGGCGACTACCGCGTGCTCAAGAGCGTGCTGGATGGCTCGCTCGAACAAGCGCCGGAAAACGTGCTGCTGTACGCCACTTCCAACCGTCGTCACCTGGTGCCGGAAAACCAGAGCGACAACGACAACTGGAAACGTGTGGACGGCGAGCTGCACCCGAGCGAAGCGGTAGAGGACAAAATTGCGCTGTCGGACCGCTTTGGCCTGTGGCTGTCGTTCTACCCGTTCACTCAGGAACATTTCCTGGACGTGGTGGAACACTGGATCGGCGAGCTGGCGAGCAAGGCGGGTTTGCAGTGGCAGCGCGATGAACAGCTCGACATCCTGGCCGTCCGCTGGTCCACCGGGCGCGGCAATCGCAATGGTCGTTGCGCGTATCAATTCGCCCGTTACTGGGTGGGTCTCAAATTGCTGGAGCGTCAAGCATGATCGATTTACAACAGGCCGGCACCGGTCTGGATGGCTATGCCCTGTTGTGTGCGCAGTTGGAGTCGCTGCTGGCTGATGAGCGTGACTTCATCGCCAACAGCGCGCAATTCTCCGCGTTTTTGTTCAATCAGCTGGACGACCTTAACTGGGCTGGCTTCTACCTCAATCGTGATGAAGAACTGGTGCTGGGCCCGTTTCAGGGCCAGATCGCCTGTGTGCGCATTCCGTTCGGCCGTGGCGTGTGCGGCGCAGCGGCGGCAACGCGGCAGACCCAGCGGGTTGAAGATGTGCACGCATTTCCCGGGCACATCGCCTGTGACAGCGCCTCGAACAGCGAACTGGTCGTGCCGCTGGTCAAGGATGGCCAACTGATCGGCGTGCTGGATCTGGACAGCCCATCGCTGGCCCGCTTTACCGCGCAAGACCAGACGGGTATCGAGCAACTGGCGGCGATTTTCCTGCGCTTGACCGATTGCTGATCGACTGTTGCAGGGGCGAATGAAAGTATTCGCTCCTGCCTACAGCGCGGTGTCCAGGCCGTTCAGGCGCATTTGCAGCATCCTCTCCAATTCCAGCATGCATTTTTCCAGGGTCTTGATGCCGGTTTCGATCATCGGCTGATCATCACCTCGGGCGCACGCCTGTTCCAGTGCCTCGCATTGGCCGGCCAACGCTGCCGCTTGCACGATGCGTGCGGCGCCCTTGATCTTGTGTGCCTGGTCAATGATGTCTTGGGGCGTCGCCTGGCGTGCCAGCAACGCAATCAGTTCCTGGCGGTCATGGCAGCTGCTGCTCAGCAGTTCTTCCAGCAGACGGCGACTCAGTTGGGGGTCGCCGCCCGTGAGCGCATCCAGGCTACTCAGGTCGAGTTGCGTACCAGAAGACGGTGGCCCGATCTGCGCCAGTTGGCGTTCCAATGCCGTCAGGCTGATGGGTTTGAACAGGCAGTCGTTCATCCCCGCTTCGGCGCACCGTATCTTCTCTTCCGGCTGGGCATTGGCGGTAAACCCCAATATCACGCAGGGGGGCAGTTGTTCTCGCTGCTCATATTCGCGGATCGAGCGGCTTAACTCGTAGCCATTCATGATGGGCATGTTGCAGTCGGCAATGACCAGATCGAAGCGCTCCTGGCGCCAGGCATGGAACCCTGCAGCGCCATGCTGGGCCGCCGTGAACTGGTGCCCCAGGTACCCTAGTTGCTGGCACATCAACAACCGATTTGCCGGGTGGTCGTCCACCACCAGCACGTTGAGTACCGGTGCCGGTGCGGGCGGCGCAGGCTTGAGTTCGTGCACGGGCTGAACCGGTGGCAGCCGGGTCATTTTCAAGCTGATGTGCACCTGGGTGCCGACCATCGGCACGCTGCTCAGGCTCAATTGCCCGCCCATCATTGAGCACAGGCTGCGGCAGATGACAAGCCCCAGGCCTGCGCCGCTGCGAGCAAGATGCCCCGAGTTGTCGGCTTGAGCAAAGGGTTCGAACAGGCGCAGTTGGTCATCCCGACTGATGCCGATACCCGTATCCTCCACCACCAGTTTCATCTCGACTTGTTGCGGCAGGTCTGTGGCTTGCACGTCCACGCGGATTTTGACCTGCCCGCGTTCGGTGAACTTGATGGCGTTACTGACCAGGTTGGACAGCACCTGCTTGAAGCGCAGCGGGTCGATCAATACATCGATAGCGTCCAGTTCAGGCTTGAATTCGAGCAGCAGGCTCAAGGTTTTCTGGCGCGCCAGACCGTCGAACACGCGCGCGACCGAGTCGATGACTTCCCGCAGGTTCACGCGTTCCGGCGCAAGGCTCAAGCGGCCGGACTCGATGCGCGCGATGTCCAGGATGTCACCGATCAACTCCAGCAAATCCTTGGCGGAGTTGTAGGCCACTTCGATGGCAGGGCGATCAAGGTGGCCCTGGTCGGCCCGCTTGAGGGTCAATTCCAGCATGCCGATCACTGCGTTCATCGGCGTGCGGATTTCATGGCTCATGGTGGCAAGGAAGGTACTTTTCGCGCGATTGGCTTCGTCGGCGCGCTCCTTGGCGGCGCGCAACTCGTCGAACAGCTGGCGCCGCTCACTGATGTCGATCCAGCCGCCAATGACGCCCTGAACTTCACCATCGGAATCACGGTACGGCAGGATCCAGTGGTAGATCGTCAGCTTTTTCCCGTGGATATGCAGGGTTCGATCAAGAATCAGCGGGTTGCCTTCGGCCACCACCCGTTGGTAATCGGCATGGTACTGCGCCGCTTCGGTTTCGAGTGCCATGTTCATCTGAATCACACTTTTACCGATCACGTCTTCGCGCTTGACGTCGAACACTTGCAGATAGCTGTCGTTACAGGTCCGCAGCAAACCCTTGCGATCGCGCACGTAGATCGGGTGCGGCGTCTCGTTGACCAGCGCACGCATGAACTCGAATTGATCGTTGAGGGCGCGCTCAGCCATTTTCCGGTGCTGGATCTGACGGCGCATGTAGGCGTTCCACGTCAGGGAAATCAGCAATAACATCCCGGTGCCGAAAATGATTTGCGCGATCAACTGGTGGTAGTTGCGCCAGTAACTGTCAGGCGCGGCGGTATAGCCGCGCCAGCGGCTGTTGATGATGCCCAGCTCGTCCGGTGCGATGCTGAGCAGCGCCTTGTCGAGGATCGAGCTCAACTCGGTCGCACGGCGAGACGTTGCCAGGGCGAAAGTGGCGGGCATCGTGCCCACGCTGCTGCTGATCTGCAGTTTGTCCTGGAATATTTGCGATGAAAGCAAGTAATTGGCGATGACCAGCGAGTTCACCGCGCCGTCGACGTGCCTCTGGGCCAGCAGTTCCGAGGCTTTGAAGGTATCGCTGGTTTCCACCAGTTGAATGTGCGGGAAATCCTCGCGCAAGACCTTGCTCAGCGGGTTGCCTTGAGTAATCGCCAGACGCTTGCCGGTCATCTGCTCCAGGTTCAAAGGGGCGCCGGGCTCTTTACGTGTCAACAGCACGTAGGAGTTTTCAAGGTAAGGGCGGCTGAAATTCAGTTGTGCCTCTCTTTCGACGCTGGGAACAATGGCCCCGATGATGTCGACTTTGCCGCTGTCGATTTTTTCGATCATTGCATTGACGTCACGGCCGCGCTGAATATCGAAACGCAGCCCGGTGCGCAGGCGAATCAACTCAAGCAGGTCGGCGGTGATGCCGCGAAAGTTGCCGTCCACATCAAAAAACGTCATGGGTGCCAACGTCTCGTTGACGATCACCTTGACCACCGGGTGGTCGCTCAACCAGCGCTCTTCACGTTGGGTCAGCTGCAGTTTCTGGTCGGTCAGCAGGATGTCGCTGCCGGCGCTCCAGCGTTTGGCGATGCTGTCGCGCTTATTGCTGGGCACGGCCATCAGCACCGCATCGACAATACTCAAGAGCAGGCGCTGATCCTGACGCAGGGCAAAGCTGAATCCATACGCCTCATGTTTGCCGAAGTTGGCCATGCGAATGTTTTTCAGGTAGCCCTTGTTGAGCATGTAATGGGTGGAAATGGTGTCGCCGATGAACACATCAGCTTGGTCAAACGCAACCGCATTCAAGGCGTTCTGGTAGGACGGGTAGGCGCGAATAATGGCGTGCGGGTACAACTTCTCCACTTCATCAAGCGGCAGGTAGTGATAGACAAGGCTCACGCGTAGCCCGGCCAAGTCATCGCCGAGGCTGCGTGTTTCACCTTCACGGGTGACGAGTACCGGTTGATCCACGGCGTAGGGCTCTGACAGCGCGAGGTTCGGGTTGGCGGCCTCAAAGCCGTTGGAGGACCCCAGCAAATCGATTTCGCCGGCCTCGAGGGCGTGAATCGCTGCTTCACGGGAGGGATAACGCAAGACTTTTATCGGCAAGGCAATGGCCTTGGCCAGCAACCCTGCATAGTCGGCGGTGAGGCCTTCGTAATCGCGGCCGCTGGAAGTCAGGTCGAAGGGGGGGTAATCGGGCGCGGCAGTGCCCAACACCAACTCGCGTTTGTTCTGTAACCACTGGCGCTGAGCCTTATCCAGTTGAATGTCCAGTTGAACGGCACTCGCGCGGCTCAGTAAGGTGAAGTGTTCCGGGCCAGTTGCTGGGCTCGCGGGCACGGCAGTGCTGATACACACGCCGGCAATCAATATAATCAAATAGTCCTTTATACGCCTGGGCATCCGCTTTCTCACACTAGCGCGTTTCGTTTTGCCATCTCGATAAGTTCTACCAAGGATTTGGCTTTAAGTTTTTGCATGAGCCTCTTTTTGTAGGTGCTGACGGTTTTATTACTTAGAAACATACCCTTGGCGATTTCCTTGTTGGTGCGACCCTGTGCAAAAAGTTGCAAGACCATTAACTCTCGGTCATTCACGGTTTTGAACAGTTCCAGTTCTTCGGAGTTACATTCCGGCCCACCCGTATTCAACGCCTGGCTGGGGAAGTAGTTGTAGCCGGACAATACGGCGCGAATGGCACTGAGCAATTCACCCAGGTCACCTTCCTTGCAGACGTAGCCATCCGCGCCTGAGCGCATGCAGCGAGTGGCAAACAGCGTCGGGCACTGGGCCGTCAGAATAAGTGTTTTCATGGGGGTGTTCATTGCATTGAATCGGCACAGCACTTCCAGCCCATCCAGTTTCGGAATGCTGATATCCAGAATGATCAAGTCTGGAAGGCATTCGCGAACCATTTGAATTGCATCGCAACCGTTGTCCGTTTCGCCGACGACTTTATAACCTTCATGTTCCAGCAACATTCGAATCGCCAGCCTGATAACAGGATGGTCATCAATGATAAAAACTGTGTTCATAATCACATTCCATGCAAGTGCAAATAAAGCGGGCACATTAGCTCAGAAGATGAGGGAGGAGCATGAGCCATGGGGCGAGTAGGTGTAAAACAGGAGAAGTCCTACAGCAAAAAAGGTGACGGCCTACCATGCGCTAAGGCTTTGCGACGTCAAGTGTAAGCAGGTTTTTAATGACAGACGTCATAAGGGGGCAAGACGTTAACAGTAGTATTTAGTCACTCTTAGTGGGCATCTGATGTTTAAAGTCCTACATTCATGGCCGGACGATGGGAGCGATCAACTTGCACAGTTCTTCGTTATTCAAGGGTTTCGACAAGTACCCAAGCAGCGGCAGCCCGCGCAGTAACGCTTGGGCGGTCAGCCTGGACAGCTCCGTGCGAGGCAGCCCGCTCAGTAAAATGGCGCCGACAATGAAGTGGCGGCGACTGGCAATTTCCACCAGCTCCAACCCGCGTAAATCGGGCAGGCACTGGTCGCACAGCATGAGGTCGAACGGCGCGTGGGACTGGGACATCGAACGGATCGCCTGTTCAGCATTTTCCGCGAGAGTCAGCTGATCAAAGCCGAAGCTTTTAAGCAGGCACTGAGTGGCCAGGAGTTGGAAGGGGTGATCCTCCACCAGCAGGATTCGAAAGGGGTTTATGGGCATGGAAGGCACACGGGTCAGTCAAGCATCGATGGGGGCGTAGGAATTGCTCGCCAAGTCCGCCAGAAGCGTGCGTGATTATTCTTTGAGTGGTTGTGCGAATTCGATCAGGCCGCTCTGTTCCCGTCGTAGGCAGATTCTGTTCGGGAGACAGGCGGCGTGACCGGCTTCTTTATTGCGGGCTGGAGCGTCCGGTCATCTCCCTCGCCATTTCGGTGGCGTAGCTGTCGGTCATACCGGCGATAAAGTCGATCATGCGCAGGAACGAGGCGTGCAATGACCACGCTGGATCTGGCGCGCTGTTTCCCAGCAAGTCGAGAATGCGCCGGTTCTTGAACGATGGCGTGCGTCCGCCATGTTGCTCCAGCGCCGCGCCGCAGAAGGCATTCAGCAGGATCTCCAGGGTGGTGTAGGCGCCGATCTCATGCAGCGTCTTGCGTTTGTCCTGGAAGATTTTCTTGCGCGCCATGTCCTTGGCGTCCAGTACACAACGTTTGGCCGGGCCGTGCATATGCTCCACCAGGTCACCGGGTAGGGTGCCGGCAAGCAAGGCGTCCTGCTGCTCGACAAACGCCCGCGCCGCCGCGTTGGTAAGGTGCTCGATGGCCTTGCCGCGCAGGATCGCCAGCTTGCGCCGGCGCGAATCCTGCGCGCCCAGTTGCCGGTAGGTCTGGGGCAGGTCATCGCCCACCAGGTCGAGGAGCAAAGACTCCACCTCGGCGTATTCGAGCAACTCCATTTCCAGGCCGTCTTCGAGGTCGATCAAGGCGTAGCAGATGTCGTCTGCTGCCTCCATCAGGTAGACCAGCGGGTGACGTGCCCAGCGTTGCTCTTCAAGTTGCGGCAAGCCGAGTTTGTTAGCGATCTGCTCAAGGATCGGCAGCTCGCTTTGATAGCAGCCGAACTTGTGCTTCTTGTAGCCCAGAGAGTCGGCGTGCCGCGCAGTCCACGGATACTTCAGATAGGTGCCCAGGGTGGCGTAAGTCAGCCGCGTGCCACCGTCGAACTGGTGATATTCAAGCTGGGTTAGCACTCGAAAACCCTGAGCGTTGCCTTCGAAATTGAGGAAGTCATTGCGCTCGGCGCTGCTCATGTCATCCAGCCAGCCGCGCCCGGCAGCCTGTTGGAACCAGTGGCGGATGGCATCTTCACCGGAGTGCCCGAAGGGCGGGTTGCCAATGTCATGGGCCAGGCAAGCGGACTGCACCACCATGCCCAGGTCACTCGGGTCGCACCAGTCGGGCAGGGCGCTGCGCAGGGTTTCGCCCACACGCATGCCCAGGGAGCGACCGACACAACTGACTTCCAGGGAATGGGTCAGGCGGGTGTGAATATGGTCGTTGCTGGACACCGGGTGCACTTGAGTCTTGCGGCCCAGGCGGCGGAACGCGCCGGAGAAAATAATACGGTCGTGATCTTTGTGAAACGGACTGCGGCCCAGTTCTTCCGGGCTGTGCAGGGGTTTTCCAAGGCGTTCACGATTTAGCAGGGTGGGCCAATCCAAGGCGAGTACTCTCCGTGCAGTGAATGACACCGCCCAGCTTCCCGGTTCCGCCTCGGCGGGGCAAGCGAAAATCTACAGACCGGCCGCGTCGATATCGATTAACAGCAAACGCTGACCGTTATCGAAGAATTGTCCTGCGGTCAGGCAGTATTGGTTGGTCGTGGCATCTCGGTAGGTCGAGGAGAGAATCAGGCGGCGTTCTTCCCAGCCTTCAGCGAGCAGGTGATAGAAGTACGGTCGCCACGACCAGTTGTGTCCCAGGTAGCGGCTGTCGGCCTGCCAGGCGTCCTGGCGCCATTCGAAGTTGGGCGTCAGTTGGGTACCGTGGCGGTCGCACTGGTAGAAGCGCAGCAGCCAGGGGAAGTCAGGCAATTGCGGCAGCTGGCTGAGTGGCGCCCGGGCCTGGGCCCAGTTTTGCAGGATTTTCATCAACTCGACCAGTTGCAGGCGCAGTTGCATGACACGTCCGCGTTCCACGAGTTTTTGCTGGACATACGCGGTGCGCAGGTGGGCAAAACGCGACACGAATGCGTCCGTGGCGAACCAGTCAAGCTGAGCTTGGGCAAACAGATAGCCCTGCACATAGCGCGCGCCACATTCCAGGGCGAAGCTCAATTGCGCCTCGGTTTCCACGCCCTCGGCAATGATCCAGCACCCGGTCTTTTCCGCCATTTGCGCCAGGGCCCGTACCACTTCACTGCTGGGCCCGCCGCGCGCGGCTTCCTGGAACAGGCGCATGTCCAGCTTGAGAATATCCGGCTGCAACGCCAGCACCCGGTCGAGCTGGGAATAACCGGCGCCGAAGTCATCAATGGCAATACGCGCTCCGGCTTCGCGATACCGTGCCACAACGTCGGCCAGGCGCCGGATGTCGCCGCCCAGTTCGGTGATCTCAAACACAATGCGCTGTGGGTCGACGCCATGGGCGTGCACCTGCTTGAGGCTGGGCAAGGCCTGGCCGGGACGCAGGCGGTTGATCCAGCGAGGCGAGATGTTCAGGCTGAGAAACCAGTCGCCGGGCGCCTCGTGCAGACGGCTCAACGCGTTATCGCGGATTTGCCGGTCGAGACGCCGCAATGACACGCCCGGTGTGCGCGGGTCGGCAAACAGCGGCCCCACCGACTGCAAGCGACCATCGGCCTGACGCAGGCGGCCGAGCGCTTCAACGCCAGCAATGCGCCCGGTGGCGGTGTCGATGAAGGGCTGGAAGCAGGCGAGCGGTTGCCCGTCGATCACGGGGCCTCCTTAATGGTGGTGGCGAAAAAAAGGCCCGGCCCTCGATAGCGAGGGCCGGGCCGATTCTGTTTGCAAGAATGCAGCCAGCAGTGCTTAACCTTTGCGCCCGGCCATGGCCAATTTGATCAGCGGGATCAAACCGGCGCCCAGCCGCACCAGGCGCGTCAGGCTGCTGATACCGCCGCCCTTGGCACCTTTGCCGGTGAAGAAGCCCATCAGCGTCACCGCCGCCACGCCCCACAGCGGCGCGTGCTTGATGCCCAGGCTGTCCTGCCAGTTGCTGCCCATGCTGCGCACCTTGTGCAGGGGCGCCATCAGTTGCTGGGACTCATGGCGGATTTCCTGACGATGCATTTCCATGCGCAGGCGGATCAAGGCTTTGCGCATTTCCCGGCGGGAGGTGGTTTTTGGAATTTCTGTCAGGTTCATGGCAGCAGGCGCTCCCGGTCGTTGGCCAATTCTTCGAGGGTGGCGTGGAACGGCGTGGATTCATCGAAAATCGCCGCTTTCAAGCGCAACCCGCAGAACCCGGCAGCCAGGATGTAGAACACGCAGAGGCTGATGATGCCGGTGAGCCGGTAGGTGTCCCACACCAGAATCATCACCAGCGCCGACAGCCCAACCAGCAACAGCAGGGCAAACACCAGTGCCAGGCCTGCAAACAACAGCAGGCTGACGGTGCGCGACTTTTGTTCCTGCAGTTCGATGCCAAACAGCTCGACGTGGCTGTGGAGCAAGCCCAGAACGGCTGCGCCCAGGCGTCGGGAGGTAGAGCTTGTGCCCGATGACGAGCCGGTTTCGCCAATAGACATGATGTTAGCGCCTTGTAGCCAGCAGACCGATCAAAAAGCCCACACCGGCTGCGATGCCGACGGACTGCCAAGGGTTGGCCTGTACGTAATCTTCGGTGGCGGTGACTGCCGCCTGGCCGCGTTCACGCAGCGAGTCTTCGGTCAGTTGCAGGGTTTCGCGGGCCTTGAGCAGGCTGTCGTGGATCTTGGTGCGCAGCTCGTCTGCCTGGTCACCCGCCAGCACGGCGGTGTCATCCAACAGCTTTTCGGTGTCACTCACCAGGGTTTGAAAATCCGCCAACAGAATTTCTTGAGCGGTCTTTGCAGTTCTTCTGGCCATGGTTATCTCCGTGATTGGCTGATCTGTACTGTGCGTGCAGGTGTGGTTTCGAGTCACCGGCATCGGTGAAGGTTCAGTGCAATTGTGTGGTACAGCTTTTGCTTTGCCTTGGTGCGCATGCCCTATGGCTTGCGCTGAATCTGGGCGGTCGAGGCTAAAACCTTGAAAAACCTTACCCTAAATAACTGAAACTCGCGGAAAAACCCTGTCGGCATCGGCCTGTCGTGTTGATCGCTGCGCTAAAGCGGTTCACGCCCTCTGAAGAGGGGCGGGGCCGGTGGTGCCAATTTAGTGCGCGAAACCCTGGCTTGAACCGCTTTGGTGCTTTTTGCCTTTAATGCAGGCCTGCCAACCTCCATGGAAAATTTGCAAAGCGCGGTGGACACCCTAGTTCACAGTTCCAACACCCTGTTTATTTTGATCGGTGCGGTCATGGTTTTGGCCATGCACGCCGGGTTTGCGTTCCTGGAAGTCGGCACGGTGCGCCAGAAAAACCAGGTCAACGCCCTGTCGAAAATCCTCAGCGACTTCGCCATCTCCACCCTGGCCTATTTCTTTATAGGCTATTGGATCTCTTACGGCGTGAGCTTCATGCAACCGGCGGCGGTCATCAGCGCTGATCACGGCTATGGGCTGGTGAAGTTTTTCTTTCTTTTGACCTTCGCGGCGGCCATCCCCGCGATCATTTCCGGAGGGATTGCCGAGCGTGCGAAGTTCGCTCCGCAGTTGTGCGCCACCGCGCTGATCGTGGCGTTTATCTACCCGTTTTTTGAAGGCATGGTGTGGAACGGCAATTTCGGTCTGCAAGCCTGGTTGCTGGCGAAGTTTGGCGCCAGCTTTCACGACTTCGCCGGTTCCGTGGTGGTGCACGCCATGGGCGGCTGGCTGGCGCTGGCGGCGGTGCTGCTGCTCGGGCCGCGCAACGGGCGTTACCGTGAAGGGCGGCTGGTGGCATTCGCACCATCGAGTATTCCATTCTTGGCGTTGGGCTCGTGGATTCTGATCGTCGGCTGGTTCGGCTTTAACGTGATGAGCGCACAAACCCTGAACGGCGTCAGTGGCCTGGTGGCGGTCAATTCGCTGATGGCCATGGTGGGCGGCACGGTCGCGGCGCTGATCATTGGGCGCAACGACCCGGGCTTTCTGCACAACGGCCCATTGGCCGGGCTGGTGGCGATCTGCGCCGGATCGGATCTGATGCACCCTGTCGGCGCCCTGGTGACCGGTGTGGTCGCCGGTGGCCTGTTTGTGTGGTTCTTTATTGCCGCCCAGGATCGCTGGAAAATCGACGACGTGCTGGGTGTGTGGCCCTTGCATGGTTTGTGCGGCGTGTGGGGCGGTATCGCGTGCGGCATTTTCGGCCAGACTGCCCTCGGCGGATTGGGCGGCGTCAGCATCATCAGCCAGTTGATCGGCACCGCCCTGGGCGTGACCGTGGCACTGGCCGGCGGCCTGTTGGTGTACGGCGTCATCAAACGCGTGCACGGGCTGCGTCTGAGTCAGGAAGAGGAGTATTACGGCGCGGACCTGTCGATCCACAAAATTGGTGCAGTCAGCCAGGATTGACGGGCTCGCCATGGATATTGGGCGGGCATAGAATAATGGCCTACTTCTGATCAGGTCTTTTTGACATGCCTCCTGAATGCCAGCTGTTCACCACGTTGGGTTGCCATCTGTGTGAACTCGCCGAAGAGGAAATCATGCCGTTGGTCGAACACGGGCTGTTGGTAGAGTTGATCGACATTGCCGATTCCGAGGCCCTGTTTGAGGCTTACGGCCTGCGGATTCCGGTACTTCGGCGGGTGGACACCGGGGCTGAACTGGATTGGCCTTTCGACACCGAGCAGGTGGTGTCCTTTCTGCTTTAGCGGTTATCCGATGGCGGGTTTCCAAATATTACGTTACTGTATGTTTGTACAGCGATTGAATAGAGGGAACGCCCGTGGTGAATGTTGAACAACTGAAAAGCAGCGTCAATCGCATGTCCGCCGACGTCGTGCGCGACGCGGTGAACGAGCTGCGCCTCGACGGTCTGGTCACGGAAGGCAAGACGCCCTTTAACAAAGTGCATTTCAACACCTGCTTTGCCGAGATCGAAGCGTTGTTCCAGCGCGCCGGCTATCACAAACAGTTGGATGTGGTGGGTTATCAGGGCTTGTTGTATGCGCTCTATGACCCGGGCCGCTGGGAAGCAGTGGACGTGTTGCGCTGGCTCAAGGAATTCACCGACGCCGCCAGCGCCTCGCCGATCCTGCGCGCGGAGTTGGCCAAGGCCTGAGATCAGCCTAGGCTGCATCCCGCGTCATGCGGGATAATGCCCGCCTGTTTGTCCAGGCCTCGAGCATTTCATGTCCACATCCGGTTTTTCCGCGTCGCAGCACCAAGCCAGCACCCTGTATCTGCCTCCTGGCCCTTGGGCGACGGTGCTGGACTGCCTGTGCGAGCACTTCCCGGCCATCAGCCGTGAGCACTGGCTGGATCGCATTGCCCGTGGCCGCGTGCTGGATATCAACGGCAACCCGATCAGCGTGGACCTGGCCTACAAGGAAGGCCTGTGCATTTATTACTTTCGCGAAGTGCCGAATGAGAAAGTAATTCCGGTTGAGGAAACCATCCTGTATGCCGATGAGCATTTGGTGGTTGCGGACAAACCGCATTTCCTGCCGGTGACGCCTGCCGGTGAGTACGTCGAGCAAACCTTGTTGCGCCGCCTCATTCGTCGCCTGGATAACCCCTCGCTGGTGCCGCTGCACCGTATCGACCGGCACACCGCAGGTCTGGTGCTGTTCTCGGCCAACCCGGCCACTCGCTCGGCGTATCAACAGCTGTTTCCCACGCGGCGTATCGACAAATTCTACGAAGCCATCGCCCCGGCCTTACCTCAGCTCACGTTTCCCCTGGTGCACAAAAGCCGCCTCGTCGACGGCGAGCCGTTCTTCCGAATGCAAGAGGGGCCGGGTGCCAGCAATACCGAAACAGCCGTGGAAGTGCGCGAAAAAAACGGCGATTTATGGCGCTACGGCCTGTTCCCGGTGACGGGCAAGAAGCACCAGTTGCGCGTGCACATGACGGCTCTGGGGGCGAGCATCTGTAACGATCCGTTCTACCCGGATGTGCTCAAGGACGCCGAAGACGACTACGCCAACCCACTTAAACTGCTGGCCCAGGGCGTGCGTTTTATTGACCCGGTCACCGGCGAGGAGCGCAGTTTTCGCAGCCGGATTACCCTCGACTGGTAACCCCCGGAAACGACAAGGCCCGCGCGAGGCGGGCCTTGTGGGTTCAGCGTTAAGACTTACAGGTCTTTAACGGTGCGAACCTGATCCTTGTTGATGCGGGTCTGCTTGCCGTCAAGCTGTTCGAACTCGTAGAAGCCCGAAGCCTTGTCGAATTTAGGGGTGTCGACGGCCTGGATTTCGCGACCGTCATTCAGGGTGATCACTGTAGGCGAAGCGCAACCGGCGAGAGTAGCCAGGCCCAGTGCAAGCATGAGAGCGGCGATGGTCCGTTGAGTCATGAGTTTGTCTCCGAGAGAATACTTTTTGAAGTGCTGACCCTGTGACGCACGCGGCGTCGACAAAGTTCCTTGTGCGAGGTTCATTCTGACACGCCCAACCCCGGGAGCAACAGCTCGGGTGTGTTCAGGTTGGCAAAGCGCGGGTCATTTGCCGGGCATTCCAGGCCTGTTCCGCCCAATTGCATGAAGATTTTACGCGGGCTGCGTTCTCCTGCATCCCACGCCTGTTCTACCTCGGATCGCAGGCGGGTGGGGATGATGCAGATCAAGGGTTCCCAGAATTCGCCATGGCGCACCATCAGAGGCAGCAGCGGGTTGCGCTGCGCCGTCGCGCGCAGCTCGGCCAGCAGGCGCGCATCGATGTGTGGCACATCGCAGGGCAAGATCAGCAAGTGTTCGTGCCGTGCCGCCGCCAACCCCGCGCGGATGCCCGCCAGCGGGCCGGGAAAGTCCGGGCTGTCGTCGCTCACCAGCTGGTCGGCATAGGGCGCATAGATTTCATGATTGCGGTTGCACGAAATGATCAAGTCGTCCGTCAGCGGCCGGGTCAGGCGCTGTAAATGCGCGATCAATGGCTCGCCCTGCCAGGTCAGCAGGCCTTTGTCCTGGCCTCCCATGCGTTGGCCACGCCCACCGGCCAGCAGCAAAATTGAACACGGTAAAGGCGAAGAATCGAGAGACATGGCGGTTCCACAGGGGCAGGTAAACAGGGCCCTGTGATATAACATCGGGCTGTTCCTTCGACAACCGGACCGTGCCATGAAAGCCAAGGCAGATGCGCCCTTCGTACCCCTGAACATCGCTGTATTGACCGTCAGCGACACCCGCACCCTCGATACCGACACCTCGGGCCAGACCTTCGTCGACCGCCTCACCGCCGCCGGCCACCGCCTGGCCGAGCGCGTGTTGCTCAAGGACGACCTGTATAAAATTCGCGCCCAAGTCGCCCACTGGATCGCCGAAGACGTGGTGCAAGTGGTGCTGATCACCGGCGGCACCGGCTTCACCGGCCGCGACAGCACGCCCGAAGCCGTGAGCTGCCTGCTGGACAAACAGGTCGATGGTTTTGGTGAACTGTTCCGCCAGATTTCCGTGGCCGATATCGGCACCTCCACCGTGCAATCGCGCGCACTGGCCGGCCTGGCCAATGGCACGCTGGTGTGCTGCCTGCCGGGTTCCACCAATGCCGTGCGCACCGGTTGGGACGGCATCCTCGCCGAGCAACTCGACAACCGTCACCGCCCGTGCAATTTCGTGCCCCACTTGAAGCAGGCTGAACCCTGCGAAACCCGTGGATAAGCCCGGCAAAACCGGCGCCTTGATGCCGGTCGAACAAGCGCTCAAGCAGTTGCTGGACATGGCCGAAGCCGCGCCGATCCGCGAGCAGGAAACCCTGACGCTGGCCGACTGTGATGGTCGCGTACTGGCGCAGGATCTGGTTTCCACCCTCGACTTGCCGCCCTGGCCCAACAGTGCCATGGACGGTTATGCGCTGCGCCTCGCGGACTGGACCGGCGAGCCGTTGGCCGTCAGCCAGAGGGTTTTCGCAGGCCAGGCGCCGCAGCCTTTAGCCGTGGGAACCTGCGCGCGAATCTTTACCGGCGCACCAGTCCCCGAAGGCGCGGATTGCGTGGAAATGCAGGAAAACGCCGTGGTTCACGCTGATGAGCGCGTGAGTTTTACCGAACCGTTGCAGGTGCACCAGAACATCCGCCCGCAGGGCCAGGAAACCACCGTCGGCGAGTTGGTATTGAACGCCGGCACCCGCCTGGGCCCGATCGAACTCGGGCTTGCCGCCTCACTGGGGCATGACCGCCTGAGCGTGGTGCGCCGCGTGCGTGTGGGGGTGCTGTCGACGGGCGACGAATTGATCGAACCCGGCCTGCCGCTCGGCCCGGGGCAAATCTACAACAGCAACCGCCGGGTACTGTGCTCATGGTTGGCGCGCATGGGCTGTGAAGTCATTGATGCGGGGATCTTGCCGGATGACCTGGAAAAAACCCGTGCGCGGCTGGCGGATCTGGGCGACGTTGACCTGATCCTCTCCACCGGCGGCGTGTCGGTGGGCGAGGCAGACTTCCTCGGTATCGCCCTGCGCGAAGAGGGCGAACTGGCCTTGTGGAAACTGGCGATCAAGCCTGGCAAACCGCTGACCTTCGGCCACTTCCGTGGCGTGCCGGTGATCGGTTTGCCCGGCAACCCGGCTTCAACGCTGGTGACCTTTGCGTTGCTGGCCCGGCCTTACTTGTTGCGCCGCCAGGGTGTGGCGGATGTGGAGCCGCTGCGTTTTGAAGTACCGGTAGGTTTTGTGTGGCCCAAGGCGGGCAACCGCCGCGAGTACTTGCGTGGGCGAATTGAGCAGGGCAAGGCGATCATCTACCGCAACCAGAGCTCCGGCGTGCTGCGCAGCGCGGCATGGGCGGAAGGGTTTGTGGAGGTGTTGGAGGGCACGACGCTGGATATTGGCGACCGAGTCAACTTCATCCCGCTCAGTGAAGTCCTGAACTGACAATAGAGCTCTAAATGTGGGAGCTGGCTTTATGTGGGAGCTGGCTTGCCTGCGATGCAGGCACCTCGGTGTATCAGGTACACCGAGGAGATGCTATCGCAGGCAAGCCAGCTCCCACATTGGGTTATGTGTAGGGCTCAGTAATCGTCGCCACGCTCCGTCACATCCCGCTCCACCGGCGCTGCATTCGGGTCGTACCCCACCGGGAACTTGCCCTTCAGCGTCCAGGCAAACGCAATAATCTCCGCCACCGTGCGGTACAACTCTTCAGGGATACTGTCCCCCAACTCCATCCGCGCCAGCAGCTTCACCAGCTCCGCGTTCTCATAAATCGGCACTTCATTTTCCCGCGCCAGCTTCAAAATGGCTTCGGCCAGGGCATCGTCGCCCTTGGCTGTCAGGGTGGGCGCTTGCTGGCCGTCGTACTTGAGGGCAATCGCCTGGCGCGGCGGGGTTTGGTTCTTCATGCGGTCTCATCCACCCAGCGTTGCTCCAGCCCGGTTCGCGGGCCACGCGGCGGGGTGCCGAGGTGGCAGTCCAGGTCGCCCACATTGATGCCCGAGGTCACCAGCCGCTCGCGCAAGTTGCCCAAGTGGCTTTCGATCAGGCTGGCGGTAAACGCTCGCGTTGCCCACAACTGGCTGGACAGTTTGCCCTGAGTGAGCTGCGCCTGAACCTGCAACGGCCCCAGCGGTTCCATGTCGAAGGCCAACTCGACGCGCCAGAGCATCTGCTTGGGGTCTTTCTGGGTTTTGCGTTCGGGCTGGTCCTTGTCCGGCGGCGGTTCTTCACGCTGGAACTTGACCTGCAGCGGCACGATGTCCTGCAACGTGCGCATGGGGATTTCCAGCTGCCAGGTGGTTTGCAGGCGCCCGTCGGCAGTGGTGCCGGTCTGTTCCAGGCTCGACAGTTGATGGCTTTGCAGGCGGGAAATCGCGGCGGCGGCCAGGCGCAGGAGGTTTTCCAGATCGCCTTCGCCTTCCAGGCGCTGCATCAGCCGGTCCGGCAGCGGGAAGCCCGCAGGCGCCTGGCGAGCGCCGATCTGGCCAAGCGTACTCAACGGGTTACGCACAAAGTTAGGCAGCACCTGGGCGAGGGTGTTGGCGGCCAGGATCGCATTAAGGTTGGTGCCGGTGGGCAGGGCGGGCAGCAAGTCCGCGACCAGACGCAGCAACGCGCCTTTCATATCCAGCGGCGGTATCTGCGGGTTTTGTCCGGCGAGTAATTTGGCTTCCAGAAAGGCGCCGCTGTTCTGGATCACCTGTGCCAGCACTTTGGGATTGCTCACTTGGGCGAGGTCGGGCAGGGCGGCAAGCAGCCGATCGGCGGCGGCGCGAAGGTCAGCGGAGGTTGTGTCGTCTGCGGGCAGGTTCTGGATGGCGGTAAACACCGCGTCCAGCGAGCCTTGGCGGCTTTGCTGAGTGGCCAATTGCTGGCTGACCGCCAGCTGATCCTGACGACCGCTCAACGGCACGAAATTCAGGGTCTGCGCATTCTGCACCACGGCGCTGAGCAAGCTGCCGACCCGCAGTGGCTGCGGACTTTCCACGGTCAGGGTCTGACCGGCCAGCGCGTTAGTCAGCACGGTCACCAGCGAACGGTAGATCGCCGGCTGCGTGGTGCCCTGCGGCAGCATCTGGGTGGTCAGCACCTTGGCTTGCAACAGCGTGCCCACTGGCATTTGCGTGGTATCGATGCGGGTGAGGGCGGCCACGTTGGCGCTCAAGGCTTGCTGCAAACTGATGGTCAGGTTGCCGGTGGGCGTCTGGCTCACCGCCACATTACTGCCCAGCGGCAACGGTTGGGCGCTGCTGGCTTGCACCAGGGTCTGGCGACCGCCTTCGAGGGTCAGCTTGAGCAACAACTGAAAGGCATCGCCGCCTTGTTTAAGCGCGATGACCTCGGCATTAACGGTTTTCCCCGGGTCGATCAGGCCCGTCTGCGGCTCCAGCAGTTTAAGCAACTCACCGGTCGGTGGCAGCGGGGCAGGCCCGGGTGCCGGGGCGGGAGGCAGCGTAGGAAGGTTGATCTCACCGGTCATCGTGCGCGTCGTCTCGGGGGAAATTGCCCTCTTTAGAGTAGGGCATCACATGTATAATGCCGCCCGTCTGCAAAGAGAGCGCTAAAAACCTCACAACTATTTGATCCAGCTCTCTAAAATCGGTCGCCAAAGCCGTTATTGTGCTTTTCTCTATAACGGCCGCTGCACCGCCGACTTGAACCGTAAAGGCCCGCGATCTTTTGACCAGCCCTCTTCTTGAAGCCGTAGCGCTCTCCTGTGAACGCGACCTGCGCCTGCTGTTCGAGCACCTCGAACTGCGGCTGACGGGCGGCGACATGGTGCAAGTCAGCGGCCCCAACGGCAGCGGCAAAACGAGTTTGCTGCGCCTGCTGGCGGGGTTGATGCAGCCAACGGCCGGCGAAGTTCGACTCAACGGCAAGCCTCTCACCGAGCAACGTACGGAGTTGGCCCGCAACCTGATCTGGATCGGCCACGCCGCCGGCATCAAGGACGTGCTGACCCCTGAAGAAAACCTCAGCTGGCTAAGCGCTCTGCATCAACCGGCTTCGCGTGATGCCATCTGGCAAGCCATGGCCGCTGTCGGCCTCAAGGGCTTTGAAGACGTTCCCTGCCACACCCTGTCCGCCGGCCAACAGCGCCGCGTGGCCCTGGCGCGTCTATATCTGCCCGGCCCGCCGCTGTGGATCCTCGACGAGCCCTTCACCGCCCTCGACAAACAGGGCGTCGCCCAACTTGAAGAACACCTGGCCCGGCACTGTGAAAAGGGCGGTTTAGTCGTCCTTACCACTCACCACACCCTCGCACGTATGCCCACCGGTTACCGTGACCTGGATTTAGGGCGGTGGTCGGCATGAGCGTCTTCGCCCTGTTGGTCGCCCGCGAAGCGCGGCTGTTGTGCCGTCGTCCGGCCGAGTTGGCCAACCCGCTGGTATTCTTCGCCATCGTCATCGCGCTGTTCCCGCTGGCGGTCGGCCCCGAGACTAAACTGTTGCAAACCTTGTCCCCGGGGCTGGTGTGGGTCGCGGCGCTTTTATCGGTTCTGCTCTCGCTGGACGGGCTGTTTCGCAGTGATTTTGAAGACGGCTCCCTCGAACAGTGGGTCCTTTCGTCGCACCCTTTGCCACTTCTGGTACTGGCCAAGGTGCTGGCACACTGGGTTTTTTCCGGCTTGGCGCTAGTCTTGCTCTCGCCGCTGCTGGCGATGATGCTGGGCTTGCCCTTTGAGTGCCTGCCCGTGTTGCTCTTGTCCTTGTTACTCGGTACGCCGGTGCTCAGCCTGTTGGGGGCGGTGGGCGCAGCGTTGACCGTTGGTTTGAAGCGGGGTGGCCTGTTGCTGGCCCTGCTGATTCTGCCTTTGTATATCCCGGTGTTGATCCTGGGCAGCGGCGCCTTGCAGGCCGCGCTCATGGGCATGCCCGCGACCGGTTACCTGCTGTGGCTTGGCAGCCTGACCGCCCTGGCGGTAACCCTGACACCCTTTGCTATAGCGGCTGGCCTGAAGATCAGCGTCGGCGAATAATGAGGTCTGGCTAAGCGTTATATGTTTAGCCAGTAAAGACCCTTAGAGCTTCCTGCCAAGACAGGAAGCCACCGTGATGGAAACAGCAATGAACTGGACCTGGTTTCACAAGCTCGGCTCGCCCAAATGGTTTTACGGCATCAGCGGCAAACTGCTGCCGTGGCTGAGTATCGCCGCTATCTTGCTGATCGGTATCGGCCTGGTCTGGGGCCTGGCTTTCGCGCCGCCGGACTACCAGCAAGGCAACAGTTTTCGCATCATCTATATCCACGTGCCCACCGCGATGCTGGCCCAGTCCTGCTACGTGATGATGGCCGTGTGCGGCGTGGTCGGCCTGGTCTGGAAGATGAAAATCGCCGACGTCGCCCTGCAATGCGCCGCGCCCATCGGAGCCTGGATGACCGCCGTGGCGCTGGTCACCGGCGCGATCTGGGGCAAACCGACCTGGGGTTCATGGTGGGTGTGGGACGCGCGGCTCACCTCCATGCTGATTCTGCTGTTCCTCTACTTCGGCCTGATCGCCCTGGGCAATGCCATCAGCAACCGCGACAGCGCCGCCAAGGCCTGCGCGGTGCTGGCCATCGTCGGTGTGATCAACATCCCGATCATCAAATACTCGGTGGAGTGGTGGAACACCCTGCACCAGGGCGCCACGTTCACCCTCACCGAAAAACCGGCCATGCCCGTGGAAATGTGGGCGCCGCTGCTGCTGATGGTGCTGGGATTCTACTGTTTCTTCGGCGCCGTGCTGCTGATGCGCATGCGCCTTGAAGTGCTCAAGCGTGAAGCCCGCGCCAGTTGGGTCAAAGCCGAAGTGCACGCCTGCCTGGGAGCCCGTGGATGAACTTTGCGTCTTTCAGTGATTTTCTCGCCATGGGCCATCATGGCCTGTATGTCTGGACGGCTTATGGCATCTGTTTGGCAGTGCTGGCCCTCAACGTCGCCGCGCCGATCCTGGCCCGCAAGCGTTACCTGCAACAAGAGGCGCGTCGTTTGCGCCGGGAGACCGATAAGTGAATCCGCTGCGTAGAAAGCGTTTGTTGATCATCCTGGCCATTCTGGCCGGGGTGAGTATTGCCGTGGCCCTGGCGATGAGCGCCCTGCGGGAGAACATCAACCTGTTCTACACCCCGACGCAAATTGCCAACGGCGAAGCCCCGGTGGGCACGCGCATCCGTGCCGGCGGCATGGTGGAGAAGGGCTCGCTGAAGCGTTCGTCCGACTCCCTCGACGTGACCTTCGTCGTCACCGACTTCAGCAAGGCCGTGACCATCACCTACCGCGGCATCCTCCCGGACCTGTTCCGCGAAGGCCAGGGCATCGTCGCCCTGGGCAAGCTCAACGCCGACGGCGTAGTCGTCGCTGACGAAGTGCTGGCCAAGCACGACGAAAAATACATGCCGCCGGAAGTCACCAAGGCGTTGAAAGACAGCGGCCAAACTGCCCCGACCCCAGCCAAGGAGGGCTAAGTCATGACCTCAGCACTGTTTATTCCCGAGTTGGGCCAGTTGGCGATGATCCTCGCCCTGTGCTTTGCCATCGTTCAGGCCGTGGTCCCGTTGCTCGGCGCCTGGCGCGGTGACCGCCTGTGGATGAGCCTTGCGCAGCCGGCGGCTTGGGGTCAGTTTGCGTTTCTGGTGTTCGCGTTTGGTTGCCTGACGTATGCCTTTATGACCGACGACTTTTCCGTCGCCTACGTCGCCAATAACTCCAACAGCGCGCTGCCGTGGTATTACAAGTTCAGCGCCGTGTGGGGCGCTCACGAAGGCTCGTTGCTGCTGTGGGCGTTGATCCTCGGCGGCTGGACCTTCGCCGTGTCGGTATTCTCGCGCCAACTGCCGCAGGTCATGCTGGCCCGGGTGCTGGCGGTGATGGGCATGATCAGCATCGGCTTCCTGCTGTTCCTGATCATGACCTCCAACCCGTTCACCCGCATCCTGCCGCAGATCCCGGCGAACGGGCACGACCTCAACCCCTTGCTGCAAGACATCGGCCTGATCGTGCACCCGCCGATGCTCTACATGGGTTACGTCGGTTTCTCGGTGGCCTTCGCCTTCGCCATTGCCGCGTTGCTCGGCGGGCGTCTCGATGCGGCCTGGGCACGCTGGTCGCGGCCGTGGACCATCGTCGCCTGGGCCTTCCTCGGCATCGGCATCACCTTGGGTTCGTGGTGGGCTTACTACGAACTCGGCTGGGGTGGGTGGTGGTTCTGGGACCCGGTGGAAAACGCCTCGTTCATGCCATGGCTGGTCGGCACCGCGTTGATTCACTCGCTGGCCGTTACCGAAAAACGCGGTGTGTTCAAAAGCTGGACCGTGTTGCTGGCGATTGCGGCGTTTTCCCTCAGCCTGCTCGGTACGTTCCTCGTGCGCTCGGGCGTGTTGACCTCGGTGCATGCGTTCGCCTCCGACCCGGAGCGTGGCGTGTTTATCCTGATCTTCCTGCTGTTTGTGGTCGGCGGTTCCCTGACCTTGTTCGCCCTGCGCGCGCCAGTGGTCAAGAGTCAGGTCGGCTTCAACCTGTGGTCGCGGGAAACCCTGTTGCTGGGTAACAACCTGGTGCTGGTGGTCGCCGCGTCAATGATCTTGCTCGGCACCCTTTATCCGCTAGCGTTGGATGCCCTCAGTGGCGCCAAGCTGTCCGTCGGCCCGCCGTATTTCAACGCGTTGTTTATCCCGTTGATGGGCCTGTTGATGGTGGTGATGGCCGTCGGCATGTTGGTGCGCTGGAAAGACACCCCGGTGAAATGGCTGGCCGGCATGCTGATGCCGGTGCTGCTCGGCAGCGTGGCCCTGGCGGTGATCGCCGGGTTCGCTTACGGCGACTTCAACTGGGCAGTCCTCGCGACCTTCCTGCTCGCGGCCTGGGTGTTGCTGGCCGGCGTGCGCGACATCTTCGACAAGACCCGCCACAAAGGCCTGATCAAAGGCTTGCCAAGCCTGACTCGCAGCTATTGGGGCATGCAGATTGCGCATATCGGCATCGCCGTGTGCGCCCTCGGCGTGGTGCTGTCCAGCCAGAACAGCGCCGAGCGCGACCTGCGCCTGGCGCCGGGCGAATCGATGGACCTGGCCGGTTACCACTTCATCTTCGAAGGCGCCAAGCACTTCGAAGGTCCGAACTTCACGTCAGACAAAGGCACTGTGCGTGTAGTCCGTAACGGCAAGGAAATCGCCGTGCTGCACCCGGAAAAACGCCTGTACACCGTGCAAAGTTCGATGATGACCGAAGCCGGTATCGACGCCGGTTTCACTCGCGACCTCTATGTGGCGCTGGGTGAACCCTTGGGCGACGGCGCCTGGGCGGTGCGCGTGCATGTGAAACCGTTTGTGCGCTGGATCTGGTTCGGCGGGCTGCTCACAGGCTTTGGTGGTTTGCTCGCCGCGCTGGACCGGCGTTATCGGGTCAAGGTCAAGAGCCGGGTGCGTGAAGCCCTCGGCCTGCAAGGGGCGCCGGTATGAAGCGTTGGTTGATGGTTGTACCGCTGGCGATGTTTTTGGTGGTGGCGGTGTTCTTGTATCGCGGCTTGTACCTGGACCCGGCCGAGTTGCCGTCGGCGATGATCGGCAAGCAATTCCCGGCGTTCTCGTTGCCGACGGTGCAGGGCGACAAAACCCTGACCCAGGCCGACCTGTTGGGCAAACCGGCACTGGTCAACGTGTGGGGCACCTGGTGCATTTCCTGCCGCGTTGAACACCCGGTGCTGAACAAGCTGGCCGAGAAAGGCGTGGTGATCTACGGCATCAACTACAAGGACGACAACGCCGCCGCGCTGAAATGGCTGGCGGAGTTCCACAACCCGTATCAGCTGGATATTCGCGACGAAGACGGCAACCTCGGCCTGAACCTCGGCGTGTACGGCGCCCCGGAAACCTTCTTCATCGACGCCAAGGGCGTGATCCGCGACAAGTACGTCGGCGTGATCGACGAAGTGGTCTGGCGCGAACAACTCGCCGCCAAATACCAGGCCTTGGTCGATGAGACCAAACCATGAAGCGTTTGTTAGCCGCTGCGGTGCTGGCGCTGGGTTTGGTCGGTGTGGCCCACGCCGCCATCGATACGTACGAATTCGCCAAAGAGGGTGACCGTGAGCGTTTTCGCGAGCTGACCAAGGAACTGCGCTGCCCCAAGTGCCAGAACCAGGACATCGCCGACTCCAACGCGCCGATCGCTGCCGACCTGCGCAAGGAGATCTTCCGCATGCTGGGGGAGGGCAAGGACAACCAGCAGATCATCGACTTCATGGTCGACCGCTACGGTGATTTCGTGCGCTACAAACCGGCTCTCACCGGCAAAACCGCGCTGCTTTGGTTCGGCCCCGCCGGGCTGTTGCTGGCGGGTGTGGTGGTGATGGCCGTGATCGTGCGCCGCCGCCGCGCCGCACCGACTGATGGTTCCGACGCGCTATCCCCTGACGAGCGCAAACGCCTCGACCAATTGCTGGACACCAAGACTGATGATTGATTTTTGGCTCGCAGCAGGGTTGCTGCTCCTGATTGCCCTGAGTTTCCTGTTGATCCCTATGTTGCGCGGCCGCCGTGCCCAGCGTGAAGAGGACCGCACCGCGCTGAACGTGGCGCTGTATCAGGAACGCGTCGCCGAGCTGCAAGTTCAGCAGGACGAAGGCGTGCTGAATAACGCGCAACTCGACACCGGCCGCGCCGAAGCCGCGCGCGAATTGCTCGCCGACACCGAAGGTGTGGAAAAGCCCCGCGAGTCGCGTCTGGGCAAGCCATTGCCATTGTTGGCGGCGTTTCTGGTGCCGGTCCTGGGCGTTGCGCTGTACCTGCATTACGGCGCCAGCGACAAGGTCGAACTGACGCGCGAATTCTCTCAGCCGCCGGTGTCCATCGAAGACATGACCCGCCGCCTGGAACGTGCCGCCGCCGCGCAGCCGGATTCGCCCGAAGGCCTGTACTTCCTCGGTCGCGCCTACATGGCTCAAGACCGTTCCGCCGATGCGGCGAAAATCTTCGAGCGCACCGTGGCCCTGGCCGGTCGCCAGCCGGAACTGCTCGGCCAGTGGGCGCAGGCGCAGTACTTTGCCGACGATAAACAGTGGTCGCCCAAAGTGCAGGCGCTGACGGACGAAGCGTTGAAGCTCGATCCGAAGGAAGTCACCAGCCTCGGCTTGCTGGGTATCGCCGCGTTTGAAGGGCAGCGTTACCAGGAAGCGATCGACTACTGGAACCGCCTGCTGGCCCAACTGCCACCGGACGACAACTCCCGCGCCGCGCTGCAAGGCGGCATCGACCGTGCCGCCGAGAAGCTCAAGGAAAGTGGCGGTACTGTCGCGCCTCAGAAAACCGCGATGAAAGTGCGTGTGGACCTGGCGCCCGACGTAAAAGCCAAAGCCCTGCCCACCGACAGCGTGTTCATCTTCGCCCGCGCCGTGAACGGCCCACCGGCACCGCTGGCCGCCAAGCGCGTCACCGTCGCCGAGCTGCCGATCACCGTTGAACTGGGCGATGCCGACGCGATGATGCCGCAGTTGAAACTGTCGAACTTCCCCGAAGTCCAACTGGTTGCGCGCATATCCCGGGCCGGTCAGCCGACCACTGGCGAGTGGATCGGCCGCAGCCAACCGTTGGCCAGCACCACCACTGCCCTGCAGCAGCTGACCATCGACAGTCCGGATAAGTAAATCGAGGAAAACGCCCATGACCGCATTTGCACGCATCACCCTGCTCAGCCTGGTACTCGGCTTGAGCGCTTGTGCGGTCCACCGGCCACCTCCCGGGCCCACCGGCCCGACCATCCCGTCGTCCGGCCCGTCGACCCAGCCAAGCACCAAACCTTCCGGCCCGGTCACGCCGCCGAAACCCGTGCCAAGCTCCTCGCCCACCTTCGCCCCGCCACCGGGCGCCGTCAGCCATTGGGACGGCAAAATGCAGGTGTATGTGCTGGAAGAACAGCCCGACACCTTCTACCGCCAGCGCACGTACTACCGCTGGAGCAACGGCTGGAGCCGCTCGATCAGCCCGAACGGGCCGTGGGAAGAAACCAACGTGCAAGGCGTTCCGCCGGGCTTGAGCAAGCAATACGCACAATAAAAAAAGGCGACCTTTATAGGTCGCCTTTTTCATACCCGTGAAATGCATTCTTGCATCCACTGAAGCTCAAATGTGGGAGCGGGCTTGCTCGCGAATGCGGTGGTTCAGCTGGCTAATACAGTGACTGACACACCGCCTTTTGATCGTTCCCACGCTCCGCGTGGGAATGCATCCCGTGACGCTCCGCGTCACCTTGGCGCAAGACTCAAACCTGAGGGACGCAGAGCGTCCCAGGCGGCATTCCCACGCAGAGCGTTGGAACGATCATCATGGCCGTGGAACCCCATTCCTCCATCCAATGAAGATCAACTGTGGGAGCTGGCTTGCCTGCGATAGCATTGTGTCAGCCAACTATCTGCCAGCTGACCCACCGCCATCGCAGGCAAGCCAGCTCCCACAGGGGATCACCGTGCCATCAAGCTATGGGACATTCCCGATTGAGCGCTTCATTCACCAACAACTGCGCAATCTCAATCATCTGCACCACCGCCAGCACCTGCTTGCGGCCTGAGCCACCCAGATGTTCAGCGCAGTCGTACGCACAGACAGTGGCCGACTCAAGCATCTCGCTGGCGTTGCTCAAGGCAACTTCAGTACTGAGGCCGGGGCGGACGGTGAAGATCACTTCGGGTGGTGTTTGTGGCGTGTTATCCGAGGTGGATAACAGTGTGTCAGGCGTAACTTTTTTCATACGGATGCTCCGTGAGTTATGAAAAAAGCGTCCACTAAAGGCAATGGGCGCTTGTGCGCCTGGATCATTTCGGGCTTCCACACCCGGCCGCTGATTTTGCAGCGACTTGCGAAGGTTAGCGGTGAGGTTTGATCAGACGCAACCCGAAAACTATGTAGGGCATATCTCCACGTCTAGTTGATGATCACAGCCACACGGCGTAAGGAGGCGACTGCACACAGGGTGGTAGACCGGTCATAGAAACCCGGCAGGCCTAAGCCTCCCATGCACAGCCGCCACAAAGAAGCCTGAAAAAAGGTGAGCCGTACGCAGGTTGGTCGACCGGGGAATGGAAACCCGACAGGGACAAGCCCTCCTGCGTGCGGCTCGGGCGACATAGTGAACATTGGATAAAGAATGAGGTGTAGGGAAAGTCTGGCATCGGGACGCGTCAAGTCGAGGCTGGCGATGCACGACAGTTGCTACTATCCCTTTCTCCCTTCAATGAGATGAACCCTCATGAACCTCTACGTTGTTCGTCACGGCGAAACCTGGGCAAACGCTGAGCGCCGCTACCTCGGCGCGCTCGACCCGGAACTGACCGAGCTGGGTAGGGAACAGGCTGCGTCTCTCAGCAAGAAACTGCCCAGCGGCATTGAGGTGTTAATTGTCTCTCCGCGCCTAAGAGCCCAGCAAACCGCGCAAATTCTTAACGGTGAGTTGAATCTTGAGCTATTAACAATGGGCGAATTTCGCGAGCGTGACGTCGGTGTGTTCGAAGGGCTGACACAGGCTGAGGCAAGGGCAATGCACCCGCAGCTCTGGGCGCAGAACATAACGCGCCAATGGGCGGTTGGGCCAACGGGCGGTGAGTCGATTGCAGATGTGGTTGCCCGTGTACATCAAGGTTTGGTGGAACTGGCAGCGCTCTATCCAGAGCGTGTTGTACTGCTGGTCGCGCATGGATTTGTGGCGAAGGTGATTCGCGCTCTAGCCAGAGGAGACTTTTCGGACTTCTTTAACTGGCAGCTTTCGAATGGAGAGATGCTGGTTTTGGACGATTTCAACGTCATGGCGTTTCCAGCGACTGCCCCAATTTAATTGCTACGTACAACTCTGTGGCGAGCGGGCTGTGTGTGGCGAGCGGGCTTGCCCCGCGTTGGGCTGCGAAGCAGCCCCAAACCCTGCCGACGCGTTCTGTCTGACTCTATCGCGGCCGCCTTATTGGGGCTGCTGCGCAGCCCAACGCAGGGCAAGCCTGCTCGCCACAACGACCGTGCAAGCTGTGTCCACGATCATTATTCCATACAGGTTTTGGGCGTGATGCGGATCGTTTCAGCCCCGCCCATTTCACCACTCGGCGCGAGCTCTTTATGGGTCGTGAACGCCAGCGGGTAGGGGCCGCTCTTGGCCAGCGCGGCATTCACCCCGGCCATGAAGGTTTCCTCGCTTTTGGCATAGAAAATCCACTGCACCTGCTGCCCACCCGTCACCGTGCACAGCCATTTCGCCAGCCCTTGTTCCTGCACGGCCGGCACGATCAGGCTGCGCATCTGTTCCATCCGGGAGAGGTCTCGCGGCGCTGGCCTGAGGGTTTTGGCGGTGTACTTCCAGGTGATTCTGATCTTGTAGGGCAGTGCCCGTCGTTCAGCGGCCGTGACAGAGCGCGCACCCTGGTAAAGCATGGGGTTGGGCGTGTCTGGAAAGTCGGCGTCCTGGTAGTCGTCAGGGCCAGGCTCGGCCAACGCTTGCTGGCGAGGGTTGGGGTTGGCATCGTCCAGCAGGCGCCTGAGGGCTTCCGCTCGGTCCGCCGCCCGATCAGCCACACACCTGTCAAACGCCACGCTGTGCACCGGGCCTTCATCCAGGCAAGGGTTGCGCTCGACCACGGGCGCAGCAGGGTGCCTTGCGCAGCCTGCGGTCAGTACGCTTGCCAGCGCGAGCCACGTGAGCAGTTGCTTGTTACGGTGCTTGTCTTTCACTGTTCATCCCTAAACGCTTGAGCCTGCCCTGTGAGGGCGGATGCTGGCTAATTAATGGCGCCGATTGTGCCAGACGTCTTCGCCGCAGACCACTGGCTACCCACCTCCAACCTTTCACAAAACCTTCATCAAACCGCCGCCCGCCAGTCATGTGCAAGTAATAGCACTGACACCTCCCGCGCCTACTGTCGTTTGAACTCAAACGCAGCCCTCCCAAGGCTGTTCAAACCAGACAGAGAAGCCCATGACTCACGCTATTCATGTCGATCACTTGAACAAGACCTTTGCGAAGAAATCCGCACTGGTCGACCTCGAACTCACCATTGCTGCCGGTGAGATGGTCGCGCTGATTGGCGCTTCCGGGTCGGGCAAGTCCACGTTGTTGCGCCATTTGGCGGGCCTGGCCTGTTGCGACAAGAGCAACGGCGGCAGTGTCAAGGTGCTGGGCCGGGAGGTGCAGGCCAGTGGACGGTTGAATGGCAAGGTGCGGCGTTTGCGTGCAGACATCGGCTACATCTTCCAGCAGTTCAACCTGGTCAACCGCCTGAGCGTGATCGACAACGTATTGCTCGGTTGCCTGGGCCGCATGCCGCGCTGGCGTGGCAACCTCGGGTTGTTCAATGCCGAGGAAAAGGCCTTTGCCCTGGAATCCCTGGCCCGTGTGGGTTTGGCTGACCTGGCCGGGCAGCGCGCCTCCACATTGTCCGGCGGCCAGCAGCAGCGTGTGGCGATTGCCCGGGCGCTGACCCAGCGCGCCGAAGTCATCCTCGCCGACGAACCCATCGCCTCCCTCGACCCTGAGTCGGCGCGCAAGGTCATGGAGATCCTCGCCGACATCAACCGCCGCGACGGCAAGACCGTGGTGGTGACCCTGCATCAAGTCGATTACGCCATGCGTTATTGCCCGCGAGCCGTGGCCCTTAAAGGTGGCCGCATTCACTTCGACGGGCAGGGCAGCGCCATGAGCAGCCAGTTCCTCAATGATTTGTACGGTGCCGATGTCGACACCAGCCTGATGTTTTCCGACCAGACCCGCCATGCCGAAGCCACCCCTCGGCTGGCCCTGGCGCGCGCTTGAAACCCCACTCACGACCCACAGGAAACCTTTCCATGTTGAACCGTATCGGCCAAGTGTTTTTGTCTGCGGTGTTGCTGGCCAGCGTCGCGATGGGCAATGCCCAGGCTGCCGACAAAGCCATCAACTTCGGCATCATGTCCACCGAGTCTTCGCAGAACCTCAAGAGCATCTGGCAGCCGTTTCTGGATGACATGCACAAGAAGACCGGCCTGACCATCAACGCCACTTTCGCCTCTGACTATGCCGGTTTGATCCAGGGCATGCGCTTCAACAAGGTCGACGTGGCCTGGCTGGGCAACAAGGCTGCAATGGAAGCAGTAGACCGTTCCAACGGCGAGATCTTTGCCCAGACCGCCGCCGCCAACGGCGCCGCCGGTTACTGGAGCGTGCTGATCGTGCGCAAAGACAGCCCGATCAACAACGTCGACGACATGCTCAAGAACGCCAAGAACCTGACCTTCGGTAACGGTGACCCGAACTCCACCTCGGGCTACCTGGTTCCGGGCTATTACGTGTTCGCCAAGAACCACGTCGACGCCGCCACCGCGTTCAAACGCACCCTCAACTCCAGCCATGAAGTGAATGCCTTGAGCGTGGCCAAAGGGCAGTTGGACGTGGCGACCTTCAACACCGAAAGCTGGGACCGTCTGGCAGTGACCCAGCCGGACAAGGCCGCGATGCTCAAAGTGATCTGGAAATCGCCGCTGATCCCTGCCGACCCGATGGTGTGGAGCAAGGCGCTGAGCGACAGCGAGAAGACCAAGATCCGTGATTTCTTCGCCAACTACGGCAACACCGATGAAGAGAAAGCGGTGCTGAAGAACATGCAGCTGGGCAAGTTCCTGACCTCGAACGACGACCAACTGTTGCCGATCCGCCAGCTGGAACTGTTCAAGCAGCGCACCACCATCAGCGCGGATGACCACCTGGAAGCCGCCGACAAGGCCAAGAAACTGGCTGACATCGACGCCGACCTGGCGAAGCTGCAACAGCGCATCAGCGAACTGGACAAAAAGACCGCAGCAAACGGCTAACCCCCTGTAGGAACCGGGCCAATGTGGGAGCGGGCTTGCTCGCGAATGCGGTGAATCAGTCGCCGAATGCGTTGAATGACACACCGCATTCGCGAGCAAGCCCGCTCCCACAAAAGCCAGCTCCCACACTTAGATTGAGGCGATCCAATGACAACCTTGCACGCTGAAGCCGTCGGCAAACGCAGCTTGCCGCAATACCTCGGCTGGGGTCTGTTCCTGCTCGTACTGGCCTGGGCCTGGCGCGGTGCTGAAATGAACCCGCTGGCGCTGTACCGCGATTCCGGAAACATGGCGACCTTCGCCGCTGACTTCTTCCCGCCGGACTTCCACGAATGGCGCTCCTACCTCACCGAGATGATCGTCACCGTGCAAATCGCCCTCTGGGGCACGGTGTTGGCCATCGTCTGCTCGGTGCCGCTGGGCATCCTCTGCTCTGAAAACATCACCCCGTGGTGGGTGCACCAACCGCTGCGCCGTGTGATGGATGCGTTCCGTTCCATCAATGAAATGGTGTTCGCCATGCTGTTCGTGGTCGCCGTCGGCCTCGGTCCTTTTGCCGGTGTACTGGCCCTGTGGATCAGCACCACCGGCGTGCTCGCCAAGCTGTTTGCCGAAGCCGTCGAAGCCATTGACCCGGGCCCGGTAGAAGGCGTGCGGGCCACCGGCGCGAGTGCCTTGCAGGAAGTGATCTACGGCGTGATCCCCCAAGTAATGCCGCTGTGGGTGAGCTACGCGCTCTACCGCTTCGAAGCCAACGTGCGCTCCGCAACAGTGGTCGGCATGGTCGGCGCAGGTGGTATCGGCGTGATCCTCTGGGAAAACATCCGCGCCTTCCAGTTCGTACAAACCTGCGCGGTGCTGCTGGTGATCATCGTGGTGGTGAGCTGTATCGACGTGCTGTCCCAACGCCTGCGCAAGCAGTTCATCTGACGCCGGAGGGGTGCCCGCGGGGCGCTTTTTTTAAGCATGCAGTTGTCTAGACAAGATGAGCCGGTGTACCGCGAACTCGCGGATATTTTGCGCCGCGAACTGAGCAGTTACAGCGCCGGCGACTTCCTGCCCGGCGAGGTGCACATGGCCGAGCGCTTCGGCGTGAACCGCCACACCTTGCGCCGCGCCATCGACGAGCTGGTGTTTGAAGGCAGCCTGTTGCGCCGCCAGGGCAAGGGCACCCAGGTGCTCGACCGCCCGCTGATTTACTCGATGGGCGCCGAGACCTCCTACAGCCAATCGCTGTCGGCCCAGGGCGTCGGCGTGCAGGCGGTGTTGCTCAAGCGCCGCTACTGCTACGCCAGCCGCGACGAAGCCGAGCATTTGGGCATCGCCGAAATGGCGCCGATGATCGAACTGCAAACCCTGCGCAAGCTCGACCACCAGCCCGTCAGCCTGATCCGCCATCGCTACTGCGCCAGCCGCGCGCCGTTGCTGGCCGACTACACCGGCGGTTCGTTGCGCCAGTACCTGCGTGAACGTGAGCTACCGCTGACCCGCACCCAAAGCCTGATCGGTGCGCGCCTGCCCAACCGTGATGAAGCCGCGCTGCTGATGATGCCTCGGCACTTGCCGGCCCTCACCGTTTTTACCCTTTCCTGCGATCGCGACGGCCGCCCCGTGGAGCTGGCGCAGTCCACCAGCCGTTCGGATCGCTTCCAGTACCAAGTGGTGACTTGAATGGAGTCCTCAATGAGCTTGTCCCCGCGTCAACACTGGATCGGCGTGCTCGCCCGCGCCCAGCTCAGTGAATTGCACCCGCACGAGGCCGCGTTGAAAGACGCCGACTACCAACTGATCCGCGCCCCGGAAATCGGCATGACCCTGGTGCGTGGCCGCATGGGCGGCAACGGCGCGCCGTTCAACGTCGGCGAAATGAGCGTGACCCGCTGCGTGGTGCGCCTGGCCGACGGGCGCACCGGCTACAGCTACCTGGCCGGGCGCGACAAGTTGCACGCCGAGCTGGCCGCCCTGGCCGACGCCCACCTGCAAGGCACCCAGCCGAGCCTGTGGCTCAGCGATTTGATCACAGCGCTGGCCAATGCCCAGGCCGCCCGCCGCGCGCAAAAAGAAGCCGACACCGCCGCCACCAAGGTCGAGTTCTTCACCCTGGTTCGAGGAGAAAACTGATGAATGCGCACCTGTTGCAACCGGCGTTTGTCGACCCGGTGCTGGACGCCCAACGCGGTTTTCGCGCGGCCCTCAAGGCCCTCGCCGAACCGGGTTTGATCCAGCACCTGCCGTCCGCCCCGCGCCTGGACGGCCTCGCACCTGCCACCTACGCCTTGTGCCTGGCCATGCTCGATATGGACACACCGCTGTGGCTGGCGCCGAGCTTCGACACGCCGCTGATCCGCGCCAACCTGGCGTTCCATTGCGGCTGCCCGCTGACCGCCCGGCGTGAAGACGCCGTGTTCGCGCTGCTCGGCGAACAGGACCTGCTCGACCTCAGCGGCTTCGACCACGGCAACGACCGCTACCCCGACCAGTCTTGCACCTTGCTCGTGCAACTCACCGACCTGGAAGCCGGCCGCGGCCTGCTCTGGCGCGGCCCGGGCATCAAGACCCAGCGCCAGGTGCACCTGCCGGTGCCGCAAGCGTTCTGGCTGGAGCGCCAGCGCCGCGAAGCCTTCCCGCGTGGCCTGGACCTGTTGTTCACCGCCGGCAATCACTTGATCGGCCTGCCGCGCAGCAGCCGTGTCGCACAGGAGCGTGCCTGATGTACGTAGCCGTCAAAGGTGGCGAACAGGCCATCGACAATGCCCACCGCCTGCTGGCGAAAAAACGCCGGGGCGATACCGCCGTTCCTGAGCTGAGCGTGACGCAAATCCGCGAGCAACTGCCGCTGGCCGTGGCGCGGGTGATGACCGAAGGCTCGCTGTTCGATGAAGAACTCGCTGCGCTGGCGATCAAGCAAGCGGCGGGGGATTTGGTCGAAGCGATTTTCCTGCTGCGCGCCTACCGCACCACGTTGCCGCGCTTCAGCCCGAGCCTGCCGATTGATACGTCGCAGATGTCCCTGAGCCGGCGCCTGTCCGCCACCTTCAAGGACTTGCCCGGCGGCCAGTTGCTCGGCCCGACCTTCGACTACACCCACCGCCTGCTGGATTTTTCCCTGCTCGCCGAAGGTGAATACCCCGGCCCGCAGACCACGCCCGACGCACGCATCGAAGCCTGCCCGCGTGTGCTCGGTTTGCTCGCCAAGGAAGGCCTGATTAAGAACGAAGCCGACGACAACGCGAGCATCGCCGACATCACCCGCGACCCGCTGGAATACCCCGCCAGCCGCGCCGAGCGCCTGCAAGCGCTGGCCCGTGGCGACGAAGGTTTCCTGTTGGCGCTGGGTTATTCGACCCAGCGCGGCTACGGCCGCAACCACCCGTTTGCCGGTGAGATTCGCATCGGCGACGTGGAAGTGTGGATCGACCCTGAAGAGCTGGGCTTTCCGATTTGCCTGGGCAGCATCGAAGTCACCGAGTGCGAGATGGTCAACCAGTTCGTCGGCTCGGCCACTGAGCTTGCGCAGTTCACGCGTGGCTATGGCTTGGCATTCGGGCACGCCGAGCGCAAGGCCATGGGTATGGCGCTGGTGGACCGCTCGTTGCGCGCCGAGGAATACAACGAAGAAGTCGTCTCGCCGGCCCAGCGCGAGGAATTCGTGTTGGCCCACTGCGACAACGTCGAGGCAGCGGGCTTTGTTTCGCACCTCAAATTGCCTCACTACGTGGACTTCCAGGCCGAACTGGAACTGATCCGCAAACTGCGCCAACCGGCCGAGGGCACCCGCCATGAATGACTTGACCCAACCGGCTCTGCGCGACCCGGCGTACAACTTCGCCTACCTCGACGAACAGACCAAACGCATGATCCGCCGCGCCTTGCTCAAGGCCGTGGCGATCCCCGGCTATCAAGTGCCATTTGGTGGCCGCGAGATGCCGTTGCCGTACGGCTGGGGCACCGGCGGCATGCAATTGACCGCCGCGATTTTGGGGGATGACGACGTGCTCAAGGTCATCGACCAGGGCGCGGATGACACCACCAACGCCGTTTCCATCCGGCGCTTTTTCGCACGCACCGCGGGCGTCGCCACCACCGAAGCCACGCCGGACGCCACGGTGATCCAGACCCGCCACCGCGTCCCGGAAACGCCACTGCAAGCGGGCCAGATCATGGTCTACCAGGTGCCTATCCCTGAGCCGCTGCGGTTTATCGAACCGTCGGAAACCGAGACGCGCACCATGCACGCCCTGAATGATTACGGGGTGATGCACGTAAAACTCTACGAAGACATCGCCACCTTCGGCCATATCGCCACGGCGTATGCCTACCCGGTGATGGTCGACGAACGCTACGTGATGGACCCGTCGCCGATCCCCAAATTCGACAACCCCAAACTCGACATGAGCCCGGCGTTGATGCTGTTCGGCGCCGGTCGCGAAAAACGCCTGTACGCGGTGCCGCCCTACACCCAGGTCCACAGCCTGGACTTTGAAGACCACCCGTTCGAAGTGCAGAAGTGGGAACACAACTGCGCCATCTGCGGCAGCCATGAATCGTTCCTCGATGAGCTGATTCTCGACGATGCGGGAACCCAGAGTTTCGTGTGTTCCGACACCTGGTACTGCGCCCAACGGGTGAAGGAGAACAACCAGTGAGCCAGCCGTTATTGCAAGTGCGTGACCTGTCCCTGCTGTATGGCCCGGAGAAGGGTTGCCAGGGCGTCAGCTTCGATCTTTACCCTGGCGAAGTGCTGGGCATTGTCGGCGAGTCCGGCTCGGGTAAATCCACCTTGCTCTCGCTGTTGAGCGGGCGTTTGCCACCGCAAGCCGGCAGCATCGGCTACCGCAGCAAGGACGGCGAATGGCTGGATTTGTACAGCGCCAGCGAAGCCGAACGCCGCACCTTGCTGCGCACCGAGTGGGGCTTTGTCGAGCAGAACCCGCGTGACGGTTTACGCATGGGCGTGTCGGCCGGGGCGAATATCGGCGAGCGCTTGATGGCTCAGGGCGTGCGCAACTATGAGCAACTGCGCGGCGCCGGTCTCGACTGGCTGGGGCAGGTGGAAATTGACCCGCAGCGCATCGACGACTTGCCGCGCACCTTCTCGGGCGGCATGCAGCAGCGTCTGCAAATCGCGCGGAATCTGGTCTCCAGCCCACGGCTTGTGTTTATGGACGAGCCCACCGGTGGCCTTGATGTGTCGGTGCAAGCGCGCTTGCTTGACCTGTTGCGCGGGTTGGTGCGTGAGCTGGATTTGGCGGTCGTCATCGTCACCCACGACCTGGCCGTCGCGCGCTTGCTGGCCGACCGCCTGATGGTGATGCGCCGCTCGCACGTGGTGGAAACCGGGCTGACGGACCAGATCCTCGACGATCCACAGCACCCTTACTCTCAACTGCTGGTGTCTTCGGTACTGCAGCCATGACGAATGCCTTGATCGAGGTCCGTGACCTCTCAAAAACCTTCACCCTGCACCAGCAGAACGGTGTGGTGCTCAATGTGCTGCGCGGCGTGGAATTCAGCGTGCAGGCTGGCGAATGCCTGGTGCTGCACGGCCAGTCCGGCGCAGGTAAAAGTACGTTGCTGCGCACGCTGTACGGCAACTACCTGCCAGCGGGCGGCAGCATTCGTGTGCAGCATGCGGGCGAATGGCTGGAGCTGGTCGGCGCCGAGCCGCGCGACATTTTGCAGGTGCGCCAACAGACCCTGGGTTATGTCAGCCAATTCCTGCGCGTCATCCCGCGTGTGGCCTGCCTGGATGTGGTGATGGAGCCCGCGCTGGCCCGTGGCTGGTCCAGGGCCAATGCGCAATCACGCGCCGAGCATCTGCTGACCCGCCTGAACATCCCGCAACGCTTGTGGCAACTGGCGCCCGGCACCTTTTCCGGCGGCGAGCAACAGCGCGTCAACATCGCTCGCGGCTTCATGGTCGAGTGGCCGGTGATGTTGCTCGATGAACCCACTGCCTCCCTCGATGACAACAACCGCCAAGTGGTGCTGGAACTGATGAACGAAGCCAAAGCCGCCGGCGCTGCTTTGATTGGCATCTTCCACGACCGCGCCGCCCGTGAAGCCGTCGCCGACCGCCATTTCGACATGACCCCATCGCCCGTCGCTCAAGAGGAATACGCCCATGCCCGCTGAACAGATCCTCAGTAATGCCCGGATAGTCACGGCGGATCGCATGTTCCTCGGTTCGGTGGTGCTGCGCGATGGCAAGATTGTCGATCTCGCCGAAGGTCGCAGCCAGTTGCCCCAGGCTCAGGATCTAGGCGGTGATTTCCTGCTGCCGGGCCTGGTGGAATTGCACACCGACAACCTGGAAAAACACATGACCCCGCGCCCTGGCGTGGACTGGCCGTCGATTTCGGCGGTGCTCAGCCACGATTCGCAGATCATCGCGGCGGGGATCACCACGGTGTTCGACGCCGTGTCCATCGGCGATGTGAACCCCAACGGCAACCGCATGAAAAAGCTGCCGGCGATGCTCGATGCTATCGCTTCGGCAGAAGACGCCGGCTTGACCCGCGCCGAGCACCACTTGCACCTGCGCTGCGAGCTGTGCCACCCAGACACCCTCAGCGTGTTCCGCGACTTGGTGGAAAACCCGTTGGTACGCCTGGTCTCAGTGATGGACCACTCGCCGGGCCAGCGCCAGTTCGTGCTCGAATCCAAGTACCGTGAGTACTACATGGGCAAGTACCACCTGAACGACGAAACCATGGACGCGTTTATCGTGCTGCAAATGGCCAACTCCAGGGAGTACAGCGACCGCTACCGCTCAGCCATCGTGGCGCATTGCGTGGAGCGCGGGTTGTCGGTGGCCAGCCATGACGACGCGACCCTGGCGCATGTTGAAGAGTCGGCGCGTTACGGCATGACCATCGCCGAATTCCCCACCACCGTGGAAGCGGCGCGCGGCTGTCAGGAACTGGGCATGAAAGTGTTGATGGGCGCGCCGAACGTGGTGCGTGGCGGGTCGCACTCGGGTAATGTGGCCGCCGCCGGCCTGGCCGCTGACGGATTGCTGGATATACTGTCCAGCGACTACTACCCGGCCAGCCTGTTGCAGGCGGCCTTCGTGCTGGCCGACCAGCAGGACGGCGGGGACCTGTCGCGGGCGGTCAAGATGATCAGCCTGGCACCGGCGCAAGCCGCGGGCCTGCATGATCGCGGCGAAATTGCCGTTGGCCTGCGCGCGGATTTGGTACAGGCCCGCAGTTGCGAAGGGCTTCCTGTGGTGCAACAAGTCTGGCGACAGGCGAAGAGGGTGTTTTGATGGCAGGCAGGTTGATCTATCTCATCGGGCCTTCCGGTTCGGGCAAGGACAGCCTGCTGGATGCCGCCCGCCCACGCTTGGCCGAGTGCGGCTGCCGGATAGTGCGCCGCGTCATCACCCGCTCGGCGGAAGCCGTGGGCGAGGCGGCGCAAGGGGTGAGCCCGGAACAGTTTGCGGCGATGGAGGCCGAGGGCGCGTTTGCTCTCAATTGGCATGCCAATGGGCTCTCCTACGGCATCCCGCGTGAGATCGACGACTGGCTGGCGGCGGGTGAAGACGTGCTGGTTAATGGCTCTCGCGCGCACCTGGCGAAGACCCGTGAGCGTTACCCGACGTCGTTGGCGCTGTTGCTGACGGTGGATCAGGCCGTGCTGCGTCAGCGCCTGATTGCGCGCGGGCGTGAGTCGCTGGCGGATATCGACAAGCGTCTGGCGCGCAATGCACGCTTCACCGCCGAGCTGATCGCGGGCAATGGTTCGGGCTTGTTCGTGCTGGACAACTCCGGCCCGCTGGAACACACCGTCGAGCGCCTGCTGTGCTGCCTCGACCACGGGCATTCGGTATGCGCCTGACCTTGCTCGGCACCGGCGACGCGCGGCAAGTCCCGGTGTATGGCTGTGAATGCCCCGCCTGCGCCCTGGCCCGCAGCGACGAACACCTGCGCCGCCGCCCGTGCAGCGCGTTGATCGAATGCGGCGACCAGCGCTGGCTGATCGACAGCGGCTTGCCCGACCTCACCGAACGCTTCCCGCCGCGCAGTTTCAACGGGATTTTCCAGACCCACTATCACGCCGATCACGCCCAGGGTTTGCTGCACCTGCGCTGGGGCCAGGGGCTGGTGATTCCGGTGCACGGCCCGGCGGACCCGGAGGATTTGTCCGACCTCTACAAACATCCCGGCATTCTTGATTTCAGCCAGCCATTTGCCGAGTTTGAGACGCGGCAGTTTGGCGAGCTGAGCGTTACCGCGTTGCCGTTGCAGCATTCCAAACTGACGTTGGGTTACCTGTTCGAGGGGGAAGGGCGGCGCATTGCCTACCTCACCGACACGGTTGGCCTGCCACCGGACACCCTCGCCTGGTTGCAGCGCGAACCGGTGGATGTGCTGGTGCTCGACTGCTCCATGCCGCCGCAACCGCAGGCACCGCGCAATCACAATGACCTGACGCTGGCGGTGCAGAGCATTGAGGACGTGGGCGCGCAGTTGGGCGTGCTGACTCATGTTGGGCACACGCTGGATGCGTGGTTGTTGCAGCATCGGCGCGAGTTGCCCAGCCACGTCACCGTCGGCTGGGACGGCCGAATCATCTAACCCCCACAAACCCATGTGGGAGCTGGCTTGCCTGCGATAGCTTCACCCTGGTGTGCCTGATAGACCGAGTTGTTTGCATCGCAGGCAAGCCAGCTCCCACACAAGCCAGCTCCCACACTGGGTTCTCCTTCGTTCTCAGGTGTGTTGGTTCAACATCCCGCAAAACAACCGCCGATCAGAGTCACGCATTCTGTGCTTGAGTAAATATAACTCTAGGGTTACTTTTATTCAGACCAAGCCAAGGAGGCTGGGGTGCAAAGCAGGTTATTGATCAAGGAGCTGCAAGAGGCGGGTTGGGTGCTGGATCGGGTGACGGGCAGTCATCATATTTTCACTCACCGTTACAATCCGTACACGATCCCGGTGCCCCATCCCAAGAAGGACCTGCCGTTGGGCACCGTTCGAAGCATCAAGAAACGCGCCGGCTTGTTTGAGTTTTAAGGAGAGTATTCATGCAATACCCAATCTGTATCGAATGGGGCGATGACTTTACCGCCACCGGCATTCAGATCCCTGACATTCCGGGCGCCGTCACCGCCGGGGACAGTTTTGAAGAGTCGTACAACGCCGCCGTGGAAGTGGCGCACATCATGTTGCAGGAGATTGCGGCAGAAGGCGGGCCGATTCCGATGCCAACGTCAGTCGCCAATCACCACGCCCATGAGGACTACGCGGGGATGGGCTGGGGCATGTTGGAGTTGGATATCTCGCCCTATCTGGGCAAGACCGAGAAGGTCAACGTGACCTTGCCCGGTTATGTCATCCAGCGCATCGACCGCTATGTGCGCGAGCATAAGGTCAAAAGCCGCTCGTCATTTCTGGCGGATGCGGCGTTGGAGAAGTTGGTGCGTTCGTAAGGCGATCCATGTGGGAGCTGGCTTGCCTGCGATAGCGGTCTGTCAGTGGCTGAATCATTGGCTGACCCACCGCTATCGCAGGCAAGCCAGCTCCCACAAGAGCCAGCGCCAACAAGTAAAGGTTTATGCCACTGCCGGTGCTGCCTGGCGCGAAGCACTCAGGAAGCGCAACAACGCCACCAGTGGGAACGCGCTGCCCACCAGCATCACGCCCAGCCAGCCGCCGTGTTCGTACACGCTGCTGGCAATTGCCGAGCCGAACGCACCGCCGATGAAGATGCTGGTCATGTACAGCGCGTTCAGGCGGCTGCGGCTGTTGGCGTCGAGGGCGTAGATGGCGCGTTGGCCGAGGACCATGTTCATCTGCACGCAGAAGTCCAGAATCACGCCGGTCACCGCCAGGCCGATCACGCTGTACAGCGGGTGCACCAAGGCTGGCAGAAAGCTCAACGCGCCAAACAGCATCGCCAGCAGCGAAGCGCGGTGCGTGTGGCCAGCATCGGCGAGGCGGCCGGCAATGGGCGCGGCGATGGCGCCCAGGGCACCCACCAGCGCAAACAATGCGATCTGGCTTTGGCTTAGGCCATGGTTACGCGCCAGCTCCAGTGGGGCGGCAGTCCAGAACAGGCTGAAGGTGGCAAACATGCAACCCTGATAGAACGCGCGCTGGCGCAGTACCGGTTGCTTGCGCAACAAGGTGCCGAGGGAACGCAGCAGTTGGCCGTAGCTGGCGCTGTGATCCGGCTGACGCTTGGGGATGGTGACCAGCAATACCACGCTGATAAACGCCATCAGCGCAGCCGCCGCCATGAACATCGCGCGCCAGCCGAAGTGGTCGGCCACCACGCTGGACACCGGCCGTGCCAGCAGAATCCCCAGCAGCAGGCCGCCCATGATGCTGCCAACCACGCGGCCACGGGACTCGGCCGGTGCCAGGTGCGCGGCCAGCGGGATCAGAATCTGTACAGAGACGGAACTGAAACCGATCAACAGCGACACCAGCAGAAACAGGTTCGGTTGCTGGGTGAACGCTGCGCCGAGCAGGCTGGCAATGGCGACCACGGTGGTGGTGATCATCAGCTTGCGGTTTTCCAGCAGGTCGCCCAGCGGTACCAGGAAAAACAGGCCCAGGGCATAGCCGATCTGGGTCAGGGACACAATCAGGCTGGCCATCGCTGGTGTGAGGCCGATGTCCGGTGCGATCAGTTCGATGATCGGCTGGGCATAGTAAATGTTGGCAACAATTGCGCCGCAACAGAACGCAAACAGCATCACCATGCCTCGGGTCATGGTGCTCGTAGCGGGTGGAGTAGCGGTCATGGCGTTCTCGTTAAAGCGAAGGAGGAGGGCGTGGCAGAGTAAAGACAACGCCGTGGCCGGAGTAGAGCGCTGGCAGTGATATCACTCATGCCGCAAATTAATGACTGAATCGTTAACGTTGGGGTCGAACGGCAATGATACATTCAGCCACAACTGCCGAAACAGGAAATCCACTTTCATGAAAATTACGCTGAACAAGATGATCCTGGCTTCAACCCTTGCCGCCGCCATGGCGATGGGCTTGGCCAATGCTGCTGAGGCCCCGCGCGTCGGCGTGCGCGGCGCCATCACGGCGGTCGACGGTGACGCGATCCACGTCAAGGTCAACAGTGGCGAAGACGTCACCGTGCACCTGACCAAAGACACCCAAGTGCGCGCCGTGACCCTGGCCAAGATCGACGAGATCAAACCCGGCAGCTACATCGGCTCCGCGGCGATGCCGAATGCTGATGGCACCCTGACCGCGCTGGAAGTCCACGTGTTCCCCCCGGCCATGGCCGGCACGGGCGACGGGCATCGCGCGTTCGATCTCAAGGAAGGCAGCAGCATGACCAACGGCACCGTTGGCGACCTGGTGGTCAGCAACGGGCGCACCTTGACCGTCAAATACAAAGGTGGCGAGCAGAAGATTGTGGTGCCGGATGATGTACCGATTGTGAACCTGGAGCCGGGGGATCGCAGCTTGCTCAAGGTGGGCACGAAGGTGGTGTTGTTTGCGGCGCAAGGCGCGGATGGGACGGTGACGGCGCAGGCCATCTCGGCTGGCAAGGATGGCGTCACACCGCCGATGTAAAGCCAGACACAGAGGCAAGTGTGGGAGGGGGCTTGCTCCCGATTGCGGTGTATCAGCTAACTCATTAATTGACTGATCCACCGTTATCGGGAGCAAGCCCCCTCCCACAGTTTTTACCGCGTTTGTTCAGTTACTGCCCGCTGTAGATCTGATCAAAAATCCCGCCATCATTGAAGTGGGTTTTCTGCACGGTGCGCCAGTCACCAAAGGTCTTCTCCACCGACAGGAAGTCGACTTTCGGGAAGCGGTCGGTGTACTTGGCCAGCACCTTCGGGTCACGCGGACGCAGGTAGTTGTTGGCGGCGATTTCCTGGCCTTCCGGCGACCACAGGTACTTCAGGTAATCCTCGGCAGCCACACGGGTGCCTTTCTTCTCGACCACCTTGTCGACCACCGACACCGGCGGCTCAGCTTCAGCCGAGACGCTTGGGTAAATCAATTCGAACTGATCACGGCCGAATTCACGGGCGATCATTTCCGCTTCGTTTTCAAAGGTCACCAGTACGTCGCCGATCTGGTTGGTCATGAACGTGGTGGTGGCAGCACGGCCGCCGGTGTCCAGCACGGGTGCGTGTTTGAACAGCTCACCGACGAATTTCTTCGCCTTGTCTTCATCGCCGCCGTTTTTCAGTACATAGCCCCAGGCCGACAGGTAGGTGTAACGGCCGTTGCCCGAGGTTTTAGGGTTGGGCACGATCACTTGCACGCCGTCTTTGAGCAGGTCCGGCCAGTCTTTCAGGGCCTTGGGGTTGCCCTTGCGCACGATAAACACCGTGGCGGAGGTGAACGGCGCACTGTTGTTTGGCAGGCGGGTGACCCAGTTGTCCGGCACCAGTTTGCCGTTGTCCGCCAGGGCGTTGATGTCGGTGGCCATGTTCATGGTGATCACGTCAGCCGGCAGGCCGTCGATCACCGAACGCGCTTGTTTGCTGGAACCGCCGAAAGACATCTGCAAGGTCAGCTTGTCGTTCGGGTGCTCGGCTTCCCAGTGCTTCTGGAAGGCGGCGTTGTAGTCCTTGTAGAAATCGCGCATCACGTCGTAGGAGACGTTGAGCAGTGTGACGGGGGCAGCCTGTACGGCGCCCGCCAGGGCAAGGCCGGCGGCCAGAAGAGAGGCGCTAACGAGTTTTTTCACTGCTCATTCCTTGTTGTTCGAGAAGTTTAACGGTTGAGTGGGGGCAATTTGCCATCGACTATAACGGGCACCGCATAGACGTTTAAAGATTAAAACGCTCTGTGCTTATTCCAGTTTACGGAAAAGGTTATTGCCACACCGCGAGCAAAACGCCGCGTTCGGCTCATGGCTGTCTTTCTTGCACACTGGGCAGTCGTGCTGCAGTTGCTCACCGCGCATGGCCGTCGCCAGTTCGGCGGTGAAAATCCCGGTGGGCACGGCGATGATCGAGTAACCGGTGATCATCACCAGCGACGAAATCACTTGGCCCAGCGGCGTCTTCGGCACGATATCGCCGAAGCCCACGGTGGTCAGGGTCACGATGGCCCAATAGATGCCCTTGGGAATGCTGGTAAAACCGTGTTCCGGGCCTTCGATCACGTACATCAAGGTGCCGAACACCGTCACCAGCGTGCACACGCTGACCAGGAACACCACGATCTTCTGCTTGCTGCCGCGCAGCGCGGCCATCAGGTAGTTGGCCTGCTTGAGGTACGGGCTGAGCTTGAGCACGCGGAAAATCCGCAGCATGCGGATGATGCGGATGATCAGCAAGTACTGCGCGTCGCTGTAATACAGGGCGAGGATGCCGGGCACGATCGCGAGCAAGTCCACCAGCCCATAAAAGCTGAAGGCATAACGCAACGGCTTGGGCGAGCAGTACAGCCGCAGCCCGTATTCAATCAGGAAAATGAGGGTGAAGCCCCACTCGATATAGGCCAGCACATCGGCGTAGTTCTGGTGGATCTGGTCGATGCTGTCGAGCATCACGATCACAAGGCTGGCGAGGATGATCAGCAACAGGATGCCGTCAAAGCGCCGCCCGGCGACCGTGTCACTCTGAAAAACCATGACGTAGAGCCGCTGACGCCAGTCGTTGTTGCTGTCCATAAAGCCCGCCCGAATCGAATATCGAGAGAGCCTAGGGGGATTCGAACCGGCTGTCCACGCGGGCTTTGAACATGCGCCCGCTGGCGCGCACCAGCCAGCAGGCGAGGATAAACGGCGCCGTCAGCGCGGGCAGGTGCAGCGCGGCAAAACCGGGGGTGAGGATGATCGCCAACAGGATGCCGAGCAGCGGCAACCAGGGTTGACGGCGCGCCTGGCTCAGCGCCAACGCGGCGAGTGCCGGGTTGTAACTGTGCAGGCCGAGCAGGGCGCTGGCGGGCTCGTCCAGCAGCAGGGCAATCAGCACGCCCGCGCTGGCGCCGATCAATGCCCATAAGGCGGCGCGACGGTTGGCGATCGACAGGCCCAGCGCAATCAAGGCGCCCGCCACCGGCTGGTCCAGCAGCATGATCTGCGCAAGGCCGGTAAAAGGTGCAACGAGTACGGACAGCGTATCGGGCTCAGTCAGGGCAAAGGTGCTCTCGGGCACAGTTCCCATCAGCAACCAGCCGAGGCCGACAAAAGGCGCGGTGTAGGCGGGCAAGTCATCGGGCTGGGTGGCGTGTTTCAGCCATTGGCGCGTGAGGATCGCGCTCAGGCCGCCGCACGCGAGAATCAGCGGCGGTAACAGGGCCGACCAGGCGAAATGCTGGCTGATCAACAAACCCAGCAGTACGCCGTTATAGCTGTAAAGCCCGGACTGGCGCTCGGCTTTGGGATAACCCCGGCGCTGGGCCGTGAGCAAACCGGCGACGCCGCCCAGCAGCGCGCCGCCGAGCAATGCCGGGGCGCCGATCAGGATGGCCAGCAGGCACAGCAGGCCACACAGAGGATGGCGCTGGAGGAAGATCTGGCTGAAGCCGTTGAGCAGGGCTTCGGCCCAGTCGGGGCAGGTCTGGTTGTTCATTTTGTGTGAGTCAGTGATACCGAGTTGCCCCCAATCGCAGGCAAGCCAGCTCCCACACTTAAATGTATTCACACATCAAAATGTGGGAGCGGGCTTGCCCGCGATGAGGCCCGAGCAGGCGCTAAATCAACGTCTCAATACGCAACGAGTTCGTGGACCCCGGCTGCCCAAACGGCACCCCCGCGGTAATCACCAACGTATCCCCGCGCTGCGCCATGCCCTGAGCCTGGGCAATCTCCAGCGCCGTGGAACACACCTCATCCACCTGCCGCAGTCGGTCATTGACCACCGAATGCACACCCCACGCCACGCTCAAGCGCCGCGCCGTGGACAGGTTTGGCGTGAGGTTGAGGATCGGCGCCACCGGCCGCTCTCGCGCCGCGCGCAGGCTGGAGCTGCCCGACTCGCTGTAGTTCACCAGCACCGCCACCGGCAGGATGCTGCTGATGCGGCGGATCGCGCAGCTGATGGCGTCCGACACGGTGGCATCCGCTTTGGGCCGGCTGACGTCCAGTTGCGTCTGGTAATCCGGGCCGTTTTCCACTTGGCGGATGATCTTGCTCATCATCTGCACGGCTTCCAGCGGGTACTCGCCCGAGGCGGTTTCGGCGGACAGCATTACCGCATCCGCACCTTCGGCGACTGCGTTGGCCACATCCGTGACTTCGGCGCGGGTCGGCGCCGGAGAGAAACGCATGGATTCGAGCATCTGCGTGGCAACCACCACCGGCTTACCCAGCTGACGACAGGTGCTGATGATGTCTTTCTGGATTTGCGGCACGCTCTCGGCCGGCACTTCCACCCCCAGATCCCCTCTGGCCACCATGATGGCGTCACTCAACTCGGCGATTTCTTGCAGGCGCTGCACGGCAGACGGCTTTTCAATCTTGGCCATCAAAAACGCCTTGTCGCCGATCAGCTCGCGGGCTTCGCGGATGTCTTCCGGACGCTGCACAAAGGACAGCGCCACCCAGTCCACGCCCAGCTCCAGGCCGAAGCTCAGGTCGCGGCGATCCTTGGCGGTCAAAGGGCTGAGTTCCAACAAGGCTTGTGGGACGTTCACACCTTTGCGGTCGGATAATTCGCCGCCATTCAGTACGGTGGTGTCGATGGCATTGGCGTGCTTGGTGATCACGCGCAGGCGCAGTTTGCCGTCGTCCAGCAGCAGGTCCATGCCCGGCTCGAGCGCCGCGATGATTTCCGGGTGGGGCAGGTTGACGCGGCACTGGTCGCCCGGCGTGGGGTCGAGGTCCAGGCGCAACGCTTGGCCGCGCACCAGTTGCACTTTGCCCTCGGCAAATGTGCCGACGCGCAGCTTCGGCCCTTGCAGGTCCATGAGGATGCCCAGCGGGTAATTCAGCTGGCGCTCGACCTGGCGGATCCACTGATAACGCTGGGCGTGATCGGCGTGGTCACCGTGGCTGAAGTTGAGGCGGAAGATGTTCACCCCGGCTTCTACCAGTTCGCGGATGTCATCAATGCCGTCGGTGGCCGGGCCTAGCGTGGCGAGTATTTTGACTTTCTTGTCAGGCGTCATGTGCGGAGCTCTCAAGGATCAGGATGGCGCGGAAGTCGTTGACGTTGGTGCGCGTCGGCTCGGTGACGATCAGCCCGTCGAGGGCGGCGAAGTAGCCGTAACCATTGTTGTTGTCCAGCTCGTCGCTGGCCGACAGGCCGAGGGCTTCGGCGCGCGAATAACTGCACGGGGTCATGATCGCGCCAGCATTGTCTTCAGAGCCGTCGATGCCGTCGGTGTCACCGGCCAGCGCGTACACGCCGGGCAGGCCCTTGAGGCTGTCGGTGAGGCTCAGCAGGAACTCGGCGTTGCGCCCGCCACGGCCATTGCCGCGCACGGTCACGGTGGTTTCGCCGCCGGAGAGGATCACGCACGGCGCCGCCAGTGGCTGGCCGTGTTGCACGATTTGCCGCGCGATACCGGCGTGCACCTTGGCCACGTCCCGCGCTTCGCCTTCAAGGTCACCGAGGATCAGCGGGCTGAACCCGGCCTGACGCACTTTCACCGCCACGGCTTCGAGGGATTGCTGCGGGCGAGCGATCAATTGGAAGTGGCTGCGAGACAGGATCGGGTCGCCGGGCTTGACGGTTTCCGAGGCCGGGTTCTGCAACCAGCTGCGCACCGAGGCGGGGGCGTCGATGTTGTAGCGCTTGAGGATCGCCAGCGCTTGTTGCGACGTGCTCGGGTCGCCGACGGTGGGGCCGGAGGCAATCACCGTGGCCTGGTCGCCCGGCACATCGGAAATCGCGTAGGTGTAGACGGTCGCTGGCCACGCCGCTTTCGCCAGGCGGCCGCCCTTGATGGCCGAGAGGTGCTTGCGCACGCAGTTCATCTCGCCAATGGTTGCGCCGGATTTGAGCAGGGCTTTATTGATGGTCTGCTTGTCGGCCAGGGTGATGCCTTCAGCGGGCAGGGCCAGCAAGGCGGAGCCACCGCCGGAGAGCAGGAAGATCACGCGGTCGTCTTCGCCCAGGTTGCTGATCAGCTCAAGTACGCGTTTGGCTACAGCGAGGCCGGCGGCATCGGGCACCGGGTGGGCAGCTTCGACCACTTCGATTTTTTTGCAGGGTGCGCCGTGGCCGTAGCGGGTCACGACCAGGCCGCTGACTTCGCCTTGCCAGCAGTTTTCCACGACGAGGGCCATGGCGGCCGCGGCTTTGCCGGCGCCGATCACGATCACGCGGCCGCTGCGGTCGGCGGGCAGGTAGGGTTCAAGGACGAGCCGGGGGTGGGCGGCGTCGATGGCTGTGGCAAACAGCTCGCGAAGCAGGTGTTGCGGATCGACCGACATAAGCGGGCTCCCGGGGGTTCTTGTTATTAGAGTTGAGACTTGGAATAGGGGCCAACCTGTGGGAGCTGGCTTGCCTGCGATAGCGGTGTATCAGGCAATGAATGTTTAACTGAAAGATTGCTATCGCAGGCAAGCCAGCTCCCACACGGGCCTGCATTTCAAATAGGGGTTACTTATCGCGAATCGAAAAATTCGCCATATGCTCAAGGCCCTTGATCAGCGCCGAGTGGTCCCAGTTGCCGCCGCCAAGCGCGGTGCAGGTGCTGAACACTTGCTGGGTACCGGCGGTGTTCGGCAGGTTGATCCCCAGCTCCTTGGCCCCGGCCAGCGCCAGGTTCAAATCCTTCTGGTGCAGGTTGATGCGGAAGCCCGGATCAAAGGTGCCCTTGATCATGCGTTCGCCGTGCACTTCCAGGATCTTCGACGACGCAAAACCGCCCATCAGCGCTTCACGCACCTTGGCCGGGTCGGCGCCGTTTTTCGAGGCGAACAACAGCGCTTCGGCCACCGCCTGGATGTTCAGCGCGACGATGATCTGGTTGGCGACCTTGGCGGTTTGGCCATCGCCATTGCCGCCGACCAGGGTGATGTTCTTGCCCATGCTCTGGAACAGCGGCAGGGCGCGTTCAAAGGTCTGCGGCTCGCCACCGATCATGATGCTCAAGGTGCCGGCCTTGGCACCGACTTCACCGCCGGACACCGGCGCGTCGAGGTACTGCGCGCCGGTTTCGTTGATCTTCGCCGCGAACGCCTTGGTGGCGGTGGGCGAGATCGAGCTCATGTCGATCACTACTTTGTTCGGCGACAGGCCAGCGGCTACGCCGTCCTTGCGGAACAGCACGTCCTCGACCTGCGGAGTGTCCGGCACCATCACGATGATGAATTCAGCTTCCTGCGCCACTTGCTGCGGGTTGGCCAGGGCCACTGCGCCCGCGTCGATCAGGGCTTGTGGAGCCTTGCCGTGGTGTTCGGAGAGAAACAGTTGGTGACCTGCTTTCTGCAGGTTCGCGGCCATGGGTTCGCCCATGATGCCGGTGCCGATAAAGCCGATTTTAGCCATGAGAAATTCCTCTTGTTATTAGGTGTGCAAGCCTGGCGAGGCCCGCCAAGACACAGGAGATCCAAATGTGGGAGGGGCTTGCTCCCGATAGTGGTGTATCAGTCGACACAGATGTTGAATGACAGACCATCGGGAGCAAGCCCCCTCCCACATTGGGTTTTGTGTTGTGTCTGTTAGATCGCGTTATGGGTTTTGAGCCAACCCAAGCCCGCTTCAGTGGTGGTCAACGGCTTGTACTCACAGCCGACCCAACCCTTATAACCAATGCGGTCCAGATGCTCGAACAGGAACCGATAGTTAATCTCGCCAGTGCCCGGCTCATTGCGCCCCGGATTGTCCGCCAGCTGGATGTGATTGATCTCACCCAGGTGCGCAGCCATGGTGCGGGCCAGGTCGCCTTCCATGATTTGCATGTGGTAGATGTCGTATTGCAGGAACAGGTTGGCGCTGCCCACCTGCTCGCGAATCGACAAAGCTTGCGCGGTGTTGTTCAGGTAGAAGCCCGGGATGTCGCGGGTGTTGATCATCTCCATCACCAGCTTGATGCCCGCCGCCTGCAACTTCTCGGCGGCGTACTTGAGGTTGGCGACGAAGGTTTTTTCCACTGTTTCGTCATCCACACCGGCGGGACGAATCCCCGCCAGGCAGTTGATCTGGGTGTTGCCCAGCACCTCGGCGTAAGCGATGGCCAGCTTGACCCCGGCGCGGAATTCCTCAACCCGGTCCGGGTGGCAAGCCAGGCCGCGCTCGCCCTTGGCCCAGTCACCGGCCGGCAGGTTGAACAGCACTTGAGTCAGGCCGTTGGCGTCCAGATGCGCCCTGATGTCGGCGGAGCTGAATTCGTATGGGAACAGGTATTCCACGCCTTGAAAGCCCGCATCGGCGGCCGCTTTGAAACGGGCGAGAAAGTCCTGCTCGGTAAACAGCATGGACAGGTTGGCAGCAAAGCGCGGCATAGGGTTCTCCTTAATCGAGCAGGGAAATGGCGGTCGGCGCATCGTTGCCGACCAGTGCCAGATCTTCGAATTCGTTGACGGCGTTGATCTCGGTGCCCATGGAAATATTGGTCACGCGCTCCAGAATAATCTCAACGATCACCGGAACCTTGAATTCTTCGATCAATTCCTCGGCGCGACGCAGGGCGGGTGCGATCTGGCTTGGCTCGAACACACGCAGGGCCTTGCAACCCAGGCCTTCGGCGACGGCGACGTGGTCCACGCCATAGCCGTTGAGTTCCGGCGCATTGAGGTTGTCGAAAGACAGCTGCACGCAGTAATCCATCTCAAACCCGCGCTGGGCCTGGCGGATCAAGCCCAGGTAGGAGTTGTTCACCACGACGTGGATGTACGGCAGCTTGAATTGCGCGCCCACGGCCAGCTCTTCGATCATGAACTGGAAGTCGTAGTCGCCGGACAGCGCCACCACTTTGCGCGTCGGGTCGGCCTTGACCACGCCGAGTGCTGCCGGAATGGTCCAGCCCAAGGGGCCTGCCTGGCCGCAGTTGATCCAGTGACGTGGCTTGTACACATGCAGGAACTGTGCGCCGGCAATCTGCGACAGGCCGATGGTGCTGACGTAGCAGGTGTCTTTGCCAAACACCTGGTTCATCTCTTCGTACACGCGCTGCGGCTTGACCGGTACGTTGTCGAAGTGGGTCTTGCGGTGCAGGGTCGCCTTGCGCTGCTGGCAGTCATTGAGCCAGGCGCTGCGGTCCTTGAGCTTGCCGGCGGCTTTCCACTCGCGGGCCACTTCAATGAACATCGTCAGTGCGGAGCCGGCGTCGGACACGATGCCCAGGTCCGGGGTGAACACGCGGCCAATCTGCGTCGGCTCGATGTCGACGTGGATGAACTTGCGGCCTTCGGTGTACACGTCCACCGAACCGGTGTGGCGGTTGGCCCAGCGGTTACCGATGCCCAGCACCACGTCCGACTTGAGCAGCGTCGCGTTGCCATAACGGTGGGAGGTTTGCAGGCCGACCATGCCGACCATTTGCGGGTGATCGTCGGGGATGGTGCCCCAGCCCATCAGGGTCGGGATCACCGGAATACCGGTCAGTTCAGCAAATTCCACCAGCAGCTCGCTGGCATCGGCGTTGATTACGCCACCACCGCTCACCAGCAGCGGGCGTTCAGCCTGGTCCAGCAGGGCCAGGGCTTTTTCAACCTGGATGCGCGTGGCCAAAGGCTTGGCCAGCGGCAGCGGCTGGTAGGCGTCGATGTCGAATTCGATCTCGGCCATTTGCACGTCGAACGGCAGGTCGATCAGCACCGGGCCAGGGCGGCCGGAGCGCATTTCATAAAAGGCTTTCTGGAACGCATACGGCACTTGGCCGGGCTCCATCACCATGGTCGCCCACTTGGTCACCGGCTTGACGATGCTGGTGATGTCCACGGCCTGGAAGTCTTCCTTGTGCATCCGGGCCCGTGGTGCCTGGCCGGTGATGCACAGGATCGGGATCGAGTCGGCCCAGGCGCTGTACAGGCCGGTGACCATGTCGGTGCCCGCCGGGCCGGAAGTACCGATGCACACGCCGATGTTGCCGGCCTTGGTGCGGGTATAGCCCTCGGCCATGTGCGAGGCGCCTTCAACGTGGCGAGCAAGGACGTGATCGATGCCACCGACCTTCTGCAAGGCCGAATACAGCGGGTTGATCGCGGCGCCCGGGATACCGAAGGCGGTGTCGACCCCTTCACGGCGCATCACCAGGACTGCGGCTTCGATTGCTCTCATTTTGCTCATGGTTTTGGTGCCTCTTGCGTTTTGTAATTGTATACAAGTGGTGTCTGGTCAAAGTGTATTCACGGCGAGCGGCGCAGGTCAACGGATTTTATAAACCTGCCTTTACGTTCGTCGGAAGCGCTTTTTTCGACGTGTGGAGCCTTTGTGCGAAAATATTGTATACAAAAACAAATGTCATTGTGTTCTATTTGTTTGATCGAGCATCTGATCCTGCAGACCTCAACCGCTTTACCCATAACAAGATAAGGACGGCACCATGAGCGCTTTAACCTTGAAACTCGCCACCCAACTGGCCAGCCAGGCCCTCAGCGCAGGGCGCACGATTTCGGCCGCGCCGCTGACCATCGCCGTGCTCGACAGCGGCGGCCACCTGATCACCTTGCAGCGGGAAGACGGCGCCAGCCTGCTGCGCCCGCAAATCGCCATCGGCAAGGCCTGGGGCGCGATTGCACTGGGCAAGGGTTCACGTTTGCTCGCGCTGGACGCGCAACAGCGCCCGGCGTTTATCGCCGCATTGAACAGCCTGGGGCAGGGCAGCGTGGTGCCGGCACCGGGCGGTGTGTTGATTCGCAATGGAGAGGGTGTGGTGCTCGGGGCGATCGGGATCAGCGGGGACACGTCGGATATTGATGAGCAGTGCGCGATTACGGCGATTGAGGGGGTGGGGTTGTTGGCGGATGCGGGGGGGTCGGCTTGATGTGAGGTGATCGTACTGGCCTCTTCGCGAGCAAGCCCGCTCCCACATTTGACTGCATTCCAAAGTTGAAACGCGGTCAAATGTGGGAGCGGGCTTGCTCGCGAAGGCGGCAACTCGGTTTCAGCTCTAAACCCAAATCGCATCCCACAACGGATAGTCGCCAATCCGCTCGACCAGCTTGGCGCGCAGTGGATTGGCCACCACATACCTGGCCATTTTCACCAGATCATCCTCTTTGCGCAGCGCACGATCATGAAAACTGGTTTGCCATAACCGGCCCTTGCGACCAGTCGCGCCATTCACAGTTCGAGTGCTCTTGGATTTCACCTGACACATCAAATCACCCAGCGAACCCTTTTGCAGTTCGATCAGCCAGTGGAAATGGTCAGGCATCACTACCCAGGCCAGTGAGTTAGCCCGCCCCTGATACTGGGCAAGTCTGAATTGCCAGACCACCAGGCGGCCCAGATGAAAATCACTGAATATCGGTACACGTTCATGGGTGTTGGTGGTGATCAGGTAGGTGCGGCTCGGCTCACTGAATCGCCCGATGCGCAGGCTGTGTGATGTGGCTAAATCAGGCATTCCATGGCCTCTGTTCAGATGGGGTTCTGAGAGGCTAGATCTCTGTGGCTGATGCTGATCGGCAGGCTTTTGGCAGGATGTGTCTGGGAGGGCGCTTTCGCGAGCAAGCCCGCTCCCACATGGGTTCTGCGGTGTTCATACAATGTGTGTCTGGCACCCCGGTCTATCAGTCCGGCTCACACCCCTTCAACACCAACCGAATAATCGTCACCGCCGCCGCTTCATAATCCGCCTCATCCAGCTTCGCCTTCCCGGTCACCGCGGAAATCTGCCAGTCAAAATCCGCGTACGTCTGCGTCGCCGCCCAGATGCTGAACATCAAATGATTGGGGTCAATGGCCGCGATCAACCCGCGATCCACCCAGCTTTGGATGCAATCGATGTTGTGCTTGGCCTGGGCATTCAGCTGCTCAACCTGCTCTGCGCTGAGGTGCGGCGCGCCGTGCATGATTTCGCTGGCGAACACTTTGGAGGCAAACGGCAGGTCGCGGGAGATGCGGATTTTCGAGCGGATGTAATTGCTCAAGACGACCGATGGCTCGCCATCCGGGTTGAACGGCGTGGAAGCGGCCAGGATCGGCTCGATTATGCTTTCGAGCACCTCGCGGTAGAGGTTGTCCTTGGACTTGAAGTAGTAATAAACATTGGGCTTGGGCAGCCCGGCCTTGGCGGCGATGTCGCTGGTTTTGGTCGCGGCGAAGCCCTTGTCGGCAAACTCCTCGCTGGCCGCCCGCAGGATCATTTGTTTGTTGCGCTCGCGAATGGTGCTCATAAACCAGGAACTTCCTTGCCAAGACTGGCGGTCGGGCATGGTAGCACCGGCTTGACGCAGCGCTCAAGAATACGGGCGCAGCCCTTGTATCACGGGCGTTACACTGACATTTTCTGTCTTGATGCTGAATGCATTCACAGTTGTACAGGCTTGCACGGGGCGCGCTGCTAGAGTTCAGGTCAGCGGCACGGTGATAACGCCGGTCGTTTTGTCCTGTATTCGGCGTTCGAGTGAGAAACCGTGGAGAAAAGCAGACGACGTACGTTCGCCTGGGTCGTTGGCCTGTTGTTGCTGGCGCTGGTGATTGTTTTGGGCATGCACTTCTTTTACAGCGGCGCCCACAAGGGCCGGCCTCCTTCTCTCGGCGAGCCGGTGGCCGTGGTCCCGGTGGCCTTGCAGGATGTGCCGGTGTACATCGATGCCCTCGGCACGGTCACTCCGACTCGCAGCGTGACGGTGGTGAGCCAGGTCGATGGCATTCTCAGCAGCGTGGAGTTCAAGGAAGGCCAGCACGTCAGCAAAGGCCAGGTCATCGCCCGCATCGATGACCGTGCGCTCAAGGCGCAACTGGCGGTTGCCAAAGGCACACTCGCTCACGATCAGGCGGTGTTGAGCAACGCCCAGCGTGACTTGGCCCGCTACCGCGACTTGGTCAAGGCTGGCTCCACCAGCCAGCAAACGCTCGACACACAAGCCTCCGTCGTCCAGCAACAACAGGGTACCGTCGCCGCCGACCAAGGCAATGTGCAAAACCTCGAAGTACAGCTGAGCTACTGCACCATCACCTCGCCGGTGGATGGCGTGGTTGGTTTGCGCCTGGTCGACCCTGGCAATTACGTCACCACGGCCAGCACCACCGGGATTGTGGTGATCACCCAGATGAACCCGGCCACCGTGGTGTTTGCGGTGCCTGAGGATGACCTCGGCGCAATCAATCAGGCCCTGGCCCGTGGCACCGTCACCGTGCTGGCTTACGACCGCAACAAGAAATCCCTGCTGGCCACCGGCAGCCTGCTGGCTCTGGACAATCAGGTGGACACCAGCACCGGCACCATCAAGGTCAAGGCGCAGTTCGATGATTCGGGCAACGCGCTGTTCCCCAACCAGTTCGTCAACGCGCGCTTGAAGGCCGACACCTTGAGCCAGGTCGCCGTGGTGCCCACCCGCGCGATCCAGCACGGCAGCAAGGGTGACTTTGTGTTCGTGGTCAACGGCAGCAAGGCCAGCCTGCGCACGATCAACACCGGCCCGTCCACCGGGGATGTCTCGGCGGTGCTCGACAATGGGCTCAAGGCCCGTGAGCAAGTGATTACCGAGGGCGCCGACAAACTGGACGATGGCTCGCCCGTGAAGGTTATCGCCGAGTGAGGGGCTGCCGAGCATGAATATTTCGCGGCCCTTTATCGAACGCCCCGTTGCCACCACGCTGATGATGGTCGCGGTGCTGTTGCTCGGTTTGCTGGGGTATCACTTGCTGTCGGTGTCGGCGCTGCCCGAGGTGGACTACCCGACCATCCAGGTATTCACCCAGTACCCCGGCGCCAGCCCGGACGTGGTCAGTTCCTCGATCACCGCACCGCTGGAACGCCAGCTCGGCGAGATGCCGGGGCTCAAGTCGATGAACTCCACCAGCTCCGACGGCGCCTCGGTGGTGACCCTGCAATTTGACCTGTCGCTGTCCCTGGACGTGGCCGAACAGGAAGTGCAGGCGGCGATCAACGCGGCGGGCACGTTCCTGCCGGCGAACCTGCCGTACCCGCCGGTGTACAGCAAGGTCAACCCGGCGGATGCGCCGGTGCTGACCCTGTCGCTGACCTCCGACGTGCTGCCGCTGACCAAGGTTGAAGACCTGGCGGACACACGGCTGGCGCAGAAAATTTCGCAAATTACCGGCGTTGGTCTGGTGACCATCAGCGGCGGCCAGCGCCCGGCGGTGCGGGTCGAGGCCAACGCTTCGGCATTGAACAACCTCGGTCTTTCCCTGGATGACCTGCGCACGTCCTTGGGCACCGCCAACGTCAACCAGGCCAAGGGCAATATCGACGGCAAGTTCCAGGCGTATTCCATCGGCGCCAACGACCAACTGCAGTCGGCCGAGGAATACCGCGACCTGGTGATCGCCTATAAAAATGGCGCGCCGATTCGCCTGTCGCAAATCGCCACGTCGACCCAGGGCCCGGAAAATCCACGGCAAGCCGCATGGACCAATGACACACCGTCGATCGTGCTGAATATCCAGCGCCAACCCGGCGCCAACGTGATCGAAGTGGTCGACCGCGTGCAGCAACTGCTGCCCAAATTGCGCGCCAGTTTGCCGGGCACCCTGAAGGTGGCGGTGCTGACCGACCGCACCCAGACCATCCGCGCCTCGGTCACCGATGTGCAGTACGAACTGGGCTTGGCGATCCTGCTGGTGGTGATCGTGATTTTCGCCTTCCTGCGCAACGTGCCCGCCACGATTATTCCGGCGGTGACCATTCCGCTGACGCTGATCGGCACCCTGGCCGTCGCCTATGCGCTGGGCTTTTCCCTGAACAACCTGACGCTGATGGCGCTGACCATCGCCATCGGTTTTGTGGTGGATGACGCCATCGTCATGATCGAAAACATCACCCGTTACCTGGAGGCGGGTGACACGCCGTTGCAAGCCGCGCTCAAGGGTGCGGAGCAGATCGGTTTCACGATTATTTCGCTGTCCATCGCGCTGATCGCGGTGATGATCCCGCTGCTGTTCATGGGCGATGTGGTCGGGCGGCTGTTCCGCGAATTTGCCATGACCGTGGCGGTGACCATCGTGATTTCGGCGGTGATATCTCTAACGCTGACGCCGATGATGTGCGCGCGCATGCTCAAGTCCAAACACGAGGAGCGCCGCGCGGATTTCTTCGACCGTATCAATGGTCATTACGTGCGTGGCCTGGATTGGGTGTTGGCACACCGCACCCTCACGTTGATCTCGGTGGTGCTCACCGCCGCGCTGACCTTGTTCACGCTGGTGATCATGCCCAAGGGCTTTTTCCCGGATCAGGACACCGGCCTGATTCAGGGTATTTCCCAGGCCTCGCCAACCGTCTCGTTCCAGCAGATGCAGGTCGAGCAACAGCGCCTGGCGGCGCGCATTCTCAAGGACCCGGCGGTGCAGAGCCTGTCGTCGTTTGTCGGTATCGACCAGACCAACCCGACCATCAACCAGGGCAATTTGCTGATCAACCTCAAGCCGCGTGGCGAACGTGACAGCAGCACCGAAGTGATCCGCCGCCTGGCCGACGCGAATGCCGACGACGCCGGCATCCGCCTGTACCTGCATTCAGTTCAGGACCTGACGCTGGACGCCACCGTATCCACCACCAGCTACCGCCTCGGCCTGCAAGCCACCGACCCGGACGAGCTGGAGCAATGGACCACCAAACTGCTCGCCGCGATCAAGAAAGACCCGATGTTCACCGACGTGCAAAGCCAGGCCATGCAGTTCGGCAACCAGATCAAACTGACCTTTGACCGTGCTACGGCCTCGCGCTTGGGGATCACCCCGCAGGCCATCGACGACGTGCTCTACGACGCCTTCGGCCAGCGTCAGGTCTCGACCATTTACACCCAGCTGAACCAGTACCACGTGGTGATCGCCACCGACCACCCGCCGCGCAACTTGCCGGATTTGCTCACCGGTTTGTACGTGGACATTCCCGGCGGCGGCGTGGCGCCGTTGTCGAGCATGGCGACGATGGAAGTGGTGCGCGCGCCGGTGACTATCAACCGCTTGGGGCAATTTCCCTACGCCGATGTGTCATTCAACCTCGCGCCCGGCCAGACCCTTGGCGCCGCAGTGACCCGTCTGCAGGATATTGAAGCCAAAGTCGGCCTGCCGCTGTCGGTGCAGGCCAACCTCGAAGGCGCGGCGGCGACCTTCCAGGCGTCGTTGTCGAACCAGGTGTTTCTGGTGCTGGCGGCGATTGTGGTGGTGTACCTGATGCTGGGGATTCTGTACGAGAGCTTCGTGCACCCGGTGACGATCCTCTCGACGCTGTTGTCGGCGGCCCTCGGCGCGTTGCTGGCCTTGCTGGTCACAGGTACGCAGTTCGACATCATCGGCTTGATCGGCATTGTGCTGCTGATCGGCATCGTCATGAAAAACGGCATCATGATGGTCGACTTTGCCCTTGAGCTATTACGCGAAGGCGGCTTGAGCCCGGTTGAGGCGATTCGCCAAGCCGCAGAGCTGCGCTTCCGGCCGATTTTGATGACGAGTATGGCCTCGCTGTTCGGTGCAGTGCCGTTGGCGCTGGGCACGGGCATCGGCTCGGAGCTGCGCCACCCGCTGGGCATCGCGATCATTGGCGGGCTGTTGCTGAGCCAGTTGCTCACGCTGTTTTCCACGCCGGTGATCTTCCTCGCCATGCACGGCCTTGGCGAGCGTTTCAGCCGTCGCCTGGTTGCCGTGGATTGATGCGATGAACCTCAGCGCGCCGTTTATCCGCCGCCCCATTGCCACCACGCTGCTGGCGGCCGGGCTGGCCCTGTTTGGCGTGCTGGCGTTCAACCTGTTGCCGGTGGCGCCGCTGCCGGAAGTGGATTTCCCGACCATCAGCGTCAGCGCGTCTTTACCCGGCGCCGACCCGACCACCGTCGCCAGCTCCGTGGCCACGCCGCTGGAGCGCCAGTTCGGGCAGATCGCCGGGGTCACGCAAATGACCTCCGCCAGCAGCCTCGGCTCGACGCGCATCACCATGCAGTTCGATTTGAGCCGCGACATCGACGGCGCCGCGCGGGACGTGCAGGCGGCGATCAACGCCGCGCGCAGCAACTTGCCCAGCGACCTGTCCGGCAACCCGACGTACCGCAAGGTCAACCCGGCCGACTCGCCAATCCTGATCATCAGCCTGACCTCCGACAGTGCCACGCCGGGCCAGATGTACGACGCGGCCTCGACGGTGCTCGAGCAGCGGTTGCTGCAAACCACCGGCGTCGGCGACGTGACCGTGGGCGGCGGCGCGCTGCCAGCCGTTCGTATAGAACTGAACCCGGACCGGCTAAATCAATACGGCGTCAGCCTGGAACAGGTGCGCCAGGTGATCGGCGCCTCCAACGCCAACCTGCCCAAGGGCAACGTGGCGGTGGGCGACCGCTCGTACGGCATCGGCGCCAATGACCAACTGCTCGACAGCCACGAGTACGGGCCGCTGGTGGTCAAGGCGCATAACGGCGACCTGATCCATATTTCCGACCTCGGCTACGTGCGCGAAGACGTGCAGGACCTGCGCAACTTCGGCCTGTCCAACGGCAAGCCGGCGGTGCTGCTGGTGGTGTTCAAGCAGCCCGGCGCCAATGTGATCGACACGGTGGACGCGGTCAAAGCCTCGCTGCCGTTCCTGCAAAGCTCGATTCCCGCGTCGATCAAGCTGGACCTGCTGATGGACCGCACCACCACCATCCGCGCGTCGTTGCACGACGTGGAAGTGACGTTGCTGGCGTCGATCCTGCTGGTGACGCTGGTGACCTTCGGTTTCTTCCGCGACTGGCGCAGCACGCTGGTACCAGCCATCGTGGTGCCGTTGTCGTTGCTCGGCACCTTTGGCGCGATGTATTTCCTCGGCTACAGCCTGAACAATCTGTCGCTGATGGCGCTGACCATTTCCACCGGCTTTGTGGTGGACGACGCCATCGTGGTGGTGGAAAACATCATGCGTCACCTGGAGCGCGGCAAGACGCGGATTGAAGCCGCGATGGCCGGGGCGCAGGAAGTCGGGTTCACGGTCATGACCATCAGCGTGTCGCTGGTGGCGGTGTTCATTCCGTTGCTGCTGATGGGCGGGATTGTCGGGCGGCTGTTTCGCGAGTTTTCGGTGTCGTTGTCAGTGGCCATCGTGATCTCGATGGTGATCTCGCTGACCGTCACGCCGATGCTTGCCAGCGTGTTATTGCGTGCGCCAAAGGAGACCCACGAAGGCAACGAACACCCGGATTCGCGCTTTCATCGCTTCTATGACCGTACGTTGGGCTGGGTCATTGATCACTCGATTCTGATGGGCCTGGTGACAGTGCTGGTGATCGTGCTGGCGGGGGTGTTGTACGTGCTGGTGCCCAAGGGGTTTTTCCCGCAGGAAGACACCGGGCGCCTGCAGGGCAGCATCATTGCGGCGCAAAGTATTTCTTACGGTGCGATGCAAAAGGACTTCACCGAGATCAATCGCAAAGTCATGAAAAACCCCAACGTGGAAACGGCTGCGGGGTTTGTCGGCGGCGGGGGCGGTGGTGGCGGGGCGGTCAACAGTGCGCAGATGTTTGTGCTGCTCAAGCCTTTGGGCGAGCGCAAGGACGGCGCCACCGAAGTGATCGCGCAGATTCGCCGCACACTTGGCGATTTGCCGGGGACCAAGTTGTTCCTGCAATCGGCTCAGGACATCACCGTGGGCGGCCGGCAAAGTGGCGCGCAGTACCAGTACACCCTGACTGCCGACGACCAATCGTCATTGGATGAATGGGTGCCGAAGGTGGTGGCCGTGCTGCACAAGCTGCCGCAATTGACCGACCTGAATACCGACCAGCAAGACAACAGCCTGCTGGCCAATGTGCACATCAACCGCGACACGGCGGCGCGGCTCGGTGTGGGCATGTCGGCGGTGGACCAGACGCTTTACGACGCCTTTGGCCAGCGCCAGGTGTCGACGCTGTATCGCGCCGCCAACCAGTACCACGTGGTGATGGAAATCGCCCCCGAATACTGGACTGACCCGTCGGCGCTCAAGGGCATTTATGTGCCGAGCGGCAGCCAGGCGGTGTCGGCCAGAGGCACCACCGCCGTGCCGAATCTGGCCAGCCCGGCGCCGTTGGTGCCGTTGTCTGCGCTGGCGGATAACGCGGTGGCGCGCACGGCTATTTCCATCAGCCACCAAAGCACGTTTCCGGCGGTGACCGTCTCGTTCAACCTCGCGCCCGGCACGTCCATCGGCCAGGCGACGGAGCTGGTGGATGACGCGGTGAAGCAGTTGCGCATGCCGGCCAGCGTCACCGGGCAGTTTGCCGGGACGGCGCAGGTGTTCCAGTCTTCAGTGGCCAGCGAGCCGTTGCTGATTGTTGCCGCGTTGCTCTCGGTGTACATCGTGTTGGGCATTCTTTATGAAAACCTGATGCACCCGCTGACGATCCTGTCCACCTTGCCTTCGGCGGGTGTCGGCGCCCTGATCGCCTTGCTGCTGACTGGCACCGAGCTGTCGATCATCGCGCTGGTGGGGGTGATTCTGTTGATCGGTATCGTGAAGAAGAACGCGATCATGATGATCGACTTCGCGATCACTGAGCGCCGCGAGTTTGGCCTCACGGCCAAGGAAGCGATCCGCCGCGCGTGCCTGATCCGCTTCCGGCCGATCATGATGACCACGCTGGCGGCGATCCTCGGCGCGTTGCCGCTGGTGCTCGGCACGGGCTATGGCTCGGAACTGCGCCGACCGTTGGGCATTTCGATTATTGGCGGGTTGCTGCTCAGCCAGGTGCTGACGCTTTACACCACCCCGGTGATTTACCTCTGGCTCGACCGGGCGTCGCAACGCCTGGGCCGGCACAAGGAAGCAAGGTCATGAAATTCAGAGTTAGCGTGCTGGTGGTCAGCCTGATGCTCGGCGGTTGCATGGTCGGGCCGGATTATCAAAAGCCCGCCATGGAACTGCCGCAGTCGTTCAAGGAAGGCGCGCAGTGGCAGCGTGCGGCGTCCAACCCTCAGGGTGCGCTCGACAGCCAGTGGTGGCTGGCCTATCAGGACCCGGTGTTGAACGATTTGGTGGCGCGTTCAGCCAGGGCCAACCAGTCGATCATTGCCGCCGAGGCGGCGTATCGCTTGGCGCAGGCGCAGGTGGCGTCAAGCCGTGCCGGGTTGTGGCCGACGGTGGGCGTGGGGTTGTCGGGTTCGCGGGGGGAGGGTGGTGATGGCAGCAGCAGTTCCGTCACCACGGCGTCGACTGGTGTGAAGAACAGCGTGAGCGCGACCCTGACGGCCAGTTGGGAGCCGGATTTATGGGGGCTGGTGCGCCGGGGGATAGAGTCGAGCCAGGCCTCGGCGCAGCAATCGGATGCGTTGCTGGCCGGGGTGCGTTTGTCGATCAGTTCCAGTGTGGCGAGTAATTACCTGGCGCTGCGGCAGATGGATATCGACGTGCGGTTGTTGCAACAGCAGCAGACGATCAATCAGCAATTGCTCGACATGATTCAGGCGCAGTTCACTCAAGGCGTTGCGACCAATGACCAGTTGCTGGTGGCGCAGGACCAACTGACCACCTCGATTGCTGACTTGCAGACGTCGCTGCGTGACCGCGAGCAGTATGAGCATGCGCTGGCGGTGCTGGTGGGGGTGGCGCCGAGTGAATTCAGTGTGGCGCCACGCACTGACTTTGCGTTCGTGGTGCCGCGTCCGCCGTTGTCGTTGCCGTCTACGTTGCTGCAACGGCGGCCGGATGTGGTGGCGGCTGAGCGTTCGGCGGCGGCGGCGAATGCCAAAATCGGTGTGGCGCAGGCGGCGTTTTTTCCGACGCTGGATCTTACGGCGTCGGCGGGTTATCGAGGCAGTGCGTTGGGTGGGTTGTTTTCGTTGCCCAATCGGATCTGGACCCTTGGGCCTGCGCTGGCTGAGACGATTTTTGATGGTGGCGCGCGGGAAGCGGCGGTCAAGCAGGCTGAGGCCAGCTATGACCAGATTGCGGCCAACTATCGCGGCACGGTGCTCGGTGCGTTGCAGAATGTGGAGGACAACTTGTCGGCGATCAATCATCTGCAGACGCAGGCTGATGCGTTTGGGCAGGTGTTTGCGCGTAATCAGCAGTTGTTTGGCAGCCAGGAGGCGCAGTTGCGTGCGGGCACGGTGAGTCGGGAGGCGGTGCTGACGCAGCAGTTGGTGTTGTTGCAAGCTGAGCAGAATTTGCGGGATACGCAGGGGCAGTTGAGTCAGGGGAGTGTGGCGTTGGTTCAGAGCCTGGGCGGCGGCTGGAAGCCCTGACGGGCTTCAATGATGCCCCCTGGGATTCAAATGTGGGAGCTGGCTTGCCTGCGATGGCGGTGTGTCAGTTGGCTGGGGTATTTGTTCGGAGTACATATCCATTGCTGCGGTAACGGCTGGTATTGGTTCCGCTCTTACAGCGGGTCACTTTTGGAAGAGCGCCAAAAGTAACCAAAAACGCTTCGCCCCACCACTCGGCACCTCGCTCACGCTCGGTGTGCCCGCACGCAGGCTTGAATCCGTGGGCAACCCGGCAGGACGCCGGGTTAGCCGCACTGGGCCAAGGATGGCCCATTGCGGCGGCCCACGGA
>NZ_MSDF01000030.1 GCF_002022275.1 Pseudomonas fluorescens
TTCTTGTGGCGAGCGGGCTTGCCCGCGTTGGGCTGCGAAGCAGCCCCAAAACCAGACGCCGAGGCGTATCTGATACACCGCATTTTTCTTACTGGGGCCGCTTCGCAGCCCAACGCGGGCAAGCCCGCTCGCCACAAGAAGCCTGCTTGCCACAACAGGCCCGCTCGCCACAGGTTTTGTGCTTACTTCAATAACTTCGCCAGCACCGCCTCGGTTTCCGTCAGCAGGCGCGTGGCGTCCTTCTCGGAAAATACCAACGGTGGCCGGATCTTCAAGGTATTCGCCGCAAACCCGGTGGCCGAAATCAACACGCGCCGCTCGCGCAAACCATTGACGATGGCACCGGTGAGCGCCGCATCCGGCGTTTTGGCCTCGCGGTCGCTGACCATCTCCACACCGATATACAAACCTGCGCCGCGCACGTCGCCAATCTGCTCATATCGGCTGGCAATGTCCTCGAAACCGGCGCGGATAAAGCGGCCCACGCGTTCTGAATTCTCCAGCAGCTTCTCTTCATTGATCACATCAAGGGTCGCCTGCGCCGCCGCGATCGCCACGGTGTTGCCGCCGAACGTGTTGAAGTAGCGCATGTCCTGGCCGAAGCGCGCGACGATTTCCGGCGCGATGGCGATGGCCGCCACCGGGAAACCGTTACCCATGGGTTTGCCCATGGTGATGATGTCCGGGTCGATGCCGTGGCGCTGGTAGCCCCACAACGCATCGCCGGTACGCGCAAAGCCGGACTGCACTTCATCGGCAACAAACAGCCCGCCCGCCTTGCGCACCACTTCCGCCACGGGCCCGAGCAGGTCGGTGGGGTCGGAGAACACGCCGTCGGATGAGAAAATCGAATCGACAATAAACGCCGCCAAGCCTTCGCCACGGCGTTCCAGGTCCTGAATCTGCAGGCTCACTTGGTCAGCAAACCACTGGCCCATGGTTTCTTTTGGAATGCGGTACGAGTCCGGTGTAGGCACGCGGCGCACCCAGGTGCCCAGCGGTGAACTGGCGCCCAGCGACGGTGAGAAACCGGCGGTGAGGTGCGAATTCCCGTGGTACGCCTCGGACGTGATGATGATGCCTTTCTTGCCGGTGTGGTGCTGCGCGATGCGCATCGCGAGGTCGTTGGCCTCGGAGCCGGTGCAGGTAAACATCATGTGCCCCGACTCACCCACGCGCCCGCCAAAGGTGCCGAGCAATTGTTCGGCATAGTCGAGGATGCCGTCCTGGATATAGCGCGTGTGGGTGCACAGCGTATGCGCCTGGCGGCTGATCGCGTCCGCCACCTTGGGGTGCGCATGGCCGACCGACACCACGTTGTTGTAGGCATCCAGGTATTCATTGCCGTGCTTGTCGTAGAGCAATACGCCCTGGCCACGGCTGACTTGCACCGGGTTTTGATAGAACAGGCGATAGGCCGGACCCAGCAGGCGGATGCGCCTTTCGATCTGGTGGCGGGTGTCAGCGTCGAGGTTCTTCAGGCTTTCCGGGTTGAAAGCGTTGACCATCGTGGCGTGACGCTTGGGCGTGTCAGTCATGGTGCACTCCGGGCGGGCAGGGCGGTTGGCCTGCGGGGTTAGGGGGGTTCAGGCAGCAGTGAAGACAGGCGCCAGCATACTCATCAACTTTATTGTCGACAATAATCAATTTATTATTTCTGACGTATTGTAACATTGTCGACATTCTTCAATAATCGATTTCGCCACCTTATCCACTGCCAGGAGAAACCCGATGTCCGGCACCACCATCAAGAACCGAGAGGTATTGCAGGGCAGCGGCGACACGGCGTTGCGCCGCCTGGCTCTGAGCATTGCAGAGGCGGGCATAGCCTATGCCGACCCCGGCAATGCGTTGCAGCGTTTCGTGGCGCTGGAAGGCGACACCCTGGTGGTTGAGGGCCAGCGTTATTCACTGGCCGACGGCGTGCGGGTGTTCGTGGTGGGCGCTGGCAAGGCCAGTTTTCCCATCGCCAAGGCGCTCGACGCGTTGCTCGGCGCACGCATCCATAAAGGCTTGGTCACCTGCAAATACGGGCAGGAAGGCTGCCTCGACCATATCGAACTACGCCTGGCCAGCCACCCGATCCCGGATGAAGCTTCGTTGAAGTCGGCGCTGGATACCGTCGAACTGCTGAAGGACGTACGCGCCGGTGACATCGTGCTCGGCTGCTTCACCGGCGGTTCGTCATCCTTGTTCGTGGCCCCGGTGCCGGGCATCTCATTGGCCGAAAAGGCCCAGGCCAACGACCTGCTGCTGACCTGCGGCGCGAACATCGTCGAAATCAACGACGTGCGTAAACACCTCTCCACCGTCAAAGGCGGCCGCTTGATTCGCAGCCTCGCCCCCGGCGCGGTGTTGATCAACCTGACCGTGTCGGACGTCATCGGCGACGCACTGGACTACATCACCGACCCCAGCGTGCCCGACCGCTCCACCTTCGCTGACGCCCAGGCTGTGCTCGACAAATACAGCCTGTGGGACCGCATGCCGGTGTCCATCGCCGCCTACTTGCGCCTGGCACCGCCGGCAGATGAAACCGTGCGCGCCGACGAACTGGCGCACCTGACCTGCCAGGACGTGATCCTCGTCGCCGCCGACGCCGCCTGCATCGGCGCCGCCAATGAAGCGCGGCGCAACGGCTACAACCCGCTGCTGCTGTCGACCTTTTTTGAGGGCGAAAGCAGCGCGCTGGGCCGCAACCTGGTGGCCATCGCCAAACAGATCGCCCTGGACGGCCGCCCCTTGTTCCCGCCGTGCGTGCTGATCGGCGGCGGTGAAACCACCGTGACCACCGGCGGCCAGCGTGGCACCGGCGGGCCCAATCAGGAATTCGCGGTGAGCGCCGCCCTTGAATTGCAGGGCACCCGCGGCATCGTCGTGCTCGGCCTCGACACCGACGGCACCGATGGCCCGACTCGCTACGCCGGCGGCATCGCCGATGGCAGCACCGCGAGTCGCGCGCTGGAGCTGGGCGTCGATTTGCACCAGGCCCTGGCCCGGCACGACGTAACGCCGGCGCTGGAGCAGATTTTTCATGCGATCGAGACAGGCGCGACGGGCACCAACGTCAACGACCTGAAACTCGTCTTGATCGCCAAACCGTAACTAATCAAGGAGAACCCCATGCTGACGGGCCAAAAACCGACCTGGCTGACGTTCGATTGCTACGGCACCCTGATCCAGTGGGATGAAGGTGTTCGCGCGGCGTTGACCGAGATCCTCGAACGCCGCGGGCGTACCGATATCGACCTCAAGGCGGTCATCGCCTGGCACGACGAGCGCGAGCACGTGCTCGAGCAGTCGGTGCCATTCATGAAGTTTCGCGCCATCGTTGCGCAGAGTTTTGTCGAGGCCATGACCCACTTCGGCGTGGCTACCGACCTCGCCGATTTCGACTTGCTGCTGCAACGCATCTCGGCCATGCCGCCGTTCCCCGAAGTGGTCGCTGCGCTTACCGAGCTCAAGCGCATGGGCTTCAAACTGTGCATCGTTTCCAACACCGAAGACTCGGTGATCGCCGGCAACGTCGCGCAATTGGGCGGCACCATCGACCGTGTGATTACCGCTGAACAGGCCCGGGCCTACAAGCCTTCGCCGCAGCTGTTCAACCACGCTCACCGCGAGCTGGGCGTGGATAAATCCGAGGTGGTGCACATCTGCGCCTCACCGCTGCTCGACCTCACGGCCGCGCGGGATATTGGCTTTCGCTGCGTGTGGATCGACCGGGGCACGGGCCGCAAGGCGCCCGCCGATTACACCCCTGATGAAGTATTTCCAAACCTGTCCCACGTCCCTGCGCTGTTCAAATCCCTGGGTTGGTAAACCCGCACACCACCACTGGAGGCACCATGTTTACGCGCTTGAATTACTCGGATCGTCCGGCACCCACCACACAATTTTCCGAAGCTGCGCTGGTGGACCGCTCGACGCGCCTGCTGATCACTTCCGGGCAGATCGGTGTTGGCCCCGACGGCCGCTTGGGCGAGACCGCCGAAGAACAGATCGACATCACCTGGAAGAACATCCTGCAATTGCTCAAGGAAGCCGGCACCTCGCCCGAGCACATCGTCAAGGCCACGACTTACCTGACCAGCGCCGATGACATTGCGATCTACCGCACCGTCCGCAACCGCTACATCCCCACCGTGCGTGCGTGTTCCACGCTGGTGATCGTGCCGGCCCTGGCCGACCCGGGCTACAAGGTCGAAGTCGAACTGATCGTGGCCGTCCCCGACGCTGCCTGACCCCCGCCAACTCCCCCGCAGACAGGGTGCGCACATGAGCAAGACAAAGCTGGACTCGATTCTTCAACCACTGGACCGCGCGGCCTGGACGGCCACGGCCGAAAGCGCGCCGGTATTGCAGGCGTTGCAGGAAGATTTGGTGGTGGATGTGGCGATTGTCGGCGCGGGGTTTACCGGGTTGTCGGCGGCCATTGAACTGGCCTCGCGCGGTGTTTCGGTGGCGGTGCTCGATGCCGTGCTGGTCGGCGGCGGCGCCTCGGGGCGCAACGGCGGGCAGATCAACCCCGGCCTTAAACTTGACCCGCACGATGTGCTGGCCAAGCACCCGGAAATCGCCGACCACGCCCTGGATTTTTCCGGCCGCGCGCCGGACGTGGTGTTCGACCTGGTCGCACGCTACGACATTCAATGCCATATCAAACGCACCGGTTGGCTGATGCCGGCGCACCGCGAAAGCGCCGAGGCGGACCTTGAGCGGCGCGCCAATGGCTGGATCAGTCGCGGCGTGCCGGTGCGCACCTTGGGCCGCGAAGAAACTCGACGCATCACCGGCAGCCCGGCGTACACCGGGGCGATCATCGACCCGCGCGGCGGCAATTTGCAGCCGTTGAGTTACGTGCGCGGCCTGGCCCGCGCTGCGGTCAGCGAAGGCGCGCGAGTGTTTGAAAAGACCCCGGTGACCGCGCTGGAGCAAGCCGCTGACAAATGGCTGCTGACCACGCCCAAGGGCCAAGTGCGCGCGGCGCAGGTCATCCTCGCCACCAACGGCTACACCGACGGGCTGTGGCCTGGGCTTAAGCAAACGATCATCCCGATTCACTCGTTTCAGATCGCCACCGTGCCGCTGCCACCATCTTTGGGCGCGACGATTTTGCCGGAAGGCCACCATGCCGCCGACACCCGCCGCCTGATCCAGTACTTTCGCTGCGACAGCGCCGGGCGGTTTTTCCTCGGTGGCGAGGGCAAGGCGGGCGGTGCCAAGACCCCGTCGGACTTCTCGCACCTGTACCGCCTGATGGTGCAGGCCTACCCGCAACTTGAAGGCGTGGCCATCGAATACGCCTGGTCCGGCCAGTTGGCCGTCACCCCGGATTACTTGCCGCACGTGCACGAACCTGCGCCCGGCATCAGTGCTGTGCTCGGCTGTCAGGGCCGGGGCATCGCGATGATGACCGCGATGGGCCAATCACTGGCCGCGCATTTGCTCGACCGATCTTCAGCGCTGGGCCTGCCCGTTACCCGCCTCAAGCGCATCCCGTTTCACGGACTGAACCAGCTCTACGCCGCGGTGGCATCGAGCTGGTTCCGCATGATGGATGTGAACTGAGACCCTGCGCACGACAGGGCCACGCGTGACTTAACGATCAGGGGAATACCATGTTGAAGCACTTCAGATTGGCGCGTTGTATCGGCACCCTTGCAGTACTGGCCTCGGCGGTTGCCGCAGGCCAGGCCTCGGCCCGCGACTTCACTGTGGTCGGGTGGGGCGGTGTGACCCAGGATGCGCAAAGGGCAATCTACTTTGCCCCGTTCTCCAAGGCGGTCGGCAAGCCGGTGCTGGAAGATTCCTGGGACGGCGGCTACGGCGTGTTGCAAGCCAAGGTCAAGGCCGGCAACCCGAACTGGGATGTGGTGCAGGTGGAGTCCGATGTGCTGGCGCTCGGCTGCGCTGACGGCCTGTTCGAGAAGCTCGACTGGAGCAAGATCATCGCCAAGGACAAGTTCCTGCCCGATGCCATCAGCCCCTGCGGCGCGGGCGTTTACTACTGGTCGGTGGCCATGGGTTACGACGCCGACAAGTTCAAGGTCGGCCCGGCCAACTGGGCGGATTTCTGGGACCTGAAGAAATTCCCCGGCAAGCGCTCGCTGCGCAAAGGCGCCAAGTACAACCTGGAATTCGCGCTGCTCGCCGACGGCGTGGCACCGAAGGATTTGTACGCGGTGCTGGACACCCCGGAAGGCGTGGATCGCGCGTTCCGCAAACTCGACGAACTGCGCCCCAACATCCTCTGGTGGGATGCCGGCGGCCAGCCGCTGCAATACCTGGCCTCGGGTGAAGTGGCGCTGGCGGCGGTGTACAACGGCCGGCTGACCAATATCAGCAAGACCGAGCACAAGCACTACAAGCTGGTCTGGCCGGGCAGTATCTACGCGATGGACAGTTGGGTGATCCTCAAGGGTGCCGAGCATAAAGACCTCGCCACCCAATTCCTGGCGTTTGCCAGCCGTTCCGAGAACCAGGCGAAGTTCCCGAGCCTGGTTTCCTACGGCGTGCCCAACCGTGACGCAGCGGCGCTGATTCCGCCAGCCGATTACGTCGACCTGCCGAGCAACCCCGACAACATGAAAGAGGCGATTCCACTGGACACCACGTTCTGGAACGACCATCTGGAAGACCTGACCGCCCGCTACAACGCCTGGCTCGCCAAGTAAGGCGCGCTGGCCTTTAGCACGTCCTGCCACGGTGAAGAGTGCGGCCGTTCTGCGGCCGCACGACAAAAATACGCTCAGAGGATGCCGTTGTGACTGATTTCAGAATACGTTTTGCGGGCGTCAGCAAAAACTACGGTGCGATCAACGTGATCGACAACCTGTCCCTGGACATTCAGGCCGGCGAGTTCGTCAGCCTGTTGGGACCATCAGGCTCCGGCAAAACCACCTTGTTAATGATGCTGGCCGGTTTCGAAACCGCCAGCCACGGCGACATCATCGTCAACGGGGTGACCGTCAACGACCTGCCACCGCACAAGCGCGACATGGGCGTGGTGTTCCAGAATTACGCGTTGTTCCCGCACAAGACCGTGGGCGAGAACGTCGCATTTCCCCTGCGCATGCGCGGGGTCAACCGCAGTGAGATCAAGCAGCGCGTAGCCCGGGCGCTGGACATGGTGCAACTCAGCGCCTTGAGCGACCGCCGCCCCACCCAGTTGTCCGGCGGCCAGCAGCAACGGGTCGCCCTGGCCCGCGCGCTGGTGTTCGAACCGCGTGTGGTGTTGATGGACGAGCCCCTCGGGGCGCTGGACAAACAGCTGCGCGAACAGATGCAACTGGACATCCGCGAGCTGCATAACCGCCTCGGCCTGACCATCGTATTCGTGACCCACGATCAGTCCGAAGCGCTGACCATGTCCGACCGCATCGCCGTGTTCAACAAGGGCAAGATCGAACAGATCGGCTCGCCCCGCGACATTTACGACCGCCCGCAAACGCGCTTTGTGGCGCAGTTTATCGGCGAGACCAATCTGCTCGAAGGCCGCCTCGTCAGCATCGCAGGCGAAAGTGCCGACGTGCTGCTCGGCAGTGGCGTGACCATCCAGGTGCCGGCTTCGGGGCTGAAGGTGGGCCAGAACGTGATGGTCTCGGTGCGCCCTGAACGGCTGACGCTGTCGGACAGCGCCAGCCCGGTCAACTCCCTGCCGGTGCGCATGGTTGATGCCGTGTACCAGGGCGACCACCTTCGCGCGCAACTGGCCGGCGACAACCTGACCCTCACCGCACGCCTGAGCCGCTCGCTGCCCGAGCGCTCCAACGGCACGCAGATGGTCGCGCATTTCGACCCACGTGACTGCTGGATGATTGCCTCATGAGCACGCTATCCGTCGCCAAACGGCGCTCGGCGATCTTGCTGGTGCTGCCGCTGTTCCTGTTCATGCTGGCGTTTTTCCTGTGGCCGCTGGGCACCGTGATGCAACAGGCGGTCTCGGATAAATCCGTGCTCGGCGTGCTGCCGCTGACCAAAGCCGCTGCGGTCGATTGGGACGGGCAATCGCTGCCGGGCCCAGCCATCGAGCAGGCGTTTGTCACTGATATCCGCAACGTCGAGGACCAGCAACACATCGGCGAAATGGTGCGCCGTCTCAACAGCGCGTCGCCGGGTTTTCGCACCCTGATCAGCAAGACCCAGGCAGCCATCCAGGCCACCGACGGCCCGGTGGACTTGGTCAGCGTCGACAAGCGCTGGGCCGAGTTGCGCTACTGGCAGACCATCCGTGATGCGCTGTCGCCGGTGACCGACCGCTTCTTGCTCGCCTCGGTGGACCTGCAACGCGACAGCCTCGGCGCCATCGTCGATATGCCCAGCGATGCCTCGGCCAACCGCACCATCATGCTACGTACTTTTGGCATGACCGCGACCATCACCGCGCTGTGCCTGTTGCTCGGCTACCCCTACGCGGTATTGCTGGCGAGCGTGGCCGGCTGGCGGCGCAATGTGTTGCTCGGCGCAGTGCTGTTGCCGCTGTGGACCTCGCTGCTGGTGCGCACCACGGCCTGGTTTATCGTGCTGCAGGACAACGGCATCGTGAACCGCGTGTTGATGCTGCTGCACATCACCGATCACCCGTTGGCGCTGGTGTTCAACCGCACCGGCGTGATCATCGCCATGACCCACGTGCTGCTGCCGCTGATGGTGCTGCCGATTTACAGCGTGCTGCTGGGCATTCCGCGAGACCTGATGCCAGCCGCCGGGTCGCTGGGCGCCAGGCCGTGGCGCGCATTTATTGAAGTGATGCTGCCGCTGAGTGCACGGGGCATTACCTCCGGTGTGCTGCTGGTGTTCATGTCGGCGGTGGGCTACTACATCACCCCGGCACTGATCGGCGGGCCGAAAGACCAGATGATCAGTTCGGTGATCGCCTTCTACGCCACCGGCGCCGCCAACTGGGGCATGGCCAGCGCGCTGGGCCTGGTGCTGCTGGCGATTACCCTGGTGCTGTACGCCGTGTACAGACGACTTTCCACCCGTGAACAGGAAGCGGCCGAATGAAAACCAATCCTTTGCTGGCCATTTTCGGCGCCTGCATGGTGGTGTTCCTGCTGGCACCGCTGCTGGCCGTGTTGCCGCTGGCATTTACCTCAAGCTCGTTTCTGGTGTACCCGATTCCGTCGTTCTCGCTGCGCTGGTTCGAGCGGCTGTTCACGGCGCAGGCCTGGCAGCTGTCGATCATCAACAGCCTGATCATGGCGGTGGGCGCGACCTCCCTGGCGACCTGCCTGGGCACCTTGGCAGCCTTGGGTTTGCGGCGTAAGGGCGTGCCGTTCCGAGGCATGGTCAATTCGCTGTTCCTGTTGCCGATGGTGGTGCCCGCCGTGGTGCTGGGCGTGGGCATGCAAATGTTCCTGCAAACCCTCGGACTGACGAACAGCTACAGCGGCGTGATCGTCGCCCATACCGTGCTGGCGGTTCCGTTTGTGGTGATCAGCGTGTCCGGCGCGCTGGCCGGGATCAATCCCAAGCTTGAGCTGGCGGCTGCCAGCCTCGGCGCCAGCCCCTTGACCGTATTGCGCACCACCACGTTGCCGCTGGCGCTGCCGGGGATTCTTTCCGGGGCGGTATTGGCCTTTGCCACGTCGCTGGATGAAGTGGTGCTGACGCTCTTCGTCGCAGGCCCCGGCCAGCGCACCCTGGCGTTGCAGATGTTTTCCAGCATCCGCGAAAACATCAGCCCGGAAATTGCAGCGGCTGCGTTCTTGTTCATCGTCGGCACGTTGCTGATCGGTTTGACCGTGGTAGTGCTGCGCCGACGCCGTCAGCGCCAGTTACACAGCGTTTAACTTTAACTTCGCAGGATGTTCGCAATGAAAAACTACGTGGGCGCTTCCTATTACCACCGTGTCGCCGAAACCCTGGTGCTGCCTGACCGGCCGTTTATCAACGGGCGTTTTGTCGAGGGTAAACCTGACGGCACTTACCAGAACGTCAACCCGGCCACCGCCCAGGTGTTTGGCACCGTGGCGTTCGGCGGGGCAGGGCATGTGGACCAGGCCGTGGCGGCGGCGCGCGCGGTGTTTGATTCCGGCGTGTGGTCGCGTGCCAAACCGGAATACCGCAAGGACGTGTTGCTCGCGCTGGCGCAACTGATCCGCGTGAATGCAACAGAGCTGGCGGTGATGGAGTCCCTGGACAGCGGCAAGCCGATCAAGGATTGCCTGCATGAAATCGGCACCGAAGTGCCGAATTTCTTTCAGTGGTACGCCGAACTGATCGACAAGACCTTTGGCAAAGTCGCCCCCACCGGCGAAGATGTCACCGCGTTTGTGCTGCAAGAACCGATCGGCGTGGTCGGCGCGATTGTGCCGTGGAACTTCCCGCTGCTGATGACCGCCTGGAAACTCGCCCCGGCCCTGGCCGCCGGCTGCAGCGTGGTGCTCAAACCCGCCGAGCTGACCTCGCTGACCGCACTGCGCCTGGCAGAGTTGGCGTCCATCGCCGGTTTGCCCGACGGCGTGCTCAACGTGGTGCCGGGTGACGGGCATGAAGTCGGCAAAGCCATGGGCCTGCACCCGGGAATCGACGCGATCACCTTTACCGGCTCCGGCCCGGTAGGCGCGTTGCTGCTGGAATACGCCGCGCACAGCAACCTCAAGCCGGTCGGCCTTGAGCTGGGTGGCAAGAGCCCGTTCATCATCCTCGACGACGCACCGCTGAACGACGACCTGATCGCCAACGCCGTCAACGCAGCGTTCTGGAACGGTGGGCAAAACTGCACGGCGAACATGCGCCAGATCGTTCACGCCAGCCGCAAGGACGAGTACCTGGAAAAGGTGTTGGTCAACGTGGCGGCGCTCAAAGTCGGCGACCCGCTGGACCCGCAAACCGAGATTGGCCCGCTGGTCTCGGCCAAACAGCGCGAGCGCGTGCAGGGTTATATCAACCGGGGCCTGGAGGAGGGCGCGCGTTTGGTGGCAGGTAACCGCGAACTGGACTTGCCGGGCTTCTACGTCGACCCGGTGGTGTTTGATGACGTCACGCCGGGCATGGTCATCGCCACTGAGGAAATCTTCGGGCCGGTGCTGGGCGTGATCACCGTGCAGAACGATGAGGAGGCCTTGCAGGTCGCGCGGGACACCGATTATGGGTTGCATGCCACGGTGTTCACCCGTGATATCGACCGTGCGCTGCACTTTGCGCGGCAGTTGCCGTGCGGCGTGGTGGGCATCAATGGCTTCACCGAAGGCGACGTCAAGACGCCGTTTGGCGGCTATAAACGCTCGGGCTCGCTGTCGCGGGACAAGGGCGTTGAAGCGTTGCAGCAATACGTGCAGACCAAAACGGTATGGGTGCGCTCGCTGCGCGGCGTCAGCTGACGGGCGGGGCTTTTAATAATTGGCGACAATCTTGTGCGTTTGCTAGAGTGCCTGCACGAAAATGAGTCGAGCATCGCCGTGAGCCTATTAAAAGTCCCCAAGGTCGTGAAACTGTCTGCCGAAGTGCAGGCGGCTGAAGTGCTGCGCGAGTCGATCATGTCGGGCACGATTCTGCCGGGGGCGCGGGTGACCGAGGTGCAATTGGCCGAGGAGATGGGCCTGTCGCGGGCGACCGTGCGCTCGGCCCTGCACCAGCTGGAAAAAGAAGGCCTGACCACGCTGATTCCCTACACCGGCTGGACCGTGATTTCCCTCACGCCCAAGGATGTCTGGGAGCTCTACACCCTGCGCTCCAGCGTGGAGCGCCTGGCCGCGCAACTGGTCGCGGCCGGCATGGACGACGCCAAGCACGCGCTGCTCAGCCAGCATTACCAGGCGCTGGTCGAGGCGTGCCACTCGGGTAAGGCCGAGGCCATCGCCGAAGCCGACTTCGCCCTGCACAAGGCGATCATCACCCTGGCTGACCATAGCCGCCTGTTGTCCCAGTACGAGTTCATCGAACGTCAGATCCGCCTGTATATCCGTTCCAGTGACTCGCTGATTCACGACGCCGAGGCGATTATCGAGCAGCATCGCCCGTTTGTGGACGCGATCCTGGCCGGTGATGCCGAGACGGCGGGGGCCTTGTCCGAGGCGCACAACCTCAGTGAAGGCGCGAAACTCAATGACCATTTGCAAGGCCTGATGACCGAAGACGCTTCGCCGCTGGCCGCCGACGGCCGCCTGAAACACCTCAAACCACGCCGCGCCAAGGCCGACGCCAAACCATAGGTTCAGCGTATGTTGGCCTTACGTTAATACGAATATACCTATCACACCTCGTCGGTAAGACTTGAGCCCCAACCACAACAGGGGCTCACCTCAATGCCACTTCCCGACCCGCTTCAGCGCCTGGCTGAACTCGACACCAACACGGTTTCCGACGCACTGGATTTCCTGCAATTGCCGGGCGCCGTCGTCGGTATTCGCCCGTTGTGGGACTGCCCCAAAGTGGTGGGCCGTGCGAGCACGGTGAAGTTGGCTCCCAAGACCGACGCCGCACCTGGCGTGCACCTGATTTCGCCGGTGATCGACGCCGTCACCACCGGCGACCGCGTACTGGTGATCGCCGGCGGTATCGAAGGCATCTCCTGCTGGGGCGACATCATTGCGAATGCCGCCGTGGCCAAGAAAATTCGGGGTTCGGTGATCGACGGGTTCAGCCGCGACATCGACGGCAGCGCGTCCATCGGCTACCCGGTTTACGGCCGTGGCGTGACCATGATCAGCGCGCGTAACCGCGTGGTGCAGGTCGATTCCGGGGTGACGCTCAGCATTGGCGGTGTCGATGTGTCCGAAGACGACTACGTCATCGCCGACCGTTGCGGCACGGTGTTTATTCCCGCCGCAGTCATCGAAACCGTGCTGGACCTGAGTGAGCGCATCGCCGCCCGTGAAGCCGGCATGGTCGACGCCGTGCGCAGCGGCCGTTCGGTCGCCGATGTAATGCACGACAGCCACTTTGAAGCCATCCGCGTGGAGCCTGCCCGATGAATGATCAACAACTCGTCGCCCTGTTTGAAGGGCTGGACACCCCTGGCGTCTCGGACGCCATGGACAAGCTGGGCATTTCCGGCCAGTGCCTGGGCATCGCGCCGCTGGATAACTACCGTGGCACTGTGGTCGGCCCGGCGTTCACCGTGCAATACGTGCCTGCCAACACGCCGCCGGGTTCGGTGGGCGACTTTATCGAAGACGTACTGCCGGGCGACGTGGTGGTGATCGCCAACGCCGGTCGCACCGACTGCACCGTGTGGGGCGACATCATGACCCAGTACGCCGGCACACGCGGCATTGCCGCCACCGTGATCGACGGCGTATGCCGCGATGTCAGCAAGGCCTTGGGCGATGGCTACCCGATGTTCAGCAAGGGTCGTTATATGCGCACCGGCAAGGACCGTGTGGAAGTGCTGTCGGTCAATCAGCCCGTGGCAATCAGCGGAACTCGCGTGTGTTCGCGGGACATCGTGGTAGCTGACGCCAATGGCGTGCTCGTGGTGCCCCGCGCGCGGGCTGCCGAGGTGGCGCGCACGGCACGCCAGATCGAAGAGGTCGAGTCACAGATCCGCGCGCAGCTCGAAGCGGGCAAGACGCTCAAGCAGGCGCGTGAAGCCTTGGGTTATCACACGTTGCAAAGGAAAGGCTCGTGAACATCGAACGACTGAACAAACGCCTGGCCCAGGCTCAGCCTTCGGCCACTTACCGCATCATTGACCGTGTGGCCGAGCGCCGCGCTCAAGGGGTGAACATCATCTCGCTGTGCGCGGGTGAGCCGGATTTCGACACCCCGGAACATATCCGCCAGGCCGGTATCGATGCGATCCGCAACGGCCATACGCGCTACACCCAAGTGGCTGGCGTGCGGGCCTTGCGTGAAGCGGTTGCGCAGAAATTTCGTCGCGAAAACGGCCTGGACGTGAGCTGGCAGGACACCATCGTCAGCAACGGCGGCAAGCACGTGATCTACAACGCCCTGGCCGCGACCTTGAATGAGGGCGATGAAGTCATCGTGCCCGCGCCGTATTGGGTCAGCTACCCGGAAATGGTTGAGTTGTGTGGTGGCACATCGAAGATCGTGGCGTGCGGCGCCGAGGACGGTTTCAAGCTGACACCGGCTGCGCTGGAGCAGGCGATCAACCCCAACACTCGCTGGCTGATCCTTAACTCGCCGTCGAATCCCACCGGCGCTGTGTACAGCGAGCAGGAACTGCGCGGGTTAGCGAACGTGTTGCTCGACCATCCTCACGTGCTGGTCCTGGCCGACGATATCTACGAACACCTGCTGTTTGACGGGCAAACCTTCCATACCCTGGCGCACGTCGAGCCGCGTTTGGTGCCACGCGTGCTGACCATGAATGGCGTGTCCAAGGCTTACGCCATGACTGGCTGGCGCATCGGTTTCGCCACCGGGCCGCGCTGGTTGCTGGCCGCTATGGAGAAACTCCAGGGCCAACAGACCTCGGGTGCCAGTGCGATTTCCCAGCAAGCGGCCATGGCGGCGCTGACCGGGCCGCAGGATTTTGTGCAGGTGTCGCGTGCTGTGTTCGAGAAGCGGCGTGACCTGGTGGTGTCGTTTCTCAACGCCACGCCGGGTCTGGAATGCATGAACCCGTCCGGCGCGTTCTACGCCTTCGCCTCCTGCGCCGGTTTGTTGGGGCGCACCACGCCCGCGGGCAAGTTGCTGCAAACCGACGAAGACGTGGCACTCGCCCTGCTCGATGAAGCCAATGTGGCGGTGGTGCACGGCAGCGCGTTCGGGTTGGCGCCCTATCTGCGCATCGCTTATGCCCTGGATGACGATTCGTTGTCGCAGGCGTGCGAAGCGATCCGGCAATTCTGCGCGGCGACCCGTTAGAGGTCGCGAGGGTAAGGACGCCCGAGGCGGTCTATGCTTGTTCGATAACCCCTTGTTCGATAAGCCAGGGCACTCCCAGGTTTCGCAGCGGACTAAGCATCAGGGCCTACAGAGGCCCTCTGCTTTTCTGACATGGACCGGACATGAACCAAACCAACCTGCAATTCAAAACCCTGCTGTTGCTGCTCGCTCTGGTGACCATCGCCTTTATCTGGATACTGCTGCCGTTCTACGGTGCGGTGTTCTGGGCGGTGATCCTCGGCATTATCTTCGCCCCGATGCAGCGCCGCCTGCAGCAGCGGTTCGCGTGGAACCGCAACTTTACGTCCCTGGCGACTCTGACGGTGTGCCTGGTGATTGCGATTCTGCCGGTGATCATCACTAGCGTGTTGCTGGTGCAAGAGGGGGCGACGCTTTACAAAAATATCGAAAGCGGCAAATTGGATGTGGCGGGGTATATCGAGCAGTTCAAAAACTTCTTGCCGCCGTATTTCCAGCACCTGCTGGACCGCTTCGGCATGGGCAACCTTGAGGGCCTGCGCGAGAAGATCGTCAAGAGCGCGATGCAAGGCAGCCAGTTCTTCGCCACTCAGGCGTTCAGCTTCGGCCAGGGCACGTTTGATTTCCTGGTGAGCTTTTTCATCATGCTGTATCTGCTGTTTTTTCTGCTGCGCGACGGCCCCGAGCTGGTACGCAAGGTACGCACGGCGGTGCCGCTGGCCGAACCGCAAAAGCGTCGGTTGCAGCTCAAGTTCAACCGGGTGGTGCGCGCTACGGTCAAGGGCAACGTGCTGGTGGCCGTGACTCAGGGCGCGCTGGGCGGTTTGATCTTTTGGTTTCTGGACATTCCCAGTGCGTTGCTCTGGGCGGTGTTGATGGCGTTTTTGTCGTTGCTGCCGGCGGTGGGCGCAGGGATTGTGTGGGGGCCGGTGGCCGCCTACTTCCTGTTGAGCGGTTCGATCTGGCAGGGCGTGGTACTGGGATTGTTCGGGGTCTTTGTGATCGGGCTGGTGGACAACGTGCTGCGCCCGATTCTGGTGGGCAAGGACACCAAAATGCCGGACTACCTGATCCTGATCTCGACCTTGGGCGGCCTGTCGGTGTTCGGCTTGAACGGGTTTGTGATCGGGCCGCTGGTGGCGGCGTTGTTTATGTCGAGCTGGGCGTTGTTTGTCGAAAGCAAGCCGCGGGTCAAGCTGCCATTACCCTAGGTATCAGGCCTGAAGCCTGAAGTTCGACGCGTAACGCAGTTGTTCTTCGGCGGCGGACAGCGAAGTGAGCGGGCCGCTGATGGGCTCGCCATCGCGTACCAGGTACCAGCAGGCCAACAGCCCAAGCTCCCGAAGAGGGGCGGGGACGGCGCTGCCGATGACGGACATGATCTGAACAGTGGGCATAAGTACCTCCAAGTGCTATGGAGGTCACCTTACGGGCCTGCGCCCTTCAGGAAAAATCACCTGTCTCGATAGTCGACATCAATGCAATGCGTTAATCCACGACCTGGTCGAGCATGATCACCACTTCCTGTTCACTGAGCAGGCCCTTGCGCACCAGATTTTCTGCCAGCAGCGCCAGGAATTTTGCGCTGCGATGGCCCTCCAGGTGTTTGAGTTCAGTCAGGGCGCTGTAGACCTTGCTGGACGTGCACAGGCCAGCGGTGCGGTGCGGGTTTTGCGTGGGCATGGTCAGTCGTCCTTAATTATTATCGGGTGGACCGGCTCGATAGTGAGTCTGTTTCGTGACGTAAACATGACAGTGCGAGCCTCGATCAAGCAAGTAGACAATCGACTCTCATGATGTGGGATTAGCGCCCATGCATTGTCCTCACAGCGACCTCGGCCGCTTGAATCCGGACCTTGCAGGCAAAAAAAAGGCCCCGCGTGTGGGCGAGGCCTGATCCTGTCATATCAACTGCGTGTTACCAACCGCGGCCGTAGTAGCCGTGGGGAGGGCCGTAGTAGCCGCGTGGTGGGCCGTAATAGACCGGCGCCGGGCGGTAATAAACCTGTTGTTGCACGTACACCGGTGGCGGCGGTGCATAGTAAACCGGTGGAGGCGCGGCATAGACCGGTTGCGGCTGGACATACACCGGTTGTTGCACGTAGACCGGCTGGGACTGGCTGGCGACTACGGAGCCGACAACGGCTGCGCCGATCAAACCACCCAATATGGCCGGGCCACCCCAACCACCACCGTGGGCGGAGGCTTGGCCTGCCATAGCGAGTGCGCCGATAAGCAAGGCGATTTTGGGGATTTTACGGATCATGGTCATTCCTCGGTTAGCCCCTGCGCTTGTGGTCTGCAATCGATAGACTCAAGGATTGTCGCGGGGATACTTTTAAGACAACGTATTTCTGAAAAACAGCACAGCCGATAGGTAAAGGTTGTGTAAGGTCTGTACCGAATTGCTTACTCAAAGGAGTTTTCCATGCAGATGCACCCCAACAAGGACACTCAACTGTGCATGTCATTGTCGGCGCGCCCCGGTAATTTTGGTTTACGGTTTCATAACCATCTGTACGAACAGCTGGGTCTGAACTTCTACTATAAGGCCTTCAGCAGCCAGGATTTGCCCGGCGCGATCGGTGGTATCCGCGCCCTGGGCGTGCGTGGCTGCGGGGTTTCCATGCCGTTCAAGGAGGCCGCCATTGCCTTGGTGGACGAACTTGACGATTCGGTTCAAGCCATTAATTCCTTGAACACCATCGTCAACACCAATGGGCGTTTGAAGGCCTACAACACTGACTACATCGCCGTCGAACAACTGCTGAAAAAGCATGCAGTGCCCAAAGACTCGACCTTTGCCCTGCGCGGCAGCGGCGGCATGGGCAAGGCGGTGGCCAGCGCCTTGCGCGACGGTGGTTATGCCAATGGCGTGATTGTGGCGCGCAACGAAACGGCGGGCCGGGCGCTGGCGCAAAGCCTGGGCTATGAATGGCAGGCGGAACTGGGTGATTTGCGCCCGCAGATGTTGGTCAACGTGACACCCATTGGCATGACCGGTGGGGCGGAGGCGGATGATCTGGCATTTGCAGCAGAAGCTATCGATGCTGCCGACACGGTCTTTGACGTGGTGGCGATCCCTGCCGAAACGCCGCTGATCGTGCGGGGGCGGGCCAAGGGCAAGCGCGTGATTACCGGGCTGGAAGTGATCGCGATTCAGGCGCTGGAGCAGTTTGTGCTCTATACCGGCGTGCGGCCGACGGATGAGCAGTTTGAGGCGGCGGTGGCCTTCGCCCGAAGCTAAGTAACGCTGGAGATCCAATGTGGGAGCGGGCTTGCCCGCGATGGCGTTGTGTCAGTCACAGATATTTGATCTGTCACACCGCCATCGCAGGCAAGCCAGCTCCCACCTTTGAGGTTGCGTCAGGCCTGTTCCAGCTGTGCCAAACGCTCTTCCAGCGCGGCTATCCGGGCTTCCAGCTCTTCAATGCGGTCCACGGAAACCCCAGCCCCGCGCTCCACCGGATTCCCCCGCGCCGACAGTATCGCCTCGATATCCGCCGGATCCCCCAGCGCATGGGTATAGCGATCTTCCCGCTGCCCGGCCTGGCGTGGCACCAACAGCGCCAGACCGCGCGCAATCAAACGCTCCAGCTGGTGCACCACCTGCTCGGCATCTTCAAAATCATGCATGCGCCCGCTGCGGGTCAGCAGTTCATTCACCGTCTGCGGTCCGCGTAAAAACAGCAACCCGATCAGGATCACCTGCGCCGGCACCAGTTCCAGCGCCTTCTCCACGCGATGTTCCCAGCGATCGGCACGGCTGCCCATCACCAGGCGGGTAAAGCCCTGGCCTTCCAGCGCCCGCAGGCTCTGGCCGACCTGGCCCTGGCTGAGGTTGGTGACCGGTTCGCGGCTGGTCTTCTGGTTGCAGGCCAGCACCAGCGCGTTGAGGGTCAGGGGGTAGGTCTCGGGGTTGGTCGCCTGTTTTTCGATCAGGCAGCCCAGGATGCGGATTTCCGTGCTGTTCAGGCGCGGCTCAGGGGTGTCGGTGTCGTGCTCGGCGGTCATCGCGCTTTCCCTATGCAGTGAAGTGCCTAGCCTAATCCTGAAAAAATAAAAGACAAGCGACTGGCAGGTCTATAATCGCCGCTGGTTCCAACCCTGCCATTACCGTGAGACTGTCATGACTATTTCCCTGTACGCCGCTTCCATCCCGGTCTTCAAGCAAATGCTCACCGCCCTGAGCGATGTGCTGAACAAAGCCGAAGCCCACGCTAGCGCCAAGAACATTGAGCCAAACGCCTTGCTGCAAGCGCGTCTGTTCCCGGACATGTTCCAGCTGGTGCGCCAGGTACAGATCGCTGTTGACTTCGCCAAAGGTGTTTCCGCGCGCCTGGCCGAGATCGAAGTGCCGAAATATGAAGATAAAGAAGTCACCTTCGCCGACCTGCAAGCGCTGATCGCCAAGGTGCTGGCGTTCGTCGACACCATCAAGCCCGAGCAAGTTGACGGCAAGGAAGGTATCGAGATCATCACCCGCCCGGGCACCCCGAAAGAGAAGCGCTTCAGCGGCCAGTCCTACCTGCTGACCTACGGCCTGCCGCAGTTCTTCTTCCACGTCACCACCGCTTACGCGCTGCTGCGTCACAACGGCGTGGAAGTGGGCAAGCGCGATTACATGGGCGCGTTCTAAGCTCGCGTTTGCTCTACCCGCCCGGGGCGCTTCTTGAATGAAGCCCCGGGCTTTTTTACGCCCGTTTTTTTCGTTACATGAGCCGGTGGAACCAAGTGCCGCAGACAACTCAATAGGAGGATCCGATCGTCCTGTTTGTCAGAGCCTTGGAGGCTAGCGAATTGAGTATCTCCCCCCTTCCCGCGATTAGTGCAAACCCTTATTTCGGTTCGATGCCCGTTTTACCCAACGCAGCAACGTTGGCCCGAACCCGACGCGAAGTGGCAACCGATGAGTCCGCGCCCAGGCGGTCTGCTGGCGATAAAGGCGACGGTGAAGTGGCGGTTAACCCTGCCGAGGTATCTCAAAACCGCGTCGATACCGACGCGGCGCTTATCTCTGCTCAAAAAAACATGCTTGGCAATAGGCGCGACTTGGTTACATTCAGGGAGGCATTGGTCAGCACCTTGGTGAAGGTTGGGGACTATTTGGAGCAACAATCGACGTTGCATGCCTACCTGTACCGAAATGTGCCCAACCCCCCGGCATACGATACAGACGCAGGGCTTCAGTCCTATCTGGGATCGCAGCAGATCAGGCTGGATCCTGACTCCAGCTTTCATCTGCATAACCAGCCGATGGCTGGCAAGTCCGTAAATTTGTTGCAGTTCATGACTGGCAACGGCTGGGAGCACCCGGTCAACGAGGACGACCTCGATAATATGACCCAGGAGTTGTTCCGTGTTGTGGAGCCGGGGCCACTGCAAGGTGATTTCGGTGGCGGGTTGTCATGGCCCGTCCCTTTTGACGCGCAGATACAACAGGATATTTACGATGCTGTTGCCTATAACTCACTGGAAGTACCTGAACTCGACAAACTCAAGTTGAGCCAGAACGCTTTCGGTTACCTGGCTCAAACCATGAACTGGACCGAAGAGGCCCTGAACAGTCCCCGGCAGGCCGTCATTGACCTGCTGAACAGCCCCACCGCGAAAGCCTTGGGCCACGCATTACGTGACGAGTTTGAAGGGGCGGGTAGTGTCGATGATTGGGTACTGATGGCGCTGCAGATAGGTCTTAACCGTGACGCCTTGTTAAAGCCTGACGAGAAGAACAAGGTAGCCGGCTTTGATTTGTCGGCGCGAGAACACTGGGGCAAGCCGCTGTCCTCTGTCGTGGCAGGGCTGACCCGGCACTTGAGCAAGTCCTATGGCCGTAATGCACCGGTGGCCGCCTACCTGCTGTTGTCGCATCACGCGCCAGAGCTATTGGTCAAACACCTGCCGGAGCATGTGACCTATGGCTCACCCGCTTGGGTGAGCCTCAAGTCCATCGTCGCCAAAGCCGAAATGCGCTCCCCTGGGCTGGCCGTGACCAAGCGCTATGAGCAACTGTTGAACGAAGACCTCAAACCCATTACCGCCGCAGAAAAGGACGTTGAAGCCCGGGCCGGGCAAGAGGGGCTGATTCATTGGGCTGTGGCTGATGGCGCCATTGCGAAGCGGCCGGATAACCACTACACCGCTGAAGAGATCGAGCGCGCCGCAACGCTCGCCAGTGAGCGTTTCGATACCTTGATGAACGCCTCGCAGGCGCAGCGTGCATCGGTCCCCAGTCGTAAGGCGTTGGCGCTCAGCCTGCTGAAAGAGCATTTGCCCAAGGCGCTCGGAAATATCGACCTTGAGAAAAAAATCCTCTTTCCTTCCGTGCTGGACCGGGACTTGAAAGGTCCGTATTCGATACTGGATATCTACTTGAACCCGCAGCAACACACAGTGTGGGAGTCCAACGACCCTGGCATTGATGTCGGATCCATCTCCAATGTGCTTCGCTCACTGCCTCCCGTTAACGAGCTGTTTGAAAAAAGTGTCACTGAGTTTGCCGACGGGTTCAAAGGCGCGTTGGAAGTGTCCGTCAAGCACATGATGTCGACGCTGCCGGTGGATGACAAAGAGGCGTTGGAAAAGGGGGCGTTGAAGTTCTACACCCAGGAAAACGTTACGCGTACGACCCGATATTCAGGTGCTTCAAGACTTTCGAGCGCCTCGCACAGCGACACTGTTGAGAACAAGGCGGTATTGGTCGAATCGATGTACCAGGGCAAGCGAAGAATTTACGAGATAAACACTCAGCGTGGCACCCTTCATGAGCGAGCCGATTTAACTGATGGGGTGAAAGCGGGGCTGGGTGAATGGCAATCTTCAGGGTCGAAAAACCCGAAGGTGAGTGTTCGCTCCAACATCAGGATCACTGAAGTGAAGCCTGGCGGGGTTGAAGAGGTTGCACAGCGGGCTGGAAGGCCTGACTCGTCCTCTCCTGTACCGACGTTCAATTCCCCGGGAACGCACTTCATTGCGCAGACCGTCGCCAATCAAATGTTCACGCCCAGTGAGCGCGAAGCCCTGATCAAAGCGGCCAGAGGCGTCACCACCTTTGATACTGAAGTGACGGTATTCGAGCAAATTCAGGCCGTGACCCGTGCATTGATACCTTTTGCGTCGGCCATCAACAGTTTCCAACAGGGCAAGATCGGCGAGGGGATTACTTTCCTCGCATTCGATATCTTCGGATTTGCAGTCGGCGGTGTGGGAGCACTCAGTAGAATTTCAAAGGCGGTGAAAGTCGGCGGTTCGGTGGGTGGCAAGGCAGGCAGGCTGGCGCGAGGATTGCTCAGTGCCGCCAATCCATTTGCCGGCGGCAAGGCCATTGTGAGCCGAGGGTTGCCACTGCAATGGTCCGCACTCGGTAAAGCAACGTTTTCCTGGAAGGTCATTTCGACTAACCGCAGTGTTGATCGGGTTTATCAGAGCAAGCCGAAAGATGTTGTTACCGGTACAGCGGGCGGTAGCGACGGGGCGAACGTAGTTGCTCAACAGGGTCCGATCACCGAATACTGGTACCGGTTTAACCTGAAGACCAACAAGCCTTATGGCACGCCGCTTGAGGGGTTTGAGGCCAAAAGCACCGCAGTTTGACACAACGTCACGTTACGGCTGAAAAGCCCGACTCTCAAAGTCGGGCTTTTTACCGATCAGGCCGTCTGTTTTTCCTGGCCCAGGCAAGCCGCCGCAGTAAACAGCACGTCGGTCGACGAATTCAGCGCGGTTTCCGCCGAGTCCTGCAGCACGCCGATGATGAAACCAACAGCCACCACCTGCATGGCGATTTCACTGGGAATGCCGAACAGGCTGCATGCCAGTGGAATCAACAGCAGCGAACCGCCCGCCACACCCGATGCACCACAGGCACACACCGCGGCCACCACGCTGAGCAGCACGGCGGTGGGCAGGTCCACCGTGATGCCCAGCGTGTGCACGGCTGCCAGAGTCAGTACGGTGATGGTGATTGCGGCGCCGGCCATATTGATCGTGGCGCCCAGCGGGATTGACACCGAGTAGGTGTCTTCATGCAAGCCCAGGCGTTTGCTCAACGCCAGGTTCACCGGGATATTCGCCGCCGAACTGCGGGTGAAAAACGCGGTGATGCCGCTTTCGCGCAGGCACATCAACACCAGCGGGTAGGGGTTGCGACGCAGTTTCCAGAACACGATGGCCGGGTTGATCACCAGCGCTACAAACAGCATGCAGCCGATCAACACCACCAACAGGTGTGCATAGCCGAGCAGTGCGCCAAAGCCGGACGTGGCCAGGGTCGAGGCCACCAGGCCGAAGATGCCCAGCGGTGCGAAGCGAATCACCACGCGCACGATCAGCGTCACGCCGTTGGACAGGTCATCAAGTACGGTACGCGTGGTTTCGCCGGCATGGCGAATCGCAATGCCCATGCCGATCGCCCAGGCCAGGATGCCGATAAAGTTGGCGTTCATCAGCGCGCTGACCGGATTGTCCACTACGCTGAGCAACAGGCTCTGCAACACTTCGCCGATACCACCAGGGGCGCTGACGGTGGCGTCGTGGGTGGCGAGCACCAGTGTCGAAGGGAACAATGCGCTGGCAACCACCGCGACCACGGCGGCGGCGAAGGTGCCCAGCAAGTACAGGAACAGGATCGGCTTGATATGGGTTTCCTGGCCATGCTTGTGGTTGGCGATCGACGCCATCACCAGCACAAACACTAGAATCGGCGCCACGGCTTTGAGCGCGGCGACAAACACTTTGCCAATGAACCCGGTGGCCTTGGCCGCTTCGGGCAGCAGCAAGGCCAACAGTATGCCGGCGATCAGACCGATGACGATTTGTGTGACCAGGCTGACGCGTGTCAGTCGCTGAACGAGGGAAGGGGCAGCAGTCATAAACAGATGTCTCTGGTTTTTTTAGTAGGGCACAACATTGCAGGCAGAAAGTGCTGTAGGAAGTAGGTGCAAAGTCTAGCATGCTGTAGGAAGCGTCCCATTTTGGTGCGGCATTCCGTCACCCGCGCCCGTAGGCTTTGGCCAAATCCAGACATACTCTGTTAATATTCTCTCCTCTCACCTTTCCTATCCGTCAGCGGGCCCTTCGGGCTGTCGTTGATGTCGTCGTTTGCGGAGTTTTCATGCTGTTTCCCATCCTGCTGCTGTCAGCCGCCGGCTTTACCGTGTTGACCACAGAATTCATCATTGTCGGCCTGTTGCCGTCCATTGCCCGGGACCTGAATGTCAGCGTGTCCCAGGCCGGCTTGTTGGTGACCTTGTTCGCCTTCACGGTGGCGGCGTTCGGTCCGTTCCTGACCGCGTATTTCGCGCGGTTCCAGCGCAAGCGGTTGTTCATCACCATTCTGTTGATGTTCGCTGCCGCCAACACGGTCGCGGCATTGGCGCCGAATATCTGGGTGATGGCCGTGGCGCGTCTGATCCCTGCGCTGGGCTTGCCGGTGTTCTGGGCCCTGGCCAGCGAAACGGCGGTGGATATCGTCGGCCCGGAATACGCCGGGCGTGCCATCGAGAAAATCGGCTTCGGCATCGTCTGCGCCACGGTGTTTGGCATTCCGGTAGGTACGCTGATTTCCGACATGTTCGGTTGGCGCACCGCGTTCGCCATCCTTGCCGTGGTCGCGCTTGCCAAGGCTTTGCTGCTGTTTATCTACCTGCCAGTCACCACGCCGAAAAATGCAGAGGTGACGCTGCGCTCGCAGTTCAAGATCCTGCGCAACCCGCTGATGCAGGGCCATATCCTGCTGTCGATCCTGGTGTTCAGCGGCATGTTTACGGCTTACACGTATTTGGCGGACATCCTCGAGCGCCTGGCCGGTTTTGACGGCACGCTGGTGGGCTGGTGCCTGATGGGCTTCGGCGCGGTCGGCCTGATCGGCAATTCACTTGGCGGGCGCGCAGTGGATCGCCACCCGTTGATAGCGTCCATGGTGTTCTGCGGTTTCATGATCGCGGGCATGGTGGCGCTGGTGCCGGCGATTCACTCCAGCATTGGCCTGGCGGCGGCGATGGCGGTGTGGGGCGTGACCCAGGCGGCGATGTTCCTGGTCAGCCATGTACGCTTGATGAAGGCGGCGCCTCATGCGCCAGCGTTTGCTGCATCGCTGAACATTGCCGGGGCCAACCTGGGGATTGGTCTGGGCGCGATGGTCGGCGGGCATGTCATCGACACCCTCGGCCTGGGCAGCCTGGGCTTTGCGGCGTCCGGGTTTATCCTGGTGTCGATCCTGTTGGCGTTGTGGCTGATGACTGCCAAACAGTCGGCTGCTGCCAGCGTCTGAGCCGTCAGGGCAGGGCGGTAAACAGTTCCCGTCGAGCGCCTTCGGTAATCGCCACGATGCCGGGGTGCTTGACCTTGCGCTCTACCGAGATCGCGTAGAACGACTCGGTAACCGCATCGGTCTGGCCAACCAGCGCCACGCCGTACTGGCGCACCACCTCATCGGCGATCACGCTGGGGGCGATAAAAATCCCGCTGCCGGATTGGCCAAACGCCTGCATCAACGCGCTGTCGTCAAACTCGCCGATGATCTTCGGCTGAATCTGCTGCTCGGCAAACCAGCGCTGCAAACGGCTGCGCACGACCGTCTCCGCGCCCGGAATCAACAGCGGCGCGCCGTGCAAGCAGTGTGGGAAATCGCCGCCATACCTGTCCGCCAATGCCTGGGTAGCGAAGAAACTGATGCCGCATTCCCCCAGTTTCTGGCTGTAGCCTTTGATGTCCAGGTGTGTGGGCATCGGGCTGTCGGAAATCACCAGGTCAAGGCGTTGGATCGCCAGGTCGGCGAGTAGTCGTTCGAGTTTGTCCTCGCGGCAGGTGATACGGATCGGCTCGCTCAGCTCCATGGTCGGCGCGATCAGCCGGTAGACGATGGACTTGGGCACCACATCCGCCACGCCCACCCGGAACAGGATCTGCTGTTCGTCCGGTTGGGCGCGCAGCATCGCCTCCAGCTCATTGCCGGTCTGGAACATCTGCTCGGCGTAAGGCAGCGCCTGACGCCCGGCTTCGGTCAATTCCAGCTGGCGTCCCACACGCTGAAACAGTGCCACACCGAAGGTTTGCTCGAGCAGGCTAATCTGCCCGCTGATGGTCTGGGGCGTGAGGTTCAGTTGCTCACAGGCGCGCACGATGCTGCCCGTCCGGGCCACCACCCAAAAGTAATGCAGTTGTCGATAATTAAGCATCAGCGTCTACACTTCGTAAAAATCGAAGTATACGTGAGAAAAATACGAATTTTCCTGAACTGTTTGCCTGCATAGAATGCCTCGCTATCGAGGGGCCACTATTTGGACCCAATGGTTCTAACGAGGAATACATCATGAAACTCAATTCTCTCGGCGCAGCGTCGTTGCTTGCGCTTTCATTGGTAGTGATCAGCGGTTGCGATCAGGTTGAAAAGAGTGCGCAACAGGTGATGGGCAAGGCCACCGAGTCGGCCAAACAAGCCATCGATGACACCCACAAAGCCGCCGAGCAGGCGTTGAGTGAGGCGACCCAAGGCTTGATCAGCCCGAAGAAGGAGAAAGAGGAAGCCGAAAACGCCTCTGAATCCGACACCAAAGAAACCTAATTTTAAAGCCTCACCACGTCAGGACTGACCTATGGACTACCTTTTACAACTGGCCGCCAGCCCCACAGCGTGGGTCGCCCTGGCCACCTTGATCGTGATGGAAATCGTGCTGGGCATTGATAACCTGATCTTTATCTCGATCCTCACCAACAAGTTGCCCGAGAAGCACCGGGCCAAGGCGCGGCGCATCGGTATCAGCATGGCGTTGGTGCTGCGCCTGGGTCTGTTGAGCACCATCGCGTTTATCGTGCAGTTGACGGCACCGGTGTTTGAAATCTTCGGTCAGGCGTTCTCGTGGAAAGACATGATCCTGATCGCCGGTGGTCTGTTCCTGGTATGGAAGGCAACCACTGAAATCCATCACAGCATGGACCCGGAGCCCGAGGAGAAGGCAAGTGTCAGCAATACCGTCACCATTGGTTTTGCTGCGGCGATTGGTCAGATTCTGCTGCTCGACCTGGTGTTTTCCATCGACAGCATCATCACCGCGGTGGGCATGACTGAGCACTTGCCGATCATGATCATTGCCGTGGTGGTCTCGGTGATCGTGATGCTGGTAGCGGCTGAACCGTTGGCCAAATTCATCAACGACAACCCGACGGTGGTGATGTTGGCCCTGGGCTTCCTGATCATGATCGGTATGACGTTGATCGCTGAAGGCTTCGGCGCCCATGTGCCAAAAGGCTACGTGTATGCAGCGATGGCGTTCTCGGCAGCGATTGAGTGCCTGAACATTGCACGACGCAATCGCCACCAGCGTTTGCTGGCTGCCAGGCAGTAACGGCAGAAACCAAAAGGCCGGCTGTGCGCTCAAGCGCCCAGCCGGCCTTTTTTTGGGTTCAGATGTCGGAACTGACTTGGGTCGCGTCCGGGCAGGTCTGCTGGCCGTTGTCCAGGCCTTGCTTGTAGTTGCGGCTCAACAGCGAGGCCTTGCCGTTGTGCCAGGTCAACGTCAAGACATACAGCGTGTCGTAATCGCTGCCGGACCAGTCGTCGGTGATAGTGTGCTTTTCGCCGGAGGCTTCGCTGGCTACCTTGTTGATCAGTTCCGGCAGGTAACCATGGGACCAAGCGGTGTAAATGGTCGCGTTGTGGTACTTGTCTTCCACCAGTTCGTCGGCGAGCGCGTTGGTGTCGTTGGCGGAGAACTTGATATTCACCGGCAGGCCGAGCTTGATCGCGCTGGGGCTGATGGTCATCAGTGGGCGAATGTAGCTGTAGGAATTGTCCTTCTCGCCTTCCTCGACATTCCGCGTAGGGTTCGGGGCAAATACGTAGTTGGCCTTGCCGAATTTCTCCGGCAACACAGTCGCCAGGTTCATCGCGCGGTTCAGGCCTTGGCAATTGAGTTGGCCCAGGCCGCCGGCGGGTTTTTCGCCGTGACGCAGAAACACCAGGGTTTGCACGCCGTCCACCGGGCCGGCGCTGCTGATGCGCGCTTCCAGGGTCAGGCCGATTGCGCCACCGGCCAGTAGCAGCGGCAGCATGATGTATGAATAGCGTTTGAGTCGTTGCGCAAGGCACAGAGGCTTGATCGTCATTATAGGTTCGAGTCTTCGTGCTTCGGATTAGGCGGACAAGCCGGACCTCAGTGACGCTCGTAGCGTCCTGCGGTGTTCCGTGTCGTTGTAACGGGGTGTCTCCTTTCACCGTAATAGCGCACTTAAGAGTCCACATCGACGCTTTGGTTCGCCTGCGCGGCAGAATAGCGTGGCCATGTTGCGTATTGATGACCCATGCAGAACGCCGGGCAGGTGGCTATTATGGGGGCTTTCTGCCCAGGGGCTTTCCGATGAACGCACTCGCCGCATTCCCGATCAACAGCAAATGGCCCGCCCAACACCCGGAGCGTTTGCAGCTGTACTCGTTGCCCACGCCCAATGGCGTCAAAGTTTCGATCATGCTCGAGGAGCTGGGCCTGCCCTACGAGGCACACAAGGTCAGTTTTGAAACCCAGGACCAACTCTCCCCGGAGTTCATGTCACTGAACCCCAACAACAAAATTCCCGCGATCATCGACCCGAATGGTCCGAGTGGGCAGCCGCTGGCGTTGTTTGAGTCAGGGGCGATCCTGATTTACCTCGCGGAAAAAACCAGCCAGTTGCTGTCCGAAGACCCGGCCACCCGCTACGAAACCATTCAGTGGCTGATGTTTCAGATGGCCGGTATCGGCCCGATGTTCGGCCAGGTGGGGTTCTTCAACAAGTTCGCGGGCAAGGCCTACGAAGATAAACGTCCGCGTGACCGCTACGTGGCCGAGTCTCGGCGGTTATTGGAAGTTTTGGAAAAACGCCTGTTGGGCCGCACCTGGATCATGGGCGACGCCTACAGCATCGCCGACATCGCCACCTTCCCGTGGATTCGCAACCTGATCGGTTTCTACGAATCCGGCGATCTGGTCGGCATCGCTGACTTCCCTAACGTACTGCGCGCGCTGGACAGCTTTGTCGCACGTCCCGCAGTGATTCGTGGCTTGAGCATTCCGGGTTAACGCATGCCGATTTTCGATTTCAAACAACTGGATGTCTTCAGCAGCGTCTCGCTCAAGGGCAACCCGCTGGCGGTGGTATTGGGCGCAGACAGCCTGACCGACCAGCAAATGGCCGACTTCGCCAACTGGACCAACCTCAGCGAAACCACGTTTTTGCTGACGCCGCGTGATCCGCGAGCCGACTACCGGGTGAGAATTTTCACCACGCTCAAAGAGCTGCCGTTTGCCGGGCACCCGACGCTGGGCAGTTGCCATGCCTGGCTGCAAACCGGGGGCGTACCGAAAGGCGAAGAGATCATCCAGGAGTGCGAAATTGGCTTGGTGCGTATTCGTCGCCAAGGTGAGCAATTGGCGTTTATTGCGCCGCCGCTATTACGTTCCGGTGCAGTGCAAGCGTCGTTACTGGCGCGTGTGCACCTGGCCTTGGGCCTGCCTTTGGAGGCCATTGTGCGCAGCCAGTGGGTCGACAACGGTGCGGGGTGGCTGGCGCTGATGCTTGCCGATCGCCAGCAACTGCTTGGCCTGCGGCCCGATTATTCGCAACTGCACGGTTTGGCACTGGGCGTGATCGCCCCGTGTGACCCGGTGCGTGACGATGTGGACGCAGACTTCGAGGTGCGCGCGTTTATCGCAGGTGATGGCGCTCAGGAAGACCCCGCAACCGGCAGCCTGAATGCCGGCGTTGCCCAATGGCTGCTGGCCGAGGGGCTGGCACCTGATCGTTACGTCGTCAGCCAGGGCACCGCCATTGGGCGAGCGGGGCGTATTTACGTTGAACGCCAAGGTGATGAAATCTGGGTCGGAGGTGCGGTGGCGGTGTGCATCGACGGGCATGTACGGCTCTAGATCAATAAATTGTTACGCGTCGCGCAATACACTGTTGGGTCCTTGGCGTTTGTGCTGCCTACGCCGGTGGGCATAAGCTTTCGCCCCAACTATGTTCCCCTCTGTCAGGATCGCCATGACCAGCCAGTTTCCCCAAGCCCGTCCACGCCGCCTGCGCCGCTCCCCGGAGCTGCGTGGCTTATTCCAGGAAACCGAATTCACCCTCAACGATCTGGTGTTGCCGATTTTCGTCGAAGAAGAGATCGACGATTTCGTGCCGATCACCAGCATGCCGGGTGTGCAGCGCATTCCTGAGAAGAAGTTGGCGGCCGAGATCGAGCGTTACGCCCGCGCGGGGATCAAATCGGTGATGACCTTCGGCGTATCCCACCACCTGGATGCGAACGGCAGTGACACCTGGAAAGAGCGCGGCCTGGTCTCGCGCATGTCCTCGATCATCAAGGACGCCGTGCCGGAAATGATCGTGATGTCCGACACCTGCTTCTGCGAATACACCGACCACGGCCACTGCGGCGTGATGCACGGCGCCCACGTCGACAACGACGCCACCCTGGTCAACCTCGGCAAACAAGCCGTAGCTGCCGCCCGCGCCGGTGCCGACGTAATCGCGCCGTCCGCCGCGATGGACGGCCAGGTCCAGGCCATCCGCCGCGCTCTGGACGACGCCGGTTTCACCCATATCCCGATCATGGCCTACTCCACCAAATTCGCCTCCGCCCTCTACGGCCCGTTCCGCGAAGCCGGCGGCAGCGCCCTCAAAGGCGATCGCAAAAGCTACCAGATGAACCCGATGAACCGCCGCGAAGCCGTGCGCGAATCCCTGCTCGATGAACAGGAAGGCGCCGATGCGCTGATGGTCAAGCCAGCAGGCGCTTACCTCGACATCATCCGCGACATCCGCGAAGCTTCACGTTTGCCGGTGGCGGCGTATCAGGTGAGTGGTGAGTACGCGATGATCAAATTTGGCGCCCAAGCGGGTGCTATTGACGAGGCGCGAGTGGTGCGTGAAACGCTGGGATCGATCAAGCGCGCGGGGGCGGATTTGATTTTTACGTACTTTGCGATGGATTTGGCGGTGGCGGGGATTTAATTCCGCCTCTTAATCCCGTGGCGAGGAGCTAGCTCCTCTCGTCGCGGGAGCTTCGCACCACCTCTAAACCGATTCGGCCCAGCGTTGGCAGAAGTCGTGTTGCTCCTGAATATCGTTGGTGAGATTGCTTTCGTCGTAAGAGAAAATATGCACAAGCTCACCCTCAGGAATACCCATAGTCATCTCGTAAGCAACAAGACCGTTAGACATGTGCGAAGACATTCCTGATGTGTGTACGTTGATTTTTGCGCCTTTGCATAGAAATTTTATATCTCTCAGATCTGCCCTCATTAAACCGAAGCAATCGTAGAGGTCCAGTGCTGTGTAGGTTTTTCGTGCACCATCACGCTGCACTAGACTGAGAGTAGGCTTGTCCCCTTTGTACTCGATCAAAGCGCTTTCAGGTATACCGTTTTTGATGATGGTGATTTTACGTGATTTCATGAGGACTCCCTATTCGGGGTCAATAGTGTTTATCCCTTGTAGGTGCCGTGTTCATTCGCTGGAAAGGCGATTTTTAGAGGGGCGTTGAGCGTAGTTTTTACCATGTTGATTGGTCTTCGAGGCTTGCTTTTTCAAGGTCGTCTCGCCAGCCCTCATTTGCGAGTTTGAAAATGGCTTCGAAAAATTTTCTAGGATTTTCCATACAGTCCCACCCGCAAGGTAGTGAACAATGCGAGGTCAGGTCTTGGCGCAAAACTTTAGAAAAGTTGAATTCGCTGTCATCGAGTGCTGCACCTAAGACATCCATTAAACTCTTTTTGTGTCTGTAGCTTAGATCTGAGCTCCTGTCGATTATCAGATGTTTGATCAGATAGGCTCTATCTTCGGGTAGATTTATGTCATAAGTCGCGATAGCGACTCCCAGAGAATCCTCACGGTCGTAAATATCGAATCCTCCGAGAAAATATTGCAGTTTTGGCACGTACGGTAGGTTAAGAAAAGGGTGCTTCAACATTTGAGTTTACTCACAGGGAATGCGGTGTAGGGTTGTTTTGTCTCGCGATCGAACTTTACAACGGCTCCGTTCATGTTTTCGTTGAGCTTGGGAGACTCGAGAAATTTTTCATTAGGTGTGTAGCCCCGCCCGCACCCTTGCATTTCCATTTCAACAATGGGGTTTCCATATTCATCTTCTCCCGTAAAAAGCTCCAGTTTGCGTGACCCTCTCGAGGTGGCTTCTTCAAGTACTGCAAGTTGTACTCTGTAATTTTTGAATTGGGCGCTTGGTTTTATCGCGCCTTTTTCTCCGGTTATAGGATTTGTACCGTCAATATTTCGCTGTTTGAGGGCTGTATCGGATATTTCGGCGCTATGGTTTTTAACGATGCTCATGGGTTTTCCTTTCTTTGAAGGGGAGAGACAGGACTCGTGCGGTAGATGAAGTCTATGGTGATTTGTTCGCGGTAGCTTCAGCCTTATAATTTAATAAGCAGCTAAGTAAGATTGTCATGAATTCTCTTTTGTCCAGAATCTCGTCTTCAAAAAACGTGTCAAAGAGGTAAAATACGGAGTCGAAGTTTTCGTCTGTGGCTAAAAAGTGTTCGAGTGTATTTATGAACCATTGCTGTTCATCTTCTCTGTATGAAAGAAATTCTGGCTTTGTCAATACATCGAAAAGTTCGGAAAGTTCGCTGGCGTCGTTGACGTTTTTCGAAGCTATGATTTCTTCTCTATCTAGATCTTTAGTGTTTTCGATGCAGTAGGTGAATAGAAGGCCGCGAAGTATCTTAAGTTTAGGTTGTTTGGTCATTTTTAAAACTCCGTAAAGGCAGTGATGGGTTTTCCGTCTCTATTTAAATATACGATCGCTTTTTTTTGCTTTCCATATTCAAGACCATTTCTTTTGTATCCTTCACCTATAATTTTCCCCATGTCCATCGGGTCTGGTATTTCAGCTCTTCCGTTAAGTTTGAATATTAGTATTGCGCGATCAATCGCATTTAGCTGATCTCTATGGCTTAAAAAGTGAGTAGCTGCACTTGGAGGCCTGGGTTCTCCTCTCCTTCTTCCTCGATCGAAGGTCTCAATTTCTCCTGTGGTGGGGTTTCTAGCTGTCCTGACGCGCTCAAGTTGAGATTCCAGTGTCGTTTGTGCTCCGTGCTTTTCAAGAAAGTGCGCCCCAGGGATTGATGCCTCCAGTTCTGTTAAGCGCCGATGAGCATTTGCTTCGCCAAGCTCATTGATACGTGCCCGTCTCTGCGCACGAGTCAGTTGCGGTAAAGCTGGTTCCCCTTGATTAACCCCTGCCGTTGGTTCTCGGAGTGTACTGTCTGGCTTGCATCCATTCTCGCCCGGGCACGAATTCAACCCCAGCGGATCAACCCACCCCGTCGGATTGGGCACGTACTGGTACGCGTTGATCCCACCGGCCAGCCTCACCGGGTCTGGCGTCAGGTAACGACCCAGATCTGGATTGTAGTAGCGATGCCGGTTGTAGTGCAGGCCGCTTTCCGGGTCGAAATATTGGCCTTGGAAGCGCAGCGGGTTGTCGATTTTTCCGACATCCAACCGGCTGATTTTGCCGTAGGCCTTGTAGTGTGCAGACCAGACGATTTCGCCATCTGAGGCGGTGAGTTCCTGCGGGGTGCCGAGGTGGTCGAGTTGGTAGTGGTAGGGCTTGGTTTCTTTTGGGCCGAAGCCTTCGAGCAGGGCCAACGGGCGGAAACTGTCGGGTTCGTAGAGGTAGCTGCGGTGGCGATCCGCATGATGCTCGGCTATCAGCTTGTCGCCTTGCCAGAAGAACTCTGTGGTTATGTCGTCAACGGTTTTACTGATGCGGCGGCCAAACGGGTCGTAGCGATAGCTGGCGGTTTGGCCGTTGGGTCGGGTGATGCCAGTCAACCGATGCTGGCAGTCGTATCGGTATTCGGTGATCAGCCTATGTTCACGCCCACGCCGTTCCCGGATCAGATTGCCAAAGGCGTCGTAGTCGTAATGATGATCGCCCTGAATCGCCAAGCGGTTCCCGGCCACGATGTCCGGTCCGGGGCGGTCCTGCATCAGCAGGTTGCCCGCCGGGTCGTGGCCGAAGCGTTCCTGTTCGTCGTTTGAGCGATCGACGCGGGTCAGGCGGGCGAGGGGGTCGTATTGGTAGTGGTGTTCGCCTTTGCGGGTGTCGTGGATGCGGCTG
>NZ_MSDF01000040.1 GCF_002022275.1 Pseudomonas fluorescens
CGGGTGTCGTGGATGCGGCTGAGGTTGCCGGTTTTGTCGTAGTCGTAGTGGCGCTGAAAGAGGTCGTGCCTTTGTTGGGTGACGGCGTGGGCGTGCAGGCGGTTTTGTTCGTCGTACCCGTAGTGGCTTATGAGTTGGCCTTGTTGGCGCTGTCGCTCGCGGCCTGCCTTGAACAGGTGCGAGGTGAGGAGGGCGCCGTTTAATTCGACGGTGGAGAGATGGCCGCCTTTTTCATGATTGAACGTGACGCGGTTGTTGTCCGGCAGGCGCAGGTTTTTCAGCTGACCGCAGGCATCGTAGCCATAGCGGAGCGTGCCCCAGCCCTGGTGTTCGGCGGTGAGGCGGTTTTGCTGGTCGTATTCGTAGGTAAGCGCCCAGTGGCCGTCGTTGACGCCGAGGAGATTGCCTTGGCGGTCGTAGGCGTAATCGACAGTTTTGCCATCGGGGAGGGTTTTTCTTACAAGGCGACCTGCGTGGTCTCGCCGGTAACGCGTAACTAGCTGACTGCCATCGTCGCCGTGTTCGGTCTTTTCCTGCAGGTTGCCGTTGAGGTCGTAGACATAGGCGGTGCGCTGGCCGTCAAAACCGATTTCTTGCTGGATCAGGCCGTTGGGGTGGTATTGCAACCCATAAACTTCGCCGACCTCGTTCTCGATTTCAGTTAGCAGTAATCGCGTGTTGTCGTAGCGATACTTGACCTGAGTGCCGTCAGCGTTGAGGCGGCGGCTGATCAGATGCAGGCCGTCACCGTATTCGTAACGGGTGACATGCCCCAGCTCATCACGCTCAGCGGTGATTTTTCCGTAAGGGTTGTAGCTGTATTCACGCGTAGTGCCGCCTGGCAGAACCACGCGAACCAAGCGGCCAACACTGTCCAGCTGGTACTGCGTCAGGGCGCCGTATTCATCCTCACGCGCAATTTGGCGGCCCAGATCGTCATAGCGATAGCGCTTCACGCCACCATTCGGCAGTTGCTCCTCAACCAGTTGCCCACGCTCATTCCACACCAGCCGATGACAACTGTGATCGGGATACCAAACCCCTGTCAGTTGCCCGTGTTTGTTGTAGCTGTAGTCAGTAATGCTGCCGGAAGGATCGGTCTTACGTGTGACATCGCCCTGATCATTGCGCTCATACTTCCAAACCGCTTCGCCCCGCCTTACAACCCGTACGAATCCGTTGTCGTGCTCGTAGGAAGTCGGCTCATCGTCCCCCGGAAACAACGCCACTAGGCATCCGGCTTCGTCATACTGATACGCCGTCACCGCCCCCAGCGGATCCTGCTCAACCGTCAGCCGGCCCTTGTCGTCGTAGGATTTGAAGTGTTCGGCGCCATCCGGATCAACGCGCTGAACCAGCCGCGCACGTTGATCGTGCACATACACTTCTTGACTACCGTCAGCGTTGTGAACCGTGACACGGCCGTCATCACCCCAGGCATACCGCGTGTCCATCTGCGAGAAGCTGGCCCAGTGCCGAACACACCGTGCCGCCTTGCCAGACCGTTCCCACTCCCAGAAAAAACTCGCCCCACCGGCCAACTGACGCTCAAGAATGACGTGCTGGTCGTCGTACCGGTAAACCTCGCTTTCGCCTACAGCGTTGGTTGCAGAAACCAGTCGTCCAGCGTCGTCGTATGCGTAGGAAACAACATTCTGCTCCGTGACCCAGACAAACGGCCCCGGTCCCTCAGCCCGATGAACCTGATAGTCCAGCGCAACAATGCGACCACGCTCATAACGCAAAAGCAGCGAGCGCCCCACACCGTTATCCAGCCGCTCAACCCGCCCCAAAAAATCCCGGGAAACACGCAGCCGGTTGTCATACGCATCACTGATCGCCGTCAGCGAACCATCGCGAAAGTGATAGAACCGCGAGCCCTGAGCCAGCACCAACTCATCAGGCAACGAACCCAGGTAAATTGCGGCCTCAGCAAGACTGTTGGTAATCGCAGGCCGGGAAACCGTAGGCAACGGAAACTCAGTCGAACGATTCTCGTGATCCGTCCAAACCACCGAATCACCCACCACCGCCAGCCGCTGCGCCAGCGAATGACTCCAGCCAAACCCCAACCCGCAATCCACTTCCACGGCGCTGGTGCGATACAGGCGCGTCCACTCAAACGGCAAAATCCCGTCCAGCGTGCCGTCAACTAGTGTCAGCAATTCCTCGCCGGTCACCATCGACACCGGGCAGCCGTTGGTAGCAGTTTTATCAGCCGAAGCCGCTGCATCCCCTGCTGGGTTTTTCCCCGACGAGGGCACATCGTCGACGTGCTCTTTCTGTTTCAGCACCGCGTTCTGCCGCGCCCGCCAGCGCATCTGCATCGTGCCTTGCTTCAACCCGCCAACCACGCCGCGAACCGCCACTGCCTTGTAGCGATCAACTGCCTGCATGAACTTCGTCAGAATCCCGAGCAGGCTTCGGACAAAGCCCACCGCCGCCTCCAGAATCTGCGCGCCGTACTTGACCAGCCGCAATCCCAGATAAGCCACACCCGCCGCCGGCAGCGCGATGGTCAGCACCGCGCCAATCACCAGATCAATCAGCAACGACACCACAAACCCGGCCCCCACCTCGGCCATCTCGCCGGGTGGCAGCGCGTCGAGCCAGAGCATCGCTGTGCGCACCATCAGGTAAAGTGCCGCCTCATCACTGGCGAGCAGCATGGCCTGTTCCATGACTTTGGGTGTGTCGGTGGCCAACTGCGCCAACTTGGCCGCCTGATCTCCCAACTGCTCGCCGAACTTCAGTGGGTCTTCAAGAATCGCCTGGACCAGCTTGATGCTGTCCCACACCTCCTTGATTGCCGCCCAACTACCCGCCAACACGCCGCTGCCGATGGCGCTGGCGGTCGACTGCTGCCAATAGGGTTTGAAGTCTTTCCATTGCTCGCGCAGCCACTGCTCCAGGTCCGCCGTCAGCCCGGCGTAGGAAGCAAACAGCGCGTCCACCTGTTCCTCGGTGACGCCACCTTGCACCCGCACCTGATAGCGCCCACCTGCCGCGCAGTGGTGCGAGCCTTTGCCGTGTTCATCGAGCGTCACAACCGTGGAACTGCCGTCATCGAGCCCGATCACTTCAACCGGTATGTCGCCGATCGGCACGTCATACACCGACTCAAACTTACTTTCGATCTTCAGTTCGCCGCCCAGCTGGCACATCACGACAGTGCCTAAAACGTCCGGATCGGTCGTACTCACCACGGTCTGCGAGTTGCCTACCCGCAACACCCGCTCCATCCCCAGCAGCGAGGGCAAATCCGCGGCATGGCTGACCGAATCCAGCGCCTGCGAATACCAGGCGCCCATCTGCTGGCGATACTCCGCCAGGCTTTTATGAAAGCCATTGAGCTCGTGTTCGATCAGGGTAATGTGGGAGGTGTTGGTCATGCGCGACGTCTCCACAGGGGAGACGCGTCTGAGACAGCCCCGACAATCAGGGCACTAACGAAAAAAACCATCTGCAATCCCTCGCACTGTGTGATCAGGCGAAGGACTTTGCAGAGGTTTTCGAGAGATGGATGTAGAGCTTATCCCGCCGTTACGTGGGAGGTTTCAGCAGCTTTCGTGCGCTTTCGGCCAAGCACCAGGCTGCACAGCGCCGGCAGGAACAACAGCGTCAACAGCGTGCCCACCAACACCCCGCCAATCAGCACGTAAGCCAGGGATGACCAGAACACCGACAGCGTCAGCGGTATAAAGGCCAGCGCCGCCGCCAGCGCCGTCAGGATCACGGGCCTCGCGCGCCGCACGGTGGCCTCGACGATCGCTTCGTGAATGCGCATGCCGTGTTCCTGATTCTGGCGAATCTGATCGGTAAAGATCAGCGTGTTGCGCATCAGGATGCCGCCAATCCCGATCAGGCCGAGAATCGCGTTGAACCCGAACGGCTGGTTGAACAGCAGCAAGGTCGGTACTGCGCCAATCAACCCCAGGGGGGCGGTGGCGAAGACCATGAACATCACGCCGAACGAGCGCACCTGAAACATGATCACGGTGAGGGTGAGCAGGATCATGATCGGGAACAACGCCGCCAGCGCGACGTTGGCCTTGGCGCTTTCTTCTACGGGGCCGCCGATGTCGATCTGGTATCCGGCGGGCAGCTTGGCGATCAGCGGTTGCAGGTCTTTGTACACGGCCATTTCCACGTCGGGCGGTTGCACGCCGTCGATGATGTCGGCGCGTACCTCCACGGTGGTCGCACGGTTGCGCCGTTTGAGAATCGGTTCTTCCATCACTGCCTGAAAATGCCCGACCTGCGCCAGCGGCACCGAAGTGCCGGCGTTGTTGGTCAGGGTCATGTTGTTCAGGTTGCCGAGGTTCTCGCGCTGGCTGCCCTGGGCGCGGGCCACGACGGAGACGGTGCGGTTGCCTTCGCGCACTTCGGTGATCGGGTTGCCGCTGAGCAGGGCATTGAGCTGGGATTTGACCTCGTTGGGGGTAAAGCCCAGCAGGCGCAGGCGATCCTGATCCAGCACCAGCCGATAACCGCTGGTGCGCTCGCCCCAATCGAGGAACGCATCTTTGGTCAGTTTGTTGGCGGCGACGACGTTGCGCACGTCTTCGGACACGCTTCGCAGCACATCCAGATTGGGGCCCGACACGCGAAACACCACGGGGAACGGCACGGGCGGGCCAAACAGTAATTGCGTCACGCGTACCCGCGCTGACGGAAACTCACCGGCCGCAATGCGCTCGCGCATGCGCAGTTTCAAGGCATCGCGGGCATGGGAATCCGGGGTTTGCACGATCAGCTTGGCGAACGCCGGGTCGGGCAGTTCGGGGTTCAGCGAGAGGAAAAAGCGTGGCGCGCCGCCGCCCACATAGGTGTCGACGAGGCTGGTTTGTGGCTCTTCCATCAGCGCTTTTTCCAGCTGCGCCGCTACCGCCTCAGTGGCCTTGAACGCGCTGCCGGGCGGCATGTACACCTCAAGAATCAGCTCGGAGCGGTCGGAATTGGGAAAGAATTGCTTCTTCACCACGCCCATGCCCAGCCCGCACAGTACAAACGCGGCGACCACCAGCCCGGTCACCAGCCAGCGCCCGCGGACACAGGCCTCCACCAGCCTGCGCAGTGTCTGGTAGTAACGCCCGGCATAAATCGCGTCGTGGCCGCCGGGCACCGGTTTGATCTGCGGCAACAGTTTTACGCCCAGATAGGGTGTGAACACCACGGCCACCAGCCAGGACGAGATCAACGCAAAGCCGACGATCCAGAAGATATTACCGGCGTATTCCCCCGCGCCCGAACGCGCAAAGCCCACCGGCAGAAAGCCGATGATCGTCACCAGCGTGCCGGTGAGCATGGGCGCGGCGGTGGAGCTCCAGGCGAAGGTGGCGGCGTGAATCCGGTCGAAGCCTTCTTCCAGCTTTACCACCATCATCTCGATGGCGATGATCGCGTCATCCACCAACAAACCGAGAGAAATGATCAGCGCGCCGAGGGTGATGCGGTCGAACTCACGCCCGGTCAGCAGCATGATCACAAACACCACCGACAACGTCAGTGGCACCGCAGCGGCCACCACCAGACCGACGCGAAAACCCAGCGCCAACAGGCTGATCACCATCACCACCGCGAGGGCGACGAAAAATTTCAGCATGAATTCGTTTACCGCCAGGCTGATATTTTTGGCCTGGTCGGAAACCTTGGCAAAGTTCACCCCCAGCGGCAGGTCGGCCTGGATTTTGGCTTCCTGGGCTTTAAGGCTCTTGTCCAGCTCCAGGCCGTTCCAGTGTTTTTCCATGATCACGCCCAGCATCAGCGCCGGGTCGCCCTGGTGGCGGATGCGGTAGCTGGGCGGGTCTTCATAACCCCGGCTGACGCTGGCCACATCGGCGATGCGCAGCACGCGGCCGTTGACTTCCAGCGGCACGTTTTCAATCAGCGACAGGCTGTCGAAGGCGCCGTCGATACGGATATATGCGCGGGCGCCGGCGGTCTCGACGAAACCCGACGGCGCCACGGCGTTTTGTGCGGCCAGCGCAGAAAAAATCTGATCCGGCTTGATCCCCAGAGTCGCCAGACGCTCGTAGGAAAACTCGACAAAAATTCGTTGCGCCTGCTCGCCCAGAATATTGACCTTTTTCACCCCCGGCAGGTTGAGCAAACCCTGGCGCAAGTCCTCGGCCATTTGCACTTGTTGCCGATGGGGCAGGTGCTCGGCTTCCAGGGCATACAGGGCGAAGTACACGTCGGAATATTCATCGTTGAAAAACGGCCCGATCACGCCCTTGGGCAGTTTCGCGGCTTCATCACTGAGCTTTTTGCGGGTTTGGTAGAACAGGTCCTGGATTTCGCTGGGGCGCGTGGACTCCTTGTAGGTCATGCGCATCGACACAAAACCCGGCTGGGCGATGGTTTCGACGCGGTCGTAGTAGTCCAGCTCCTGCAGGCGTTTTTCCAGGCGGTCGGCCACCTGCTCCTGCATTTCCCGGGCCGTGGCGCCGGGCCAGGCGGCGGTGATGGTCATGACCTTGACCGTAAATGAAGGGTCTTCGGCACGGCCCAGTTTGCCGAACGAGAAGACCCCGGCAGCCAGGATCGCAATAATTAGAAACAGCGTGACCGCACGGTGTTTCACCGCCAGTTCGGAGAGGTTGATACCGCGCATGCTCAGTGGTCCTGTTGACGGTTGAGGGCCAATGCCTGGGCGGGCAGCAGGCGTACCGCGTCGCCGCTGTGCAGCAGGTGCGCGCCGAGGGCAACGATGGTTTGGCCGGGTATTACGCCACCGTCGAGCAAGGCCTCTTCCTGGCCGAGGCTGGCGACTTTCACAGGGGCGAACGTGATCGTGTTGTCATCGCCGATCAGCCACACGCCGCTGCCTTGCCCCGCGTCCTGCAACGCGCCAATGGGTACGCGGGTTTGCTCGGCCTGGCCGTTGCCTTGCAGGCGCACAGTGATGGTGGAGCCGAGGGCGAAACGGTCGACAGCGCCGTGCAACACATAGCGCGCGCGGTAGGTGCGGGTGGTCGGGTCGGCGCTGGCGGACAGTTCGCGCAGGGTGGCGGTGACGGCTTGATCCGGGGCGCCGAAGGGGAAGGCCAGGGCCTTTTGTGAGGCTTGGTCGCGGCTGTTTTCCGGCAGGTTGACGATGGCTTCGCGCGCGCCGTCGTGGGCCAGGCGCGCAACGATTTGGCCTTCGGCGACCACTTGGCCACGGTCCACGCGCACGTCGGTGATGATGCCGTCGCCATCGGCTTTGAGGACTGAGTAGGTGCGGCGGTTTTCGATCTGGCTGGCGTCGGACTGCGCCGAGGCCAGTTCAGCCTCGGCGACACGCAGGTGGGTGGCCGATTGGTCGAAGATCTGCCGTGACACTGCGCCAGTGCTGGCCAGGCGCTGGTAGCGGTTTTCGTCATCACGACGCTGGCGCAGTTGGGCCTGGGCGGCATTCACGCGGTTTTTCGCCGAACGCAAGGCCAGTTCGAAATCGCCGATATCCAGCACCAGCAAGGTGTCGCCTCGGGAGACGTGTTGGCCGGGGTCGACCTTGCGTTCAATGACCTTGCCGCCAACGCGAAAGCCCAGATCGCTTTCCGTGCGGGCCGCGACCACGCCGGTGTAGGCGCTTTGCCGGGTGCCGGCGGCTTCTACTTTTGCGGCCAGGACGGGGCGGGGCAGGGGTACTTCGGCGGCGGTATCGGCCTTGCTGTTGCAGCCGCTGAGGATGATCAACAGTGCCAGGGGCGTGAGAAGACGCAGGGGTAGAGGGTTCATGGCGGGCTCCGGGGATGGCCATCGGGGACAAAAAATTATGGACATAATTTTTTACGCATATTATGGTCGAAATATAAATTAATCCAGCCCCCGGATAATCCCCATGGCAAACGCCCCGGCACCGTCACGTAGTTTGTTGTTTTTACTGGTAGCGCTTACCGCCTTGGGTGAAGTGTCGACCCAATTGATGATCCCGGGCCTCGGAGCCATCGAGCAGGCGCTGGCCGCACCGGCGGGTTCGGCACTGATGGCGCTGTCGGCCTTTGTCGCCGCGTTCGGCCTCGGGCAACTGGTGTTCGGGCCGCTTTCCGATCGTATAGGGCGCCGCCCGGTGTTGATCGGCGGCCTGGTGCTGTATGTGCTGGCGACGCTGTCGATGCTGTTGGTCAGCGATATCCAGCAATTTATCGCGGCCCGTATGTTGCAGGGGCTGGGCGCTTGCGCCGCGCTGGTGCTGGCCCGCACCGTGGTGCGCGATGTGTGGAAGGCCGAAGCGGGCCCGGCGTTGGCGCTCACCATGATCGGCATGCTGTACGCGATTGTGGTCGCGCCGATGGTCGGCGGGGTGTTGATCAAATTCTTCGGCTGGCACGCGCCGATCATCCTCGCGCTGGTGATTGGCAGTGTGGTGCTGTCTCTCGCGCTGCTGTTCTTCCGTGAAAGCAACCACTGCCTCGACCCCAAGGCCGGTCACTGGCGCACGCTGGGTGGCCAGTACCTGGACTTGCTCAAGGACCGCCAGTACCGCGCCTATGCGGTGGCGCTGGCCTGTACCTATGGCGCGATGTTCTCGGTGATCGCCGGTTCATCGGCCGTCTTCATCAACCTGCTGGGGTTCAGCAGCCTGGAATACGGCATCAATTTTGGCCTGATCGTGTCGATGCTGATCATCGGTTCCACCTACACGCGACGTAACATCATGCGTCTTGGTCCCCAGCGTATTGTGGCGATGGGCGTGACAATGGTGGCAGTGGGCGGGATCTCGGCGCTGGTGATTTATGCGCTGTTCGGGTTGTCGGTGGCGGGGCTGGATATTCCGGTGGCGGCGGTCACCTTGGGCGGTGGCCTGGTATTGCCGGGCTCGGTCACCGGTGGCGTCATGCCGAACGCACACCGCGCTGGCCTGGCGGCAGGTCTGATGGGTTTTTCGCAGATGTTTGGCGCGACCTGCAGTGGCCTTTTATTGAGCCACCTGCGTGATGGCAGCGCCACGCCAATGATCGTTATTGAAGCCGGTTTCGCGGTGACGGCCTTTGTTGCGTTCCATCTGTTGCGTCAGCGTCAGGTGAAAGGATTGTCCTATACGTAGAACAATCCGGGCCGCTTTTGCCGGCTAGTGCATAAAGGCGGGTGGGCTTATGGTGTAGGCACTTTGGAGGTACACCATGAAAAAGCTTATCGGTCTCTACACCAGCCCCCGCGCCCATTGGGTCGGCGACGGCTTTCCGGTGCGCACGCTGTTTTCCTACGATGCGATGGGAGAGCACATCAGCCCGTTCCTGTTGCTGGACCATGCCGGCCCGGCCGATTTCACCCCGACTGAACAACGTCGCGGCGTCGGCCAGCACCCTCATCGCGGTTTTGAAACCGTGACTATCGTCTATGACGGCGAAGTCGAGCATCGGGATTCCACCGGTGCAGGCGGCAAAATCGGCCCTGGCGATGTGCAATGGATGACGGCCGCGAAAGGCATCATCCATGAAGAGTTTCACTCCGAAGCCTTCGCCCGCAGTGGCGGAGCGCTGGAGATGGTGCAACTGTGGGTCAACCTGCCGGCCAAGGACAAAATGGCCGACGCCGGTTACCAGACCATCGTTGATGGCGATATTCCGGTGCTGCCATTGGCAAACGATGCGGGGCAACTGCGCCTGATTGCCGGTGAGTTTGCCGGTGCCTCGGGACCTGCCCGCACGTTCACGCCTATCGACGTGTGGGATTTGCGCCTGAACGCCGGTAAGGCGGTGACGCTCGACCTGCACGCCGGGCGCAATACTGCGCTGGTGATCCTGCGCGGCACGGTGCTGGTGAATGGTGAGGAAGTCGCGCGCCAAGGACAGCTGGCGTTGTTTGAGCGTGATGGTAGCCAGCTGACGCTGGAAGCTAACGATGACGCCAAGGTGCTGTTGCTCAGCGGCGAGCCGATCGACGAGCCGATCGTCGGCCACGGCCCGTTCGTGATGAACACCGAGCAGGAAATCCATCAGGCGTTTGCGGATTTTCAGTCGGGTCGGTTCGGGCAGATGCAGGCCTGACTGCCAGGCCAGGAACCCTGTGGGAGCTGGCTTGCCTGCGATGCAAGCACCTCGGTCAATGAGCTAAACCTTGGTGATGCTATCGCAGGCAAGCCAGCTCCCACATTTTGTTTCCAGTGTTATCAATTCATGCGATCTTCTGGGCATTCGCCCTGGAGTCGCCTGGATGCCCTCATTTATCGCCGATCACCCGATGTTTTGCGCCATGGCGCTGATCTTTATCGACATCGCCGTGTGGCGCCTGATTTCCCCCACCTTCGCCACCTGGAAGCTCGCGGCGCGGCTGGTGATTTTCGCTGTCTTCAGTGCCGTGTTGTTCAACGACGGCATGAACCCCATGCAAGCCGCGCCTTACGCGGACAACACCGCGTTGCACCTGGCGGCTACTGCTCTGCAGATCGGCTGGTGGCTGTTCGCCGCGCGCACGCTCACGGTGTTGCTCGGCGCGGTGATGATGCAGCGCGTCGGCCACACCGGGCGGTTGTTGCAGGACATCGTCGGCGCGGTGATTTTCCTGATCGCGATCATCGCCGCCATGGCGTACGTGCTCGACCTGCCCGTGAAGGGCGTGCTGGCCACTTCTGGCGCGGTGGCAATCATCGTCGGCCTGGCGTTGCAAAGCACCTTGAGCGACGTGTTTTCCGGCATCGTGCTCAACACCACCAAGCCTTACCAGATTGATGACTGGATCTCCATCGACGGCACCGAAGGCCGGGTCACCGATATCGACTGGCGTGCCACGCGGCTGCAAACCTCGCAGGGCAGCATGGCGGTGATTCCCAACTCCCTGGCGGCCAAGGCCAAGATCATCAACTTCTCGCGCCCGGCGGACATGTTCGGGTTGGCGGTGAGCCTGCAAGTCAGCCCGCATGCGCGCCCGCAAGTGGTGATCGAGGCGCTGGAGCGGGCGATGCAGGGGTGCCGGCCATTATTGGGTAAACCTGCGCCGAGTGTGGCTTTCAAGGCATCGGCCAGCGGTGGCGTCGAGTACGAAATCAGCGGTTTTGTGCCAGCCATGGCCCTGAAGCGTGAAGTGCGCAATCAACTTTACGACCTGGCTTTCCGGCACTTGCAAGCGGCGGGGGTGGGCATATTGTCTGCTACCGAAAGCAGCACGCCGCCTGCCATGTCGGGTGCGCGGGCGTTGTTGGAGCGCTCGTCGATCTTCTCCACGCTGCGCCAGGAAGAGAAAGACACCTTCAGCCAGAACATGACGCTGCACACCTATCGGGCGGGCGATATGATTTTGCCGGCGGGGGAGATCAGCGATCATTTGTTTATCGTCGAGTCCGGCGTGGTGTCGGTGATGCTGATCAAGGGCGGCCACAAGTTCGAGGCCGGGCGCATGGGGCCGGGGGAGGTGATCGGTGAGGCGGGGATCCTGTCCGATCAGGCGACGCTGGCGGACTTTACGGCGAAGACGTTTTGTACCCTGTACCGAATTGAGAAGGAGTATTTGAAACCTTGCCTGGATGCGCGGCATGACATCAGTGAGGCCATGAAGGCATTGCTGGATTTCAGGGTGCATGCGGCGCAGGCGTTGACACAGGAGGCGCCGGTGGTGCCGGTCAAGAAGGGGTTTATGCAGTGGTTGAGGGACAGGGGGTTGTGAGGCGTTGAGCACATTGGTCACCCACTCTTACCCGGAATTGGATATTTCTCCTTCCCCCCTCGGTGGCTAATCTAGCCACCAATCCCCACCGTTCCGGAGTACCGCCATGCAAACCCGTACCGATTTCTACACCGCCTCCCCAGACGCCATGAAAGCCATGCTCGCTCTGGAAGCTGCCGCCGGCAAACTGTCCATCGAGCTGCCTTTGCTGGAGCTGATCCGCCTGCGCGTTTCGCAAATCAACGGCTGCGCTTTCTGCCTGGACATGCACACCGCCGACGCCCGCAAAGGCGGTGAAACCGAGCGCCGTCTCTACACCCTGTCGGCCTGGCGCGAAACGCCGTTCTTCACCCCGCGTGAACGCGCCGCGCTGGCCTGGGCTGAAAGCCTGACCCTGATCAGCCAGACCCACGCACCGGATGAAGACTTCACTACATTGGCGGCCGAGTTCAGCGCCCAGGAACAGGTTGATCTGAGCCTGGCGATTACGATCATCAACAGCTGGAATCGCCTGGCAATCGGCTTTCGCAAGATGCCGAAGTAAGGCTTAGAAGTTCACCGTTGCACTCAGGCGCGCCGTCAATGGCGCGCCCTGGAACAAGTAGTCATCCCCCAGGTATTCGCCCGCGTCGCGCCAGTAGCGCTTGTCGAAGAGGTTGTCGACGCTCAGGCGAAATACCGTCTCATAGCCGTCCAGTTTGGTGGTGTAGCGGCTGCCGACATTTACCACCGCGTAATCCCCGACCTCCACGGTGCCGGTGCGGTTGGCGTACTTCCTGGCGCTGTATTGCACGCCACCCAGCACGGCCAGCCCGTTTACCCACGGCAAGGCGTAATCGGCGTAAACGCTGGCACGCAGTTTGGGGACGTTGATCGCCTGATGGCCTTCGTACTCCGGTGTGCCGCTGCCGGTCACGCGCGTGCGAATGGCCGCGACGCTGGTGGCGATTTGCAGACGGTCGGTGGCCCAGCCGTTGGCGGACAGTTCCAGGCCGGTGTTTTTCTGTTCGCCTTGTTGCTCATAGATGAACGCGCCAGTGCCGTCTGGCTTCGCGTATTGATAGGCCTGGCGCGTCTGGAACACGGCGGCGGCGAAACTGATGCGGTGCCAGTCGTATTTCACACCGGCTTCGATTTGGCGGGACACGGTCGGCGCCAGCGTTTCGCTTGAGTTGTCGGCGAACCAAGGCGCGGTGCCGCCGAGGGAAAGACCCTTGCTGTAGCTGGTGTACAGCGACACGTTTTCCACCGGTTTGTAGACCAATGCTGCCTGGGGCAGGAACACGTATTGCTGGGTGTGACGGGTTTTGGCGCCATCTTTGTTGAAGGCTTGTTCATCAAGGCGCACTTCACGGCCACCCAGAATGGTCTGCCATTGCTCGTTGAAGCTGATGCGGTCAGTGACGAACAGCCCGTACTGGCGGCTGTCGAGGTTGCGATGGCTGGCGTTCAGCGGCTTGTCGGTAGGGGTGAAAGTCGGGGCGTCTTCGTTGATATTACCGCTACCGATGTATTCGTTCACTGCGTCGCGTTTGTCGATCACCCGGCGAAACGCGCTGGTACCGAAAGTCAGTTCATGGCCCAGCCCTGCGGTGTTGAACAACCCGGTCATGGCCGCCTGCACTTCATCGTCACGGCGAGTGTCATCTGGGCTGCGGTAGTCGTAGATGTCGTAGTCGCCCTCAGGGCTGAACGTGTTGGCGTTGCAAGTACCGATGTAATAACAGCCCCACGCAAACGAACTGTAATCATCAATCACTACCTTGCTGCGCGCCGCACTCACACTGCCTTTCCACTGATCGCTGAAGCGGTACTCAAACTTGCCATTGAGGTTCAGCGAATCAATGCCGACCTGATGCGAGCCGCTCTGATGCCCCAACAGCTTTTTCGGCGATGCGTCATGCGGCACCTCGGTGCCGCCCAACAGCTGATACCCCGGCACCGACCGCTGCTGCTTGTTCTGGTACTCCGCATCCAGCTGCAACAGTGCATCCGGGCTGATGTTCCAGTCGAACGCCAGCGACACGAAGTCACGCTGGCCATTCGCATGTTCCACGTAGGAATTGAGGTCTTCATGGGCCACGTTGGCGCGCAGGCCGAACTGCTGCTCGCTGCCAAACCAGCCGCCGACGTCCGTGGCGACATACCCGCTGCCGCGATCGTCGGTGGAAACCGTCACCGAACGCACGTCTTCCGGGCGCTTGGTCACGTAGTTGATCACGCCGCTGGGTTCGGAAATCCCGCTCTGCAACCCGGCCAGCCCTTTGAGCACTTCAACCTGCTGCTTGTTTTCCAGGGCAACGTTCTGCTCGCCGGTGATGGTGCGCCCGTTGATCTTGTAGCTGCTGGCTGCATTCAGCGAGAAACCGCGCACCACAAAGTTTTCGTAGTAGCCGATGGGGGCATAACTGTCGCCGACCGAGGCGTCGTTGCGCAGCACTTCACTGAGCAGGCGGGCTTGCTGGTCTTTGATCATGGATGCGTTGATCACGGTGATCGAGGCGGGCGTGTCGAGCAGCGGGGCTTCATTGAAACCGCCGACCGAGGCGCTGTCAGTGCGATAGCCGGACTCGTCCTGGCCCTGAACCTTCACCGCAGGCAGTTCTATATCAGCCGCGAAGCTATTGCCGATGCCACCGCTGAGCAGCAGGCCGAGGGCGAAACGTGAAGGTGGGAACGAGCGAAAACGCAAAACCATGGGGGCAAGGCCTTAGAGCGCAGGGCGGGAAGGGCGCATAAGCTAGGCATATCGGCCGGGTTTTACAAGCTATGGAGAAGGGATCTATCACGCCGCAGCATCACATGTGGGAGCTGGCTTGCCTGCGATGGCAGTGTGTCAGGCGACGCAGGTAACACTGATATACCGCGATCGCAGGCAAGCCAGCTCCCACAGTGAATCGCATTTCAGCAGGAGTGTTTGAGGGTTTCGCTGGGCAACTCTTTGAACAACGCCCGATAGCTATTGGAAAACCGCCCCAAATGCCAGAACGACCAATTCATCGCCACCTCAGCCACGGTGGTATCGGCGCCGCTCAACAACTCCCGCCGCGCGCCATTCAACCGGCGCAACCGCAACCACTGCGCGGGGCTCATCCCGGTATAGGTCTTGAAGCCTTGCTGCAATTGACGCAGCGGCACACCGGCAATCTGCGCCAGTTCCAGCAGGTTGACGGTCTCATCCTGCGTATCCGCGGCCCATTCGCCGATGCGCGCCATCAGCCGGCGTTCCTCGCTGCGGCGCTGCAATGAGCTGCGGTCCAGGCACACGCAGGCGTTGTCGAGGATAAACAGGCAGTCGTCGAGCAATTGCCGGGTGAGGTTGACGGGGTCGGGCACGGTAGGCAATCGCGTCAACGTACCACTGAGCCAACGGGTGAACAGTGCGTTCTGTTGGCCTGTCAGCGGCGCCATGAACAGGCCTTCGAGTTTCGCCACGTCCAACCCGTGGCGTTGCACGAATTGCGGGCCGAACACCACCGCCACTTCACGGTAGTTTTCCGGGGTGATCCAGGTGTTGCGGCTTTCGCCATTGAGCAGGTACAGCGCGTTGTCGCTGCCGTCAAAACAGAACGCCAGTGAGCCGGGCGGCGCGTTGAAATGCTGTTCCACCCGCGTGTTCATGCACTCTTCGTACACCTCGACACCTTGCAGGTCGAGGTAGCGGATCTGCCCGGCGAAATGCCCCGGGGACATCTGCTGGTACTGCTGCACCCAACCGGGTGTCGCACTGCATTGAGCGGCCACATCACCGGTGGTGAAGGCCTGTACGCGCAAAGCCGTTGCCTGTGTCATGGGTGATCCGTGCGCACTCTATTGGTGCGTTGTGTTGCGTGCAAAGTGGATAGATGCCGTTTGAAGGCTGGCCCAAGATAGACCTCAATGCGCCGGGAGTACAAGTCGGCGCGTGCATCCAACCCATGACGAGGTCCTTATGAAAGCCCCCTTCGATCAGCTGTCCGCCTGGCTGAAAGAACACAAGATTACCGAAGTCGAATGCGTGATCAGTGATTTGACTGGCATCGCACGCGGCAAGATTGCGCCCACCAACAAGTTCCTGCATGAGCGAGGCATGCGCCTGCCGGAAAGTGTGCTGCTGCAAACGGTGACCGGGGACTTTGTCGACGACGATATCTACTACGACCTGCTCGACCCCGCCGACATCGACATGATCTGCCGCCCGGTGTCCAACGCCACTTACGTGGTGCCATGGGCCATCGAGCCCACCGCGATTGTGATCCACGACACCTTCGACAAGCAGGGCAACCCCATCGAGTTGTCGCCACGCAATATCTTGAAGAAAGTTTTGCAGCTCTACACCGACAAGGGCTGGCAGCCGATTGTCGCGCCGGAAATGGAGTTCTACCTGACCCAGCGCTGCGAAGACCCGGACCTGCCGCTGAAAACCCCGGTGGGCCGCTCCGGTCGCGCCGAAACCGGTCGCCAGTCGTTTTCCATCGACGCCGCCAACGAATTCGATCCACTGTTTGAAGACGTCTACGACTGGTGCGAACTGCAGGGCCTGGACCTCGACACGCTGATCCACGAAGACGGCCCGGCGCAGATGGAAATCAACTTCCGCCATGGCGATGCCCTTGACCTGGCCGACCAGATCACCGTGTTCAAACGCACCCTGCGCGAAGCCGCGTTGAAGCACAATGTGGCCGCCACTTTTATGGCCAAACCGGTGGCCGATGAGCCGGGCAGCGCCATGCACCTGCACCAGAGCGTGGTCGAGATCGCCACGGGCAAGCCAGTATTTGTCGACGCCGACGGCAAGATGAGCCAGCTGTTTTTGCACCACATTGGCGGCCTGCAAAAATACATCCCCAAGCTGCTGCCGATGTTCGCGCCGAACGTGAACTCGTTCCGCCGCTTTCTGCCGGACACTTCTGCACCGGTCAACGTCGAGTGGGGTGAAGAAAACCGCACCGTCGGCCTGCGCGTGCCCACCTCAAGCCCTGACGCCATGCGCGTGGAAAACCGCCTGCCGGGTGCCGACGCCAATCCCTACCTGGCGATTGCCGCCAGCCTGCTGTGTGGCTACCTCGGGATGATCGAACAGATCGAACCGAGCGCCCCGGTGGAAGGCCGCGCCTACGAGCGCCGCAACCTGCGCCTGCCGTTCACCCTCGAAGATGCGCTGGCGCGGATGGAGGATTGCGACACGGTCAAGAGGTACCTGGGCGACAAGTTCGTGCGCGGGTACGTCGCGGTCAAACGCGCCGAGCATGAGAATTTCAAGCGGGTGATCAGTTCCTGGGAGCGTGAGTTCCTGCTGTTGAGCGTCTAAAAAACCAATAAAGGGGTGTCGAAATGCGTCTTGTGAAAAAGCTTCTCCCGCTGGCTCTGGTCGCGGGTCTCAGCAGCACCAGCGAAGCGGCACAAACTGTAAGTGTCTACAACTGGACCGACTACATCGGCGAGACCACCTTGGCCGACTTCCAGGCCAAAACCGGGATCAAAGTGATCTATGACGTGTTCGACTCCAACGAAACCCTCGAGGGCAAACTGCTCGCAGGGCGCACCGGCTATGACGTGGTGGTGCCGTCCAACCACTTCCTGGCACGCCAGGTAAAGGCCGGTGCGTTTCTCAAACTTGACCGTTCGCAGTTACCGAACTTCAAGAACCTCGACCCCAAACTGCTCAAGCTGCTGGAGAAAAACGACCCGGGTAACGCGCACTCGGTGCCGTACCTGTGGGGCACCAATGGCATTGGCTACAACGTCGACAAGGTCAAGCAGGTGCTGGGCATCGACCATATCGACTCGTGGGCGGTGCTCTTCGAGCCCGAGAACATCACGAAGCTGCATGAGTGCGGCGTAGCCTTCCTCGATTCGGCGGATGAGCTGTTCCCGGCGATTCTCAACTACATGGGCAAGGACCCGCGCAGCGAGAACCCCGAGGACTACAAACAGGCTGAAGCCAAGCTGCTGACGCTGCGCCCGTACATCACCTATTTCCATTCTTCCAAGTACATTTCGGACCTGGCCAACGGTGATATCTGTGTGGCGTTCGGTTATTCCGGCGACGTGTTCCAGGCCGCCAACCGTGCCAAGGAAGCCAAGAACGGCGTGAATATCGCCTACTCGATCCCCAAGGAAGGCTCCAACCTGTGGTTCGACCTGCTGGCGATTCCGGCCGACGCGGGCAACCCGAAAGAAGCCCACGCCTTTATCAACTATTTGCTCGACCCTGAAGTGATCGCCAAGGTCAGCGCCTCGGTCGGTTATGCCAACGCCAACCCGGCCGCCAAACCGTTCATGGCGCCTGAACTGGTGAACAACCCTGAGGTGTACCCGCCGCAGGAAGTGCTCGACAAACTCTATATTTCCACCACGCCGACCCCGGCGACCATGCGCCTGATGACCCGCGCCTGGAGCAAAGTGAAGACCAACAAATGATTCAGTCGACTGACCACGCCCGTTCTTACTACCGGGCCTCGGCCAATGCCATGCCGGAGCGCCCGCCACTGGGCGCGGACCTGAGCGCCGATGTGTGTGTGATCGGCGGCGGTTTTACCGGCGTCAATACCGCCATCGAACTGGCCCAGCGCGGGCTCTCGGTGGTCCTGCTGGAGGCCCGGCGCATTGGCTGGGGCGCCAGCGGGCGCAATGGCGGGCAATTGATTCGCGGTATCGGCCACGACGTGTCCGGCTTTGCCAAATACGTGGGCGAGGAGGGCGTGCGTTACCTGGAACGGGCGGGGATTGAGTCGGTGGCGCTGGTGGGCGAGCGGATCCGCGAGCAGGGCATCGACTGCGATTTGCGCTGGGGGTTTTGTGAGTTGGCGAATACCCCGGCGCAGTTTGCGGCGTTCAAGGGCGAGCAGGAGAGCCTGGCGGCCATGGGGTATGCCCACGAAACCCGCCTCGTCGAATTGAAGGATATGCAGCACGTCGTGGGCTCGACGGTGTACGCCGGTGGTTTGGTGGACATGGGCTCCGGGCATCTGCACCCACTGAACCTGGTGCTGGGTGAGGCGCAGCTCGCCGAGTCCCTCGGGGTGCGGATTTTTGAGCAGACCGAGGTGCTGGAGCTGATCCACGGCGACACCGTGCAGGTACGTTGCGCGGGTGGCACGGTGCGCGCCGCAAACCTGGTGCTGGCGTGCAATGCGCACCTTGAAGAGCTGGAGCCGCGCTTGAGTGGCAAAGTGCTTCCGGCAGGCAGTTACATCATCGCCACCGAGCCTTTATCGGCGCAGCTGGCGAGCGAATTGATCCCGCAAAACCTGGCGCTGTGCGACCAGAAAGTCGGGCTGGATTACTACCGGCTGTCCGCTGACCGCCGTTTGTTGTTCGGCGGTGCCTGCCATTATTCGGGGCGTGATCCGGTGGATATCGCCGCGTATATGCAGCCGAAAATGCTCAAGGTGTTCCCGCAGTTGGCTAATACCGCCATTGAGTTCCAGTGGGGCGGCAAGATTGGTATCACCGCCAACCGGTTTCCCCAGGTTGGGCGGCTGAGCCAGTACCCGAATGTGTTTTATGCGCAGGGTTACTCCGGGCATGGGCTTAACGTGACGCATTGGTGCGCAAAGCTGTTGGCCGAAGGGATTCATGCGGGTCACAGCAGAGGTCTGGATATTTTCAGCCAGGTGCCGCACATGACCTTCCCGGGCGGCAAGGCGTTGCGCTCGCCACTGTTGGCGCTGGGGATGCTGTGGTATCGCTTGCGCGAACTGGTTAACTGACCCACCTCACTCCAAATGTGGGAGCGGGCTTGCTCGCGAATGCGGAGTGTCAGTCAATGCATTGGGTGACTGATACACCGCATTCGCGAGCAAGCCCGCTCCCACATTTTTGATCTTTGTCAGGCTTTGGGTTCGGTGAGTACTTTGCGGAAGGTTTCCACCAGCGGGCGCAGGTTGATTCGATGCCACGCCGCCCACAGCGGGGTGGTGTAGGTCAGCCACGGCAACTCGCGCAGCACCACGCCGGGTGGTGCATTGCGGCTCAGGCCTTTTTGCACCATGGCCACGCCAAGGCCCGACGCAACCAGACCCAATGCGGTAAAGGGCTCGCTGGCCTCCATGGGGATTTGGGGGGTGAAACCGGCACGAATGCAGGCCGCCACAAAGTCATCCGCCGGGTGGGCGCCGGGTTTGCGCTGCACGCCGATCCACTCCTGCTCGGCCAGGTGCTCAGGCAGCAGCTCACTTTGGTGTGCCAGTGGATGATGCTCGGGCAGGGCCAGCAGCATCGGGTCGTCCAGCACTTGCAAGGCGGTCAGGTCCGGGTCATCCGCGGCGGGTGGTTCGTCGACCAGCGCAATGTCCAGGCTGCGCTGGCGCAACCCTTCAAGTTGTTCGAGGGACGGCAGGTTGTACAGCTTGATATGCACAGTGGGGCGGTCATCCCTTAAAACGCGCAAGGCATTGGGCAGCACACCGGCGTGCATGGCGTTTTCGATATAGCCGATGCACAAGCCGCCTTCCTCACCCCGGCCCAGGCGTTTACCCAATGACTCCAGGCGATTGGCATGGGTCAGCAACGCCTTGGTTTCGGCCAGAAACGTCTGCCCGTCGCGGGTCAGGCGGATGCGTTGCTGGCTGCGTTCGAACAGGGTCAGGCCCAGGCGTTCTTCCAGCTGGGCAATCTGTCGGCTCAAGGGCGATTGGGAGATGTGCAAACGTTCAGCCGCACGGCCGACGTGCTCCTCTTCTGCGACGACTTCGAAGTAGCGCAGTTGGCGTAGATCAATCATATAAGACCTGCTGGGACTCAAGTTGGTCGCAGTATGTCTTGGACGGTCCGATCTATGCAATCTAGGATCTGCTCAACGGTCACCGCGACCCTTCACGCATTTGAGGATCCACCATGAGCTTGAAAGACAAACTCCCAGGCCAACTCGGCTTCGGCACCGCGCCACTGGGCAACATGTTCCGCGCCATTCCTGAAGAAGAGGCTCAGGCCACCGTTGAAGCCGCCTGGAACGCCGGCGTGCGCTACTTCGACACCGCGCCGTTCTACGGTTCGGGCCTGTCGGAAATTCGCCTGGGCCAAGCCCTGTCGCAGTACAACCGCGATGACTTCGTGCTCAGCACCAAAGTCGGTCGGGTGATTCTTGACGAAATCGAAGAAAGCGCCCGCGACCTCGGCGAAAAAAGCGGTGTGTTCGAACATGGCCGCCCGAACAAAATGCTCAACGACTACAGCGCCGACGCCACTCTGCGTTCCATCGAAGACAGCCTGGAACGCCTGCAAACCGATCGCCTGGACATCGTGTGGATTCACGACATCGCCCAGGACTTCTACGGCGACCAATGGCTGGACTACTTCAACCAGGCCCGCACCGGTGCGTTCAAAGTGCTGACCCGCCTGCGCGAAGAAGGCGTGATCAAGGCCTGGGGCCTGGGCGTGAACCGCGTTGAACCGTGCGAGCTGACCCTGGACCTGACCGAAGCCCAGCCCGACGGCTTTCTGCTGGCGGGCCGCTACACGCTGTTGGACCACGACCGTGCCCTGCAACGTTTGATGGACGCAGCAGCGGCGCAGAAGGTTGAAATCGTCGTCGGCGGCCCGTACAGCTCGGGCATCCTGGCCGGTGGCGCGCACTTCGAATACCAGAAAGCCAGCCCGGCGATCATAGACAAGGTCGAGCAGATCAAGGCCATTGCCCAGGCATTCGGCGTCAGTGTCAAAGCTGCTGCGCTACAGTTCTCGTTGGCACATCCGGCCGTGGCTGCGGTGATTCCCGGTGCCAGTCGTCCGGGGCGCATTGCCGAAGACGTTGCGGCGTTGTCAGAGATAATTCCGGCAGCCTTTTGGCAGGCGCTACGCGACGCCCGATTGATTTCGGACCGTGCACCACTGCCGCTTTAACTTCAGGAGTACACCCGATGAAAATTGATGTGAGCGGCAAAGTAGCCATTGTCAGCGGCAGCACCGCCGGGATCGGCCTGGGCATCAGCCTGGCCCTTGCACAATCCGGTGCCACGGTGGTGGTGATCGGACGTGAAGCGGGCAAGGTCGACGAAGCCCTGGCGAGTATTCGCCAGTCAGTCCCCGGCGCCGACTTGCGCGGGCTGGTGGCCGACCTCGGCACCGCTGAAGGCGCAGAGAAACTGTTCGCCGCCGAACCGCGCGCCGACATCCTGGTCAACAACCTGGGCATCTTCAACGATGTGGATTTTTTTGACGCGCCTGATAGCGAGTGGACGCGCTTCTACGAGGTCAATGTGATCTCTGGCGTGCGCCTTTCGCGGCATTACGTGCCGGGCATGGTCGAGCAGGGCTGGGGGCGGGTGATTTTCCTGTCTTCGGAATCCGGCGTGGCAACACCCGCGGACATGATCAACTACGGCGTGACCAAAAGCGCCAACCTGGCAGTGTCCCACGGCTTGGCCAAGCGCCTGGCGGGCACTGGCGTCACGGTGAACGCCGTGCTGCCGGGGCCGACCTTTACCGACGGCCTGGAGCAGATGCTCAAGGACGCCACCGCCAAATCCGGGCGCAGCGCGCGGGACGAGGCGGATGTGTTTGTGCGTAATGCGCGGCCCACGTCGATTATCCAGCGCGCGGCCAATGTGGATGAAGTCGCCAACCTGGTGGCGTACATTGCTTCACCCTTGTCGTCTGCCACCACGGGCGCCGCATTGCGGGTCGACGGTGGTGTTGTCGACAGCATGGCGATCTGAGTTATTTTTCTTTTTTAGGAGTATTTAGTGTGGCAACAGCCTCTTCAGTAATCGAAATTCCGGTGTCAGCAGACCACGTGTGGCAATTGATCGGTGGCTTCAACACGCTGCCGGACTGGCTGCCGTTTATCGTCAAGAGCGAAGCGAGCGACGGCGGGCGTGTGCGTCACCTGGAAACCGCGGACGGCGGCGCGATCGCCGAGCGTTTGCAGACCTTCGACAACGTGGGCCGCACCTACAGCTACACCATCGAGCAATCGCCGTTTCCGGTGAGTGCTTACCTGGCGACGTTGCAGGTTGAGGCGTTGACGGAGTCGTCGGCGAAAGTGACCTGGTCCGGCGTGTTTACGCCGGTGGCGGGGACTACGGAGGCGGCGGTGGAAGAGTTGTTTACCGGCGTCTACAGCGGTGGGCTTGAGGCGCTGCGCGCTAATTTCTAACAGCCACTGCAAATCAAAGGTGGGAGCTGGCTTGCCTGCGATGGCGGTGTATCAGGCAAACTGTTTATTGCCTGGGCTACCGTTATCGCAGGCAAGCCAGCTCCCACAGGGTTTTGTGGCGTTTGGGCTCTCAGGGTTATTCAGGCATCAGTTGCTGCCGGCACTCCAGCACCAGACACGCGCCGCCACACAGGCTGGAACCCACTTCCAGCTTGAACCCATGCAAGTTGATGATCGCCGCGACTATCGACAAACCCAACCCGAACCCGCCTTGCTGGTCGCTTTCGTCCACGCGATAAAAGCGTTGGAACACCGCGTCACGTTCCGCCACCGGTATGCCGGGCCCGGAGTCGTGCACTTCAAGGCGCGTGCTGCCGGCATCATTGACCCCGCGCAAAATCACTTCGCCGCCCGGGGGGGAGAACTTGATCGAGTTGCTCAACAGGTTGGCCAGGGCTTCGAACAGCAGTGCGCGGTCGCCGGTGATCCACGGCAGGGATTCCGGGGTTTCGAGCCGCAATTGCAGCTCGCCTTCTTCGGCCAGGGGCAGGTAGAAGTCGTGCAATTCGCGCAACAGCGGCAGCGGGTCCATGACCAAAAAGCCTGAGCGACGCTGGTGGTCTTCCAGCTCGGAAATACGCAACAGCCCGCGAAAACGCGCCATCAGGGTGTCGGTTTCGGCAATCGCGTCATCCAGTTTCACCGCGTAGTCCGACTCCGCCTCGGCCTCCTGTTTGATGCGGTACAACTGCGCACGCAGGCGCGTCAGCGGGGTGCGCAGGTCGTGGGCGATGTTGTCGCACACGCCCTTGACCTCGTTCATCAGCTTTTCGATACGGTCGAGCATCGCGTTGACGATCGCCGCGAGCATGTCCAGCTCGTCACGCCGGTTCGACAGCGGCAGGCGGTGAGTGAGGTCGCCGGCGACGATGGCCTCGGCACTCGCCTGGATGCCACGAATCCGCCGCAACGGGCGTCGGCGCAATAAATGCCAACCGGCGGCACCCGGGATAATCGTCAGCGACAGTGCCCATAACAAGGCATGCCAGATGATCCGGGTCACGCCAAACAGCGAGCCGTTGGCGCGCACGAGCACCAGCCAGCGGCCGTCCTCGGTGTGAGTTGCCACGGCATCGCAGCTGTCTTTGGGCAGTTTGGGGTCGTCGGATTCGACGCAGTTGGCCAGTGCGTGGATCTTGCCGTCCAGCGGCAGGTCCGGCGGCACGGCGCGGATCGGCCCGCTCAAGGGGCGAAATTGCTCGTCGAACAGGCCGTAAGCGTCTACGCCTTTCATGTCGAAGGTCATGCTGGTGGTCAGAGCTTCCACCAGTTCTTCGCCGTCAAAACGCTGGAACAGGTGCTGACGCTGCATCAGGGAGTGGCGCGACAGGTCGCCCAGGTACCCGGACACCTCGTAATACAGCACCCCCATCAGGATGCAGCTCCAGGCCACGAACAGTGAACTGTACAGCGCCAGCAAGCGGCTGCTGGAAGAGCGCCAACCCTTAGAGGGGTTCAGCAATGACATAGCCGGAACCTCGTACCGTGCGAATCAGCGGCGTCAGGCCCGGCGGGTCGATCTTCTTGCGCAGACGACCAATGTGCACGTCGATCAAGTTAGTGCCCGGGTCGAAGTGATAGCCCCAGACTTCCTCGAAAATCATCATCCGCGACAAAATCTGACCGGTGTTGCGCATCAGAAATTCGAGCAATTTGTATTCGGTGGGCAACAGGCTCAGCGGCTGTTCGGCGCGGCTGGCTTCGCGGCTGATCAAATTCAGTTCCAGATCGGCCACACGCAGGGCGGTTTCGAACTCCTTGACCGTGCTTTTGCGGCGCAGCAGCACTTCGACGCGGGCGGCCATCTCGTCGGAGGCGAACGGCTTGGTCAGGTAATCGTCGCCGCCGGCGCGCAGGCCACGGACCCGCTCGTCGACATCGGAGAGGGCGCTGATCATCAGGATCGGCGTCGAGACTCCAATGGTGCGCAGAGTGGTGACGATGGCCAGGCCATCCAGTTCCGGCAACATGCGGTCGAGCGTGATCAGATCGTAATCACCACTCACAGCGCGGACCAGGCCTTCGCGGCCGTTGTCCACCCAATCTACGTCCAGTCCATGGCTACTCAGCTCGGCGACGATCTCGCGGGCCGTTACGGCGTCATCCTCGATGGTCAAAATACGGGTCATAGGATTACCTGGTGAGCGATTCACACTAGAAGTGGGGGCATTTTGCCAAGAAATGCCTGAATGCTTCCTAAATTAAACTTCATGTTGGCAAAACCGACACAAATTCATCAGCCATTTCTGCGCACTGTCAGCAAGAATTTACTTACTGAAGTCAGTGGATCATGGCCCCGACATCCTGAATGAATGCTGTGTGTAAGCGTTTTTCCAAAAAAAAATTCTGCGCCTGTCAAGTATGCAATACGCCCGCTGGTTAAAGTCAGTTCTTGCAACTTGCATGGTTTGCGTAAGTTCAATTTATATAACTATATGAAATATAAGGAAATTTATTTTTACAGCGACTGGCATGGTGCCTGCACTGTCCCTTTTGAGACTTGTAACACCATTTTTCCTGCCGGGAGCTAAACAACAATGATCACATCCTCATCCACACTGCAAGAGTCGAGCGCCGTCTCCGGGGTTTCCTGGGGGGCGATTTTTGCCGGGGCCGCTGCGGCGGCTGCACTTTCCCTTATTTTGGTACTGCTGGGTTTCGGCCTGGGCTTTTCGGCGGTGTCGCCGTGGGCTGACAGCGGCATCAGCGCCAAGGGGCTTGGCATTTCCACGATCGTCTGGCTGGCGTTTACCCAGATCGTCGCATCGGGGTTGGGCGGCTATATCGCCGGCCGTCTGCGCGTGAAATGGGCGAACATGCACGGCGATGAGGTGTACTTTCGCGACACTGCCCATGGCTTCCTCGCCTGGGCTGTAGCGACGCTGGTCACCGCAGTGCTGGTGGTCGGTTCGGTCAGCAGTGTGGTGAGTGGCGGCGTAAAAGCCGGTGCCAGCGTTGCCTCGGGTGCCGCCAGCGGCCTGAGCCAGGCGGCCGGCGGTGCAGCCAAGGGCGCCAACAGCGGCGACTTTGACTACTACGTCGACAGCCTGTTTCGTGATGACCGCCCGGCTGCCGTCAGTGATGACGCGGTGCACGGCGTTGTTGCACGCATCCTCACCCGTACCCTGAGCAATGACGGCCAACTGGCACCTGAAGACCGGACCTACCTGGCCCAGTTGATCAGCCAGCGCACCAACCTCAGCCAGGCTGACGCTGAAGCGCGTATCGACAAAGTGTACGGCGATGCCCGTAAAGCCATCGAAGACGCCAAGCTCAAAGCCAAGCAAGCCGCTGATGCGGCAGCCAAAGTCGCTGCCTATGCGTCGCTGTGGACCTTTGTGTCGCTGCTGATCGGTGCGTTCTTCGCCAGCTTCGCCGCCACCTTCGGCGGTCGCCGCCGGGATGCTGTGGTGTATGTCGACACTGAAAACTTCGTTCGTTAATTAAGGGAGAACATCATGCGCTCATTACTTCTGTGGTTCCTCGGCGTGCCAATCCCGGTCATCATCCTGATCGCGATCTTCATGCACTAAACTTGAGCCAGGCTCGGTCCCTTGTGGGAGCGGGCTTGCCCGCGATGGCGGTCTTTCAGTGACTTATGAGCTGACTGACGCAACGCTATCGCGGGCAAGCCCGCTCCCACATTTGGTTTTGGAGAGTGTCAGCCAGCTTGTCACCAGCAATAGGCTTGCCACCGCCGTCATGATGACCAAGGGTTCTGATGTGCCGTCCGACAAAAGCCCGGTCGCCCAGCTGCTTGCCGCCGTCAGGAACATCTGGATAAAAAAGAACAACCCCGATGCGGTCCCCGCAATCGCCCCATACGGCTGCAACACCGACAGTTGGCACGCCGGAATCACCATCCCCACCGACACCATGATCACCACCATCGGCAACACAATCGCCAGCCATTCCTGCGGCAATACCGTAGTGGCCGCTGCAAGCATCAGGCTGCCGAGCAGATTCAGGCCGATGCCTGCCTTGATCAGGCGGTCGGGTTCAAACCGCAGCACCAACCGCCGAAACAGGTTGGCCCCGAGCATGTAGCCACTGATGGTGGCGGCAAACACCAGTGCATAAGCCGTGGCCGAGAGGTGATAGCCCCGTTGCAGCAGCGCCGACGACTCGCTGATAAACGGGAAATAGGTGCTGTACACGCAGCCGATTGCCAGGGCATAGCGCAGGAAGTAACGGTCGCGGAGCAATTGGCCGTAGATGCGCAGCAGGTATTTTGGCGGTGCGGCGGCAACGGCTGGCGGGCGGGTTTCCGGGAGGCGGCGGTAGACCACCAGGTACAACACCGCGCCGATTACGCCGAGCAGCACAAACAAGCCGCGCCAATTGATGAAAGGCAGCATCAGGCTGCCGAGTACCGGTGCGGCCATGGGCGAGATGGCCATGGCCATGGAGATCAGACCGAGCAGCCGGGCCTGTTCATCGCGGTTGAAGTAATCGCGCACGATCACCCGGCCGATCACCGTGGTGCAACACCCCCCAAGGGCCTGAAACAGGCGGGCGATGATCAACACGTCGAGGCTGTCGGCCAGAGCACAGGTCGCAGTCGCCACCCCATACAGGAACAACCCGGCCAGCAGCACCGGGCGGCGGCCGAAGCGGTCGGTCAGCGGGCCGCTGATCAGCAGGGAAATCGCCGAGCCCAGGGTGTACAGCGTAAGGACCAGTTGCAGCTGGCTGTCGCGGGTATGGAAATAGTCGGCCATGGCCGGCAGGGCTGGCAGGTGCAGGTCCAGGGTGAGGCGCGGCAGGGCGATCAGCACGGTCAGCAGGACCAGCCAGAATCCGGTGGAAAGGGTGCGTTGAGTCATGGGAGCTTCTTCGCAAAGAGTAGAGCCCGAACTCTAGCGGCTTTGTGGTTTAATCCTGTGGGCCACTTATGCCATGGATGAATGGACCACTATGAGCCGAGGAAAAGCCGCAACGGCCCTGGACTTGCCGCGGCCCGATACGCTGGACGCGGGCAAGCAGCAGGGTGCCTACGAAGCATTGCGCGGGGCGATCCTGAACCGGCAGTTGCCGGCGGGCAGCCGCTTGCCCTCCACGCGCAGCCTGGCCGAGCGCTGGCTGGTCTCCCGAGGCACGCTGGAAGCGGCCTTCGAGCGCTTGCACTGCGAAGGCTATGTGCAGCGCGTGGCAGGCTCCGGCACGCGGGTGTGCGCGGTGATTCCCGAGCAGTTTATTGCGGCCCCGGCGCCGAGTGAGGCGGCACGCCGTGAGGTCGTCGCCGATCAGCCCGAGGCAGGCGTGCAAAGCCATGTGCCCTTTGTGGCGCGGCGCCCGGACGCGAGCTTGTTCGACCTGAAAAGCTGGGCGCGGTGCATCTCCCGTGGCCTGCTGTCGGTGGGGCCTGGCGTGTTGGAGGCCGCCCACACCGCCGGTTTGCCCGCCTTGCGTGAACAGATCGCCGACTACCTGCGCAGTTATCGCGGCATGAGATGCGAGGCCGATGAGGTGATTGTCACCTCTGGCATTCGGCATGCTCTCGACTTGATCGCGCGTACGCTGCTCAAACCCGGTGACACCGCCTGTGTTGAAGACCCCGGCTATAAACCGGCGCGGCGGCTGTTCAGCCTTGCGGGCGCGCACGTCCAGGCCATTGCAGTGACAGCCGAAGGGCTGGATACCGCCCAACTCCCCGACCAGGCGCGACTGGCCTATGTCACCCCGGCGCATCAAGCGCCGCTGGGCATGACCCTTTCGGTGTCCCGCCGTCTGGCGCTGCTGGACTGGGCCGCACGTGCCGATGCGTGGGTGGTCGAAGACGACTACGACAGCGAGTACAACTACAATAGCGCGCCCTTGGCGGCGCTCAAATCCCTGGACGCCAGCGACCGGGTGATCTATTGCGGCAGCTTCAACAAGAACCTGTTCCCCGGTTTGCGCGTGGGATTCATGGTGGTGCCCAAGGCGCTGCGCCCGGCGTTGCTGCGAACCCTGCAACTCACCGGGTATCCGGTGGGCGCCACGGATCAGCTGGGGTTGGTGGAGTTTCTGGGCAGCGGGGCGTTTGTGCGCCACCTGCGCGCTTCGCGTCAGGCCTACCAGGCGCGGCGCGATGCCTTGCTCGCGTGCCTTCCAGAGGGCAGCAGGGTCAGCGGCCAGCAGGCCGGGCTGCACTGTGTGTTGTGGCTGCCAGCGGGGGTGCAAGAGCAGGATTTTTGCAGCCGAGCCGCCGCCGTCGGGCTGACATTGCAGCCGCTGGGCAAGTTCTGCAGTGAGGCGCGCTTGCCGCCGGCAGTGATCCTCGGCTACACCGCGCTGACCCTCGCGCAGATTCGTTATCACGGCCGAATGCTCACGCAATTGTTAATAGCGGCTTAACCCCCGCTTGGCTAGACTCTCGCCCCATGCGCCGCCTCCTGCGTTTAATCCTGGTCATGCTGTTAAGCCTTACGCTTCCCCTCACCGGGATGGCGGGTGTGCCGTCGAGCACTGAGCCTTGCCCGATGAAAATGTCGGGCATGCAGATGATGAGCGACATGACCCCGGACTGCTGCCAGGATGGCGCCGACCATGGCAAGGTTTGCAAAACCGGCCAGGAATGCAAGACCGGCGGCCTGGTGCAACTGTCGATGCCGGTATTCAAGGCACCGTTGGGCATGGCTCATCCCGTAGCCCTTGGCCTCTCCCCCGATTTCATCCCCGACCGCACGCCGTCCGGCGTTTGGCGCCCGCCCCGGGCCTGATCCCTGTTGCTTCTCAAGCTTCATCCCCTTGCCGGGATGGCCTTGCTGTGGGCCGCGTAATGCGACGTGCAGCGCAACGGATCAGGAATTATCAACATGACTTTCCTCTACATGTGCGCCCTGGTGGTGGGCGTGCTGGTGTGGCCGGCGTTGGCGAGCGCGCTGACCCTGGATGACGCCCTGCGCCTGGCGCAAAACAATGCCCCCTCCCTGACGGCCGAGGCGGCCAAGCTGCACGCCGCGACGCAGGCGGCGATCCCGGCCGGTGAATTGCCCGACCCGAAACTGTTGGTGGGCCTGCAGAACTTCCCCATCGGCGGACCGAATCGCGGCACGCTGTATGGCGATGACATGACGCAGCAGATGATCGGCATCCAGCAACAGGTGCCCAGCCGTGACAAGCGCAAGGCGCGGGTCGAGCTGGCCGACGCGACGGTAGAGCGCACGGCGGCAGAAGGGCGCATCGAACGCCTGAATGTGCGCCAGGCCACCGCCCAGGCGTGGATTCGCGCCTATGCGGTGGAGCGCAAGGAAGCCTTGTTCAAGGACTTCTACACGCAGAACCGCTTGCTGCAAGACAGCGTGCGTGCGCAGCTGGCGGGCGGTCGTGGCCAGGCCGCCGATACGGTCATTCCCAAACAGGAAGCCGCCGAGCTGGCCGGGCGCGAAGATGAACTGACCCTGCAACGCGCCCAGGCCCGTGCCGCCCTCAAACGCTGGATCGGCGCGGCCGCCAGCGAAGCGCCCAGCGGCCAGTTGCCAGACTGGACCTTCGACAGCCATGGCTTGAGCCATAACCTGCACCAGCACCCCGAACTGCAAGCCTTCGTGCCGCGCACCCGCGAGGCCGAGGCACGCTTGCAGGAGGCCAAGGCGCAAAAGACCTCGGACTGGAGCTGGGAAGTTGACTACGGCCATCGCAGCCGTGAGTACGGCGATATGGTCAGCCTGCAATTGAGCTTTGATTTGCCGATATTCCCCGGCCGCCGACAGAACCCCGGCATTGCCGCCAAGCAGGCCGAACTCGACCAACTGGACGCCGAGCGTGAAGCCGCCACCCGCGAGCACACGCAGATGCTCGACGACGATCTGGCGGATTACCAACGCCTGGACCGTGCGGTGCAGCGCAGCCAGGACAGCCTGGTGCCGCTGGCCGAGGAAAAAGTCGCCCTGAGCCTGGCCGGTTATCGATCCGGCAAAGGCGACTTGATGACGGTCGTGAGTGCCCGCCGCGAACTGGTCGACGCCCGCTTCAAACAGATCGATGCCATCGAGCAACGCGCCCTGGTCGGCGCGCAGCTGTATTTCGCCTATGGGGAGCCCGCCAATGAATAATCGAATGATCGCCGCCGTGTTGCTGCTCGGGCTGGGCGCGGGCTATGGGTTGGCGCAGTTGCACCCGGCGACTGCGGTGGCCGTCACCGATGAAAAGCCGGCGCTGTACTGGTACGACCCGATGTACCCGCAGCAAAAATTCGACAAGCCCGGCAAATCGCCCTTCATGGACATGCAACTGGTGCCGCGTTACGCCGAGGGCGCCGCTACGGACACGCCCGCCGTGCAGATTGATCCGCGCCAGACCCAGAACATTGGCGTGCGCCTGGCAACGGTGAGCCGTGGCGTGCTGACGTCCACCCTCGACCTGTCGGGCATTCTGGCCTTCAACGACCGTGATGTAGCGGTGGTGCAGGCGCGAGCGGCCGGGTTTGTCGAAAAGGTTTATGGGCGTGCCGCCGGAGATGTGCTCAAGAGCGGCGCGCCGTTGGTGGACATTCTGGTACCTGAATGGGCGGCGGCTCAGGAGGAATTCCTCGCCCTGCGCCACAGCGGTGACAGCGGTTTGATCGCCGCCGCCCGTCAACGCCTGCGCTTGACCGGCATGCCGGCCGAGCTGATCGCGCAGATGGAGCGCAGCGGCCGGGTGCAGTCGGTGTTGACCGTCACCAGCCCCTTGGGCGGCGCGTTGCAAACCCTGGAGGTGCGCGAAGGCATGACCGTCGCGGCGGGGCAGACCCTGGCGCGTATCAACGGGTTGGATCAGGTGTGGTTGCAGGTCGCGGTGCCCGAGGCTCAAGGTGCTGGCCTGAAAGTGGGGCAAAGCGTAGAAAGCCGGTTTGTCGGTTTGCCGGGTAAGTCTGTTCAAGGCACGGTCAGTGCGATTTTGCCGGCGACCGCGATGGATAGCCGCACCGTGCAGGTTCGGGTCGAATTGCCCAACCCCGAAGGAACCTTGCGCCCGGGGATGACCGCTCAGGTGCGCCTGGCGCAAAGCAGCGGACAATCGGTGTTGCAGGTGCCAAGCGAGGCGTTGGTGCGCACCGGCAAGCGCGTGCTGGTGATGCTGGCCGAGGAGGGCGGGCGCTTCCGGCCGGTCGAGGTGGAGGCGGGCGCTGAAAGCAGCGACCAGACTGTCATTCGCAGTGGTTTGCAGGAAGGCCAGCAGGTGGTCGCGTCCGGCCAGTTCCTGCTTGATTCTGAGGCCAGCCTTAGAGGCGTCACCGCAACTGAGGCGCCGATGAGCCTGCAACCGGGAGCCCGGCCATGATTGCCTTGCTGATTCGCTGGTCGGTGGCCAACCGTTTTCTGGTGCTGCTTGCGACGCTGTTCATCACTGCGTGGGGCGTGTGGGCGGTGCAGAACACGCCGGTGGATGCGCTGCCGGACCTCTCGGATGTGCAGGTGATCATCCGCACACCGTACCCGGGCCAGGCGCCGCAAATCGTCGAAAACCAGGTCACCTACCCGATGACCACCACCATGCTCTCGGTGCCCGGCGCCAAGACCGTGCGCGGTTTTTCGTTCTTCGGCGACAGCTATGTGTATGTGCTGTTCGACGAAGGCACCGACCTGTACTGGGCGCGTTCGCGGGTGCTGGAATACCTCAGCCAGTTGCAGGCACGCCTGCCCGCATCGGCCAAGCCCTCGCTGGGGCCGGACGCCACCGGTGTCGGCTGGATCTACCAATACGCGCTGGTCGATCGCAGCGGCAAACATGACCTGGCGCAACTGCGCGCCTTGCAGGACTGGTTTCTCAAGTTCGAGCTCAAGACCATCCCCAACGTGGCGGAAGTCGCGACCATTGGTGGCCAGGTCAAGCAGTACCAGGTGCAACTCGATCCGCTGGCCATGGCCAGTCGCGGCATCACTCAGGCGCAAGTGGCCGAAGCCATCGGCAAGGCCAACCAGGAAACCGGCGGCTCGGTGCTGAACATGGGCGAGTCCGAGTACATGGTGCGCGCGTCGGGTTATCTGAAAACGCTCGATGACTTTCGCGGCATTCCGCTGCGCCTGGGCGCCAATAACGTGCCGGTGACCCTTGGCGATGTGGCGAAAATCCAGCTGGGCCCGGACCTGCGGCGAGGCATTAGTGAGCTGGACGGCGAAGGCGAGGCGGTCGGCGGCGTGGTGATCCTGCGCAGCGGCAAGAATGCGCGCGAGGCCATCGCGGCGGTGAAAACCCGGCTGGATCAATTGAAAAACAGCCTGCCGCCGGGCGTGGAAATCGTCACCACCTATGACCGCAGCAAGTTGATCGACCGCGCCGTGGACAACCTCAGCCACAAGTTGTTGGAAGAGTTTTTGGTGGTGGCGCTGGTGTGCGGGATTTTCCTGTGGCACTTGCGCTCGTCCCTGGTGGCGATCATCTCGTTGCCGGTGGGGGTGCTGATCGCGTTTATCGTCATGCGTTTTCAGGGCATCAACGCCAACATCATGTCCCTGGGCGGCATCGCGATTGCCATCGGCGCAATGGTGGATGCGGCGGTGGTGATGATCGAAAACGCCCACAAGAAAATCGAGGCTTGGCACCACGCCAATCCTGGGCGCGAATTGAAAGGTGATGATCACTGGAAAGTCATGACCGATGCGGCGGTCGAGGTCGGGCCGGCGCTGTTCTTCTGCCTGCTGATCATCACCCTGTCGTTTATCCCGGTGTTTACCTTGCAGGCCCAGGAAGGGCGCCTGTTCGGGCCGCTGGCCTACACCAAGACCTACGCCATGGCGGCGGCGGCCGGGTTGTCGGTGACGCTGATCCCGGTGTTGATGGGCTACTGGATTCGCGGGCGCATTCCCGATGAACAGCGCAACCCGCTCAATCGCGGCCTGATCAAGGTGTATCAACCCGCGCTCGATGCGGTGCTGCGCTGGCCGCGCGTGACCTTGCTGGTGGCGCTGTTGATGGTCGTCAGTGCGCTGTGGCCGGTGTCGAAGCTGGGCGGGGAATTCCTGCCGCCGCTGGATGAGGGCGACTTGCTGTACATGCCCTCGGCGCTGCCGGGGCTGTCGACGCAAACGGCGGGCGAGCTGTTGCAACGTACCGACCGGTTGATCAAGACCGTGCCGGAAGTGGCCCACGTCTTCGGCAAGGCCGGTCGCGCCGAGACCGCCACCGACCCGGCGCCGCTGGAAATGTTTGAAACCACACTCTCGTTCAAGCCCCGTGATCAATGGCGCCCCGGCATGACCCCGGAAAAGCTGGTGAAAGAACTCGACCGCGTGGTGCAAGTGCCGGGCCTGACCAATATCTGGATTCCGCCGATCCGCAACCGCATCGACATGCTCGCCACCGGGGTCAAAAGCCCGATTGGCGTGAAGGTCGCAGGCACAAGCCTGATGCAGATCGATGCCGTCACTCAGGCCGTGGAAAAGGTCGCCAAGACCGTGCCCGGCGTGAGTTCGGCGCTGGCGGAGCGCTTGACGGGCGGGCGCTATATCGACGTGGACATCAACCGTGCGGCCGCCGCGCAATACGGGCTCAACATCGCCGATGTGCAGTCGATCGTGTCCGGGGCGATTGGCGGGGAAACCCTCGGCGAAACCGTGGAAGGGCTGGCGCGTTTTCCGATCAGCCTGCGTTACCCCAAGGAGTGGCGCGACTCGGTGGACGCGCTGCGCAGCTTGCCGGTGTATACGCCGCTGGGCAGCCAAATCACCCTCGGCACCGTTGCCAGCATCAAGGTCAGTGAAGGCCCGCCCATGCTCAAAAGCGAAAACGCACGGCCTTCGGGCTGGGTGTATATCGACGTGCGCGACCGGGATTTGGCGTCGGTGGTGAAGGACTTGCGTGAAGCGATCAACCAGCAGGTGCAGTTGCAGCCGGGCATGAGCCTCAGCTATTCGGGGCAGTTCGAGTTTCTGGAACGCGCCAATGAACGCCTGAAACTGGTGGTGCCCGCCACGTTGCTGATCATCTTTGTGCTGCTGTACCTGACGTTTCGGCGGGTGGATGAGGCGTTGCTGATCCTGGCGACCTTGCCCTTCGCGTTGACCGGTGGCGTGTGGTTGCTCTATTGGCTGGGCTTCAACCTGTCGGTGGCCACGGGGGTAGGGTTTATCGCGCTGGCCGGGGTGTCGGCGGAGTTCGGCGTGATCATGCTGCTCTACCTGAAAAACGCCTGGGCCGAGCGCAAGGACGGCAATCTGCTCGCCGCGATTACCGAGGGCGCGGTGCTGCGCGTACGGCCCAAAGCGATGACCGTCGCCGTCATCATCGCCGGGCTGTTACCGATCCTCCTGGACGGTGGCACCGGCAGCGAAGTCATGAGCCGCATCGCCGCCCCGATGATCGGCGGCATGCTCACCGCGCCGTTATTGTCCCTGTTCGTCATCCCGGCGGCGTACCGCCTGATGCGCCGCTGACAAATGATCGTTCCCACGCGGAGCGTGGGAACGATCGTCTACAGATCAGTCATCGAACCCGACCTGCTCATGAATCTCATCCACCTTCAATTCCAACCGATACGCCACGGCAATAAACAACGCCTGACACAGGCACAACGTGGCGCTCAACGAACGAAACGCAAATGACGACCCTTCATTCACCAACAACACAGCGTTCGCCCGCTTGGCCAGGGGCGACAGGTTGCTGTCGGTGATGATCAATGTCTTGGCCTGATGATGCTGGGCAATCCGCAGGCAATGCTGGGTTTCTTTGCCATAGGGCGTAAAGCTGATGGCAATCACCAGATCATTCGCACGCACGCTGCGCATCTGTTCGCGATAACTGCCGCCCAAACCCGAGATCAGGTGAATACGCTTGTTGGTGTGCTGCAGGTTGTAGACCAGGTAATCGGCCACCGCAAAGGAGCGCCGCACGCCGACCACATAGATATTGTCGGCGTTGACCACCAGGTCCACGGCCTTTTCAAACGCCACGTCGTCCAGTTCCAGGCCCAGGCGTTCGATGCCCGACAGGGTGGCATTCACGCACTCGCGCGCCAGGTCGCCGCCGCTGGCTTTCTGCGATTTGTTGGCGATCATGCTGCGAATGCGCTGCTGGTAGTTCTGCACCGGCGTGGTCTTGTGGGTGTAGGCCTCGCGAAACAGCGCCTGCATCTCACTGAAGCCACTGAAGCCGAACCGCTGGGAAAACCGCACGATGGCCGAGGGGTGCACTTCGCATTCGCGGGCAATGTCGCTGATGCGGTCGACCATTATCCGGTCGCTCTGCTGGCTCATGTAGCTGGCGATACGCTTGAGCTGGCGCGGCAGGCTTTCGTATTCGTCGGTGATCAGCTGCAACAGGCGCTCTGCGTTGAGCGGGGGGCTGGCGAGAGCGTCTTGTGAAGGGGTCTCGGGCATGGGCAATCCTTCTGGCGTGTTCTTCTGATGCGCTGATGGGTGGCGCAAGTCTACAGGGTAGGCGCAAAAAAATACCCCGGCATCACGGCGCACGTGGCCTGCTGAAACGATGCACGGTGGAGGCAGAGCCTTTGTAGAAGCTTATTGGAAAAAATATTCCACTAAAAATAATTATGGAATAAATATTGATTGGCGTCGCTGAACGTTCTAGTCTGCTCCCACCAAGAGCGTTTGCCGTCGCCACGGCGGCACAACGCAGGCTGATAAAAATAACAGGAGCCAGCATGGGCCAGACTCGTTTTGCCAGTGGGCGTCAATTGGATCTGATTTGCCTCGGGCGCCTGGGCGTCGACCTCTATGCACAGCAAGTCGGTGCGCGGCTTGAGGACGTGTCCAGCTTTGCCAAGTACCTCGGCGGGTCCTCCGCCAATATCGCGTTCGGCACGGCGCGGCTTGGGCTCAAGTCGGCGATGTTAAGCCGGGTCGGCGACGACCATATGGGCCGCTTCCTGCTCGAATCCCTGGCCCGCGAAGGCTGCGATGTCAGCGGCATCAAGGTTGACCCGGAACGCCTCACTGCGCTGGTGCTGCTGGGCCTCAAGGACCGCGAAACCTTTCCTCTGGTGTTCTACCGCGAAAATTGCGCCGACATGGCCCTGCGCGCCGAAGACATCAGCGAAGCCTTTATTGCTTCCAGCAAGGCGCTGCTGATCACCGGCACGCATTTCTCCACTGATGGCGTGTACAAGGCCAGCATTCAGGCGCTGGATTACGCCGCCAGGCACAACGTCAAACGCGTACTGGATATCGATTATCGCCCGGTGTTGTGGGGCCTGGCGGGCAAGGCTGACGGTGAAACGCGTTTTGTCGCCGACCAGACTGTCAGTGCGCACGTGCAGAAAATCTTGCCGCGCTTTGACCTGATCGTCGGCACCGAAGAAGAATTTCTGATCGCAGGCGGCAGTGAAGACCTGCTCACCGCGTTGCGCACCGTGCGCGAACTGACCCCGGCAACCCTGGTGGTCAAACTCGGCCCGCAGGGCTGCACGGTGATTCACGGTGCGATTCCGGCGCGGCTGGAAGACGGCGCGATTTACCCAGGCGTGCGGGTTGAAGTGCTCAATGTGCTGGGCGCCGGCGATGCGTTTATGTCGGGCTTCCTCAGCGGCTGGATCAATGACGCCAGCGATGAGCGTTGCAGCCAGTTGGCGAATGCCTGCGGTGGCCTGGTGGTCTCGCGCCACGCCTGTGCCCCGGCCATGCCGACCCCGGCGGAACTGGATTACCTGTTCAGCAGCCCGGTGCCGATCACGCGGCCCGATCAGGACGTGACCCTGCAACGCCTGCATCGCGTGACCGTGCCGCGCAAAACCTGGAAGCAACTGTTTGTGTTTGCCTTCGACCATCGCTGGCAACTGGTGGACCTGGCACAAAAAGGCGGCCAGGACCCGGCGCGCATCAGCGACATCAAGCAGCTGTTTATCCAGGCCATCGAACGCGTGGAGAAAAAACTCGCCGAGGAGGGCGTTGAGGCCGACGTGGGCCTGCTCGCCGACCAGCGTTTCGGCCAGGACGCACTCAACGCCGCCAGCGGTCGCGGCTGGTGGATCGCGCGCCCAGTGGAAGTGCAGAACTCAAGGCCCCTGGCGTTTGAACACGGTCGCTCGGTGGGCAGCAACCTGATCGCCTGGCCACAGGAACAGATCATCAAGTGCCTGGTGCAATTCCACCCGGACGACGAGCCCATGCTGCGTCTGGAGCAGGAGGCGCAACTGAAGGCGGTGTACGAGGCGTCTATTGTCAGTGGCCATGAACTGCTGCTGGAAGTCATCCCGCCCAAGGATCACCCGTCCACTTATCCGGATGTGCTCTACCGCAGCCTCAAGCGGCTGTACAACCTGGGCATCTACCCGGCGTGGTGGAAGATTGAGGCGCAGTCGGCCGAGGACTGGAAAAAGCTCGACGAACTGATTCAGGAGCGCGACCCGTACTGCCGTGGCGTGGTGTTGCTGGGCCTGAATGCGTCGGCCGAGTTTCTCGCCGATGGCTTCCGGCAAGCCGGCAAAAGCACCACGTGCCGAGGGTTCGCCGTGGGCCGCACGATCTTCCAGGAACCAAGCCGCGCGTGGATGGCGGGGGAGATTGATGATGAGAGCCTGATTCAGCAGGTGCAGGCTACCTTCGAACAGCTCATCAACGCCTGGCGCAGCGCCCGGGCTTAAAAGTTGAAATGCAATCCAATGTGGGAGGTGCTTTTTGTGGGAGCCGGGCTTGCCCGCGATGCTGTCGACTCGGTTCAACTGCCGAACCGAGGTGATGCCATCGCAGGCAAGCCAGCTCCCACACAAGCCAGCTCCCACATAAAGCAGAACTCAGTGATATCTGAAAAATAACAATAGGTGCAGCCATGCCCGCAATCCGAATTGGCATCAACCCGATCTCCTGGAGCAACGACGACCTGCCGGCCCTTGGCGGTGAAACGCCGCTGAGCACCGCCTTGAGTGAAGGCAAGGAAATCGGCTACGAAGGTTTCGAACTCAACGGCAAATTCCCCAAGGACGCCAAAGGCGTCGGCGACGTACTGCGCCCGTATGACCTGGCGCTCGTTTCGGGCTGGTACTCCAGCCGACTGGCCCGCCGCTCGGTGGCGGAAGAAATCGAAGCCATCGCCGGCCACGTCGAACTGCTCAAACAGAACGGCGCCACGGTGCTGGTGTACGGCGAAGTCGCCGATTCGATCCAGGGTTCCAAAGTCCGCCTGATCGAACGCCCGCGTTTCCACAGCGAGCAGGCCTGGCAGGACTACGCCGACAAACTTACCGAACTCGCGCGCTTCACCCTGTCCCAGGGCGTGCGCCTGGCCTACCACCACCACATGGGCGCCTACGTCGAATCCCCGGAAGACATTGATCAGTTGATGCGCCGTACCGGCCCGGAAGTCGGCCTGCTGTTCGATTCGGGGCACTGCTACATGGGCGGCGGCGAGCCCATCGAGGTGCTGCGCAAACACATCGAGCGTATTTGCCACGTGCACTTCAAGGACGTGCGCAAACCGGTGGTGCAGCTGGCGCGCAATCAGATGTGGAGCTTTCCCGACTGCATCGTCAACGGCACCTTTACCGTGCCCGGCGATGGCGACATCAATTTTGCCGAACTGCTCGACGTGTTGCTGGCGGCCAAATACGAGGGCTGGCTGGTGGTCGAGGCCGAGCAGGACCCGGCGGTGGCGCCGAGCTATATCTATGCGAAGAAAGGCTACGACACCTTGCGCGCGCTGCTCAATGAGAGGACTAAGTGATGAGCTTGTTGGTCAAAAGCAGCAAACGCGGGCAAACCATGGTTGCCCTCGAAGACGGACGCCTGGAATACGTGGGTTTTGCCGCCTACCGCCTGAGCCTCGGCGAAACCCTGCCGGTCACCGCAGGCGATCAGGAGTTGTGCCTGGTGCTGCTCAGTGGTCGCGTGAACATCGAGGGCGAGGGCTTCAACTGGCAGAACCTCGGTGATCGCCAGTCGGTGTTTGAAGACAAATCCCCGTTTGCCGCCTACCTGCCGCCGGGCACCGACGCTCAGGTCACCGCCTTGAGCGACGTGCAGATTGCTGTCTGCGCCGCGCCCGGAGCATCAGGCTACGAACCCCGGCTGATTCGCCCGGAACAATGCAAGCGCAGCGTGCGCGGAAAAGGCGCCAACACCCGCTATGTGTGCGACATCCTGCCCGACAGTGAGCCTGCGCATTCGCTGCTGGTGGTGGAAGTGCGCACGCCGTCCGGGCACTCGTCGAGCTACCCGCCGCACAAACACGACACCGACGACCTGCCGCACCAGAGCTTTCTTGAAGAAACCTATTACCACCAGATCAACCCGCCCCAAGGCTTCGTGTTCCAGCGCGTCTACACCGATGACCGCAGCATCGACCAGGCCATGGCCGTGGAAAACAGTGATTTGGTGGTGGTGCCCAAGGGCTATCACCCGGTCAGCGTGCCGTACGGTTACGAGTCTTATTACCTGAACGTGATGGCCGGCCCCAAACGCGCCTGGCATTTCCATAACGACCCGCAGCACAGCTGGCTGCTGGACCTTTAATCAGCGGTTTTGGACGGAGAACAACAACAATGAAGTCGCCTCTGCGTTTTGCCCTTAACCGCATGGTTGCGCCAGACCTTTCCCTGCCGGATTTCATCCAGCTGGCGGCGGCCCTGAAATGCGATGCCATCGAGATCCGCAACGACCTCAAAGGCCACGAAATCGAGTTCGGCACCCCCGCCAGCCGCGTGCGCGAGTTGTGCGCGGTGCAGGGCATCACGGTGCTGTCAATCAACGCGTTGTACCCCTTTGATGTATGGAATGACGAGCGCCGCGCCCAAGCGATCAAACTCGCCACCTACGCCCGTGAATGCGGCGCCCAGGGTTTGGTGATGTGCCCGCTCAACGAGCGCGGCGATACGCGCAACGAAGCCCAGCGCGCGGCCGGCCTGCGCACCGCGTTGAGCGAGCTGGCGCCGATCCTGCGTGAATACGGGATTCTCGGCTTTATCGAGCCCCTGGGCTTTGAAGAATGCGCGCTGCGCCGCAAACGCGTGGCAGTCGACGCCATCCAGTCCATCGGCGGCCTGGATGTGTTCCGCCTTGTGCACGACACCTTTCACCATCACCTGGCCAGCGAGCAGGAGTTCTTCCCGCAATTGACCGGCCTGGTGCATATCTCCGGCGTGGAAGACGCCGAGGCACCGCTCAATTCGATCCGCGACGGCCACCGCGTGCTAGTGGGTGAGGGCGACATTCTTGGCAACGCCGCGCAGATCGACACGTTGTTGAGTACGGGTTACAGCGGTTATCTGTCGTTTGAGCCGTTTGCTGAAAGCGTGCATGAGCTGACGGATATCCAGCAGGCTCTGGGGGCCAGCATCATCCACCTGCGAAATTCCCAAACCTGACACCGATCAAACCTGTGGGAGCTGGCTTGCCTGCGATAGCGGTCTGTCAGCAGCAAATAAAGTGCCTGCCACGCCGCCATCGCAGGCAAGCCAGCTCCCACATTGGATCTCTGCCGATCAATGGACTTGCATTTACACAGGGTGCACGTGATGACCACAACACGATTGACCATGGCCCAGGCCCTGGTGAAGTTCCTGGATAACCAATACATCGAAGTCGATGGCGTGCAGAGCAAGTTTGTCGCCGGGGTGTTCACTATTTTCGGCCACGGCAATGTGCTCGGCCTGGGCCAGGCGCTGGAACAAGACAGCGGCGACCTGGTGGTGCATCAGGGCCGCAACGAACAAGGCATGGCCCACGCCGCCATTGGTTTTGCCAAGCAGCACCTGCGTCGCAAGATCTATGCGTGCACCGCGTCGGTCGGCCCGGGCGCGGCGAATATGCTCACCGCCGCTGCAACCGCCACCGCTAACCGTATCCCGCTGCTGCTGTTGCCCGGCGATGTCTACGCCAGCCGCCAGCCGGACCCGGTGCTGCAACAGATCGAGCAGTTCCACGACTTGAGTATCAGCACCAACGACGCCTTTCGCGCCGTGAGCAAATACTGGGACCGCATCAACCGCCCCGAGCAGTTGATGACGGCGGCGATCCACGCCATGCGCGTGCTCACCGACCCCGCCGAGACCGGCGCGGTGACCCTGGCGTTGCCCCAGGATGTGCAGGCTGAAGCCTGGGATTACCCGGATTACTTCCTGCAAAAACGTGTACACCGCATTGACCGTCGCCCGCCGACTGCGGCGATGATTGGCGATGCATTGGCCGCGTTCAGTGGCAAGCGCAAACCCCTGATCGTCTGCGGCGGCGGAGTGAAGTACTCCGGCGCGAATGCCGCGCTGCAGGCGTTCGCCGAACGCTTCGAGATTCCCTTCGCGGAGACTCAGGCCGGCAAGAGCGCAGTGATCTCCAGCCACCCGCTGAACGTCGGCGGCATTGGCGAAACCGGTTGCCTGGCGGCCAACCTGCTGGCGCCGCAGGCCGACCTGATTATCGGCATCGGCACTCGTTACACCGACTTCACCACCTCGTCCAAATCGCTGTTCAACCACCCGGACGTGACGTTTCTCAACCTGAATATCAGCCCCTGCGACGCCTTGAAGCTCGACGGCGTGCAAGTGCTGGCCGACGCACAGGTTGCCCTTGAGGCGCTGGCTGATGCCCTGGGGGATTACCGTTCCGGCTGGGGCGAGCAGGTCCGCGACGCCAAGGCGCAACTGGATGCCGAAGTCGACCGTGTGCATCAAGTGGAGTATTCAGGCGACGGCTTCGTACCGGAAGTCGATGACCACCTCGACCGCGCGGTACTGCGCGAATTCATCGAACTGACCGGCTCGTGCCTGACCCAAAGCCGCGTACTCGGCGTGCTCAACGAGACCCTGGCCGACGACGCAATCATCGTCGCCGCGGCCGGCAGCCTGCCAGGCGATTTGCAGCGCGCCTGGCGCAGCAAGGGCGTGAACACCTATCACGTCGAATACGGCTATTCGTGCATGGGTTACGAGATCAACGCGGCCCTCGGTGTGAAACTCGCCGAGCCCACGAAAGAGGTCTACGCACTGGTCGGCGATGGCTCCTACATGATGCTGCACTCGGAGCTGGCCACCTCGATTCAGGAGCGGCGCAAGATCAACGTGGTGCTGTTGGACAACATGGCGTTTGGCTGCATCAACAACCTGCAGATCAACAATGGCATGGACAGCTTCGGCACCGAATTCCGTTACCGCAACCCCGAGAGCGGCAAGCTCGACGGCGGCCTGGTGCCGGTGGACTTCGCCATGAGCGCCGCGGCCTATGGCTGCAAGACCTACAAGGTCAGTACCGTGGAACAACTTGAAGCGGCGCTGGCGGATGCGCGCACGCAAAGCGTCTCGACCCTGATCGACATCAAAGTGCTGCCCAAGACCATGGTCCACGGCTACCTGTCGTGGTGGCGTGTGGGTGTGGCGCAGGTGTCCACCAGCGAACGCACGAATGCTGCCGCGAAAAAACTCAATGAACAGCTGGCCAAGGCCCGGCAGTACTAATAACAAGAGGAGTTTTGTATGTCTTTGAAGCTAGGTGTGATCGGTACGGGCGCTATCGGCCGGGACCATATTCGTCGTTGCAGCCAGACCCTGCTCAACAGCCAAGTGGTGGCAGTGACCGACATCAACCTTGAGCAGGCTGCCAAGGTAGTGTCTGACTTGAAACTTGCGGCCGAGGTCTACGCAGACGGCCATGCGCTGATCAACTCGCCCCAGGTCGAGGCCATTCTCGTGACCTCCTGGGGCCCGAGCCATGAAGAATTCGTGCTCGCCGCCATTGCCGCCGGCAAGCCAGTGTTCTGCGAAAAGCCCCTGGCCGTGACGGCTGAAGGCTGCCGCAAAATTGTTGATGCCGAAATCGCCTACGGCAAACGCCTGGTGCAAGTCGGTTTCATGCGCCCGTACGACGAAGGCTATCGCGCCCTGAAAGCGGTGATCGACAGCGGCCAGATCGGCGAGCCGTTGATGCTGCACTGCGCCCACCGCAACCCGACGGTGGGCGAGAACTACAAGACCGACATGGCGATCACCGACACCTTGATCCACGAGCTGGACGTGTTGCGCTGGCTGCTCAACGACGACTACGTGTCGGTGCAAGTGGTGTTCCCGCGCAAGTCGAGCAAAGCCCTGGCCCACCTGCGCGACCCGCAAATCGTGTTGCTGGAAACCGCCAAAGGCACACGCATCGATGTGGAAGTGTTTGTGAACTGCCAGTACGGCTACGACATTCAGTGCGAAGTGGTGGGTGAGACCGGTATTGCCAAACTGCCGGAGCCGTCGCAGGTGCAACTGCGCAGCGGTGCGAAGCTGTCGAATGCGATTCTGATGGACTGGAAAGACCGCTTTATCGGCGCCTATGACGTGGAGTTGCAGGCGTTTATCGACAGCGTGCGCGCCGGGCAAGTCGGCGGGCCATCGGCGTGGGACGGGTTTGCGGCGGCGGTGGCGGCGGATGCGTGCATTGAAGCGCAAAACAGCGAGCAGATCGTCAAGGTCGGCCTGCCGCCACGGCCGCATTTTTACGGCTAACCACCTATTCCACTGAAGGTGCCCGGTCAATGTGGGAGCTGGCTTGCCTGCGATAGCGATCTATCAGATACAGACCTTTCACTGATACACCGCTATCGCAGGCAAGCCAGCTCCCACATTGGATTGGGTTCCAATTTCAGAGACGGGAGCACTCGAACATGCGCATCGCACTAGACCCCTACATGTACCGCCACCTGCCCCTCGGCCAAATGGTCGACAAGGCCGCCGAGCTTGGCTACCAGCACATAGAGCTGTCCCCCCGCGAAGATTTTTTGCCCTTCTACAAAGCCGCCCGCGTCGACCGTGCGCGCATCAAGGAATTTCGCAAAGCCCTGAGCGACGCCGGCGTGCAACTGTCCTCGTTGTTGCCGATGTACCACTGGGCCGCCGCCGATGAAGGCCTGCGCGTGGCCGCCGTGCGCAACTGGAAGCGCGCGATCCAGATTGCCGTGGAAATGGACTGCGAACTGGTCAACAGCGAATTCACCGGCCAATCCGACAACCCGCTGGTCTGCGAAAACCAGTTCATGCGTTCCATGGACGAGCTGATGCCGGAATTCGAACGTGAAGGCGTCAAGCTGGATATCCAGGCGCACCCGTACGACTTCTGCGAGCGCAACAACGAGTCGGTGGACATCATTCGTGGTCTGGACCGCGACTGGATCAACTACCTCTACGCTGCGCCGCATACGTTCTTCTACGACGATGGCAAAGGCGACATTGCTTCGATGCTCAAGTACGCAGGCTCCAAACTCAGCCACTTGATCATCGCCGATACCTACAACCACCGCGCCTCGTCGAACCTGCGCTATATCGTCAACCCGCCGGGCGTGACCGCCACCGTGCACCAGCACTTGGACATCGGCCAGGGCGAGGTGAATTGGGAGGCGTTTTTCGGCACCCTGCGCGAGATCAAGTTCGATGGCATTGCCACGGTTTCGGTGTTTGCCTGGGAAGACCGGCCGGATGAATCCAGCCGGATGATGCTGGAGCGGGTGACCCGTGAACTCTGTGCCTAGCGCGTTCGATCGTTCCCATGCTCCGCGTGGGAACGCTTCACTGGACGCTCCGCGTCCGCTTTTGAATGTGACGCCGAGCGTCACGGGCTGCATTCCCACGCAGAGCGTGGGAACGATCAAGGAATCGACCCATGCGAATCGGATTGGTTGGCTACGGCCACGGTGGCCGCTTTTTTCACGCACCGCTGATTGCGACCCTGCCAGGCGCGACCTTTGTCGGTGTGGTGACCCGTTCAACGGAGCGCCGCCAGCAACTGGCAAGCGATCATCCCGGGCTCAAGGCCTTTGACTCCATCGGCCAGATCGTCGAGGCGGGTGTGGATGCGCTGGTGATTTCCACCACTCTCAAAGGCCGCCCGGCCTTGGTGCTGGAAGCCATCGAACACGGCGTGGCGGTGGTCAGCGACAAACCCTTCGCCAGCAACGCGGAACAGGCCCAGGCCTTGATTACCGCGGCCGAGCGTCAGGGCGTGCTGCTCAGCGTTTATCAGAACCGGCGTTGGGACTCGGATTTCCTGACCTTGCGCAAGCTGATCGACGCGGGTGCACTGGGCGACATCACCCGTTTTGAGTCCCGCGTGGAGCGCTACAGCCCTCAAGCCGTGGGCAACCCCAGCGGCGGCGGTTGGCTGCGCGATCTGGGCAGCCATCTGGTGGACCAGGCGATGCAACTGTTCGGCCCAGTGGATCGGGTGTTCGCGCAACTCCAGTTCAGCCCGGAACACCCGACCCTCGACCACGGCTTCTTCGTGTCCCTGACCCACGCCAACGGTGTGATTTCGCACCTGTGGGGCAGTGCGCTGCAAAACAGCCAGGCCCCGCGTTTTCGGGTCAGTGGCACGCTGGGCTGTTACACCGTCGACGGCCTGGATGGCCAGGAAGAACTGTTGCTGGCGGGTAAATCACCGAAAACCGAAGGCGAGCACTGGGGCGCCGAGGAGCACCGGCGCTGGGGCTGGTTTGAGCAGGGCGAGGAGCGCGAGCGGGTGCCGTCGGAAAAAGGCTGCTGGACGCAGTTCTATCGCCAGTTGCACAGTGCGGTGCAAGGGCAGGGGCCGTTGCCGGTGGACGCCTGTGACGCGCTGGAAACTACCCGTATATTGGACGCCGCGCGCCTCAGTCACGAGCGTCAGCAAGTGGTCGAAACAAAGCAGCTGTAGGGGTTTTCCAGAAAAATAGAACAAAATTCCAAATAGTGTTGATATGGAATTAATTTTCCAATAAAGTCTTTTCCAGGTTGCAGAAAGTACGCTCGGACTCGATTTCGGCGACTCAACAAAAACAAGATCAAAAACAACCAGGTACCGTCAGATGAAAATCTTTAACGCTGTACTGCGAGTTTTACGCCCTGCCAACACGCCACGCGGTCTGCCCCGCGCCCGGCCGTTTTATTTCTCCTTCCTTAATGTGCTGTTCGTCGAAAACAAAGGCGCGCTGGTCTGCTGCATTCCAGGTGCACCGATTGTTCGACTGCCGTCTTCGCAAGCCCCGCTCTGATAAACGCTACGTCCAATAAAACAAACAAGAATGTGGAGACAGACCGTTCATGAAGACCCCGATCCGTTTTACCGCGCTGGCCCTGTCAATGATGCTGGCCAGTGGTTTTGCCTCTGCCGCCGACCTCAAGGTAGGCGTGAGCATGTCCGCCTTTGATGACACCTTCCTGACTTACTTGCGCGAAGACATGGACAAGCAAGCCAAGTCCTATCCCAAGGGTGACGGCGTGCAACTGCAGTTCGAAGACGCCCGCGCCGATGTGGTCAAGCAACTGAGCCAGGTTGAAAACTTCATCAGCCAGAAGGTCGACGCGATCATCGTCAACCCGGTGGATACCGCCTCGACCAAGAACATCATCAGTGCGGCGACCAAGGCGGGCATCCCGCTGGTGTTCGTCAACCGCCGTCCGGATCAGAAAGACTTGCCCAAGGATGTGGTCGCCGTGACCTCTGACGACACCGAGGCCGGCCGCCTGCAAATGCAGTACATCGCCGAAAAACTCGGTGGCAAGGGCAATATCGTGATTCTGCTGGGCGACCTGGCGAACAACTCCACCACCAACCGCACCAAGGGCGTGAAGGAAGTGCTGGCCAAGTACCCGGGCATCAAGATCGAGCAGGAACAGACCGGGATCTGGCTGCGTGACAAGGGCATGACCCTGGTTAACGACTGGCTGACTCAAGGCCGCGATTTCAATGCAGTACTCGCCAACAACGATGAAATGGCGATCGGTGCATCCATGGCCCTCAAATCGGCGGGCAAGAAAGGCGTACTGATTGCGGGTGTTGACGGCACGCCGGACGGTTTGAACGCGATCACCAAGGGCGACATGGCGGCATCGGCGTTCCAGGACGCCAACGGCCAGGCCGTCGGTTCGGTGGAAGCGGCACGCAAGATGGCCAAGAAAGAGCCGGTGGAGCAGAACCAGGTGATCCCGTTCCAGCTGATCACCCCGGACAACGTCGCAAAGTTCAAGTAGCCCTGACATAACAACAATAAGCCGGCAGGGCGGCCTCGGCCGCCCTGCAGATGGAGTACCTTTCTATGCTCGCTCAAGCGACTGTCTCGCAGCCTTCGGGTACCCAGCCCCCGCTGTTGGAAGAACCCTACCTGCTGGAAATCGTCAACATCAGCAAAGGCTTTCCCGGCGTCGTGGCCCTGGCCGATGTGCAACTGCGTGTGCGCCCCGGCTCGGTGCTGGCGCTGATGGGCGAGAACGGTGCAGGCAAGTCGACCTTGATGAAAATCATCGCCGGCATCTATCAGCCCGACGCCGGTGAAATCCGCCTGCGCGGCAAGCCGATCGTGTTTGAAACACCGCTGGCGGCACAAAAAGCCGGGATCGCGATGATCCATCAGGAACTCAACCTGATGCCACACATGAGCATCGCCGAGAACATCTGGATCGGCCGTGAGCAGCTCAACAGCCTGCACATGGTCAACCACCGTGAAATGCACCGTTGCACCGCCGAGTTGCTGGCGCGCTTGCGCATCAACCTGGACCCTGAAGAACACGTGGGCAACCTGAGCATCGCCGAGCGGCAGATGGTCGAGATTGCCAAGGCCGTGTCCTACGACTCCGACATCCTGATCATGGATGAACCGACGTCGGCCATTACCGATAAAGAAGTGGCCCACCTGTTTTCGATCATTGCCGACCTGAAATCCCAGGGCAAAGGCATCGTCTATATCACCCACAAAATGAACGAAGTGTTTGCCATCGCCGATGAAGTGGCGGTGTTCCGTGACGGCCACTACATCGGCCTGCAGCGCGCCGACAGCATGAACAGCGACAGCCTGATCTCGATGATGGTCGGCCGCGAGCTGAGTCAGTTGTTCCCGGTGCGCGAGACGCCGATCGGCGAGCTGTTGCTGACGGTGCGTGACCTGCGCCTGGACGGCGTGTTCAAGGACGTGTCGTTTGACCTGCACGCCGGTGAAATCCTCGGCATTGCCGGGTTGATGGGCTCGGGCCGCACTAACGTGGCGGAAACCATTTTCGGCATTACCCCAAGCAGCGGCGGGCAAATCACCCTGGACGGCAAGCCGGTGCGCATCACCGACCCGCACATGGCCATCGAGAAAGGCTTCGCGCTGTTGACCGAGGACCGCAAGCTCAGCGGCCTGTTTCCATGCCTGTCGGTGCTGGAAAACATGGAAATGGCGGTGCTGCCGCACTATTCGGGCAATGGTTTTATCCAGCAGAAGGCCTTGCGCGCCTTGTGTGAAGACATGTGCAAGAAGCTGCGGGTGAAAACCCCGTCGCTTGAGCAATGCATCGACACGCTGTCGGGCGGTAACCAGCAAAAAGCCTTGCTGGCGCGCTGGCTGATGACCAACCCACGGTTGCTGATTCTCGATGAACCTACCCGTGGCATCGACGTCGGCGCCAAGGCCGAGATTTACCGTCTGATCTCCTTCCTCGCCAGTGAAGGCATGGCCGTGATCATGATTTCTTCCGAGCTGCCCGAGGTACTGGGCATGAGCGACCGGGTGATGGTGATGCACGAAGGCGACCTGATGGGCACCCTGGACCGCAGCGAGGCGACCCAGGAAAAAGTCATGCAGCTGGCTTCCGGTATGACCGCAGTCCACTGACTCCAGAATAAGAAGGTGATTGGCTATGAACGCAATAACAGACAACAAGCCTGCCACGGCACCGGTCAAGCACCGGCGTCGCTTGCCGACCGAGCTGAGCATCTTTCTGGTGCTGATCGGCATCGGCCTGGTGTTTGAACTGTTCGGCTGGATCGTGCGTGACCAGAGTTTCCTGCTGAACTCCCAGCGTTTGGTGCTGATGATTCTGCAAGTGTCGATCATTGGCCTGCTGGCGATTGGCGTGACCCAGGTGATCATCACCACGGGGATCGACTTGTCTTCCGGCTCGGTGCTGGCGCTGTCGGCGATGATCGCCGCCAGTTTGGCGCAAACCTCGGACTTTTCCCGCGCAGTGTTCCCGAGCCTGACCGACTTGCCGGTGTGGATCCCGGTGGCCATGGGGCTTGGGGTGGGACTGCTGGCGGGGGCAATCAACGGAAGTATCATTGCGGTCACCGGCATTCCGCCGTTTATCGCGACCCTGGGCATGATGGTCTCGGCCCGTGGCCTGGCGCGGTACTACACCGAAGGCCAGCCGGTGAGCATGCTGTCGGACTCGTACACGGCGATCGGCCATGGCGCGATGCCGGTGATCATCTTCCTGGTGGTGGCGGTGATCTTCCATATCGCCCTGCGTTACACCAAATACGGCAAGTACACCTACGCCATCGGCGGCAACATGCAGGCGGCGCGCACCTCGGGGATTAACGTCAAGCGCCACCTGATCATTGTCTACAGCATTGCAGGCCTGTTGGCAGGACTGGCCGGTGTGGTGGCCTCGGCACGTGCCGCGACCGGCCAGGCCGGCATGGGCATGTCGTATGAGCTGGATGCGATTGCTGCCGCAGTGATCGGCGGCACCAGCCTGGCGGGCGGGGTAGGGCGCATTACCGGCACGGTGATCGGCGCGCTGATCCTCGGCGTGATGGCCAGCGGGTTTACCTTTGTCGGGGTGGATGCCTACATCCAGGACATTATCAAAGGCTTGATCATTGTGATTGCCGTGGTGATCGACCAGTACCGCAACAAGCGCAAGCTCAAACGCTGAGATTGTCTTGCGACAGACACCAATCAACTGTGGGAGCTGGCTTGCCTGCGATTGCATCAACTCGGTAGCCCTGACGGACCGAGTCGCCTGCATCGCGGGCAAGCCCGGCTCCCACACTTGATCTTTATCAGGCCGTTCTAACCGTTTGTCTTCTATATAGCTCCACAACACTGAATTTCTTGCTATAAACGCACTCCGATGACCATTCGCCGAGCCCGTCCTGGTGCTTTTGGGGGTTATCTCGGAAAAATTGCCTGTCTTTTCAGTTGCTGCGCCCTCAAGTCGGCCTTAGACTGCCGCCCCTCGTAAATTGAGTGCCGGGTGGCGCTTGGAATGGATGGCGCCTTTCCGAGACCTGCAAAGGTCGGCCGGAACGCTCCCTTATTCGCCTTAATGCACGTATTTTTTATAGAGAAATCAATGACAAAGGAAAAGTTGCTGGCCATGCCGGCGGATGACTACATGAATGCCGAACAGCACGCTTTTTTCGAGCAGCTGCTGCAAGACATGAAAGTGGAACACCACGAGCGCATTGAGCAGAACCGCATCGCCATTGAAAGCCTGGACACCCCGGCCGACCCGGCTGACGCTGCTTCCGTTGAAGAAGAGCGCACCTGGCTGGTGAATGCCATCGACCGCGACCAGCGCATGCTGCCGCAACTTGAGCGTGCTCTGGAACGTATCAAGGAAGATTCCTTTGGCTGGTGTGATGACAGCGGCGAGGCCATCGGCCTCAAGCGCCTGCTGATCAGCCCGACCACCAAATACTGCATCGAAGCGCAAGAGCGCCACGAGCAAATCGACAAGCACCAGCGCCAGGCCTGATGCCTTGAGTGTGGGCGCCGCAGCGGCGGCGCCCGGAAATACCGGTTACACCCACGTCTATTGATCTGCTGCAAGCCACCCCACCAAAGGCCCATGGATAATGGCCCGATAGTGGCGTCTAATGCAGAAACAATAACGACAAGCAGTGGGGTAACAACGATGGCTGGAGACGGATCTCTGATGGGCGCAGCAGTGCCACCGCAAACGGTGGCGCGTGCGCTGCCCGGCTGGCTGACGCCGCTCTTGCAGAGCATCGCCCTGATGCTGGTACTGCCGGGCCTGGCGTTTGCCGGCTTGCCGCTCTACGTTTGCCTGCCAATCACCTTGCTGGTGATCTGGCTGCCATCCCTGAAAGCGCGAACGCCACGCAGTGTGCCCTCCCAGGCCGCCGATCCGATGGGCGAATTGACCCGCGACCTTTCCTATACCACCAGTCATAACGCACTGTCCGCTGCCGGCGTGGCCTATTCGGTCAAGCAACTGGCCGCACGCCTGCAGTCGCAATTGAGCGCGGCCAAGCAGATCGTCAGCAGCGCCGAGGTGATGATCGGCACCGAGCAAGTCACTTCTCAACTCAGCCGCCAGGCCTTGGGCTCGGCCAGCCAGGCCCATCAGCGCAGCACCGAAGGGCGTGAAGTGCTGGTTCAGTCGATTACGCGTATGCATCAGCTCAGCCAGCGCGCGAACGCCAGCCGCGAGCTGATCGAGGCGTTGAGCCAGCGCAGTGAGGAGATCCAGCGTGTCACCCTGGTGATTCAGTCGATTGCCAGCCAGACCAACCTACTGGCGTTGAACGCCGCCATTGAAGCGGCGCGCGCCGGTGAGCACGGGCGCGGGTTTGCGGTGGTTGCCGATGAAGTCCGCGGCCTGGCCGGGCGTACGGCCACGGCCACGGATGAAGTCGGGGTGATGGTTGCCGATATCCAGCAGCGCACCGCCCAGGTGGTGGAACAGATTCGTCATCTGTCGACAGACCTTCATGTCGGCGTCGAGCAGGTTGAGCAGGCTGGCGAACACCTGGAGAGCATCGCCAGCCTGGCGGCGGATGTGGAGGGCCAGGTCAATGCAATTGCCCAAGGCACCGACACCAACCGTGCGCAGCTCGACAGCCTGTTTCATGCAGTGGAGCAGATGCGCAGCGATTTGTCGGTGAGCGACCAGCAGACGCGCCAACTGGCGGAGGTGGCCGTGCAAATGGAAGGGCAGGCGGAAACCATCAGTGAGCGCCTGGCGGAAGTCGGGCTGGATGACTATCACCAGCGCATCTACGACCTGGCCCGCGAAGGCGCCAAACGCATTGCCGAACAGTTTGAGGCGGATGTATTGCAAAGCCGTATCAGCGCGGTCGACCTGTTTGACCGCAGCTACACGCCCATTCCAAATACGAGCCCGAGCAAATACCACACGCGTTTCGATGGCTACACCGATCAGGTGTTGCCGGCGATCCAGGAAGCGCTGCTGCCGCGCCATGAAGGGTTGGTGTTTGCCATTGCCTGCACACCTCAAGGGTATGTTCCGACTCATAACAAAGCGTTTTCACACGCCCTGACCGGGGACGCTCAGGTCGACGCCGTGCAAAACCGCACCAAGCGCAAGTTCGAAGACCGCACAGGTATTCGCTGCGGCAGCCATCAGCAAGCGGTGCTGTTGCAGACCTACACCCGCGATACGGGCGAACTTATGCACGATTTGTCAGTGCCGATCATGGTCAACGGCCGCCATTGGGGCGGGTTGCGCCTGGGCTATAAACCGGAAAGTGCGAAGGCAGGGCGTTAGGGATTGTTGCTGTTTATGCAATGGAGCTATTCCGCAGATAGCTTTTTCCAACTGGAAGAAAATCGTAGCATGGTCAACATTGTTAGCAAGCTAACTAATGCTGTGGAGAAGGACCATGCAAAACAAAGTCGATGTCGCCGTGATGATCGGCAGCGGCGTGCCTGAAACCCTGCGTGCGCTGGGTCAAAAAGCCTGTTGGGTGGTGCTGCTCAATGGTGAGCAGCGCGGCACGGCATTCGCCAGTCGCGATGAAGCGGAAGAATGCAGGGCTGCCTGGCAATCACTGATGCAGCTTGAACAGTCAGACAGCCTGCATTGAAGTGCGTCAGTGTGATTGATGCAGACGCTGATTCAGTTCGTCTACCGGGATCGCCCAATCGGCGTCATCGCGCAATTCTTCCTTTAGAAACTGTGCCTGTTGTGGCGTCCAGAACGGTGCGTCGATCAACTTGACGGCTTCAGGCAGCGGGTGCGCAACGATGAAGGCGTCGATGGCCTCGGGGGTAGAGTCCAGGCCCAGCTGTTCAAACAGGGTTTCAAGGGTGGGGATAGGCGCGTCCATAGATCATTCTCCATGCAAAGTGATGGTCGTTGTGCATGTGAGGGTTGGCGCGCGGCAGAGTTCTATCGGATTGTCAGGAATTGAGTGCACCTGAATCCACGGCGGATTTCAGAGCCTTTGCCGCGTCGTTTGCGGCAATGGCGGCAGCGTCGACCGTCTTGAACCAGCGATCTTTTTCGACCTGGTGCGTAGTCACCTTGGTCAGCGGTGGTTTGGCCCGCATGATGATGACCGCTTGAAACTCACCGTCTACTTCCCTGGCATCGCCATGGATGAAAAATTCGCCAATATCAAATTCCGTCACGTATAGCCTTCCCTTCAAGGTAACTGCACTGATGAAACCAGACCCCAAGGGGCAAATTCCAATGGACGGGTCAGTATGGCAGTTGTTGGGCGACGGCGGCGCGGTAAAGTCAGCCAGGTGACGAAACGATTCCACCGTGCAGGGCGTGCAGGTTGGCTTCCAGTTCTTTGGCCAGTGCGCAGGCCTGAATGTGGTTGCTGCGAAAGCCTTTGATCCTGCCGCTGGTCACTTCCAGAATATGAAAGAAATTGCGTCCGGCAGGTACAACTTGGTAAAGAACGGAATTGGAGTACCCGCTGGTGCTTTCCAGGCAGTAGTATTGGCGCTCGTCTTGACAGGATGAACGAGTGCGCGAAGACATGGCGGCGTGTTGACGTGGTTGCATGGTCAGCTCCTGTCGATCGATCGTGTTGAGTCACCCCAGCGTTTCGGGTGGTTTTGACCCGTGTTGCTGTTTTAGTATTGTCGTCGGCAGTCCATGCTTGGTTCCATGCCAAGTATTTTGTGATGTGATGGTTGTCGGAAACTGCGTTTTTAATGGGGTTATTCTCTGAAGCGGGTCGGCTCGTATTCTCGGGCCGCAGAACCTGTGATCTCCTATGATGCCGATATCGTGCACGGCTGTACTAGTCTTACGGTGCAGCAATGGGATCTTCTTCAGTTTTTTAAAGCATGTGTTGTGTGATCGTGCCTGCGGGCCGTTTTTTTGTGCTGCCCGCTCAGGTGGTCAGCACTCTTTTTGATGTGGGGGCGTTTCCTTGGCAGTCAGTAATCTGGATATGCACGCATTGTTCGTGCTGGGTGATTTGCGCGCAAAGTTGGTCAAGCAGTTTCAATCCCGTTTTGTTTACATCACTGAGCAGACGCCGGAAGGCATCTACATCGCCGAAATCGACACCGAAACGGCGCTGGTGGTGGACGACAAGCCACGCCTGGAGCTCAAGGTGGGCGACCATTTTCGTGCCGCCGTGTTGCCCAGTCGTGAAGGCGGCAAGTTCGAGTTGAAGTTCCGCGATATCAAGTTGACGGTGTATGGCCTGGGCGATTACGCCTTTGTTTCTTCAGCCGAAGGCCAGGGCATTGTGTTCAAGGAAGGCCACAGCGTGATGCTGGTGTTTGCCGCCCATGAACAATTGCAGGAAGGCTTGACCAAAACCCTCAAAGCCGTCACCGGCAAAGCCGCCAAGTGGCGCAAGGGTGAATTGGTGACCTTCAAGGCCAGCGAGTAACTCATAAACACCGCGTGCCTGCGTTCTCTCCCGGAACCTCTACTACAGTTGAGTTGACTTAACTATTCAGAGGCTTCGCGCATAAGCAGCAAAGCCCTCCGCTATTGCTGCGAACACGCGAGGTGCAAAAGCATGAAAGGATTGAGATCCCTGTTGGCTGCGTCCCTGACGAGCTTGAGTTTGTCAGTGGCTTCGTTGCCGGTGTCCGCCGCCCAGGCGCCGGTGCACTTTGCCGACCTGAACTGGGAAAGCGGCAGCCTGATTACCGAAGTGCTGCGTTTTATCGTCGAGAAGGGCTACGATTTGCCCACCGACACCTTGCCCGGCACCACCATTACCCTGGAAACCGCGCTGGCGAAAAATGACATCCAGGTGATCGGCGAAGAATGGGCCGGCCGCAGCCCGGTGTGGATCAAGGCCGAAGCCGAAGGCAAAGTGCTGGGCCTGGGCGATACGGTCAAAGGCGCAACCGAAGGCTGGTGGGTGCCGGAATACGTGGTCAAGGGCGACCCGTCCAAGGGCCTCAAACCCTTGGCGCCGGACCTCAAGACGGTGCAGGACCTGGCGCGCTACAAGGACGTGTTCAAAGACCCGGAGTCGCCCGGCAAGGGGCGCTTTCTCAACAGCCCGATCGGCTGGACCTCGGAAGTGGTTAACGCGCAGAAGCTCAAGGCGTATGGCTTGAACGACAGCTATGTGAATTTTCGCAGTGGCTCGGGCGCGGCGCTGGATGCCGAGATCGCCTCGTCAATCCGCCGTGGCAAGCCGGTGCTGTTCTACTATTGGTCGCCGACGCCGCTGATGGGGCGTTACAAGCTGATCCAGCTGGAAGAACCGCCGTTTGATGCGGATGCCTGGAAGACGCTGACCGATGCAGACAACCCCAACCCCAGACCGACACGCTCGTTGGCGTCCAAGTTGAGCATTGGTGTGTCGACGCCGTTCCAGCAGGAACATCCGCAGATTGCCGCGTTTTTTACCAAGGTTCAGTTTCCTATCGAACCGCTGAATAAAGCCTTGGCGGCGATGAGTGAAAACCATACGCCACCACGGGATGTGGCTCAGGCGTTTCTCAAAGAGCATCCGGAGGTGTGGAAGGCGTGGTTGACGGAAGATGTGGCGCAGAAGGTTGAGGCGAGCCTGAAATAACCACGGTATTTCTGCCGAATGGAGAACCCAATGTGGGAGCTGGCTTGCCTGCGATAGCGGTAAGCCAGCCAGCAAATCGCTCGCCTGACACACCGCTATCGCGGGCAAGCCCGGCTCCCACACTGACCGTGTTTTACATTTTAGAATTTAGTCTGAACAGCCACCTCAAACGTCCTCGGCGACCCCAGGTAATACGCCGGCGACACATGCGCAAACTCGGCATACACCTCATTCGTCAAATTGCGCACCCGGCCGGTGACCGAGGTGTGCGAATCCACCTTGTACCGCAGGAATGTCCCGAACAGCGTATAGGCCGGCACCGTCTGGGTGTTGGCGTTGTCCGCATACACCTGCGCCACATACCGTGCATCCACACCCCCTTGCCAGTCCTCGGCAAAGTCATACGTCAGCCACAGGTTGCCCACGCGTTTGGGCACGTTGGTCGGCGTATTGCCCTTGCGGGAGACCACGGCGCCACTGGCAATTTTCTCGTTGAAGTCGTCGTACTCGGCATCCACCCAGGCGAAGTTGCCTTCGGCCAGCAACCTTGGGGTGATGCGCAATGAACTGGCTAGTTCGATGCCTTTGGACGTCTGGGCACCCACCGGAATGCTGTTGTTCGGGTCCAGCGGGTCGGTGACGGCAAAGTCCTTGCGCTCGATCTTGTAGGCGGCGACGGTGGCCGAACCGCGACCGTCCAGGTAGTCGAATTTGCTGCCGACTTCCCACTGTTTGCCGGTCGACACGTCAAATGCCTGCGTCGTGGTCGACGGCTGCTCGGCGGCGGTGCTGTATTGCACATACACATTGGCTGATGGAATGAACTGGTAGGTCAGGCCCACGCGCCCCGTGACAGGCTCCCAGCTGCGCTTGAAGTGCCGTGGGTTGGTGGCCGTGACCACGCGGTGGTTGGTCACATCCAGGTCGATGGCGTCGTAGCGCAAGCCGGTCAGCAAAGACAGTTTATCGGTCAGGCCCAGACGGTTTTCCACAAAGAGTGCCCGGGTGGTGACTGCGTTGGTCTTGTCCTTGACGAAGCCCGGCTTGGTTCCGGGAATGTCATAGAAGTGCCCGGGATCATAGTTATCTGGATTCACCGTGCTGTTGCCCGGCACATTCAGCGGGTTGTTGGTGGTGCTGTTGACCTTGTACTCAAACCCGCCGGACCACGTGGTTGAGAGGCCGAACAGACGGTCGTCATGGCGCAACTCGAACTGGTTGCCGTTCTGCTCGCCCTGATGGCGCACTTGATAAGCGGTAGAGCGGTTCACCGCGCTGTTGTCGGCGTTGTACTGGTAGGTTTCCAGGTTGCGATAGTCGCGCTGGCTGTCCAGGTGATACAGCGTGTTTTTCAGCGTAGTGCTGTCGTTGATCCGGTAGTCGATGATCGAGCGCGCCCAGAGCGTGCGCTGTTCGTAACGGCCATCGGCGACGTTGTAGTTGTTGAAGCGGTTGTGTCTGTCGATTTTCAATTCGCCGGCCTTGGGGTTGAGCACAGGAGTGCCCCAATAAGGGCTGTCTTCGTGTTCATCCTGATATTCCAGCGCCAGGGTGTGGGACAGGTTTGGCGTCAGGTCGCTGAGCAGGGAAAACGCCACGCTCCAGGCATCGCGCTGATCGCGGTCGATATAGCTGTGATTCGTGTTGCGGCTCACATCCAGGCGTGCGTAATGCTGCACCTCGGCACCGGGCTCGGTCAGCGCATGGTTCAGGCCAAAGGCCATGCCTGCCGTGTCGTAGCTGCCATACGTGAGTTGGCCTTCGGCGGCCTGTTCCTCGCGGGTGGCCAGTTTGGTCACGTAGTTCAGCGAGCCGCCCACCGAACCCGCGCCGTTGATCAAGGAGGAGGAGCCGCCGACCAGTTCGACCCGGTCATAGATCCACGCGTCCACCGGCCGCGCCAGGCCGGTGGCGACGTTGATGCCGTTGAACATTTGCGTGATCTGGCTGCTGGTAAAACCGCGATACGACACGAAACCGCCGAACCCCGGCGGTGCGCTGGCATTCACGCCGGGCAGGGTGTTGGCCGCATCGCGAAAGGTTTTGGCGCCATGGCGCTCAATGTCGTCTCGCGTGGCGATGGCCACTGACGCCGGGGTTTCCCGCACGCTCAGGCCCAGGCGCGACGCCATGCCGCTGGATTGGTCCAGGGCCAGCCCGGGCTCAGCCGTTTGCTCGCCATCAATGGTGGTGGGGGCCAGCTCGATCGACCAGGCGCAGTGGGGCAGGCAGCCGAACAGGCCCGCCAACAAGGGTAAATGTTTCATGGTTGAATCCTGAAAAACTTGGCTCGAAACAACGCACAGCCGTGCGCATTCCCGATTGGGCGCGTTGACGGGTGCAGATCAGACAGCGAAGGGATCAGGCGAAAACAGGAGGCGCGCGCGGGTTGGCCGTGGGCCAGGTGAAACGGGCAGGGATGTCAGCGGCAAGCACCACCGCTGGCGGCGGTGCGTGGGGTTGGGGCAGCACCGCCACGTTCAGGCTGGAACTGAGCGCCGGGCCCATGCCGCCGGTGGAACACAGCGGGCAACCGAAGGCCTTGGCCAGTGTTGGCAGGTTCTCATCGGTGGTCGTGGTCGAGGCGGGCGCCTGGGTGCGCGGGTCTACGGTACAGAACTGACCGCCGATGCCGTTGAGCTGCATCCCCAGCATCTGCCCGTGGCCAATGCTGCACGCGAACACATTGAACAGGACGCAGCAGTAGAGCATCCAGGCAATGAGCGAGCGGTCGGCACGGGCGATTTTCATGGGGCGGCACTTTACCATCAGCCGCCGACGAAATGCCTACAAAAAATCTCAGGGCGACTATCCTCATTCGCACATTTCAGGGAGCGTCAGTCATGAGCTTTGTCATCGCGCGATGGATTGTCGGGGTGTTTACCTGCATCAGCATGGTGCATTTGTACTGGGCGGCCGGCGGCAAGTTGGGCAGCCTCGCCGCCATCCCCGAGTTGCCCGGCGAATTCGCCCGGGGGCCACGGCCAGCCTTCAAACCCTCGGCGCTGGGTACCTTTCTGGTGGCGATGGGGTTGGTGGCCATTGCGTTGCTCGTGTGCTTGCGGGCCGGGCTGTATTTCTCGCCGGTGTCCCATGGCGCCCTGCAATGGGGCATCAGCGCGATTGCCCTGGTGATGTTTGCACGGGCGATCGGGGATTCGGAATTGGTGGGGTTTTTCAAGAAGGTCTACGGGTCGCGGTTTGCGCGTCTGGACACCTGGTTTTACTCGCCATTGTGCCTGGTGCTGGGGGCGGGGTTGTTGGTAGTCGCGTGGACTTGAGGGTAAAACACACAAAAACCACATAACCAACAAATCCAACTTGACAGGCTCACCTGTCGAGGCGTTTATTGACGTCACCACCGGTCCCTTTCGCAGATGGCCCAGGATACTCAATGAACGCCGACCCTTCGATGTCCACCCTGCCAGGCGTGACCGACGCTGCCGAGGCCATCCGCCTGGGCGTGCTGTCCCCGGTGCAACTGGTCGAGCACAGCCTGCTTGCGATTGAAACCCACAATCCCACATTGAATGCTTTCGGTGACGTGTACGCCGAGTCGGCGCTGCAGCAGGCCTGCGTGTTGGCTGAAGAAGCCAGAGCAGGGCAGTGGCGCGGGCCGTTGCATGGCGTACCGTTCGGCATCAAAGACCTGTTTTCCACGGCTGGCCTGCGCACCACGCGCGGTTCACTGACCGGCCTGGACCATGTGCCTGTTCAGGACGCGCCGATCATTCGCCGCCTGAAAGAGGCCGGCGCAATTATCCTCGGCAAGACCGCCACCACCGAATTCGGCTGGACCGGCGCCAGCACCTCGCGCGTCTTCGGCAATGGCCGTAACCCGTGGAACCCGCAGCTGACCAGCGGCGGTTCCAGCTCTGGTTCCGCGATTGCCGTGGCGGCGCGCATGGTGCCCGGCACGCTGGGCTCTGATGGCGGTGGTTCGGTGCGTATTCCGGCGGCGTTCTGTGGGGCTTTCGCGATGAAGGGTTCGCTGGGGCGTATTCCGACCTGGCCGTGGTCGGCCACCGAAATGCTCAGCCATGCGGGGCCAATTACCCGCACCGTGCGCGACAGTGCCTTGCTGTTCGACATCCTTTCCGGGCCCGATCCACTGGACCATCAGGCGCTGCCCGCACTCACCGAATCCTGCCTGGCACGCTGCGATCAGCCACTCGGGCCGCTGCGGGTTGCCTACTGCCCGACACTGTTCAACACCCCGGTAGACCCGATCATCAGCGCCACCGTTGAAGCTGCCGTCTATCACCTGGCAGAACGGTTGCCGGTGACGGTCACCACGCTAAGCCTGGACTGGCAAGACCCGCTCTCCACCTTTGAAACCTTGTGGGTCGGTGGCCGTGGCATCGCGTACGGCAAATCCCTGGCTGATCGCCTCGATGAACTGGACCCGGGCTTTGCCGCGCTGATCAAACGCTCTGCTGACTACGACCTCGGCGCCTACCTCAAGGCCGTGCAACAGCGTGCGCAGTTCGCCAATCACGTGCATGCACTGTTTGCCGATTACGACGTGCTGCTGATGCCAACCCTGCCGATCCTGCCCTTCGCCGCCGACCGGGTCGCCCCCGAAGGCTGGCCGGGAGAAGAGGGCGCTGTACCCTGGGCGCGTTGGACGCCGTTCACTTACCCGTTCAACATCACCGGCAACCCCGCCGCGAGCCTGCCGTGTGGCTTCAGCCCGAGCGGTTTGCCGATTGGCTTGCAGGTCGTCGGCCCACGCTTTGCCGACGCCCAGGTGCTGCAATTCTGCGCCGCCGTGGAAGCCATAGCGCCGTGGGATCAGCACCTGCCCCCGATGCTCAAGCCCTGACAGATTGCACCGCGGAGCCGGCTCGATAGAAGCCGGCCCGGGATAAACGCCTTGTGTTGTTCTCTGCCCTTTCACACCTGATGAGTGAGAGGTACCCGTGACCCGATCAATGGCCGTCTGCCGCTTTTTACCTGCTGCCGAACCGGTGTGTGCCGCGTTCTGTCGTGGGCGCAAAGCGCGCGATACTGCCCGCCTGAACTTGCCTTGGAATGCACTCTTTATGCTCAATCAGCCGCGTCTCGATGAAATCATGCTCCTGCTCACTCAACACCAGCGCGTCAAAGCCTCGGACCTGGCGCAGGCGCTGTTTGTCTCTGAAGAGACCATCCGCCGCGACTTCAAGTACCTGGAAGAAGCCGGCAAGTTACGGCGCATCCACGGCGGCGCAATTCTGCCCAAGCTCAACGAAGAACAACCGCTGCAAGTGCGCACCCGCATCAAGGCCCAGGCCAAGACCCGTATGGCCGCCTGTGCGGCAAAACTGGTGAGTGAAGGCATGGTGCTGTTTCTCGACACCGGCACGTCCACCCTGGCGCTGGCGCAGCAACTGATTGGTTTCAGCCAGCTGCGCATCATCACCAACTCGCTGGACATCGCCCAGTTGATCACCCAGCACAGCAGCAACCAGGTGCTGGTTGTGCCCGGCGATGTGCGCCGCAATGACAATGCGCTGATCGGCGCCCATACCCTGGAGTTTGTCCGGCAGTTTCATTACGACATCGCCTTCATGGGCATCGGCGCGGTGGACCTGGAGTTGGGTTTCATGGACTACCAGGAACCCGAGGCGCTGTTGCGCCGGGCCCTGACCAAACACAGCCTGCGCAGCGTGATCCTGGCCGACGACGCCAAGTTCGGCCATCGCACGTTTATCAACACGCTGCCCTTCAGCGCCATCACTACCCTGGTCACCAATCGCCCGCCGTCGGCCGAGTTTACGACCTGCCTGGAGCACGCCCATGTCGACATCCTTTACCCCTGAGTGGCTGTCGCCGAGCGCGGCCGATCTTGATGCGTTCGAGGCGCTGTTTCGTGACAGCTCCGCCATAGGCGCGACGCCGGCCGGTGGGTTGCACCGCCTGGCCGCGTCGGCCGAAGACGGTGCCGTGCGCGACCTGTTCAGTGCCTGGCTGAGCGAACGCGGTTTTGAAGTGCGGGTGGACGCCATCGGCAACCTGTTTGGCCTGATCACCTTTACCCCCGGTGCGCCTTACGTGGTGTGCGGCTCACATCTTGACAGCCAGCCCAGTGCCGGGCGTTTCGACGGCATCTATGGGGTGCTCGCCGGTGCGGTGGCCATCGCCAGCCTGGCGCGGCAACTGCGCGAACGCGGCGAAACGCCCGCGTGCAACCTGGCGGTGGTGAGCTGGACCAACGAGGAAGGCGCACGCTTTCAGCCCAGCTTGATCGGCAGCAGCGTGTTTACCGGCGATCTGTCGCTGGAAGAGGCTTGGGAATGCCGTGACGGCGATGGCATCCGCCTCAAGGATGCGCTGAGTGCCATCGGCTATCTGGGTGACGCTCTGATCGATCTGGACGTGGCGGGTTATGTGGAAATTCACGTCGAGCAAAGTGATGGCCTTGAAAGCAATCACCTCGACATCGGCGTTGTTCGTGAAACCTGGGCCGCGCTGAAGCAGCGCATTCGTTTTGACGGTGAACAGAACCACACCGGGCCCACGCCCATGGCGGCGCGTAAAGACGCCTTGCTCGCGGCGGCCCACGCCATCACCGCCGTCCGTGCAGAAGCGGACGTACAAGGGCCGAGCTTTCATAGCTCGGTGGGGCGCCTGGAGATTTACCCCAACTCCCCCAATGTGGTGCCATCGCGCGTCACCCTGCATGTGGAGTTCCGCTCGCCTGACACCGCATTACTGGCGATTGCCGGCGAGCGGCTGACCTCGCGCCTCAAGGCTGTGGCCGCCTCAACGTCGACCTCCTACGAGGTGGAAAGCCGTGCCCTGCGCGCGCCCATCGCCCTGCATCATGGTTTTGCCGAATTGGCCTACAGCGTTGGGCAGCAATTGGGCCTGGCGGTTGGCAACAGCGTGACCGTGTCCGGCCACGATGCCATCAGCCTGGGCCGCCACTACCCGGCGTGCCTGCTGTTCATCCCGAGCAGCAATGGCGTGTCGCATAACGAAGCGGAGCTGACCCATGACAAAGACATGCGCACCGGCTTGCACATGCTGACCGCGCTGCTGCATTGCGCGTGTACAACCCCGAACGCTTACCGGTGAGTGGCGCCATGTCGAATCGAACGCAAGCACTGTCGCGGCTGATGAGCGCGCTGGAATCCTCCGGTTTGTCTGCCCATGTGGTGGTGGAAGACGGCACGGCAGGCATCGCCTCGCCAGTGCGCCTGGCCACCGAGTGGACCGGCTTTCACCTCAGTGCGCCGTGGGGCCAGTGCTACGCCAAAGTGCTGCATGACGACATGCGCGCACTGATCGATATCGAGCGCACCGGCCGCGCCACCCAGATGGCGGCTGATTGCGATGTGACCCCCGGCGTACGCCTGGTAGACGCCGCCGCCGGGGTTTTACTGCTGGACGCCTTGCCCGCCACCGAATGGCGCTGGGCTCGGCTGGATGAGTTGATGCAACCTGAGCGGCTGCAAGCGCTATGGGCGTTGAAGCGCCAGTTGCACGTCGGCACTTCACCGGGCTTCAACCGCTCGCCACTGCAGGATATTCGGCACCTGCGTGAACTCTGCGCCCGCGATGGCGTGGCGCTGCCCGCTGACCACGCCTGGATCGAGACTTGCATTGATCTGGCGTGGACCGCGCTGCAATTCAACCCCGCCGCCTCGGTGCCGCTGCACGGGGACGGTGTGGCAAGCAACGTGATGATCGGCCCTGGCGGCGCGCTGCAATTGATCGACTTCGACTACGGTGGCTGTTTTGACCCTTGGTACGACGTGGCGGTCAGCCTCAACGAGTTGTACGCCTTCGAAAGCCAGTGGCGCGCAGGCATCCAGGCGTGGGCCGGCGAGTGCCGCGAAAGCGATTACGCGCGCTGCCGTCTCTACGGGCTGATCAACGATTGGTATTGGACCTTGTGGGGGCTGTGGGTCGGCGCGACATCGGCGCGGCCCCTGGAGTTTTCCAAGGTCGGGCAATGGACCTTGCTGCGCTGCCGGCAAAGTCTGCAAGACCCGCGATTTGAAAGTTGGCTACGTCAGGTGCAGGAGGGGCAGGCATGAAAACCATGGGCGAGGGGTGTACACCCCAGGAGTGCCAGCTGGAGGCGGCAGTGCGCGGTGTGCCCGGTTGGGGCGGTTCGGGCATTCGCTACGAGCCGGTCAGCGGCGGGATTTCCAACACCAACTGGCGCGTGGAAGTCAGCGGACTCGACACGGCGTATTTTTTCAAAGTGCCGGGCGCGGGCACTGAAATGTTTATCGACCGGCGAACCGCCCATGATGCCAGCGTCAAGGCTGCGCAAACCGGCTACGGCGCGCCGGTGTTCGCGTTTCTGGAAGAGTTCGGCGTCGAAGTTTTCGAGTTTATGGAAGGCTGGCGCGCTTCCTCAAACCAGGATTTTCTCGACCGCGACGTGCGCCACAACGCCCTGCACGCGCTGAAAGCCTTCAACGACCAATCGCCGTTGTGCCAGACCAAAACCGTGTTCGACATGATCGCCGAGCACCAGCGTCAAGTCGAAGAGCTGCACGGTTGCACACCCGCCGATGACGCCTGGCTGCGCCGTCAGTGCGACCGTGCACGCGGCGCGTTGCAAGCGTCCGGCATCGACCTGGCGCCGTGCATGAACGACACCCTGGCGGGCAACTTCATGCTCAATGACCGGCGGCAAATTCGCCTGGTGGACTTTGAGTATGCCTCCAACAACGACCGGCATTACGAGCTGGCGCTGTGGTTCGGCGAGATGTTCTTCACCGACGACATGGAGCTGGCGCTGATCGAGGACTACTTCGGCCAGGTCACGCCGCAACGCCTGGCGCGGATCAAGCTGCACAAAGCGCTGGCGGACATCAAATGGTCGACCTGGGCGATGGTCCAGCACGCGGTGTCGCAACTGGATTTCGATTTTTACAAATACGGTGCCTGGAAGCACATGCGCGCGCGCAGCGTGATCAACGATTCGCAATGGGAAACCTGGCTAAGACAGGCCTGAACCTGCGCCAGCACAATAACGACGAATCACCGGCAACACCTTTGGCGCCCGTTTGCGCCGACGTTTCACTGCTTGATTTTTGATTGATCACATAACAAACCGATCCAGAAATTCAAGGAGCCACCGTCATGAAGTCCGATACTGCGCCACCCGCACGCCTGAGAAACCAGATCTTCGGCGCCTACTTCTTCCTGTTGTTGATGCTTGCGCTGTTCCCGCCGTTCTATTTGAGCGTCAGCGGCAGCGCCGCCTTGGTCCTGGGCATTCCGTTGCCGATCTTCTACTGGATCGCCATCGCCGTGCTCGCCGCCCTCGGGGTGTGGGCGCTGTATGTCGTCGAGCTCAAGGCCGGTGAGATTCCTGACGAGGAGGGCGTGTGATGATCAGCACCAGCAGCGATGCCCATCTGTTTATTACCTTCGGCGTGATCGGGCTGTTCCTGGCCGGGATGATCGCCGTGCTCTATGCAACCAACCGCGAGAGCACCAGCTTTTCCGACTATGCCGTAGGCGGACGTTCCTACGGGCCGTGGTACATCGCCATGTGTTACACCAACTCCTGGTGGCCGGGCTCGACCTTCACCGCGTTTTTCGCCCTGAGCGTCGGCGGCGCGTTAGGGTTCTACGGCATGGTCTATTCGACCCTCGGCGTCACCGCCATGTACCTGATGGCCCGCCGCGCCTGGACCTGGGGCAAACGCTTCAACCTGCGTACCCAGCCCGACCTGCTCGGCATGCGCTTCAACAGCCCGGTGGTCAAACGCGTGGCCTCGATCATCGGCATCATCTCGGTGTTCCCGTGGGTGGTGATGGGCATCCAGGCGTTGGCAATGCTGTTCCAGTTCGCCAGCTTCGGCCGTTGGGGCGTTACCGCCTGCCTGTTCGCCGGCGTGGCCGTGGTGCTGATCCGCCAATACTGGACCGTGAGCATGGGCATGCGCGGGTTGATCATGACCGACATGTACCAGGGTTTGATCGCCTACGTCGTCTGCGCCGGGGTCTGCGTGTTCCTGCTGTTCGGCCACCAGGCAGCGTTCACCAACCTGTCGCACCTGCCGGAGAAAATGCTGCTGATCCCCGGCGGCGCCGGCACCGGCTATGGCCCGATGTACATGTTCAGCCTGATCTTCACCGGCGTGATCGGCTCAATGTGCTGGCCGATGAGCTTCCAGCGCATCTACACCGCCAGCGGCGTACGCTCGGTGAAAAAAGGCACGCTCTACACCATGCTGCTGGTCGGTGGTTTCTACGGCATCCTCATGCTGTTCGCCGCCGCCATCAGCCAGGACCCCAACGTCCAGGCCCACCCGCAGCAAGGCTGGTTCCTCTCACTGTTCGACATCGGCGGCCCCTGGCTGCTGGCCCTGGCCATCGTCATCGTGCTGGCCGCGAGCATCGGCCACGTCGACGGTTGCGTGCAGGTCTGCGGCACCCAATTCGCCAACGACCTGGCCACCTGGAACACCCCGCGCACCGACCGCCAACTGACCGTGCTGGCCAAGGCAGGCATGGTGGTGTTTATCGTCGCGGCCTCGGTATTGGCGTACCTGACCTTTGATTACGCTCGCCTGCAGTTACTGGCGCAGATTTCCTACCAAGGGATTATTCAGCTGGCGGTACCGTTGTTCTTCGGCATCTTCAGCCGCCGCGGAAACAAGGAAGGCGCCATCGGCGGGATGCTTGCGGGGATTGTCGTGGCGATCGTGTTGACCACACTGTACCCGGACGACATTCCGGCGCTGGGGTCGTTGACCAGCGGGATCGTCGGGTTGGTGGTGAATGCGGCGATTTTTGTGGTGTGTGCGGTGGTGATCAAGCCGAGTGCGGTGGAGAGTGCACGGGTTGAGGGGTTGTTTGAGATGGCGGCGGGTAGGGGTGAGGTGGTGGTAGGAGGAGGGGCGCCGGTGATGAGTTGAGGAGGGTCGGGGCTGCGGTGAGTGGCCCCGGCTTCTTTAGAAAAGCTCGGAGAGACGATACCTGTCCTGAAATAGGGCGGAACATGGGAACTCAAACGTTGGTTGGGTAGAGATGAATGGTGGTTGCTCTAATTTCAACAAATCCTGATTGTTGGGGTAGTGGGCTATCAAGTTCAATCAGGATTATTGAGTTGCCCAGTTTTAATGCTGCGCAATCGTCGCCAGTTAAATGTGCTAGCTCAGCTGTTATGTAAGTGGAATTGCCCACTATGCTTATTCTTGAAGTGACTTCATGTGTTGGGAAAATATTTCTATTCCAGGAAAAAATCTCATCCAGATCAAGCTCTACATCCAATGGTTCACCCATTTTGAGACCTGGGCCGCTCCACTGTGTTTTTCCAATCCCAAAAGATGTTTGGAATATTATATGCGATGTGTCTTGGTCGGAAAGTCTATGTGTTATGCGTGTTTTCATCTAGGTTTTCGGTGGTAAAGGGTTTCACGTTTGGCATGGCGGTTTGAATTGGTGTGTTTATTTTGATAAATATTGGTAGGTTTTTGTGAGGTTTTAGTGAAAGGTCACGTCGATTCTGTCAATGACTAATTTTATAAAGCAATCGTTCATGTCCGGGTGGTCGTAGTGTATTCCTTCGTCGCTTAACCATGTGAATGTTTGAAAAAAGTTGTCGCTTAACTTTCCGCAGAGAATATAAGAAAATCCGCTTCCTATTCTACTTGCCGAAAAATCTTCTAGTTGGTTTTTTTGAATTTCATAGTGATCAGCTAGATTCAAGGTTAGTTCGACTGTATAGGAGTTCCCAACTTCTATTTCGTAGGGAAGGTAAGTAGCAAAGCATGTCACAATAGTTTCGTCGATGAGCAGTGTCACCTCTTCCTCTACTAAATCATTGATCGCCATTACCCGTGCTTTCTTTAAGTCACTCGGTATGAGGTCTGATGGTTTTGTCAGCTGCGTTGCCATTGATTGTCCTCCAAAAATCTTTTCCACTCTTGGTGTGCAGTGTCGTGATCTGACGGTCTTGGTTGGTTCCGGCAAAAGCAAATTTGGCTTGTCCTGATCTATTTGAGCCTAAGAGTAAGACATATCCTGTTCTTGGGCCGCCTCTGTAAGAGTAGTGGACGGGTATTCCTTTATCCACCACATGCCGCGCTGTGAGTAAATACTCATGACTGGTCTTGGATTTGAATTCTGCTCCATGTTTTTCGTAATGGTTGGCTAGTTTTTCTTCAGATCCGAAGTCGGTCGGGCGCCGGGAGGCCGACGGTACGAACGGTTCGTTTTCATAGGCCTTAGCTTTTTCTGTCGTTCCATCAACTGCCGCGTCCGGTTTACATCCGTTTTCCCCCGGGCACGTACTTAGGCCCAGTGGATCCACCCACCCCGTAGGATTTGGCACGTACTGGTACGCATTGATCCCACCCGCCAGCTTCATCGGATCCGGCGTCAGGTAACGACCAACATCAGGATTGTAGTACCGATGCCGGTTGTAGTGCAGGCCACTTTCCTGATCGAAGTACTGACCCTGAAAGCGCAGCGGATTGTCGATTTTGCCTACGTCCAACCGGCTGATTTTGCCGTAGGCCTTGTAATGCGCGGACCAGACGAGTTCACCGTCAGGGCTGGTGAGTTCCTGCGGGGTACCAAGGTGGTCGAGTTGGTAGTGGTAGGGCTTGGTGTCTTTTGGACCAAAGCCATCCAGCAGGGCCAGCGGGCGGAAGCTATCGGGTTCGTAGAGGTAGCTGCGATGGCGATCGGCGTGGTGTTCGGCGATCAGTTTGTCGCCTTGCCAGAAAAACTCGGTGGTTTTGCCATCGACCGTTTTGCTGATGCGTCTGCCAAACGGATCGTAGCGATAGCTTGCGGTTTTCCCGTCTGGTCGGGTGATGCCGATCAACCGATGTTGGCAGTCGTAGCGATATTCGGTGATTAACCGATGTTCACGACCGCGCCGTTCCCGGATCAGATTGCCAAAGGCGTCGTAGTCGTAATGATGATCGCCCTGAATCGCCAAGCGGTTTCCCGCCACGATGTCCGGCCCCGGCCGGTCGTGCATCAGCACATTGCCCGCCGGCGTGTGGCTGAAGCGCTCCTGTTCGTCTTGCGAGTGATCCGCGCGGGTCAGGCGGGCGAGGGGGTCGTATTGATAGAGGTGGTCGCCTTTGCGGGTGTCGAGCAGGCGGGTGAGGTTGCCGGTTTTGTCGTAGGTGTAGTGGCGGCGGTAGAGGGCGCCCTCGATGTCGCAGATGCCGTGGTTGAACAGGCGCCCGTGGCTGTCATATTGGTAGCTGCTGAGGAGTTTGCCCTGGCCTCGCTGGTGTTCCCGGCCGGCTTCGAATGTGTGGGTAGTCAGGACGCTGCCGTTCAATTCAACTGTTTGGAGGTGGCCACCTTTTTTGTGGTTGAAGATGAGTCGGTTGTTGTCTGGCAGGCGCAGGTTTTTCAGTTGGCCGCAGGCGTCGTAGCCATAGCGCAGGGTGCCCCAGCCTTGATGTTCAGCGATTAGGCGGTTTTGCTGGTCGTATTCGTAGGCCAGCGCCCAGTGGCCGTCGTTGACGCCGAGGAGATTGCCCTGGCGGTCGTAGGCGTAATCGACAGTTTTGCCATCGGGGAGGGTTTTTCTTACAAGGCGTCCGGCATGGTCTCGCGTGTAGCGGGTGGTTAGCTGACTGCCATCGTCGCCGTGTTCGGTCTTTTCCTGAAGGTTGCCGTTGAGGTCGTAGAGGTAGGCGGTGCGTTGGCCGTCAAAAGCAATTTCTTGCTGGATCAGGCCGTTGGGGTGGTAATCCAGTTGATAGGTCTCGCCGACCTCGTTCTCGATCTCGGTCAGCAACAATCGTGCGTTGTCGTAGCGGTATTTGACCTGGCTGCCGTCAGCATTGATTCGACGGCTGATCAGGTGCAGCCCGTCGGCATATTCATAGCGCGTGACGCGGTCCAGTTCATCACGTTCAGCGGTAATTTTTCCGTAGGGGTTGTAGTTGTATTCCCGCGTGGTACCGCCCGGCTGGGTGAGTTTCAGCAAGCGCCCAACGGCGTCCCATCGGTATAGCGTCAGCTCCCCTCGCTCGTCTTCGCGAGTTACCTGCCGGCCGAGATCGTCATAGCGATAACGGCGTTCACACCCATTCGGCAGTTGCTCCTTGATGAGCTGGCCGCGTTCATTCCAGATCAGGCGATGACAGCTGTGGTCCGGGAAAAAAGCGGCGGTCAATAATCCATGTTTGCTGTAGCTGTATTCCGTGACGCTACCGTCGGGCTCAGTCTTGCGGGTGATGTCGCCCTGATCATTGCGCTCGTACTTCCAGACCGCCTGACCCCGGCGCACAACGCTTACGAATCCGTTGTCGTGCTCGTAGGAAGTCGGCTCATCCTCCCCGGAAAACAGCGCCACCAACCGCCCGGCTTCGTCGTACTGATACGCCGTCACCGCCCCCAGCGGATCCTGCTCAACCGTCAGCCGGCCCTTGTCGTCGTAGGATTTGAAGTGTTCAGCGCCGTCCGGATCAATCCGCTGCACCAGTCGCGCACGTTGATCGTGTACGTAAACTTCCTTGCTGCCGTCAGCGTTGTGAACCGTGACGTGGCCGTCCTCACCCCAGGCATACCGCGTGTCCATCTGCGAGAAGCTGGCCCAGTGCCGAACACAGCGTGCCGCTTTGCCAGACCGTTCCCACTCCCAAAAGAAACTCGCCCCACCGGCCAACTGACGCTCAAGAATGACGTGCTGGTCGTCGTACCGGTAAACCTCGCTTTCACCTACGGCGTTGGTCGCTGAGATCAGTCGTCCATTTCCGTCATAGGCGTAGGAAACAACGTTCTGCTCTGTGGCCCAGACAAACGGTCCTGGTCCCTCCGCGCGATGAACCTGGTAATCCACCGCAACAATGCG
>NZ_MSDF01000043.1:0-28458 GCF_002022275.1 Pseudomonas fluorescens
AGGGCGGAACCCATTTCAGCCATTACCCAAACAACGGATATGTACCCTGAAACCCCTACTGCAAAGTCAACACCTCAAACCCCTCAGCCGTCACCGCAACCGTATGCTCCCACTGCGCCGACAACCCATTATCCCTGGTCACCACCGTCCAGCCATCCTTCAAACTGCGCACCTTCGAGCTGCGCTGATTCAGCATCGGCTCAACGGTAAACACCATCCCCTCACGCAGCTCAAGACCCGTACCCGGTCGCCCGAAGTGCAAAATCTGCGGCTCTTCATGCATTTCCCGCCCAATACCGTGGCCACAATATTCACGCACCACGCTGTAGCCATTCGCCTGCGCGTAGCTCTGTATCGCATGCCCAATATCGCCCAAACGCGCACCGGGCTTGACCATGCGAATGCCGGCCCACATGGCCTCAAAGGTCTTTTCCACCAGGCGCTGAGCCTTGGGCGCCACGTCGCCGATCATGTACATCTTGCTGGAGTCGGCGATAAAACCGCCTTTCTCCAGGGTGATGTCGATGTTGATAATGTCGCCGTTCTTGAGGATGTCCTTGGCGCTGGGCATGCCGTGGCACACCACTTCGTTGATCGAGGTGTTGATGCAAAACGGGTAGTCGTACTGCCCGAGGCTCGCCGGGCGGGCGTTGAGGTCGTTGCGGATGAAGGCTTCGACGACGCTGTCCAGCTCCAGGGTGGAGCGGCCGGCGGCGACAAAGCTGTCGAGCATCGTAAACACCCGCGCCAGCAGGCGCCCGGACTCACGCATCACGGCCAGCTGTGCGGCAGTCTTGATCATCAGCCGCGCCCCCGGATCAGGTCGGGTTTGTCCAGCAACAGTTTGTTGATCAGGTCGTTGTAGGGCAGGTTGGGGTTCAGTTCCGCGAGCAGGCCGATCTTGATCCAGAACTCGGCCTGGGCGTTGATGGAGCGGTCCATGGCGGAGCTGGCCAATCGTAGCTGTTCGTGCAGTTGGTCGGTGATCTTGACGATGCCCATGAGGTTCACTGTGATAATTGAATATACGAAGCGTATACGTTTCGTATATTGAGCGTAAACCCCCGTCCGCTAAATGGCGGCTGGTCATTGACTTGCCGGGTGGCCGCCGGTTAATTTCGTTGCATGACATTTCTAGCCTTCCGCAGCCAGCAGAGCATGATTATTACCGCCATTCCTTATCTGGCGGGATAGCACACGGCTGCACCCAAACCCGCCCTTGAGGCGGGTTTTGTTTTTCCGTCTCCCGGGCCTTGGCAACTACCAGGAGACACCCATGAGCACCTGCCCCGTTCCACCCACCGCCGATTCGGGACTGCTTGAGCACTACGTGAAGAAGATTCTCGCCGCTCCGGTCTACGACCTGGCAGTGCGCACGCCCTTGCAACCCGCGCCCGCGCTGTCGGCAATGCTGGGTAACCAGGTGCTGCTCAAGCGTGAAGACCTGCAGCCGACCTTTTCTTTCAAAATTCGCGGTGCCTACAACAAGCTGGTGCAACTGACGGCTGAGCAAAAGGCCCGAGGCGTGGTGACGGCGTCGGCGGGCAATCATGCGCAAGGTGTTGCGCTGGCGGCACGAGAGTTGGGGATCAAGGCGCGGATCGTCATGCCATGCACCACGCCGCAATTGAAGGTACTGGGCGTGCGTTCCCGAGGCGCCGAGGCGGTTTTGCACGGTGAAAGCTTTCCGTTTGCGCTGGCCCATGCGCTGCAATTGGCCGAGACGTCGGGTTGCACCTTTGTCTCGCCTTTTGATGACCCCGATGTGATCGCGGGGCAAGGCACTGTCGCCATGGAAGTGTTGCGCCAGCAGCAGGGTCCGTTGCACGCCATCTTCGTGCCGGTGGGTGGGGGCGGTTTGATTGCGGGAATTGCCGCCTACGTCAAATACCTGCGCCCCGAGGTGCGCATCATTGGCGTTGAGCCTGAAGGTTCCAGCTGCCTGTTGGCCGCCTTGCGCGCCGGCGAGCGCGTGGTGCTGGCGAGTGTTGACGGCTTTGCCGACGGTACCGCCGTGGCGCAGATCGGTGCCTATGGATTCCAGATCTGCCGCGACTGGGTGGATGAAGTCATCACCGTCAGCAACGATGAACTGTGCAGCGCCATGAAGCTGATCTACGACGACACGCGCTCCATCACTGAGCCTTCCGGTGCGTTGGCGGTGGCAGGCATTCGCAAATATGTGTCGAGCCACGGAGTGAGTGGGCAAACCCTGGTGGCGATCAACTCCGGGGCGAATATCAATTTCGATAGTTTGCGACATGTTGCCGAACGGGTGGCTGCACAATGTGAGGACCAGGCCGAGGTCAAGGGTTAAACGATTAATCTCTACCGTTCGAAGAAGTTCTAATGACCAAATGTAAAAACGGTGGCGAGTTATATAACAAGTGTTGCCACTTATGAGGAATGGTTACAACGAGCACTGATTTTGCCGAGTAGGCTGGTGAATGAAAGCGTCTGCCAAGGTCGGCAAGACGTGGCAGGCGCGCGCCTGCCGGACACACAAAAATCTGTTGGCAGTCTCATAAAAGGAGAGGTTGACCATGCTTTCGGAATTAGAGCTTCGCAGCATTATTGAAGGAAGTTTCCTGCCCCAACGGTGCGAGTGCACCAAAGCCGAAGACGCTTCGCTGACGATCAAGGTCTATGACGACCGCGACCGTGATCGAGTGGATTTGGAAGTAAAAGGCATTAACGCCGACAAACTCGACAGCAGTCGAGCCATTTGCAACCTGATCACCGGGTTGCGCGAAGACCTCAAGCACAATCATGCGCCGGCTCTGCAAAGAGTGGGAGGGCGCGGCTATTATTAGGCCGATGCCTGAGGTTGAGTCACCGACGACCTGAGGGCCTGGATAAACGCCAGGCCCAGTACGGTTGCCGTTACCGCGCATTTTCAATTCTGAAACAAACAGGCTTCAGACATTTTGCGGTAGCTCACGTTTTTCACTTCGCCGGCTTTATCCACGAACTTAATCGATGCGTTGATAACCTCGCATTCATCGGTCCTGGGTTCGTGCATCGAAATGACTTTTTGGATATCCAGCGGCATGCCGTAGTGGTAGGGCACCGGCTTTGATTCGGCCTGTGCGATAGTTGATACGGCGGTCAGCGCCAAAGCGCTTCCAAGGAGGAACAAGGTGTGCGGTTGCATGATAATTCTCCTTCAGTGGTCGAGCTCATCAGGGCGATGAACCGGTGGCCGCACCTTCAGCCGATGGCTGTAGAGGTGCGGTGCAGACCACTGTTAACTCCAGACCTTAACCTTTGATTAAATTGGAGTTTTATGGAAAATTCCTACGCGTATTGGTATTTAATCTTACTCAGTTCTGAAAGTCGCAGGCCTCGGACATTTTCCGGTAACCCACATCTTCCACTTTGCCTGCCTTGTCCACGAACTTGATGTCCGCGTTGATAACCTTGCAGTCATTGGTTTGGGTTTCGTTCATGGCAATGACCTTGTCGATATTCAAGGGCATGCCGTACTGATAAGGCACCGGTTTGGTCGCCGCCGGTTGTGTGTCGTCGGCCTGGGCCATGCCGGATACCGCAGCCAGAGCCAGTGTGCCAGTGAACAGTAAAGTACGCAGTTTCATGAGGGTTCTCCGCAAGTCGTTCGCGGGCGTATCAACATGATGCGCCGGCGGCCGCACGGGCCCCCGGGGGCGGTGTGTGCGGTCACCTTCAGACTCGACGTGCGGGATTAACCGTCGATTAATGTTTGCCTAACTGACAAAACCTTCATGAACGCCTGTTCAGCCCAACTGCTCACGATACGGCAGGTCCGGCCCGGTCTTGCTGCAGGTCAGTGCCGCAGCACGAATGGCGAAGCCGAGCATGCCGTCGATGTGCTCGCGGGTCAGCTGTTGCAGGCCCGCCACCGAGTCCAAACCACGCTCGGTCAACCAGGCAATCAGCGCCGCCTGGAAGGTATCGCCCGCGCCGACCGTATCGGCCATCACCACCTTGACCGCAGGCGCAGACCACGTGCCGTGCTGGCGGCTGAATACGGTTGCGCCGTCGCCGCCACGGGTGAGGAACACCAACTGGCAACGGTGTTGCAGCCAGCCTTGCAGCACGCTTTGCGGTGACTGGTTGGGGTAGAGCAGGTGCAGGTCTTCGTCGCTGACTTTGATCAAATCGGCATGCTTGACCAATTCTGCGATGCGATCACGCCACAGCTGGATATCCGGCTGCGGGTTGAGGCGTACGTTGGGGTCAAGACTGATCAGGCGCTTGCCGCTTTCGCGCTTGACCAGGTTCAGCAACGTGTCGCCAATGGGTTGAACCACCAGTGAAAACGAGCCGATATGCAGGCCACGAATGTCATCGCCGAGGGCGGGCAAGTGCGAGAGTTCCAGCTGGCGGTCGGCGCAGCCTTCGCCACGGAAACTGTATTGCGGCGAGCCATTGGCGCCCACGGCAACCATCGCCAGAGTGGTCGGCGCGGCGAACTCCACGAGGAATTGCTCATTCACGCCTTCGTCCTTGAGCACCTGCAACAGGCGGCGCCCGAGGAAGTCGGTGGACACCCCGCCAAACAGCGCCGCCTCAATGCCCAAACGGCGCAACCCTACGGCCACGTTGAACGGCGAGCCGCCGGCAATCGCTTTGTAATTAACCTTTGAAGCCTGCCCGCTGGCATCTTCTTCGCTGAAAAAATCAAACAGTGCTTCGCCACACACCAGATACATAGTCATTCGCTCTTAAAGGGTTGCCACGAGTTGCTGATAGCGCTCGTAGGCGAGTTGATAGGCGCTCACATGGTCGGCCACCGGCAGGGTGCGGCTGGCCGGATCGACGCTGACGCATTTGTCGCACAGGCTGGCCAGGGATTCGCCGGACTGGCTCCACGCCGCCTGGATCGCCGCGCCCAGGGCAGCGGCTTCGCTTTGTTCGGTGCAGACCACTTCGGTGTTCATGATATCGGCGACCATCTGCCGCCACACCGGGCTTTTCGAGCCACCGCCGATCAGGCGGATACTGTGGCTTTGCAGGCCGGTCTGGCGCAGCAGGTCCAGGCCATAGCGCAAGCCGAACGTAGTGCCTTCGACCACCGCGCGGCACAGGTTGGCGCGGGTCAGGTTGGTCATGGTCAGGCCGTGCAGGCTACCGGTGGCGTGGGGCAGGGCGGGTACGCGTTCGCCGTTGAGGAACGGCAGCATGCTCACCCCGTCGGCGCCAATCGGGGCTTCGGCGACCAAGGCATTGAACGCTGCCAGGTCGAGGTCGAACAGCTCGCGAATCACCCCGGTGGCGTTGGTCAGGTTCATGGTGCAGATCAACGGCAACCAGCCGCCGCTGGAGGAGCAGAAGGTCGCGACTGACGTCTGCGGGCTCACATTCGGCTGGTCGGCAAAGGCGTAGACGGTGCCCGATGAACCCAGGCTCATGGTGATCACGCCGGGGGCGATATTGCCGGTGCCGATGGCGCCCATCATGTTGTCGCCGCCACCGCTGGACACCAGCGCATTCGGGTTGATACCCAAGCGCTCGGCAATCGCGGGAAGAATAGTGCCGACGTTGTGATCGGCTTCGACCAGTGCCGGCAGCGCCGCCTCGAGACGCCCGCTGGGGTCGATATGCGTGAGCAGTGCCACGTCCCATTCACGGGTGCGCACGTTGAAATAACCGGTGCCCGATGCATCGCCATATTCCGCCACGGCGCGACCGGTGAGCCAGTAATTCAGGTAGTCGTGGGGCAGCAGGATATGCGCGATGCGCGCAAAGATGTCCGGGTGCTGCTCGCGGGTCCAGAGCAGTTTAGACACTGTGTAGCCCGGCGCGATGGCCACGCCGAGGCGCTCAAGGGAACCGCTTTCACCGCCCAGGTGATGCAGCAGCCGGTCGTTTTCCGGCGCGGTTTCGGTGTCGCACCACAGTTTGGCCGGGCGCAGTACCTGGCCTTTGTCATCGAGCAAGACCAGGCCGTGTTGCTGGCCGGAAACGCCGATGCCGAGGATGTCCTGGCCGTCGACACCGGCCTGTTGCAGGGCACGGTGGGTGGCTTCGGTGAAGGCGTCCAGCCATTCCTGGGTGTGCTGCTCACGACGGCCATTGGCGCCGCTGATCAACGTGTGCGCCGCAGCGCCCAGGCCCAGCACCTTGCCGCTGGAAGCGTCGAGCACAATGGCTTTGGTGCCCTGGGTGCCGCAGTCGATGCCGAGAAACAGGTTTTGCTGGGTCATGGTGGGGTGCTCAGCAGTATTGTTTTTGTTGGAGTCATACGGTCAATGTGGGAAGGCTTGTGTGGGAGCTGGCTTGCCTGCGATAGCCTCACCGCGGTCTTGCTGACAGACCGAGGTGAGGCTATCGCAGGCAAGCCAGCTCCCACATTTTTAAGCCGGTTTCTTCAGGAGGTTTTGCAGGGTTTGGGTGACACCATTGTCACGCAAACTCACAAAACACCGCTCAAACGCTGCCACAAACTCAGGCGAATTGGGAATAGCCGTGCCAAAAATCTCTTCCACGCCCAACAGTCGCTTGCTGATCAGCGCATCATCACTCACCAGCCCCTGGCAGAACTCGGCGCGCGGATCCGGGATCTTGTAGCTCACCCCATTCTCGTCCACGCCCTTCAAATACAGCGCCCAAGCCGCCACGACCAACGCCGCACGCTCAGTCTCGCGCCCGTCGGCAATCAGGCGGTTGATGGTCGGCACGGTGAACTTGGGAAACTTCGACGAACCATCGGAGCACACCCGCTCCAACTGGTCGGCAATCGCCTGGTTGGAGAAACGGTCGACCAGCGTCTGCTTGTAGTCCGTCAGGTCGATGCCGGGTACCGGCGCCAGGTTCGGCGTGACGTCCAGGTCCATGTAGGCGCGCATGTAGGCCACAAACACCGGGTCGTTCATAGTGTCGTGAACAAACCGGTAGCCCTTGAGGAATCCAAGATAGGTGAGGGCCAGGTGGCTGCCGTTGAGCAGGCCGATCTTCATTTCTTCGTACGGCGTCACGTCGTCGGTGAACTGCACGCCGACATTTTCCCAGGCTGGGCGGCCGTTGACGAATTTGTCTTCCAGCACCCACTGCACAAAACGTTCGCACACCACCGGCCAGGCATCGTCTACGCCGTGTTCGTCGTGCAATTGCAGGCGGTGGGCGGTGCTGGTCATGGGCGTGATGCGGTCGACCATCGCGTTCGGGAAGCTCACGTTGGCGGCTATCCAGTCATGCAGCTCGGCATCTTGCAGCGCGGCAAACGCCAGTAACGCCTTGCGGGTCACGGCGCCGTTGTGCGGCAGGTTATCGCAGGACATCACGGTAAACGCTGGAGTGCCGGCGGCGCGGCGCTGGGTCAATGCGGCGCAGATGAAACCGAACACGGTTTTCGGGGCCTTCGGGTGCGCCAGGTCGTGCTGGATCTGCGGCAGGTGGGCCATGAACTCGCCGTTGCTGTCGTCGATGCAGTAGCCGCCTTCGGTGATGGTCAGCGACACGATGCGAATCTCTGGGCTGGCCAGCTTGTCGATCAGCGCCTGGGCGCTGTCTTCGGCCAGCAGCATGTCGCTGATCGAGCCGATTACCCGCACTTCGGTGTCGTCGGTATCGCCCAGTTCATACAGGGTGAACAGGTAGTCCTGGCCAGCCAGGTCGTCGTGAGCCTTACGGTCCTCGGCACGCAGGCCGACGCCGCAGATGCTCCAGTCCAGGCCCTCGCCGGTATTCATCAGCGCGTCGGTGTAATACGCCTGATGCGCGCGGTGGAAACCGCCGACGCCGATATGGGCGATGCCTTGCGTGGTGCTGGCAATTGCATAGGCCGGGATTTTCACTTCCGGCGCCAATTGAGTGAGGTTCTGTTTATTCAGTTTCATCACAAATCTCGCGAAATCAGGCGGCAGCGCGCAGTGGGCGGGCCACGGCCACGCCGTCGGTGTCGAACAGGTGGCAGTGCGCCGGGTCCAGGTGCAGTTGCAGCGTCTCGCCGTATTGGCTGGCCATGTCGCCACGAATCCGCAGGGTCAGCGGCTCGCCGCTGGCGGTAATGACGTGGCAGAAGGTGTCGCTGCCCAGGCGCTCGCCGACGTCGGCGGTGACGGTCAGGGTGGTTTGGCCGGGCGAGGCGATTTCCAGATGCTCCGGGCGAATGCCCAGGGTCACTTCGCTGCCCACCTTCAAGGTGGCGCTGCTCAGTGGCAACGCGAGGGTGGTGCCGGCGTCCAGTTGCACTTCACAGGCGTGGGACTCAAGGCGTGTGACCTTGCCCTTGAGGAAGCCCATTTTCGGCGTGCCGAGAAAGCCCGCCACAAACAGGTTAGCGGGCTGGTGGTACAGCTCCAGCGGCGAGCCGACTTGCTCAACGCGACCACTGTTCAGCACCACCACCTTGTCGGCCAGGGTCATGGCTTCAACCTGGTCGTGGGTCACGTAGATCATGGTCGCTTGCAGTTCTTTGTGCAGGCGCGACAGTTCCAGGCGCATCTGCACGCGCAGGGCTGCGTCGAGGTTGGACAGCGGTTCGTCGAACAGAAAGATCTTCGGGTTGCGCACAATTGCGCGGCCGATGGCCACACGTTGACGCTGGCCGCCCGACAGCTGCTTGGGTTTGCGCTCCAGCAACGGGCCGAGCTCCAGAATACGTGCCGCCTCGCTGACTTTGCTTTCCACCAGCTTCTTGTCGACGCCCGCCAGGTCCAGCGCAAACGACATGTTCTTGCGCACACTCATGTGCGGGTACAGCGCATAGGTCTGGAACACCATCGCCAGGTCACGCTTGGCCGGGGTCACTTCGGTGATGTCGCGCCCATCCAGCTCGATGGTGCCCTCGGTGACTTCTTCCAGGCCGGCAATCAGCCGTAGCAGGGTGGATTTACCGCAGCCCGACGGGCCGACGAACACCACGAATTCCTTGTCGTTCACCTCAAGGTCGATGCCCTTGATGATGGAGAAGCCTTCGAAGCCTTTTTGCAGATTCTTGATTTTCAGGTTGGCCATGATGAGCCCTCCGTATAGAAATGATGAGGCCGTTATTTCACGGCGCCGAAGGACAAACCGCGCACCAGCTGTTTCTGGCTGATCCAGCCGAAAATCAGGATCGGCGCGCAGGCCAGGGTCGAAACGGCAGACAATTTGGCCCAGAACAAGCCTTCAGGGCTGGAGTAAGAGGCGATCAACGCCGTCAGCGGCGCCGCATTGGAAGAGGTCAGGTTCAGCGACCAGAACGCCTCGTTCCAGCACAGGATCAGCGACAGCAATACCGTGGAGGCCAGGCCACCCTTGGCAATCGGCAGCAGCACTCGGACCATTTCCTGCCACAGCGTGGCGCCATCCAGGCGCGCGGCTTCGAGGATGTCCTTGGGAATGTCCTTGAAGTAGGTGTAAACCATCCACACCACGATCGGCAGGTTGATCAGGGTGTAGATGATGATCAGCGCAATGCGCGTGTCCAGCAGGCCCATGCTTTTCGCCAACAGATAGATCGGCATCAGCACGCCCACCGGCGGCAGCATCTTGGTCGACAGCATCCACAACAGCGTGCCCTTGGTGCGCTTGGTTTCGTAGAACGCCATGGAGTAAGCGGCAGGCACCGAGATCAGCAGGCACAGGGCGGTGGCGCTGAACGAAATCACCACCGAGTTCCAGGCGTAGGCGAAGTAGTTGCTGCGCTCGTTGATGTGCAGGTAGTTCTCCAGCGTCGGCGTGAAGATGAACTGCGGCGGCGTGGCGAACGCGTCGATTTCGGTCTTGAAGCTGGTCAGCACCATCCAGAAGATCGGGAAGAAAATCAGGATCGCGATGGCCCAGGCCAAAGTGCCGAGCAACAGGCTTTGCAGGCGGCGGGATTGTTGAAGCGTCATGGCGCGGCCCTCAAGGCTTGTCAGTCAGGTTTTTGCCGATCATCCGCACCAGGATGATCGCCGCGATATTGGCGATGACCACGGCAATCAAGCCGCCGGCCGAGGCCATGCCCACGTCGAACTGCACCAGCGCCTGGTTGTAGATCAGGTACGCAAGGTTGGTCGAGGCGTAGCCCGGGCCACCGTTGGTGGTGGTGAAAATTTCGGCGAACACCGAGAGCAAAAAGATGGTTTCGATCATCACCACCACGGCAATCGGCCGGGCCAGGTGGGGCAGGGTGAGGTGCCAGAAAATCGCGATGGCGCCGGCACCGTCCAGGCGCGCCGCTTCCTTTTGTTCCTGGTCGAGTGACTGCATGGCGGTCATCAGCAGCAGGATGGCGAACGGCAGCCATTGCCACGACACAATGATGATGATCGACAACAAGGGGTAATGCGCGAGCCAGTCCACCGGTTCTGCGCCGAACAGCTTCCAGACGGCAGCGAGTACGCCGGAGACCGGGTGAAAAATCAGGTTCTTCCAGATCAGCGCACCGACGGTGGGCATGATGAAGAACGGCGAAATCAGCAACACCCGTACGATGCCGCGGCCGAAAAACTCACTGGCCTCCAGCAAAGCACTGATCAACACGCCGAACACCACGCTGATCAGCAGCACGCTGCCGACCAGCAGCAAGGTGTTGGTGGCGCCGGGCAGGAAGCCCGAGTCGGTGATGAAGTAGGTGAAGTTCTCCAGCCCCACGAATTGGTTTTCGCCGGGGTAGAGCAGGTTGTAGCGGATCAGGGAGAAGTACAGGGTCATGCCCAGCGGCACGATCATCCACAGCAGCAGCAGGGCTACCGAGGGGCTGACGAGGAACCAGCCGGGGTTGGCCAGGCGGTTTTTGGCGGGTGTATTCATGGTGATCAAAGCCAGTCGATTACATGCAGAACCAAAGTCGGAGCGCGATCAAATGTGGGAGCTGGCTTGCCTGCGATGGCATCACCTCGGTGTAACTGACAGACCGAGTTGTCTGCATCGCAGGCAAGCCAGCTCCCACAAAAGCCCTGCTCCCACATTTACGGGGGAGTACCGGCTTTACTTGGGATAGCCGGCCCGCTTCATTTCACGCTCGGTGGTGGTCTGCGCGGCGGTCAAGGCTTGATCCACCGTCTGCTGACCGGTCAGCGCGCCCGAGAAGAACTTGCCGACCTGGGTACCAATCGCCTGGAATTCAGGAATGGTCACCAACTGGATACCGATGTACGGCACCGGCTTGAGCGTCGGTTTGGTCGGGTCGGCGACTTTCAGCGATTCCAGGGTCACCTTGGCGAACGGCGCGGCTTTCATGTATTCGTCGCTGTAGGTCGATTTGCGCGTGCCTGGCGGTACGTTGGCGATGCCATCGGTCTTGGCCACAAGCTGGCTGTATTCCTTGGAAGTCGCCCAGCTGGCGAATACCTTGGCGGCGTCCTTGGCTTTGGAACTGGTCGGAATCGCCAGGCTCCAGGAGTACAGCCACGACGTGCCTTTGTCGGTTTTTTCGTGTGGGGCGAAGGTAAAGCCGACGTGGTCGGAGACCTTGCTTTGGGTTTTATCGGTCACGAACGAGCCGGCCACGCTGGCATCGACCCAGATCGCGCACTTGCCGCTGTTGAACAGCGCCAGGTTTTCGTTGAAACCGTTACTCGAAGCACCCGGCGGGCCGGACTTCTTCATGTTGTCGACGTAGAAGTTCAGCGCGTCCTTCCATTCGGGGCCGTTGAATTCCGGTTGCCACTTCTCATCGAACCAGCGCGCACCGTAGCCATTCGCCAGGGTGGTGATCAGCGCCATGTTCTCACCCCAACCGGCTTTGCCACGCAGGCACAGGCCGTATTGCTCTTTGGTCTTGTCGGTGAGCTTTGCGGCGTATTCGCCGATTTGGGTCCAGGTCGGGTGCTCAGGCATGGTCAGCCCGGCGTCCTTGAACAGGTCGGTGCGGTAATAGGTGATCGAGCTTTCGGCGTAGAACGGCAGGGCGTAGAGCGAGCCTTTGACGGACAAACCGTCACGCACCGATGGGAAAACGTCGTCGAGGTCGTAGGACGCCGGCAGGTCCTTCATCGGCTCCAGCCAGCCTTTGGCCCCCCACAGTGCAGCTTCGTACATGCCGATGGTCAACACGTCGAACTGTCCGCCTTGCGTGGCGATGTCGGTGGTCAGGCGCTGGCGCAGCACGTTTTCTTCGAGCACCACCCAGTTCAGCTTGATCTCCGGATGCTCGGTCTCGAAGGTTTTCGAGAGTTTTTGCATGCGGATCATGTCGCTGTTGTTGACGGTGGCAATGGTCAGGGTCTGCGCGCCAAAGCTGACGGCGCTGAGGGTCATGCAGGTCATCATGCAGGTAGAGGCAAGCAGAGCTTTTGCTGTGAACTTCATCGCGCACTCCAATTCCGCGCCCAGGGGGCTACAGAAGGACAGTTATTGTTGTTGTGTCTTCCCACAGGGAGTCAGGAAGAGTGTGCGGTTGATTACAGCCTTGAAATGGCGATGTGACAAATCCTTGGGCGCACTTGGACTGATACTTTTTTGCACTCGTCTGGCAAATGGTCGAAACAGTCAGGCCATGGGATGGTCGGTCGTTCTTACAGTCACAATGCTGCAATGTGAGGCTGCCACATCCGGGTAACCTCACTTGCAGGTTCCGCTAGCCGTCGGATTCACTTTATCTTGGGTGGCCCAAAATGCACCGGCGCATACTCCACAGGCATCGTCATATAAACCGGTTGTCTTGTTGTGCCTATATTGACTTCAATGATCGTTCCAACATCTTTTCTGATTTCCAAAACATCGAGTTTGTTTTTGACGATTTTATTAAGCTGAATTTCTGCCCATTCCTCGACATCAGCTTGAGAGAATTTCGGGAATTTTCTTCCGGTTTCCCGCAGTAGCCGTTGGTATTCCATACTCAATTCTGTTCCTGCAAGCCAATCCGTGGTGATCGTGCTCTCAAAGCCTTTCACCGGAACACCGGTAATCTTGTGTAATTGGGCAGAAAACGAGGCCTCTCCTCCACTCGCGGAATAGCAAGTCAAGGTCCGAGCGTTCGGGTAATCACGAATATTAACCCCCCTGGCGAGGAGTTTTTGATCAACCTCAGCTGCAGAGTATAAAGCGCCGTTGTCCCCGACTATCTTTATCGCATCCCCAAGCTTCTCGGGCTGCGGGCCATGCCCCATGATATTAAGCCGAGGCTTGCCATCATAGGTGTCCACAAATGTCTGAATCTCTCCATCCAGGGCTTTGACGTTTTCCAGGGGGCCGCCCAATCGTATATGACCGATCCGTTCGCGACCTTCGGCGATGACCCCTTCCAATGCAGGCCCTTCTGCTTCCATTTTCAAGGCATTGTAGGAGTAGCGCTGACCATTCTCGAGTATCGTGCTGGCCTTAATGCGCTCTCCGGTGTCTGCGCGCAGCACCTTGCGATCCGCAATGACAGCATCCTGGATACCGTTTTCGGTGGCCCGTTGCACCAACGGGCTGGACTGCAGCCGACTGACACCCTTGATCGCTTCCGAGGTGGCGGCGGTGCTCATATCGATGAGCGCAACGTCTTCGGCCCCTTTAACCCCAAACTTCTCGATAAACCCTGCTGCCACCTTGGCGGCCCCCCAAGACGCCGCAGTTTTTGCCAGCCCCCACAACTTGCCAGCGCCCTCTGTGCCAACAATGATCGCGGCATCGATAGCAAGGTCAAGGAACGCCTTGGAGTATTGGCCGTAATAGAGGTCTTCCAGGCTGCTGGCGCCCGGCAAGCTGTGCCAAAGGGCCCTGAAGATGTCACGGGGTTCTGTCGCGCTTTCAAGTGTGTTGCTGTACCAATTACGATGAAGGTTAACAAACTCGCCTTTATTCAAGTAGGTCGAGTCAATCATGACATTGGCAAGTTTTGAGACTCTGCCAACCACGTAGTTGGGGGAGAAAGGGTCATTTTCTTTATGGGCTGGTAAGGAAACTTCCAGTGGCCAGGGTTCATTATTGTCATCCAGGAGATGTTGATCGGTACTGCGCAGTATGACCTCTGATTTAACCGCCGATTTGGGCTCTGTGCCGTTTTTGAACGCCTCGGCGTCAATTTCCAGGCTGACTTTCTGACCCAGTGGTGTTTTAGGATCAATGTCGGGAACTCTTACAATTTGGCCCCACGTCGGATACACCGCAAAATCTCTTCTGATCCCGTTGTAGATCGACGTGATCACCATACCGCTACCGGCGCCTTCAACGTTCAAAAACTCTACGTCGCCGTAGAGCAGGCTTTTGTATTCCTCAAGCGGTAGCTTTTTGAGCATGTTCTCGAACAACGTTGCGGTATGGCGCCTGCGAAGATTGAAATCTGTCTTTATGGCCTTATCGAATTCATCGTTGATAACCGGGAAGCCAGGCTCTTTGGATTTTTCGCGAATGCTGTCGAAATCCACATGATTGCCTTCCTGCATCCAGCTTTCGTCCAGCCTGCCAGCTTCATAGATTTCTACGAGGCTATAGTGGCCACCGCTGATGACACCGGCGAATTCGTTTTCCACCATAAATCGGTTTTCATAATCAATACCGGTGCCGAACTTTTCCCTTAGCACTTCAAGCGCCATGTCCCGTCTATTGGGCGGGTTGTTCGTACTCAGCCAGCGGACCGCTTCAGCCGTTCGGTTGGCCTGTGCCTTAAGTTTTTGCTGGCTATCTTTCAACTGGTCCAGGGTGTAGTTGTTCTTATCGACCTTGTCGTTGAGGGCTGCCCAATCCAGTAAGGGGTTCATCTGCGCGTAGCTCTTTATCTGCGCTTCCAGTGCTGAAATAGGCTGGATATTGTAATGACTCATGACCTGCTCATAGGTCATGTTTGCGGTGGCGCCAGGGGCCGTCCATTCGATCTGGTTAACCGCCGCCGTAAAATTGAACCACTCGAGAGAGCCAGCGGTGACTTTTTTCGGTACGTCCTTGACCAGTAATTGCGGCGCCGCCCCTGATAACAGCAAGTGCAAAACGACAGGTGCAAGGTCGGAAGGTATGTTTTTGTTGGCGGTCAGGTATTGGTTAAAGCGGTCACGCATAAACAGAGTGCTGCGACCGACGTTATCAGGGCCCGTTAAATCAGCACCGGCGACGGTCTTGTATTGAGTGCCGGCCGTTGGATCAAGCTCCAGCACCAAGGCGGTCAATAGCCATTGCTTCAAGCTGGTTGGGGTTGCAGCTCCCTTCATCTGCGTTTGCAGGAAATCGGCGAGCTCAAGCGCGTCGTCGCTGCTGAGCAACTGCTCCAGGGCTTGTTGAGGGTTGGCGTCCAGGTTGGAAGTCTTGCTGCTGAGGTAGTTGAGGAGGGTCTCATCGGGGCCGATCTTGTTTTTTACCTCTTTGACCAGTGCGTCGCGTTGCGTGTTACTCAACGGCAGTTGGGTTGACAGGAACCCCCAGCGATTGCCCAAGGGAGGAGCAGTCGGAACCTGTGTCTGCAAGGCAGCGAGCAAATTGTCACTGTCTGCCTTTGACTGTATTGGGTACCAGCCGTTGTTCGCGATGAATGCTGCAACCGTCGTCACACTTTTAGGTGAGTGGGAGGAGTTCGGGTCGACAACAAAGCGCTTGAGGCCAGTGTCAGGGCTCCAGTTTTTAAGTTCATGGATCAGTGCATAACGGTCGTTGCTATCACCCAGTGCAGTTTTCTGCCGGTTTACCCAGGCCACTATTTCTTGCGGGTTATCGGGCGGGGCGGGGAACTGTTGGGTGCGGCCGATCAATGCAGTCTGTTGATCGAACGCCGCGCTGTTGGGGGCATCATTGAGGTTATAAAAATTAGCCACCCACTGGTACGGCACGTCATGGGTATCGGCGTGAGACAGTGAGATCGATTGGCCGGGCTTTGCAAATGCCTGCGCGGCGTTCAACACAGGTGCGAGTACGTCAAAATGCTTGGGGTACTTTTGCGCAAAGTCAGTGGCGGTGAAACGCTGGTCAGCGCCCTTGACCCTGGCGATCAGTGCTTTGTCCGTAGGGTCATAGCGCAAGGAGGTCAGTTCAACATTCTGTTCGCGTGCCCACTCGTTGAAACCACGACTCTTGAGGGCTGTGTTGAGGTAGGTGTGCCATTGCCCGAGCAGGCTGTTGTCCGGTATCGGTTGGATGATTTGCGACGCGATCCGGGCCGGGTTGGTTTTCAGCTCGAGCATTGCACGGTGCACGGTGGCTGCCAGCTCACGTTCGGCGCTTGCCAAAAGGTCTTCGGTGCTATCGTCACTTGCCGCCTGTGCAGGGAGGTGGGCTTTGACGGTGGCAGCCAGGGCTTCAAGTGGCGAGGAAGACAGCGGCGTGTTGACCCATTGCTGCGTTACGGTTTGTTGACGCTGGCGTACCGCGATGGAGTCGGGATCGTTGGGCGCCGCACCGATCAACGCTTTGAAACCGTTATTTTGGTTCATCTCATCGATACGGCCCAGCGTGGACGCGAGCTGGCGCTGCTGCCAGTCGGCTTGTTGAGTGTTCTGCTCCTGGTGAGGCGGCGGTTCATTGTAAAAAGCCATGACTTCATACAGGGCGGCGGACTTGCCGGGGTAAGTTACATCCTCCTCAGAACCGGCCGCCATCTGTTGCACCGCCTCTTTTATTTCGGTCCAGACATCGTTCCAACCCGACACATCGTTCAAGTTGAACGTGGTGTTGACGCCTTTCACGGTGGCCGTCAACTCACCGCTGACGGGGTTGATGCGCATGCTGGTGGGATCGATTTCGTTTTCTTTGGCAAAGGTGGTAAATGCGCTGTCGGTCAGCGCTTTCAGCAGGTTTTCACGCACCAGATTGAAAGTTGAATACTGGGGAATGTCCTGCAGCGTGACGGATGTTTCGTATTCACTGGTTTCTGGCAGCAGCTTCATCATTCCACGGCTGACCAACTGTGCCAGCTCCTGATCCGCTCGCTGAACCCTTTGTTGCGCCGTCGAAGGAGCAAACCTTTCAAGGATAGTGGTTAGCGCGGGTGGCGATGAATCCACAATCCGTTGGCGGGCCTCGATTTGTTTTTGCTTGATGGGTGCGTCGAGTGGGTCTGAGCCGCTGAGCGCCTTGAAACTGCCGTCGCGCAACAGTTGCCCAGCGGTTTCGAGCCTGCCTTTGGCATCGAGTCCGGTGAGTGAAAAACCGTAGAATTCGGCGATGTTATAAGCCGATGCGTGATTGCGACCATAGAACGAAACCGCGGGATAACCCTGACCCATCACTTTTTTGGAAGCGGCTAAAACGGCAGATGAGACGGCTGACCATTCTGGATTTTTGTGCGAGAAAAAATGGGTTAAGCCCCCCTCTGTACCGATCTCCGTCAGGTCGCCGTTTGGCTCTATGACCAGCCGTGAAATATCAATCAACTTGGCTTCGCAAAACGACTTGAAAGGCTCCGATTCCAGCGCGTCTGCAAGCGCTGACCACGCCTGGCCAAAGGTTGAGCTCGGCGGTACGGTGAGCGTGTACGCATCGTCAATTGAGCCGCGGATTTCGGCAGGGCGTTCGCGGCGGACCAGCGCATTACCAAGATTTACCGCGAGCTGCCCATCCTCTTTCTCAACCAGGGTCTCGGCGAACTGGCGCACGGACACCGTGAAAGGGTCAGGTTTGATGGCAGAATTCTGCAAGTCTCGACGTAAGCGCGACAAGGCTGGACTGAACTTGGGAGCGCTGGGCGGCTGGATCTCGGCTGTTTCCTGAATCGGCCGTGCGAGGGTGTTTTGCGGCCTGATTTCGCTCAGCGGTTGACGTGAGGCGGTGTTAAGGGAAAACGGCGAGATACTGATCATGGGCACCCTTGTTAAGTGTTTGTCAGAAAAGCACCACCGTTTGAATGACGTTGCGGTGATGCTTACGCTGAGTAACAGGGGGGTGAATAAGGTTCCTGTGACGATGGTTGAAGTACTGCAGATTTAACGGTCGTTTGGTTCGAAGTGTTTCGCGGGTGCCAGCGGTCAAGCCAGGTTCTGCTCGGTCAGCCGCTGCACTGCCAGGCGTCGGTAGTGGGACGGGGTCATGCCTTTCAGTTGCTGGAAACGCCGGTTGAAGTTGGAGATGTTGTTGAAGCCTGACTCGAAGCAGACATCGGTCACGGCTTTATCCCCATCAGCCAGCAACTCGCAGGACTTGCTGATACGTAGCCGATTGACGAACTCGATAAAGGTGCGCCCGGTGGCCTGTTTGAATACCCGCGAAAAATACGTCGGCTTCATCCCCAAATACTCCGCCACTTCCTCCAGCGACAATTCCCGCGCGTAATGCGCAAAGATGTAATCCACCGCGCGGTTGGTCCGATCAATGCTGTGTTCATCCGCCAATTGCGGTGTGGTCACGCCGGACAGCAGTTGGTAATCCTCACACGCGCTCAGCACTTCCAGCAGGATAAAGAAATGCCCCAGCCGCGCCATGCCCTGGGCGTCCTCGATGCGTTGCATCAAGGTCATGGCCTGGGCAATGGTTTTTTTGCAGCGAAATTCGATGCCGTATTGCGCCCGCTCCAACAAGGGCGTCAGCGTCTTGAGCTCGGCGAAGATCTGACCGCCACTCTCGAACAACTCATCGGTGAAGTTCACCAGCATGTCGCGCTTGGGCACCACCTCGTCTTCCTCCACCTGACTGATCCAGTTGTGGGGCAGGTTGGGACCGGTGAGAAACAGGCTTTCCGGGTAGAAGTTACCGATGTAGTCGCCAATAAATACCTTGCCGGAGCTGGCGACGATCAGGTGCAGCTCGTATTCCTTGTGGAAGTGCCAGCGCACCAGAGGGCAGGGGAAGCCGTGCTGACGATAAATGATGGACAGACCGTTGTGGTCGTCCATCAGCTCGTAAGAAGGGTCGGTGATGCGCGTTGCTCGGGTCATGCTGCCGTCGCTTTATTGTGGTCGCTGCACGGGATAATGCCCCCTTGCGCGCGACCTCGCCAGCGGCGATGTTTAAACCACGCGGTTTTTTGCCTCGATCCACTGCGACATGTACTGCGTACTTTTATGCGCATGGTGGCGCAACATGCCGCCGGTGAAGTTGCGGCGGCGATGGGCGTCCAGGTCGCTGCGGCAGTGCTCGAGGCAGGCCACCAGCGCCGGGCCATGAAGGGTTTGGTCGTAGCGGCGAGCGAGTAACTGACGGCCATCTTCCTGGGCCTGGGTCCAGCGCTCGCGGTCCTGATACAGGGCTACGGCAGCGGCAGCCAGGGCCGGGGCGCTGTGTTCGATCACGCCGGGCCATGGCTGCTCGTCGCCCATGGCTTCGGCGCCAATCGGTGTGGTGATGTTCGGCGTACCACACAGCATCGCATCCGCCAGTTTGCCTTTGATACCCGCGCCGAAACGCAAGGGCGCCAGGCAGATGCGCGCTGCCGTCATAACTTGCAGGGCGTCCTCGGCCCAGTTCATCACATGAAAGCCCTGGGCCGGGTTGTGCAACGCGGTGGCCTTGGGGGGAGTGTAAGAACCATAGATATGCAGCTGCGCCCCCGGCAATTGCTGGCGAATCAACGGCCAGACGCTGTTTTTCATCCAGAGCACCGCATCCCAGTTGGGCGCGTGGCGGAAATTGCCGATGCTGAGAAAATGCGCGCGGTCTTCAAACGGTACAAACGGCTCGGTCGGCGGCTCCAGCATCAACGGGCACCAGTGGAGCAGGGCGGCAGGCACCTTGAAGTGGTCGGTAAGCAAGCGGACCTCCACGTCGGAGATCATCAGGCTGATGTCACAGCGGTAAATCGCCGCAATCTCGCGCTTGGCCAGGTCGGTGTCGGCCATCAGCAGGAATTCTTTTTCCAGGTCCTGGGTAAACAGCGCGGTGAAGTCATCACTGTCGGGATGCGCCTTGAGGTGGTCCTTGAGGCACTGGTGGCGGGCGTCGCGCAGGCTTTGCAGGTCGGAGGTTTCCAGCACGCGCAGGGCATCGGGGCAGCATTTTTCCACGCGCCAGCCGAATTGCTCTTCCATCATGAAACGGTCGAACAGCACGATATCCGGGGCCAGCTCGCGGATAAAATCGTCGAAACTGCTGTTATTGAGTTCGATTGCGCACTCGGCAATGCCCAGCGCCGCCAAGTCCGCCTTGTGTTCACCGACGGTTGCGGGGCTGCTGAAGGTGATGGCCCAGCCCTGGTCCAGGAAACTCTGCAGGATTTGCATCATGTGCCCGCCGGCCGCCGAGGAGCGGGGTTCAGGCCAGACGTAACCAATGACCAGGACTTGGGTGGCGGGCTGATTCATCTAAAGCAGATCCTTGAAGGGCGGGCGCAAAGCGCGCAATTAAACCACACCTGTGCGGCATGACAATTTGTGTGCGGTGGTAGGTAGTCACTGCGCTTTGTGGTTAACTTCTGCCTCTCGAATTCGTTTCAATAAACCCAGCATAAGGATTCTGTTCATGGCTCAAGTTACCCACCGTGGCAACCCAATCAAGGTTGAAGGCGAGCTGCCGCAAACCGGTACCCAGGCTCCAGACTTCATCTTGACCGCCGGCGATCTGTCGGACGCAACCCTGGCCACTTTCGCCGGCAAGCGCAAAGTGCTGAACATCTTCCCAAGCGTTGACACCCCGACCTGCGCCACGTCGGTGCGCAAGTTCAACGCCCAGGCCAACGACCTGAGCAACGCCGTTGTGCTGTGCATCTCCAGCGACCTGCCGTTTGCTCAAGCACGCTTCTGCGGCACCGAAGGCCTGGAAAACGTGAAAAACCTGTCGGATTTCCGCGATCCGGGTTTCGCTGTTGATTACGGTGTTTCGATTGCCGAAGGCGCGCTGCGCGGCCTGACCGCTCGTGCCGTGGTGGTTCTGGATGAGAACAACAACGTGCTGCACAGCGAGCTAGTTGCTGAAATCGGCCAAGAGCCGAACTACGAAGCAGCCCTGGCTGTTTTGAAGTAACTGTTTCAGCGCATTACTGTCGTTTGGCAGTAACACGCTTGATGCATGATTGCGGCCTGGCCTAGTCCAGGCCGTTTTTATTTAGGGCTCAAACGCTTAGCGAAATAGCGAACGGACTAAGGTCAGAAGTTAAAAGTTGTAAGCCCAAGGTAAATAGCCGGTAAAGGCGCTTTTCTTAATGCGCCCCAGTGCTTATCTTTCAGCCTCCCAAAGAAGAAGCTCTCGCGCCCAATGGTTGATCATTCCATGCAATCCTCCCCCCGTCATTCCCGCCGCTGGCTGTTCGGCCTGCTGGTACTGCTGGTTATTGCCGGCCTGTGCTGGAAATTCTGGCCTGGCAACCACAAGGATGCCGACGCGAAGAAACCCGCCGGGCATGCCGGCAAGTCGGGGATGATGCGCCCGGGCTTCGGGGGTTCCACCGGTCCGATTCCGGTGCGTGTGGCGCCGACGGTGCTGGGTGAGTTCCCGGTGTACTACAAGGCGCTGGGCACGGTCACTGCGCTCAACACCATTAATGTGCGCAGCCGGGTGGGCGGCGAGCTGGTGAAAATCGCCTTTGAAGAAGGGCAGATGGTCAAGGCCGGCGACCTGCTGGCGGAAATCGACCCGCGCAGCTACCAGAACGCCTTGCTGCAGGCCCAGGGCACGCTGTTGCAGAACCAGGCCCAGCTGAAAAACGCCCAGGTGGATGTGGAGCGTTATCGCGGCCTGTATGCCCAGGACAGTATCGCCAAGCAAACCCTGGACACCGCCGAAGCGCTGGTCCTGCAATACCAGGGCACCGTCAAGACCAACCAGGGCGCGGTGGATGACGCCAAGCTCAACCTCGAATTCACCAAGATCCGCGCGCCCATCGGCGGCCGGGTCGGCTTGCGTCAGGTCGACGTGGGCAACCTCGTTGCCGCGAATGACACGACTTTCCTCGCGGTGATCACCCAGACCCAGCCAATCAGCGTGGTCTTCACCCTGCCGGAAAACACCCTCGACACCGTGCTCACCCGCTACCACGCCGGCAACAAATTGCCCGTGGAAGCCTGGGACCGTGGCGACGTGAAAAAACAGGCGGTCGGCGTGCTGCAAAGCCTCGACAACCAGATCGACGTCACGACCGGCACCCTGAAATTCAAGGGTCGCTTCGATAACAAGGACCAGGCGCTGTTCCCCAACCAGTTCGTCAATGTGCATTTGCTCGCCGACACCCTGCACAACGTGGTGCTGGCGCCGTCGGCGGCGATCCAGTACGGCAACAACGGCACCTTCGTCTACAAGCTCGACGGCGACAAGAAGGTCAAGGTCCAGCCGTTGGTGGTGGGTGATACCGATGGCGACAACACGGTGATCAAGGAAGGCCTGGTGGCTGGCGACCGCGTGGTGCTGGAAGGCACCGACCGCCTGAAAGACGGCAGCGAAATCGAAGTGGTCAACGACAGCAGTGAAGTGCCGACCACCCCGACCGAACACCTGCAAGGCAAGCCTGCAGCAAAAGAGAAGACCGGGGCTGACGCCGGCAAGGCGCAAAAGGTCGGCGCATGAACCTGTCGCGACTGTTTATCCTTCGCCCGGTTGCCACCACGCTGAGCATGCTGGCCATTGTTCTGGCCGGCATCATTTCCTATCGCCTGCTGCCGGTGTCGGCCTTGCCGCAGGTGGATTACCCGACCATCCGGGTCATGACCCTGTACCCCGGCGCCAGCCCCGACGTGATGACCAGTGCGGTCACCGCGCCGCTTGAGCGCCAGTTCGGGCAAATGCCCGGCCTCACGCAAATGGCCTCCACCAGCTCCGGCGGCGCGTCGGTGCTGACCTTGCGTTTCAACCTCGACATCAACATGGATGTCGCTGAGCAACAGGTGCAGGCCGCGATCAACGCTGCCACCAACCTGTTGCCCAAGGACTTGCCGGCGCCGCCGGTGTACAACAAGGTCAACCCGGCGGACACCCCGGTGCTGACCCTGGCGATTACCTCCAAGACCATGCTGCTGCCCAAGCTGAATGACTTGGTCGACACGCGCATGGCGCAAAAAATTGCGCAGATCAGCGGCGTCGGCATGGTCAGCATCGCCGGCGGCCAGCGCCAGGCCGTGCGTATCAAGGTCAACCCCGAGGCCCTGGCAGCGAATGGCTTGAACCTGTCGGACGTGCGCACCCTGATTGCAGCGTCCAATGTCAACCAGCCCAAGGGCAACTTTGACGGCCCGACCCGTGTGTCGATGCTCGACGCCAACGACCAACTGGTTTCGCCCCAGCAATACGCCGAACTGATCCTGGCCTACAACAACGGCGCGCCATTGCGCCTTAAAGACGTCGCACAAATCGTCGACGGCGCCGAAAACGAACGCCTTGCCGCCTGGGCCAATGAAAACCAGGCCGTGCTGCTGAATATTCAGCGCCAGCCGGGCGCCAACGTGATTGAGGTGGTCGACCGTATCAAGGCGTTGCTGCCAAGCATCACCGACAACCTGCCGGCCGGCCTCGACGTGACTGTGCTTACCGACCGCACCCAGACCATCCGCGCCTCGGTCACCGACGTGCAACACGAATTGCTCATCGCCATTGCCCTTGTGGTGATGGTGACTTTCCTGTTCCTGCGCCGTTTCAGCGCCACGATTATTCCGTCCATCGCCGTGCCGTTGTCGCTGATCGGTACATTTGGCGTGATGTATTTGGCCGGGTTCTCCGTGAATAACCTCACGCTGATGGCCCTGACCATCGCCACCGGCTTTGTGGTGGACGATGCCATCGTGATGCTGGAGAACATCTCGCGCTATATCGAGGAGGGCGAAACGCCGATGGCGGCCGCGCTCAAGGGCGCCAAACAAATCGGCTTTACCCTGATATCCCTCACCGTGTCGCTGATTGCAGTACTGATTCCGCTGCTGTTCATGGCGGACGTGGTGGGGCGCTTGTTCCGTGAGTTCGCGATCACCCTGGCAGTGGCGATCCTGATTTCCCTGGTGGTGTCCCTGACCCTGACGCCCATGATGTGCGCGCGCTTGCTCAAGCGTGAACCCAAAGAGGAAGAGCAGGGCCGTTTCTACAAGGCCAGCGGGGCCTGGATTGATTGGCTGATCGAAGCCTACGGGCGCAAATTGCAATGGGTGCTCAAGCACCAGCCGCTAACGTTGCTGGTAGCCATCGCCACCCTCGGCCTGACCGTGGTGCTGTATCTGGTGGTGCCCAAGGGCTTTTTCCCGGTGCAGGACACCGGGGTCATCCAGGGTATTTCCGAGGCACCGCAGTCGATTTCCTTTGCTGCCATGAGCCAGCGTCAGCAGGAGCTGGCCAAGGTCATTCTGGCCGACCCGTCGGTGGAGAGCCTGTCGTCCTACATTGGTGTGGACGGCGATAACGCCACCCTCAATAGCGGCCGTTTGCTGATCAACCTCAAGCCTCACGGCCAGCGCGATCTGAGCGCGGCGCAAATCATCACGCGCTTGCAGCCAGAAATCGACAAGCTGGTGGGCATCCGCCTGTTTATGCAGCCGGTGCAGGACCTGACCATCGAAGACCGTGTCAGCCGCACCCAGTACCAGTTCAGCATGTCATCGCCCGACGCCGAACTGCTCGCGCTGTGGAGTGACAAGCTGGTGCACGCCCTGAGCCAGTTGCCGGAACTCACCGACGTCGCCAGCGACCTGCAGGACAAGGGCTTGCAAGTGTTCCTGGTGATCGACCGCGACGCGGCCTCGCGCCTGGGCGTCAGCGTGTCCACCATCACCGACGCGCTGTACGACGCCTTCGGTCAGCGCCAGATTTCGACCATCTACACCCAGGCCAGCCAGTACCGCGTGGTATTGCAGGCCCAATCCGGTGAAACCCTCGGGCCTGCCGCGCTGAACCAGATCCACGTGAAAACCACCGACGGCGGCCAGGTGCGACTGTCGAGCCTGGCCCATGTGGAGCAGCGCCAGGCACAGTTGGCGATAGCGCACATCGGCCAGTTCCCGGCGGTGATGATGTCATTCAACCTGGCCCCCGGCGTCGCGCTGGGCAAAGGCGTGGAGCTGATCAACCAGACCCAGAAAGACATCGGCATGCCGGTGGGCGTGCAGACCCAGTTCCAGGGCGCTGCGCAGGCGTTCGAAGCCTCGTTGTCGAGCACCTTGCTGCTGATTCTGGCGGCGGTGGTCACCATGTACATCGTGCTCGGCGTGCTCTACGAGAGCTATATCCACCCGATCACCATTCTGTCGACCTTGCCGTCGGCGGCAGTGGGGGCCTTGCTGGCGTTGCTGCTCAGTGGCAATGACTTGGGCATGATCGCGATCATCGGCATTATTTTGCTGATCGGTATCGTGAAAAAGAACGCGATCATGATGATCGACTTCGCCCTCGACGCTGAGCGCAATCAGGGCCTGGACCCGCAAACGGCGATCTATCAGGCGGCGCTGCTGCGCTTCCGGCCGATTTTGATGACCACACTCGCCGCGCTGTTCGGTGCGGTGCCGCTGATGCTGGCCACCGGTTCCGGCGCTGAATTGCGTCAGCCGCTGGGCCTGGTGATGGTCGGCGGTTTGCTGGTGAGCCAGGTGCTGACCCTGTTCACCACGCCGGTAATCTACCTGTACTTCGATCGCCTTGGCCGTCGCTGGCGCAAAGAGCCGCAAAGCCTGGAGCCGGTTGAGTCATGAACCTGTCCGGACCTTTCATTCGGCGGCCCGTCGCGACGATGCTGCTGAGCCTGGCGATCATGTTGCTCGGCGGCGTCAGCTTCAATTTGTTGCCGGTGTCGCCGCTGCCCCAGATCGACTTCCCGGTGATCGTGGTGTCGGCCAGCTTGGCCGGCGCCAGTCCCGAGGTGATGGCGTCTACGGTGGCTACGCCGCTGGAGCGCTCGTTTGGTGCGATTGCCGGCATCACGACGATGAGCAGTTCGTCGAGCCAGGGCTCCACGCGCGTGATCCTGGCGTTCGACTCCGACCGTGACATCAACGGCGCGGCGCGAGAAGTGCAGGCGGCCATCAACGCCTCGCGCAACCTGCTGCCCAGTGGCATGCGCAGCATGCCCACCTACAAGAAAATCAACCCGTCCCAGGCGCCGATCATGGTGCTGTCGCTGACCTCCGACGTGTTGCAGAAAGGCGAGCTGTACGACCTGGCGTCGACCATCCTCTCGCAAAGCCTGTCCCAGGTGCCGGGCGTTGGCGAAGTGCAAATCGGCGGCAGCTCCCTGCCGGCGGTGCGCATTGAGCTGGAACCCAAGGCCCTCGACCAGTACGGCGTGGCCCTGGACGATGTGCGTAATACCATCGCCAATGCCAACCAGCGCCGGCCCAAAGGCTCCCTGGAAGACAGCGAACGCAACTGGCAGATTCAGGCCAACGACCAGTTGGAAAAGGCCAAGGATTACGAGCCGCTGCTGATTCGTTACCAGAACGGCGCGGCCCTGCGCCTGGGGGACGTGGCGAAGATCAGTGACGGTGTGGAAGACCGCTACAACAGCGGCTTTTTCAACAATGATTCCGCCGTATTGCTGGTGATCAACCGCCAGTCCGGCGCCAACATCATCGAGACGGTGCGCCAGATCAAGGCGCAGTTGCCCGCATTGCAGGCGGTGTTGCCGTCCAGCGTCAAGCTCAACCTGGCCATGGACCGTTCGCCGGTGATCACCGCGACCTTGCATGAAGCCGAGATGACCTTGCTGATCGCCGTGGCCCTGGTGATTCTGGTGGTGTACCTGTTCCTGGGTAATTTCCGCGCCTCGTTGATCCCGACCCTGGCGGTGCCGGTGTCGCTGGTCGGCACCTTTGCGGTGATGTACCTGTGCGGTTTCTCGCTGAACAACTTCTCGCTGATGGCGCTGATCCTGGCCACCGGCCTGGTGGTGGACGACGCCATTGTGGTGCTGGAGAACATTTCCCGGCACATCGACGATGGCGTGCCACCGATGAAAGCGGCGTACCTGGGGGCTGAGGAAGTCGGTTTTACCCTGCTGTCGATGAACGTGTCGCTGGTGGCGGTGTTCTTGTCGATCCTGTTTATGGGCGGGATTGTTACCAGCCTGTTCCGTGAGTTCTCCATCACCCTGTCGGCGGCGATCATTGTCTCGCTGATCGTGTCGCTGACGCTGACCCCGATGCTGTGCGCGCGCTGGCTCAAGCCTCATGTCAAAAGCCGTATGACCGGCTTGCAGCGCTGGAGCCAGAAGGTCAACGACCGCATGGTCGCCGGCTACGCGACCAGCCTGGACTGGGTGCTGCGCCATCGGCGCCTGACCCTGCTCAGCCTGTTCGTGACCATCGGCGTCAACGTTGCGCTGTATGTGGTGGTGCCGAAAACCTTTATGCCGCAGCAGGACACCGGCCAGTTGATCGGTTTTGTACGCGGCGATGACGGGCTGTCGTTCAACGTGATGCAGCCGAAGATGGAGACGTTCCGCAAGGCCGTGCTCAAAGACCCGGCGGTGCTCAGCGTGGCCGGCTTTATCGGCGGCAACAACGGCACCAACAATGCGGTGATGCTGGTGCGCCTCAAGCCTATCGCCGAGCGCAAGATCTCGGCCCAGGCCGTGATCGAACGCCTGCGCAAGGACGTGCCGCTGGTGCCCGGCGGGCGCCTGTTTCTGATGGCCGACCAGGACCTGCAATTTGGTGGCAGCCGCGACCAGACCAGCGCGCAGTATTCCTACATCCTGCAAAGCGGCGACCTGGCTGCGTTGCGCCTGTGGTACCCGAAAGTCGTCGCCGCCTTGCGCGAGCTGCCGGAACTCACCGCCATCGACGCCCGCGAAGGTCGCGGTGCGGCGCAGGTGACGCTGGTGGTGGATCGTGACCAGGCCAAGCGCCTGGGCATCGATATGAGCATGGTCACGGCGGTGCTGAACAACGCCTACAGCCAGCGGCAGATCTCCACCATCTACGACAGCCTCAACCAGTATCAGGTGGTGATGGAGGTCAACCCGAAATACGCCCAGGACCCGATCACCCTGAACCAGATGCAGGTGATCACCTCCACGGGCGCGCGGGTGCCACTGTCGACCATTGCCCATTACGAAAACAGCCTGGCCGACGACCGCGTCAGCCATGAAGGCCAGTTCGCCTCGGAAAACATTGCCTTCGACATGTCGCCCGGGGTCACGGTGGAGCAGGGCACCGCCGCCATCGAGCGGGCGATTGCCAAGGTCGGGCTGCCTGAAGACGTGATCGCCAAGATGGCCGGTACGGCCGATGCATTTGCCGCGACCCAGAAGGGCCAGCCGTTCATGATCCTCGGTGCGCTGGTGGCGGTGTATCTGGTGTTGGGCATTCTGTATGAAAGCTACATTCACCCGTTGACCATTCTTTCGACCTTGCCGTCGGCGGGGGTCGGCGCCATGCTCTCGATCTACCTGACGGGGGGCGAATTCAGCCTGATTTCTCTGTTGGGCCTGTTCCTCCTGATCGGTGTGGTGAAGAAGAACGCGATCTTGATGATTGACCTGGCCTTGCAGCTGGAGCGCAATGATCGCATGAGCCCGCTGGAATCGATTCGCAGCGCCTGCCTGCTGCGTTTGCGGCCGATTCTGATGACGACGCTCGCCGCCATTCTCGGCGCCTTGCCCTTGTTGCTTGGCAGCGGCGATGGCGCAGAGATGCGCCACCCTCTGGGCCTGACCATCATTGGTGGCCTGGTCTTCAGCCAGATCCTGACCCTTTACACCACCCCGGTGGTTTACCTCTATCTCGACCGTGCGCGCCACCGCTTCAACGCCTGGCGCGGCGTGCGTACCGATGCTGCCCTGGACACTGCGCTATGACCGATTCGACAACCGCCAATGCAAGCTCC
>NZ_MSDF01000043.1:28558-30138 GCF_002022275.1 Pseudomonas fluorescens
GCAAGCTCCCTCGCCACAGTATCAAGTTGGCAGTGGTATTGCTGTGCGGCGCACTGCTCAGCGCCTGCGCCATCGGCCCGGATTACAAACGCCCGGACGTGATCGAGCCTGCGCAGTTCAAGGAAGCCCAGGGCTGGAGTCAGGCCAAACCGAGCGACTCCCTGGCCCGTGGCGCCTGGTGGGAATTGTATGGTGATCGCCAGCTCAATGACCTGGTGACGCGCCTCAACAACGCCAACCAGACCGTGGCCCAGGCCGAGGCACGCTTTCGCCAGGCCCAGGCCCAGGTGCGCAGTGCGCGGGGTGCATTTTTCCCCACGGTTGACCTGAGCGCCGGTAAAACCCGCGCCAGCCAGGGCACTGGCAGCAGTAACGCGAGCCTCAGCAGTTCCAGCAGCGGCATCCGCGACACCCTCAACGCGCAGTTGGGCGTGAGTTGGGAGGCGGACGTGTGGGGCAAGTTGCGCCGAGGCCTTGAGGCCAACGAGGCCACCGCCGAGGCCAGCTCGGCTGACCTGGCCGCGATGCGCTTGAGCCAGCAATCGGAACTGGTGCAGGACTACCTGCAACTGCGCGTCATGGATCAACAGACCCGTCTGTTGCAAGCCACGCTCGACACCTACAAGCGTTCGCTGCAAATGACCGAAAACCAATACCGCGCGGGTGTGTCGGGCAAGGACGCGATCGCCCAGGCGCAGACTCAGCTTAAGACCACCCAGGCCAGCTTGATCGACCTGATTTGGCAGCGTGCCCAGCTGGAGAACGCCATCGCTGTGCTGATTGGCGAGGCGCCGGCCAATTTCAATCTGGCGGTGAGCCAGGACATTCCGGCATTGCCACAGATTCCGGTGAGCTTGCCCTCGCAACTGCTTGAGCGTCGTCCAGACATTGCCTCGGCCGAGCGCTCGGTGATTGCGGCCAACGCAAATATTGGCGTGGCCAAGGCGGCTTATTACCCGGATTTGACCTTGAGTCTGGCGGGGGGGTATTCCAGCAGCACTTATGCCGACTGGATCAGTTTGCCGAACCGCTTCTGGTCGGTAGGGCCGAAACTGGCCATGACCTTGTTTGATGGCGGGCAGCGTTCGGCCGAGGTTGATCGCACCGTTGCGACCTATGACGAGACGGTGGCCAAGTACCGGCAGACGGTGCTGGATGGTTTTCGTGAGGTTGAAAACTATATGGTGCAGTTGAAGGTGCTGGAAGACGAGGCGGTGGTCAGCAATGAAGCACTCGACGCGGCGCGGGAGTCGCTGCGGTTGACCGAGAACCAGTACAAGGCGGGGTTGATTGCGTATCTGGATGTGGTGACGGTGCAGGCTACGGCGTTGAGTAATGAGCGCACGGTGCTGACGTTGCTGCAGACGCGGTTGGTGGCGAGTGTGCAGTTGATCGCGGCGTTGGGTGGGGGGTGGGATGGGCGCACTTCTTATGTGGGTAAGGAGTGATTGGGGGCATATCCGTTGCTGTGGTCACGGCGGAGTATGGTTCCGCCCTTACGGCGGGTCACTTTTGGAAAAGAGCCCCAAAAGTAACCAAAAGGGCTCTTGCCCCAACACTCGGTGCCTCGCCTAGGCCCG
>NZ_MSDF01000060.1:0-50902 GCF_002022275.1 Pseudomonas fluorescens
GGCAGGACGCCGGGTTAGCCGCGCTGGGCCAAGGATGGCCCATCGCGGCGGCCCACGGATTCAAGCCGGAGTGAGGGCACACCGAGCCTAGGCGAGGTGCCGAGTGGTGGGGCGAAGACCTTTTGCTTACTTTTGGGTCTTTCCAAAAGTGAGCCGCTGTAAGAGCGGAACCATAAGTGACCGTTACCACAGCAATGGATATGTACTCCGACTCAAGCAATATAGCGCCTGACCCATAGCTTTCGCGAGCAAGTCGAATCGTCGCACCGCCGCTCCCACATTTGGACCGAGTGGCATCAGCCAGATATAGGTTGGCTGCAAGTGCGCCATCGCAGGCAAGCCAGCTCCCACACTTGAATCGCCTTGCGCCAAGCAAATGCCTCATCACAACGCACGCTAAAGAAGCACACGTTACATTTGTGCACACAGATCCCCCCTTCCCAAAAAATTGGTTCAGCTAGCCCCGAACCAATCACTCACCCCCTCCAACACCCCACGCCAATCACCCCATACGCTCACTGCCGCAGGCCCACCCCCCAGCAAAAGCAGATCACCCAGCAAGCGAACCAATTGCAATTGGCATCACGCTTGCAATCTCCCTTCCATCGCAGATCGTGGGTTCACCCCCCTCCCTGCTCCCATTTTCTGGCCAGTCACGAGAAACCATTATGGAAAGGTTCGAGACCGAAGCATCCCCCAACAAGTCCTCCAAAATGGCGCTGGACGTGCTGCGCCAGATGGTCGCCCAACACGCCTCCACCCCCCAGCGGGCACTGCCGACCGAGCGCGAACTCGCCGCCGAATTCGGCGCCAGCCGCCGGGCAATCCGGCATGCCCTCGCCGTACTCGAAGCCGAGGGACGCATCTGGCGGCGCCAGGGAAAAGGCACCTATGTCGGCCCGACCCCGCCCAGCGCCAGCATGACGTTTGCCAAAGTCGCCAGCCGAACCAATTTCAGCGAAGTCATGGAAGCCCGCCTGTACCTGGAGCCCGCACTCGCCTCCCTCGCCGCGATCCGCGCCAGTGGGGAACAAATGGCGATTCTGCGCCGCCTGGTCGAGCGCACCAGCTTTCAACAGGGCGTGGACGAAACCGACGCCGAATCCATCGAGCTCTGGGACAGCGCCCTGCACCGCGCCATCGCCGAAGCCTCCGGCAACCGCTTGATGCTGGACCTGTTCGAAATGCTCGATGCCATCCGCCTCGATCCGGTGTGGCGCGACCTGCGGCACCGGGCGCGCAGTAACGAGCGCCTCGAAATGTACAGCCACGACCACGACGACATTGTCAGCGCCATCGAAAGCCGCGACCCGGTCAAGGCCGCAACCGCCATGCGCGGTCACCTGCGCGCGCTGCAACAAGCCCTGGAAGCCGTTATCCAGCAAGACCTTGAGGCCAGCCTATGAAACCCGACTTTCCCCCGGTGCTGAGCATCGACAACCTGACCGTGCGCTTCCAGGGCGCACCGGCCAATGTGGTCGACGGCGTGTCGTTCGCGGTGCAGGCCGGAAAAACCCTGGCCATTGTCGGCGAGTCCGGCTGTGGCAAAAGCGTGACGTCGATGGCGCTGATGGGTCTGCTGCCCGACACCGCTACCGTTGAAGCCAGTACCTCAAGCCTGTTGGGCGAAGCCTTGTTGCAGATGTCCGACGAGCGCTTGCTGGACGTACGCGGCAATCGCATGGCGATGATCTTTCAAGAACCGATGACCTCGCTAAACCCGGTATTCACGATTGGCGACCAGATCGCCGAAAGCGTGGTGCGTCATCAGGGACTGTCTCAGAAGGACGCCAGGAAACGCGCGCTACAGATGCTCGAAAAGGTCCGCGTGCCCGACGCCGCGCAGCGTCTGGACGCCTATCCCCATGAGCTTTCAGGCGGAATGCGCCAGCGGGCAATGATTGCCATGGCCCTGGCCAACGACCCGAAGCTGATCATTGCCGACGAGCCCACCACGGCGCTGGACGTGACCATTCAAGCGCAAATCCTCGCGCTGGTAAGCACCCTGCAAGCCGAAACAGGCACATCGATGATCCTCATCACCCACGACCTCGGCGTAGTGGCCGAAGTCGCCGATGACGTGATGGTGATGTACGCCGGGCAGGTGGTTGAAAGCGGCTCGGTCAAAGCCCTGTTCGATGACCCGCAACACCCCTACACCATCGGCCTGATGGGCTCGATGCCGTCCATAGGCCCGCGTGAGGGGCGGTTGGCAACCATCAATGGACGCGTGCCAACGCCTGCCGAGATGCCAGGCGGTTGCCGATTCGCCGGGCGTTGCCCATTCGTCCTTGCCGCCTGTCGCGAAGCGCGACCGCCGTTGGTGGAGGTGTCCAGCGGGCATTTCGCCGCCTGCCTGCGCGTGCCACTGGAACAGCATTTGGGAGAGACCGCATGAAGCCCCTCGAACGCAATCCCGAACCGAGCGCCGAGCAACCGATCCTGCAAAGCGTCGCTGTCAGCAAACACTTCAACAGTGAAACCGGCCTGTTCCAGCGCAAAAAACCACCGGTGCAGGCGGTCAATCAGGTTTCACTCTCTGTGCGCAGAGGCGAAACCCTGGCACTGGTGGGCGAGTCGGGCTCCGGCAAATCCACCCTCGGGCGCCTGTTGCTGAACCTGCTCAACCCCACGGCCGGTGAGGTGATCTACGAGGGCGCCAACCTCGCCAGTCTGAAACCGGAAAAGCTGCGCCAGGCGCGCCGCGATCTGCAGATCATCTTTCAAGACCCGTTCGCCTCACTGAACCCGCGCATGAGCGTGGAATCGATCATCGGCGAACCGATCTGGCTGCACACCGACAACAGCCGCAGCGCACGGCAGGACAAGGTCGCCGAGCTGCTGCGCACCGTGGGCCTGGCCCCCGAACATGGCCGGCGTTTTCCCCATGAGTTTTCCGGCGGGCAGCGCCAGCGCATCGGCATCGCGCGGGCGCTGGCGTCCGAACCGCGGTTGATCCTCGGCGATGAACCGGTGTCGGCGCTGGACGTGTCGGTGCAGGCCCAAGTGGTCAACCTGCTCGAAGACCTCAAGCATCAATTTGGCCTGACCCTGGTCATCGTCGCCCATGGCCTAGCGGTGATCCGCCATATGAGCGACCGCGTGGCCGTGATGTACCTGGGCGAGATCGTCGAGCTGGCGCCGGTGGACGCGTTGTTCGAAACGCCACTGCACCCTTACACCCAAGCGCTGGTCGCCGCCGTGCCGGTCAGCCACCCCGACCTGCGCCACCCGCGCCAGGTGCTGGGAGGCGACATGCCGAGCCCGAGCAATCCGCCGTCGGGCTGCCGCTTCCATACCCGCTGCCCCCACGCCAAACCGCTGTGCCGTGACGTGAAGCCGGTGTTTGAAAGCATCGAGGCCGAGCGTCAGGTCGCCTGCCATTACTGGCGCGAAATTGCCAACGCCGGTGCAGATTCGCTGGCAGTGCCCACACCCAGCGCGGCCTACACCCGACGCCTGAGCCTGTTCAAAAGCCATCAAGCCCTATCTCTGGAGAGTCAGCCATGAAGTTCGCCCACCTTATGACGGGAACGCTGTTGCTACTCGCAGCCCATGCCGCTGTTGCCGAATCCACACTGCGCATCGGCATCCAGGATGACCCAGACGTGCTTGATCCGCACCGCTCGCGCACCTATTCAAGCCGGCTGGTCTACGCCGCGTTGTGTGACAAGCTGGTGGACATCAACCCGCACCTCGAATACGTGCCGCAACTGGCCACGGCCTGGAACTGGAGTGAGGACAACAAGACCCTGACCATGACCCTGCGCGACGGCGTGACCTTCCATGACGGCGAAACCTTCGATGCCGCCTCCGTGAAGTTCAACCTCGACCGCGCCCGCACCCTGCCCGACTCGCTGCGCAAAAGCGAATTGTCGTCGATCGACAGCGTCGACGTGATCGATGCCCATACGGTGGCGATCAAGGTCAAACAGCCGGACGCAACGCTGATCTCCCAACTGTCGGACCGCGCCGGGATGATGCTGGCGCCGAAGGCTTCGGCGGCCGAGGTCGGCGCCAAACCGGTCTGCTCCGGGCCGTACAAATTTGTGCAGCGCGTGCAGCAGGATCGCATCGTGCTGGAGCGCTTCGATAACTACTGGAACAAGCAGGCGTACCACTTCGACAAAGTGATTTTCCTGCCCATCCCCGATACTTCGGTGCGCCTGGCCAACCTGCGCTCCGGCGACCTGCAGATGATCGAGCGTGTCGCGCCCACCGACGTGAAAACCGCCAAGGCCGACAGCAAGCTGCAAGTCTTCAACACCCCGGGCCTGGGCTACATGCAGCTGATGTACAACACCAATAATGGCGAGCGCGCCAAGACGCCGATGGGCCAGGACAAACGCGTGCGCAAAGCCTTTGAACTGGCGATCGACCGCGACGCGATCAACCAGGTGGTCTTCGAAGGCCTGTACGCCCCCGGCGCCCAGCCCTTCCCCATGAGCAGCCCGTATTACGACAAGAGCCTGCCGATTCCGGCGCGCGATGTGGAGCAAAGCAAAAAGCTGCTGGCTGAAGCGGGCGTCAAGTTGCCGCTGGTGGTTGAACTGAAAGTCGCCAACAACCCTATCGCGCAGCAAGTGGGCCAGATCATCCAGGCGATGGCCGACGAAGCCGGATTCAAGGTCAATCTGGTCGCCACCGAGTACGCCACGCTGCTCAGCGAGCAACAGTCGGGCAACTTTCAGGTCGGCATGAGCGCCTGGTCGGGCCGCCCGGACCCTGACGGTGACATCTATCAGTTCGTTGCCTGCAAGGGCGGCCAGAACGACGGCCACTTCTGTGACCCGAAACTCGATGCGCTGCTCGACAAGGCCCGCACGGTCAACGACCTGGCGCAACGTCAGGCCCTGTACTTCGAAGCCCTGCGCCTGCTTGCTGACGATGTGCCCGCCAGCTACCTGTATTTCGACCCGCGAATCATCGCCATGCGCAGCGACATCAGCGGCTTCGTGCCAAACCCGGACGGGCTGATCCGTCTGGAAAACGTCGTCATCAAGTGATGTGTTTGCACACCCCGACACTCTTTGAGGGTTCGTCATGCTGATCTATATCGTCAGGCGTTTGCTCAGCGCCATTCCCACGCTGATTCTGGTCTCGCTGTTCGTGTTCACCCTGCAAAAACTGCTTCCGGGTGACCCGGTGCTGGCCATGGCCGGCGAAGAGCGTGACCCGGCGGTGATGGAGTACCTGCGGGAAAAATATCGCCTCAACGACCCACTGCCGGTGCAATACATCCATTGGGTGGGCAACGTCCTGCAAGGTGACTTCGGCACCTCGCTGCGTACCGAACAGCCGGTGACCACGCTGGTGGCCTCCAAGCTGCCGGTGACCCTCGAACTGTCAGTGCTGGCGTTGATCATCGCGCTGCTGATCGGCATCCCCACCGGGGTGATTTCTGCTGTACGCAAAGGCACCGCCGTGGACTACGGCGCCAACATCGTGGCCTTGTCCGGGATCTCGATTCCGCACTTCTGGCTGGGGTTGCTGCTGATCATGATTTTCGCAGTAAAGCTGCAGTGGCTGCCGGCGTCGGGCTTTGTACCGTTGAGTGATGATGTCCTGCAAAACCTTAAAACCCTGATTTTGCCGGCCTTCGTGCTCGGCGCCGGGTTGTCCGGCGTGCTGATGCGCCATACCCGCAGCGCCATGCTCGAAGTACTGCGCGCCGACTATGTGCGCACCGCAAGGGCCAAGGGCTTGTTCCCGCGCACGGTGATTCTCAAGCATGCCCTGCGCAATGCGCTGATGCCCATCGTCACGCTCACCACGCTGTTGTTTGGCGAACTGTTGGGCGGCGCGGTGCTGACCGAGCAAGTGTTCAGCATTCCCGGCTTCGGCAAGATGATCGTCGATGCCGTGTTCAACCGCGACTACGCCGTGGTGCAAGGCGTGGTGCTGTGCGTCGCCATCGGTTTCCTGTTGTTGAACCTGTTGGCCGACGTGCTCTACCGCCTGATCAACCCACGCTTGAGGACGGCTTGATGACCGCTATCGCTTCGGCTGCTGCGCCTGTTGGCGACCGCGTATTGAAACCGCGCACTCGCTCGCCATTCGTACATAAATTCCTCGCCAACAAGGGCGCGGTGATCGGCGCGACGGTGCTGCTGGTGTTTATCGCCGCCGCCCTGCTCGCCCCGTGGATCGCACCGTATGACCCGCTCAAGGCCAACTTCCTCGCGGTGCGCAAGGCGCCGTCGATGCTGTATTGGCTGGGCACCGACGAACTCGGCCGCGACCTGTTCTCACGGCTGCTGTGGGGCGCGCGCAGCTCGCTGGTGGCGGGCGGAGTATCGGTGGCGATTGCCATGGCCATCGGCGTGCCGCTGGGGCTGATCGCCGGGTACTTCGGCGGCAAACTGGACGCAATGATTTCGCGGGTCGTGGATGCACTGCTGTCCTGCCCGTTTCTGGTGTTGGCCATCGCCTTGGGCGCTTTTCTGGGCCCAAGCCTGACCAACGCGATGATCGCCATCGGGCTCTCGGCGATGCCGATTTTTTCCCGCCTCACACGCGGCCAGGTGCTGGCCATTCGTCACGAGGATTACCTGGAAGGTGCGCGCGCCATTGGTTTGCCGGACCGCTGGATCATCCTGCGCTACGTGCTGCCGAACGTGATGTCGCCACTGGTGGTGCAAGCCACGCTGACCATCGCGTCGGCCATCCTCGCCGAAGCCAGTTTGTCGTTCCTGGGCCTGGGCCAGCAACCGCCCTCGCCGTCCTGGGGCTCGATGCTCAATACCGCCAAAAACTTTATGGAGCAGGCACCGTGGATGTCGATCGCGCCGGGTGTGGCGATCTACATCACCGTCCTGTGTTTCAACCTGTTGGGGGACGGTTTACGTGACGCCCTGGACCCCAAACATTAACTACTGCCGAAAGAGAGCCACGCATGTTTGATGATCTGGATTACAGCCAACCCTACCCGTCCGCACGCTCGCCCGTGATGGGCAACAACATGGTCGCCTGCTCGCAGCCGCTGGCTGCGCAGGCCGGGCTGGAGATGCTGCGCAAGGGCGGCAACGCCGTCGACGCCGCCATCGCTGCGGCCATGGTGCTGACGGTGGTCGAACCCACCGGTTGCGGCATCGGCAGCGACGCGTTTGCCATTGTCTGGGACGGCAAAAAGCTGCAGGGCCTGAACGCTTCCGGCCGTTCGCCCCAGGGCTGGACAGCTGATCATTTCGCTGGCCAAGCGCAAATGCCCCAGCGCGGTTGGGGCTCGGTAACCGTGCCGGGGGCGGTATCGGCCTGGGTCGCGTTGTCTGAGCGCTACGGGAAGTTGCCCTTTGCCACGCTGGCCGAACCTGCGATTGCCCATGCGCAAAACGGTTATCAGGTCACGCCCATCATTGCCGAGTTGTGGCGCCTGGGGGCCGAGAAACTGAAGGATCAACCGGGTTTTGCCGAGTGTTTTTTACCCGGCGGTAAAGCACCGACAGCCGGCGAAAAAATCCAGCTGAAGGACCACGCAACCACCCTCAAAAGCATCGCCGCCACCAAGGGCGAGTCGTTCTACCGTGGCGAACTGGCACACGCCATCATTGCCCATGCCAAGGCCAACGGCAGTGTGATGAGCCTTGATGACCTGGCCGCGCACCACGTCGACTGGACCGAAACCCTCTCGGTGCCCTACGCCGGCGCTGTCGTCCACGAACTGCCGCCCAACGGCCAGGGCATCGCCACGCTGGCCGGGCTGAGCATGCTTGAAGCACTCGGTGTCGGTGAGCATCCGGTAGACAGCCCCGAAACGCTGCACCCGGTGCTGGAAGCGATGAAACTGGCGCTGGCCGACCTGCAGCATTACGTGACTGACAGCGACCATATGCGCCTTGATCCCCAACGCTTGCTCGATCCCGCGTACTTGCGCGAACGCGCCGCGCAGGTCAATGAGCACGCCGCTGACCCGGGCCACGGCTCACCCAAAGCCGGCGGGACGGTGTGTTTATCGGCGGCAGACGAAAGCGGCATGATGGTGTCGTTCATCCAGTCCAACTACATGGGTTTCGGCTCGGGCGTGGTGGTGCCGGGCACCGGTATCAGCCTGCAAAACCGTGGGGCGGCGTTCACGCTTGACCCTGAACATGCCAACGCCGTTGCGCCGGGCAAGCGGCCCTTTCACACCATCATTCCGGGTTTTGTGATGAATGCCGACGGTACGCCGTTGATGGCGTTCGGCTTGATGGGCGGGCCGATGCAGGCACAAGGGCATTTGCAGATGATGATGCGCATCCTGCGCTACAAGCAGAACCCGCAAGCCGCCGCCAATGCACCGCGCTGGCGGATCGAGGCCGGCCTGCAGGTGGCGGTGGAGCGTGCATTCGATCAGCACGTGGCGCAGGCACTGCGCGACAAAGGCCACACCATCGACTTTGAGGACCCCAACGGCGTGTTCGCCTTTGGTGGCGCACAGATCATCCAGCGCACCCGGCATGGTTATGTGGGCGGGACTGACCCGCGTAAAGACGGATTGATTGCCGCTTACTGACACACGTCCCAGGCCTGAGCACTGTCGATCGACAGCGTTCAGGCTGCTCTTTCTCTTTTACCTTCCCCCATCGCGGAAAATTCCTCACCTCCCTGCCTCCTCCTCTGGCATCCACCCATTGAAGGCCGCCGTATGGTGGCTGCGTTTTAGGAAAGTTCCCACAACCAGGTCACTTGACCCCGGGTGCGTGGGCCACCAAACTATACGCAGGCTACGTACAGAACATGGATGCTCTATTTATCGAACTGCCGGCCTTCGAGCGGCATCGCAAGGATTATCTGAGTGACGAGCTGTTCCACGGGTTTCAACAGGAATTGATGAAAAACCCGGAAGCAGGCGACGTGATTGAAGGAACAGGCGGGCTGCGGAAGGTTCGCTTCGTCGATGAGCGACGAAACAAAGGCAAGCGCGGTGGCCTGCGGGTCATTTACTACTGGTGGTCGGGCGGCACGCAATTCTGGTTGTTCACCCTGTACGGCAAGCACGAACAGGATGACCTGACGCCGCGCCACAAGACCGCCCTTAAACACCTGCTGGACAGGGAAATCAAAGCGAGAACACACCATGAAACGTGAAATCTTTTCTGAACTGGTCGAAGGCTTCGACGCCCTGGCGGACGAACGCCAAGGCAAAATCACCCTGCGGACCCACAAGGTTCACCTCAACAAACTGGAGCCGCTCACCGCCGAAGAAGTGGTTGCGGTGCGCCAGCAACTCAACCTCTCCCGGTCAGTGTTCGCCATGTACCTGCGCACCAATACGCGCACCCTGGAAAACTGGGAACAAGGCCGGGCCAAGCCCAATGCGCAGGCCGTCACCTTGATTCGTCTGGTGGCGCGGTTCCCGGAGACTGTTGCGCAACTGGCAGCCTTGGGCTGAAAAACAATGCCCTGTGGCGAGCCCGCTCGCCACAACAAGCCGCTCAGCACAAAAAGCTCACTTACAACACAAGCAACTCAGTATCGCCCGCCGAGCATATCGGCAAAGGTTTCAACATCGGGCAACCCCGCGCCCACCCAGATCGACGGTGCCACACGCGGCGAGCCTTCGGTCCAGAACAGTGAGTGCCCGGCCAGCCCCAGCGCATCAATCTGTGCGTTCAATTGCGGCATGCCGTCGCCGATGCGCTCGGGGTCCGGCAAATCCAGCCAACGCGCAGGGGCAGCACCGCCGCTGGAGTAGCTCGCAGGGGTCCAGCATCCGGGCAATGGCAGCGCCAACAGCGCCTCGTCGAACACTTCAAGGGAAAACCCTTCAGTCAATGTCGACAAGGCCAGCCGCTCCAATTGGGAATACCAGAGCACATCACGCTCCAGCCGTGCCAGCAACGGCACATCCTCCCCCGCCGTGGCGAGGGTCAGCGGAAAGTAGCGCCCGACGCGGTCCACGCTGGGGATCATCACCCCCGCCCACCCCTGCTCACCGCACACACCTGCCGCCAGTGCGAAATGCCAGATCGGGCTACACAAATACACATCAAGCCACTGCTCAGCCAGACGCTCACGACTGCACTGCAAACCCGCCTGCATCCATCCATCCCAGGGACTCAAAAATGTCGCAGGCAACCGCCGACTGACAAAATCCCCATGGCTGATCACCTTGCCGAAAAATCCATTCATGGCAGATCCTTAAAAGGTGCTGGGGCAATGAAATGATTCGGAGCCGTCACGCCGGAACGGGTTGATCACACTGCTGGCGCGCAACAGGTAAACCACGCGGTGACCTTCCACGCTGAAGGTCAGTTGCAACTGCTCGCCCTGAGGGCTCACAGAGCCTTTGTCCATCATGCGTAACCAGCCCCACGGGCCGTCGCTGCGCAACGGGCTGACCAACGACGGCGTTGCGTCCAGCCGCACAAGCCCGCCGGATTTGCCACTGGGCAGGGAAATGCCGGTGAAGTCCGGCACCGTACCGGCGTCATACACCACCGGTTGACCGTCGATCTCCAGAGTGACTTTGGTCAGCGCCGGGTCGGCACTCAGAGTTTTCAGATCAAAGCGCATCGACGGCTGGCGCGCACCGGCGACAAAAAACATGTCGCGCAGTTTGGCGCCACGCTGGAACTGGTTGAGCACGTCCTGGGAAATATTCAGCGGCGTCACGCCCGTGGAGCGCCAGCGCCATTGGTTGCCACTCATGTCGACATAAGGCGCGAGGTTCTTGCTGAAAAAGTCGTCCATCAAGCCGCCCGGGCCGAAGAACTTGCCGAAGTCATCGGCGGTGGCGTCGCGGCCGGAACTGCGTACCAGCGGGTAACGCCCGTCAATCGCAACCCGGCAGAACGGTGCGCCGGTGGCTTCCCACAACGCATTCAAACGGGCCTTTTCATTGCCCAGGGTCAGCGCACTGCCGCCGGCTTCCACATCACGCAGCAGCGATGACAACGGCGCCGGCTGCGTATCGCCGGAGCGCTTCAAACGCCCCAACACTTCGTTGGACGGCGCCGGTGCAGCGCTGCGACGGGCGGCGTCGGCGCTGTCGAAAAACTGCCCGGCGTCTTTCAATGACGCCAGTACTTCGTCCAGCGGCTGCGGGCCACTGCCGGTACCCACAAGGCGATGCAGCGCGGCGAAATGCTGGTCGACCGGGTTGGCCGAAGCATCCGCCACCGGCGCCGGGCTGTCGCCGCCCAGCGCCGATTGCAGTTTCTGGGTGGCCGCGGCGATCTTGTCGCGCACGCGCTGGTCGGTGTCCTTGCCTGTCGCCGAGGTCAGGGCGCCGTCCAGCGTGGTTTCCCTGGACACTGCTTGCAGCAAGGCGCGCAACGGCGAATCGGTGGCTGCCAGTGCATTGGTCACCAGTGATGCCTGGCCCAGGCTGGTCAGCGGTGACAGGTGCACGTCCGCCAGAAAGGTGTCCCACTGACGGATGTAGTCGGCGTAATACAACTCCAGCACCGCCGCCTGCATGGCCGGGTTGCCACCGGCAATCTGCGCCGACTCCTGGCGGTCCAGCACCCAGCTGTCCTTGGCCATGTCAGCCACGGCCTGCGGGGTCTTGTCGGTCAACTCACGGTAACCGGCGATGCGATACAAGCCGCTGACCCCACGGGACAACGGCTCACCGCTGGCGCGGGTAAACAGTGACGACACGTCCCGCCCCACCGCGCTGTTCACGCTCAACTCCGGCAAATGCTGCTGGTCCACTTGGCGTTTGACGCGGTTATAAATGCGCTGTGACAACGGCATGCTCGCCAGCGCCAGACGCACCTTGGCGACCAATGCCGTGTCGAGTTGCACCGGCTCGGCCTCGTCATCCGCCTCGAGCAGCGCCGCGACGTGGTCCGACAGCTGCTGCAACTGCGCCGGCGTGGCCTGGGGCAGTTCGCGGCGCCAATCCACATCAACCCAGGCCTGCACCGAGGCGGCGTCGAAGTACTGGCGCTCGCCCAACATCAGGTAGGCACGCAGGGTTTCGTAAAGGAACTCCTGATTGCTCGCATCGCCACGGCGCAGCGCGTTTTCCATGTTGGCGACGATGTGCGGCAGCAACGTGCTGCGCAGCAGGCGGCGATACAGCGTGACCGCGCCGGCACCGAGCTTGTTGCCCTGGTACAGGCCCATGCGGCTAAGCAACGGCACACTGTTGTCGCCGTCGCTGTAGCCGCTGGGCAAGGTCCGCGCGGCGTTAAGCAGCGGCAAGGTCACCAGCACGTCGCCTTCGGCGGGCAGCGCCTTGGCCAATTGCGCGACGTTAGCGGCGGCGCTCGACGCATCGGCGATCAGTTGCAGGTTGCGGTTGTAGCTGATGGTCATCGCCGCCAGCAGCAATACGAACACCGCCGCTGCCGTAATCCGCCCGGCCCGCCCTAGCAAACGCCGACGCCGCTCTTCCTGATGATTGACCCCGGCCAGTCCGGCCTCTTTAAAAATGACTTCACGCAGCAACCGCGTAATGAAGTAGCTGCGCCCGCTGGCCACATTCGGCGCCAGCACCTTGCGACCCAAGCCAAACGAAGCCGCCAGCGACGTCAGCACGCGATCAATCGGGCTGCCTTCCTGGGTGCCGCTGGTGAAATACACGCCGCGCAGCAAGGCCGGTTCCTGATAACGATTGGCTTCAAATACGGTATTGAGGAAACGCGTGAGGCCATCGCCCAGGCTGGCGAACTGCTGCGGAAAGCTGTAGAGCAAGGCACGGCGCGACAGATCGCGCTCCTGTTGCAAACGCTCCAGCACGCGGCGTTGCAGCTGACGCTCGAGGGCATCGAACTCGCCCGGAAAAGACGCCAGCCCGGTATCCGGCTGAGGTGGCTGCGGCAGCGGGAACGTCACACCCCACACTTGCGCGCGCTCGTCGCGACCAAAGTTCTCGAAGAACTCCGAAAAACCTGCCAGTAAATCGCACTTGGTGATGACCACATACACCGGAAAACGCAGGCCCAGGCGCTCATACAGCTCATTGATGCGCGCTCGAATCGCCACGGCCTGAGCCTGGCGCTGGGCTTCGGTCTGTTGCAACAGGTCGCTGACGCTCAGTGCGACGATCACGCCGTTGACCGGACGTTGGCGGCGGTGTTTTTTCAGCAGGTCAAGAAAGCCGCCCCAGGCGGCGCGGTCCACTTCGGTGTAACTGTCCTGGGTGGTGTAGCGCCCGGCGGTGTCGAGCAATACCGCCTCGTCGGTGAACCACCAGTCGCAATGCCGCGTGCCGCCCACACCGCCGATGGCGCCGCTGCCCATGGCTTCACGCAGAGGAAACTGCAGGCCGGAATGGGTCAGCGCGGTGGTCTTGCCGCTGCCCGGCGCGCCGACAAACATGTACCACGGCAGCTGATACAGGTACTGCCCGCTCATCTTCCAGCCGGGGTTGGCCTTGCGCAGCACGGCCATGGCCGAGCGCATGCGCTCGCCCAGTTCGGCCACTTCCGCCTGGGTTTCGCGCACGCCGGGCGCCACCACGGGCGCTTCGGCCACGCCTGCCATCAGCCCACGGTTGGCGCGCCAGGCACGCCACAGGCGCCAGGCAAAATACCCGACCCAAATCAGCACAAACAGCGCGATCAACCCCCAACGCCGCGACTCCGGCGCCAGCGGCTCGCTGCCGTTGAACGCCAGCAACGGGCCTTCGTACCACACCAGCAGCGACAGCAGCGCCACGCCGATCAGCGACAGCAACCACGGCTTGAGCAGCCACAGAATAAAGCGCTCCACCGGGGACCATAACAATGAGAAAAAAGAAGAGAAATTCATGGTTATTGCGCCTGGGAAGGGATCAACACGGTGATATCGACGCGGCGGTTACGCGCGCGATTCGCCGCTGAATCGTTGGGCACCAGCGGCTCGGTTTCGCCACGGCCCTCGCTGCGATAGCGTTCGGCTGGCCCGGCGCGCTGCGCCAGCAAACGCGCAACCGTCTTGGCACGCGCCTGGGACAAGTCGAAGTTGGAGCCCAGCCGCGAGGTCGCCGATGGCCGCACGTTGTCGGTATGCCCGACCACCACCACATTCCCCGGCACCGTGGCCAGGGCGTCGCCAATGCGTGCAAGCAAACCATCAAAGTTGCTCGACACCTCGGCACTGCCGGACGCAAACACGCCGTCACCGCGCAGGGTAATCACCGAGCGATCGGCGCTGTCCTTGACCACAACCAGGCCCTGCGCCACTTCCGGCGCAAGAAAGCCCGACAGACGCACCGGCGCAGGTTCTGCCGGTGCTGCCACTTTGAGCGGCGATGCCACGCGGATTGAGCCGAGCTGGGCAAACACCGGGTCGGACGCGCGGTTGAGCAACCAGCTGTAGGTCAACTGCACGCTCAACAGCAGCACCGCCGCCACCGACGCCAGCACCCACAACGGCACACGCCGCAGCATCGAGGCCTGCGGTGCCTCGGCCCCACGCCAGCGTGGCGAGAGGTCCTGTTCCTGATTGCCGCGCTGCTGGTTGATCAGTTGCAGCAGGCGTTCGCGCAGCAGGCCCAACTGATCGAGGCCGCGATCCAGTACGCGATAACGCCCTTCCAGGCCCAACGCCATGCACAGGTACATCAATTCCAGTACGTCGATATGGGTGCGCAGGTCCTGGCTCAGACGCTGCAGGATCATGAAGAATTTTTCGCCGCCCCACGCCTCGTTGTGGAACGTCACCAACAGGCTGCGACTGCCCCATACACCGGCGCCCCACGGCGTGCTGGCGATGGTTTCATCGACCAACGTACACAGCGCGTAACGCGCGGCGGCGACGGTTTCCACGTCGATTTGGCTGGCGCGGGCCTGAGCCTCGAACGCCTGAACCGCCTGGATCAAACGCTGACGCAGGCTTTCCATATCCGGCATCGCCGTCAGGGTGCGCAGGGGTACCACCAGGTCGAGCAACGGGTTGGCCGCGCGCACCAGCGGGTTGAGGCCCTTGCCGTGCAACACCAGCGCCGCACGCTGCACATCGCCAGCCGGTGCACTCGCCGGCATTGCCCGGCGCCCGCCAGGCGTGGGGATCAGCAAGGTACGGTCAGGGTCCTGGCCGCCATCAAAAGTGTCGTTCACGTCAGTCACCTTGCCTTAGTTCCGAATAGCCCAGAACTGCATGTCCAGCCCCGGGAACACCCCGGCGATATGCATGGCAAAGCCGGCCGACTGGCTGAGCAATTGCCAATATTCGCTGCTGCGATCCAGTTCGAAATAGGTAAAACCGGCGTGGAACGGCAACTGCCGTGGCGCCACCGGCAACGGGCGCAAGCCGATGCCCGGCAGTTGCAGGTTGACCAGGTCGCGGATCTTCTCCACCGAACCGATCTTCACCTGCGGCGGGAAGCCGCTGCGCACGCTTTCGGCGGACATTTGCGCCTGCACGGCGAGGATGAACGTCGCCGAACGCAGCAGTTCCTGATCGGGCAACACCGCCACGCGAATCCCGTATTGGCGCTCTTCCAGCGGGATGGCGATGGCGCGCACATCCATCACCGCCGACAGGGCGCGGCGCAGGTCGAGCATCACCGGGGCGAAGGTTTCCGCCAAGGCACCGTGGCGATACACCGGGTAGCTGGCGGCGCGTTTGTCGTCGCGGGTAAAGGTCGCCAGTTCACCGGCCAGCGACGCGAGGTCGCGGTACAGCTGCTCGGGGTGCAAACCGGTCATTGCTGACAAATGCCGCACCAGCGGCACGCTGCGGTTAAGCACTTGCAACAGCAGAAAGTCGGCGATTTCCGCCGCACCGCTGCCGTCCGGACGGGTCAGGCGTGAGGCCAGCGCTTCGACCCGTTGCTGCACCAGGCCGAGCAATTCATCGTTGAATGCGCGCAGGCGCTCGGCGGCGCGAATATCCAGGCACGGCGGGCAGTAGTCGCGGTCGAGCACCACGCTTTTATCCGCGCGTTTTTCCACCACATGGGCGATGCCCAGCACGGTATGGGTGTCGGCCACATCGCCCTCGAATGCCAGGCGCAGGCGCAGTTTGCCGATGCTCATCAGCGCGCTGCTGTCCAGGCCATTGCTGTCCCAGGCTTCGTATTCGCTGCTGCGATGGCGGGCAAAATTTTCAAAGCTGGGGTTGTCGTCGACCTCGGACACACCGGGGCGCAGGCTCGGCAATGCCAGCACCACTTTCAGGTCACGGGCGTCGTCGGGAATCTCCAGCGGCAGCGGCATTTCATCGTCGAACGGCAAGCCCACGGGCGTGCCGTCAGGCAGTACGCCGCTGTATGAAAGCAGCGACAGCTTGCCCATCGCCAGCTGCTGCGGGTCAATTTCCAGCCTGGAAAAGCCCCAGCCGTAGGCGCGCAAGGTGGCGACCCGCGCTTCCAGTTGGGTGTGCAGGAAGCGGTCGTGCTGCTGCAGGTGCTGAGGCTGCAACAGCATGCCTTCGGACCAGACTACTTTGTTATTCCAGGACATAAATTCTTCTCAAAAGTGGGCGAATGCTGTGGCGAGCGGGCTTGCCCGCGCTGGGCTGCGCAGCAGCCCCCTACTCCCTCATCCGCGCCACCTGCTCCTCATAAGCCTTGGAAAACAGCTCCCCAAACAACCGCTGCAAATCCTCATCCGCATCCCGCGCCAGGTCTTCATAGCGCTCCACCAAACGGTCCCACAGACGGGCCTTGCGCCGTGCCGGCATCCACTTGTCGAGCGCGCCGTGGGTGGTGCGGCGCTGCTCGACCCGCGCCGGGTCAAAACGCTGCACCACCGCCCCCAAGGCCGCGCGCATGCCGGCGATCACCGCCAATTCGTGAGCCTTGAGGTCATCGAAGGACGCATTCATCGCCTTGACCGGGCGCATATAGGCCGGTGAATCGCCGTTGAGCATCTGGGTCAGGGCGCTGTCGGTGTCGGGGAAGAACTTGAGCGGGTTGTTGGAATAGGCACCGATCATGGTCATGTCGATATGGCTTTCGCGCTTGGTCAACGCACGGGCCATGAGCACATCCATGGTGCCGCCGGTGGCGGCGCGGAGCATTTCGCCGACCAGCTGGGCGAGTTCGGTGGGGGTGCGGGAGGTGTGGAGGTCGGGCAGGCCGAGGCCCTGGAGCAGGGCCTTGAGCACAGCATCGGCCGGCTCTTCTGTGGGAGCGGCGGTGCGACGATTCGACTTGCCCGCGATGGCCTCAGGAGCAATGATTTTTTCCGGAATCACCTCAATCTCAGAGGCCGCCATCGCGGGCAAGCCCGCTCCCACATTGGGTTCCGGGATAACTGCGGGTTGGGTGGATAGCCCAAGGAGCGGGTCATAGTCATCCGGAATCACCAGCGGCTCCGCCTGCCAGATCGGCGGGTTGAATGCCTGCATCTGCGGTGCTACGTGGTCACTCTCGGTGCCACGAAACACTGGCGTCAGCGACGGGTTCAAACCCAGCGGATCGGACAACGGCATCGCCCCATCAAACAGTGAATTACCCTCCAGAATCCGCGCGCCTGCCAGGTCGTCGTGCAACACCACCGGCACGACCACTTCCGGGTCGCGCAACAGTGGCTGCGGCACCTCTAACGGCGGCAATGGCGCCGCCACCGGTGGCGGTGGTGGTACAAACAGCGGCGGCAGAATCCGCGTGGCCAGGGCGTCGTCTTCAGGTTCCGGCGCCAGCGGTTGCTCCAGGCGCACTTCAAGTGCGTAGTCGCCGATCACCAGGCGATCGCCCTCCTCCAGCGCGCGCTCGCGGCCATTACCCAACGGCCGCTCGTTGACCAGGCTGGGGTTGCTGCCGGTGTCGGTGATGAAAAACTGTTCGCCGCGCAGCTCAATCCGCGCATGCACCCGGGAGATGTATTTGCCCGGGTCGTCCAGGGTCAGGTCGTTGTCCGGCCCGCGACCAATGGAACCGCCGACCTCGGTAAAGCGGCAGATCACATCGCCGGGCATCGGTTGGTCACGGTAGCTTTTAACCAGCAGGATCAGGTTCATAGCGGGCTCCAGAAAAAGTTACTTGCCATCGTCGGCTTCCTTTGGCGGCAGCGGCGTGCCGGCAGGTCCGGTGGCGGCCGTCAGGGCCAGGGCTTGCGCCGCCGAGGCGGCTTCGGGCAGTGGCAGCGGGATGATCGAGGCCACGATCATGGCCGGGGTGAGGGTCAGGAATGTCGAGCCGACCTTGAGCGTGATGGTCGCCCCCGCCTCGATCACCACGTTCATGCCGCCCTTGATGTAGGTGTCGATGCCGGCGGTGATGCCGGTTTTCAGGCCACCGTTGATGATCATGTTGGCGCCGGCCGCCATCGACACATCGCCCGTGGCTTTTTCATTGCGATGGCCGCCCACCGACGAATGCCGATCGCCACCGACTTTCTCGCGCAGGTCTTTGTCGACCTTGGAGTGGCGGTCACCGCCAACCCAGTCCAGCGAGTCCTTGAGTACGCGCTGGTCGAGGTTTTTCTGGGCGTGCAGGAACACCTGCTCCGAGCCTTTCTTGTCTTCGAAACGCAGCTCGTTATAGCCACCGCCACCTTTGGACGAATTGCTTTTGAGGGTCGAGCGCGTGGCATTTTCCGGCAGTGAATACGGTGGCATGGTGTCGGCGTTGTACACACTGCCGGTCACAATAGGCTGGTCGGGGTCACCTTCAAGAAAGCTGACCACCACCTCCTGGCCGATACGCGGGGTATAGAGCGCGCCCCAACGCTTGCCGGCCCAGCTCTGCGCCACGCGAATCCAGCACGAACTGTTTTCGTCGCGCTTGCCCTCGCGGTCCCAGTGGAACTGCACCTTGATGCGGCCGTATTTGTCGGTCCAGATTTCTTCACCCTGCTTGCCCACCACCATGGCGGTCTGCGGGCCCTGCATCAGCGGCTTGCGCGACACACACGGCGCGCGGAATTGTTGTTGGCGCGACAGCGCAACAAACTCGCAACTGAGTACCGGTGCGGGTTCGGCCGGCGGGGTGGGCTCATAAGTGTCGGACGACAGCGAGTAACGCGCTTCCAGCAACAGGAACTGCGCGTTCTGCTCGCTGCGCGGGTGTTCGGTCAAGGTCAGTAACGCGCCGGGAAACAAGCCACGCGCGCGGGTGGCGCCGGTGACGCGCTGGGTGCCGGTATGCAGGGATTCAATCAGCGTGCGCGCGTAGTTTTCACCGCTTTTGCGCTCGATGTACTTGCCCGGGTAGTCGTACCGCTCATGCCGCGACTGCGGGTAGCTGCCGGCCAGGGTGGATTTGGCCAGCAGGTTGGCGGTGGGTTTTTCGAAGTCGAAATCCTGCAGAGTGTAGCCGCCCGGCTCCACATCGCCGCCCATGCGCCAGTCGTAGATCACTTCGCTTTCGCGCATTGCGTGGTCTTCGGCCGGCATGAAGCGAATTTGCGCATAGCCCGGCGCCGGTGAATGGGCGCCGTAAGAGTCCGCCAGCACCAGGGTGTGACGCCCGGCGGCGCTCTTGAAGTAGTAGTAGATGCCCTCCTGCTCCATCAGGCGGCTGACGAAATTGAAATCGCTCTCGCGATACTGCACGCAGTAGGTCAATGGTTTGTAACTGGCACTCAGGCCCGAAGTGTCGACATCGGCGATGCTGTAGGGCGCAAACACCTGCTTGAGGATGTCCGGCACGCTGAGTTCCTGGAAGATCCGGCAGTCGCTGGCCAGTGTCAAAAACCACAGCCACGGCCGCAGCACGGCTTTGTAAGTGCAGTAACGCCCCTGCCGCGTGCTGAACGAAAAGTGGCTGACATGCCCGCTGAAATAGCGGCTGCCGCCCTTGGGCAAGTCAACCGCCACGGTCATTTGCGTGGCCAGCAGGTCGTCGATTTTCAGGTCAGCGCGCTCGCTGTACAGCTCCAGGTGGTATTCGCTGAGCTGCGACAGACCCTCGCTGGCCTGCATACGCCGAAACAGCAGCACATCGGTGCCGAGTACGCTGGTCACTTGTATTTCGCGGTGCTGTTGAAGAGTCGCCATCGTTGTTGTTCTACCTGCAAGGCAAATGGAAAATGCTGTCCAGGCCGTCCGAGCTACGCGCGATCAGTCCGCTCACCTGGACAGAACAGTCAGGCGAGCGGATTTATTCCACAGAAGGGTTTATCGACCTCGTGACGTGAGGGTGTTAGTGCGCCTCAAACCCGTACGTAAACTCACCGCCCTCAACGCCCACCTGCACCTGGGTCGCCGGCGTACCCAGCAGCAAGCGGTTGAGAAACTCGGTGCTGATTGCCGGCAACATCGAGTTGGTCAGGATCGCGTCGATCATCCGCCCGCCGCTTTCAAGCTCCGTGCAGCGGCTGGCGATCAGGTGCACCACCTCGTCGCTGTAGGTGAACGGGATCTTGTGGTTATCGGCGATGCGTTTTTCGATACGCCCCAGTTGCAGGCGAATGATGCTGCCGAGCATGGCGTCGCTGAGCGGGTAATACGGGATCACCACCAGGCGCCCGAGCAAGGCTGGCGGGAACACTTCCAGCAGCGGCTCGCGCAGCGCCTTGGCAATATCGTCCGGTGCGGGCATGGTCTGCGGGTCACGGCACAGGCGGCTGATCAGCTGGGTGCCGGCGTTGGTGGTGAGCAGGATCAGGGTATTCTTGAAGTCGATGATCCGGCCTTCACCGTCTTCCATCCAGCCCTTGTCGAACACCTGAAAAAACAGCTCGTGCACATCCGGGTGGGCCTTCTCCACTTCGTCCAGCAGCACCACGCTGTAAGGCTTGCGTCGCACCGCTTCGGTGAGCACCCCGCCTTCGCCATACCCCACGTAGCCGGGTGGCGCGCCCTTCAAGGTGGAGACGGTATGCGCCTCCTGGTACTCGCTCATGTTGATGGTGATGACGTTCTGTTCGCCGCCATACAGCGACTCGGCCAGCGCCAATGCCGTCTCGGTCTTGCCCACGCCGGAGGTGCCCGCGAGCATAAACACACCCACCGGTTTGCCGGGGTTGTCGAGCCCGGCGCGGGAGGTCTGGATGCGCCGCGCGATCATCTCCAGCGCGTGGTTCTGGCCGATGATGCGCTGGCCCAGACGGTCGGCCAGGCGCAGCACGTTTTCGATTTCATTCTTGACCATGCGGCCCACCGGGATGCCGGTCCAGTCCTGCACCACCGAGGCGACGGCCTGTTCGTCGACACTGATCAGCACCAGCGGGTGTTCGCCCTGCTGCGCCACAAGTTCGTCCTGCAACTGGCGCAGCTCGACCAGCCCGGCTTCGCGGTCGCTGGAATCGGCCAACTGGCTGCGCAAACGCTGAATCTGCTCCACCAGTGCGAGCTCGTTGTCCCAGCGCCCTTCGACGTCATCCAGACGTTCACGCTCGGCTGCCAGCAAGGTTTCTACCGACACACGACGGCTGGCGGTTTCTACGCCAATGGCGGTTTCGCGCTCGATAATCGCCAGCTCGGTTTCCAGGGACTCAATGCGCCGACGGCTGTCGTCCACCTCGGCTGGCGTAGCGTGCAAGCTGATGGCGACGCGGGCGCAGGCTGTATCAATCAGGCTGACCGCCTTGTCCGGCAACTGGCGCGCCGGAATATAGCGGTTGGACAAGCGCACCGCCGCCTCCAGCGCAGCATCGAGGATGTGCACCTGGTGGTGGTTCTGCATGGTTTCGGCAATGCCGCGCAGCATCAGCAAAGCCCGGGCTTCGTCGGGTTCGTCGACCTGCACGGTCTGGAAACGCCGGGTTAGCGCGGGGTCTTTTTCGATGTGTTTTTTGTACTCGGCAAAGGTGGTCGCGCCCACCGTGCGCAAGGTGCCACGCGCCAGCGCAGGCTTGAGCAGGTTGGCCGCATCACCAGTGCCGGCGGCACCACCCGCGCCGACCAGGGTGTGGGTTTCATCGATAAACAGCACGATCGGTTTGACGCTGGCCTGCACTTCATCAATCACCGAGCGCAGGCGTTGTTCGAACTCGCCCTTCATGCTCGCACCGGCCTGCAACAGGCCGACGTCAAGGGCCAGCAACTGCACATCTTTCAGGCTGGGCGGCACGTCGCCACGGGCAATGCGCTGGGCGAAACCTTCAACCACGGCGGTTTTGCCGACGCCCGCCTCGCCCACCAGAATCGGATTGTTCTGGCGGCGGCGCATGAGGATGTCGATCACCTGACGGATCTCTTCGTCGCGGCCGACGATAGGGTCCATCTTGCTGCTGCGCGCCTGCTCGGTGAGGTCCACCGTGAAGCGTTTGAGGGCTTCCTGCTTGCCCATCGCCGCCGGAGCCAGGGCACCTGCGTCCTCGCCGGGCACCTGGAAGCCATCGCTGGCGGTCATCTGCGCTTCCGGGGAATCGTTGAGCAACGCGCCAAACTGCTCGCTCAAGTCGTCGATGCCGACCTTGTTGAACTCGCGGGACACGCCATACAAGCCATTGCGCAGGCTCGGGGTTTTCAGCAACGCCAGCAGTAAATGGCCGGAGCGTACCTGGGATTCACCGAGCATCAGGGTCGCGTAGACCCAGGCGCGTTCGACGGCTTCTTCCACTTGCGAAGACAGGTCGGTGACCGATGTCGAGCCGCGCGGCAAACGGTCGAGCGCCGCGGTCAAGTCGCGGGCCAATACCGCCGGGTCGATGCCGTAATGGCGGATCAGCCGCAGCAGGTCCGAATCGGTCAGTTGCAGGATCTGCTGCAACCAGTGCACCAACTCCACATAGGGGTTGCCGCGCATCTTGCAGAACACGGTACTGCTTTCGATGGCCCGGTAGCACAGGCTGTTGAGTTTGCCGAAAAGCGCGACGCGACTGATATCAGCCATGGGCAGGTCCTTGAGAAGAAATGCGAGGGTTGATCAGCAATTGCCGATCATCGTTTTCAGGGGCTTTGCTGCTCAGCCAACTGGTCCAGCCCAATGGCGCGGAACCGAGCCGCAAGCCGGGCAGTTGGTCTTTTTTAACGATCAGGTTGACGTCCCAGTCCATCGCCAGGCCGACGTACTGGCGCACCCAGTCCTGCACGCGTTGCAGGCTGTCGCCGCCGGGCAACAGGCGACGGGTTTGCGCGAGGTCCAGCGGGCCGATCAACAAGCGAAATTTGTGCTGGGTGTTCCAGACTTTCTTGCCCATCACGGTGGTCTGGCCCAGCACGGCGGCATCAGGGCCGCTGCGCAAGGCGCACAGGCCATCGGCGGGCAAGGTCATCCAGTGGCCGACAAACTGTTCGACCTGCACCGGCACGCCGAGGTAGTCGGTGAGCAGCGCCGCCAACCCCTCGGCATTGCGCGTCTGCGGCCCGAGGCGCCCGGCAAAGTGCAGCTTGGCCACGTCCGGCACCGCGTTGCGATTGAGCAAGGACGACTGGCCGATGCCAATCAACGAGCCAAGGTATTGCGCAAAGCGATCCGCCCCCGGCCGGTCCAGGCTCACCGCAGGCTGGGCACTGGCCCACGCGCGGTAGAACAGGCTGATCATGCGGTGGTGGAACACGTCGCAGAACGCTGCCAGCGTCGGGTCGTTCAGGTTACGCTGGCGGTCGCGGATGTATTCGGTGAGGTGAATCGGCAGCGGGCCATTGGCACCCATCAGGCCGAAGAAATTCAGCAGCAGCTTGGGTGTAACGCCTGGTTTGAGCGCGGCGATCATCGCCGGCTCGAACGCCAATGACGGCTGCTGGCCGAAACGCACGGCTTCATCCGCCGGGCGCGCGGCCTGGCCGATGCGCGGCAACTGCGGGAAGGCGCACTCCAGCTGACGCAATGCGCCATAGAAATCAAAGCGCCCGGGATGCGCTTCCAGTTCGCTGAGCAGACTCAGAGGATCTCGCATCTGCCCACCCGCGCCGGCCACTGCATGATCACGCCGCGCGCCGTGCTTTTGATCAGCGTTTCGGTGAAAGAATTGAGCGACACGTACTTGGCGAAAAACTGCTCCAGCACCGAGCCCAGCACAAACACCCCGGCGCCTTCAAAGGCCGATTCGTCCAGGGTCACGCTGATCTGCAAGCCACGCCCGTAGGTGATCGGCCCCGGCAGCGGCAGGCGCCGCACAATGCTTTCGGCGCTGACCGAACGCAGGCCTTGAATCTGCTTGTGCGCGGCTTCGTCGTCGATGCGGCAATACAGGCGCAGCAGGTCGCGCAACGCGCTGGCGCCCTGCTCCTTGTCCTGGTCCAGCAGCGACAAATAGTTGAGTGACAAATGGCTGACCAGCCGCCACGCCGTCTCGCCCTCGGCAAACGACGGCGCGGGTACGGTTGGCCCCGCCACGCAGCGCACCGACTGCACCGGGGCGCCGGACTCGACCGTGAAATCGGTCCGGCCGCTGCCCACCGGCATGCTCAATACCAAGTCGCGGTTGCTGCACAGCGTGTCGATGCCCAACTGGCGCAAGTCACTGCGGTGCGGGGCTTCCTGGGCGTCTACCAAAGACAAAAACAATTCGCTGCCGATGTAGCTGGAGCGCGGGCCCTGGCGCCGTTGCTGTTCGGAAAGCACCCGCGCATCGCGGCGCACCTGGTAAAAGGCGTTGGGCGGCGTGCGCGCATGCAAGTCATTGGCACGGTAAAACGATTCAAACGTCTGGCTGGCCTCGGCGCCGCTGCCGTAGCCGGTGACGCCTTCAATCTGGTAGATCTCGTAATCCATCGGCCGCGTGCGGTCAGGGATCACGTGGTATTCCGATTGCTGGTCCGAGAGGTGCACGCGCTCGGTGCGCATCGGAAACAGGTTGATTGCCGGCGTGCAATACAGCCCGAAGTTGGCCGCGCTGAGGCTCTGTTCCAGCACCGGGTCAAGTTTCTTGAACAACACGATGATGTCCAGTTGTTCGGCGGCGCAGCGGCTCACGCTGTTTGCCAACCCCGCTACGTCGGCAAACATGAAGCGCTGGGGCATGGCGAAGTATTCCTGCAACAGCCGATAGCCCTGGAACGAACGCGAACCGCTGGGCAGCAAGGCTTCGCTGTCGCTGTAGCCAACGCTTCGAATCGCGCTTTTGGGCAGGAACTGGTGCCAGTCCACATGCTCTTGCACCGGCATCACCAACACACCCGCCGCTTGGGCCAGCAGTTGTTCGAGGATGCGCGAGGGCATGGCTTCGCCGCCACGAATATGCAGCGGCAGGTTGTCGAGCGCCAGGTCGCTGAAGGTCAGCCCGGCGCCAACGCGTAATCGCAGGCGCAGCGCCGCCTTGACCCCGCCGAGGCGTGACAGGTCGACGCCAGCGACTTGTGCGCCACAGGCAAAATAGCGCGCCTCCACCAGCTCGACCGGCCACAGGGTCACGTCGTGGGCCGTGCGAAATTCGCAGGCGGTCTGATCGCCCTTGCCGAGTTGGCTGTGCAGTGCGGTGTTGCGGGCCACCTTGAAACCGGCGGCGAGGCTGCCTTCGCTCATGTCCGGCTGCAACTGCACCACCGCCATCGATGGCGTGGGCGCGAGGTATTGCGGGTAAACCAGTTCGAGCAGGTGGTTGGTAAAACGCGGAAATTCAGCGTCGATTTTCAGCTGCACCCGCGCCGCCAGAAAGCTGAACCCCTCCAGCAGCCGTTCCACATAAGGGTCGGCGCAGGCGTAGGTTTCCAGCCCCAGGCGACCGGCGACTTTGGGGTAATCGCGGGCGAATTCACCGCCGACTTCGCGCAGGTGAGCCAGTTCACGTTCGTAATAGCGCAGCAGTTTGGCGTTCACCGCACGTCCCTTGTCTCGATATCGAAGACCCTGGCCTCGCCTGCTTCCAGGTCGAGTTCGGTCTTCAGGTACAGGCGCTCGGGCAACGGTTGGCCCCAGAGTTCACCATGAATTTCAAAAGCCATCTGGTTAGGGCTGGCCGCATTGCCTGCAGGGGCAACCGGCACCACCCGGACGCTGTCACGTAAAATCCGCGGTTCGAAATCCCAGATCGCCTGGCGGATGCGCCGCGCAAGCTCTTCACGGTCCAGACCCGCGGCGGTCTTGCCGGCAAGGTCCGGCAAACCAAAATTGATGACCGATTGCCCGGCCAAAGGATGAGCACTGAGGTCGCGAAAGCTGCCCAGGCTGGTGCTGTTGAGCAGCCACCCCAGGTCACGCAACACCGCCTTGCGCAGGCCGCGCATCGACAAAACACGTTTGTCGCGCGGCTCCACGGCGTGTTCGGTGTCGTCATCGCTCAGGCGATCGAGCAAGGACGGTTGCAAGCGTTCGCGACTGGTGAGCTCAGCCATAAAATCAGCACTCCATCATGTTGCGGTGAGCAGGCTTGCTGTGGCGAGCGGGCTTGCCCCGCGTTGGGCTGCGAAGCGGCCCCAATAAGGCCACCGCGCACTTCCAGACAGATTGCGGTGGCAGGTTTGGGGCTGCTGCGCAGCCCAACGCGGGGCAAGCCCGCTCGCCACAAAAGTCCCGGTTGCCACCCGCCACACCAAGCCAGGCCAGAATCAGATCTTCTGGTTCTTCTCCAGGTCCCACTTCTTCGGCGTGCCAGTGATCACGGTGTCGCCGGTGAAGGAGTCGTACTCGTAGCTGATGGTGGTGAAGTTGATGGAGAAGGTTTCGCTCGGGCGCTCGCCGTTACTGCTGGCGGAGTAGGAGCTGATGATCGCTTCGCCAAGGATCAGCTTGAGGAACACCTGTTGCTTCTTGTCCGGGCCGCCGGTCTGGATGAAGTGGATTTCGGCATCGCCCAGGCTCTTGCCGCACACGGCTTGCATGAACAGGTCCGCCGAGGCCAGGTCGGTGGCCTTGGTCATCGAGATTTCCGAGAACGACGGGTTGCTGGTGTCGCGGTCAGTACCCCCACCGCTGATGGAAATGGCACGGCCAACGCCCATCTGGATCGCGTCGATGGTGATCCAGTCCTTGTGCGCGTCGACGGTGGAAGTGCCCTTGATTTGGGTGCCTTTGAAGTTAAGCAGGATCATGGTCGTTACCTTTCAGGTTGATCAGTTGGATTTGGTGGACGGCAGCTTGGAGACCAGGCGCAGGGACACGGTCAGGCCTTCAAGCTGGTAGTGCGGGCGCAGGAAGAACTTGGCGCCGTAGTAGCCGGGGTTGCCTTCGATTTCTTCGACGACCACTTCAGCGCCAGCCAGCGGCTTGCGCGCCTTGTCGGCATCAGTGGCAGTGGCCGGGTTGTGTTCCACGTAACGGCCGATCCAGTTGTTGAGCCACACCTGCATGTCCTCGCGTTCTTTGAACGAGCCGATCTTGTCGCGCACGATGCACTTCAAGTAATGGGCGAAACGGCAGGTGGCAAACAGGTACGGCAGGCGCGCGGCCAGGTTGGCGTTGGCGGTAGCGTCCGGGTCGTCGTATTCGGCCGGTTTGTGCATCGATTGCGCGCCGATAAACGCGGCCAGGTCGCTGTTCTTTTTGTGCACCAGCGGCATGAAACCGTTCTTCGCCAGTTCCGCTTCGCGGCGGTCGCTGATGGCGATTTCGGTCGGGCAGGTCATGTCGACACCGCCGTCATCGGTCGGGAAGGTGTGCACTGGCAGCCCTTCCACCACACCGCCGGATTCGATGCCGCGAATCTGCGAGCACCAGCCGTAGTGTTTGAACGAACGGTTGATGTTCACCGCCATGGCGTACGCGGCGTTGGCCCAGGTGAAATCCTTGGCGCCGGCGGCGTCGGTGGTTTCTTCGAAGTCGAATTCTTCCACCGGGTTGGTCTTGGCGCCGTAAGGGGCACGGGACAGGAAGCGCGGCATGGCCAGGCCCACGTAGCGCGAGTCTTCACTGGCGCGGAAGCTGCGCCAGGCGGCGTGCTCAGGGGTCTGGAAGATCTTGGTCAGGTCGCGCGGGTTCGCCAGTTCCTGCCACGACTCCATCAGCATCACGCTCGGGTCGGCGGCGGTGATCAGCGGGCAGTGCGCCGCAGCGCTGACGCGGGCCATCTGGGTCAGCAGTTCCACATCCGGGGCGCTGTTGTTGAAGTAGTAATCCGCGACGAATGCGCCGTAGGGCTCGCCGCCGAACTGACCGTATTCTTCTTCATAGAGCTTCTTGAAGATCGGGCTCTGGTCCCAGGCCACACCCTTGAACTTGCGCAATGTCTTGTGCACTTCATTCTTGGAAATGTTCATCACGCGGATTTTCAGGGTCTCGTCGGTCTCGGTGTTATTGACCAGGTAATGCAGACCGCGCCAGGCGCTTTCCACGCCCTGGAATTCCTCGTGGTGCAGGATGTGGTTGACCTGCTCGGTGAGCTTTTGGTCAAGCGCCGCGATCAGGCCTTCGATGGTGCCGAGCACGTCGTTGGGCATCAGGTTGGTGCCGTGCAACGCCTGTTCAGCCAGGGTGCGCACCGCCGTTTCTACCGCCTCTTTGGCCTTGTCGGTCTTGGGTTTGAACTCTTTTTGCAGCAGGCTGGCGAAGTCGCCGGCGTCGAAATCCGTGGCGGGGGCAAGCTGCCCTGGCTGTTCAGATTGGGTCGTGGACATGACGGTATCCTCAAAATTTGGGCAAAGCGTCCCCGTACCGGGGCAAACGAGGCGCCGGCGAAGGCAGCGGTTATTCAGTTATTCAGTGGGCTTGGGCGCACTGCTCAAGGCTTGCATCACAGTCGGATCGGCCAGCAGCTTGGCCAGCAATTCCTCGGCGCCGACCTTGCCGTCCATGTAGGTCAGCAGGTTGGACAATTGGCTGCGTGCGATGAGCAGCTGGTTGAGGCTCGGCACCTTGCTGGCGATGGCGGCCGGGGTGAAGTCGTCCATCGATTGAAAGGTGATTTCCACCGGCAGGTTGCCTTCACCGGTCAGGGTGTTGGGCACTTGGAACGCCACGCGCGGTTTCATCGATTTGAGGCGCTCGTCGAAGTTGTCGATATCGACTTCCAGGAACTTGCGCTCGGCCACCGGCGGCAACGGCTCTGCGGGTTTGCCGGAGAGGTCCGAGAACACGCCCATGACGAAGGGCAATTGCACGGTTTTTTCCGCGCCGTAGATTTCTACGTCGTATTCGATCTGCACGCGTGGCGCCCGGTTGCGAGCGATGAACTTCTGACTGCTTTCTTTGGCCACAGGAAAAGCTCCAGTGAGTGGGGTTGATACAAAAAGGGTCAGGTGTCGCTGTTGCGAATACCGCTGACCAGCGCCAGTTGCGCGAGACCGTCGGGAGCAAGGTCTTGCAGCAATTCCATGAAATTCTTGTCGATCAGGCTCTTCGCCCGTTGCAGCAGAAACGGCACCGGGCTTGCGGGTTCGTGTGTCTGGAAATAGGTGCAGAGGCGGTCGATGGTCTGACGCGCGTCTTCGCGGTTGTTGATTTCGCCGCGCGGCGCTTGCGGAACAGTGACAGCGGCAACGCTGGCCACGGAAACCGCGACGGGCGCCGCCTCTGCCGGCGCCTCACCCGGCAAGCGCCGGCGAATCACGTCGCCGGCGCGGCGCAGCAAGGTGGCCAGGCCGCTCAGGTCAATGGCGCGGCCCACGCCGACCTTCTCGGTCAACAGCTGTTCGATGCTCACACTGAGCGCCAAGGCCCGTGCCAGCGCGGCTTCGGTGGCGACTAGCTCAAGCGGATCGGCTTCAACAAATGCGCCTTCGATCATCGCCAGACTGACGTTTTCGCCGTCCCCGCTTCTCTCGCCATTCGCCACTTCAACCTGCCGCAGGCTGACTGACCCCACGCTGCGCGCACTGATCAGCGGCGTATCCAGCACGTCACGCAGCAAACCGGTGGGCTCACAGAGGAACGCCAGGATATTGATGCGCAGCAGCGGGTCGTTATCGTCGTCAGGGTCGAGCTGCGGGTGCAAGCCGTCCCAGCAGTTTTCCAACAAGGCCTGAACCAGTTCAAGACCGGCGGCCAGGCCGGCAATACCGTTTAAATTGAGTTGGGCGCGGGTCAGCCAGATCGCCAGGCGCAGGTCACGGCTGCGCTCCAGCATCGGCTGTGCAAGGACCATCACCCGCTTCCAGTTTGGCTCGATGGCCTGGGTGATGGTGTCGCCGTACTGCACCTCGGGCTTGCCGAGGGCCTCTTCTTCCAGCTCAAGAAACTGGGGGTCGTACTCAAAATTCTGGCCGCACGCGTCAGCCTCGCCCAAAGGCTGGGCCAGCGCGGTGAAATCCAGTGGTTGAGCTTCGGTGGGCAGGCCCATCGTACTTCCCTCGTTCAAGTTGTTCTGGGAATAGAACAAGCGAGGGAAACGATTTATTCCGCGCGGTGGGAAAATTTCTTAATGGGCGCTTTCTTCTTCGACGCGTCGCCGATGGGATTCGGCATAGGCGGCTTCCCGCGCCATCAACAAGGGGTCATCCGAAGGCCCGATGCCGTCCGGCAACTCGAGCGGGTTGAAGTCCACGTCGCGGCACGGCCCTTCTATCTGCGATTGCTGGCTGTCGATGACCAGCGTGCCGGCATCAATCTGCCTGCGCCCTTGCGGCCAACGCAGAGTGGCGTCGGTGGTCACATCGCCAGCGTCGGCCAGGGTGATGATCAAGTGCCAGCGCACGGGCCCCTGCTCGAGCTGCTTGGCGAGGCCATAGGCGAGAAAGTCCGGGTCGCGGGACTGGCCGGTTGTCATGGGCTTGTAAGGTGTTTCAGGCACCATGCTCCAGCGCACGAAGTGCACGTGGCCTTGAGCGTCGGTCATGCGGAAAGCATTGACGCTGTAGAACGTGGAGTTATCAAACCCGGAGGCTTCGGGGTGCTCTGCGAGCCAGGTTTCAAACGCGCGTATTTCGGGATGGGTATTTTTAAACGCCTGCATTTTTTGCGGGTCGGGGCCGCTGCCGCCATATTCGGGCATCGACGCACGCAACTGCTCGTACAAGCCTTCGGGCGTATTGACCGGGAACACCGGCACGGAATTCATCGCCATGTACCAGGTTTCGCCGTCGTCATCGGCCAGGCGCAGGGCCATGCTGCGAATCATGCCGTGTACGTCGGCCTGGGACGGGTCGCCACCGGCGGCGGACAACCGACCGATCAACGGCACGCTGCCACGCTGTAACAGGGACGCGCGAGAAATCTCTACAGCATTACCGTTGCTTTCAAAGTGGCCGCTGATGCACTGGCCCTTGGCGTGGTTACGACGAAACCCGGGATGCGCTCCACCTGACACCGCTTCCATTTCATCGACGATTTGCGTGGCCGTCGGCGAAGGCGAATAAAAGGACGGCAACAGCCAGGCACCGATGCCTGTGATCACCACAGCAGCGACGGCAAGAGACAAGAAATGACGTTTTTTCAGCGAGAAGGTTGTTTTCATCAAGCCATCTGGGATCAAGGCATTGGAAACCAATGCCCGACCCCGGCAATGTTATCTCTGGATAGCGGCGATCCACATCGGTGCAGGTACACCCGCAAACAACTGGGCAGCACTTCGATCGGCGACAAGTCGGGCAACGGCGTTAAGGTCTACACCTTCGGGCTCGCCGATAAGGGCGTAGCCCAGTTCAGACTGACGCCACGTTACTACGTTCATCTGCGCGACGCTCTGTTGTGCGATGGACTGGTCCGGCTTGGGCTCTTTCATTACGCACAAGGCAACCGGCGCACCGTTGGCCGGCAGGTACACCAACTGGATCAACGCCTTGTTGTTGAAACGCAGGCGTTGCACGCGCTTGAAGGTCAGGCCGGCGGAACTCAGGTCGGGAACGCGCAGGGCCAGGCCGTCGATCTGGCGGATATCAGCGAGGGTCTGGGTCACCGCCTCCGGCGGCTGAGCACCGTAGGCCACGGTTTCACGGGTGTAAAGATGCTGGTAGGCGGCGGCTTGTTGCACCCAGGGAGAGGTTTGGGCAACGGCCGGCGCAGCCGTATCGAAACCTGGCTTGAGAGCACCGCTAAATGCACCCACTTGAAGCACGAGGGCGTAACACGCTGCACCGGCAACGAACGTCAATGCAGGCCATGCAAATTTAGGTTGGAAGAACGCGAACAGGCGCGAGAAAACGCTGTCTGCTTTATCGGCAGAGTTCACTCCGCTCGTCGGAACAGTCTGTTGAGCCGGTCGGGCAGCCGAATGCTGCGCTGCCAGGGCCGCGATACTGAGCTTCAGGCTCTCGGGCACCGGTGGCAGATTCTGACGGGCAAACGCTTCCTCATAAGGCAGGCAGGAAGCCATCAACCGGGAGACTCGCTGAGCCAGGTCGGGCGAGGCGTCTATGAGCCGCTCAAGCTCTTGGTTCTGTTGCGACGAAAGCTCGCCGTCAACATAGGCCATTAGCAAGGCATCATCCGCTACCATGGGGTTATCTCTCCGTTTGTATTCATCAATTATTGCAGTGTGATTTCCGGCTTTGTGAGCCGAACTGACCGGTCAGCGGGTAGCGACAAGCCATCATATTGATATCATCTTTAACGTTGCAACAGGTCAAAAAAACTTTAAAGCAACCAACGGATACTCAGTGACACGTGCAAATACTCTAAGAAAACACCCTGGAATCGAAAATATTCCCAGGGCCGAATAAATCTTATATGTTTCACTATGTGTAGGGGTAATTTTCCTGACACGATTGTCAGAATGATTGGCCTACTACCTGCATAAGCTGTCAATAACCTTTCAAATTCGACCGAAATTGATACACTTTGTTAGCGTCTTGATACAATTCACCGTCACCAAAGGAGCCTCAGCACCGCAATAAGGACGCCGCGACACAGGCATCCGCTACGGTATCGACCTCGTAGCCTGACCGCACCATTTTAGGCATCAAGAAATAAAAAGAGGAAATATGTCGATCACCGGTGCTGACTTACCCGCACTGCTTCCAGAACTGCTGCCACGCCTGTGGGCATTCGCGTTGCGCATTTCCGGCGACAAGCACGATGCCGAAGACCTGGTTCAGCTCGCCTGCGTGCGCGCACTGGAACGCTCCCATCAGTTGCAGCCCGACACCTCGGTGCTGAGCTGGATGTTTTCGATTGTCCATTCCACCTGGATCAACGAACTGCGTTCACGCAAAGTGCGCAGCCGCTCGCGCATGGACTGGAATGACGAATTTCTGGAAACCGTCAGTGACCCCGAGGCGCCCAACCCGGAGTCCGATCTGATGCACCGGCAGATTATCGAAGCGGTGGAGAAACTCCCCGATGGCCAGCGCGAAGTCATGCTGCTGGTGGGTGTAGAGCGCTTCAGCTACAAGGAAGCCGCCGAAATGCTCGACTTGCCGATCGGCACGGTCATGAGCCGGCTGTCCCGTGCGCGTCAGGCGATCGGCGCGCTTTTTGATTCGCCGAAAAGCAAACCTTTGCGCGCTCGGTCGTAACCTTTTTCAACCGCCTCCACCGCTCTAAACCGGCGTCCTGAACGGGACCACCCGAAGGACTACGCCACCCCTCCTCCGTCACCGCGAAACGCACTGGGGCTTACCCCCGTCCAGCGTTTGAAAGCCCGCCGAAAACTGCGCACATCGCTATAGCCCACCTCTTCGGTGATGCGCTCGATAGACAACCCCGAGTTACCCAGCAACCCCATGGTCCGTGCGCGCCGAACCTGTTCCAGCAGCGCTTCGAACGTCAGGCCGTGCTCGGTCAGACGCCTGCGCAGGGTGCGCCCGCTCATGTTCAAGTCACCCGCGACCTTCTCCAGCTGGCTACCCTGCAAGTCCCGCGAAATCGCGCGTTCCACTGCCTGGATCAGATCCATTTTCTTGTGCAACTGAGCGCTCTCCAGCTCCAGCAAATCCAGCGCCTGACGCAGCGCCAACGGGTGATGGTTGGGCAAACGAGTGTCCAGCCAGTGCGGCGCCAACACCATGCGATTGTGCCGGCAGCCAAAACGCACATCGGTGCCAAACAGGCGTTGATACTCGGTGACATACGATGGCGCCGCGTGCACGAACTCGACTCGCTGCGGCATAAAATCCGCCCCCACCAGCGCACGGCCATACACCATAAGGCTGGCGAAGAATTCCTCGGCGGCGAACACCTGCACATCCGCATAAGGCAGCAGGCATTCAACGTCCACGTACACTTCCTGCGCGCTTTCATGGGTGCGCGTGGTAGCGATGCCGCCAGAGGTGTGCTGATGCCGCTCGCCAATGGCAAACGCATCGCGCAGGGTTTTACACAGTGAAATGACATGGCCGAGCAGGCCCAGGGTGCCCAGCACGTTTTGATGGCCCACGCACAAACCCAGCCCCTGATCGGGCAACGCTTGCAGTGCACGCTGGATCATCGCCACGGCCTGGCGGTAAGAGATACGTTGGGCCGGATCATCCAGGTCCACCAGGGTAAATCCCAGACCACGGCACAGGGCTTGGGCACTGGCGCCCTTTTGCGCCACCACCTGCCCGAGGGTTTGCAGCAGGAACGGCGACACCAGCGCCAGCTCGAATTGCGGGTCAACGGCTTTCCTTTGCATGTGTCACGGGTTCCTGACTGAGTACTTCAGTTCTTGTTTTAGAAACATTCTGACAATCATAGGCGCTTGCAAGAGCCGCTGCACCCTGAGTGAAACCTGTCCGGCAAAGTCCCCCTATCTGTCCTCCAAAACCCTGCCCCGCTGCGCCCTGAGGGCTTATTTCTAGGGTCAGCAGTGCCCTAACAATAATAACGAGGCCAGACATGAACCCCACCCGTGCACTTCACCCGCTGCAACTCGCGTTGTTGAGCCTGATCAGCCTGTCGGCGCTGGCAACCGAGGGCGGCGTCGACAACATCGGCCCCGGCACCGACGGTTTCTACATCCTGCCCCTGGATGTCAACAACCTGCCGGACCACATGTTCGCCTTCAACCTGTATTACAACCATTACGAAGCCCGCAAGCTGAACATCAGTTCGCTGGGCGGCAAGGTCCCGGACGTGCGCATCAAATCCGACGCGATCATCCCGCGCCTGGATTACCTCAGCCCCGTTCGCATTTTCGGCGGGCGATTGGGCGGTTACGTTGCCCAGCCCTACCTCAAGCAACAGGTCTCGTTGTTCGGCCTGTCGGACACGCGTGAAAGCATGGGCGACACCACCCTGGCGCCGATCATTCTGTGGGACATGGGCCCGAAGCTGACCCTGGCGGCTGCCGTTGAAGTCACCCTGCCCACCGGCGAATACGACGCCACACGTCTGGCCAATACCAGCAACAATTTCTACACCTACAAGCCGCTGGTTTCAGCGACCTGGATGCCAAATGAGCGCACTGAGTTGTCAATCAAGACCACCTACAGCTTCAACGAAGAAAACCACGACACCGACTACCGCTCCGGGCAGATTTTTCACTTCGATTATTCGGCCAGCTACAAAGTGACCGACAACCTGAGCCTGGGGGTCAACGGCTACTACCTCAAGCAAACCACCGACGATAAGCAGTACGGGCGCACCGTGGTGAACATCTATGGCGAAGACGTGAATGACGGCGTACGCGGGCAGGTGTTTGCGATTGGGCCGGCGGTGTACTTCACCTTTCTCAAGTACGCCAGCGCTGAAGTGCGTTGGGCCAAGGAGTTTGATGTGAAGAACCGCCCTGAAGGTGACATGTTGTGGGCCAAGCTCACCATTCCATTCGCCCTGTAAACCCGGTTGAAACAGTGGGAGCTGGCTTGCCAGCTCCTACATTGGACCGAGACAGTCAGTTGTTGATCGTTCCCACGCTCTGCGTGGGAATGCCGCCCTGGACGCTCCGCGTCCCGAAATCGGCGGGTAGTCAAGGTCCGGCGCCAGGTGACGCAGAGCGTCACAGGATGCATTCCCACGCAGAGCGTGGGAACGATCGACAGTTAGTTGTTGTAGACGGGCCAGGTTTCGACGATTTTGCCACCGCGAACGGCCAGCAAATCCCCAAACTGCAGCAACACAAACTCGCTCTGGGTCGGCCGTAAAAACACCTGATCTTCAATGTTCAAACCCACCGCCGACGAGCCGTTGACCATCTCCTGGTTGGAACTGCGCCCGTACAGGTCATTGCTCTGCAGCCCCCGGGGTGACTCGAATTCCGCCATCCAGTTACCCCCATAAATAAAGAACGTCTCCCGCTGGTTCGGGTCCCACCACGAGAACACCCGCGACGTGCCATCCAGCGCCGGAATATTCACCGGCCCGGTACTTTTCAACACCGGCGTGGCAATAAATGCCGCCGGCACATGCTCACTCAACGACGGCAAATCATAGTGCGTAGGCTTGAGCAGCGCCGTACCCACCGACACCTCCGTGCTGAGCTTTTCCTGCTCATGAATGCGATAGCTCGGGCTCCCCGCCGTGTTCAGCGTCAACCCCTCCCGCCACAACCGGCCAAACTGCTGCCGGGTGAAATCCACACAGCCGTTGTAACGCACCATCACTTGATCAAACAGCGCCTGCGGCGAACCGAGAATGCCCGGCACGCCCATGCCCACAAACGGGTCATAGCCCATAAACCCGGCAAACTCCAAATGCTGCGGGTTGGCACCTATCAACGTGAGCATCTGCCCCAGCACCACGTTATCGCTGACGCCGCCGCGATGCAGCCCCACGTCCAGTTCGATATTGACGCGCAACCGCGTCCCCAACCCCTGGGCCAACGCCAGGTACTGTTGCAACCGCTCAGGTGTGTCCAGCAACCATTGCAACTGCCGCGAAGGGTCGAACGCGCCTTTATGCGTCTGATAAAACAGCTCGGCGGACCGCACCGGCAACGGCTTGCCGATCAAAATATCGGCCTGGGGAAACACCTGCGCATCGTGATTCAGAAACGGCTGATGAAACGACATCAACCGCTGCGTTCCCGCCCGCTTGGCGATATACGCGAGCAACCCCGGTGACGGCAGCGACTTCTCGACCAGCCGCAACTGTTTGCCGCCGCGCCTCACTGACTGGTTCACCACGTCGATATTGTGATCCAGCCGGTCCAGGTCAATCAGCATCACCGGGCGCATCGGCCCGTGGGCTTTGAGCTCGGCATTGAGGGTGCGGAAATACTCGGTGTAGGGGCTGCCGCGATCACTCGGGCGCAGCAGCCAGGCACCCGCGGCCAACACCGCGCCGGTGCCCAATACAAAATGTCGGCGATTCATCAGGCCACTCCCAGGATGGATGACAGGTGCGCGTTGAGGAATTTGCCGCTCGGGTCGAGCTCGCGACGCACCCGGGTAAATTCCTCCCAGCGCGGGTACAGCGGCTGCAACGTGCGCGCATTCAGGGTGTGCAATTTGCCCCAGTGCGGGCGCCCGGCGTACTTCCAGAAAATCGGCTCCACAGCGGCGAAGAAGTTGTGATGGTCCATCGCGTAGTGCTGGTGCACCGAGATCGAACAGCTGTCGCGCCCTTCAAACATGCTCAGAGGAATGTTATCGGCCTTGACGTAGCGGTACTCGATGGGAAACCAGGTGCGCAGGTCCTTGTCGGTAATCAGCTTGAGAATTTCACGCAGGCACGCCGGGCCGTGTTCGGCGGGCACTGAGTACTCCATCTCGTTGAAGCGCACATTGCGCACGTTGGCGTAGACCTGAAACGACTCAGCCACACGGTCTTCGAAACTGGCGAAAAAACGCAGGCTATTGAGCAAGGTGCGCCGGGTATCCGGGAAATCGCTGGCGTACTTGTCGAGCTTCTCGATGATCGTCACGAACTCATTGCCGCCCGCCTCGGCCGGGTCCACCGGCGGCGTCTCGGGGTCAGTGGTTTCGTTGAGGGCGATGGACAGCGCATAGTCGGAATGGGTGACAACCAGCATTTCCCAGTGCTGGTTCTCCCGGGTGTTCTTGTCGACGTCTTCCAGCAGTTCTTCGGTCTTGGCGATCCACTGGCGTTCGCGCAGGCGATAAGGCGCGCGGTTCTGCGAGCGTATGCGCGTAGCCACGCCCAGCGCCCCAAGGGACACGCGCGCGGCGCTGAAGATCTCCGGGTGACGTGAGGCGTCGCAGTCCAGCACCTCGCCTTGGGCCGTGACCAATTGCAGCCCGGTTACGCAGCCCGAATACGAGGTAAACCCCACGCCGGTGCCATGGGTGGAGGTGGAAATCGCGCCGGCCAAGGTTTGGTAATCGATGTCTGCCATGTTTGGCAGCGCCTGTCCCACTGCCTTGAGCGCCGGCCCCATGCGTGACATCGGCGTACCCGCGGCGAAGGTGGCTTGCAAGGTTGCGGGATCGTGGTCCAGCAGGCCGTTGAAGTAGCTCAACGACAGCAAGGTGCCGTCAGTCGGCACCAACGCGCTGAACGAATGGGCCGAGCCGACAGGACGGACCTGCCCCGGCGCCTGGCGTATCACCTGAACCAGCTCATCCAGATCCTTGGGTGCCAGGCGTGCCAGCGGCAGGCACGTTTGCGCCCCCGACCAGTTGCGCCACGGGATCAGCCGCGGCGCGCGCACCAGTTGGGCCAGCACCGGGTGACTCGTCACCGCCAAAAAGGCCCCGGCCACGCTCGAACGTTGCAAGAGTTGCCGCCGTGAAAGCGCCATTCACCACCTCTCTTCTTCTTATTATTGGAGTTCAACACCGGCCATAAAGCTGATCAGCGCCAGGAACTGCTCTTCGGAACACTGCATGCACAGCCCCATGGGCGGCATGCCGTTGTAGCCGTTGATGCTGTGATCCAGCAGGGTGTCGGCGCCTCTGGCGACACGCGGGCTCCAGGCCGCACGGTCGCCTCTCAGCGGCGCGCCGGATGCCGGGTTGGCGTGGCACAGCTTGCAACTGGTGTCGTACACCCGGGCAAGCGCAGGGTCAGCGGGCAAGGCCGCCGTCACGCGTTCGGAGGGTGGTTTTGGGGAGTTGTCACAGGCCGTGAGCAGGCCCGTGATCACGAGAAACAGCAGGATGCGGCGCATGGCCACCCTCTCTTTTTATAGTGTGGAACCTGAGTTCCACACTAAGACAGGGGCTACGCGGCGTTGAGGGTTTTGGGGGACACAAAGGGGGCTTGGGCGGACACTCAGGCCCTGACGAGTTGCTCCAGCGCGTCACGCAATGTCGGATGGGTCGGCAGGCGAATGCCGAAGGTGGCTTGCAGCAAAGTCGCCAGCTCATCAGCGCTCTCGATTGCGCGCTTTTCACTGGGTCGGTCCAGGCAGTGCATCGCGTAGTGGGCACCATTCAAGGTGTGCCGTTTACCCGGTGCCAACAAGGCTGCTTTCAACTGGCCCACAAAAGGCGAAGCCGGGTGCGTGGACACGTACCAGTTACCGATTTCGTAGTCGATATCCGCCTGCGGCTGCAAGTCGAACACATAAAGGCCACGCCATTCCTCGCCGACCTGGGCCCAAAGGGTGTAAGTGCCTTCATTGAAGGTCAGCCGATAAGGCTCATGCGCCGTGGGCTGGGTCGCATCGGTGTCCAGCTGCAACGGGCTGCTCGGCACCATGCCGCCAAAGCCTACATCAGTGATATAGCGCACGCCGTCCAGAGTCACCAGGCTCAGCCGATGGGTGCGTCCGGTGCGCACGTCCGGCGGCCCGCCCATCACCACCCAGCCCGTGAGGCCGCGGGCATCGAAGCCCAGCTCCTGCAACAAGGTCAGGAACAGGTGATTCAGCTCAAAACAGTAGCCGCCGCGCCCGTCGAGCAGCACCTTTTGCTCAATGCTTGGCAAGTCGACGGGCACAGGCTGGTGCAGCAAGGTCGACAGGCTTTCAAATGCGAAGGTGCACACATGGCGCAACTGCAGTTCCTGCAAGGTTTGCAGGGTCGGCGCTGGCGGCGAGTCGTAGCCCAGGCGCTGCAGGTACAACTGGCGGTGGGTCAGAGAGGGCATGGCGCGATCCTTGAGCGCGGGACAGAGGCATCACTATGCCGCGCTTGCCGGGGATTTGTCATTTGGAATGAACCTTTTAGAGCGCCCGCCTATCCATCTATAACAAGACAGGGAGGCGACATGAGTACCGCAAAAATCTACACCATTAACTACCAATTGCATGGTCAACCCAAAACGTTTGTGGTGCGTGCCGAAGTGATGAACAACGCCGAGGCCTGGCATTGGGCGGCCGTTGATGCCGACATTGCCCACGTGAGCCGCATCGGCCGCGTCGGTCATGAGCAGGTAAAGAAAACCACCCGGCCCTGGGCGGAAAAGTTCGGCATTACCGACGTCACCTGGATTGCACCCAAATAAACAAAGCCCCGCACAACGGCGGGGCTCAGGTTCATCCCTTCAAGTCGCCCAACGGATCGTAGGGCGGCTTTTTTTTCGCTTCATCCTTGTCTTTTTTGTCCAGTGGCGCGATAGCCGGGCCGATCGGATCGACCTGCGGGTCGGCCACATCGGGCGAATCCGGGTCAAAGCCCAGCTCATCCCGGGTGCTGCCATGCTCGCCTGAACGCGGGCCTTGCGGGGGATTACTCACGGCGTTCTCCTCGCTCACAACGGGCGGGCTTTATCGTGAAGGTTTTCCAGGTCGTCCTCGACCCGTTCCACATCGTTGTCGTGACGCTCCGCCGGGTCGTTGGGGCGTAACGCATCGTTGTCACGCTCCTCTTCGCCGGGTGTGCGGTCAGGGTCCGGGGTGCCGGGCGGCGGCTGTTTGTATTCACTCATGACGAATCACCTCAGTGGGTCTACACCGATTTAGAGAAACCGCCGTGAGCCATCGTTCAACTTGATTGCGCCAAGCATGCGAAGATGCCACCCCGCCCACTCTGAGACCTGACCCGGATGTTCGAGCTCAAACCCTGCGACCCCGTCACCTTTCGCCAACAGACCCGGCGCAGCACCGTCATCCTGGCCGTGCTGTTCGTGGCCCTGGCCATGTCTCTTTCAGGCCTGGCGGTGATGCTGTTCGGCGAACCTGGCGGCGACAACTTGCGCTTCAATGCCGGTGGCGTGTTTGCCGGGGTGTTGATCACTTTCGCGCTGGTACGCGGCCCGTTCTGGACCCAGCCGTGGTTTGCCCCAGCGGTGTATGGCTGGCAGCTCAAGCGCAGCCTGATGAGCGTGACCAATGTGATGCACAAGGTCACCGAGCGCGTGCAGGCCAACGACCCGACGGCCATCAAGCTGCTGCGCTTTTATCATTTGGGGCTCACGCAAATGCACGCGCTGGACGCCAACTCCAGCGCACAGGCGCAACTGGTCGGCGAGATCGAGGCGCACAAGCAGAAGATGCAAGTGCTGGGGATCGACACCGAGCAAACCCGGCTCGACCCCGCATGGCTCGAAAGCCTAAAAAGCGCTTAAGCCAGCACGCCGATGCGCTGCTCTTCCGGCCAGAACAGCGCCGCCTGCCCGCACGGCTGGCCCGCGTCATCGAGCAAGGTCCAGACCACACCGGCGTAGATCATGAACGGCTGATCCTGCGCATCCACCCGCCAGCCGCTGTAGCCGTCGGCAATGCCATTGGCGGTGACCTGCTCCAGCAGCACCTGGCGTGCGGCGCGGTCGAGTTCCGAGGCGCTGAAGCGTGAGGGCATGCCGATAAACCGGTCGCGCGAGTATTTGAAGCAGCGCAGCGCGCAGTCATTCACGTAGGTAAAACGCGGGTCGGCCGCGCCATCATGGGCCAACAGACTGTAGGGCGCCTGGCTGTGCAGCCACGCCAGGCGCTGTGGCGGGTCAAGGTGTTCAGGGGCCGGCAGTCCCTGGCCGGTCCAGTGTCGATACGACTGATCGAGCAGGTGTACGAAGTTTTCTTGAAGGGACACAAACGACCTCATATCCATCAGTGGGAAACCTTTGCGCGCCAGCAGAACACGGCGCTCACGGCAATGGCCGCGCCGGCCACGCCAAATACCCAGGGCGCCGAGGCGACCGGCAGCAACAAACCCGCCAGCAACGGCCCAAGACCCGCACCGACATCGCGCCACACGGAATTGGAGGCCAGCGCCGATACGCGCATCGAGCCGGGGTTGCGCTCGGCCACCAAGGTGGTCACCAGCGGCAGTTGCAGCGCGCGCAGCACCAGCACCGCCGCCGCGCCGGCAATCACCCAGTAACTGCCAAATGCAGTCAGGGCCAGGGCGCTCATAAACGAAAACAGCAGCAGCATCGAAGTGGCGCCAAAATGCTGCGCCGCGCGGCCACCCAACGGGCTCAGCAGCATTTCCGAGGCGTAGCGCAGGGCCATCAGGCCACCGGCGATCAGCACCGCGTCGCCGCCGAGGATCTTCTGCGCCTGGATCGACAGACCAAAGATAAACAGACCGTCCAGTGCCACACCTTCGATAAACGACCAGGTGGCGACGCTGTCGGGCCATTTGAAGCGGCGCCCCGTGCTGTGCAAATCATGGCCGGTTCTGGGCAAACCCTGCGCCGCCCACACGCCCAGCAGGCAGCAGCAGGCGAGAATCATGAAGATCACGCGTGGCCCCGCCCATAACGTCAGCCAGCCACCCAGCGGCAACGCGAGCATGGGCCCGAGGGCGATCACCGCCCGCGAGCGCCCCGCCCGGCGCGCCGACCCGGCGGGCTCGGCGGTTGCCAGCACTTGGGTGGACAGGTTCAACGCGGCAAAACACAGGCCCCAGATCAGGCGTAGCACAAGCAGCGCGGCGAAACCCGAGAGCATTGAGTTGCCCAAGGCACACACCGAGGCGGCAGCGGCGGCGATCATGCAGCTCAGCCGGTCGCCGTTGCGCGCGTAGAAGTTCAGCACATGCCGGTAACCGAAAATCCGCACCAGGCGGTTGGCGGCCAGCAACACCCCGGCCTGGGCCAGGGTGATGCCGAAGGCCTGGGACTCCATCGGCAGCAAAAGGTAGAGCAACACGTCACTGGGCAGGCATAAAGCGAGGGTCAGCGCGGCGCGGCGGGAAGAGACATCAGCAGTGCGTTGGGCCAGGCTGGACATAAATCTGAAACATCCCGAAATACTCAGGTCGCCACGGTAGCCTTCCCGAACAGTGTTTTACAACGCGCAATCACGCCTTTTTGTCATAGGGCAACAGGCGCAACCCGCTGGCCACGGCGCCCACCAGTGCGAACCCGCAACCCAGCCACAGCGCGTACTGTGGGCCGCTGCCCAGGGACAGGTGGAAACAGAACGCGACCAACGACGCCCCGAGCGTCTGCCCCAGCAAACGCGAAATCGCCACGATGCCACTCGCCCCGCCACTGCGGGCCAGCGGTGCACTGGTCATGATGGCCTTGAGATTGGGCGACTGAAAGAAACCAAACCCCGCACCGCACAGCGCCATGCGCCAACCGATATCAAAGGCCGAGGCGCCACTGCCCAGGCTTGCCAGCGCGGCCATGCCCACACTGAGCATCAACAGCCCGATGCCGCACAGCAGGCCCAGCGACACCCGATCCGCCAGGCGCCCCGCCACCAGCGCCATCACCGCCACGACCGCCGGCCACGGTGTCATTAAAAATCCGGTTTCCACCTGGCTGTGCCCCAGCACTGCCTGCAACAAAAACGGCAACGACACAAAGGCCAGGCCCTGGGCGCTGAACGCGCAGATAGCCGTGAGGGACGACAAGGCAAACACCGGGCGCTTGAACAGGTCCACCGCCAACATCGGTGCCGGGTGCCCGGCCTCACGACGCAGCAACAAGGCACCGCACACCAGCGCGACGGCAATCAACCCCAGCGTCAACGCACCTTGAGCACCGTGTACCGCCGTGCCCAACCCCAACACAAGAGAGGCAAACAAGCCGGCACACAACAGCGCGGCAAGGCGGTCAAACGCGTGCCCGGTCAACGGCAGTACCGGCAATGACCGCAGGCCCAGGCCGAGCGCCAACAACCCCAACGGCACGTTGATCAGGTACAGCCAATGCCAGGTCGCCACCGACAGAATCGCCGACGCCGCGGTCGGCCCGAGGGTAAACGCCAGCCCTACCACCAACGAGTTATAGCCCAGGCCCCGCCCCAGCATTTTCGACGGGTAGATATGCCGCAACAGCGCCGTGTTGACGCTCATCAACGCCGCCGCGCCAAGCCCTTGCGCCACCCGCGCCGCCGTCAGGGTCAACAGTGACCCGGCCAGCCCACAGAACAGCGAGGAGACAATAAACAGCAGCAACCCGCCCAGATACACCCGGCGGTGCCCCAATACATCACTCAAGGACGCAAACGGCAGCACCGTGGCAATAATCGCCAGCTGGTAGGCATTGACCACCCAGATCACCGAGGCCGAATCGGTGCCGATGCCTTCGGCCAGCGTCGGCAGCGCCGTGTTGACAATGGCGGTGTCCAGGGTTGCCATGCCGATCCCCAGCGACAGGGCGATCACCGCCGGCAAGCGTTTATTGGAGGGCAACCCATCGGCGACAGAAGACATGAACAATCCACGCAGGTAACAAAGGCCCCTAGAGTACGGGCAGACGGGATTTTTTTCAGTTGCCTATTGCCCTGCTGTCAATATTTTCATCTTTGCTCAAAACTTTTGGTGGCTGACTTCCTGTGGTGAGCAGGTTTTTGTGGCGCGCGGGCTTCTGTGGCGAGCGGGCTTGCCCCGCGTTGGGCTGCGAAGCGGCCCCAGAAATCCGTCAGAGAGACCGAGGTGGCAGGACTGGGAGCGCTGCGCACTCCAACGCGGGGCAAGCCCGCTCACCACAGGAAGCCCACACACCACAGGAAAATCTCAGGTGCCCACAATCAATTCACTGCCCAGCCACCCGGCCAGGAATTCACCCGCCTGCATCACCCCGGCCTCTTCCCCCAGCCGCGCCACGAGAAACTCGCACAACCCGGCAAAACTGCCGTCTGCCTGCACCTGCAACAGGGCCTCAAGTTCCAGCGCATCCACCTGCCGCAAGCGCGAAGTAAACTGGCGCCGCCACACCAGCAAACCGCCCGGCTCTTCCAGCATGAGCGCATCGGGCGCCTCCGTTTGCTGCCAGAGCGCCGACCAGATGGCGTCGGCATTGGTGGTCAGCGCATGACAGCGCAGCGACGGCGCCAACTGCAACACCGCCGTGTCCCAGTCCAGTTCGGTCAACGCGGCCAGCGTCAGTGGCGTGGCATCGGCGGCGACAAAGGCGTCATTCAGAGCCAGTTCGATCCAGGCCAATTCATGCACGTCGGGGTTGTGGGGGAACAGCGTTTTCAAGGTGAGGTGAAAACCTTCGGGATAGGCATCCAGCGTCCAGCCGTGCGGCGGCTGCCGATCAATATGGGTAATACTCGCCGCCTGAAACGCCTCGTCTCCTACCCACCGACGCAGGTTGGGAAAAGCATCCTCCAGGCACCCCACCAGTTGTGCCCGGTAGTTGTTCTGGTACACCGCCAGGCCCGCGTGATGATTGCCCAGGCGTTGTGCGCAGTCATCCGAAGCGTTCACCAGCCAGCTGCAAAACGTGCGCTGCCACTCGGCCAGGTTCATCGTCTGGCTCCCAGCGTCCGCGCCATCGAAAGCTCCTGAAGCAGCTCGGCCAACGGCGGAATCTCATCGTCGCGCTCGATCATGGTCGCCACCGGACCGAGCCTGGCGCGGGCTTTGGCGTACAGTTCCCAAACCCCGTCACACACCGGGCTGTCGTGGCTGTCGATCAGCAAATCACGGCCTTGGCTATGACCGGCGAGGTGAATCTGTCGCACACGCTCGGCAGGCAGACCGTCCAGAAACGCCAGGGCATCGAAGCCATGGTTGCTGGCACTGACAAACACATTGTTGACGTCCAGCAACAATTCACAGCCGGTGCGTTCGGCCATCGCGGCGATAAATTCCCACTCGCTCATCGTTGCGCCGTCGAAGGCCAGGTAGCTGGAGGGGTTTTCAAACAGCATCGTGCGCCCCAGCACGTCCTGGGCTTGATGAATATGGCGACACACAAGGTTCAGCGCCTCCTCGGTGTAGGGCAAGGGCAGCAAGTCGTGGGCGTTGAAACGACCGCTGCGCGACCAGCTCAGGTGGTCGGAAACAAACAGCGGCTCAACCTCATCCACCAGCGACTTGAGGCGCCGCAGGTAATCCGCATCCAGCCCTTCGGCGGTGCCGATGGACAGGGACACCCCATGCAGCGCCACCGGATAACGCTCACGCACCTGGCGCAAGATGTGCCGGGGCTGGCCGCCTTCGACCATAAAGTTTTCGGAAATCACTTCGACGAAATCCACGGGCACCGAGGTCTCCAGGAAGTCGCAATAATGTTCCTTGCGCAGCCCCAGGCCGTAGCCTGAAAAGTGAGGGTTGGCTGGCACCATGACGGCTCTCCGCAAAAAAAGATGGCGGGCGTGGAAGGCGCCCGCCGGGTAGGTTACTTCGGTTCAGTCAACGTGCCGCCAGCCTTGAGGCATTCAGACGGCGTCTTGACGATCACGCCTTCGCCCTTGCAGCTGTTGAGGCCCTTGCAGTCGCTTTTGGCGGTGGCGCACAGGCTGGTGCCCTTGCACGTGTTGACGCCGTAGCAGCGGCCGGGTTTTTCCTGTTGGTCGCCCGCGCTGGCGGCACCGGCGAATGACGCCGAGGCGAGGGCAACCAGTGCGGCAGCGGCGGCAAGGCTCAAGCGGGATTTGAATGCAGTGTTCATGGGTATTTCTCCGGATTGGGGGGGTGTTACTGGATGACGGATGCCGCGTCTTCGATGACCTTCGCCACAGCCTCGGGCTGGGAGATGTACACCGAATGGCTGGCCTTGATTTCGGTGACCGTGGAACCGGCGCGCTTGTACATCCAGCGCTGCAGCTCGGGGCTCAGTGCGCGGTCTTCGGTGGACACCACGGCGTAGGTCGGCTTTTTATGCCAGGCCGCCGCCCACACCGTGCCGCCGAACAACGCCGTGGTGGCCGGCACTTGGGAGGCGGCCATGAAGTCGCTGCGGTTGGTGGTCAGGTCGGCGGCAAAGTCCGCGTTGAATCTGGCCCGGTCGAAAAACAGGTGGCCGTCGCGGCTGGGCTTGATGTCATCGCTGGGCACCGGCATGGAGCCAATCAACTGGGCCATGTTTTCGCCCACTTCCGGCTGCAGCGCCGCCACGTAGACCAGCGACTTGACCTTGTCACGGTCACCGGCAATCGAGATCACCGCGCCGCCTGAACTGTGGCCCACCAGCACCACCGGGCCGACTTGCTGCTCGAGCACTTCACGTGCCTCGGCCACGTCGGCGGCGAGGTTTTCGTGGCCCTGGTGCACCACGGTGACCTTGTAGCCTTTGTGAATCAGGATGTCGTGCACCACACGCCAGCCGGAGCCATCGACAAATGAACCGGGCACGATCACCACACTTTTACCGGTGCCGGGCTGCGCCGCATCGGCCGCATGAGCCAGCATCGGAACGGTCAGGGCCATGGCAATGGCCAGGGAAGAAAGCATGCGCATCAGGAAGTCTCCATCAAGGACGTAAAGGTTTGGAAAACAGCACGCGATCCAGCGACCACGCCCCGCCGCCGACTGCCAGCAACGGCAGCAACAGGCCCGCCCAAGTCAGGTGCACCGGCCAGGCGTCGGGGTACACAAACACCTCGATCACCAGGGTCATGCCCAACAGCGCAGCGGCGGCCGGGCGGGTCAGCAGGCCCAGCACCAGCAGCAGCGGAAACACGTGCTCGGCATACGTCGCCAGGTGCGCGGCCCACTCCGACGGAATCAGCGGCAAGGCGTACTCCGAACGGAACAGCGTGTAGGTGGAGGGTTTCAGGTCCAGAAAACCGCTGACCTTGGTGCGCCCCGAGAGAAAGAACACCGACGCGATGCCCAGGCGCGCCACCAGCAACAGCAGCGCCTCGGGCAGCAGGCGCCGGATCACGGCTGCTCCGTCAGGCTGCCGTAGCCTTTGGGCGTCTTGATCCCGGTGCAGGTGCCTTTGTCCACCAGCACCCAGGCGTTGCCCTGGTAATCGGCAGTGGCGGTACCGGCGCACGAAGTCCCTTTACCGGCGGCGCAGTCGTTGGCGCCGGCCAGGGACACGCCGAAGCATTTTTCCTGGGGCTTGGCGTCATCGGCATGGACCACCGCCGCGAAGGCGCTGAGGGACAGGGCAAGGGTGGCGGCAAGTGCCGCATAAGAGCGCTTCATCGGTGAATCTCCTGGCTTGACTGAGTGTGGCCAGGGCGCGTGGAGCGGTGAGTAACCGCCTGCGCCGGCTGGTGAACAGAGTTAAAGCCAGCCGTGTATCCGCTTTGTGTCGCAAACACGACAGAACGTCATGCAGGTGTATCAGGCTGGTGCGGGGACACATTGCGATACACAGCCAATAAAACCGCGCCAAACCACCGCCGTTTTATTCGGCATCCCGAACGACACAATTGGAATTATTCGCCTTTCCGAACGATCGTTCTGAAAAGCCTTCAACGACCACAAAAATCACCATAAATTTCATGCGGTTGTTGTCATCTTCGTTACATGCCAACTGGCATACATTCTGCTTTATCCATGTTTCTGGTAATAAAATGTTTCAGCTTTGAGACAGTCTCATTCACTGAAACAAGATCCGTGACACGCCTATAAAAACGACATGCCCCAAAGGAGGGCAGCTTTTGCGACGCTTCCGTCGACATCAACTTTCCAAGACTGCTGCTGCACATCTGCACCCAAAAGGGCGAATGGCCTGATCGCCAATAACAAGCCCGACTATAAAAAGGACGAATTGATGAGCTCGAGCAAGCCCCACGCAGTGTCCTATATGGACGCAGACCACCCGGCCCCGGCGTCCACAGAAAACGCCATCGGCTTCGGCCCCTTTCTGTTACTGGCACGCCAGCATGTGTTGTTGCGCAACGGCGAGCCCGTCACCCTGGGTAGTCGCGCTCTGTATTTGTTGATCGCACTGGCCAGCCGTGCCGGTGAATTGCTGGAGAAATCCGAACTGATCTCCTTCGCCTGGCCCAAGGTGGTGGTGGAGGAATGCAACCTGCGGGCGCAGATCGTCGCCCTGCGTCGGGCCTTGGGCGACGATGGCAACTTCAGCTATATCGTCACCGTGCCGGGCCGGGGCTATCGTTTTGTGGCGCCGGTTACCGTGCAGGTGGCCGGCGAAGAGCCGTTGCCGGTGCCCACTGCCAAAGTGGAAGAGCCGAGCCTTCCGGCGCCTGCCGGTGAAGTGATCGGCCGTGGGACGTTGATCGACAACCTTGCCGGTCAGGTCATCAGCCAGCGGTTCGTGACCATCACCGGCCCCGGCGGCATCGGCAAGACTACCGTCGCCATGGCCGTGGCCCATCACTTGGCCAATGAATTCAACCTGGACACCTGCTTCGTCGACCTCGCCCCCGCCACCGGCGGGCAATGGGTGGCCGGCATGCTCGCCAGCGCGCTGGGCATCCAGACCATCAGCGAAGACCCGTTGCACAGCATTGCCGCAACCCTCGCCGAGCGTCGCCTGCTGCTGGTGCTCGACAACTGCGAACACGTGCTGCCCGCCACCGCCGAAGTCGCCGAAACCCTGCTGCGCAGCGCGCCCCACTGTTGCGTGCTGACCACCAGCCGTGAACCCTTGCGGGCCGATGGCGAACGCGTGCACGACCTGGCCCCGCTGCAGGTGCCCGACGAACACGCCGTGCTCAGTGCCTGCGAAGCCCTGGCCTGGTCCGGCGTGCGTCTGTTTGTGGAACGCGTGCGCGCCCTCGACCCCGACTTTGTATTCAAAGACGCCGATGTAGCGGCGGTCAGCGCCATCTGCCGCAAGCTCGACAGCAACGCGCTGGCCATCGAAATTGCCGCCGCGCGGGTGCGCACCTTTGGCATTCAAGACCTGGTCGGCCTGCTCGACGGCAGCTTTCGCCTGCAAATGACCGGCCGCCGCACCGCCCTCGCCCGCCATCGTTCCCTTAGTGCGACGCTGGACTGGACCTATTCCATGCTCAGCGACGACGAGCAAGCGATGCTGCGCCAACTGGCGGTATTCACCGGCTCTTTCACCCTCGACGCCGTCAAGGCGATGACCGCCAGCAGCACCCTCGACCCGCGCAACGCCTTGCCCTTGCTCGAAAGCCTGATGGACAAATCGCTGCTGATTGCCGGTGAGTCGCAGTTGCTCAAGCGCTACCGCCTATTGGAAACCACCCGCGCCTACGCCCTGGAAAAATTGGTTGAGTACGGTGAATCGAACTCCACCGCGCAGCGCCACGCACACTACGCACTCGGCGTGTTGCAGGAAGCCGGCCAGACCCTGGACGGTTTGTCTCCGGACACCTGGATCGCCCTCTACGGCCCCGAGAGCAATACCATTCGTTCGGCCCTGGAATGGGCTTACTCGCCCAATGGCAACCTGGCCCTGGGCATTGAACTGACGCTGGGCGGCGTACCGTTGTGGTTACGTCTGTCGCTGGTCAGCGAGTGCCGTACCTGGGTCGACAAAGGCCTGGCGAGCGACGCCGTCGCCCCCTTGCCGATGCGCCAGCGCATGCTGCTGCAGACGGCCCTGGCCAGTGTGCTGATGCTCACCTACGGCACCGGTGGCCCGATGCGCGAAGCCTGGCGCCAGGTGCGCGAAGACGCCCGCGACCTCGGCGATGCCGAACACAAATTGCGCGCGCTATGGGGCCTGTGGACCGACCGCGTCGGTTGCAACCAATACACCGAAGCCCTGGAACTGGCCGAGCGTTACATCGCCCTGAACGACAGCGGCAACCAGCAATTGCTCGGTAAACGCATGCGTGCCGTGGCGCTGTTCCATATGGGTGACCTGGCCGGCGCACGGCAGAATATCGACGAAGCCCTCGGCTCACCGTCGGCGCCGCGCTCGCACATCATCGACGTGCATTTCGACCAACGCATCGCCGCGCGCAGCCTCAAGGCCAAGGTGCAACTGCTGGAAGGTGACGTCGACCCGGCGCTGCGCCTGATCGGCAACTGCGTCGACGAGGCCATCTCGCTCGATCACCCGGCGACCCTCTGGTACACCCTCTGCATGGGCGCCATTCCCCTCGCGTTACTCGCCTCGAACCTGCCGAAAGCGCGCCACTACCTGGGCCTGCTGCAAGACAGCACCACGCGCCAGGATCTGCATATCTGGCGGCAATTTCGCCTGTGCTTTGAAAGTATCCTGCTGATCCGCCAAGGCTCACCGGAGGAAGGCGTGCCGCAGCTGGGTGAGGCGCTGCATCAACTGCAGGGTCAGGGCGACAGCCAGCTCTACAGCATGCTGCGCTGTGAATACGCGCTGGGGCTGGCGCGCCTGGGCCTGGAAAAACTTGCGCTGGAAGTGTTGGAAGACACTTTGCAATTGGCGCTTGGCCGGCATGAGCGCTGGTTTGTGCCGCAGATGTTGCGAATCAAGGCGCAGCTGACGTTGCGTCAGGGGCTCTATGGCTCGGTGGAGAAGGCCAAGGTGTTGTTGCGTCAGGCGTGGGTGGATGCGCAATTGGCGGGGGCGCACTTTTGGCGGGCGCAGATTGCGACGGATTTGGCGCGGTTGCAGGAGCCCAAGTTGCGGATTGCTTCGTTGCCGCGGTTTCAGCATCGCTGAGTGTATATCCGGTATTTGGGT
>NZ_MSDF01000060.1:51002-51358 GCF_002022275.1 Pseudomonas fluorescens
ACTGGGTGTGCCTGATGTACCGAGGTGTCTGCATCGCAGGCAAGCCCGCTCCCACATTTGGATCTCCATTTGTCTGAAGGAACGCGGTCTGCTCTAGCAAAAACAGCGCTTTTGATTCAACCACTCAGGTCGGCTACTAGGCCGCCGTGCTCTTGCTTTTGATTTTGATCTTGATCTGAGGCGCCCCGTTAACCACGCTGGCCGAACGCAGGCTTGAATCCGTGGGTAACCCGGCAGGACGCCGGGTTAGCCGCGCTGGGCCAAGGATGGCCCATCGCGGCGGCCCACGGATTCAAGCCGGAGTGAGGGCACACCGAGCCTAGGCGAGGTGCCGAGTGGTGGGGCAAGAGCCCTTT
>NZ_MSDF01000046.1 GCF_002022275.1 Pseudomonas fluorescens
CCGAGTGGTGGGGCAAGAGCCTTTTGGTTACTTTTGGGCTCTTTTCAAAAGTGACCCGCCGTAAGGGCGGAACCCTAAGCGGCCATCACCCAAATACCGGATATACCCAAAAAAATCAGCGGCGACTATCGAGCCACTCCAGCCCCGTACGCCAAACACAAATCCCCAGAAAGTAAGCCGACATCACCGACCACAACCCAAACGTCCAGGGATTCGTATTCGGATAATCCACCACCATCAAAAAGCTGCACAGCAACCAAATCGTCGTCACCGCAATATTCAACGGCATAAACCGCTTCACCCGAAACGGATGCAAAAACTTCATCGGCGTCACGGTCAGCAGCGCCAGCCCGATCACTGTTGCCAACGTGACCCAGGCTTCCGGCTGGATGATGTACACGCACAGCGCCACCACGTTCCAGGCGGCCGGGAAGCCGACGAAGTAGTTGTCCTTGCTCTTCATGTTCACATTGCAGAAGCAGAACAACGAAGACACCAGAATCACCGATACGGTAAACAGGTGGGTAAATTCAGGCAGGTCGATATAGCGGTAGATAAACAACGCGGGAATAAACACGTACGTCAGGTAATCAATCACCAGGTCCAGCACCGAGCCATCAAAACTCGGCAATACCGTGCTGACGTTCACCCGTCGCGCCAGGGAGCCGTCGACGCCATCGACCACCAGCGCCAGGCCCAGCCACAGCAGGCAGGCCTTGGGCGAGTTTTCCAGCAGCGCCAGGGTTGCCAGAAAGGCCAGCACCACGCCGGTGGCGGTAAAGCCGTGGGCGCCCCAGGCTTTGAGTCTGGCTACATGCAGGGTCGATATCACGGGCGGCTCTCCAAAAAGTGAAACAGGGCAGCCGACAGCGTAACGCCGTCGAGTCTGGCCGGGGAATGCAGGTATCGACCGGGAAGGGGGTCAGAAGGTTCACCACCCCGGTGTATCACTTAGCGTAGCAAGCGTAGGACGTTTCGGCATCAGCCCTGACGGAACACCAGCGCCTTCAACCCGCTTTGGGGGTCAATATCCGGAAATTCCGGCGGGTTTTCCAACCTTTCCACAAAATGCAGGCCCGGTGCTTCGCGGGTTACGCCGTCGATCAGGAAGTCTTCGCCGAAGGCCGGGTCGTTCATGCACGCCAACACCGTGCCTTGCTCCGTGAGCAAGTCCGGCAGACGGCGTAGCACGCGCTGGTAGTCTTTGGTCAGCAGGAAGCTGCCTTTCTGGAAGGAAGGCGGGTCAATGATCACTAAATCATAAGGGCCGCTGCTGGTGACCTTCGCCCAGGACTTGAACAGGTCGTGGCCGAGAAAGCTGACTTTGCTCAGGTCGTGACCGTTCAGGCGATGGTTGTCACGGCCCCGGCTGAGGGCGCCACGGGCCATGTCCAGGTTCACCACGTGGTCGGCGCCACCTTCGATGGCGGCCACGGAAAACCCGCAGGTGTAGGCAAACAGGTTGAGTACGCGCTGACCCTTGGCCTGCTCGCGCACCCAGTTGCGGCCGTAGCGCATGTCGAGGAACAGCCCGCTGTTCTGTTTTTTACCCAGGTCGATCAAATACCGCAGGCCGCCTTCGGTGATGGTCCGCTCGTCGATGACTTCACCCACCAGCCATTCGGTGGTGCTTTGCGGCAGGTAGCGATGCTGCAGGGCGACGGTGTACGCGCCGAATTGGCTTTGCAGCAACTGTTTCAGGGCTTCCAGCGGCGCGGCTTCGGGCTCTTTGAACAGCGAGACCAGTATCACGCCCTCCAGCCAGTCCACTGTCAGTTGCTCCAGGCCCGGCCAGCAGCGGCCACGGCCATGGAACAGGCGGCGGGTTTCAACCGGCGGGCTGGCCAGGGCGCTGAGCAAGTGGGCGTGCAAGGTAGCAAGTGCGTCTGGGTTCATCGTTAAACGTCAGTCATTAAGCGGGCGGCATTTTAAACACAGTTGCGCGTGTTGTGGGCGTCGAAGCACAACGTGCTGGTGAGGAGACGTTTTGCAGTGATTCATGCTCAAATTCATGAAAACTGCGCCTGATATCAGGCAAAAAATCCTTTGGCGCCGCCATAAACTGGAAAAAAAGCCCGGAGGTGCCCATGAACGGTTTTGCGAGTGCAGTGAATCAGACGGCAATGGATCAGGAAGAGCTCGACGAGTGGCGCGACGCCCTGGCCTCGCTGGTGGCCAACGCGGGGCCGGCGCGGGCGCGGCAAATCCTCGACCTGCTGGCCCGCGAAGGCAGCGCGCCGCACATCGACTGGAAACCCCTCCACGGCACGCCCTATATCAATAGCATCAGCGTCGAGCAGCAGCCGAGCTTTCCCGGCGACCTCGCCACCGAAGAGCGCCTGGCCTCGCTGGTGCGCTGGAACGCCCTGGCCATGGTGGTGCGCGCCAATCAGGCGTATGGCGAACTCGGTGGGCATATCGCCAGCTACGCCAGTGCGGCGGATTTGTTTGAAGTCGGTTTCAACCATTTTTTCCGTGCGCGCAACGACAGTTTTGGCGGCGATCTGGTGTTCTACCAGCCGCATTCGGCGCCGGGCATCTATGCACGGGCGTTTCTCGAAGGGCGCCTGAGCGAGACAGACCTCTCCCACTATCGCCAGGAAATCGGCGGGCCTCAGGCTGGCGCGCGTGGGCTCTCCAGTTACCCGCACCCGTGGCTGATGCCGGACTTTTGGCAGTTCCCCACCGGTTCCATGGGCATTGGCCCGATCAGCTCGATTTTCCAGGCGCGCTTTATGCGCTACCTGCAACACCGCCACTTGCAGGACACCAGCGACCGCCACGTCTGGGGCGTGTTCGGCGACGGTGAAATGGACGAGCCAGAAAGCATGTCGGCCCTGACCCTGGCCGCCCGCGAAGGCCTGGACAACCTGACCTGGGTGGTCAACTGCAACCTGCAACGCCTCGATGGCCCGGTGCGTGGCAACGGGCGGATTATCGATGAACTGGAAGCGTTGTTCGCCGGGGCGGGGTGGAACGTGATCAAGCTGGTGTGGGGCTCGGACTGGGATGCCTTGCTGGCCAAAGACGTCGACGGTTCGCTGGTGACGACCTTGTCGAATACCGTGGACGGGCAATTCCAGACCTTCGCCGCCAAGGACGGTGCCTACAACCGCGAACACTTTTTCGGCCAAAACCCGTCCCTGGCCAAATTGGTCGAGGGCATGAGCGATGAGCAGATCGACCGTCTCAAGCGCGGTGGCCACGACATGGTCAAGATCCACGCGGCCTACCACGCTGCGCGGCGGGTCAAGGGCAAGCCCACGGTGATTCTGGCCCAGACCAAGAAGGGCTTCGGCATGGGCGAGGCCGGGCAGGGCAAGATGACCACCCACCAGCAGAAGAAGCTGGATCGCGACGCGTTGATCGCCTTCCGCAACCGTTTCCAATTGCCGCTGACGGATGAGCAAACCGAGTCGCTGAGCTTCTTCAAACCGGCGGACGACAGCCTTGAATTGCGTTACCTGCACCAGCGGCGCAGCGCGCTGGGCGGTTATGTGCCGAGCCGAAGCCAAGTCGCTGCGCCCGTCAGCGTGCCGTCGGTCGAGGGTTACGCCGGATTCGCCACCTTGGCGGCGGGCAAGGAAATGTCCACGACCATGGCCTTTGTGCGCATGCTCACCAACCTCCTCAAGGACAAGGCCCTCGGCCCGCGCATCGTGCCCATCGTCGCCGACGAGGCGCGTACCTTCGGCATGGCCAACCTGTTCAAGCAGATCGGCATCTATTCCAGCGTCGGCCAGCGTTACGAGCCGGAAGACATCGGCTCGATCCTCAGCTACCGCGAAGCCACCGACGGGCAGATTCTGGAAGAGGGCATCAGCGAGGCCAGCGCCATCAGCTCCTGGGTCGCGGCCGCTACCAGTTACTCGGTGCACGGCCTGCGCATGCTGCCGTTCTACATCTATTACTCGATGTTCGGCTTCCAGCGTGTCGGCGACCTGATCTGGGCCGCCGCCGACCAACGCGCCCGTGGTTTCCTGCTCGGCGCCACGGCGGGGCGCACCACCCTCGGCGGCGAAGGCCTGCAGCACCAGGACGGCAGCAGCCACCTCACAGCCGCCACGGTGCCGAATTGCCGGGCGTACGATCCAGCGTTTGCGGGGGAATTCGCGGTGATCCTCGACCACGGCATGCGTCAGATGCTGGAACACGATGTGGACGAGTTCTATTACGTGACCCTGATGAACGAAAACTACCCGCAGCCAAGCCTGCCCGAGGGCGTGGAAGCGGCGATTATCAAGGGGATGTATCGCCTGGAAGGCGCGGCCGACGCCAAGGTGCGCCTGCTCGGTTCCGGCACGCTGCTGCGTGAGGCGCAGGCGGCAGCGCAATTGTTGGCCGAGGATTGGCAAGTGGCGAGCGAGGTCTTCAGTGTCACCAGTTACAGCGAACTGGCACGGGATGCGCGCGAGGTGGAGCGCTGGAATCGTCTGCACCCGCAGGCGCCGGCGCGGGTCAGCCATGTGAATGCTTGCTTGCCCAAAGGCGCGCCTGTCGTTGCCGTGTCTGACTATGTGCGGGCGGTGCCGCAGATGATTGGCTCGTACCTGGATTCCAGCTACACGGTACTGGGCACCGACGGGTTTGGGCGCAGTGATACGCGGGCGGCGTTAAGGGATTTCTTTGAGGTGGACCGGCATCACCTTGTGCTGGCGGCGCTGACGGCGTTGGTGGAGCAGGGGAGTTTGGCGCGGGAGGTGTGCCAGCAGGCGATTGAGCGTTATAGCCTGCAACCGGAGCGAGAGCCATCCTGGATCTCCTGACCGATGGAGATCAACTGTGGGAGCTGGCTTGCCTGCGATAGCGGTGTATCAGCCAAACACTGGCTGACTGACACTCCGCTATCGCAGGCAAGCCAGCTCCCACACTGTTTTGTGGTGTGGCTTACAAGGTGGCAATCAGGGCTGGCCCAAACGCTTCCTTCAGAAAGCCCGGTGCGATGTACCGCTCGTAATGTGCTTCGGAAAGCAGAAAAAACTCGCGGTCAATCGCATCGCGCAAGTCCGCCAGATGGCGCTCGCGAAACTCCGGCTGTAACACCAAGCCATAGGCATCTAGCCTGGAGATCACCCGCGCGCCCCGGGCAATCAACTGGTAGGCCCAGCAATACGGCGATTGGTGCGGCACAAAACGGATCTTGCGGCTTTCCAGTTGCTGACGCAGCAGGTGCGGGTCAAACACTTCGAGCTTGCTGGCCATCACCTGCACCAGCAATTGCTCCAGGCGCAGCCACACCGCCTGTTTTTCCTCGGCGTTGTAGCCGTTCCACTGGATGACTTCGTGGTGATAGCGCTTGCAGCCGCGGCACACGAGGTCCCCGTAGACGGTGGAACACAGGCCGACGCAGGGTGTTTTGATTTGGTTAGGCATAAGTCAATTTTTGCCGGATTAATGTGGGAGCTGGCTTGCCTGCGATAGCATCACCTCTGCATGACTGGCATACCGAGATGCCCGCATCGCAGGCAAGCCAGCTCCCACATAAGCCTCACATTGATTTGAATCAGTCCCAGCTCAGCGCGCCGCCGGTCTGGTATTCGATCACACGGGTTTCGAAGAAGTTTTTCTCTTTCTTCAAGTCCATGATCTCGCTCATCCACGGGAACGGGTTAGTCGTCCCTGGATACTCTTCTTTAAGACCAATCTGCGACAAACGACGGTTCGCGATGAACTTGAGGTAATCCTCCATCATCGCCGCATTCATGCCTAACACGCCGCGAGGCATAGTATCGCGAGCGTACTCGATCTCCAGCTGCGTCCCCTGCAAAATCATCTGTGTCGCTTCTTCCTTCATCTCGGCATCCCACAAATGCGGGTTTTCGATTTTGATCTGGTTGATCACATCGATACCGAAGTTCAGGTGCATCGACTCATCGCGCAGGATGTACTGAAACTGCTCCGCCACGCCGGTCATTTTGTTGCGACGGCCCATCGACAGGATCTGAGTAAAACCGCAGTAGAAGAAGATGCCTTCCAGTACGCAGTAGTAGGCGACCAGGTTGCGCAGCAGTTCCTTGTCGGTGTCGACGGTACCGGTTTCAAACTTGGGATCGGAGATCGAACGGGTGTACTTCAAGCCCCAAGCGGCCTTTTTAGCGACCGACGGAATCTCGTGGTACATGTTGAAGATTTCGCCTTCATCCATGGCCAGCGATTCGATGCAGTACTGGTACGCGTGGGTGTGGATCGCTTCTTCGAAGGCCTGGCGCAGGATGTACTGGCGGCATTCCGGGTTGGTAATCAGGCGGTACACGGCCAGCACGAGGTTGTTGGCGACCAGGGAGTCGGCGGTGGAGAAGAAGCCGAGGTTGCGCATGACGATGCGGCGTTCGTCGTCGGTCAGGCCTTCGGGGTTTTTCCACAGGGCGATGTCGGCGGTCATGTTGACCTCTTGCGGCATCCAGTGGTTGGCGCAGCCGTCGAGGTATTTTTGCCAGGCCCAGTCGTACTTGAAGGGCACGAGTTGGTTGAGGTCGGCGCGGCAGTTGATCATGCGCTTTTCGTCAACGGCGACGCGGGCGGAGGCGCCTTCGAGTTCGGCGAGGCCTTCGGCGACGTCGAGGCTGTCGAGGGCGGCTTTGGCGCGCACGATGGCGGCGGAGTCACTGGCGGTGACGGCGCGGGCTTCGATGGCGGCGGCGGCGCCGGCACCGTCGAGGCGGTCCATGTTGGCTTCGGTGGCGTGGCCGGCGTTGGCGCCTTTGATCACCGCTGCACCGGTGTCTTCGTTGTCGACTTCATCCCAACTCAGCATTGAAATTCTCCTTCCTGGTACTCGAAAAATAGGTGATTTGCAGGCTTCAAGGCATTGAAATACTGCGCATAATGTGGTCGGTAAATACCGATACTGCACACTATGTAGTGGTCTGTTCTGTTTGTGGGCACACTATATGGGGTGTAACAAAGTTGGTCAACGCACAAGACCGACCCGGTCGTCGCAGGGGGTATGAGAAAAACTCACAGCCCCATGACTTTTAATGGTTACGGCCGCTTCAAAGGCCAGTGCTAAAAAATCGCAAACAAGCTCCCCATAACAACAAAGAGCGTTTGCGAAATGAAAGCACTTGATCTGTACATCGGCGAAGGCTTTGAAGGCCCAGGCGTCAATGCTGCCCACATCAATATCCTCATCGGCCCACGCAACGGCCCGGCTGGCCAGGCGTTCGCCAACAGCCTCGCGTCGCCAAGCCAGGGCCACTGCCCTTTCATGGTGATTGCCCAGCCGAATATCCCGGTCAAACCCATGACCCTTTACGTCAACAAGGCCGAAATCAGCAGCGACCTGCACGGCAATGCCACGTGGGGCGCGTCCCAGGCCGGTATCGCCAAGGCGGTACTGGAAGCCTTGCTCGACGGCACCCTGCCACCGGAAGCCGAAGACGAGTGGGCCATCGTCACCGCCAACTGGGTCAACCCGGGCTGCGATGACCTCGACACCGTTTACCTGAACAACTACAACGCCTGCCGCACCGCGATCCGCGCCGCCCTGACCGGCACGCCGTACACCGCGCAACTGGCGGACGTGGTCAACCACATCAGCAACCCTTTCTACACGCCCAAGGCCTGAGGAGAATCCCATGCAATACACACGTTTGGGCAACTCCGGCCTGCAAGTCTCGCGTCTGTGCCTGGGCACCATGAACATGGGCACCCCGGACTGGAAACCGTGGATCTTCGACGAAAAGCAAAGTGAGCCGATCGTCGCCCACGCCTTGGACAATGGCGTCAACTTTATCGACCTGGCCGACTTCTACTCGGCAGGCGTCGGCGAAGAAGTGGTGGGGCGCATCCTCAAGCGCGTGGCGCGGCGTGAAGACATTGTGGTCACCACCAAGGTCGGCTATGGCACCCGCAGCGGCATCAACGCCAGCGGCCATTCGCGCAAGCACATCATGGACAGCATCGACGCGTCCCTGAGCCGCTTGGGCATGGATTATGTCGATGTGTTCATGCTGCATTACTTTGACGTGAACACGCCGGTCGAGGAAACCATGAGCGCGATGAACGACATCGTGCGCTCCGGCAAGGCCCGCTACATCGGTGTGTCGACGATGCTCACCGGTCAGCTCGCCAAGATCCTCATGGCCTGCGAGCGCAATGGCTGGGTCAAGCCGATCAATATGCAGCTGCAACTGAACTGCGCCTACCGTGAAGAAGAGCGCGAGATGATCCCGTTCTGCCGTGATCAGGGCCTCGGTGTCTCGGTGTTCAGCCCGTTGGCCCGTGGCCTGCTCACGGGGGAAGTGCAATCAACGCGCAACCAGACCGACTTCTTTACCCAGCAGATGTACAGCGATCAGGCGTCATTCGACATCGCCCACTCGGTGCAACGCGTCGCCCGCGCCCGTGGCGTGTCGAACGCGCAAATCGCCCAGGCCTGGGTCGCCAACCACCCTGGCGTCGACGTGATGCTGGTGGGGGCCGACACCACGGCGCAGTTCGATAGCGCACTGGCCGCTTTGGACACCCAACTGGACGCCGAAGAGCTCCATGAGCTGGAACGCAACTACACCCCGTGCGACGTGATCAACGATTACACCGCCGGCAAGCGCATCCTGCGTGCGGCCCGCCCGGGCCTGGACCGTTTCAACCTGATCGAGGCCGTGGCATGAACCCGCTGATCCGTACTGGCAACTACATCGATGGCCAATGGTCCAGCGGTGGGCCGACTTATCCCGTCACCAACCCGGCCAATGGCGCACTGATCGTTGATGTTCAACGCGCCGCTGCCGAAGAGACGGACCTGGCCATCGACGCCGCCAACCGTGCTTTGCCGGCCTGGCGCAAGCTCACCGCCAAGGAGCGCAGCCAGCGCCTCAAGCGCTGGAGCGAGCTGATGCTCAGCAATCAGAAGGATCTGGCGCACCTGCTCAGCCTGGAGCAGGGCAAACCCCTCGCCGAAGCCATGGGTGAAGTGGTCTACGCCGCGAGCTTTCTGGAGTGGTTCGGCGAAGAAGCCAAACGCGCCTATGGCGACGTGATCCCGAGCCACAAGGCGGATGCGCGCATCATCGTGGTAAAAGAGGCCATCGGCGTGGTCGCAGCGATCACCCCGTGGAACTTCCCGCTGGCCATGGTCACCCGCAAGGTCGGCCCGGCGCTGGCGGCGGGTTGCACGATGATTCTCAAACCGTCGGAAGAAACCCCGTTGTCGGCCTTCGCCCTGGCGGTGCTGGCCGAACAGGCGGGTATTCCGGCCGGCGTGTTCAACATCGTCTCCGGCGACGCCGTGGCCATCGGCGGCGCGCTGCAAGCCTCCAGCGTGGTGCGCAAACTGTCGTTCACCGGCTCCACGCGCACCGGCAAACTGCTGATGCGCCAGGCGGCCGACACCCTGAAAAAAGTCTCGCTGGAACTGGGCGGCAACGCGCCGTTCATTGTGTTCGACGACGCTGACCTGGACGCCGCCGTCAAAGGCGCCATGGCCTCCAAGTTCCGCAACACCGGGCAGACCTGTGTGTGTGTCAACCGCTTCTTTATTCAGGACGGCGTTTACGACGCGTTCACCCGCAAGCTGGCCGAAGCGGTCAGCGCCATGCGCGTCGGCAGTGCGCTGGAAGGCGAAACCGAACAAGGCCCCCTGATCAACGCGGCGGCCTTGGCGAAGGTCGAAGCCCATGTCGGCGACGCGCTGGAGAAGGGCGCCAAGCTGCTGTGCGGCGGCCGTCGTCATGCGCTGGGCGGGACCTTTTTCGAGCCGACCATTCTGACCGAAGCCCACGGCGAGATGTTGATCGCCCAGGAAGAAACCTTCGGCCCGGTGGCGGCGTGCTTCCGTTTCAACGATGAGGCCGAGGTGCTCGCGCGCGCCAATGACACGCCGTTCGGGTTGTCCGCCTACTTCTACAGCCGCGATATCGGCCGTGTGTGGCGCATGGCCGAAGGCCTGGAAGCGGGGATGGTGGGGATCAACGAAGGGATCATCTCCACGGAAGTCGCGCCGTTTGGCGGGATCAAGGAATCGGGGTTGGGCCGTGAAGGTTCCAAGTACGGGCTGGATGATTACCTGGAGATCAAATACCTGCTAATGGGCGGTCTGTAACCCATTTTCTCAAACGACAAAGATCCAATGTGGGAGCTGGCTTGCCTGCGATAGCGGCCTGCCAGCCACCCATTTTTACCTGACCCACCGCTATCGCAGGCAAGCCAGCTCCCACAAAGAGCACCACAAGGCCCAAGCCCGCTGTTACTCCGTCAAGAAAAACAATATGGAGAACACCCATGACCGCTCAACCCGTCAATATCGATGACCTGCCCATCGGCCGTTTCCACCTGAAAATCGCCGGCCTCACCTTTGGCGCGCATTTCACCGACGGCTATATCCTCGGCCTCATCGGTATCGCCTTCACCCTGCTCAGCCCGCAAATGCACCTGGATGCCTTCTGGCAAGGCTTGATCGGCGCTTCGGCCCTGATCGGCCTGTTCCTCGGCAGCCTGTTTTTCGGCTGGATCTCCGACACCCTCGGCCGGCAGAAAATCTTCCTGGTCAGCTTTGTGCTGATCACCGTGGCCTCGGTGATGCAGTTTTACGCCGAAACCGCCATGGGCCTGCTGCTGTGCCGCATCCTGATCGGCATTGGCCTGGGTGGCGACTTCAGCGTCGGCCACGCCATGCTCGCCGAGTTCTCGCCGAAGAAGCATCGCGGCGTGCTGCTCGGCTCGTTCAGCGTGATCTGGACCTTCGGCTACGTGGCCGCGACCTTTGTCGGCACCGCGATGCTCAGCCTCGGTGACGACGCCTGGCGCTGGATGCTGGCGTCTTCGGCGATTCCGGCCGGGTTGATCCTGATCGCGCGCATCGGCACCCCGGAATCCCCGCGCTGGCTGGTCAATCGTGGGCGCATCGCCGAGGCCCGTGCCATCGTCAAGAAGCATCTGGGCGAGCACGTGGTGCTGGATGAAGAGCCGACCACGCAAACCCGTTCGGGCTACGGCGTGCTGTTCAGCCGCGAGTACCGCAAACGCACCGCGTTCAACTGCCTGTTCTTCGTGTGCATCGTGATGCCGTACTTCGCCATCTACACCTTCTTGCCGTCGATCCTGCAGAAGATGGGCTTGTCCCAGGGTTTCGGCACTGAACTGCTGCTGAATATGCTGTTGATCGTCGGCGCGCTGATCGGTATCTGGTGCACGGTGAAGTTTTCGCGTCGGGGCTTTTTGATCAACTCGTTCATCATTCTCGCGGCGGCGTTGTTCCTGCTGGCGGTGTTGCCGGGGAGCCTGGCGTGGTTGATGGTGATGGCGTTCGGCGTGTTCACGCTGGTGTTGTCGGCAGTTAGCAACCTGGTGGGCGTGTTCCCGGCAGAAAGCTTCCCTACCGAAGTGCGCGCCAGCGGCATCGGCCTGGCGACGGCGGTGAGCCGTTTGGGTTCGGCGGTCAGCACCTTTCTGTTGCCGGTGAGTGTGGCGGGCATTGGGTTGAGCCCGACCATGGGCATTCTGGCGGCCATTCTGGTGTTCGGCGCGATTATCTCCTGGGCCTGGGCGCCGGAGACCAAGGCGTTGACGTTGAGTGAGGCGTGCAAAGCCGAGGCACCACCGGTGTCAGGGATTGCTGACCTGGCCCAGCCACTGCGTAAACAGCCGAACCTTGGATAAACCCTGCTTGTCCGTCGCTACATCCAGCCAATAACCGTACGGGCCGATCACTTCTACAGGCGTGATCGGCAGCAGGCTGCCATTGGCCAGCTCGCGTTCGATCATCTGTCGGTCGATCACCGCCAAGCCGCCGCCTGCCAGGGCGGTGTGGATCACTTGGTCCAGGGTGCTGAATTCCAGGCCCTGGTCCGCATCGATATCGTCCCGGCCCATGGCCGCCAGCCAGTTTTCCCAGACCTTCAAGCGCTTGCCTTCGTGCAGGATATGCAGCAGCGGTGAGCGGCGCAGGTCCGGTGGCTGGCCGCCTTCGAACAGCTCCGGGCTGGCCACGGCGATGTGCCGTTCCATCACCAGTAATTCACTGCTGCAATGGGTTGCGGGTTCGAGGCCGAAGCGGATCTGGCAGTCGATTTCCGCCAGGCTCGCGTGGCTGTTCTGGTGGGTGACGCTGAGGTTGATGTCCGGGTAGCGCTCGCAAAAGCGCCGCAAGTGCGCCGACAACCAGCGTGTCGCCCACGTCGGCGGGGCAACGATGCGCAGGCGCTGGCGCAAGTTGGGCACGCGCACGGCCTGCAGGGCGCGTTCGATATGGTCGAAGGCGTCGCTCAGGTGCGGCGAGAGGGCGAAGCCGGCTTCGGTCAGGGACAAGCCTTGGGGCGTGCGAATGAACAAGGCGACGCCGAGGTAGTCTTCCAGTTGTTTGATCTGGCGGCTGACTGCGCCCTGGGTGACGTTGAGGTCTGCGGCGGCTTTGTTGAAGCTGCGGTGGCGGGCGACTTCTTCGAAGACGCGGAGCATGGTGAGGGCAGGGAGCTGGCGCATCAAAAGGCTTCCACACGTGTTGTTTTTATAGTGTTTTTACGGGCCTCTTCGCGAGAGAGCCGACTGCCACAGGGGAATGCATTTCACCTGTGGCAGCGGGCTCCAATTTATCATGGTAACCGTTTGAAAATGACGTTGATTCAGTCGCGTTTGGCAAATGCCTTGGGTGGGATGAGCCACCCCCAATGGGCATGCGAAAAATCAATTCCCTCGGTATGGGTATGTCGGTCGTTACAGCAATGCCTGAGACGAGTTATTCGACTGATTCGGGTCCGCAATGTCCTGCGCCAAATTCTCCCCTGCGTTTTTACCGATCTCCTTACCGATGGCCTGGGCTCCGGTCCTTACCGCCTGGCTTACCGCCGTGGAGCCGGCTTCTGCGCCGGCTTCTACGCCGACGTCGATCGCTGCCGTGGCGCCCACTTCTGCTGCGGCTTCGCCCACAAACAGCGCCGGGGCGGCGACTTCGCCGACGCCAGGGATGAGTGCTACAGCCAGAGGTGCAAGGGTTTCTGCAACGGTGCCCAGGTTTTTACCGGCATCGGTAATGTCGTGGCCAAGCCCTGAGGCGGCGCTGTGGGCGTTGTGGAACTTGTTGCTGGCGCCGGACTTGTTGCCGGTGATTGCATCACCAATACCTTCCACGCCATTGACGACCATCGAGCCGAAGTTTTTGAGGCCGTTACCAATGTCTTTGCCAATGTTGACCACGGCATGGCCGAAGTTTTCAAAACCGGTTTTCATGGCCTTGCCAAACTTCTCGAAACCTTCCTTGATGGAGTTACCGACGTTCTGGATGCCGCTGGCGGTTTGGCCGTTGGGGCCTACGGTGTGGTCACCTTTGGGCAGTTGGCTCGGTACTCGTCCGTGCAGCAGGTAGTCCTGCAAGTCGCCGCCTTCGGAACCATGCCCGAAGCCTTGTTTGGTCCAACCACCGATCTTGCCGCTGGTGATCACGCTGTCCGGTTTGGGGCTGCCGTCGGAGTTGGTTTCGTTCTTCACTGCGGTCAGGACTTTGTAAGCCCGCCACGCCGCGTTCGGGTCGTTCTTGATGTCGCCGTTGACGTTCGGGTCCTTGGCCAACAAATCCGGGAGTTTGCCCTTGCCCTGCAGGTTCTGGTCGCCCAGGTTGTCGAGCAATCCCTTGCTGAGCTTGCCGATATCGGCAGCGGTCATTCCTGGAGGGGCTTGCTCATCGGGCGTCGGGAGCTGTGTGTTTTTGCCGGCAAGCGTGGCTTTGAGCTGCGCATCGTCGCTTGAGGATGCATCGGGCGTCGCCGTCTGTGCAGACGCGGGCGCAGTGGGCAGCGTAGCAGTGGTGGCGGAACCGCCCCAGGCGGGCCCGGTGTTGCCGGTGGTGGTGGGTGTGCCCGGCGTGAGTGGAGAGCTGCCCAGCGCGTTGGGGTCTTTGACCGTGCCGATGGTCAGGCGCGGTAAAAATGACAAGATATTGTTCACACAGATCACTCCTCAGTTCAGCCACCCGGCTGGCGGCGGCTTTAGTTCGTGCCTAGGGCCAGGCACTGGCATTCAGCGCTGGAGAGTTCTATGTGGGAGATTGTTGGCCCGGGTTCCCGATTTATGTACGAAAGAGGTGCCTGTGTGGTCAGAAAAACCAATGCCTCTTTGAAGAGCCTTGCGTCGTTGTATCCGTTGCGCTGCTGAAACCGTCGCCAAACCCTGCTTTTGATCCGCTAATCCATCCTGGCCCATTTAATTCTGCAAACGGACGCCGTTGCGTTGGAACCCAAGTCTGTCCTGTGACACTCAGTAACACTATTTTTTGTGAGAGCGTTCGCCATGGCCATTCTCGATTCTCTGCAACGTCGCCTGGACAGTGGTTTCAATCGCAACATGCGCAGTTTCGATGACACTGCTTTGGACGGCATGGACCAACCAGACTCGTCGCCTCAGGACATGATGGCGTTCAACGAAGCGATGATGAAAGTTGCCAGCTCCAGCACGGCGGCCAGTGAGGAAATGCAGATGAAACATAACCTCACCAAGTCAATTATCGACGGGGCCCAGTGAGCGTGGCGCTCGGTGACTTCCATCACGCAATCCAGTCGTGGTGCCAGGCCGATGCGCCGCGCCCAATGGAATGTTGGGTAGACGGCGTCAACATCAGCCTGCACCTGGTGGGTGGGGGCGTGCGTTGCAGCGTCGAATTGCTCGACAGTACCCAGAGTCACCCAACCGCGCATTTACAGTTGGCACTGGCCCAGGGCGGCGCAAGCCTGGCCTGTGAATGCCGTGGCGCTATTGCGCTGGATCCGCATGAGCAGTGCCTGAAACTGCTGGTGTGGATGCCCCAGCCGGTGGCCGCCGATGCGCTGATGACGGCGATTGGCGACTTGATGGATCAGCGCGGCGCCTGGCTGAGCCTGGTGAACGACGCCATCGCAGCGCAGAGCCTGCCCGCGGCGCGTCGCACGGTATTGGGTGGCTGGCAGCAGGGGGTTTTTAATGTTTAAGGCTTATGGCTATGCGCTGCCGCTCTTGATGGCCCTGAGCTTCGGCGCGGCCGCGGCGGTGCCCGACGACTGGAAGCAGACGGCGTATGCCTATGAGGCCAATCAATCGCCGCTGTCCACCGTGCTGACCGATTTCACCACCGCGTTTGGCGTCAAGCTTGACCTTGACCCCACAATCAGCGGCACGGTGGACGGCAAGATGCACGCCGACAACCCCCAGGCTTTCCTCGAACGGTTGGCGTTGGAGTATCACTTTCAATGGTTCGTTTATAACAACACCCTGTATGTCAGCCCGCGCAGTGACCAGACCTCGGTGCGTATCGAGGTATCGCCCGACGCAGTCGATGACCTGCAAAAAGCCCTGACCGATGTCGGGCTGCTCGACAGCCGCTTTGGCTGGGGCATCCTGCCCGACGAGGGCGTGGTGCTGGTCAGGGGCCCCAAGCGCTATGTCGACCTGATCCGCGACTACAGCGAAAAAGTCGAGAGCCCGGATGAAAAACAGGAAATCATCGTGCTGCCGTTGCGCTATGCCAACGCGGCTGACCGCACTATTCAGTACCGCGACCAGCAACTGAAAGTCTCGGGCGTGGCCAGCATTCTGCAAGGCTTGCTCGAACCCAAAAACCAGGGCTCCATTGGGGCAGGCATCTCGTCCAACCTCTTGGGCGGCAGCCCCACGCCCAGCCTGTTTGGCGGTTACGGCGCTGCGGGCTCGGGCATGCTGGACGCCTCCCAAGGGCTGCAGGACGGCACGCGCGGCCTGATCGCCAGCGTCACCAGCTCGGGTTCGCATTCGCTTAAAAACCCCAGTGACAGCACGCGCAGCGGCAAAATTCGCGTCGAGGCGGATGAGCGCAACAACGCCGTGCTCATCTATGACTTGCCCAAACGCCAAGGCATGTATCAAAAGCTGGTGGCGCAGCTGGACGTACCGCGCAACCTGGTGGAAATCGACGCAATCATCCTCGATATCAACCGCAACGACCTGGCCGAGTTGTCCAGCAACTGGAGCACCACGTCCGGTAAATCGACCCTCAGTGGTGGCTTGAACCCGACGGGCTCGACTTCGACGGTTTCGATCAGCAACCCCGGCAAATTCTCCCTCGCCCTGCAAGCGTTGCAGAGCAATGGCGCGGCGAAAATTATCGGTAACCCGTCGATATTGACCCTGGAAAACCAGCCGGCGGTGATTGACATCAGCCAGACCGAGTACCTCAGCGCGACCGGCGAAAACGTCGCCGATATCGTGCCGATCACTGCCGGCACCAGCTTGCAAGTGATCCCGCGTACCGAGAGGACTGGCGACAAGAAGGACATTCAACTGGTGGTGGACATCGAGGACGGCGAAATCGACGCCTCGTCGATTAACGAGACCCAACCGAGCGTGCGCAAAGCCAACGTCAGTACCCAGGCAGTGATTGCCGAAAAAGGCTCGCTGGTGATTGGCGGCTTTCACACCAACGAAGACAAAGACACCGTGAGCAAGGTGCCCTTGCTCGGCGATATTCCCTACATCGGCAACCTGCTGTTTCGCTATCACAACCATGAGATCAATCGCCGCGAACGGGTGTTCATCCTGACTCCACGGGTCATCGGCGATCAGGTCGACCCGGCGCGCTACGCGGTCAATGGCAATGCCGACGACCTGGACGATGCCGAGCAACTGATCAAAGACCGCCGCTCCGGGCACGATGTGGTTACCCGCGCCGCTGTGCAGCGGTCCATGGTCAGCCTGGCGAGCGGTGTGGTGCCGTCGGGGTTTGGCGACGGGACCGCCGGCTTGCCGTTCGAGCCCGGCACCCTGTGCGATGCGCGCGCCGACGGTGTGACCCTGGATACCACGCGGTCGCAATGGTACGGCCGCAAGGATTGGGGCATCGCCGTGGTCGTTGCGCGCAACACCTCGCCCCAGCGCGTGCGTCTCGACGAGAGCCTCTGCGGTGGCCGCTGGGTACTCGGTGTTGGCGCCTGGCCCCATGCCTGGCTCAACCCTGGCGAAAAGGCCGAAGTGTTCATCGCCTTGCGCCAGCCGGCCGGCGCTTATCCGAATAATCAACTGCGCAACTCGCTGCTCGATGCGCAAGCCAGCCAGCCCTTGGCCGCGCCCGCAAACAAGCCCCTGGGTAAAGGACCCAAGCCATGACAACCAAGCTGCTGATTGCGCTGACGACGCTGGCGTTACTGACAGGCTGCTCGAGCTTTGCCGACAAGGGTTGCCGCGCCGAGGCATGTAAACGCCCGGACTCGGGCCCCGCACAATTGGTGATCTGGTGGCCGCCGGATATGCGCCAGGGCCTGGACGATGCCAATCATGAGGTGGATTTTACCGTTACCCCGATAAAGGACTGACTGTGATGCATGACGTGAAAGGAAAATCGACTTTTTATGCGAGCGTGGCGGCCAGCCAGGCGGCGCACTGGCAGGTCAACCCCGGTGTGACGTTTGTCAGTCGTTGCGAGTACCGCACCTGGGGGATTGCGCTGCAGATCGATCGCCGCGCATTGCGTCCAGGGCAGTTGGATAAATCCCTGGTGCGGCGCTTCGAACGGCCCCATGACTTTGATGAGTACTACCTGTTCCTCGACCCCTCGCGTGATTTCGTGGTCTGGCACGCGGTACCGCCATCACTCGCCAATGATGGCCGCACGCTGGATGTGATTCGCCAGCAACAATTGGCGTTGGTGGGGCTGGAACACCTGACCGATCTGGCTTGACCAGACGAATATTGATCACCAAAAAGGAGTTTGCACATGAACAGCGCTGAAGTACTGATAGAACACTTGGGGCAACGTCTGGGCACTACGCTGGCGTTGAATGACGGTGTGTGCGCGTTGTACTCGGGCGAGCGTGAGTCGGCGATTATAGAAATCCCGCCGGCCGGGGATATGGTGGTGCTGCATTGTCAGATCCCGGTGTCCAGCGGGTCTGGCTTGGCGGAGCAGATGCTGCGGTTGAATTTTGATATTGATGCGTTGCATGGCTGCTGGCTGGCGCGGGATGGGCAGGGGGACGTGCGGCTGTGTACGCAACTGCCGCTGGCCGGTCTGGTGCCTTTGAGTTTTGTGAATTGGGTGTTGGGGTTTATTCAGCAGGTGGGCGATACCCGCCGGGTATTGGCCTCCATTCGTTAATGGTTGAAGAGGATTGCTGTAATGCGCTAGCCCTGGCTAGCGCTTAAACGACGGGAGATAAAGCTGTTGTGGCGAGCGAGCTTGCTCGCGTTGGGTTGCGCAGCAGCCCCAAAAAAAAAGGGAGCGCTGCGCACTCCAACGCGGGCAAGCCCGCTCGCCACAAAAGCCCGCTCGCCACATCAAGCGCGCTACAACTCCAGATCCCTGACCTGAATCACCTCATCCGTCACTTCATCCAGCTGTTTGATTACCTGATAAATCTTCGCCACCGCTTGCAGTGTCGTTCGCGGGATGTGGCGGCCGGTGCGGGTTTTGGCCAGGTTGCGGGCGAGCCATACGCATTGCACCACCGGGACTTTGGCTTTTTTTGCGCGCTGGATCAGTTCCAGGGCTTCATCGTCGAGGCCTTTGCAGTGGATCAGCGGCAGCGGCGTTATGCCCGCCCGGTAGTAGAGGGCGACGGCGAAGTGGGTTGGGTTGACGATGACCATGTCGGCTTCTTCAACGGGTTTTGCCGGGGCGCTGGGGGCGGAGTGGGCCAGTTCGTGGGCGAGTTGGCGGCGATGCCCTTTGATGTGGGGGTCGCCCTCCGATTCCTTGTATTCCTTTTTGATGTCGTCCTTGCTCATGCGCAATTTCTTGGCGTGGAAGTACTTCTGTATCGCCAGGTCGGTGATCGCCAGTATCAGCAGCAGCCCGGCGGTGATTCTGAGGATGCGCCGGAACAGCGCCACCAGTGCATGCCAGTAAGTCGCGAGGTCGGTATTGGCCAGCAGGATCAGGGTGCCAAGTGCCGGCTTGACCACCAGGTACAGCACCACGCAAATGAACGCGGCTTTCAACACGCTCATCAGCAGGTTGCTGAGGTTTTGCCCGGAGAACATCTGCTTGATCTGATTGATCGGGTTGAGCTTGTCCAGTTTCGGCTTGAGCGCCTTGGGCGCGAACAGAAAGCCAAACTGCACCCAGCTGCCCGCCAGGCGCATCAGCATGGCCACGCCAACGGACATGATCGAGAAACTCACCAGCAGCGCCAACGCGTCGCTGGCGGTCTCGGCGGCGGTATGCATGAAGGGTTGATTCATGCGTTGCAGCGACAACCCCATCAGGCGCTTGAGGCTTTCCATGCTCTGGTCCGAGAGGCCCAGCACGGTTTCGCTGACCACCTCCAGAATGGCCAATTTCACCAGGTCGGGGCTTTGCGCGACGTCGCCTTTCTCGCGACTGTCGCGCTCCTGTTTGGGCGTGGCTTTCTCGGTTTTTTCGCTCACGGCCGCGCCTCGCTCAAGGGTGGACGACAGGGGTCTTGGCCAGCAGCCCCAACAGGTGCTTGAGGTCCAGCAGGCCCTGGACCTGCCCGCTGCCCAGGTCTTTGAGGGTTGGCCAATAGATCAGGAAGAACGCCATGCCGACCATGCATTTGGCCGGCATGGCCAGGCTGGAGACCTGCAACTGTTGGGCATACAGGCCGATGATCGCCAAGGCTGCTTCGATCAGCAGCAACAGGCCGATAAAGGGCGCTGAGTACAGCATCACGTGCTGCAGGGTCTGGTTCAGTTGTTCGAGCAGAACCGCGAGACCCTCGGCGTCGAGTACGGGAAACCAGGCCGTGGGCGGCCAGACCGCGTAACTGTCCCAGATCACTTGGGTCACGATCGAGAACCCGCCGCCCAACACCACCAGCATGATCAACGCCTCCTGGAACAACGCCCCGAGGGCCGTCACGTCCGGGCCCAGGGCCGGGTTCAGTTGGCCGCCACTGAGGGCGCCGCGCTGGCTGTCGAACAAGGCGCCGACGGAGGCGAACATCCAGAACGGCGCGTACATCAACAGCCCGAGCAAAGTGCCGAGCATCGACTCCTTGAGGGCCAGCCCGAGGATGCTCGCCCAATGGTCGCCTTGCGCCACGAGCGCCTGGCCGATCGCCGGGCCCGGGATCAGCGCCAAGGCGCAGACCACCCCAAAGCGCAGCGGCCCCTTGAGGTACTGGAAGCAGAACACCGGCACCAGAATCATGACGGGCGTCAGCCGCGCGGCCGCCAACGCCATACCCAGGATGAAGGTGTAAGCGCCAGTGATATCAAACGGCATGTTCAATGTTGTCCCGAGTTCGCGATCAGCGTGAACGCAGCGTTGGTTAGCTGAATCATTTCCACGCCGATCCAGCGCCCGGTCATGGCCAGGGTCAGGCCGACGGCGACCAGCTTGACCCCGAAGGGCAGGGTCTGGTCCTGGATCTGCATCAGGGCCTGCAGCAACGAAGTCACGACGCCGACCAATACCGCCACGCCCAACGCCGGGGCGGTGAGGATTACCACCAGGTACATGCCCTGGTTGAACAACGCCAACGCTTCCACGGCAACCTCACAAATACGAGTAGAAAAGGCTGTCGAGCAAGCGGCTCCAACCCTCGACCAACACAAACAGCAGCATCTTCAACGGCAGCGAAATAGTCATGGGCGACACCATTTGCATGCCCAGCGCCAGCAGCAGGTTGGAAATGATCAGGTCGATGACGATAAAGGGGATGTAGATCAAAAAACCGATCTCGAACCCCTTTTGCAGCTCCGACAACACAAAGGCCGGCACAGCGATCAAAAAGTCTTGTTTGGTGGCGGCGTCAGCCATTTCCCTGGGCCACATGCGCTGGGTGTTTTCCAGCAGGTGCGTCTGGATATCGGGGGCGGTATTGCGGCTCATGAACGCCTGCAGCGGCTCGAACGCATAGCCGATATTGGCGCGCATGGCAGAGGTGCTCGAGAGCTCCACCGGATGCGTCTGTAAGCGTTGGTTGATCTGGTAAACCACCGGCGCCATCACAAACAGCGTCGCCGCCAGGGCGATGCCGTACAGCGCCATGTTCGGCGGCACCTGCTGCACGCCGATGGCGTTGCGGGTGATCAGCAGCACCGTGGAAATTTTCAGGAACGCGGTGCACACCATCAACATCAGCGGGATCAGTGACAGGGCGCCCAGAAACAACGCCAGCGTGATCGGGTTGGTGCCGTCGAGGCCCATTACAAGGGCTCCATACGGGTGATCTGCAGGCCCAGTTGACCATCGATGTCCACCAGTTCGCCGTGCGCCACCGCGCGCTCGCCGTAGTACAGGCTGGCACGGCCCGGCCGCATGCCCGGTACCGGTAATACGCTGCCGGGGCCCAGTTGGCGCAGTTGCTGCACCGTCTGCATCAGGTGGCCGCAGCGCAGAGTGAGGTTCAGGGTCAAGCCATCGAAAGGCGCGTGCTCCTCGCCTGGGGAGGTGTCATCCAGCGGGTCCGCCTCGACATGCTGGGCATAGCTTTGGGCGGCATAGGCCTCGTGCGGTTCATCGCCATAGGCTGCCTCCGTGTCGTCGGCCGCTGCCGGGTCGCTGTAATAATCGTCGTCTTCCACAAACACGTGCTCCAGCTGATGCAGGGTAAAAGACAGCTCAAGGCCTTGGCCCTGTAGCTGTCCATAAAAGCGCCACGGCCCGAGGCGGACCTGGCCGTGGCCGTCGGTATCAAAAAACGCTTGCTCGATCAGCACTACGTCGGCCGGGCGCACACTGCGCAGCGCGCTCAGGGTCAAGCCCGAACGGCCGAGCACGATGGGCGCGCACAGGCGCAGTTGCTCGGGAAACGGCGCCAACAGGGGTTGCCAGTCGCCACCTTCGAGCAACCCCAGCCACGTCGCGGCGCTGGCGTACAGGTGCACCGTGAGCGCCTGTTCACCCAGGGTGATGTGCAGCGCGCAGGCCACTGCGCCGGGCGGGGCGAGCACGGGTTGCACCAGCGGTTCGACGTGGCCCAGCACCGCCTGCAGTTCAGGCGCCAGGCCTTGGTTGAAATGCTGCCAATACCAGGCCTGGAACTCGCCGCCGAGCATCGCCGGAACACTGCCGAACAGGCTCAAGGCGGCGCTGGCATCAGTCAGCCAGAGCCAGCCACTGCGGGTCTGCAGCGCTGTGCCATCGACCGGCGCGGCGTCGGGGCGCAGGGGCGTGAGTTGCAGATGCCCGGCCTGTTCGCCGACTCGATAGCTCAGTTCCAGGCCACGGCCCAAGAGGCGCGCGGCGCCGGCGTCGACCGCACTCAGGCGGCGCAGGCACAGCGGGCGGGCGCTCGTCATAGGCTGCGCAACACCAGCTCGACGGGAATCCCGCAGGCCTGGCTCATGGCGTCCTCGCAATCGGCATGGGTGTTCTGCACGCGCTGCAAGGCGTCGGGTTCGGCGAACCCGAGTTCCAGTTCCAGATAGCCCGGGCGCTGTTGCGCCTTGAGCAGGATTTTGCCCAACTTGGGCATGAACAACGTGACGCTGATGTGCTCGCCGGCCTGGGCCAGCCAATGGGTACTGAGTTCTTCCACCAACTGCGCCATGGCCGGCGCCGACAAGCCCGCGCCGGGGCTGCCGTCATGAGGCGTTTGATCGTCCGACTGGCGCTCACCCACGCCCAACACCATCAGGTTCTCGAAGAAAAAACCGTCGCTGGCATTCGCTTGGCCATCGCTGGCGGCCTGCGTCAGATTCGCCTGCGACGCATGGGTACGCCTGGCAGCCGCACTGCTGTTGGGCGCCGCACGGGCAGTGGCGCCGGGCACTGTGTCACGTCGCGTCGGCGCCACCGGGTTGGGCTGCGTCACGGGTGCGGTGTGGCGACTCATTGGTTTCAGTGGTTCGCTCATGACGCGTGCTCCAGCAGTTCAATCAGGCAGCCGAGTTTCTCAACCGCGCGTTGGCAGCTTTTGGTGTGCAGCCGCGCCTGATCCAGCGCCGTCTTGAGTTGAGTCAGGTTGTCGCGCATCAGCGCCACGCGCCCCTCCATATCGTCCAGGTGGTGCAGCAGCCGTCGCTCTTCGGCGTGCCACACGTCAATGGTGGTCAGGTCCACGGTGCGCAGGCTGTTGGTCTGCGTCAGTGCTGCGCGTTGTTGCCCCTGGAGTTCGCGCTCGCGTTGCAATTCGCGCTGGCCGGCCTCCAACTGGTCGGCGGTGCGCTCGACCAGAGCCTGCAAGTCGCGCTGACGGCGCTCGGCGCTGGCCTGGCGGTGTTGGCGCAGGGGCGTGAGGATGCTCACCACCTCGCTCAGGTCCGCGCTCTCGTTGTCGGGTTGAACGTCATCGTCCATGGGCTACTCCGGCATTTGTGAGGTCAAGGCGACCAGGTCTTCGAGCGTTTGCTCGAGCGCGACGGGCACGCGTAGGTCCTGGCGCAGGAACTGATTGATCGCCCCGTTGAGCGACACGGCGCAGTCGGTCACGGGGTCGCCGCCGGGCTGGTATTCGCCCAGGCGCAGCAGCATTTCTACTTGTTGGTAGGCCGCCATCGAGCGGCGCAGGCGGTTGTTGGCCTGCAGGTGTTCGCGGTGGGTGACGTTGGAGAGCACACGACTGATGCTGGCCTGCACGTCGATGGCCGGGTAGTGCCCGCGCTCGGCAAGTTTGCGTGAGAGCACGATGTGCCCGTCGAGCAACGAGCGGGCCTCGTCCGCCACCGGGTCGTTCATCGAGTCCTGCTCGATCAGTACGGTGTAGATCGCGGTGATCGAGCCTTGCTCGCTCATGCCGGCGCGTTCGACCAGGCGCGGCAACAGGGTGTAGACCGACGGCGGCAGGCCGCCACGGCCGAGGGGTTCGCCCGAAGCAATGCCGATCTCGCGCTGGGCCCGTGCGAAACGGGTCAGGGAGTCAATCAACAGCAGCACTTTGAGGCCCCGGGCGCGAAAGGCTTCGGCAATCGCAGTGGCCGTGAAGGCGGCGCGCGCACGCTCCATGCTGGAACGGTCGGACGTGGCGCAGATCAGCACCGAGCGCTGGCGCAGGGTGTCATCGAGTTCATGATCGAGAAACTCGCGCAGTTCACGGCCGCGTTCGCCGATCAAACCGAAGACGATGACGTCGCAGTCCATGTTGCGCGCCAGTTCCGCCATCAGCGTGGTCTTGCCGCAGCCGGCCCCGGCAAACAAACCGACGCGCTGGCCCTCGCCGAGCAGGATCGCTGCGTCGATCGCGCGTACCCCGGTCGGCAACGGGCTGACAATGCGCGGGCGTTCGGTGGCAGGCAGGGCTTGCGCGATCACCGGCATGCTGCCCGGCGCCGTCGGGTCGATGCACAGTGCATCGGCGCTGCCCGGGGTCAACGCGCGGCCAAAACCGTCGAGCACCGAACCGAGCAAATGCGTGCCGACCTGGATGCGGTGGGAGCAGCCCAGCGGTTTGATGCGCGCCCCGACCTGAATACCGTCGGGCGTGCCCAAGGCGCTGAGCAGGGTTTCATCGCCGGAAAACCCGACAATTTCCGCAAGCATCGGCTCGCCGTCGGCCTTGAACACTTCGCAGAGCTCGCCGATGGTGGCGCCGGGCATATGGCATTCAAGCAGGATGCCTTTCACGGTGCTGACCCGGCCGCTGACCTGCACCGGCGAGAAGTCCGCCAGTGCCCGCCGACGCGCCTCGCCCCAGGCGTGCAGCGCGGCCTGGCGAGCGAACTGGCTCACCAGGCCACCTGGTAGTGTTGGGCGCCGTCGAACTCGATGGTCTTGTCGTCGATGCTGACCAACTTGATGCCGTCACGCTCATCCCCGACAAACATGCGCCGGCCGTCCGCGGTGACGATATGCGCCTGCGGACCTTTGAGCACCTGCACAATCACAAACGGCAGGTGCGTCTGGAACACGTTGACCTTATCGGCCAGGGTCAGCCCTTCGGGCAGTTGCGCACGGGCGCCGGCGAGCATGCGCTGGTAAAGCGCGAACGCCTCGCCTTTGAGTGTGCCGTTGAACACCAGGTTATTGCCGTCGTCGCTGAGGGTGACGTCGGCGTCGAGCAGGCGATCACTGAGCATGTGCTGCAGGCGCTTGCGCACGGCGGCTCTGGCGCTGGCGGCGTCCACCGCCAGCGCCGGGTTTTTGCCCAAGGGCTGGGTGACGTCGTTGGCGGGGCGGGTGAATGCCCAGGCGCTGCTGGCGATGGTCACTATCAGGCCGGCGACCGCCAGGCGCTTGCCGTAGGAGGGGCGCGAGCGGGTCTCCAGCGGCGCCGCTTCAGCTGCTGGCTGCGGCGCGTGCGACTCGACCGGCACGCTGGCTTGCGGGATCGGCGCCAACTGCCAGCCGCTGTCCACGGGCGTGAGGCACAGCCACACCTGGCCCAACGCAAACGGCTGGTTGACCTGCAATTGGGCGGTGGCGGTTTGATGACCTTCGGCGTCGGTGATCAGGCCGTCAGTGCCCTGCAGTTGCCAGCCCTCGTCGCTACGTTCGAGCGCAAACTGGCCCCCCGCAAACGCGGGGTCGTGCAAGGCCAGGTCGTGGCTGTCACTGGCGCCGAGGGTCCATTGGCCGCCGATCAAAGGTAACGCCGCGCCCTGGTGAAGGCCGTTCAATACGCGCAGTTCCACCATTGAACCTGCGTCGGTGGCCGCGCCTTGTGCCTGGTTTTCACGATTCATGCTGCATGCTCCCCGGCCAACAGTTGAAGGTCATCTTCAAGGTCCAGGCGCCCGAGCACCTTGACCTGGGCCGAGCCGTTGAGCTCGGCGAACGACAACACGGGAATGTGATGGAATTCATCTTGCAACAGCCCGCGCAACGGGCTGCGCAGGTCTTGCGCCACCAGCAGCACCGGGGTTTTCTTCGAGCGCTGCGGGAAAGCCTGGCGTAACTGCTCGACCAACTGGCGGCTGGCGTCATTGGTGAGGGCGAAGAAGGTTTCGGCCTGGGTCTGGCGCAGGCAGTCACGCAGCAGGTTTTCGCTTTCCGGCGTCAACAGCCACACCAGCAACCCTTCTTCACCGCAGTACTGGTGATAGATCAGGGATTTGAGCGAGATGCGCACGTAATCAGCCAGGGCGCTTACTTCGCGTTCGTGGGTGCCGTGCTCGATCAGGGTCTCGACGATCAGGCGGATCGCCCGCAGCGGCACGCATTCGGCGGCCAGGCGTTGCAGGACGCCGGCAAAGCGCGCCAAGGGGATGACCCGCTGGAGTTCCTGGGCCAGTTCCGGTTGCTCGCTTTCCAGCCAACCGAGAATCGCCTTGCTCTCTTGCAGGCCGATAAATTGCGGACCACAGGCCTGCATCACGCGGGCCATGCGTTCGACCACCAGGGTCGATGACGTGACGGTTTCCCACTGCGGGTCGACGTTGTGCTGGGCGGGTATCCACAACCACTGGGTTTCGTCCCGGGCCGCGCTGCCGGCAACGCCCACCTCCACGCCAGCTTGCAACGCGTCATCCTGGGCCAGCGCCACCTGGTTGCGGGTCAAGGTCGCCCGCAGCTTGGGCACTTCATACACCGAGAAACGGAACTCATCCGGGTCCACCAGGTTGCTCAACTCGATATCGAAGGAGGGCAGGGTGATGCCGTATTGGCTGACCAAGCGGTTACGTTGCTGGCGGATCTCAACGATCACCTGCTGGGCGAGGGCCTGGTCTTGAGCGGGGTGAAATTGCAGCAGGAAGGCGCGGCACGGGAAAAACTTGCGGATGTCTTCGTGGCCGTTCTGCTCGGGCGCCAATTCGGCGACCGGCGCGGCTTTGGGCCCCGGACGCTGACGCCGCAACTGCATCGCCCCCGAGACCCCGGTGATCAGCGCGATCACGATAAACACGGTGGTCGGCATACCGGGCAGGGCGGCAAACCCCAACATGGCCAGGGACGCCATGATCCAGGCCTTGGGTTGGCTGGTCAGTTGTTCGGCGATCTCGCGGCCGATATTCGCGCCGGCGACCACGTTGTCGTTGGTGACGCGGGTGATGATCATGCCGCTGGTGACGGAAATCAGCAGCGCGGGAATCTGCGCGATCAGGCCGTCACCGATGGTCAGTACCGAATAGACCTGCATCGCATCACCGGCCGACATGCCGTGCTGGATCACGCCAATCGAAATGCCGCCGATCAGGTTGATCGCCACGATGATCAAACTGGCGATAGCGTCGCCGTTGACGAACTTCATCGCGCCATCCATCGCGCCGAACAACTGGCTTTCCTGACCCAGTTCCGAACGGCGACGCCGCGCTTCATTGACGTTGATCAGGTTGGAGCGCAAGTCACTGTCGATCGACATCTGTTTGCCGGGCATGGCGTCAAGGGTGAAGCGCGCACCGACTTCGGCCACGCGCTCCGAGCCCTTGGTGATCACCATAAAGTTGACCACGGTGAGGATCAAAAAGATCACCAGGCCCACCGCCAGGTTGCCACCCACCACAAACTGGCCGAAGGCCTGAACGATATGCCCGGCATCCTGTTCCAGCAGAATCAGGCGCGTGGTCGAGATCGACAGCGCCAGCCGGAACATGGTGGTCAGCAGCAGCACTGCTGGGAACGTCGAGAACGCCAGCGGCCTGGGCAAGTGCATGGCGAGCATGATCAGCAGGCAGGAAATGCAGATGTTGATCGCGATCAGCACGTCCACCAGCGGTGTCGGCATGGGGGTGATCATCATGAACACGATGGCGATCACCACGAACGCGCCGACCACCTCGGAGCGTTTCATGGCGCTGATGGCGATCGCATTGAGCAGGTTGATCAGCTTGTTCATGAGCCCACCCCTATCGCGCGTTCAGTGCCGGGGCCAGGCAACGCGGCCTGCAGGCTTGGCGTTTTGGCAGGGCCGCCGATGGCCGGGGGCGGGGCGCTGCTGACGAGGTTTTTCTCCTGGATCGTCAGTTGGTTCCTGAGCAGTAACAGGCTGGCAAACGGGTTTTTGCTGTTTTTATCGACCTTCCACCACGACTCCAGCTCCTTCATCAGCGGGCTCAGGCCGTTGAGGAACACCAGTTGGTGTTTGAGCGAATTGCCGCCCATGCGCGTGACCAGCGCAGCGACGGCGTGCGCGCGTTGTTCACCGATACCCAACAGGTCGCGCAGCAGCGCTGGTGCGGTGACGCTCAAGGCCGGGTTCAGTTTGCGCAGGCGTTGCAGCAACGTGGCGCAATGCTCGAACAACGCGCCCAGCTTGGCGGCGGTGGCCAGGCCTTTCATCAGGGTTTTCAAGTGACTGCTTTTGATCGACGGACGCAGGGCGGCGAGGTCATCGGCGATGGCGGACTTGAGGTAATTGAGGGCGCCGAGGAACGACTCGCGGTCAAGGTTGCCCTGGGGGTCGGCATGCTCGAGCAGGGCGGTGATCATCCGCACCAGGGTCTGGTCGCCGATCACCGTGGCGTAGTAATGGTCGCGCAGGGTTTTGCGGCCCTTGGGGTCTTTTGTAACCCGCGAGAACACCTTGGCGGTGTTGATCCCGGCGAAGGCCTGTTTGCCATGTCGCACTTCCAGGATGCGCAGGTAACCTTCGAGACGGGCTTTTTCCGTGGCTTCTTCGGAGGTCTCCGGGTCGCCGACGTCGGCAGTTTTTTTGTGCTTGGAGATGTCGTGCAGCGCGGTGTGCAACAGCACATGTGCCACGGCCGGGTCGCCGCCGGCGACCTGCATGACGGTTTCCATGCCGCGCTCTTCGGTCTCGGCGCCGGCACTCTCAAGCGTTGCAACGCCGTCTTGCAGGCGCAGTTGCTTGCGCATGCGCATGACCGCTGCATTCATCCCGGCGTTCTGCGGGCCCATCAGCAGGCCGTAGAGTTCCTGGGCCTTCATGCTCTTGGCGAACTGTGTCACTTCCCCGACCAACACTTCACGCGCATTCAGGCTTTTGCTGGCTTCGGCCATTGCCGCGCCGAATCGCGCCGCATCTCTGGACGAGGTGCCGACCTGCTGGGCAGCCGGGTGCGCGCCGGTCTCGGCAACGGCCTGGGGCTTCTGCGTGGGCATCAGGTGGTGCATGGGGGTGAGCGGCGGCATGTCGATTTTCATAAGAGCATCTGTCGGTTCGCGTGCCAGTGAAGGGGTGTGAGTGGTGAAAAACACGCGAGGGTTCCGCTTTAAAAGCGCGCCAGTCGATAACACGCTGAAAAGTGCAAAATTAAGTCGTCACCGACTGACATGTTTTGCAACAACTTGCACATATCTTGAAACACAAAATTACAGGTTGTTGATTTATAAGAGAATTTTTCGCCTTTGGTAGCTGGCACGCCCCTCGCTATAGGTATCGAGCGTAATTCCAGCTTGATGAGGGGTTCACCATGTACAGCCAAACCGCTACTCCCACCTCTATGCCTCGCGCCTGGCGTGTTCGCGACCTTGATGCCGTTCACATCCAGAAACTTCGCGGGTTCATCCGCAAGCGCGTCTCCGATCAGGAAGATGCTGAGGACCTGCTCCAGGGCACCCTGCTCGAAGCCTTGCGCAGCGAGCAAAAATTCAACCAACAGTCGCTGCCGCAAACCTGGTTATGCGGGATCGCACTGAACCTGGTACGCAGCCATTTTCGCAGCCTGGGCAAACTGCCGTTTCAAGGTTCGCTTGAGGATTTCGAGCACCAAAGCGTGGGGGGGCAGGTCGAGATCGACCGACATGTCGATCAGCACCGTCAACTGGTGCGCGCGATCAGCGCGATTGATGACTTGCCTTGCAGCATGCGCGAAATCATGACCATCAATTTGGAACTGGATGGCAACTACCTGGCGACGGCCATGAGTTTGGGCGTGCCGGTGGGCACGGTGCGGTCGCGCTTGTCCCGTGCGCGCGACCACCTCAAACGGTCGGTCGTCAGCACGCTGTAGCGCGCAAATGGATTAAGTGGCCGGTACGCGGGCACCGCAGCGGTGGAAAAAAGGCCACCTCGCATGGAACCACATGGCGCCCGCTCCCACTTACGCTAATGGTCTCAAGGAGAGCGTCCCATGTCAGGCATCTTTAATTCATTCAAAACACCACGCGCGACACCCGCTCCAGCACCCCAGGAAAGTGGCCCGCTCGCCCATGAACAGGCCCTGCAGCTCAAACAATCAAAAACGCCAAAAAAATCCGCTTTCCGTATGCCGTCCGGCCTGGCGCGGCTGGGTTCGGCGGCGAAAAGCGTGATCCAGCCGCCGGTCTATCAGCGTCCCGGCGAGACCAAAACCCGGATCGACTGGGGCAAGCTGGTGGGCCGCCCCCACGATGACAAAACGCCCCAGGATTGGCAGCAACCGCTGATGCGCCGTGACGCCGACGGCAAGCTGCGCATGAACAACACCACCACCGGCCACGCCTTGGCCGAACGCCTCAACCAGGAAAGCACCTACACCGATATCGCGATGCACACCGACCTCGCGGCGCCCGAGGGCGAGACGGCTGAGCACCTGAGCTTCACCATGAAAGACAAGGACGCCAACTACCGGCAGGTCATGCAGACCCCGGCCATGGTCTGCGTCCTCAAGTCGTCCCTGGCGCAACAGCAGGGCGGCGATGTCACCACGGATGTACGCCGCGCCGGCAGTGCGACCCTGGGCGAAACCACCGGCGTGTTCACGGACCGCCACGGTGCGCAATTCTGCGTGCGCGGGCAGAAGCTGTTCCGCTTCGACGCCACGCGTAACCGCTGGCTGGCGCACCAACCCGAGAAGGCCGATATCAAGCGCCTGATGCTCGATCAGCACGGCGAGATTTACCCATTGCGCGCCAGCAGCACCGGCAGGGACAAGTTCTACACCGCTGATTACAGCGCGACCCTGTCCCACAGCGGCACCGAAGTCACGGTCGATCGCTTCAGCGAAGGCCATCATCAGCCGCTGCATATGCAAACCGCCGCCGGCGTGGCGTTCAAGGCTGACCAGATCGCCTTGCTGGAAGACGGCCCGGGCAGCCCGCCGCGGGTGGTAGCCACGGATGAACACGGCCAACTGTTCAAGTCCAGCCGGCTTCCGGCGCCCGGGATGAACCTGACCACACTGACCATGACCCCGGTGCCGGCTGATGATCGTCAACACGCGTTGGGCGACAGTGGCACCGGCAGCCGCATTCACGGCTTCTATCACGAGCATGGCCTGAAGGCGATCGTCGAGGACCGGCATGGCCGTTACCACGGCTTGCCGATGGACAATCAGCGCTTGCAACCTGGCTGGATCCTGAGCGGCCAGTGGCAAGCGGGCACGCGCACCGGCCTGCCTTCGGCGGTCAGCGCTGCCGACCCAAAGGTCACGCTGCACGGCGGTGCCGCGCTGGCCCTGAACAAAGACCGCGGCGAGCTGTGCGGCTGGCAGGAAATGTACCAGGACTGGCGCCCATTGAGGACGCGCAATGTCGAGCACCTGAGCCATGGCCTGGACAACAAGGCCTACGTGCTACAAAAGGGCCGGCTCAAGCCCGTGGACGCGCAATACGAACATCAGAAGCTGGACCTCGACAGCCAGAAAGCCGTGGATTTCGGCCGTTGCACCACTGTCAGTCTCGGCGCGCCATTGACTGCAGCAGAGCACGTTAAAGCCTTCGCGGTACTCGACGAAAAAAAGTTTGTGACGCTGCAAGTCACCCCGGCTGGCCGCACGACCCTGACAGCCCATCTGGATGGCAAACCCGTCACGCTGGCGTTGCCGCCCGGGATGGCCGCGACGGGCGACGCTGCCGGTGCGGATGCCCCTCGGCTGGCCCTGGACCACAACCGCAACCTCTACCTGATCAGCGGGAATAACCTGCAAATGGTCCCCGAGAGCCAGTGGACCGAACCTTCCGGCTCGCGCCTGGAGTGGCGCGCGGCAGGTCTTGAGTTCCATGAAGACAGCGCCGGCGGGCCGCCCAGGCAGGTCGATGCGCTGCAAGACAAGCTGCTGAGCGCGCTGCAGGAGACCACGGCGGGCGCCACGGTTGATCTCAGGGGCTTGACCCAGGGTCGGAACAACCGGCCCGTGCTGCTGCTTTCAACCCACGGTGGCCAGGATGACGAGCGTGTGCATCACCTGGAACTGAACCGGGAGAGCCGCACTAATAAAATGCTGTTCAAAGCCACCGACGAAGACGGCCCGGTCGACCAGAACAATCAGTTCGAACGCTCGGAGCGGGATAATCACAAGACCAAAAACCAGGCCTTGGGCCGCTTCAATGCCGTGACCGCTACCAACTTCTTTGGCGTCAGCGGTGACGACGCCAAGGTCAAGGCCAGCGCCTTCAAGCAACTGAAGGAAACCCTGACCCACCACTTCCACCCGTTGCGCGGCCCGCAAAAAATGGTCGCCGAGGCCAAGGGCGCGGTCGAGCAGGCGACCGCGCATGCCGGCGCCGGCAGCCATATCAAACTCAGCGCGCAGGCCGTGCTGGACTCGCTGCTGACCCGAGAGTCGCGCGCGCGCGAAGGGCTGCGGCCGCTGTATCAAGAGTCGGGCCGCTTGTATGCCAGCCTCGACAAACTGGCACTGGTCCCCGCGGGGCGCACCCAGACCGGCGGTGACTTGCAGTCACGCATCGACCGCCGCATCGATCAGACCACGCCGCAAACCAAGGCCTTGCACGAGGAATTCAACCAACTGCGCAAGGAATTGGAGAGCAGCAGTGAACTGTTTGCCCATCGACTGGGGTTGATGGAGGGCTATTTCGACGAGCACGGGCGCAACGCCGCCGGCAAGACCCTCAACCCGGCCTATGACACCAAGACCGATATGGCCAAGTTGGCGGCGACGATGCGCGCCGGGCGGACCGCCCCCAACCCTGGCAGCAAGGCCGAAGAGAAACTGCACGATCTGGCGCAAATGGGCCTCAAGCTCAACCCGCGCGACAAACGCTCACGGGGCGACCAGGGCCGCGATTCGTCGGTCAGCGGCCTGGTGGTCGATCGGCTATTGCTCAACGCCCAAGTCCTGCAAGACATGCACGCGCTGCTCGACCCGGTCGACCGGTTCAACAACCCACGCACCCTCGAAGGCATCCGCAAAGAGTTGCACGGCCTGCGCCTGACCCTGGACGCCAGCCCGGTCAAACTGATGAGCGACCGCAATTTCATCAACCACAAAAGCGTTGAAAACGCCGAAGAGACGCGCCGCGCGTTCGCCCAGCAAGCCACCGGCAAGAACGCCTTGGCGATGCATTTGAATCAGACCTTTGGCAGCGAGGACCAACGGGTCGCCGCGCTGACCAGCCACTTTGGCAGCATGGAAGAGCGTGACCAGATGTCGATTTCGCGCAGCACTGCGACGACGTTTAGCTCGCCCTTGGTGTTTATCGGTATTGCGCCGGACGGCGGTGGCTTGTCGGGCCAGTTGAGCGCCACCAGCAAGCAGCAGATAGGCGTCACCGGTGCCGGCGGCAAGACCGGTACGTGGATGGGCCTGGGCAAGAGCGAGACCCAGAGTGGCGCGCTGAGCTTCGGCTATTACCACGCGCCTTCCGAGGTGATCAAGCAGTTCACCCACGGCACGGTGGGGCAACTGTATTCGGTGGATGCCCAGCTGCAGATTTCGCGCTCCAAGGCCAGCAGCAACCTGCTTGAAATCGACCGCCACGACATGGCGGCCTACCTTCAAAACCTGCACGATTACAACGCTTCGCTGACCGATCTGTACCGTCTGGGCAAATCGGCGACGCAGGAGGTCTCCACCGAATGGGCCGGTGATGTGGACTTGTCGGGTACGGTCGATATTCTGCGGCTCGGTGTGGGCGGTTCGCACAACCCGAGGTCCGGCGTGCCGCGCTCGGCGGTCAACGAGTTTTTCCGTATCACCGCCGGCTTGCGTGGCAACGTCAACGTGCTGCACGCCGCGACCAAGAGCACCGACAGTTACGCCACCGATGGCGACTCGAAAAACGTGCGGGTCAATAACCTCAAGGGCTTTTCCACGGCCAGCGTCGGTGCCTACCTGCGGCCTTTCGGGCATGCGGTCAACGGCAACGTGTTTTCCGACCCGCAGCCCAATGCGCAAGGGGTGAACAATGACGTCACGCCGGCGCAGATCAATATGTTTGAAGTGGCCGTCGGCCTGTCGCTGGACCGTACCAAAACCAATCGCTTCAACCTCAGTTTCAAACCGGGTGCGGTGGTCACGGCCAAAGACCTGCAGACCCTGGAAGGCAACATCAAAGCCCATTTCGCCAGCCAACTGAGCGATATGGTGCGGGACGAGTTGCCGCAGCTCCTCGCGTTCCGCGATCAGCAGACAGAGCGCAACAAGCTCGCGCAATTATTGTTCATGGCCTCGACCGACAATGGCCCGGACGCCGCAAGGACGCTCGACACCGGGCGCCTGCGCGACTTGCTGGTGCCGCTCAAACGCGCATTCCCTGAGCAGCAAGCGCTATTCACACAAGTCGACAAGGCCACCCCCATACCGGCGGCGCTCACCCGAGACCTGCAACAGTGGTTCGGCCAATTACCGCAGAAGGCCGAGATCTACAGTGCACGTCAGCAGATCCTGAGCCCGATGCAGCGCCTGCGCGCCGACGATGCCAATGTGGCTACCCTGGAAATTGCCCTCGCACAATTTTCCCGCCCGCAGGCTCGTGAATTGCTGGCCGAACTCAAACAGCAAGCACCCGATGTGATGCAAATGCAGGAGCTGCTCAACAAAGCCATCCGTGCGGACCAGTCCGACGGCGGCCTCAAGGAGCCCAGTGCGCACTTGAACGCGCTGCAGGAATGGGTCGAACGCAAGCTGCCGGCGCCAACCCTGGCGCAAGGCTGGAGCAGTTCGCCGGAAACCGAGCAGCAAGTCGCCGTGCGGCGCGGCATGACCGCGTTGGTCAACGCTGACAAGGCTTCCAAGGATGGCGAGCGCCAGTTCGCCAGTGCCGAACGCAGCCACAGCCTGCCGGGGCTGGGCAAGCGTAAGGACGGTTTGACCGCTGAAGATGCACCGTGGCGCGAGACCACCAGCGCGGCGAATGCCGAGCAGATCGCCCGGCTGTTCAAGACTGAACCGCAGCTGCGCGACCTGGCACGGCGGACCGAAGGCGAGTTACCCACCAACGTACAGATCATCGTCGAACTCAAAGACTCGGTCCGTGAGGAGCTCGAACAGCGCTGGCGTCAGTCGCTGGCGGACAGCGCGAGTCCGTCGGGCGCTGCCGGCACCGCGAAGAAAACCGATGAAATGGACTTCAGTGCCGAACTGAAAAAGGCCCTGAGTAATTCCGACAACCTGCGCATCAAGCGCCTGACCACCTTCCGGCCGGCCAACCATACCGCCGGGATTGCCACCCCATCGGTGGGCCTGTCCTGGAGCAGCTCGGCCAGTATTGCCGACGGGCCGGTGCTCAGCTCCTTCACGTTCGAGTACAGCAAGAAGGATGAGAGCCGCCCGATTGCGGTCGGCACAGGCGGGCGCTTGTTGCAGTCGGGCAGCAGCCAACTCAGCCGTGACCTGATGGCGCGCGAGAGTGGCCGCGTGGTGACCACCAGTCGACCTGGCGCCGCAAGGACCGGCCGGCACCAGGAAGGCGTCGAGCAGCCGGGCACCAGCGGTTTTGTACCGGATGGCCCGTCCACCGGCACCGATCCGAACCGTGCAGGGCCGCCGATTATTTAAGGGTCGGGCCCGCCGCGACGACGGATGCTTAGTCGTCGCGGCGTCTAATTGCTATGGGAGGCCCAAACTATGCACTTAGTGTTGTAAGTGCTACTTGATTAGTATGAAAACTCTATATTAGAGCATGTGGTCAAATGAGAGCGCCGATTTGAAAAAGTGTGTAATTGGTTCGCGCCGATGAAAGGCACGATGCGAATATTAAATAAAAATTCATGTTCAATAATCCTGACTTAATATTCATGTTGCCCCTGAAAGTTAGTTACACTACATGGCGTATCAGTGACAGGCCCGTGGGGCGTGCACTTTGATGATTAAATCCAGTTTTTTAATGTGCAAATATCTAGATGTCACATGTCTGATGTCTACCAGAGGTCGCTTCTACGGGCGCCTTACGGGTTGACGCCGTTGTACTAAACGGTGTGAACTGGCATTGCCTTGACATCATGGCCCTCTGACCAAAGTGCACAAGCACAGGGGGCTGGAGAGTGTGTGTAGTCTTCAGTGCACATGCTTGGGGGCGCTGACGCAGATGACATAACGCTGGCTTATATCAGCGATAAGACTTGGATTGGTTATATAACTATGCGCCGTTGAATTATGGCGTCGGGCGACTTCGCGCCTGGTTTATAGCGTTTGTGCGCGTTGAATATACATCGTGTCTTAATATATGGGATTGCATTCGCAGGTGGTCACTTGGAAGTCTTCTTTCCATGGCCGCCGGAGCGCTGTTTATTTTGCGGATCGCATTCTAGGGTAAACGTCTTTGGAAGAGTCAGCTGAGCACTTGGGCTGTATGTCATCGTTGGGTAATGCACTGGATGTCGATCACATCGCGTTCAGTACCGCCCAGCTGAATATCGACTTGCTGCTGTGTGGTGAGACAGGCACCGGCAAGGACACGTTGGCGAGCAAAATCCACGACTTGTCCCGGCGCACCGGCGCCTTTATCGGTACCAACTGTGCGGCAATTCCTGAGGCGCTGGCTGAAAGCGAGCTGTTTGGCGTGGTCAATGGTGCGTACACCGGCGCCAGTCGCTCGCGCATGGGCTACATCGAAGCCGCGCAGGGCGGCACCCTGTACCTGGATGAAATCTGCAGCATGCCGTTGACCCTGCAGGCCAAGTTTCTGCGTTTGCTGGAAACGCGGGGGGTTGAACGGCTGGGGTCCACGCAGTTCATTCCAGTGAACTTTCGTGTGATCGCCTCGGCGCAGAAAAACCTCGACGATCTGGTCGAGCAGGGCCTGTTTCGCCGTGACCTGTATTTCCGCCTGAATGTGCTCACTGTCCAACTTCCCGCCTTACGCGATCGGCGCGAACAGATCGTGCCGATGTTCGACGAGTTCGCCAGGGCCGCCGCCGAGCAGTTTCAGCGCCCGGTACCGCACCTTGATAGCCACTTGCTGCGCTTATTGTTGAGCCACTCATGGCCGGGCAACCTGCGCGAGTTGAAGTCCGCCGCCAAGCGTTTCGTGCTCGGTGTGCCGATATTTGCCGATCAACTGACAGCCCGGGCCAACGGCGCCTCGAGCGGGCTGAAGACGCAATTGCTGGTGATCGAAAAGACCCTGATTCAGCAGTCACTCAAGCGACATAACCAGAGTGTCGAGGCGGTGAGCCAGGAGTTGGAAATTCCGCGCCGCACGCTTTACCACCGCATGAAGCTGCTGGATCTCTAGCGCGCCTGGCGATGGGGCGATCCATCTTTCGTTAAAAATAACGGGAACCTGATGGCAGAGCTTCCCACTCACTGATGGCTTGCATGGTGCAGGCCCAATTATCAGAGGTGACGCAGATGACTTTTAAACTCCCTAGCGGTAGCGGTTTGCTCAACAGTGCCACTCAGACCGCCAGCAATCTGGGCGGCTTGGTCAGTGGGGGCTCCAATTTGCTTTCCACGTTGGGCAACGTGTCCAACGGCGGCGTTCCCCAGTCTTCCACCAATGGTTTGGATGGCACAAACGACTCGACCCAAGCGTTGGCTAACGCGTCGGCACAATACACTCAGGAACAAAGCGCCTTCGAGATCCAGAAAATGGGCACTGACACCAAGAACGCGGAGAACGCCGGCGTGATGGACACGGCTACCAAGGCTCAGAACGCTGAGATTACTGCCGGTAAGGCGATTCAGTACTAATAGGCCCAGGGCCCCTTCACGGGTAGGGGCCTCACATTGAGCGGAGGTTAAGGCTATGAGCGTTTCGGGTGCGACTGCGGGAAGTTCTGCCGCCAATGGTTTGCAACTCACAATGGGTACTGTCGCTACGAACTCGAGTGAAACGTCCAGCACCAGCGACAATGAATTGAGCCAGTTGGTCGGTGAGCTGACGGGCGACATTACCGGGCCCGATGGAAAGCTCGACACCGGCACGCCGCTGGGAAAAATGCTCGACGATTTCGTCAAGAACAACCTGCCGGACGGCTTGGCCAGCCAGGGCGACCCCGCTCAGAGCATGACCAAAAAGGGTGTATCACAAGCGCTGACCAGCATGATTCAGGATGTGCTCGGCGGGGGTTCCAACTCCAATTCCAGTGACAGTGGCCAGGGTGACCTCAAGTCGCTGATCCTGGGGGCGCTGGGCAAATCCAAGCTCGATAGCCTGCTGACGCCGAACCCGGGCCGTGATGGCAGCAACTTTTCCACGTCGGGCGTTGATCCACAGATACTCGCCCAGGTCGGAAAGTTCATGGACGATAACCCCGACGAGTTTGCGCCGCCTGACCAAGGCGCGAGCGAAGGGCAGGTGGGCGGTTGGACCGGCGAACTGAATGCCAACGTAGCCGGTGATAATTTCCTGAACCACGACGAAAACGCCGCCGTGACCAAGGCGCTCGGCATGTTGGGTCAGATCATGCAGCAGGGCCTGGCCTCACCTGAAGCATCATCATCGGGGCAGAATTCTTTGCCCACCGGCAATGTATCGTCGAGTTCCGCTGGCGGACAGGAAGGGGGCGCGTCCTACTTCCCTGTCTTTGGCAATCAGGGCAATCAGGGCAATCAGGCCAGTCAGGGCAGCCAGGGCAGTCAGAGCGCGCTGGGGCAACAAATGCAGGAAATGCAGGCCATGCAGCAAATGGAGCAGGCGTTCGAGCAATTCGAGCAGGCTGCGCAGGGGGCCGGTGCGAGTCAGGGCAGCTCCAACAGTGGCGGAACCAGCTCGTTCGACCAACTGATGAGCCTGTTGAATCAGGGTGGCAACTCTACCCACGGCTCGCACCATTCGTCCCCGCTGCAAGCCAGCGCGCAGGACACGTCGAGCAAAATCCTGAACAACCTGTTCGGCTGATCCCAACAGCCATTCGACCCGCTTGCGGAGGTTCTATCATGAGTATCAATGCAGTCGATCACGCCCGTGCCGCCCACCTGGGTGACGCGTCGCGCGGGCTGACCAGTGAGCCCGAGCAGGCGGACGTCGACCTATTCAATGCGGCGATGCGTCAGCATGCCGGTACGCCACCCGCCCGCTTGGCTGACGCCGTAGCGGGGCCGCTGGTGCATCAACTGGAGAAGATCAACGATCTTTCCGAAAAGGCCAACCGCGCGGTGAAGTCTGCCGCGGGTTCGCTCAACCCGATGGATATGCTGCAGATGAACCGCTCACTGTCGGCCTATTACCTGCAGAGTGCCCTGACCGCCAAGGTGGTCAGCAAGGGCGGGCAGGCCCTCGACAAATTGACCAACATGCAGTGATCAGCATGAAGACCTCTGCGCAATGGCGCCGGGCCGTGGCCGTCGCCCTGACGTGCCTGGTCCTCAATGGCTGCGGCGATCGCGTCGAGTTGCTGCACGGCTTGACCGAACAGGACGCCAATGAAGTGATTGCAGCCCTGGCCGACCGCAACATTTCGGCGGGTAAGCGTCAGGACAAAGAAGGGGTCGCGGTGTTGGCTGACGGCGGTCAAATCAACCGCGCCGTGCGCGTGCTCGACGCCGCCGGCCTGCCCAAGCGCACGCGTTCGAGCCTGGGCGAGATTTTCAAGAAGGACGGGGTCATTTCCACGCCGCTCGAAGAGCGCGCCCGCTATGTGTATGCGTTGTCCCAGGAACTGGAGTCGACGCTGGCTCAGATCGATGGGGTGGTGGTAGCCCGTGTGCATGTGGTGCTGCCCGAACGTATCGCGCCAGGGGAACCGGTCGAGCCGGCCTCGGCGGCGGTATTTATCAAGTACACCCCGGCGCTGGACACCGACAGCGTACGCGCGCGCATCCAGCAGATGGTCGCCAGCAGTATTCCCGGCATGGCCAACGAGCCGGCAGACTCGAAAAAGCTCGCCATCGTGTTCGTGCCGGCGGCACCGTTCGAAGACCACCAAAGCCTGGTGAGTTTCGGCCCGTTCCTGCTGGACGCGGCGGCGGTGGGGTATTGGCAGGCGATGTCGGTGCTGGCCGTGGGTGCAGTGCTGTTGCTGATGATTGGCCTGACCTTTTTGCTGCGGCCTGACCTGCGTCGTTATCTGCCAGGCTTTCTGGGGCGGTCCACCTCAACGGAGCTGGTACCGGGCAAGAAAGCGTGAACGAGACGTTCCTCACCTGGTGGTGTTTTACCTGGCGCTGGGCCCACCGGTCACGCCTGCACGCCTGGGCCGACGCGGGCTTGTCCGAAGTGCTCGCCGAGTCGCTGGCGGTCACCCGGCATCAGCACTGGTTGACGTTGCTGGGCATCGACGCCAGCCAGCCGATAACACCGTGCCCGGCACTCCTGCAATGGCTGGCGCTGGCGCCATCGCAACAGCAAGAAGCCTTGCGCCTGGTCGGGCGGATCAGCTTTCCCATGCACATTGCAGCGGTGGCGGGCGAGCATGAAGACTGGAGCCGCAGCCTGGCCAAGGCGCTGCGTCCTGGCGTCTGGATACCGCCCGGCGCGGTACCGGATGCACGGGTGCTGCTGGCGGCCTGGGTCGCGCCGCCATGCTGGCCACGCCTGGCGCTGAGTTGGCCACACGCCGAGATCGAAGCCCTCAACCTTATTCCGGGCCCGTGGCCCCGCCGCAAGCTGGATACGCTCTGGCAGGCGGTGTTGTGGCGCGTGCATTCCATCCCCCAGCCTGACAGCGAGGCCCACTGATGTTTGTAGCGCGTCGTATCGATCTGCAGACCTCCCAACCCGTCCTTCACGAGCCGATCCTGCGGCGCGAGGTGCGGAGCGGAATCATCCGTGGCGTGCAAGGGCTGGAAGAAATCCAGGCCCGCGCGGACGCCATCCTGGCCGCTGCCGAGCATCAAGCCGAGCAGTATGTGCAGCAGGCGCAGGCAGAGTTCTGGCAGCGCGCCGAGGGGTTTCTGCAAACCTGGCAGACGGAACGTGAGCAAGACTTGCAGGCACTGGCCGATCAAGTGGATCAGGTATTGCAGCAGGCCTTGGTCCAGTTGCTGGGCGAGGTGCCCGAGCCTCGGCGCGTGGCGGTACTGCTCGATCACCTGCTGCGCAGCCAGCAGCGCCCGGTCAACGGGCAGCTCAATTGCCATCCCGAGCAAGTGCAGAGGGTCACCGATTGGCTGCGCGGCCAGCCGTGTGAAGCATTGTGGACGGTGCAAGCCGACAACGGGCTGGACTGGGATCAGGTGTACCTGACGACCGCCACGGGTGCGTTCAGCCTGGATTGGGCGGCGATTCAAGGCGTGGCCGGCTGAGGGTCGTGGTCAGTGCGGCCCCTGTGGGAGCTGGCTTGCCTGCGAAGGCGGTGGCATTGCCGAGAGAGATGTCGCCTGACCCACCGCTTTCGCAGCCTCGCTAAAGCTCGACAGCTCCCACAGTTGATCTGTGTTGCCGGGTAGATCGGCGTTTGCCAGTGACCGAGCCCTCACAGACAACCACCGATCAGAATGTGTGAGCTGGCTTGCCTGCGATAGCCATAGGTATGCCGATCGTTCCCACGCTCTGCGTGGGAATGCATCCTGTGACGCTCTGCGTCACCTGGCGCAAGACCTTAACCTCGCGCCGACTTCGGGACGCGGAGCGTCCAGGGCGGCATTCCCACGCAGAGCGTGGGAACGATCAATGCCCACTTGCCTGGAGCCAGGCGACGTCTTTCGAGCTTGGGAGAAACCGCCACTGATCCTCTCAGTGGCGGGTGTATCAGGCGTTGCCGAAGGTCACGTCGACGTTCATGGAGTCGGTGTGGCGCATTGGGTTGTTGCCTTGGCCCAGGGTGTCGTCGTTGGGGTGGAAGTAGGTCTGGCCAGTCGCCGATTGGCCGCCTTGGCTGAGCTGGTCGATCATGTAGTTGGCGCCTTTGTTCATCGTAGCGGTGGAGCCATCGTAGAACCCGGCGATGGTTTTATTGCCGGCGGAGTCTTGGGTGGTGATGTCTGAAGGGGCATTACCGGCGATGCTGCGGGAGTCGCCGATGTTGAAGCCATTGTGGTCGGTGGCCGCAATCGATGCATTGCGCCCGTCGATGTCGCTGGTGTTGATAAAACCGTTGTAGAACTCCAGGCGGCTGGCGTTGGGCTGGTATTTACCGTCTGCGTCGGCTTGCTTGAGCAGGCCGGTGGTGTCGTTTTCGAACTTCATATGGCCGGTCTGGCCGGGTTGCAGGGTCATTTGCGCGACCAGATTATTGTCTTTGTCGAACTGCCCGATGTTGATCGGCTTGTCCTGGGTGTTGGTCACGTTGAACATGCGCGGGCCGCTGCCGGCCGTTGGCCCGTCGCCGACCGCAGACGCTGCGGCGGTTGGCGCTGCTGTGCTGGAGACGCCGCCAGGGGACTGTGCAGCGGCCGCTGGGTCGGTTGCTTTCGAGTCGGCTGGGCCGGTCGCCTTGCTGACGTCAGTTGGAGGGACGACGGTGCCACCGGCCAGTGGGTCCGAAGCACCGGGTTGCCCTGTGGCCGTGCCTGTGGGGACGCCACCGCTGCCGCCCGAGACCGGTGCGCTGGCATCTGAGGCGTCATCTGAGGATGATCCACTGTTCTGGCTCTGCAATAACTGGCTAATCAGTTGCATCATCTCAAGCAGTATTTTCTTGAGCATCGTGCCCATATCGGTGCCGTCCGAGCCTTGTCCGTCAGCTTGAGCGTTGGCTGAGGATGGATCGCCGGCCGGGGCCTGGGCAGGGCCGCCGTAATTGATCGGCCCACCCGGCGTGGCGTTGGTTACCGAGGGATCGTAAAACTTCGAAACCCCTTGGCCGCCTGCGCCAAAGCCAGGCGCCGAGCCAGCGGAGTTGGCGTCGGGGCCTGCAGACGGGTCGGGAGCCGGGTCGTAAAGCTTGGATAAAATAGTGCTGGCGGTGCTGTTGAGTCCTTGCAGCGACATGGGCGACTCCGTAACTCGAGTGATGGGTGTCTGAGTGGGTGGGAAGCTGAGCCCATCGGTTCCCGCACATCTTCAACTCGAGGCCTGCATTTACAAGATTCGCCACTTCCATGGTGTTGCAATTGACGCTATCGCAGGCAAGCCAGCTCCCACATTTGATTGGCGGCGCGGTCAAAAATGTGGGAGCTGGCTTGCCTGCGATGGCGTCAAAGGCCTATCAGAAGTAATACCCGATGTTCATGTACAGCTGATTCTCCCACTGGTTACTCCCCCCAGCCCCCAGGCTTTGGGTATAGCTGCTGCCACCGATATACGGATCGTTCTTGCCGATCAACCACTCCGTGGCAATCCACAATTTGCTGAACGAAAACGACGTACCGAGGATCACCCGCTGCGAGGTCTTGAACTCATTATCGGACTTGTCGAACGCACTGTAGTTGGCATACAGCTTCACGCCGCTGATCTGGTCGAACAGGTACTTGCCACCCACGTCGTAGCTCAAGTCGGCCACATACAGGTTGCCACGGCTGGCGACGTTGAATGTGCCGTCATACCCGCCCAGCGTCACCACACCGTCGGTGCCTTCGTTACGCGGCGACATTTGTTGGCGCGCGGCCTGCAATTGCACGCCCCACGGGCCGTTTTTGCCCAGGTAGTGAATGGCCACGGCGTTGCGGCGGCCGTCGTCGCCGGTGTCCTTGTTTTCCAGGGTCGAGGTCAGGCCGGAGAGGCCGACTTCGGATTTCCAGTCGCCCAGCTGCATGGCCTTGGCCACGCGCACCACCACGGTGTTGCGCTCCTGGTTGTTGCTGCCGTCGGCCACGTAGCTGTCGGCCTCGGAGATCACACTGGAATAGGTCACGCCCTTGCTGGTGCCGCGGCCTTGCCACGCCGGGCGCAGGTAGTAACCGGCCTGGATGTTCCAGTCGCCGCTTTGCTGGATGTACTTGGTACCGATTTGCTGCACGTCCTCCAGGCCGATCACGTTGCCGAGGGTTTCGTAGAAGGTGCTGCCGAAGTACGGCTGCAGGCCGAACGGCACGGTGTTCAAGCCCACCTGGATCTGCTGGTCGGGGTTGAATTTGTAGCCGACCCACGCGAACTTGGCGAACTGAATATCACCGTAATTCTTGGTGTACTGGTAGGGGTAGGAGCGCCCGTAGAAGCGGTATTGCGCCTCGCCGGTCCAGGTATCGGAGTTGTACTTGGCGCTAAGAAAGGCGGTGTCGAGGCCGAACTTTTGGATGTCGCGGTCCGGGTCGTAGTCCCAGCGCGCCCGCACGGCGCCGCCGAGGTCGAGGTTGTCGGTGACCTGGTAGGCCATGGCCGGTGCCGCGAGGGCGCCGAGCACGGGGACCAGGGCGATGTAGCGTAAGGTTGGTCGCATGGTTTTACTCTCGTTATTGGTTATTTTTTGGCAACAGCAGCCCGTTGCCGCAGCGAACGCTGCGACGCGGGGAAAAGGGTCGAACTTAAGAAGCAGCGGGGCGGATCAGCCTCAGCGGCGGCCCGGCAGCCGGTAATTGCGTGGCCCCCGGCGCGGCCGCGAGCAGCGCCTGGGTGTAGCTGTTCTGCGGCCTGAGCAGCACCTGCTCGGCGGTGCCGTATTCGACGACTTCGCCTTGGCGCATTACCGCGATGTGGTCGCTGATCTGCGCCGCCACGCGCAGGTCGTGGGTGATGAACAGGATGCTCAGGTTGAGTTTCTTCTGAAGGTCCGCGAGCAATTCCAGCACCTGCTTTTGCACCGACACATCCAGCGCCGACACGCTTTCATCGGCAATCAGCACCTCCGGACGCATGGCCAGCGCGCGAGCAATGCCGATGCGCTGGCGCTGGCCGCCGGAGAACTGCCGGGGCTTGCGTTGCAAGGCGTCGCGCTTGAGGCCGACCTGTTCGAGCAAATCGCCGGCCTCGGCCCAGGCGTCCTTGGCCGACAACCCGCGCAATTGCGCGGCGCGGGCGAGGATGTCGCCGACGCGGTGGCGTGGATTGAGCGAGCCGTAGGGGTCCTGGAAAATCATCTGGATGCGCCGGCGGTTGGCGGCCAACGCCGAGCCGTGCAGGGCCAGAAAGTCGGTGTCGCCGACCCACACGTGCCCGCTGTCGCTGTCCACCAAACGAATCGCCGCCTTCACCAGCGTGCTTTTGCCCGAGCCCGACTCGCCGACAATCGCCAGCGTCTTGCCCCGTGGCAAATTCAGCGACACGTTCCGCAGCGCTGCTACCGAACTGCCGCCGACGGTGTAGGTCTTGGTCAGATGCTCGATGCGCAGGGCCATTTCGCCGTCGGCACTCGGCACATGCAGTTCTGGATGCAGGGCAGGCACGGCTGCAATCAGCTTGCGCGTGTAGGCATGGGCCGGTGCGTTGAGCACCTGATCACGCTCGCCGATTTCCACCAGTCGGCCACCTTCCATCACCGCAATGCGGTCGGCAATCTGCGCCACCACGCCAAAGTCGTGGGTGATGAACAGAATGCCGTGCTGCCCGCGCCCGCGCAGGTCACGCACCAGTTTCAAGACCTGGGCCTGCGTGGTGACATCCAGCGCGGTGGTAGGCTCGTCGGCGATCAACAGATCCGGGTTCATCGCCAGCGCCATCGCAATCACCACCCGCTGGCACTGACCGCCGGAGAGCTGATGGGGAAAGCTGTTGGCGATGCGCGGCGGGTCCGGCAGTTGAGTGGATTCCAGCAGCGCGAGCATGCGTTCACGGCGCTCCACCGCAGGCATCTGTGGCGCATGAATATCGAAGATTTCCTCGACCTGTTTGCCAATCCGGATCGCCGGGTTCAGCGCCGCCATCGGCTCCTGGAAGATCATCGCGATACGGTTGCCGCGCAGGGCACGCAGGCGGGGTTCGTCCAGGGTGCAGATGTCGTCACCGAGAAAGTCGATCACCCCACCGGCATGCCGCAAGCCCTTGGCGTAATCGCCCATGATCGCTGCTGACAGCACGGATTTGCCCGAGCCTGACTCGCCGATCACACACAGAATTTCACCCTTGCGCACGTCCAGGCTGATGCCTTGTACGGCGTGGCTGCGGTCGGCGCCCTTGGGCAGTTCGACGCTGAGGTTGTCGACCCGCAATACGGTTTGCTGGCTGTTCATGCTCAACTCCTTGCGCCTTGCTGCGCGTGTTCATCCAGCCCGTCGGCGAGCAAGCTCAGGCCGAGCATCAGGGTGGAGATGGCGATGCAGGGGAAGATCACCAGGTGCGGGAAGGTAATGGCCATGGCGCGGCCGTCGTTGATCATGCCGCCCCAGTCCGGGGTAGGCGGCGGCAGGCCGAGGCCGAGAAACCCGAGGGCGCCGATCATGATCGCGGTGTAGCCGATGCGCAGGCAGAAATCGACGATCAGCGGACCGCCGCAGTTGGGCAGGATCTCCACCAGCATGATGCGCAGCGAACCTTCGCCCTGGGTGATGGCGCTGAGCACGTAGTCGCGCGAGCGAATGTCGATGGTCAGTGCACGCATGATCCGGAAGATTGCCGGGGCGCTGGTGAAGGTCACTGCAATCAGGATATTCAGCGCCGAGGCGCCGAGGGCGATGATGATCACGATGTACAGCACCAGCACCGGGAACGACAGCACGGTGTCGGCCACGTAAGACAGCACCGCATCCACCCAGCCATTGAAGTAGCCGGCGCACAAACCCATGGCGATGCCCACGGCAAACGCAGTGAGGGTGGCCAGAATCGACCAGAACAACACGGTGCGCGTGCCCCAGATCAGCCGCGAAAGAATGTCGCGGCCAATCATGTCGGTGCCCAGCAGGAAGCTCGCACCGTCATCACCGGCGGTCATGGGCGAGAGCAGCGGCGTGAAGCTTTCCAGTGGGTTGTGCGGCGCCAGCCACGGTGCGAACAGGGCGACGAACACCCAGCCGCCCACCAGCAGTAAACCGAGCAATGCCAGGGGATGTTTGAACGCTTTAAGCAGGTTCATTGGCTGCCTCCGCCGAGACTGCGCAGGGTGATGCGCGGGTTGAGCCAGGTGTAGGCCAGGTCCGAGAAAATCTTGCTGATGCCCACCACCACGCCACTGATCATCGCGCAGGCTTCGATCAGGTAGACGTCATGGTTCAGGGACGCGGTGTAGAGCATCGAGCCGAAGCCCTTGTAGGCGAAAAACACCTCCACCACGATCACGTTCGACAGCAGCCACGGGATGTACAGCATGATCACCGTGACCGGCGCGATGAGCACGTTGCGCAGGGCATGACGCAACACAATGCGGGTGGTCGAGGCGCCCTTGAGCCGCGCGGTGCGGATGTACGGCGCCTGCATCACTTCGACCATCGACGCTCGGGTAATCCGCGCCAGGTAACCGATGCCGAACAGGCACAGCACCATCAGCGGCAGTACCAGCTCCACCGGGCTGAAACCCTCGCTCATGCTGCTCACGCCCGGCAGCCAGTTGAGCCAGAACACGAAGATCGCCGAGACGAATACTGCGCTGGCGAAGTCTGGAATCGAGGTGGTGACGATCGACAGGAACGACACCAGCCGGTCGATCAAAGAGCCCTGGCGTACCCCGGCGAGGATGCCCAGGGTCAGCGCCACCGGCACCATCACCAGCAAGGCCAGCCCGGCCAGGGTCAGGGTTTGCCACAGGTTGGGCAGCAATAACTTGAGCACCGGCTCGCGAAAGTACACCGAGGTGCCCCAGTCGCCGGTCACGAAGTCCTTGAGCCACACCAGGTAGCGCCACACGAATGGCTGGTTGTAGCCGTGTTCCAGCAGCCACGCCGCGCGCTGGTCGGCGGCGGAATAGGGGCCGAGGACGTTGATTGCCACGTCTTCGATATTGAGTTCCAGCGCCAGGAACACAATCAGCGATACCGACAGCAGGGTCGCCAGCAGCATCAGCAATTTGCGCAGTAGAAAATGAGCCATCAGGACCATGCTCCGACAGGTTTCGGGAGGCCTGCCCGCACGCGGGCAGGCGTGACTCAGGCACTCAGCCAGACGCTACCCATGGGGTAGAAGTCGGACGGGTGCACCTGAAAGCCCTGGACCTTTTTGCTCACGGCGGTGAATTTGTCGCCCCAGAACGGCTGCACGATCACGCAAGCGTCCTGCAGGATTTGCTCGACGCTTTGCATGGCCACGGCGCGCTGCTTGGGATCGATGATGCCCATGGCCTTGTCCAGCGCGGCGTCGAAAGCCGGGTCGTTGTAGTGGCTTTCATTCCAGGCGCCGCCGCCGCGATACGCCAGCTCCAGAGACATCACACCGAGCGGGCGATGGGCCCAATAGGTCAGGCTGAACGCGGCCTTGTCCCAGATTGGCCAGTACTGCGCGGCGGGCACCACTTTGAGGTTGATGCGGATGCCGGCTTCCAGGCAGTTCTGTTGCAGGATTTGCGCGCAGTCCTGCTCATAGCGGCCCTGGGTGTTGCCGACGATCAGGTCGATGTCCAGACCTTTGGGGAAGCCGGCTTCAACCAGGAGTTTTTTTGCCGCCGCCACGTCGCGTTCGCGCTTGGGCAGCGGGAAATATTCAGGGTGGGACGGCGCCACGTGATGGTCTTCGCCGAGGGTGCCCATGCCGCGATAGGCGACCTTGAGCATCTGCGCATTGTCGGCGCAGAGCACCACGGCTTTGCGGATGCGCAGGTCGGTAAAGGGTTTTTGATCGCAGGCCATGCGCATCACCACGGTCTGCGCGGATTTGCAGCTCAGCAACTGCGCTCCGGGCAGACGCTTGGCCAGGTCCAGTTCGGCCACGGTGACGCGGTACAGCACGTCGACTTGCCCGGCTTGCAGCGCGGCCAGGTGGGTGGACACGTCGGTGCCCATGTCGATGTAGCGCAGCTCATCCAGGTTGGCGGGTTTGCCCCAGTAATCGGCGCGCTTGGCGAACGTCGCCTGCTTGTTGACCGCAAACGACACCAGCTTGAACGGCCCGGTGGCCAACGGGTTTTTCGCCCAGTCATCACCGGCCTTGAAGCTGCGGTGCACGAGGGCACAGGTGAAGGCGTTGAGCATTTCGGGGATTGCCAGGATCGGACGCTTGAGTTGCAGGCGGAACTGGTAGTCGCTGACTTTTTCGAAGGCCTTGATGTCCTGGAACGCAGTGCGGTTGACCGACTTGGAGTCGGCGGCAATCCAGCGTTCGATGTTGTGTTGCACGTCGTCGACGTTGAAGCTGTCGCCGTTGCTCCACTTCACGTCCTGGCGCAGGTTGAAGGTCCAGGTGGTGAGGTCTTCGGACGGGCTCCAGCTTTCGGCGAGGTAGGGGTGGGTGATGTTGTCGGCGTCGACCCAGGTCAGGTATTCCAGGGAGTTGCGCAACAGGTTCGACGCTTCGATCCAGGTGATCAGCATCGGGTCCTGGATTTCCTGGATTGCACAGGCAAAGCGCAGGCTGCCACCCTGGCGGGCCGGTGTGCCATCGGCGGCCTGAGCGTCGTTGCCGAGCAGGGCCGAGCCGATAAAGGTGGAGGCGCTGGCCACGGTGATGCCCAGCAGGGCGGCGGTACGCAGGAATTGGCGGCGGTTGATCTCGCCACGTTGCACTTGGGCACACAGGTCGTTTACGGCTGGATGTGGCAGGCTGCCGTCCAGGGTCGTCAAGTCTTTCATAAGCCTCTCCGGTACTTGCGAATATGCGTTTTTGTTGAACCGCAAGGGTCAGTGGCTGGCGCGATGCGCGCGCCGCCGAGACCGCTGTGAAACCGGCAGAAGAACAAGGCAAAACGAAGTCAGGAGGCGGGCAATGGGATAGGACATAGGGCAGCTCTCATGTTGTTTTTATTAGAGATGCCCGCAGTTTTGTCATTTGCGCAACGATGGACAAACGACAAATTCTGCACAGTAACCTTCTATAAATGCATGTTACCTGTCCGTCCCAGGGCCGCCTGTGGTGCTAGACGGGTTCAGCGCGGCAACAGGCGCGGATCGAACGGGTAGTCGGACAGCAACTCAATGCCGTGTTCGTGGATATAGATCTGTTCTTCGAGCTTGACCCCTTCGCCGCCGTCGTCGTGGCCGATGTAGCTCTCCACGCAGATGGTCATGCCCGCTTCGAAAACCCCGTCGTAGCCCAGCGCGTCGATGTCTTCGCGGTGCACCACGTAAGGGTATTCACCGGTCATGCCAACCCCGTGCACCAGGGCGAAGTAGCGGTTGTTTTTGTAATGCTCGGGAATTTTCCAGGCCATCTCCGCGTATTCCTTGAAACTGCGCCCGGCCTTGAGCATTTCGACGTTGGTTTGCACTTGTTCGTAGGCCAGTTTGTAGAGTTCCTGCTGCTTGGCGGTGGCGGCCTGATCGCCACACAAAAAGGTGCGCGAGAAGTCCGCGTAGTAGCCGAAACGGCCGACCACGTCAGTGTCGAGCGCCACCAGGTCACCGGCTTCGATGGGGCGTGTGCTGCATTCCTGAAACCACGGGTTGGTGCGCGGGCCGGAGGAGAGCAGGCGGGTTTCCACGTAGTCGCCGTCGGTGGCGATCACATGCTGGTGCAGGTGTGACCACAGTTGGTTTTCGGTGATGCCCGGGGTGAGCTTGCTTTCCATCAGACGCACCCCGGCTTCGGTGGCACGCAGGCTGGCGCGGATCATCTTCAGTTCGTTGGGCACCTTGATGCAACGCGCGCGCTCCAGCGGTTCCTGGGCGTCAAACACCTGGTAGCCGAGGCGTTGCAGTTCGAAAGCGGCCGCCGAGGTGGCGCTCTCGATCGCGATGCGTTTGCCACCGCCGCATTTGCGCACCAGTTCGTCGATTTCCGCAGCCCAGTCGGCGGTCACGTTGCCGAGGAAACTTTCACAGAAGTAATAAGAGATGGCCTTGGCCGGGCGCACTTCGTCCACGGTGTTCAGGGTTTCAGCCAGGTGCAGGCAGCCGCCGAATTCGAAGATCACCACCGGGCCTTCCGCCGGAATAAAGGCATACCGCGCCGGGTTGCGCGCCGAGTACACCTGCATGTTGCGCGAGCCGGTGGCGTAGCGCATATGGGTGGGGTCGAACAGCACGCAGGCGGCGTAGTCACGTTTTTTCAGTTCGTTGCGCACCCGTTGCAGGCGGTCCAGCTGGATTTGCTGGATCTCGTCATGGGTAGGTTCACAGTCGGCGGGGTTGCGGTTCGGGCCGGACAGGCTCATGGGATGTTCCTCACAGGGCATAAACGGTTTTTTGGTTTTTTAGGGGGAGAGTCAGTCGAGCAACTGGTCGCTGCGCACCAGGTTGCGTTCGGCTTGCAGATGGGCTTCGGAAAGGCGTCCGTAAAGCTGCTTGGTGCGTTGGGCGCGGCCAATGATTCCGGGCTTTTCCGAGTAGGCGAAGATCGCCGTGTTGCGCTCGGTAGCACCCTCTACACGGGTGACGCGGTGCACCGAGAAACGGCCCTTGAAGATCTGCAGGTCGCCGGGGTTGAGTTCCAGTTCCTGCACCCGCGAGCGGTCTTCACCGCGCACCACTTTGCCGACGGCGCCGAGGTTTTCCTGGCTGCGTGAGCGGATCATCGGCGCGTATTCGAACAGGCCGCCAGCCTCGGGCTTCTGGGTCATCATGCTGACGATGAATTCGTTGGTATCGAAGTGCCAGGGCTGCTCGGTGCCCTCGGGCATCACGTTGATCACCAGCCCGGCGAAGGGGTCGGCGTATTCGAAAATCTCCGGTTCGTCGAGGCAGGCGCCGATAAAGCGTTTCATCATGGGCGAGACGTACAGGCGGTGAATGATCGCGTCGGGGGCGATCATGTCGCGGGTCACAAAGCCGCTGGTACGCTCCATGAATGTGCGGCGCGGGTCATCCTGGGGCAGGGAGGTGTCGTCTTCGGTGAAGTAGGCGTTGACCTTGCGCACCGAGAAAAACGTCTTGCCCGACAGCGCCAAACCTTCCAGGCGTGCCTGTTCCAGCGCGGCGGGGCGCAGGAAGTTCTTCAGCAGGCAGCAACCGTCTTCGGCCAGTTCCGCACGGGCATGTTCGATCAGTGCGCGTAATTGAACATGGCCCGAATCATGTATGGGGTACAACTCGGTATTAATGATATCGCTGATATCACCGGTTTCGGCATCGGCAAGTTTGAGACTCATACACGGCTCCTGAAGTCAGTTGTTGTGTTGAGTCGATAGTTGCGTAAAGCGCTTTAAAGTGGAAATTACACGTTGTGATCGAATCCATCGGCAGAGGCGATAGTTATGTCAGGCGAACTGGATGGCGGCTTACTTAAAGTGTTTGTGGCGATTATCGAGTGTCAGGGTTTTTCGGCGGCGGCCGAGCGCTTGCACAAAACCCAGTCCACGGTCAGCCAGAGTTTGCAGCGCCTGGAAGAGATAGTCGGCACGCCGTTGATTCACCGTACCAGCCGTTCCGTCGGGCTGACCGCCAGCGGCGAAACCTTTCTGATCTACGCCCGGCAGATCCTCAAATTGCACCATGAGGCGGTCAGTTCGGCGCAATTGCCCAATGATCAGGTGTGCATTCACCTGGGCATGCCTGAGGACTACGCCGAGTACCTGTTGGGCGGCATGCTCAAGGACTTCCAGGCGCAGTTCGCTCAGGTTCGGCCGGATGTCTGTTGCGAAATGTCCACTGCGCTCGTAGGCCGTTTGAACCGTGGCGAGCTGGATTTGGTCTTGGGCGTCGAGCATGCCGGTTTGCAGGCGGGAGAGTTTCTTTGCGAGGAGCCTCTGGTGTGGGTCGCGGCGCCGAGCTGGAGCTGTGTGGGGCGCCAATCCGTACCGCTGGCGGTGTACGCCGAGGGCTGTGCCTTTCGCGCAAATGCCGTGCAGGCGCTCGCCCAGGCTGGGCGCTCGTGGCAGGTGGTGTACACCAGCCAGAGCCCGCGGGGTATTGCGATTGCCATTGAGCAAGGCTTGTCGGTGGGGGTGATGGCGCGTCGTCTGGTGCCTGAAGGCTGGCAAGTGCTGGATGAGCGCCAGGGTTTTCCTCCGATTGCCCCGGCACGCCTGATGTTCTGGCGCTCAGCCGGGTGCCAAGTGCCGGAGGTGGAGGCGTTAGTGGAAATTTTGCAGCGTCAGCTGGGGCCTTCAGGGTATCTGCACGGGCAGCGCCGCGTCAGTCGTCCGCTGAGCCATGCGTTTGAGCAGTAACAGGCAGGCGAACACCCAGATGGCGATCCAGGCGTGGACCACGGCAAACTCGCCGCTCGCTTGCAGCAGCCAGCCGCACAGGCCATTGGCGGTGGCGCTGGCCAAGCCATAACTGACCATGCTCAAGCTCACCACTTGCAGGCTTTGCACCGGGTTCAGGCGCGCGCTCAGGTAGGCCGCCATCAAGCCCCACGACGGAAAATAGAACAGCGCGAACAGCCCGGCAGCCCACCAACTCAGCAACAGGCTGGGATGCCCGAGCAACCCCAGCATGGCGAGACCGAACGCGCCGATGCTTAACGCCAAGACCCGCAGCGCGCCCCAGCGATCCGCCAACGTGCCCAACAGCAGGCCGCCGATGGCGCCGCCAATGCCGATCAGCGTCCACATTGAGCCGGTTACCGTCGCGCTGGCGTGCAGGCGGTCGCTGACAAAGGCCGACAGAAAATTCAGAAACGGCCCGCTGATTGCGCCGATAAAACCGCTGAGCAGCACGATCTGCAGCGCCACGGGTTGCTCCACGCACAGGCGCAGCCACTGCCTCACGACCTGATTGAGCGCAGGTGGCTGGGAGGAGCGGGGCGCCTGCTCGGTTTTCGGGGCGAGTGCCCACAGGGTCAACACCGTGACCAGCAGCGTCAGCCCTGCGCAGATCAGCCAGAACTGGCGCAACGACAGACCCTGCAATAGCGCAATCAGCAGTCCATTCAGGCAAATCGCAAAGGCCGCCCCGGAAGACGCAAGCCCCAACACCCGGCTGCGGTGAGTGGCCGGGATGACGTCTCGCGCCAACGCCGCAATGGCGTTCCAGTTCGATACCGCACAGGCTGACACCAGCGCCAGGCACAGTGCAAACGGCAGCGCCCACGGCGTGGCGACGGCAAGCGCCAGCAAAACCGGGCTCAACACCATCGTCAGACGCACCATGTTACGCGGGCTGACCCACGCCGCCGCGACGCCGCTGGCAATCGAGGCACCCATATAGAACAGCTGCAACAGCGCCGCAATCAGTGCCGCTTGGCTATAGCTCAGCCCAAATGCCTCACGAATCTGCGGTAGTAAAGCGGAATACAGAAAAACACTGAAACCGTGGGTGGTTGCATTACACGCGGTAAATACAAGTGCGAGCACACCAATACTTCGCCGCGATGAAACAGCTGTGTTCGACATGGCGACGTTCCGAATGACTTGGGTGGGTTAGTTGGTGAGGAGACTAACTTTTGTGAGGTTTTATCGACCAATGCTTAATTGTCTTAGTGTGCATGCGTAATACGCGTGCTATTTGTTCGTGAGCGACGTCATTTGATGGAAAACGACACTTTCGATTCAGCGCGGTGTTTTTATCCCTTCGCAGAGGACGCTACCGCTGGCGCGATACAAAAAGGTATGTTGTGTGTGAAATATCCTGCTTTGTTGTGGGATGCCGCGTCCCTGCCAACCGCTGTCGAGTGTCCCCCATGAAACGCAAAATGCCCGGTCTCAATGCTCTCAAAGCCTTCGAAGTCGCCGGCAGTACCGGCAGCTTTACCCGGGCTGCGGAGCTGTTGAACGTGACCCAAAGCGCGGTCAGTCGCCAGGTGCGGCAGTTGGAAGAGCAGCTGGGGGAGAACCTGCTGGAGCGGCGCCACCATCACCTTGAACTGACCAGTGCCGGGCGTGTGTTGCTGCGGGCGTTGCATCAGTCTTTCGACAAGATCGAGCTGACGGTGCGCAGCATTCAGCAGAAGACCCATTCCAACCGGTTGCACGTGAATGCGCCGCCGACCTTTACCAGCCGCTGGTTGATGCCGCGTTTGGGGCGCTTGCGCGAAGCCCATCCGGAGCTGGAGTTGAGCATCACCACCTGTTTGCAGGACAGCCTGGCGCAGACCAGTACGCTGGACTGCGCGATTCGGTTCGGCAATGGGGAGTGGGATGGGCTGGACAGTTCGCTGTTGATTCAGGAGCGGCACATTGCGGTGTGTGCGCCGTCGTTGTATGCCCGTGAGTGCAGTGACGGGGTGGACCTGAATCGCATGACGTTGTTGCATGTGTTGGCCAGTGAGGATCAGCGGTATTTGACGTGGAAGCACTGGCTGGACGCGGCGCGGATTCATGGCGTCGATACTCAGGGCGGGTATGAGTTTGACCTGCTGGATCTGGCGATTCGGGCGGCGACGGATGGGTTGGGGATTAGCATTGCGGATTGGCATATGGTTGCGGCGGAACTGGCGAGTGGGCAGTTGACGCAGGTGTTGAATGTGCATGTGGAGGGGCATCAGTCGTACTGGCTGGTGACCCGGCCGGAGCAGACGGATTCGCCGCAGTTGCAGGTGTTTGGGCGGTGGTTGCAGGAGGAGATCTGGTTGGCTCAGCGGCAGTTGGAGCCTTCTACTGCGGCGGGTTGAGGCGGGGTTTTGTGGGTATATCCGTTATTTGGGTGATGGCTGGGATTGGTTCCGCCCTTACGGCGGGTCACTTTGGAAAAGAGCCCCAAAGTAACCAAAGGGCTCTTGCCCCA
>NZ_MSDF01000002.1 GCF_002022275.1 Pseudomonas fluorescens
CGCCATGCCATCTGCCAGACGCACGGTGATGTTTTTTTCCAGGCCGTTATCGCGCAGGGTGCGCTGGGCCGCGTGAAACGGCGGAGCCGCCACCTCCCCCGCCAACGCCGCCGTAATCAGACCGCGACGCAGCATGGCCACCGGCAGGTAGCCGTGGTCGGAGCCGATATCGGCCAGGCGTGCACCAAAGGGCACGTTCGCCGCCACGCGTTCCAGGCGCATGGATAAAGTGTGTTCGTTCAACGGTTGTTCCTTGTCACCAGAAAATTACTCACCTGAAAACCGGTCGCGGCTGTTGGTCAGGTGCAGCACCATCGCCGCCCGCGCTGCGTCGGGGTCCTGGCGCTTGATTGCGTTGAAGATTGCCTCGTGTTCCAGGTTCGCCAATTGGCCCAGTTTGGCAAAGTCTGCACCGCCGCGCTCGGCGCCCTTGACCTGGGTGCGCGGGATCATCGCATTGCCCAGGTGCAGCATGATCTCGGTGAAAAACGTATTGCCGGTGGCTTCGGCGATCAGTTGGTGAAAGCGTTTGTCTTCTTCCACGCAACTGTCGTTGTTGGCCAGCGAGGCCTGGTAGTCATCCAGCGCCTGGCGCATGTGGGCCAGTTGCTCGTCGCTTCGGCGCAACGCTGCCAGCGCCACGGCCTGCACCTCCAGGCCCAGGCGCAACTCAAGCATGTTGCGCACGCTGGCGACCGTGTCCACGTGCAGCCGCAAACCTTGTTGGGCGTGCGGCTCCAGCACAAAGGTGCCGATGCCGTGGCGCGTCTCTACCAGGCCTGATGCCTGCAACTTGGAAATGGCCTCACGCACCACGGTTCGGCTCACACCGTGTTCAAGCACGATGGTGGATTCCGATGGCAGTTTTTCACCGGGCTTGAGCTGCCCGAGCAGGATGCGCTGGGTCAGCGCCTCCACCACGCCCTGAGCGAGGTTATTGGAACGTTTACGGACAAGGGTTCCGCTGTCAATCGGCATCGCTACGGGTCCACGGGGTTGGGCTGCGGGGGAGCTTAACACCCCTGCCGGTTTGATTCGAAAATCAATCAACTTGTATGACAACCAATCTAATCGTTTGAATGCCTAGTAACCCACAGGCTAATCACCGAACGCTTCAGACGTCATCTTTACTGACAGCGAACCTCATAAAAACCCAGTAAACACTGCACAAATAACCAAAACACCTACTCACTCACCCGGCTTATAAGAACAAAATCACCCAGCACTGCATTGCGATTCCTGAAAAACAACTTGTATGATGTCTGTCAACAAAACACGCAAACCCGCATAAAAATAATCAGGGGGAGTTTTGAATTGTGAACAATTCAAGCCATGCATCTGCCGCACCAGAAAGTGATTCAGTGCTCGCGCGCGCCGTGAGCAAAGTGAAGGGCCATGTGCTCCCACTGTTCGTGATCATGTTCATCCTCAACTACATCGACCGGGTCAATATCGGCTTCGTGCGCACGCACATGGAGCATGATCTGGGCATCGGCGCCGCCGCCTACGGCCTGGGTGCCGGGCTGTTCTTCATCGGCTACGCGTTATTCGAAGTGCCCTCCAACATGCTGCTGCAAAAGGTTGGCGCGCGTATCTGGCTGACCCGCATCATGTTCACCTGGGGCATCGTCGCCACGCTGATGGCCTTCATTCAGAACGAAACCCAGTTCTACATTCTGCGTTTCCTGCTGGGCGTGGCTGAAGCAGGGTTCTTCCCCGGGGTGATCTACTACTTCACCCGCTGGCTGCCCGGAGTCGAGCGCGGCAAAGCCATTGCGATCTTCCTCAGCGGTTCGGCGGTGGCCTCGCTGATTTCCGGCCCGTTGTCAGGCGCGCTGTTGCAAATCGAAGGGTTTGGCTTTCACGGCTGGCAATGGATGTTCGCCATAGAAGGTCTGGCCTCGGTGGCGCTGGGCTTTTTCGTGTGGTTCTGGCTCGACTCCAACCCCCATGACGCCAAATGGATGACTCGCGAAGAACAGGACGCACTGGTCGGCGCGATTGATCAGGAACAGCGTGAGCGTGAGGCACTGACCACGGTCAAACCGACGATTGGCAAATTGCTCAAGGACCGCCAGATCCTGCTGTTCTGCGCCCTGTATTTCTGCATCCAGCTGACGATTTACGCCGCGACGTTCTGGCTGCCGAGCATCATCAAGAAGATGGGTGACCTGAGTGATGTACAGGTGGGGTTCTTCAACTCCATTCCGTGGCTGATCTCGATTATCGCCATGTACGCCTTCGCTTCGCTGTCAGGCAAATTCAAATTCCAGCAGGCCTGGGTCGCGGCAGCGCTGTTGATCGCGGCCGCCGGGATGTTCATGTCCACCACCGGCGGGCCAATCTTCGCCTTTGTCGCGATCTGTTTTGCGGCCATCGGTTTCAAGTCGGCGTCCTCGCTGTTCTGGCCGATTCCACAGGGTTATCTGGACGTTCGCATCGCCGCAGCCGTGATCGCGCTGATCAACTCCATCGGCAACCTGGGCGGTTTTGTAGCCCCCACTACCTTCGGCTTTTTGGAACAGACCACCGGCTCAATCCAGGGCGGCCTCTACGGCCTGGCGGGTACCTCGGTGCTCGCGGCAATCCTGGTGTTCTTCGCCAAGACTGCGCCCTCTGCCGTATTGACCACGCCGAGCGCCGTGCCAGCGGGCGCCGCCATCAGTAAACCTCTTTAAGCTTATTCAGGAAATTGCCATGAGTACTCCCGTCGTCACCCACTTCCAGGTTATCCCCGTCGCCGGCCACGACAGCATGCTGCTGAACCTCAGCGGCGCACATGGGCCCTACTTCACCCGCAATATCGTGATTCTCAAGGACAGCAGCGGCAACACCGGCGTGGGTGAAGTGCCCGGCGGCGAGCGCATCCGTGAAACCCTGGAAGACGCGCGCAGCCTGGTGATCGGCCAACCCATCGGCCACTACCAGCGCATCCTCAACCAGATGCGCAGCACCTTTGCCTCACGGGACGCGGCCGGGCGCGGCCTGCAAACCTTTGACCTGCGCATCACCATCCACGCCGTCACCGCCATGGAAGCCGCCCTGCTCGACCTGCTGGGGCAATTCCTTGAAGTGCCCGTGGCCGCCTTGCTCGGCGAAGGGCAACAGCGCGATGCCGTAAAAATGCTCGGCTATCTGTTCTATATCGGTGATCGCAGCGCGACAACCTTGGCCTATCGCAACGAGGCCGACGCCGACGATGACTGGTTCCGCCTGCGCCACGAGAAAGCGCTCACCAGCGACGCCGTGGTACGACTGGCCGAAGCCGCCAAAGCCAAATACGGCTTCAACGACTTCAAACTCAAAGGCGGCGTATTAAGCGGCGATGCCGAAATCGAAGCCGTCACCGCGCTGGCCGAACGCTTCCCGGACGCGCGCATCACCCTCGACCCGAATGGCGCCTGGTCACTCAAGGAAGCCATCCGCCTGTGCCGCGATCAACACCACGTACTCGCCTACGCCGAAGACCCGTGCGGTGCCGAAAACGGCTACTCGGGCCGCGAAGTCATGGCCGAGTTCCGCCGTGCCACGGGCCTGAAAACCGCCACCAACATGATCGCCACCGACTGGCGTGAAATGGGCCACGCGATCCAGTTGCAATCGGTCGACATCCCCCTTGCCGACCCGCACTTCTGGACGATGCAGGGTTCGGTCCGCGTGGCACAAATGTGCAATGAGTGGGGCCTGACCTGGGGCTCGCACTCCAACAACCACTTCGATATTTCCCTGGCGATGTTCACTCAGGTCGCCGCCGCGGCACCGGGCGATATCACGGCCATCGATACCCACTGGATCTGGCAGGACGGCCAGCGCCTGACCAAGGAACCGCTGAAAATCGAAGGCGGTTATGTGAAAGTGCCGAGCAAGCCCGGCCTGGGGGTGGATATTGATATGGACGCCGTGGCGAAGGCCCACGAGGTGTACAAAGGCATGGGCCTTGGCGCGCGGGATGACAGCGTGGCGATGCAGTTTTTGATCCCGGGGTGGAGCTTTAACAACAAGCAGCCTTGCCTGGTGCGTTAGGGCTCCCTGCGAACACAGCACCTGTGGCGAGCGGGCTTGTTGTTGGGAATGGGCTTTCTGTGGCGAGCGGGCTTGCCCGCGTTGGGCTGCGAAGCAGCCCTGAAACCTGACAGCGCGGTCTATCAGTTGCACCGCGTCGTTTGAATTGGCAGCGCTTCGCACTCCAACGCGGGCAAGCCCGCTCGCCACAACAAGCCCGCTCGCCACAGGAGATCAGGGTTTACTGGCCGCTGTCGATTTTGCCCTGGCCGTTTTCCTGGGTGCAATTGGCTGCACCGTCAGCTCCACACCCAGGGCCAGCATCAGCTTCTGAATCGTCTCATAGCGGGTTTTCGAACCGCCTTTCAGGGTTTTATAAAGACTCTCCCGATTGACCCCCGCCGCCTCGGCGACTTTGTTCACGCCCTGGGCTTTGGCAACCTCGGCAAGCGCCTTCATCAGTATCTGCGGGTCTTGCGACTTCATGCTTTGCGCCAGATACGCGCTGATAACCTCCGGGCTGTCGAGGAAGCGCGAGGCTTCGTAAACGCTGGTACCGGAGGTATCAAGATCGAGGATCGGCATGTCCTCAGGTTTGAATTTTGATTCGCTCATTTCATCTACCTCTCAGGGCATCGAGTATCTCTTTTGCCCGCTTGATTCCTCTGTTCTGGTCGGTCTTGTCACTGCCCCACAGCATCAGATACGCAGCGATGCCCGTGCGCACAAAATAAATCCGGTAGCCGGGCCCGACAAAAACACGCATTTCACTCAAGCCTTCGCCTACCGGCTCGCAATCGCCAAAGTTGTTTTCTTCGGCGCGGTCCAACCGAGTCAGAACAGCCGTTTTGCCGCAAATATCCCTCATACCGTCGAGCCATGTATCGAACTCCGGCGTCCTGCCGATCAAATTAGTCACGACGTCACTTGTAGCCTACTGGCTACTCCCCTCTGATGCTAGTGAATTTTCAAAACCGGTGAGCTCCGGGTTAAAAAACACTAGTCCAACCCCCGCAGGAGCAGCCGATCGAATCTATTAGCGCTTGTTTCTCCTGCCGTTTAAAGCGCCCGATCAAACAACGGCGTCACGTCATACCGCTGCTTGAGCATTTGCGCATCCACCAGGAAATCCGCCGTGGCCTGGGCCTCGCTGACAATTGTCGGCGAGATCGGCAGCACCTTGATCGCATCACGTTTGAACCACACCTTGGCAATATCCGGTGCTGATTGGTTGGCCTTCGACCAGGCTTCGGCGTACGCGTCAATATGGCTGTTGCTCCACACCCGGGCGCGGGTCAGGCGGGCGATAAAATCTTTGATGATCGCGCCTTTTTGCGCGAGCGCCGGTTCATACGCGACGATATAGGTGGGCGCGCTCATCAGGCCCTTGGCATTGCGAATCAGCGTGCTGCCCTCTTTTTCCTGCAGCGACACGTAGGGTTCCCAGGTGCCGAAGGCGTCGATATCACCCTGAGTCAGCGCCAGGCTGGCTTCGGCGGGAAGCAGGTATTTGAAGGTCACGCTGCTGCGCGGCACGCCGGCCTCATCCAGGGCTTTGTAGGCCAATTGCTGGCTCCATGAACCGTTCCAGATCGCGACTGTCTTGCCCTTGAGGTCGGCCACCGACTGAATGCCCTTGCGCGCCACAATGCCGACGCCGTCGAGGCTGGTTTGGGTGCTGGCAACCACCTTCACGGGCGCACCATTGGCGGCGAGGCTGATCACCGGCGTGTCACCGACGATGCCGACATCCAGGGCACCGCTGGCAACGGCCGAGGCTACTGGCGAGCCGGTATTGAAGCGTTTGAAATCGATTTTATACGGCAAGTCTTTCAGCTCGCCGGACAGCTCCAGAACGATGCGGTTGGAAAAGAATTGGTCGCCCACAGTCAGGGTCAGTGGCTCTGCCGCCCATACCGATGAGCCGTGCAGCGTGAGAGAGGCCAGGCCCAACAGGGCGAGCAGGTTTCGACGATTGATCATGAACGCAATCCACAGGTTGATGGCTGACTCAACCATCTGTGGGCGTGCAGTCTGGTGATGAGAGGAAGGTTTGGCGGTCGCCGAGCGTGGCGCCCGTAGAAGCTAACGCAATAAAACCGCGAGGTTTAATACTGTTGCGCACTATCGATAGAACTGGCGCACAGCTCCATAGCTATTTTTCGTATTAAAAACTTCGCCAACCGTGGGTTAGGGTTACGTCACCAGACCACTGGGCCCTGCTTCTGAACCCTTTTTTACAGCGCCGCCGCGACCACGCGTGCCGGCCCGGCAAGGTCAATCATGTCCAATCCTGCTTTGAACATCTGGGGCGCACCGCCGTCTGCCCGCTATGAACAACTGGCTGCACCGTTTCGCCCGCTGTTTGCACAGATTCTCGCCAAGGCCGCCGAGGCTGATCAGACGCGCGCCAGTCTGGCCGAGGTTATCCAGCAACTGAACTCACTGGGTTTACCGCGCTGGCGTCTACCCGCGCGTTACGGCGGCCAGGATGCAACCTTCGCCGAACTGCTCGCCTTGCTCACCGAACTGTCCGCCGCCGACTCCAACATCACTCAGTCTCTGCGCGGGCATTTTGGTTTTTGCGAAGACGTGCTCTGCGCCAAGGACCTTGAGTGGCGCGCCACCTGGCTCGACCGGCTCGGCACAGGCGCCCTGCTCTCCCCGGGCAGCACCGAAGTCGGCAACCAGACCCGTGGTGAATTCGAAACCCGCCTGCACCGCGATGCAAGCGGCACGCTGCGCATCAGCGGCAGAAAGTTCTACACCACCGGCGCGCTCTACAGCGACCTGATCAACACCATCGCCACGGGCGAAGACGGCGAAACCCGCAGCGTGGTCGTCAACCTCAAGGCCCCCGGCGTGCAGATCATCGATGACTGGAACGGCTTCGGCCAACGCCTGACCGCCAGTGGCACCTGCATCTTCGACAACGCCCCGCTGGAAGACGAAGGGCGCCCCACCACGCAACGGTTTGGCTACGGGCAATCGTTCTTCCAGATCTACCACCTTGCTACCCTCGCCGGCATCGCGCGCCGTGCCGCTTTAAGTGGCGCCGAAGAACTCAGCGCACGCGCCAGAACCTTCACCACCGGTAACGCCGACACCGCTGCCCAAGACGTGCAATTGCTGCAAGTGATCGGCGAAGTCGCCAGCCAAGCCTACGCCGCGCAGGCCATCACACAGCAGGCGGCGCGGCGCTTGGATCAGACCGCGCACTACGTGATCGCCCATGATCAGCCACTGCACGATGATGACCCGCAGGTGGCACTGGCAGAGCTGGAAGTATGCCTGGCGGTAAACCCGGTGATTGATGCGACGCTTGCTGCGACTACAGCGCTGTTCGATGCACTGGGCGCCAGTGCCACGGCCAGTAACAAGGCGCTGGACCGGTTGTGGCGCAATGCGCGCACCTTGGCGAACCACAATCCGCGGGTGTACAAGTCGCGAATTGTGGGCAATTACCTGGTGAATGGGTTGCTGCCGCCGGCGCAGTGGCGAGTGGGTGTGGCAAAAGGCTGACGGTCACTGTGGCGAGCATTATTTAAGCGATCTTGATGACCACCTTGCCAAATGCCCCTCTTGCAAGATGCTCATAAGCCTCGCGCGCCTGTTCGAACGAATACACCCGCTCGATCACGGGGCGAATCTTGTGCTCGTTCAAAAACGCGTTCATCCGATCAAAGGATGAGCGCGGTGCGACAGCGATACCGCGGATCGTGGTCTGACGAAATATCAGCGGCATCAGGTTCAATTGCACGGTCTGCCCCGTCAGAAAACCAATCTGCGCGATACGCCCGGCAGCCTTGGTGGCCGCCACCGACTGGTTGATGCCACTGCCTCCGGCAACATCGAGCAGCAGGTCAACGCCCTTGCCCTCGGTCAACTTCAGCACCTGCGTTTGCCAGGCAGGCGTGCTCCGATAGTTGATACCTGCCGCGGCGCCCAAGCCGATGACGGTTTGCAGGTTTTTATCACTGCTGGACGTGGCGATCACTCTGGCCCCCAACGCAGTTGCGATTTGCACAGCGAAGATGGACACCCCACCGGTGCCCTGGACCAAGACGGTCTGACCGGGCTGGATCTGCCCAAAATCCACCAGCGAGTACCAGGCCGTTAACGCAGCGATCGGCAACGTGGCAGCCTCCTCGTCGCTCATGTTATCGGGGGCGCGCACCGCACTGTCCTCGTGGATGATCATGTACTCGGCCAGCCCGCCAGGCAACGGAGAACCAAAGCAGTAGTCCGGCTCATCCGGACCGGGTTCGCCGTCCAGCCAGCGTGAATACAGGTGCGAGTTCACGCGATCGCCTACGTTGAAGCGCGAAACACCCTCACCCACCGCGACCACGGTACCGGCGGCATCGCTTACCGGAATCAGATCCTTTGGCACTGTGTGCGGTTCGTAGATGCCATCCACGATGGCCTTGTCGCGAAAATTCAGCGAGACGGCACCCACCTTGACCAGCAGCTCGCCGGGCTTTGGTGTTGGTGTAGGCACTTCAGCCCTGTGCAGATTGTCGAGCCCGAATTCTTTGAGTAACCAAGCCTTCATAACGTATTCCCCGCGTGACGTGAGAGGCGGCATTGCCTTGAACACATCATTCGCCGTTTGCCTGAGGCAATAAATACGCAGAAATGCACATGATTGTTCTATTCTGATGCAACAGTCATAACCAAAACCGTGATCAGGGCCCCCCATGGAACTGCTCCAATCGATGCGCTTATTCGCCCGCCTCGCTGAACTCGGCAGCTTTACCAAGGCGGCCGAGTCCCTGGCGATCGGCCGCCCGCACGTTACGCGCGCCATTCAGGAATTGGAGTCGTCGCTGGGCGTGCGTCTGTTCCAGCGCACCACGCGCAAAGTCACGCTCACGGCTGAAGGTGAGCAATTCTATGGGAGGGTGCAGGAAATTCTCGGCAACATTGCTGACGCGACCTCCATGTTTGACCCCACCGGGGCGACCCTCAGTGGCAGGTTGCGCGTCGACATCCCGACGGCCTTTGCGCAAGTCGAATTCATCGACAGCCTGAAAGAATTCGCCAGTGCTTTTCCAGGCATCAACCTGATACTCGGCGTTACCGACAGGACCGTGGACCTGGTGGGCGAAGGGGTGGACTGCGCACTGCGCATCGGCGATTTACCGGACTCCACGTTGGTCGGGCGACCCGTGGGCATGGCGACCTTGATCACTTGCGCCGCGCCCAGCTACCTGAGGGCCCACGGTGCACCCGAGCGAATTGAGGCGCTGGCGGCGCATCAGGGCGTCAGCTTTCTGTCTGGCCACAACAACCGGATCCTGCCCTGGCATTTTCGGGTGGACGGCGCGGACCACGTGCATGTCAGTCAGGCCGCCATCACGGTGACCGAATCGCACACCTATGTTCAATGTGGCGTGGCGGGTTTCGGCATCATTCAAGCGCTGGGCATTTCAGTCAGCCACCACCTCGACAGTGGCGACCTTGTAGAAATCCTGGCGCCCTACCGCCCCGCCCCCAGACCGGTGACGTTGCTCTACCCGAGCCGCACGCACATCGCGCCGCAGGTGCAGGCCTTTACGCAGTGGCTGCTGGAGCGTTTCCCACAGATTCATGCGCAGTGGCTGGAGGCTTAGCTCTCACACGATCCGGGAGGGGTATCGCCTGATGAAGCCCACACATCCAGTGTGGGAGCTGGCTTGCCTGCGATAGCAATCCATCAGTCAAACATGGGCCAGCTGACCCACCGCTATCGCAGGCAAGCCAGCTCCCACATTTTTACCCGGTGCATGGCTGGGAATAGGCGTTGGTATTACTGGCTCACAAACGCAAGCACCCGCGCCAGCATCTGATCACAGGCTTGCAGTTGTGCAAGGCTGATGAACTCATCCGGCTTGTGCCCCTGCTCCATGCTGCCCGGCCCGCAGACCACGGTGGGAATGCCCGCCTGATCAAACAGCCCGCCTTCGCTGCCGAAAGCCACGGTGCCGTAATCCCGGGAACCACAGAACTGCGCAACCCATTCGGCCGCCTGGCTTTCTACCGACGTCGCCAGGCCCGGATAGCTGGATAACTCGCTGAAGTTGATCGCGCTGTGTGCGCTCACGGCTTGCATCGCAGGCAGCAAGCTTTGCTCGGCGTAATCGCGCAATTGGTCGGCCACTTCCCAGGGATTTTGGGCCGGCAAGGAGCGCACTTCAAAATCGAAGCTGCAATTCTGCGGCACGATATTCAGCGCCTTGCCACCGGAGATCACACCGGTTTGCACGGTGGAAAACGGCGGATCAAATCGCGCATTCAAATGCTGCGGCGCCTTGAGTGTTTCCCCCAGCCTTACCAGCTCGCCGATCATCCGCGCGGCGTATTCGATGGCATTGACGCCCGACGGCGCATACGCCGAATGGCACGCCGCACCGTGCACTTCACAGCGCATCGCCAACTTGCCTTTGTGGCCCAACACCGGTTTGAGCTCGGTGGGCTCGCCGATCACGCACAGCAGCGGTTTGACCGGCTGCGCGTGAAACCTTTCGATCAGCGAGCGCACGCCGAGGCAGCCGACTTCTTCATCGTAAGACAGCGCGATATGCACCGGCATGCGCAACGGCGCCGCGACCAATGCTGGAACGCAGGCCAACACGCAGGCGATGTAGCCCTTCATGTCGGCGGTGCCACGGCCATACAGCTTGCCGTCCTTTTCCGTCAGGTCGAACGGCGCCACGTTCCAGCGCTGGCCGTCCACCGGCACCACGTCGGTGTGGCCAGACAACACGATACCGGGCACATCGACCGGGCCGATCGTCGCCAGCAGGTTGGCCTTGCTTTTATGTTCGTTGAACACCAGCTCACAGGCCACGCCATAGCCTTGCAAATAGGTGCGTACAAAATCGATCAAGGCCAGGTTGGATTCACGGCTGGTGGTGTCGAAGCGCACCAGCTGCGCGAGCAGGTCGCGGCTGCTGTTCATCGGTCATCTCCCGGCACGGCATAGCCCGACGCCTGTTGCGGGTCAAGCGCACGGTCGATGTAGGCCTGCAACTGCCCGCGATAGGCTTGCCAGAGCTGGTCGAGTGCGCCAATCGGGTCTTCATCGGCCCAGTCCACCCGCAGGTTCACGATAGGCCACAATAAGTCGTCGACAACAATCAGCGCAGCCGAATGCACCGGCCCGGCTTCGCCGCCTTTGGCCTGACCGGTGTGCATCGCGGCGAGCAGGCGATCGGCGAGGTGCCCGGGCGCGTTTTCAAAGGCGCGCACCATGGCGTCGATCACACCGGGGTTGGCGAGCATATTGCCGGCGGCCACGCACTGCTCACCGCTCAGCGCGGCATGAATGCCCAGGGTCTGCGCGCCGCTGAAATGCGCGGTGCGGCCTTCATGATCAATCACCGTCACCTGGCGGTATTCGTGGTGTTCTTCGTTTTCAAGCGCCCTGGCCAACGCCTCAATCGGCGCCATGCCCTGCTCCAGCCGGTCCAGCACCGACGGCCCCAGGCTCGGCAAGGTGATGTTCTGCGACGCCACCGCCCCCACGCCGGGCCGCAGCCACGGGCAACGCGCGCCCACGGCGATACTTGAGGAGCTGATCGCGATACCCAACTGGCCTGTTTCAGCGCAGCGAGCGACAACGGAAAACGTCATAAAAAGCCCTCAGTCGAGCACCGATGGATCGGCCTCGATCATCAATTGCTTCATCTCTTCAAAGTGCTGGCGCGAGAAGTCCGCAATGCCTTCCCAGCCCCGCGCGGTTTTCTCCGCCACTTCATCCGACAGCACGCGCAACGGCTGCCCGGTGGACCACGCCGTGACCAGAATCTGGCAGGCACGCTCCAGGTTCCAGATATCGTCAAAGGCTTCGCCGATGGAAACCCCGGTGACCATCACGCCGTGGTTACCCATCAACAGCCGGCTCTTGCCGTCGAGCAACCCGGCCAGGCGCGCGCCTTCGGCTTCGGTGTCGGCCATGCCGCCGTAGAGTTCATCCACCGCCACGCGGTTGAAGTAGCGCGCGGTGTTCTGGTCGATCGGCGGGATATGCGGCTTGGCCAGGCACGCCACTGCGGTGGTGTAGATAGGGTGCAAGTGCAGCACGGCGCGGGTCTGTGGCAACAGGCCGTGAATCTGCCCGTGGATGGCCCAGGCGGTGGAGTCCACTTCCGGGTGATCGGCACTGGCCGGGTCGTCGGCGTTCAGCAGCAGCAAGTCACTGGCGCGAATGCGCGAGAAGTGCTTCCACTTCGGGTTGAGCAAAAACTGTTTGCCATCGGCCGACACGGCAGCGCTGAGGTGGTTGGCCACCGCTTCGTGCATGCCCACGTGGGCAATGATGCGAAAGGTCGCCGCCAGATCAATGCGTGCCTGTTCTTCAAGGGATAACGCCATGAATCGGTCTCCGCAAGGCGCGCGCCGCAAAGAGCTGCGGCGCGCGCGATAGGCTTACTTGGGCATCAGCTCGGCGATGTCGGCGTCGGTCGGTGCCTGGAAGTTGTACTTCTTGAGCAAGGCGGCGTATTCCGGGGTAGCGCGGTATTTCGCCAGGCCGTCGACCAGGGCTTTCTTCACGTCGTCATTGCCCTTCTTCACGCCAAAGCCGTTGAGCACCGGGTAGATCAGGGTGTCGGACGAAATCACCACACGGCTGCCGAGTTTGTCGATCACGCCACGGGCCACGGCGGCGTCGGTGATTTGCGCTTCAACCGCGTGGGCGAGCAAGGCCTGGGTGGTTTGCGGGTCGGTGCTGTATTCGCTGATTGCAATCGGCTTCAAGCCCTTGGCCACGCAGTATTCATCCGACAGCTTGTGCATCTGCGCCAGCCAGGAAGTGGCGCCCATGGAGCCAAGCTTGTGACCACAGAAGTCTTCCGGGGTCTTGGGCTGGTACGCGCTGTCCTTGAGGGTGAGGATCGACTCGCCGCTTTTCAGGTAGGGGATCATGTCGATGACTTTGACCCGCTCGGCGGTGATGTACATCGACGAGTTGGTCACGTCAAAACGCCCGGCTTGCAGGCCGGTGATCAGGTTGGGGAAGCGCGTGTCGAGGGTCTCGACCTTGCGGCCCATGACTTTGCCCAGGCCTTCCATGAACTCGATATCAAAGCCCGCCGGTTTGTTGTTGTCCATGTACTCATACGGGAAGAAGGTCACGTCGGAACCGGCAATGATCTTGCCTTCCTGCTGGAACGCCGAAGCGGCCAACGAGGTCAGTGCAACCGCAGCGCCCAGCAGGCACACGGCAAGGGGGCGAACACTTTTACGAAATGCTGTCATGGTCATTACCTGCAAGGGTTAGGAGGTTAGGCAGTGGCGGAGTCTTGACCGGCCTGTTGCACGAAAAAGGACGCGCCACGGGGTTTCTGCGGTAAGCGCATGTGGTTGTCCGTGGAGCGCACCAAACCGCTTTCTTCACCGGCCACCAGCAGGCCGGCGTGTGCGCTGGGCAAAGGGTTTTCGCCGAATGGCAGCGCGTCTTCAGCGGCGTAGACGCTGATGAACAGGGTGCGCGGCAGTTCGGTCTCGTTAGGGCTGGAAGCATGTAAAAGGCGCGTGTGCATGAAGCACACGGAACCGGCCGGGCCGTAACAGGCCACCGGTTGCTGGCAGTGTTCTTCAACCACTGCATCGTCCACCGAACCGGTGAAACGCTGGTCCTGCCAGTGCGACCACAGCGGGCCTTTGTGGCTGCCGGGGATCACATTCAGCGGGCCGTTTTGCGGGGTGACTTCGCTGACCATCAGCAAGGCAGTGACGATGTCGTCGTTGCTGTGGGGCGTGAACAGAAAGTCCTGGTGCCACTTCACTTGGGTCGCGGTGTGCGGCAATTTCGAGTTGATCTTGCTGTGATGAAAACGCGCGCCGCCAGCGCCGATCAGCTGGGCGGAAATCGCCGCCATGCGCGAGTGCAACGCCACGCGCTCATAGACCGGGGAAATCTCGGTGGGCGAACTCACCCGGCGCAGCGACGGGTGATCCGGGCGGTGATCGCCCTCCAGATCAAACCGTGCGCGGCCATCCACGGTGGCGCCCCAGCCTTCAGCGTGGCTGCGGCTGTCTTCCACCCACTGGTCGAAGTCATGTTGCAACGCGGCCACTTCGTCAGGTGACAGCACGTCTTGCACCACCAAAAATCCGTCACGCTGGAATTGTTCGATTTGCGCTTGCCCGATCATTTTCTGGTTCCTCAACGTTAAAGGGTTCACGCCAGCGATACGTCCTTGAGGAACGCCTCGACGCGTGGGTTGTGGCCGCTGCGCAGGGCAACCGGCGTGTCGTCGCAGACCACGCGGCCCTTCTCCATGAAGACGATGCGGTCGGATACCTTGAAGGCGAAATTCATCTCGTGGGTGACGATCACCATGGTGATGCCCTCCCCGGCCAGCGCTTCGATGACCTGGAGCACTTCGTTGACTTTTTCCGGGTCGAGGGCCGAGGTCGGCTCGTCGAACAGCATGATTTGCGGGCGCATCATCAAGGCGCGGGCAATCGCCACGCGCTGCTGTTGGCCGCCGGACAACTGGTGCGGGTACTTCCAGGCGTGGTCGAGCATGCCGACCTTGTGCAGCAGCGCGTAGGCCTGTTGCTTCAGCTCGGAAGTGGCGCCGAGGCGGTGGTATTTGGGCGCCATCAGCAGGTTGTCGAGCACACTCAAATGCGGGAACAGGTTGAAGCTCTGGAACACCATGCCGATGTTCAGGCGATGCTCGGCGTGCTCGATGAACTGAGGTTTGAGCGCGCCGGTTTTGTTCAAATGAATGAACGGCAAACCGTTGATGTGGATCTCGCCGTTGTCCAGTTGCTCCAGGCCGTTGAGCAGGCGGATCAGTGTGGTTTTACCCGAACCCGATGGCCCGATCACCGACACCACTTCACCTGGCTGCACCTGCAAATTGACCGAGCCCAGCACCTCGATATCGTTGTAGGCCTTGTGCAACCGCGAGGCTTGCAGCGCGGCGACGCCGGTGCTGGCCGGGCGCGCCATGGCCGGGCGTTGTTGAGTGGCCAAAGCCAGCACCGCGGCGTCCGGCACACGAGAAACGTTGCGCTGATTGACGTCGAGGAAGCGCTCCAGGCGTTTGAGCAGAAAGTCGAACACGGTGACGATAAACACGTAGAAGAACGCTACCGCCGCCATGGTTTCAATCACCAGGAAGTTCTGCGAATACAGGCGCTGGCCGACCATCAGGATTTCGGTGAGGGAGATCACCGACACCAGCGAGGTGAGCTTGACGATGGAGATGTATTCGTTGGCCAGTGACGGGAGCGCCACACGCAAGGCCTGAGGAATCACCACACGGATCTGGGTGCCAAAGAAGCGCAAGCCCAACGCCCGCGCCGCCTCGCCCTGGCCCTTTGGAATCGAGAGCAAACCGCCGCGATGAATCTCGGCCACATAGGCTGTTTCGCAAATCACCAAGGCCAGCAGGCCGGACCAGAACGGGTCGGCCAGAATCGCCGAGGTGCCCGGCAGCGCCTGGGGCAAGTTGTAGATAAAGATCAGCAGCACCAACAACGGCAGGCTGCGAAACAGCCAGATATAGCCACGCGCCGGCAAGCTGAGCAGCGGGCTTTTCGATTGTTTGGCCAGGGCCAGCAGAAAGCCCAGAGCGATGCTCAAGAGCCAGGTCAGGGTACTGAGCTTGATGACCGTCCACGTCGCGCGCCAGAACTCGGCATCGCCGAGTAAACCAAACATGTAGTGCCAGTCGAAAGTCATCGTCGTGGTGCCTTGAATAAGTTGATCTACATCGATGGGTTCAGAGTCGTGGCGGGAGGTGTTCAGGGTCAATTCGTAAAAGCCGGGGCACTGGGTAGGCAGAACCTATGCAGCCATCTGAAGGCACTGATAGCTAATGTGGGAGCTGGCTTGCCTGCGATGGCGGTGGCTCAGTTGGCATCTCATCCACAGGCAGACCGCTATCGCAGGCAAGCCAGCTCCCACAGTGGATCTGTGTTATCCAAAATGGTGCACGGGCAAAACGCGCACGACCGCGCACGCCACTTATTGGTGCAATCTCAGCTCACACCACTCAACACCCGCACCGCGTGCGGGTCAAAAAAGCTCGGCGGCGCCATGCCGGGGATGTACTGGTCGGACACAAACATGCGGCAGCGCTCGGCAAATGCCGACACCACCCGCGACAGCTGCGTGTTGCTGGCCGTGGCGTAGCCCAGGCGCATCGGCCGGTGCGAGCCCGCCAGGCGCAGGCGAATCACGCGTTTGCCGTCCTGGGACATATTCGATTTGGGCCGCGCATTCGCAAATGAATAGCCAATGCCATTGCCGACCATCGCGCGCACCGTTTCGAGGTTGGTGGAGCGCATGATGATGTTCGGTGTGGTGCCCGCCTGGATAAACAGGCTGAGGAAATAGTCACGGCTCCAAGGCGTGTCGAGCAGCACCACCGGGTAGGTTTCGAGGTCCTGCATGCTCACTGCCGCTGCGGTCGCCAACGGGTGGTACTCGCCCACCATCACGTACGGCGGCAGGTGCGCCAATGGCTGGAAGTCGATGTCCGGGCTGGTCACCAGGTCATACGTCAGGGCGATATCCAATTCACCGCTGCGCAATTTCTCGAGCAATTCCTCATGGTTGCCTTCGGCCTGGGTCAGGCGAACACCGGGAAAGGCGCGGCCAAAACCAAACACCAGTTCCGGCGTGATCATCGGCGCCAGCGACTCCAGGCAACCCACCCGCAACGGCCCGCGCACGGTGTTCAACGATTCGGAGGCGATGGTGTAGAGGTTGGTCATCTGCTCCAGAATCAGCTTGGCCTCCTGCATCACCTGGCGCCCCACGGCCGTGAGGGAAATGCCCTGGGCGTGATGCCGCACAAACAGCTGAATCCCCAGTTCCGCTTCCATATGCGTGATCGCCGCCGAGATCGACGGCGACGACACATGGATGCGTTCCGCCGCAGCACTGATGCTGCCCGCCTCGCCGGACGCGACGAAATATTCCAGCTGGCGTTGAGTAATTCGACTGAGCATCACGCCTCCACAGCAACAACAAGTAGGTATCCGCAGTCGGTATTGCAGAGTTCGTGCCGGGTCACTGCCCCAGCCGACGAGGCGCACAGGCTTCGGTTTTTCCTAAGCACTACCCCGCGCAAATGCTGGTTTCGCCAGAACCGGCGCGGTGTGAAGCTGCTGTCATCCCGCTTCCGACGAGTTTGCGCCATGCCCACCCACACCCGTATCCGCATGTTCAACACCAAGCAGACGTACCCCAACCAAGCGCTGGACAACGACCTGTGCCAGGCCGTGCGCGCCGGCAACACCATCTATGTACGCGGGCAGATAGGCACCGACTTCGACGGCAACCTCGTCGGCCTCGGCGACCCGCGTGCGCAAGCGGAACAGGCGATGAAAAACGTCAAGCAACTGCTTGAAGAGGCCGGTTCCGACCTGTCGCACATCGTCAAAACCACCACCTACCTGATCGACCCGCGCTACCGCGAACCGGTGTACCAGGAGGTCGGCAAGTGGCTCAAAGGCGTGTTCCCGATCTCCACCGGGCTGGTGATCTCCGGCCTGGGCCAGCCGGAATGGCTGATGGAAATCGACGTGATCGCCGTGGTGCCAGATGACTGGCAGCCCTGAATAACCTGGAGTACGCCATGAGCCACCGCGTGTTTTTTCTCAATGGGCCCAACGCCAACCTCTACGGGCTGGACAAAAACGGCGCCTACGGCAGTGAGAGCTTTGCCAGCATTGAAGCGCGCTGCCACCGCCACGCCAGCGAACTGGGCCTGAGCCTGGTGTTTCGCCAGAGCAACCACGAGGGCGTGCTGGTGGACTGGATTCAAGAGGGCCGGCTGAACGGTGACGCCATCGTGATCAACGCCGCCGGGTTGAGCTACAGCTCGGTGCCGATCCTGGATGCGCTACTGGCCTTCGACGGCCCGATCATCGAAGCGCACATGAGCAATATCTGGAAGCGCGAAAGCTTTCGGCATCAGTCGTACTTGTCCAAGGCCGCCACGGGCGTGATCGCCGGGTTGGGCGCGTTGGGTTACGAGCTGGCCCTCACAGCGGTAGCCACCTTGCTGAAACCGTAAGTACACCACCGCTCAACTGTGGGAGCTGGCTTGCCTGCGATGCCATCAACCCGGTCTGCCTGACACACCGGGCCGCCCGCATCGCAGGCAAGCCAGCTCCCACAGTTGGGCCTCGGTGTTGCGCAGATAAATTTCTTATTTCCAGGAAACGCCTTATGTCAGTAGAAACCATCAACACCCTGGTCGTCGGCGCAGGCCAGGCCGGGGTTGCCATGAGCGAACACCTGTCCCTGATGGGCGTGCCGCACATCGTGCTGGAGCGCCACCGCATCGCTGAACGCTGGCGTTCCGAACGCTGGGACTCGCTGGTCGCCAACGGCCCGGCCTGGCATGACCGTTTTCCAGGGCTGAAATTTGAGGGCATTTCCCCCGAAGCCTTCCCGCCGAAAGAGCGCATGGCCGACTACTTCGAAGCCTACGTCGATAAACTGCAGGCGCCCGTGCGCACCGGCGTGGAAGTGCAGCAAGTGGAACGCCACGTGGGCCGCCCCGGCTTCAAGGTCACCACCTCGGCCGGCGTGATCGAAGCCGCCAATGTGGTGGCCGCGACCGGCCCGTTCCAGCGCCCGTCCATCCCGGACATCGTCCCAGCCTCGGCGCCATTGCACCAACTGCACTCTTCCACCTACAAAAACCCGGGCCAACTGCCCGAGGGCGCCGTACTCGTCATCGGCGCCGGCGCCTCCGGCTCGCAGATCGCCGAAGAACTGCAAAAGGCCGGCAAAACCGTCTACCTGTCCGTCGGCGAACACTACCGCCCGCCCCGCGCCTACCGTGGCCGCGACTATTGCTGGTGGCTGGGGGCGCTGGGCTTGTGGGACGAAGTCAAAATCCAGCCGAAGAAAAAGCACGTGGCCTTTGCCGTCAGTGGCTACGAAGGCGGTAAGACCGTGGACTTCCGCCGGCTCGCCCACCAAGGCATCCACCTCGTCGGCGTCACCCGCAACTGGGACGACGGCGTCATGACCTTCGAACCCGGCCTGGCCGCCAACGTGGCCGAAGGCGACCGCGCCTACTTCGACGTGCTGCGCGACGCCGACGCCTACATCGAAGCCAACGGCCTGCCCTTCCCCCAGGAACCCGACGCCTGGGAACTGCTGCCCGACCCCGAATGCCTGGTTAACCCCACGCTCAGCCTGAACCTGGCCGAGGTTGGCGTGACCACCATTCTGTGGGCAACCGGGTTTAAATTCGATTTCAGCTGGCTGCAAGTGGATGCCTTCGACGAAAAAGGCGAGCCCTTCCACAAGCGCGGCATCTCGGCGCAGAGCGGGATTTACTTCCTCGGCCTGCCCAACCTGGTCAACCGTGCGTCGTCGTTTATCTATGGCGTGTGGCACGACGCGAAGTACGTGGCCGACCATATTGTTTTGCAGAATGAGTACATGTCCTACAGCAAGCCCTGAAACAGCAAAGTCCTAGGCGACAGCGCCTTGCTCCTTTGCCTACGCGTGCGTCAGAATCCGCCGGCTTGTGCGCTGGAGTGGGCGTCTCTAAGGTTGCCCGGTCGCTGAATACTCAGTGATCGGGTTTAGTAGCCCGCGTGACAACATAAAGTGCATGAGCTCATCTCTCAGATGTTTTTGTCTGTGCTTGATGGTGGCTGTGCGCAGGGCGCCCGCGGGCGCGCCGGCTTTGTGTGTTTCCCCGGTCTACTAACCTGTGCACAGCTGCCACCCCTTCGTTTAGTAGCGAAGAGGTGTTGGCCCTAATCAGGTACAACACACATGCATAAAGTAACGCCCAACCCGCCTCCAACACCCAGCTTGTTCAGTATCGCCGCCGACGCCAGCAGCGAAACCCTGATCACCAACAGCTATGAAACCTTTTCCTCGGTGACCGCCTTGTTGCTCGACCTGTCGGAGGATCTAACCGGCAAGCAGCGCGATGTGGCGCTGGCGATTCACCAATTGAGTGAGTTGGGGGTTTTGTTGCTGGACAGATTGATGGAGCGGGAGGTCTCGGTAGCGGGTAGCTAAGATTTCAAATCAATAAGCTGGCAGATCAAGCAAATTGGGGTCAGACAACATTTAAAACTATGCTGATCTGACCTTTTTTTCAGTCAGCCAACGGTGACACCACCGTTTACACAGTCGTGAATGGCGCCGTCGATCTTGCGACACAACAGCATCAGCACATCCGAAATGTCTGCATCGCAAGGGTCTATCGCCGCCCCCAGTGTGGACACCGTTATCGACGAACCGTCATTAATCACTTGGTCCGGCGTGGTCGACTGGATGGCCAGCCTTGCATCATATTGAGCTATTTTTTGTGCGGTCTCGCCGTTCGGGTCGAGGTTTTCCCATCCGATAATTTCCTGAATTTCCCCAGGTACCCAGTCAGGGTCGTCCTCAATTTGAATCAGAAAAGGGATAGGGGTATGGACCAGCAATTGTGGGATGACTATCCCATAGCCACTCCACTCCGTTACCGAGACGTGCCACGGGGCGTTTTCTCGCAGGTGTCTGGCAACGTCTGACAACGTCAAACCAACGCGTTTTGAGTTGTAAAAAATGTGTGCAGAGCTCGTCATAGCGTTGCGCCTGTCGACCATCGGTTATTTGCACGCGATGCTAAAGCGCTTGCGGGTTATAGGCAATTTCAAATGACTCCTTCCCTCCGTGAACATGATCACCACTGATACCGATAGAGAAAACGCCCGCCTTTGGTTGAAGTGCGGGGCGTTTGGGTGTGTGGTTCAATGCATCCATCAACCCATGCGCAAGGAGGCAGCCATGAGCCGCTACGAAGGCAAACCATTTCTAAAGCTAGTGGATTTCTACATTTTAAAATCCATCGGCAAACTTGAGCCCGGGCAGTTGAATGCTCTGGCTCAAATTGAACCCAAACTACGCGAGACCTATGCCCTCCAGGGAACGTGGTTTGAAATAGTCGCCAAGCAGATGGATCTTCCAGATAACTTTTCCAGCCTTATCAACGCCCAATGGGATTCCTATTCCAACTATATGCAGCAGAATGGATTGACTGCCGACCCCATGGAGTTCACCTACCGATTTGTAGATACCAACCTGGTCACTAATTAAGGCATCCGCTTTTTGCGCAGGCCTTGATCCGAGCCGCAAGCAGCTCCTGAATAAATCTGCGAAATATCATGGGGGAAACGGGGTCAGACCACATTCAGACAAGAGTGGTCTGACCCCGTTTTTTGCGAGCCCGTTTTTAAGCTTGGCTAGAACGAGATCAACCGCAAACGAGCATTCCAACCAGGAATAAAAGTTAGTCCCGCTTGCCGCCTATAGCCGATTCATTCCCTCCTTTAACCTCCCTGCGTCGACGCCAATCTGGCGCCCCGCCGAGTCGCTGCGACCCATTCCACAAAGGGAACTCTCGATGCAAAGGTTATTCCAGACGATCTTCATATTCTCAGCACTTTCCCTGTCCACGGCGTCTGCCTTTGCGCAATCGGTCGACGACGCCAAAGCCCCCGCTGCCAACGTCACCATGGTCGATATTCCCACCAGTGCAGCCCACAAGATCACTGTCGAGCGTCGCGGTCAGGTCGTCTTGATCGGTATCAACCGGCCTTCCATTCAGAACCGGCTGGATCCGGAAGCGTATCTGGCCCTCGCCAAGGCCTATTACGACTACGACCATGATCCGTCGCTGCGTGCCGCAGTGTTGTTCGGGCACGGCGAAAACTTCTCGCAGGGCCTGGACGTTGAAGGCTTCAAGGCTGCTGCTACTTCGGGCGGGGTGACGCTCGGTGACGGCGCGATTGACCCGCTCGGCAAGAAAATGCCCTTCCTCACCAAACCGTTGATTGTGGCGGTGCACGGTGACACGTGGAATATGGCGCACGAGCTGTTTCTGGTTGGCGATATACGGGTCGCGGCGAACAACACCGACTTCGGGCAGGACGAAAATACCCACGGTCGTTACCCGGGCGGTGGTTCGACCGTACGCTTCGTGCGCGAAGCCGGCTGGGGCAACGCGATGCGCTACATCCTGACGGGCGATCATTGGACCGCAGGTGAGGCCTACCGCATGGGAGAGATCCAGGAGATCGCCGGTCCCAAATCTTCCCTGGACCAAGCCATCAAGATCGCAAACAAAATCGCTGCCAATGGCCCGTTGGGGATCAAAGCATCGCTGGCCTCTGCACATCGGGTGATCGACCCGGTGCAAGCCGATGCGCTGTCCGGTTTGGATGTGCAACGTGCAGCGCTGTATAAATCGAACGATTTTCAGGAAGGACGCAAGGCGGAAGCCGAAGGGAGAAAACCTGTCTACCAGGGTAACTGAGGCCCATTGCACATCCCAAGGAGGCTGCGCCAAGCAGCCTCCGACGGGGTTGGTGCACGCTTTCGCAAGTGCTGAATCCAGGCGGCATCTCAGGCATTGAAGAAGGCCCGCAACTCTGCAAGCACCAGCTCAGGTCGTTCCTCAGGCAGCAGATGGCCGCAAGGCAACGCTTTGCCGGTCAAAGGGCCTGCGACCTTGGGTTTCCAGGTAGCCAGCACATCCCAGAGTTCACCCACCGTGCCCTTTGCGCCCCACAAGGCGTGCACGGGGGCCTGAACCTTGCGGCCCGCCGTATCGTCGGCGCGGTCCATATCTAGATCGATCCCTGCGGCCGCGCGGTAGTCCTCGCAAACGGCACGAATAGTTCCTTTGCAGCAGTAGCAGCGGATGTACTCCGCCATGGCTTCCGGCGTCACAGCACCGGGCGTCTTGCTTTGCACGAGGAGGTGTTCGCGCAGGTAATACGCAGGGTCCAGGCTTATCAGATGTTCGGGCATTGGACTGGGCTGAATCTGAAGGAACCACCACAGGTAGCGGGTCGCAAACTCTTTGTTGGTGCCGTCATACATCGTCAGCGTCGGCGCAATGTCCATGAAGACGACTTTCTTCACGGCGTCGGGATGGTCCAGGCAGAGTCGATGTGCAACGCGCGAGCCTCGGTCGTGGCTTGCAACAAGAAACGTCGCATGACCCAGCTGTTTCATCACTTCGATCTGATCCAGCGCCATGGCCCGGAAAGAGTAGTTACTGTTATTTTCACTGTAAGCCGGCTTGCTGGAGTCGCCGTAGCCACGCAAGTCCGGTATGACAACGCTGTATTCTTTGGCAAGCGCCGGAGCGACCTTGTGCCAGGTGACATGCGTTTCCGGGTGACCGTGCAGCAACAGCAAGGGCGGCCCGTCGCCTTTGGTCAATACGCGGATCGTCGCTCCCGATGTCTTGATGAACTGTGACTTGAAACCAGGAAACAGCTTTTGCGTGATCGCATCGGACAAAGGCGGCGGAAGCTCTGGCAGGACAGGACAACTGCCCGGCCCCTCAATCGGACTCGGAAGTGCCTCCAGCAGACGGTCAGGGGACACCGCCGTCGATGCCTGGGCAGATGCGTTTCTGATCAGCGCTGCCGCTGCAGCACTGATCGTAAGAGTCGTGAAGTGTCGTCTGTTCATCGTGATCCTCGCTTACATCGTGTTGGAACCCCCTTGAATTAGATCACCTTCGGCGCAATGCCCTTCTTGAAATGATCGACAGCCTGTGATCGAAAAAACACATTACAACCGGGTTCCGCTCTGAGCCTTGGCGACCTGCAGGAACCGCCCGATCAATGAGTCATCCACGTGCTGACTCAGCACGGCTGTACCCGTCTCGGACGGAGGCCATGTGCCGGCGAGCGGGCGCATCACGACTTCGGTAAGACCCAGAGCACCCGAGGACTTCGGCAACAGGGCAACGCCCATTTGCGATGCGACCATGCTCAGAATGGTTTGCATCTCGCAGGCTTCCTGAATCGCGTTGGGGCTGAAGCCCGACGCGAGGCAAATGCTCAGCATGCGGTCAAAAAAACCAGGCGCCTGGCGGCGCTCATACAGAATGAAAGACTCCGAACCGAGGTCCTTGGGATCGATTTTCCTGCACTTGGTCAGGGGGTGGTTCCTTGGAAGAAAGCACATGAAAGGCTCCTCCTCCAACGGCTGCACAGCCAGCTCCTTGGCTTCAAACGGCAAGCGAATAAAGCCAACGTCGATGTCCTTGCAGAGCAATGCGGCAACTTGTTGCGCGGAGGGCAGATTAACCATGTTCAACTGCACGCCCGGCAGGTGTTCCCGGTAGTAGCGAACAATTTTTGGAACAATTCCAAGCGCGGCGGACTGAACGAATCCAATCCGAATCGTGCCGACTTCCCCGGTCGCAGACTGCTTGGCATTTCGTTTGGCGGCTTCGAGTTCTTTAAGGATTCGCTGCACATTTTGGCGGAAACCCTCGCCTGCCCGGGTCAATGACACTGACCGCCTATCGCGCTCAAACAGTGAAACACCGAGGGCAGATTCGAGGTTGCGAATCTGCACGCTCAGTGCCGATTGACTGAGGCAAAGTGCTGACGCGGCCCGGCCAAAATGCAGGTATTCGGCCAACTTCACAAAGGAATAAAGCCAAGGAAGTTCCATTGGAGCGAAGTCTCCCACTGTGCTGACTTAGTACCGCGTGACCTATCACCTTTACGGCAGGTCGCTCGGCACACCCATGCCCTGTGAAAGAGACTGCTCTACTGCGCGGGTCTCTGATCCCACGACTTTCACCTGCGTTTTTACCACCTCTTTCCCGGCTGATTCATAAAACAAATTACAGGTGTGTTTCTTTGTCTGTGCCATTTGATGTGATTGCCGCAAACGTTAGGAGCGAAATCCAGCGACAGCGCCAACGCACCACCCTTTCACTGTTTGATGCAAAAAATCTAACGATCTCGTGGATCTGGCCTATCCGGACAATGGCAAAGGTTGGGTCTTGCATCATGTTTCCTTACTTAACGGGGCTAAAGACAAGTGGTACCTCACCTCCAGCAGCAACGCACCGCCCCTCTCAAGCGTGCGCTCACTGCCTGGTTCCTCGGTGCATCCTGCCCTGCGATAAAACCGGATAGCCCTTTCATTACGGCTCAAAACCCAAAGCGTCAAGCATTCATAACCCTGCTGCTCCAACCACTGCAAACCCGCCTTCCACAACGCCAGCCCCACACCCGTCTGCCAATAACCCGCTAACACGTAGATGGCCAGTACCTCACCCACATTCCCCCCGGCAACATCCTCATCACGGCTGGCGCCAACCGATATCCAACCCACAACCTGATCATTCACTTCAGCAACCAATACGCACGATTCCCCCGCTTCAATCGCACGAACCCAGTGAGCTTCCCGCTTGGCCAGCATCGCCCCCAGCGAGTTCAAATAGTCGGCCGGTATCAAATCGCGATAGGCCTCTTGCCAGCTGCTGACATGCACCTGGGCAATGGCCTTGGCGTCGGTAGGTAATGCGTTGCGAATCATCGAAGTCATCCTTCTTCGAACACTGAGTGCTCACTGGAGAGGTATCGTCATAGCATCCAAATATGATGTATCGATGAAATGGGTCAACGCCAGATCCTCGTCGAACTTAATGTTTTTCGACATGACATGATCTTGCAGCAGCTCCGTGCACTCGCAAAAAAGCCCAACGCAAGGTTGGGCTTCTTCCGAGACTTATTTCCGAGGCGCCGGGTTCACCGGCGACCTCACTCTCAAGCGCGCTTGGGCAGCTTCCAGTTCGGCCGGATGAAGTGGCACGTATACCCGTTGGGAATGCGCTCCAGATAATCCTGATGCTCCGGCTCGGCTTCCCAAAACGGCCCTGCCGGTTCGATTTCAGTGACCACGTGGCCCGGCCACAGCTTCGAGGCATCGACGTCGGCGGCGGTGTCTTCGGCAACGTCGCGCTGCTGTTCGCTCAGGTAATAAATCGCAGAACGGTAGCTTGGCCCAAGGTCATTGCCTTGACGATTTGGCGTGCTTGGGTCGTGTATCTGGAAGAAGAACTCGAGAATCTGCCGGTACGTGATCACGGCCGGATCAAACTGGATTTCAATCGCTTCGGCATGGTTGCCGTGGTTGCGGTAGGTGGCATTCGGCACGTCGCCGCCGGTGTAGCCGACGCGTGTGTGCAGCACGCCGGGGTAGCGGCGCAACAGGTCTTGCATGCCCCAGAAGCAGCCGCCGGCGAGGATGGCGGTTTCGGTTGGGTTGGTCATGGTCGGTCACCTCAGTGGATACAGGTGTAGTTATGGGGCCGTGTCGGTCAATACCAAGGTTGAACGTTAAGTAAAGAGCCGCCAGCCGCCGTTCTTCGTTACGCTAGTTCACATTGCTTAGAGTGAGGCGCTTGAAACGCTATGAACCTGGATCGCACAAAGCAGTTGATTCACGGGCAAATCAATCGAGAGGACCCGGTCGGCAGCCTTATCCAGGTGCTGGAAGCGGCTATCGAACTGGTTTCACTGCCCGACAATGATTTCTGCTGGTCGGGGTGGGAGGACGAGGCGGCGGCCAAAGCAGAGTTGCTTGGCTTGATCGACACGCTCAAGTCGGGGGGATTACCAGACCCGATAAAAGTCAGCGTGCTGTTTGCCGTCACCGGGCCGCTGCAAGAGCTCAGCCTCAGCAGTGGTTGGGCGGACGCGTTCATTAAAGTGGCGGACAAGTACGATCAGGTTGAAGCCTTGTTGTGGTAAAAAAAAAGGACTGCATTACTGCCTGCCCGCTTTGATACTCACCACATTCTTTCGCGGCGGCTCGCCAAACAAGCGCTTATATTCGCGGCCAAACTGGTTGGCACTTTCATACCCGACATTTAAGGCCGCTTGAACAACATCACAGTTTCCAACCAACATCAGGCGCTGGGCTTCATCCAGGCGCAGACGTTTTTGATATTGCAGAGGACTCAGCGTCGTCACGTCCTTGAAGTGTTTGTATAAGGTTGAAGAGGCCATATTCAGCCGCGCAGCAAGCTTATCGACGTGCAAGGTTTCGCGGTAATTCTCGCGCAACCAGATAATCGCCTGATCAATTTTATGACTTTGAGAGCCTGCCGTATTCAGCAGGCGAAGTTGTTGCCCAAACGGTGTCGCCAGTAACCGGTAGTGAATTTCCTGATAAATCAGCGCGCCCAATGCCTTCGCCTCGTCGGGCTTGTCCAGCAGTTCCAGCATTCGCAAAAAAGCGTCGAGCAGTTCCGGGCTGAGCTCTTGCACGGCGGCGCCGATGGCCGCCTGCTCGCTGTATTCAACGGGCTGAGGGATTTTAGCGGCCAATGCGGCCATCAGATTTCTGTCCAGGTCCAGGGACATCGACAGGTAGGGCATTTGCGGCGTTGCCTCCACCAGGCAACTGGTCACAGGCATGTTCACCCCGGCGATAAAGCACGTGCGCTCACCAAATGAAATGTCCCGGATACCCATACGAACCCACTTTTTCCCCTGCACGGCGATGATCAGTATCGGGCTGTAGAAGTGCGGTTTTGCCGTGTCGCAATGGTCATAACGGTGCAGCGCAAACCCTTCGATTGGCGTGGCGAAGCGGCCCGCCTCGGGAAGCAGCCCGAGCAAGAGTTCCCTGAGCGCCACACAGCCGTCTTCAAATGCAACTCGATAGTGCTTCACCAACAATGACCTCCGGCGCGGTATTACGGGGGGCCAGAAAGCGTATTGCCACGGCGCCCGAGAAAATTATGGCACACAGAAGATGGCCGGGAATATGCGCCTGTTTACGCTATAGAGGATCAGGCAGTAACCGTAGAGAAACGTGACTACTGTGAGTCAGTGACCTTTGAGAACATGGATAACTCGAGTCGATCCTGACTCATCACTCACTCCCTGTTTTGGAAGACACCATGCCGAGCACTTCTATCGAACGCAAAACTTACGCCGTGCTTCCTCCCGCCGTCGGCCCTTATTCCCACGCGGTAAAACACGGCAACACGCTCTACCTGTCAGGCTTCACGGCCTTTGGCACTGAAGCCCAAGGCCAGAGCATGGACAAACAGGCCAATGCCATTCTGGAGCAGATAAAAGCGGTCGCCGCCGAAGAAGGCACCGACATGTCCTCACTGCTGAAAGTCACCGTATTCATCACCGATTTCAGCCAGGTGGGCGAGTTGCGCCAAGTGCTGGTGCATCACTATGCCGAGAACCTGCCGGCCAGCTCCCTGGTGGAAGTGTCCAAATTGTTTTCCCCGCAACTGAATATCGAAATCGAAGCCATTTTCGGGCTGTAATCCGCCTGTTGGCTGGCGTGGCGCCCGATGCCTGCGCATCGGACGCCCATCAGGCGCTCAGCCGAGCGTCACCCTGCCCTGTTTATCGCCGGTCAAGCGAGTAGCGCCCAGCTCCGGTCACGCTCAACAGCAAAAGCCCGCCGATAATGCTCATGTTCTTGAAGAACTGGATGGTGTTGGCCGACTTGGCCGGTTCGACCATGTCCCAGAAATGGTGACCGATAATCGCCGTGCCCAGCACGAACAGGCTCATCAACAACGCCAGCGGCCGCGTATAAAAACCGATCAGCAGCAAAATCCCGACCCCAAACTCCATGACCACAGCCACCGACGCGGCGATGGACGGCAGCGGTGTGCCAATGGCGGTGAAGTAGTCGACGGTGCCGCTGAACCCGGTGAGTTTGCCCCAGCCGGAGGTCACGAACAGCAGCATCAGCAGGATGCGGGCAAGGAGGATGATCAGGTCGCGTTGACGCTCGAACAGGGTGTATCGCATGGTTTCACTCTCTTTGGGTTGTCTGTGTGTTTGTTATTAAATGCTCTGTAGCGGCGCGTCGGCTCGGTATCTTGAGCGTCTTGCCCCACCGCTTTGCTCAGCGCAGTAGATTGACTTTAGTCAAATCCACCAACTCGCGCGCGCGTCCGTCCAATACTGCGCGCAACATGAACAGACCGAACCCTTTGACGTTGGCCGCAGTGATGGTCGGCGGCATGACCAGTTCCTCACGCGGAGTGACAACGTCCAACAGCACCGGGCCGTCGTGGGCAAAGGCCGCCGCCAGCGCTGTCGCCAGTTCACTGGCGCGCTCGACACGGATGCCCTTGATCCCGACCGCTTCGGCCATGGCGGCAAAATCCGGATTTTTCAACTCACAGCCGGTGTCCAGAATTCCCACGGCTTTCATCTCCAGTTCGACAAAACCCAAGGTGCCGTTGTTGAGCACGATGACCTTCACAGGCAGGTTGAGTTGAGTGAGTGTGAGGAAGTCGCCCATCATCATGGCAAAGCCACCATCGCCGGACAATGAAATCACCTGACGCCCGGGATACGTTGCTTGGGCGCCGATGGATTGGAGCATGGCGTTGGCCATTGAGCCATGGTTGAACGACCCGATCAGCCGGCGTTTACCGTTCATTTTCAGGTAGCGTGCGGCCCAGGCCGTCGGCGTGCCGACGTCGCAGGTGAACACCGTGTCGTCATTGGCCATGTCGCTGACCAGCCGGCTGAGGTATTGCGGATGAATCACTTCGCTGTCGGGACGCAGGATCGCCAGGGCATCGAAGTTTTTGCGGGATTTGGCGTAGTCGACCCTGGCGGCATCGAGGTGCGCGGTATCCGTGCGCTGATTCAAGCGCAGTAACACATGCTGCAGCGTGCGCTGAATGTCGCCCAACACGCCCACTTCCAGTGAGCAGCGGTTACCCAGCGCTTCGGGGCTGATATCAACCTGGGCAATCCTCGCGTGCTGAGGATAGAACTGCCGATAGGGGAAATTGGTGCCCAGCAGCAAGAGTGTGTCGCACGCTTGCATGGCTTTATAACCGGAAGCAAAACCGATCAGGCCGGTCATGCCGACATCGTAGGGGTTGTCATATTCCAGGTATTCCTTCCCGCGCAGTGCGTGCACGATTGGCGCCTTGAGCAGCGCGGCCAAGGCCACCACCTCGTCATGGGCTGCGGCGCAACCCGCGCCGCAGAACAGGGTGATGCGGCGGCCAGCCTCTAGAAATTCGACCAACTGCCGCAGCTGGTTTTCACCGGGCACTACGTCCGGCGGCTCGGGAACCAGCCAGGCGGCGACGTGGGCATCCAGCGCCTCCAGGGCGATATCGCCGGGAATGACGACCACGGCCACACCACGCCGGGCGATAGCGACACGCATGGCGCGTTGCAGAATTTGCGGCAGCTGTTCTACCCGCGAAACCAATTCCACGTAATGACTGCAGTCCTTGAACAGCGACTCCGGGTGCGTGGCCTGGAAGTAATCGATCCCGATTTCCGAGCTGGGTATGTGGGCGGCAATTGCCAGCACGGGCACGCCGCTGCGATGGCAGTCAAACAGGCCGTTGATCAAGTGCAGGTTGCCGGGACCGCAACTGCCGGCGCACACAGCCAGTTTGCCGGTCAGATGCGCCTCTGCCCCGGCGGCAAAGGCGCCGGCCTCTTCGTTGCGCATGTGCACCCACTCCAGCTCTCCCAAGCGACGCATCGCGTCAGTCAGGCCATTGAGCGAGTCGCCCACCACGCCATATATTCGTTTAACGCCGGCGTGTTTAAGCGTGTTGACCAAAAAATCCGCAGCATTGGCAGCCATGGTTGGCTCCTTTATAGAGGTAAGGGTGGTTGAGTAAGTCAGGGACGTATTCGGGCATCCGCGCCCAGTGTTTACTCCTTGCCCGCCGGGCTCGCCTGCCAGCGTGGGCAGACCAGCAACGAAATGGTGACTGCCAACAGCGCACCGCCCAGGCTGTTGAATATGCGCAATAACGCCAGGCCCAATTCGGAGCCATGGAACTGGCCAACCTGGGTGACCACGATGATGTAAGGCGTCAGGAACGCCATGTAGGTAACCAAGCCGATGGCGCGGCCTATCAAGGCGCCGATGGCCAGGGGCAAAATCATCACGGCAAGCAGCATCGGGCTATGAATGAAGTACCCCAACAGCGCGGTGATGGCTGCGCCGAACAGCGTGCCGAGCAGGCGTTCGAGGCAGGTTCTCAACGTGCTGGCAGCCTGGGGTTGCAGGATCAAAAACACGCTCAGGATCATCCAGTAGCCGTGGTTAAGGGCACATGTCTGAACCAGCCCGACCACGATTGCGCCCGCCACTGCCACGCGTAAGCCATGGAGGAAAGGTTCAGACCTGGGCGTGAAGTTGGCCCTCAGCATCGCCCACACCGATGGGCGCACGGCAACAAAGGGGGCACGGGTTTTGGGCCGCTGTAACAGCAATGCATAGCCGGTTGCCCACAGGCTTCCGCACAGAAAATAGCGGGCATGGGCCGCAGCAGTGAACACACCTGTTTCGACAAAGGCGGTGGACACCGCGAAGATCGTTGCGAGCAGTAACGCCGGAAAACCCACCCGCGCGTCGCTGTGCTGGGCGTATGCCCCCGCAAAGCCCAGCACAGCAGCCAACCCGATTGCCAGCGGTGGCCAGGCAATCGCCCAGACACCCAGCCACGTTGCAAACGCACCGGCCAGGCCAAAGGCCAGCGCGAACAGCCAGCGGTTTGCCGACGGGCCGCCGGGAATCGACAGGTAACTCCAGAACGCGGCAATCGCAGACCAACTCAACAACGGGTTGTGCAGATACGCCGCGGCCAATGCCGGTACTGTGCAAACAATGCCGCCATGTACGGCATCGCTCAAGACGAACGGGCGCAAGGCGGCGCGCGCTTCCAGCCAGCGCAAGTGTGCAGACGATTTACGGGTCAACAAGGCGAGCATGGTCCAGTCCTCACGCCTCAGCCTGGACCAGCGTGGTGTGGTCAATCTTGTCGATTGAGGTCACGCCGGTCAGCGTCATGGCAACGCGCATTTCCTGAGTGAAAATATCCAGCATGTTTTCCACCCCGCGCTGGCCCTCGGCAGCCAGGGCGAACACCGTGGAGCGGCCAAGCAACACCGCTTTGGCGCCGAGGGCGAGCATGCGCACCACGTCCAACCCCGAGCGGATACCCGAATCGACCAATACCGTCAGGTTATTCCCCACCGCATCGGCAATCGGCGGCAGGGCCTTGGCGGTGGACGGTACCCCGTCGAGCTGGCGGCCACCGTGGTTGGAGACCACGATGCCATCGGCGCCGAAACTCAAGGCCTCCCTGGCATCCTGGGGGTCAAGAATGCCCTTGATGATCATCGGGCCCTTCCAGAACTCACGGACCCACTCCAGGTCTTTCCAACTGATGGAAGGGTCGAAATTCTTGCCCAGCCAGCCCACGTAGTCTTCAAGGCTCGTGGTTTTGCCCAGGTAGCGGGAGACGTTGCCGAGGTCGTGAGGCCGACCAAGGATCCCCACATTGAAGGCCCAGTCAGGCTTGGTGGTGGCTTGCAGAATCCGTCGCGAAGCAGCGAACGGGCCGGACATGCCTGAATGCGCATCGCGGTAGCGGGCACCCGGGGTGGGCATGTCGGCGGTAAACACGAGGGTGGTGACGCCAGCGGCCTGGGCACGCTCCAGAACATTTTTCATGAAGCCGCGGTCCTTGAGCACGTACAGCTGGAACCAGAGTGGCTGCGCGGTGCGTGCCGTCACCTCTTCAATGGAACACACCGACACGGTCGACAGACAATAAGGGATGCCCTTGTTGAGCGCAGCCTTGGCCACCTGCACCTCGCCGCGACGCGCATACATGCCGGTCAGCCCCACCGGGCTGAGGATGATCGGCAGTGCTTGTTCGGTGCCAAACAACGTGGTTTTCAAGCTGATGTTGTCGACGTTTTTCAGAATGCGCTGACGCAAACGCACCGCAGCCAAGTCCGCACTGTTGGCCCGCAGCGTACTTTCTGCATAGGCGCCGCCGTCAATGTAATCAAACAGAAAGCGCGGCAGTTTGCGTTTGGCGGCTTCGCGATAATCAGACGCGGATGAAATAATCATAAGTTGTCTACCTTTGAATAAATGAGCGCAAGTCTTTGCATGACGAAATTATTTCGTCAGGAGTGGGGGTTATTTAAATCGTTTACCGATCGAAAGAGGGTGCAGTACTTATTAAGTTATCGCGCACACTAAGGCGCGCACAGTCGTCAACTACGCATCCATCATGGTTGGGTTAAACAACGAACCTTGTACGGCTAACAACAAACTTGAACCCTGATATTCCTGTTCAACAATGTTATTGCGCCGGTGCGCGCAGCCATGCGCCACAGGGCAAGGAGACAGCCCTGACACGGGCCGGACGCGCAAGAAAGCAGGCCTCGTTCAGATCGACTTTCGTGTTGACTCCACTGCACCGGGCCATCATATGATTCACCCCTCAATTGGGGTATTCGCTTATGGCTTCATATTCTCAGATTCGCCTGACCCCGCGTAAAACGCCGCTTCAAGCCCGTGCGACGGTCACAGTGGAGGCCATTCTCGAAGCGACCACTCAGGTTCTTCTGGTTTTGGGGCCTATCCGTTTGACCACTACGGCCGTCGCGGAACGGGCTGGTGTGTCTATCGGCACCATGTATCAGTACTTTCCAAACAAGGAAGCGCTGCTGTATACGGTCACGGAACGTCACCTGAATGCCATGGCCGAACGCTTGCGCTTCGCGTGCGCCGAACAACACGGAGCAACCGTCGGAAACATGGCTGAAGCCTTGGTGGTGGCTTATTGGCAAGCAAAAACGGCACAGTGTTACTTGACCCGCGCCGTATATTTGGTTGCCGAAGATGTTAAGACCGGCGCACTGATTGAGCACTTTTATCAGCACGTGGAAAGTATGACCACGGCAATGTTTTCGACGGCCGTTGATGCTGACTATGCTGATTTAACAGCGGTCAACTTCACGTTACTGACTTCGCTGTTTGGAAGTGTCAGGGCCTTGTTTGACCGAAGCATTACCGGCACTTGGGCGGCGGGAGTTCAACAGCAGCTTATTTGTATGAGCCGGGCTTATATGGAGGCGGCAAAGTTACCGGCTGGCGAAAGGCTCAAGCCGAGCGTGTAGCCGCCTGTTTTTTGTAGACGTGGGGGGATGCGCTCGCCCTGAATTTCAGGGCATGATGCGCCGACAAAAAATCAAGGACGATAACAACAGTGAAAAACGCCCTCACCGCCCTGCTTCTGCTGTGCCTGGCTAGCCCTTCACTCGCGGAAGATAGCCCCGTCGGTTTTCGCACCGCCACCCTTCACGATGCACAAAACAACAACCCACTCGAACTGGTGGTTTGGTACCCCGCCACAACCGCCGCCAAACCTGAGCTGATCGCTGACACCGTGGTCTTCGTCGGTGCTCTCGGCGTGCCCGACGCACCGCCCGTTGCGGGCGCGCACCCGTTGGTCGTGCTCTCTCACGGTTACGGCGGCAATTGGGGTAAACAGGTGTGGCTCGCCAGTGCCCTGGCGCACAAGGGCTATATCGTGGCGGCGGTCAACCACCCGGGCACCACCACCAAAGACCGCAACCCGCAAGCCGCCGCCCAAGTATGGAAACGCCCTGCTGATTTGAGCCGCGCGATCGACGCCGTGCTGGCGCAGCCGAAGCAGTTTGGCGCGGTCGCGAAAGACCGGATTGCCGTCATCGGCCATTCCCTCGGCGGCTGGACCGCGCTGGAAATCGCCGGCGCCCGCTTCGACCCCGACCTGTTCAGCCAGGACTGCAACGTGCATCCGAAGTTGGGCGGTTGCATCGCCTACCATGAGATGAAACCTGCTGCTACGCCTGCGCTGAAGGCCCATCTGGCTGCGGACTTGAGCGACAAACGCGTCACCGCCATTGTGTCACTGGACCTGGGCCTGTCACGTGGTTTCACCGACGCCAGCCTGGCCAAACTGCCGGTGCCGGCGCTGATCATTGCCGGCGGCGCGCCCTCGGAGGATATGCCTGCCGAACTGGAATCCGCCGACCTGGCCAAACGGCTGCCCAAAGCCTCGACGAGCTACGTGGCTATCGGCGACGCCAACCACTTCAGCTTTATGTCGATATGCAAGCCGGGGGCGATTGCGTTGATTGAAGAGGGCTCGCCGGGGGACGGCATGATTTGCCGCGATGGCGAAGGCGCTCGGCCACGGGCGGAGATTCAGCAACAGGTGATCGGGCTGATCACAGCGTTTTTGGCGCAGGCCAAGTGACCGGTCTCTCTTAGGATCAAATGTGGGAGCTGGCTTGCCTGCGAAAGCGGCGGCACTGCCAAAACAGATGCCGCCTGCCCCACCGCCTTCGCAGCCTCGCTAAAGCTCGACAGCTCCCACAGGGGATTTGCGGGCTTTGAAAAAAATTTGCCAGCAGGGCCATCGCGCCAAACACTCCCTCGCCAGCAATGAAGATCAAATGTGGGAGCTGGCTTGCCTGCGAAGGAGGCGGCACTGCTGAAACAGATGTCGCCTGACACACCGCCTTCGCAGCCTCGCTAAAGCTCGACAGCTCCCACAGGGGATTTGCGGGCTTTGGAAAACATCAGCCAGCAGGGCCATCGCGCCAATCACTCCCCCCACCAGCAATGAAGATCAAATGTGGGAGCTGGCTTGCCTGCGAAGGCGGCGGCACTGCCGAGACAGATGTCGCCTGCCCCACCGCCTTCGCAGCCTCGCTAAAGCTCGACAGCTCCCACAGGGGACTTGCGGGCTTTGGAAAAAATCAGCCCGCAGGGCCATTTCCCCGCCAAAGATGAAGATCAAATGTGGGAGCTGGCTTGCCTGCGAAGACGGCGGCACTGCCAAAACAGATGTCGCCTGCCCCACCGCCTTCGCAGCCTCGCTAAAGCTCGACAGCTTCCACAGGGGATTTGCGGGCTTTGAAAAAAATTTGCCAGCAGGACCATTCCCCCGCCAACGACGAAGATCAAATGTGGGAGCTGGCTTGCCTGCGAAGGCGGCGGCACTGCCAAAACAGATGTCGCCTGACCCACCGCCTTCACAACCTCGCTAAAGCTCAACAGCCCTGCTGACTCATCCGTATCATTGATACTCTGCGCTATCAGCCAAGGCAGACGTGGCGAGCTGTTTGGCAGCGGTCCAGTCGAACTCACTGTGCACGCGTGAGAGCGCGACAAAATGCGGCCCGGAATAGAACATTTCGTATTGCAGGTGACGCGAGCCAAATTCCGAGCCGATGGCATCCCACGCCAACTTCATGATCTGCACCCGTTCGATTGGCGAGGCGACGGTCGAGTACTGCGTTTGTTCGATCAGCGCGCGCGTTTGCGGGTTGTACAGGTCGTCGACGCTGGAAGGCAGCATGATCACCCCGCCGCCGGCGAGCTTGCGAATGGACTCAATGAATTTGGGGTAGACCGTTTGCGCCACCGCCTGGCACATGTAGAGGTGGGCTTTGTCGGGGAGCACGTAGTCACCGTGGGTCACCGGGCAATGAATCAGCCCTTTGAACAGCCCCTCAATCATCAGTGTGTTGCAGGCCATCTCGCCCAGAATCTCACGCACTGCGGGGATGTCGCTGACGCCCGTAATCTCTGTCATCCGTTGCGCCAGGCCAGTCAGAAAATGCAGTTTTGCAGTCAGCCTGGCCAGGCTTTGGGTGTCCATGAGCACTTCCGCGCCCGTGCTGTGAAACTGCCGGCGGCACATGCCTGTGTCGCCGTAGACAAACAGCCTTTCCCACGGCACCAGGACATTGTCGAAGTAGATCAGCGCGTCGTTTTCATCGAAGCGGCTGCTGAGCGGGTGATCAAAGGTGTTCTTGCCTTCTGCATAGGAAGCACGGGAGAGAATCTTGATCCCGGGTGTATTCAAAGGCAGCGCAAACGACAGCGCATAGCGGTCATCAACTCCAGGCTTGAGAGGGTTTTGAACCCCGACCAGAATCTCGTCGGCAAGCACCGCGGCAGTCCCCAGCATCTTGGCACCCTTGACGATGACACCGGCGTCCGTCTCCTTGACCACGCCCAGGGTGTGGTACAGGTTGCGATCATGCTCGCCCGGGCTGCGCGACCGGTCCCCTTGTGGGTTCACAATCGTGTAGGTGAGGTAAAGGTCGCGATCCCGGGCATAGTTGAAGTACGACTGGAGTGCGGCTGCACGGTCGGGTGAGTGGTCCGCGAAAACGGGCAGGTGCGTCATCATTCCGGTCAGCGCGGACGACACGTGATCGGGGCTGCGGCCCAGCCACCCCATGCTCTGACGCGCCCAGGACAAGGACGCGTGGGCACGGCTTATCAGCTGGTCAGGACGCTGTGGAAGCTCCCATGCCTTGCTGACCCGCAGCCCGCTGTCGGTCTCGAAGGTCATCTCCTCCAGATGGCTCGCCTGGTAGTCATAGAGTTTCGCCACTGAAGCGACAGCCCCAGAGAACGCTGGATGCTCGCTGTGACGGGTGATGCATTCGCCATTGATGAACACTTCACGACCATCGTTGATTGCATTCAAATACTGCTGTGCGGTTCGGGACATTGCCGCTCCTTGCGTGCGGGTAGGGTTCATAGCTGAAGAAAGTCCAGGGGGAGCCCTAGCTCGGCTCTGGCCACATAGGTTGAAAAGGTCTCCCACTGCGCGCCGACGTGACCGCGGTACATGGCCGCGTCGCTGAAGTAACGCAACAGCCTGGCATCACTGCGTGCCTGGGAGGTGCCGGCGGTGCGGAACAGCAGTTCGATGGCTTCACAGGCTTGCCTGCCGGCCTGCTGCAAGGCGCCCCAGGCCCTGACGTTCTGCTCGACCGAAATCGGCTCACGGGTGTGGCTCCAGCGACGCGCGAGGCGGCTATGGTTGTCGCAGATTTGAAGCAGGGTCGCTTCTGCCGCATCGGTCAACGTCAGCGCCTGACCGTAAGCGCGCTGGTAGTTGGGGTCTTCAGCCCGTTTGCGGTTCGGCGCAAACGGCAGAGGGAGTTTCAGGATCAGTTCGCGGTACTCGTCCAGCGCCGCCCGGGCCGCCCCGATGATCGGCGCCAACAGGTTGGCGTGGTAAGGCAGCATGAGGTAGCCCAGGTACAGCGGGTTACCGTGGAGCCTCGTACCGTGGGTGCCCTGCGAGACATCCTGATTGGCAAAGAAGGCTGAAAAGGGCGTCACCCAGCGTTCCGGAACGAAGGCCTCATCGACACAAATGCTGTTGGAACCACTGGCGCGCATCCCCAGCACTTTATCGCCGCCCCAGTCATCGAGCAGGGTGTAGTCGGCGCGCGGAATCAGGCAGTTCAAAGGCGGCGCGTCGGGCCCGGCGTCGGCGTCGCGTACGGTCACGATGACATGCGTGGAGTAAGTGACCCCGGTGCAGTAATTGAACGTGCCGCTGACGCGGTAACCCCCCTCTACCCGCTGGCACCGTCCTCCGGGAAACGCCCGGTGCGGGGCCACGAAATGGCCGTCGGCACCGAACACTTCATCCTGCACATCCTTGGGCCAGTGGGCCGCGAAGGTCAGGCTGTGAGCGGCGCCCAGGGTGAGGTTCCACCCCAGTGCAGGATGACCACGGGAGATTTCAATCATGACTCGGTAAAAGTCAGCCAGGGACATCTCATGCCCTGCGTACCGTTTGGGCTGCAGCAGACGATAGAAACCATGGTCCTTGAACCAGGCGTGCATGGCCGGGCTGTAAGTACCGAGTGCGTCGCTCAGCTCTTGTTCAGCGCGCAGCTTGTGGCGAACGTCTCGCGCCAGTTCGAGATACTCATCGACCGTACGTTCTGCGTCCTGCACAGCCGTCATGTGGGTGTTCAATTGGCCCATGGGAAATCTTCCTGACGTTAGGGGGGGTCAAATTTCTTTGAATCGCGCCGTGAACTGACGCAAAACAGGCGGCTCGTACTCGAAATCGAGCGGTCGCAGCGTGGACGCGCGGTTCACGACTTCAATCAGCGAGTCGGCGACAAAATCCATGTGGTTGTCGGTGTAGGTTCGGCGCGGGATGGTCAGGCGCATCAATTCAAACAGTGCGGGTTCCTGTTCGCGCGTCACGGGGTGGCGACCCATCATCAGCGACCCAATTTCCGTGGCGCGCACACCGCTCTCCAGGTAGAGCGCATTGACCAGCACCTGTGCAGGAAAGTGGTGGCCTGCAATGTCCGGACGAATTTTGCCGGCGTCGACAAATACCGCGTGGCCACCGACCGGTGTCTGGATCGGAATACCGGCTGCCGCCAGGCGATCTGCCAGGTACGTGACCTGGCTGATCCGGCTGGCCAGGTGGTGTTCATCACAGGCTTCATCAAGCCCGACGGCCATGGCTTCGAGGTCCCGGCCCGCCAGGCCGCCGTAGGTGATAAACCCTTCCATCGGCACGCAACGCAGTTGAGCGGCCTGGAACAACGCCTGATCGCTTCGGAAGCAGCACAAGCCACCGATGTTGACCATCGCGTCCTTTTTCGCGCTCATTGTGAAAATGTCGGCGTAATCAAACATCTCGCGAACAATCGCCGAAATGCTCTTGTCGCGGTACTTCGCATCCCGTTGTTTGATGAAGTAGGCATTTTCCGAAAAGCGGGCCGCGTCGATCACCACCGGAATACCGTGCTGGCGCGCCATGGATGCGGCATCGCGGATATTGTCCATCGCCACCGGCTGGCCACCCACGCTGTTGCAGGTAATGGTGATGACAACCGCCGCGATCTGCTGCGCGCCGGTCAATTCGATCTCTGAGGCCAGTGCCTCGAGGTCGAAATTGCCCTTCCAGTCGTCGTGCACGGCGGTATTCAGGGCCGCCGGGCAAATCAGGTTTTTAACGCTTGCCCCGGCGATTTCGACGTGAGCCTTGGTGGTATCGAAGTGATGGTTGGAGATGAAGATGGGCGCCGTCGCGCCGCGTTTTTTGGCGCGTTCGACCAGGCAAGGGAACAGAATCTGCTCGGCGCCCCGCCCCTGGTGAACAGGAATCGTGTAGGGGTAGCCGAACAGCCGCTCAACCGTATCTCTCAACCGAAAAAAGCTTTTGCTGCCGGCATAGGATTCATCGGCACTCATCATGGCGGCCCATTGTCGGTCACTCATGGCGCCGGTACCGCTGTCGGTCAGCAGGTCGATGAAGACATCTTCCGCACGCAGCAGAAACGGGTTCAGGCCTGCCTCACGCAACGCCTGTTCCCGGTATTCGCGCGTGGTGGTCTTCAGGGGCTCTACCATTTTTATACGGAAGGGTTCTGGCATACGGACTGGCATTTCTGTGGCCTCCAATGGCTTGGGCGAATGGTGTAGGGCTGCAATCAGCTGGCGACGATTTGGCGAAGGACGGCCATGTGCTCATTGCTGAGGCTGAGGCGGTCTTCCTGGTGCAAAACGGAGTTGATACCGACCTTGGCCCGGGCACCGTGGGTACGCAGGTAGGCTTCGACAAATTGGGGTTGGTCTGCGAGGAAGGCGATGTCCAGCTCAACCATCTCACGCACCACCAGCAGCGGAACCGGAGAGCAAAGCGGGTTGAAGGCGTCGCTTCGCAGGCCGGGCTTGGGGCACAACGAGTAAAACTCGCCGAGCATCAGGCCCGCAGACAGGAATCGCAGCTTGAGCAGAGCGTGGTAGTGATTGACTTGCTCCGGATCATCCAGCCCATGCAGGACACCCACGATGGCCTTGAACTGACTGGCGTTGCCGTCCTGGGGGGCGTTGCCCTTGAAGGCATCTATCAGCGTCAGAATGTCTTGGCAAACGGCCTCTTCGTCCCGGCCGGCGAAGTGGATGTCGACCAGCCAAAACGTCTCGCGCTTGATCGAGGGTGGTGTCCAGGGGCACACGACCCCTGTTCGACCCAGCTCCGGATGGGGGTTGCACAGATAGGACTGGCACCATCGGGCGATTTCAACCATTTGCTCCGAGCAGCCTTCTGAGGCTCCCTCCAGGGCACGGGAGATCGGGACCAGTTTGAGCTGGCCAGCAGAGTGTGTGTCACGTTCCATCATGACTTCCTTATAGGGCGATTGATCTGGCGAAGGGCGCTCTACCGACCCGTGCGAGGCTCGGCAGTTGTGGCGCGCGTGATAGAGAGCTCGCGGAGCGCCCAGCGACTGATCAATGCGGCTGCCAGTGTCAGCGCCGCCAGGCCGTAGGTCAGGGTTTTGAACGCCTCGCTATACGTGTCCATAAGCGCTTCGCGGGTCATCGGATGGGCACCCGCCTGCGCGGCATCCAGCGTCCCGGTCGCAAGCTCGGCGGCCACAGCGGCAGCGGCGTGACCGGCCAGGTCGCCTTGAAGCTGGCCCTGAAGCAAGCTGTTCAGCACGGCCAGGGCTGCAGCGACGCAGATGGCTTCCCCGCAGGCACGCATGGTGGTGAAAATGCCGGTAGCCATGCCTGCGCGTTCCACCGAGACGACCTTGATCGAGAGGTCGTCCATCAGGCCCCACGGGATCGCAGAGCCCACACCAATCAGCAACATCGGCAAGCCAAGGGCGACCCAGCTGGCGCCGACGTCAACACCCGCCAGCCAGATGAGACCGATGCCGGCCATCATCAGGCCGACAAAGCACAGGTTGGCTGCGGCGATGTAGCGAGCCATCAGTGAGGAGAGGAACGGCACAATGAGCATGGGCACGGAGAGCGCCATCATCAGCAGCCCGGCACGCCCGGTGCTCAGTTCCTCTACGCTGACAAAGCGCAGTGGCAGGAGAATCAGCAGGACGATGAAACTGAGCGCGGTCGCGATCGGCAGTAACTGCACCCCCACAAACCGGCTGTCTGCGAACAGCGAGAGGTCGAGCATGGGGCGCAATTGGCGCCGCTCTACCCGGATGAACAGCGCCAGTAAAAAGACGGCCGCCGCCAGCAGGGCGAGGACCGTGAAGCTTTTCAAGCCATGCTCGGGAATTTGCATGATCGCGAATGTCAGCGTCACCAGCATCGCACTGAAGGTCAGGACGCCTGCCCAATCCAGGTGACGCGCATCCGGGTCAGAGGTCTCGCGCATCCGGGGGGCAGCCAATAGCCAAGCCAGACCACCGAAGACCGCGCCCAGCAGGAACACGGCTCGCCAGTTGAAGAACTCCACCATCACACCGGAAATGACGGGGCCAAATGCCAGGCCGAGGCCGAACGCCGTCCCCAGTAAACCGAACGCCTTGGTTCTCGCGTGCCCCTCGTATTCCTGTGCGAGGGTGGAGGAACCTCCGGCCATGGTCAGCGCGGCCGAGACCCCCTGCAGCCCTCTCATCAGGTCCAGAAACACGACGTCCTGCGCGCAGCTCACAATGACGGACAGGATGGTGAAGCTGCCAATCCCCCAGCAAAACATTTTCTTGCGGCCATACAGGTCCGCGAGGGTACCGGCGGCCATGATGGCGCTGCCAAAGCTCAGTGCAAAGGCGTTCACAACCCAGGAAAGTGCGACAGGGCTGCCCCCAAGATCAGCGCCAATGGCGGCTAAAGCCATCGCAGGCCCCGTGTACTCGAGCGGCAAAATCAAGCCTGCGGTACACACCGCAAGTAAGACCAATGCGCGCCGTGTGGAGTCTTGCTGCGCTTCCATGCGTACTTCCTCACCATCCCTATGCTGTAGACGGGGGATAGTATTTGAGGGATAAGTGCACAGGAAGGCTACAAAAATCAAAAGAGAATTGCGGTTTCTGCATGAATGATGACATTTCGCTATGGCACCTTTTCTTCCGAATAGTCGAAAGAGGTAGCATCACAAAAGCGGCTGACGACCAGGATCTGGAGCCATCGTCGGCCAGCCGAAGGATTTCCTCGCTGGAGAAACGCCTCAACGTCAGGTTGCTCAACCGAACGACGCGCCAGGTCACATTGACGGAGGCGGGATCCAGGGCCTACGAGCAGATGAGGCCATTGATTGCCGAGATGGAAGGCGTCATCGCGGACCTCGATGGCGCCTCGCCGCTGATCGCCGGCACGATCCGGATCACGGCGCCCGTCAACTTCGGTGAAAGGCATTTGGTGTCGTGGCTCACGTCCTTTCAGAAACTGCACCCGCAAATTTTGATCGACCTGGTGCTGTCGGATTCAAGGCTCGACCTGAGAAGCGAAGCGATCGATTTGGCCCTCAGGGTCGGCGAGCTGTCGGTGTCAGACCTGGTCGCCCGAAAGATAGGCAGCATGCCCAATGTCTTGTGCGCAAGCCGTGCCTACGTCCAGGCATACGGTAAGCCGCAAAAACCCGAGGACCTGACCACGCATCGTGCGATCTTGTATTCCCTGGGGCAGGACAGGCACAGAACCCGGCTCAGGCTGAGCAAGGACGGCAAGGAAATAAGCGTGGAGCTGCACGGCGTCTTCTACCTTAATAATGTCGGTGCCATCCTCGAAGCCGTCAGGCAAGGCGCGGGGATTCATTCAGGCCCCCGCTGGTTGTTCCAGCAAGGCATCAGCTCGGGGGAACTGGTGGAGCTGTTGCCGGAATGGGGAATGTCCGGCCTGCCGGTTCACCTGGTGCGGCTGAGCAATCGATACGAAGCCAAGCGCGTCAAAGCCCTGGGCGACTGGATAGAGAAATGCTGGGCCGAGGCCGAGACCATGCGCTGAGAGGGGCAACACGTAGCCGCTGGCTCAAGCGTCGGAACCGACAGAAAAATTTTGCACGCCGCGCAGCATTACCGGCAGACTGCTGGCCGTGAGATGAGTCATTCCAACGGGGAATAAAATGGATCGGCTGGCGGCGATGGAAACCTTTGTCTACGTGGTAGAGACCGGTTCTTTTTCGGCAGCGGCCCGGCGTCTGCACGTCGGCCAGCCTGCTGTTTCAAAAAACATCGCTCAGCTTGAGGAGCACTTGGGTGTTCGTCTGCTCAGCCGGTCAACGCGCGGCTTGTCGCCTACCGAAGCCGGCCTGCTGTATTTTGAGCAGGCCAAGAAGGTCATCGAAAACGCCAACGAAGCCGAACTGCTTGCGCGCGGGGCGGCCACCGGGCTGGCGGGGACCTTGCGGGTGTCCACCACCGTGACGTTCGCGCGACTCTACATCCTTCCCTACCTGAGCGGTTTCCTCGACAGGCACCCCTTGCTCGACGTGGATGTGCGCCTGGATGACCGCTCAATGAACCTGATTGAGGAAGGCACCGATGTGGCCCTGCGCATGGGCAACCTCAGCGACTCGAACTTCACCGCGAGAAAGATCGGCCAGTGCCGGCGACGGGTGATCGCCACGCCGGCTTATCTTCAACGGTACGGCGTACCGCAGTCGCCCGCAGAGCTGACCGGTTACGAGGCAGTGATCTACATGATCGGCGCCGGGGGCGCTTCATGGGTATTCAAGAAAGGCGACGTTGAGCAGGCGGTCACGTTGAGCGGCCGCCTACGGATGAGCGCCGCCGAGGGCATACGCACGGCGGTATTGTCGGACTACAGCCTCACGGTCTCGTCGGAATGGGTGTTCGGGCCCGAACTGGTGAGCGGCGAAGTAGTGGCGGTGCTGCAAGACTGGGACTTGCCGGAAATGCACCTGTGGGCGATCTTCCCGACCGGGCGCATGGCAAGCGCCAAAGCCCGCGCATTTGCCGACTATGTGGAGCAACTGGTGGCAAACATCCGGGTGTGAATCACCCCTGTGGCGAGCGGGCTTGTTGTGGCGAGCGGGCTTGCCCGCGTTGGAGTGCGAAGCGCTCCCAATCAACACAACACGGTGCAACTGATACACCGCGCGGTCAGGTTTCAGGGCCGCTTCGCAGCCCAACGCGGGGCAAGCCCGCTCGCCACAACAAGACCGACTGCCACAACAAACTCACTTGCCACAACAGGCCCGCTCGCCACAACGGTGCTTTGCTTAACCGCGCAACGCAGGCAGCAACTCGGAAGGGTCCGGGCGCTGGGTGTAGTCCGGGTTGACCTCCGCGTAAGTGATCACGCCGTCCTGCCCGACAACGTAACGGGCCGGCATCGGCAACTCCCAGGACGGGTTGTTGTTGAAGGCGGGCAAGTCATTGCCGAATGATTTGTACAGGTCCACCAGGTAGTCCGGCAGCGTGAAACGCAAGCCGAATGCCGCGGCGACATCGCTCAAGGTGTCGGACAGGATCGGGAAGCTCAGGTGATTCTCGCGCACCGATTTACGGCTGTTGACGTTGTTTTGCGGCGAGATCGCCACCAGGTTTGCGCCCAGCTCACGGAACCCCGGCAAGGCGCTTTCGAGCGCTTGCAGTTCCATGTTGCAGTACGGGCACCACACGCCGCGGTAGAAGGTGATAACCAGCGGGCCTTTGGCCAACAGGGCTACCGAGGAAACGAGGTTGCCATCGGGGTCGTTAAGGGTGAACTCAGGCGCTTTGTCGCCGACTTTCAATGCGCGTTCGGCCTGGCCGCTGGCAATCAGTTCGGCGGTGGCGCGTTTCATCACCCCGTGAACCTGAGGCGGCGCATTGTAGGGCGGTTTGCCGGCCACGAAGTCAGCGTTGAAGGCATCAAGTTTTGCTTGAAGGGTCATGATCAATTCCTGAAGTGACGGGGTAATGGGAGGTGTATCGACTTGACGTGAATCGCCAGGCGAGGATTAGCTCAATGTGAATTTCCCGGTCGAAAATTCAATGCTCAGGTTCAGTCGCCCTTCATTGACCAGCCAGGGGCGAATGGAAAACGTGCGGGCGCCGCATTGATGCATCGGGTCCTGCGCGGCAATGCTGTTGGCCTGTTCAATTGAGGTCGCACGAATGATGAATAGGCCGTCGCCATCCCAGTACTGCTCGTCGTCGCTCCAATGCGGGCCGGCGGCGACCAGAATGCCGTCGCGCTCTATCTTGCATTGGTGTTCAAGGTGTTCATGCAGGTTGTCCATGACGGCTTCAATACCGTTGGCCGGCGTTGAAAAGACCGCATAAAACTGCTTCTGCAACATGCCCTTGCTGGCTTCAAGTACCTGCTCTCGTGTCACTCGTTTGCTGTGCATAACGCTACCTGTAGAACAATGCCAACGGGATGATTCAAGGGACCCCAGAGCCGCCGCCGGGGCGGACCTGCGAACCGTTGAACAAGCATTGTCCATCCGGGATTTGCACAGTAGAGGAGCTGGGGGAATAGTATTTATTCTTTTCGGGAATGCGCCCGCCCCTCACGCCAGGCTGGCGCCATCGGGGAGCCGATTGCATCGATAAGCGCACAACACTGCCGGTGAGCTTAAGCCTGTATCGACTCCACAACGCAGGGACTGACGCTGATATCATTCAAACCATTACCCGTTGAGTAGCCACCCATGAATCGCCAAAAGAAACTGCAGCAGCTCTTCAAGGCCAAAGCCAAAAAGGCCAGCGCCAAACTGGCGCCGAAAAACAAGGACATCTACATCAGCAAAGCCGACCGTCTGAAACTGGCCGCCGAGCCCGCTCTAGACTCAGCCGACACCGGCGACACGCCCAGCTGAAGGCGTGCCCGTTTCAAATTTTCCCCAGATACGCCGCAAGTGACGCGCCGAACCAAAACCTGCGCGTTCAGCCACCGATTCCATGTCCAGGCTTGACTCGGCCAGTAACTCACGGGCCACGGCCAAGCGCAGCCGGTGCAGGTAATCAAGGGGGCTGACACCCACGTGCTCGTGGAATAACCGCGCCAGATGGCGGCTGCTGGTGCAGGCCAGGTCGGCCAGGCGCGTGACCGTCCAGGCCTCGCAGGGCGCGGCGGCGACGGCGTCCTGCACACGATGCACCGCCGGGTGCAGGTGATTGCGCCCCCAGGTCCACGGCGACAACTGTGGATCAGCACCGCTGCGACGCATGTACACCACCATGTCCCGCGCCACCGCGCTGGCCAGCCTAGGCCCGGCGAGTTCGGCGACCAGGTGCAGCATCAGATCGATCCCCGCCGTGACCCCGGCGCTGCAACTGACGGGGCCGTCAGTCACATACAGCCGGTTTTCCAGCACCCGCGCGGCGGGCGCCATGGCCTGCAATGTTTCGCACAACGCGTGGTGCGTGGTGCACTGGCGACCGTCAAGCAAACCGGCGCGGGCGGCAGTCAACGCCGCCGCGCACACGCACACCAGCCGCTCCCCCGAGGGCGCGAAGACGTTTTGCAGCCACTGCACCAGCTGATTGCTGGCCGATTCAAACGCGCGCTGACGGGCTTTCGTCACCTTCGAGGTGGAGCCGACCAGCACCACCAGCGTACCGGGCGCGAGGCGTTGCGGCAGTGGCGCCAGACCGCCCAGCGGCAAGCCAATGGAGGTGTGCAGCGCCTCCACCGGGCTGACGTATTGCAAGTCGAAATCGACAGCCGCCGGGTCTTCAATTTGCGCGGCCAGGCGCAGCACTTCGGCCGGGCCGGCAAGGTCCAGCATCAGCACGTTCGGCAACAATACGAACAGCACCGGCACGCTCACGGGGTCAACTCTCCAGGGCCTGGGCGACGGTGACGATACGCGCAAAACGCTGTTCCAGGACCAACTCCGTGCGCTCGCGGATCTCCGCTGGCGTATACACCCGGCCAGTGCGTGCGTGGGTCATGGGGAACGTCAGCGTGGCTTCGCTGACAAAATCCACGCTGAAACCGCTGTCCGAAGCCTGGCGCGTGGTGGTTTCGCAACATTGCTCTGTACGAATGCCGCTGATGATCAGCGACGTGACGCCCATCTCCGTCAGGCGAGCGGCCAGGGGCGTGCCGGCAAAGGCGCTATGGAAATGCTTGTGAATGATCAGCTCAGGGTTGATCGACAACTCGCTCAAGGTCCTGACGTTGCCCGATGCCATGGAAAAATGCCCCCGTTCTTCAACATGGAAAACTTGTACCACCGGGATGCCTTGTTGAACACAACCATCGATCAGGGCCTGTTGTTTTTCCAGGTAACCCGGCAGGTCGTTTTCGGACCAGTAGGTGGAATGACGAAAGGAATGCTGGGCATCGATAACGATCAGGGCTTTGCGGCTCATGGTGAGTCCTCTTGGCGTGCATTTGAAAGGCTGATGCACGCCATGGTAGGGACGTTACCTGCCGGCTGACACACGCAAGCCGGACCACTTCAGGACCGATTCGGACATTCGGTATCAACGTCTAAGTTCGCCCTGCGAGGTTTCCCGCAATGTGGTCAACGCCAGCAGTGCACACACTGCCGCCCCTGCCATGAAGAACCCCGGCACCAGCAGATTGCCGGTCGAGCCGATCAACGAGGTGACGATGTAAGGCGTAATGCCGCCGCCCAGGATCGCGCCCAGGTTGATGCTGATCGCCATGCCCGTGTAACGAACGCGGGTCGGGAACTGTTCGGCATAGGTGGGATAGCCCACGGACTGGATAACCGGCATCGGCAGCGTCGCCACAAAAAACGCGATGACCGCAATCAACAGGCTGCTGTTGTTCATCAGCACCATCATCGGGATCACCAGCACGGCGTAGCCGACAAAGCCGATGGTCAATGCCTTCTTGCGCCCGATGCGATCGGACAAACCGCCCCAGAACGGCATCATTGCTGCCATGCACAGGCTGATGCCGGCGATAACCCAATAGATTTTTGCCTTTTCAAAGTGCAGGTAGGTGGTCAGGTAGATGTTCATGAACACCAGGCCGATGTAGTACCCGGCATTCTGCGCGAAGGCGAACACCACCACGCGCAGCACCGCCGGAAGGTTCTGCGTGAGTACTTCCCTGACCGGCGCCGTGGGCGGTTTCTCCACGGCAAGAAAGGCTTTGAACTCAGGCGTTTCTTCAACGTTGTGACGCATGATGCAAGAGAAGATCACCAAGGGGATGGCGAGGAAAAACGGAATGCGCCACGCCCAGGCTTGCAGTTGCTCTGCATCGACCAGGCCGGTGGTGATGCCGCAGATAATCGCGGCCATCGACCCGCCAATCGCCACGCCGACCGGGGTGAACGCGCCGTAAAAACCGCGCCGACCTTTGGGCGATGACTCGGCCAGAAACGCCGCCGCACCGATCACTTCACCGCCTGCAAAAAAGCCCTGGGCCAGGCGGATGAGCACCAGCAGAATCGGTGCAACAATGCCCACCTGGGCCGACGTCGGTAACAGCCCGATCGCTGCCGTCGCAGTGCCCATTCCGATCACCGTGCTTAACAAGACTTTGCGTCGGCCAATACGGTCCGCCAGGCGACCGAGCAAAATCCCGCCCAGAGGCCGGATCAAAAACGCGCTGCCAAACACCGCCAGCGTCGCCAGCAAGGCCGCGGCGGCGTTGTCACTGGGAAAGAATAACGGCGCGATGATCGTCGCCATGAAGCCGTACACACCGAACTCGTAATACTCCACCGCCGTGCCTGTAGCGGCAGCAATGGCTGCACGTCTGGCAATTTTGGCGGAGCTGCTTTCAACCGTTGTAGCGGCTGGTTCGACACGCACTGACGGGGCTGAAGTAGTGAACACGCGAGACATAAACACCTTCCACTCTGACCGTTGGTCATTTGAGTTGTTGAGGTGGATTGCTCCACCCAGAAGTAAACCCATCGGTAACCGAAAGGTTTTAATGCTCGACAGTAGGAATTCTGAAAGGGGTCTGACTCATGTTGAAGCGCTCCTGTTTTTATTATTGGGTAGCGATGTGTGTGGCTAGTGGGCGGCCTCCAGCCGTTTCAGCAGGCGTGCACGCGCAATGAACAGCGCCTGCGCCGTGCGCATATCAATCATTGAAAATCGAACTTCATCGCCGGGCATCAATTGCGCCAGCCTGGGCAAATCCACACTCGCCACCTGGGCGATCCGGGGGTAGCCGCCGGTGGTTTGCCGGTCCGCCATCAGCACGATGGGCTGGCCGCCAGCCGGCACCTGCACGGTGCCGAACGTGACACTTTCCGACAGCAACTGCCTGGGCTGCGTCAGGTCCAGAGCAGCGCCGTCCAAGCGGTAACCCATGCGGTCCGAGGCGGCCGTCATCTGGTAGGGCTCATGCAGAAAGTCATGCCGGGCCGTTTCGCTGAAGTCGGCCCATTCGCGCCCCTGAAGCACCCGGACGGTCACGGGCTGGGTGGCTGCGGCAAACCGCAGCGCGGCAGGAACAGTCAAACGCGGCGGGTTGGCAAATGACGAACTGATCGGGAGCACATCCCCCGCTTTCAGCGCCCGCCCGCACAGCCCGCCAAAGCCGCCCCGGCTATAGGTGCTGCAGCTGTTCATCACAGGTTCGAGCACGTAACCACCGCTGACAGCCAGGTAGGCGCGCGCGCCGTATTCGCGCTTTTCAAAACGCAACGTGGCACCCGGCTTTACATGGGCGGCATGCCCCGGTTTCAGCGCAATACCGTCCAGGCTTGCACCCAGATCGGCGCCGGCCAGGGCGATCAATGCCTTGGCTTGAAAGCACAGCATCGGGCCTTGAATCGTCATTTCCAGGGTTGCCGCCGTGGTCGGGTTGCCCACCAGCAGGTTCGCCAGCGCATGGGCGTCAGGGTCCATGGCGCCATTGACCGGCACGCCCCAATGCTGGAAGCCGACGCGACCGGTGTCTTGAAAGGCGGAGAACAACCCGGGCCGAATCACGTGGATGCTCATGACTGCTCTCCCGTCATAAGCTCAAACTCACGGGCGGTGATCGGCACAAAGCGCACTTGATCGCCGCCCGTCAGCAGGCACGGCGGCTCGTTGGCGGGGCTGAACATCGTTAACGGTGTGCGCCCGACAATGTTCCAGCCGCCCGGTAAGTCCGCGGGGTAAATCACGCTCTGGCAGTTGGCCAAGCCCACACTGCCCTGCAGCACCCGCGTACGCGGCACGGCCCGGCGCGACAGTTTCAGCGCGGGGTCGTGCATGCCGATATACGGATGGCCCGGCGCAAAGCCCACCATCAGCACATCCACCCACTGTGCGCTGTGCGCGGCAATCACTTCGCTCGGGCTCATGGCACATGCGCTGGCAATTTCCAGCAGGTCCGGCGCGCAGTCGCCCTCATAACACACCGGAATATCCAAGCGCTTGGGCGTTGTGGGCGGCGTGTTTTGCAGGCGTGTCAGGGCGCTGTCGAGCAGCTCGACAACCGCGTCATACGGCATCAATTCGGGATAACGTGCGGCGAAGAGGGTCGGGGAATAGTGAATGCCCACCGACACCATCGCCGGGATGATATCCGTGATACCCGCGAGAGAGCCACGCGCCAACCGGTCATGCAGGGTGGCACTGAACGCTACCGCCCGGCGATTTGCCTGGGCACTGAACACCGTGGCAAACACCACCACGATGCAGCAGTCACCGCACGGCTCAAACCGCCAATACGGCTCGGCACGCACCGGCCGTACCGGCTCACGCACTTCACAGTGAACGTCGGACATAACGTCGTTTCTCGCAGGCGGCAGGCATGAAGATCCGCCCGGTCAGGCTTCACGTATTGTTAACGCCGTCGCTCTGTTGGCGACGGTCGCGCGGGTAACCGTTACTTGGCGAACAGCAGGCTCATGTCCTTGAACGCCTTGAATTCCAGAGCGTTGCCGCAGGGGTCAAACAGGAACATGGTGGCTTGCTCGCCGACCTGGCCCTGGAAGCGGATGTAGGGTTCGATCACGAATTGAGTCTCGCGGGCACGCAGCCGGTCAGCCAGGGCTTCCCACTGATCCCACTGCAAGATGATGCCGAAATGCGGGACCGGCACGTTGTGCCCGTCCACGGGGTTGGAGTGCACCGACTCCTGGGATTCGGTCTTGGGGTGTTCGTGGATCACCAGTTGGTGGCCGTAAAAATCGAAGTCCACCCATTGCGCGCTGGAGCGGCCTTCCGAGAGGCCAAACACGTCGCCGTAAAAGTGGCGAGCGGCGGCGAGGTCGTACACGGGGATCGCTAAATGAAAGGGTGAAAGGCTCACGGCGGTTACCTGCAAGTTCTGTTGGTTAGAACTCGATTCTTCACCAGAAACCCTTGCGGATAAAGCGCATATCTTTCGCCCTGAGCCTCAATAATTTCGATGCTCGCGCGCTATTTCGGCGCACCCAGCACTTCCATGACGCACGACCTGAACAACGCGAAGAGCGGCAGTTGGCGCTGGGTGTACTTGGTCAGCAAGACGATTTCGCGATAGAAAGTGAGTTTATCCAATCGCAAAACCCGCACGTCGCTGCCGTGTTCCAGCCACAAACCTGCCAGGGGCACCAGTGAAACCCCGAGGCCGCTGCGCACCATCTTGACGATGGCGTCCAGCTCGTCGAGTTCAAGGGTTTGCCGGGTCTGGATCTTTTGCTCCTTTAGAAACTGCGTGACCTGGCGACCGCCAAAGGAGCCGCGGTCGTACCGCACAAAGGGTTGCTCACGCAGGATCTGCAGGGGGTCATCGCCCTCCACGTCCTTTGCGGTGATCAGCACAAAGGGCTCACGCGCGATGACTTCGATATTCAGGTCTTTGGGCAGGCTGAACGGCGGGTGGATCATGATCGCCAGGTCCAGCTCGCCGGCATCTACCTGGCTAAGCAGGTTCAGCGACACGCCGGGCACCAGGCTGACTTCGATAAAAGGCGCGCGTTGTTTGAGGGCCACCAGCGCCTCTGGCAGGATGCCGGTCTGCACGCTGCCAATAGCGCCGATACGCAATGAGCCGTGAAAGTTGTTGGCGCTGTCGGGGGTGCCCATGCGCGAGAAAATATCGAGGATCTCCTCCGCCAGCGGCACCGCTCGCTGCCCGGCGGCATTGAGCGTGGCCGAGCGGCCGGTGCGGTCGAACAGCTTGACCCCCAGCGCGTCCTCAAGGTGCTTGATCTGCGCGCTCACCGCCGACTGCGTCAGCCCGACCTGCTGCCCGGCAGCGGCAAAGGTGCCGCGCCGGGCGGCGGATACAAAGGTTCTTAACTCTCGAATCATCCTGGTACCCTACTGCTAGAGGTTTAACCGCTCAGCAACCGCTCAACGCCACCTGCTGCCGTTCGCCCGCAAAGAAGAAGGGTCGCAAGCGCACGCCCACGCTGTTGCCGATAAACGCCGCCACCAGCCATACCCAGCCATGCAGGCTGCCCGAGGCAATGCCGCTGAAATTGTTGCAACCATAGGCCAGGCGCGAGCCATAGCCCAGCAGCAGGCCGCCGATCACCGCCGCCGCCAGCGAGCGCGCCGGAATTTTCAGGCTCGGCGCAAAACGCCCGGCTAGGCCTGCGGCCAACAAGGCGCCGAGGATGATGCCCACGTCCATCACGCTGGTGATGTCTTCCCACACCGGCGCGGCAAGGGCCTTGGCATTGCCAGGCATTTGCCAGAACGCCCAGCTGGCCACGTCCACCCCCAAACCGCTCGCCACTTTGGCGCCCCACAGCGCGAACGCCGACGTAATGCCCCACGGCCGCCCGGCCAGGGCCAACGTCGCGTAGTTGAGCAGCGCCAAGCCGATGGCACCCCACACCAGCGGCCAAGGCCCGCGCAGGAAACGGCGCAGGCCGGTGTGTTCGCTGCTCACGCCCTCTTCCAGTTGGCCATGACGGCGCTTTTCCAGGCGAACCGTGACCCAGGCAATCAGCGCGAACACCACCAGGCTCAGTCCCAGCGCCGGCATCACGCCGAAGCTCTTGACGATGGACACCGCCGGAAACGCCGGCAGCGCGAACCACCAATCCACATGGTGGGTGGCGATCAATGAACCGCAGATAAAGAACAACAGCGTCACCAGCATCCGCGCATTGCCGCCGCCGACGGTGAACAGGGTGCCTGATGCACAGCCTCCACCCAATTGCATGCCGATGCCGAAGATGAATGCACCGAATACCACTGAGATCCCGGCCGGCGCCACGAGCCCGACCACTGGCTGGCCGAATAATGTGCCGGCGCCCAGAGCCGGGAAGAACAGTAATACCGCCACTGCCAGCATCACCATCTGCGCGCGCAGGCCGGCGCCACGACGGTCGTTGATGAATACGCGCCAGGCGGAGGTGAAGCCGAACGCGGCGTGGTAGAGGGTCAGGCCCAGCGCGGCGCCGACTACCAGCAACAGTACCTGGCGTGAGTCGACAGTGTTTTGCAGGAACAGGGCGCCGAGTACCAGGATGATGAAAGCGAGCAACGGCGCGACGGGCTTGCGCGTGGGGGGGATGGGGAGAGTGGTGCTCATGGGGGATTCCGGTTGGTTTGGATAGGTTGATCGCCAGGGGGGGAGTATAAGCGTGCGGTAAACCATCGGTGTGTATGCATGTCTTTGTTGAGTACATATCCGTTATTTGGGTCATGGCTGATATGGGTTCCGCCCT
>NZ_MSDF01000014.1:0-87998 GCF_002022275.1 Pseudomonas fluorescens
ACCAACTCCTTCTGGGCTTCGATGAACTGAAGCAACTCGCTGTCGAATCTTGCGTAACTCTTTGTTTACCAAGGAGTTTTCCGTTTCGACTGCGCCGGAAGTGGGGCGAATTATAGACAGATATAAAACGCCGTCAACACCTAATTTCAGTTTTATTCGGATTTGAGCGTAATACGCGCAAATGCCTTCTTGCCGGCCTGGCAAACGTGAGTCGCGCCCAGCTCGTATATAAAGGTGCGATCCACAACCTCACCATCTATACGCACACCACCGGAACTCAACAGGTCACGTGCAACCGCCGAGTTCTTCACCAGGCCTGCCTTATTAAGGACAGCAGCAATCGGCATTGCTTCCGCAGCGCTCAGCTCGATCTCCGGCAGATCGTCCGGCAGCTCGCCATCCTTCATACGGTTACCCGCAGCACGGTGAGCGTTCGCCGCAGCCTCTTCACCATGGAAGCGCGCTACGATCTCTTCAGCCAGCTTGATCTTCACGTCACGCGGATTGGCACCCGCCTCTACATCAGCACGCAGCGCATCAATCTCATCCATCGAGCGGAAGCTCAACAGCTCGAAGTAACGCCACATCAGCGCATCCGGAATCGAGACAAGCTTGCCGTACATTACGCCCGGCGCTTCCTGGATACCGACATAGTTACCCAAAGACTTGGACATCTTCTTGACGCCATCCAACCCTTCCAGCAACGGCATGGTCAGAATGCACTGGGCCTCTTGCCCATACGCACGCTGCAGCTCGCGCCCCATCAGCAGGTTGAACTTCTGATCGGTACCGCCCAGCTCAACGTCCGCGCGCAATGCGACCGAGTCATACCCCTGAACCAGCGGGTAAAGGAACTCGTGAATAGCGATTGGCTGATTGGTGGAGTAGCGCTTATCGAAGTCATCACGCTCAAGCATGCGCGCAACGGTGTACTGGGAAGTCAGGCGAATGAAGTCAGCCGGCCCCATCTGGTCCATCCAGGTGGAGTTGAACGCCACCTCGGTCTTGGCCGGATCAAGAATCTTGAATACCTGGGTCTTGTAGGTCTCGGCATTGTCGAGAACCTGCTCACGGGTCAGCGGCGGACGCGTTGCGCTCTTGCCACTCGGATCACCGATCATCCCGGTGAAGTCACCTATAAGGAAGATGACCTGATGCCCCAGCTCCTGGAACTGACGCAGCTTATTAATAAGCACGGTATGACCCAGGTGCAGATCCGGCGCCGTCGGATCAAAGCCGGCCTTGATACGCAGGGGTTGGCCACGCTTGAGCTTTTCGATCAGCTCAGCTTCGACCAACAGTTCTTCCGCACCACGTTTTATCAGCGCTAGCTGCTCTTCAACCGACTTCATAACAGACCCGCAAGGCTCAGATTCAAAAGGGAACCAACCATACAAGATCAGGGACTAATTACAAGTTTTGCCCTGCGCACGGACACCGTTCAGCAAGCCCAGCGTTCGCGAGCTTGCACCACAGATGATTTGGTTATATTTTATACAGTTATTTCATCTTCATCATGTCATTCATCTTTTCCATTTCATCTTCAAAGTCAAAATTACTTATGACCACAGAACCGTCTAAAGCGCCGCCGCTTTACCCGAAGACCCACCTGCTCGCTGCAAGTGGTATCGCCGCTCTTCTCAGCCTGGCACTCCTGGTATTCCCTTCCAGTGACGTAGAAGCCAAACGAACATCCCTGAGCCTTGACCTGGAAAGTCCAGTTGAACAACTGACACAAGATCAAGACGCTTCCGACGCGCAACAAGCCACAAACGCACCAGCAGAATCCCCGTTTGCACAGATAGAAAGCACGCCCGAAGACACTAAACAGGCCGCTGAGGAACAGCCTGCACCGGCCGTCGCCAAAAACCCTCAGCACCGCGAAGTGATCGTGGCCAAAGGCGACACACTCTCAACGCTGTTCGAGAAGGTCGGCCTGCCCGCCGCTACTGTTAATGAGGTGCTGGCCAGCGATAAACAAGCCAAGCAGTTCACTCAACTCAAACATGGCCAGAAGCTTGAATTTGAACTGACACCCGACGGCCAGCTGAACAACCTGCACAGCAGCGTCAGCGACCTTGAAAGCATCACCCTGACCAAAGGCACCAAAGGGTTTGCCTTCAACCGCGTCACCACCAAACCGGTGATGCGCTCCGCCTACGTGCACGGCGTAATCAACAGCTCGCTGTCGCAGTCTGCTGCCCGCGCCGGCTTGTCCCACAGCATGACCATGGACATGGCCAGCGTGTTTGGCTACGACATCGACTTCGCCCAGGACATCCGCCAGGGTGACGAATTCGACGTGATCTACGAGCAGAAAGTCGCCAACGGCAAAGTGGTCGGCACCGGCGCCATTCTTTCCGCGCGCTTCACCAACCGTGGCAAGACCTACACCGCCGTTCGCTACACCAACAAACAAGGCAACAGCAGCTACTACACCGCCGACGGCAACAGCATGCGCAAGGCATTCATTCGTACGCCGGTGGACTTCGCCCGCATCAGCTCGCGTTTCTCCATGGGGCGCAAGCATCCCATCCTGAACAAAATCCGTGCCCACAAAGGCGTCGACTATGCTGCCCCGCGTGGCACGCCAATCAAGGCGGCAGGTGATGGCAAGGTGCTGTTGGCTGGCCGTCGTGGCGGCTATGGCAATACCGTGATCATCCAGCACGGCAACACTTACCGCACGCTGTATGGCCACATGCAAGGCTTCGCCAAGGGCGTGTCGACCGGCAGTAACGTGAAGCAAGGCCAGGTGATTGGCTATATCGGCACCACTGGCCTCTCCACCGGTCCTCACTTGCACTATGAGTTCCAGGTCAACGGCGTCCATGTCGACCCGCTGGGCCAGAAACTGCCAATGGCTGACCCGATCGCCAAGGCTGAACGCGCGCGCTTCCTCCAGCAGAGCCAACCGTTGATGGCACGCATGGACCAGGAGCGTTCCACCCTGCTGGCTTCGGCGAAGCGCTGAGCCATGCCGCGCTATATAGGTGTGATGTCCGGGACCAGCCTTGATGGCCTGGATATCGCCCTGATCGAACAAGACCCGGCGATCAATCTGATCGCCACCCACTACATTCCCATGCCGGAGAGCCTGCGCGCCGAGCTGCTTGGCCTGTGCGCCAGCGGCCCGGACGAGATCGCCCGCTCGGCGGTTGCCCAGCAACACTGGGTGACACTCGCAGCGCAAGGCATCGGCGCCTTGCTGGAGCAGCAGAACCTCAAGCCACAAGACATTCGCGCGATTGGCAGCCATGGGCAGACCATTCGTCATGAACCGGCACGCGGTTTCACCGTGCAGATCGGCAACCCGGCGCTGCTCACCGAGCTGACCGGCATCACCGTGGTCAGCGACTTCCGCAGTCGCGACGTGGCCGCCGGCGGCCAAGGCGCGCCTTTGGTACCAGCCTTCCATGAAGCGTTATTTGGCGAGCGCACCGGCAACCGCGCCGTACTTAATGTTGGCGGCTTCAGCAACCTCAGCCTGATCGAGACCGGCAAACCTGTCGCCGGCTTCGATTGCGGCCCAGGTAATGTCCTGCTGGATGCCTGGATCCATCATCAGCGTGGCGAGCACTTTGATCGTGACGGCCAATGGGCGGCCAGCGGCAGGATCGAACCTCAGCTACTCAGCGCCCTGCTCAGCGACCCGTTCTTCCAGACCACGGGCCCTAAGAGCACCGGGCGTGAAGTGTTCAACTTGAGCTGGTTGCAACAGCACCTCGGCAGACTGCCATCGTTTCAGCCCCAGGATGTACAGGCAACCCTGCTGGAACTGACTGCGCTGACCATCGTTGAGTCTCTGCAATCTGCGCAATCGGAGACTGAAACCTTGCTGATCTGCGGCGGCGGCGCGCATAACGCCACGCTGATGAACCGCTTGGCCGCGCTGCTGCCGTCCACCCAAGTCAACAGCACTGCCAGCTACGGCGTAGACCCGGATTGGGTCGAAGCCATGGCCTTCGCCTGGCTGGCCCATTGCTGCCTCGAAGGCATCGCCGCCAACCGCCCCAGCGTCACTGGCGCACGCGGGCTTCGAGTACTGGGCGCGATCTACCCCGCCTGAATCACAGACGGCAAAACGCCGCTTGGCCTCACAGCCAAGCGGCGTTTTTTTATGCCTTGTGAATCAGGCTATCGATCAGATCGAGAACGAAGACCCGCAACCACAAGTAGTGGTGGCATTCGGGTTCTTGATCACGAAGCGCGAACCTTCCAGACCTTCCTGGTAATCCACCTCGGCACCTGCCAGGTATTGGAAGCTCATCGGATCCACAACCAGGCTTACGCCCTCGCGCTCGACAATAGTGTCGTCGTCGGCCACGTCTTCATCGAAGGTAAAACCGTACTGAAATCCTGAACAACCGCCGCCCGTAACAAATACGCGCAGCTTCAAGCGATCATTACCCTCTTCATCGACCAGGCTCTTCACCTTGTGCGCAGCACCGTGGGTGAATTGCAAAGCCGTGGGGGTGAAGGACTCAACGCTCATGCTGATAATCTCCCGGCGTACCGCCGCCATATGCGTAATGGCGGGCATTATCCGCTTCTCCTAGAAAAGCGGTCAACTATTGTTACGGTATATCAATCTGCGTTGCCGCCATTAAAAACACAAAAGGCCCGATCAACGGGCCTTTTGCGCATCAACACAGAACGCTTAAGGCAGCATGCCCGCGTGGGACAGGCCCAGCTTCTCGTCCAGGCCGAACAGAATGTTCATGTTCTGCACCGCCTGGCCCGACGCGCCCTTGACCAAATTATCGATGACGGACAGTACCACCACCAGGTCGCCATCCTGCGGACGGTGCACGGCAATCCGGCACACGTTGGCACCGCGTACGCTGCGGGTTTCCGGGTGGCTGCCGGCCGGCATTACGTCGACGAACGGCTCGTTGGCATAACGCTTTTCAAACAGCGCCTGCAGATCAACCGAGCGATCAACCACGGTGGCGTAGAGCGTGGAGTGAATGCCACGGATCATCGGCGTCAGGTGCGGCACGAAGGTCAGCCCCACGTCCTTACCGGCGGCGCGACGCAAGCCCTGGCGGATTTCCGGCAAGTGACGATGCCCTTTTACTGCGTAGGCCTTCATGCTTTCCGACGTCTCGGAGTACAACGAACCTACAGCCGCGCCACGACCGGCACCGCTCACGCCCGACTTGCAGTCAGCAATCAAACGCGAGGTATCCGCCAGACCGGCTTCGAGCAATGGCAAAAAGCCCAGCTGGGTGGCGGTTGGATAGCAACCCGGCACGGCGATCAGGCGCGCTTGCTGGATCTGCTCACGGTTGACTTCCGGCAGGCCGTAAACCGCCTCCTCCAACAACTCAGGCGCACCATGCGGCTGGCCGTACCACTTGGCCCACTCATCAGCATCCTGCAGGCGGAAGTCGGCGGACAAGTCGATGACCTTGGTGCCCGCAGCCAGCAGTTCGCCAGCCAACGCATGAGCAACACCGTGCGGCGTGGCGAAGAACACCACATCACAGGCACCCAGGGTCTTGATGTCCGGCACGCTGAACGCCAGGCCGTCATAGTGGCCTCGCAGGTTCGGGTACATATCGGCCACGGCCAGTCCGGCCTCGGATCGGGAGGTGATAACCACTACCTCAGCTTGCGGATGCTGAGCCAACAGACGCAGCAATTCGACACCGGTGTAACCCGTGCCGCCGACGATACCGACCTTGACCATAAACCTGCCCTCAACGAACCCACTGGAAAGCCGTCGATAATAGGGGCCGTATCGTCCTGCGACAACCGTCAACGTGACGTGCGGGCGCATGAGCCACTACTATCTTCAGTTACCGTGAACCTGGGAATAACTAAAAATGCTTTATCTATGGGTCAAAGCCTTTCATATCGTCAGCATTGTCTGCTGGTTTGCCGCGCTGTTTTACCTGCCGCGCCTGTTCGTCTACCACGCGCAAAGCGAGGACACCGTCAGCAAGGAACGCTTCAGCCTCATGGAGCGCAAGTTGTACCGGGGCATCATGGGCCCGGCGATGATCGCCAGCCTGGTCTTCGGCATCTGGTTGATCTACCTGAACCCGAGCATTTTCCAAACCGGCGCCTGGATCCACGCCAAGCTGACCCTCGTGGTCGTGCTGATCGGCTACCACCACATGTGCGGCGCACAGGTAAAACGCTTTGCCCGTGGCGAAAACACCCGCAGCCATGTCTTTTATCGCTGGTTCAATGAAGTGCCGGTTCTGATATTGCTGGCTATCGTAATTTTGGTCGTGGTCAAACCGTTCTAATTTCAATCACACGGGGTACCTCCAATGTCGCTGCCCGCTCTGCTTGAACAACGTCTGCGCCTGCCTGTCGTGGTGGCGCCGATGTTTTTGATTTCCAACCCGCAACTGGTCCTCGCGTGCTGTCGCAATGGGGTGGTCGGGAGCTTCCCGGCGCTCAACCAACGCGAAAGCAGTGGTTTCAAGGCCTGGCTGGAAGAAATCGAAGCAGGCCTGGCGCAACTGGATAACCCCGCGCCGTATGCCGTGAACCTGATCGTGCACAACAGCAACCCACGGCTGGAAGCTGACCTGGCGATCTGCGTCGAGCACAAAGTGCCGATCGTCATCACCAGCCTGGGTGCCGTTAAAGAGCTGGTGGACGCCGTGCACAGTTACGGCGGCCTGGTCTTTCATGACGTCACCACCCGACGCCATGCCGAGAAAGCGGCTGAAGCTGGTGTGGATGGGCTGATCGCTGTGGCTGCGGGCGCCGGTGGGCATGCCGGCACCTGGAGCCCGTTCGCGCTGATTGCCGAGATTCGCCAGTTCTTCGACAAAACCCTGCTTTTAGCGGGTTGCCTCAACCACGGCCACGAAGTTCTCGCCGCCCAATTGCTCGGCGCAGACCTCGCCTATTTCGGCACGCGGTTTATCGGCACCACTGAAAGCCACGCCCCGGATGCCTATAAGGAGATGCTGCTCACATCGCGCGCCGCCGACATCGTGCACACTCCCGCTGTCTCCGGCGTGCCCGCCAGCTTTATGCGCCAGAGCCTGGAAAACGCCGGTTTCGACCTCGCCGCCCTGCAAGGTAAAGGCGAAGTCAACTTCGGTTCCAAGCTCAAACCGTTAAGCGACGAGGCCAAGGCCTGGAAAACGGTATGGTCCGCTGGCCAGGGCGTCGGTGAGATTGATGACCTTCCAGGCGTCGATGAACTCGTTGCACGCCTGGATGCCGAATATCGCAAGGCACGTGAGCACGCTGCGCAGTTACACTGGCCACGCTGACACCGACAGGCCCGCCAAAGAGCCGGCCTGCATTTCTCCTTCCTGATCAAGTGACAAGGATGCCCGCATGAGCGACAACCGTTTCAAGATTGTGTTTGATGGGACCTTGCTCCCGGGTGTCGAAAGCACCACCGCCAAGCTCAACCTCGCCGAGCTGTTCAAAAGCGATGTCGCCGCCATCGAAAAGCTCTTCACCGGCCGCCCGGTTGCGCTCAAGCGCGACCTGTCGCGCAGCGATGCCGAAACCTACCTCACTGCGCTGAAAAATGCCGGGGTTGATGCACGTATCGAAGAAGAGCAGCCGGTGGCCTTCAGCCTGGCTGAAACTCACGAGACCGATGCCGGCGCTTCCGACTTCTCGCGTCCCGCCGCTTCGCCCTATGCGCCGCCACGTGCCGCGGTGGGTGAGTATCAAGACGAGTTCTCAACCCTCAAAGTGTTCACCATCCACGGGCGTATCGGTCGCCTGCGTTATCTGGCATGGACACTGGTGCTGACCATTGCGATGCTGGTCGCAGGCGGCATTCTTTCCACCGCAGGCTTCGCCATCGCGACTGCTTCGCCCACGCTGGCTACTATTTTCGGCGTGCTGACGGGTCTGGCGTTGTTTGTTGCGATTGTCTGGGTCAGCGTGCAAATCGGCGTGCAACGCCTGCACGACCTGGGGTGGTCCGGCTGGTTGTACCTGCTGAACCTGGTGCCGCTGGTCAACAGCGTTTTCCCGATCTTGCTGCTGGTACTTCCGGGCAATTCAGGCGCCAACCAATACGGTCCTCCTCCGCCACGCAACTCCACAGCAGTGAAAGTGCTGGCTACCCTGTGGCTGGCGTTCATTCCGGTGCTGCTTGCCATCGTGGTCACACTGGGCATGAACGGCTACCTGAACCAGCTCGAAGCCAACATGGACAGCAGCTACGAAAGCAGCTCCATCAACGCGGATGACGACACCGACCAGAGCGTGATCGTTGATGAAGAAGCAGCGCAGAGTGCTGACGACACGGCCGAACCTGTAGACTCTCCGGAACAGTAAAGAAACGCCCGCCCGCCTGTGACGCCTGTGTCACAGGCCCGGCGGCGTTGCGATGGAGAAAGGCATGACCCGTTACGCTCTGATCACCGGCGCCTCCAGCGGCATCGGCCTGGCCTTGGCCGAAGCCCTCGCCCGTCGCGGCCGCAGCTTGATTCTGGTGGCCCGCCAGCGTGATCAGTTGGAAAGCATCGCAATCGAATTGACTCAGCGCTTCGGCGTCGAGGTGCTGTTTCGTGCCTGCGACCTGGGCGAGCCGCTGCGTTTGTCCGGGTTCTTGCTGGAACTTGAGGAAGGCGAGCGGCAGATCGACCTGCTGGTCAACTGCGCCGGCATGGGCACCAGCGGGCCATTCCTGGCCCAGGACTGGATGACCGAGCAGGACCTGATCGAAGTCAACGTACTGGCCCTCACGCGTATGTGCCACGCCCTTGGCAACGCGATGGCCCTGCATGGCGGCGGGCAGATACTCAACGTGGCCTCGGTTGCAGCCTTTCAGCCTGGCCCCTGGATGAGCAGCTACTACGCCAGCAAGGCGTATGTGCTGCACTTCTCCGAAGGCTTGCGCGAAGAATTGAAAACCAGTGGCATCAAGGTTTCGGTCCTGTGCCCAGGCCCGACGCGCACCGCGTTTTTCGGCACCGCACAGATGGACACTGCCAAGCTCGACCGCAGCGCACAACTGATGCGCCCGGAAGAAGTCGCGCTCTATACCGTGCGCGCGCTGGAAAAAAACAAAGCCATCATCATTCCCGGTCGACGTAACCGCTGGCTGGCCTTTAGCCCGCGTTTCAGCCCACGCTGGCTGACCCGCAAGATCGCCGGCGCCATCAACAAAGCCTATCTCCCGCGCTGACCGCGTGGGTAAACTCCCCTGCACTTTCACCATGGAGAAACAGCTGTGGATACTCTGTTCACCAAGATCATCAACCGGGAAATACCGGCGAAGATCATCTATGAAGATGACCAGGTCCTCGCCTTCCACGACATCGCCCCGATGGCACCCGTGCATTTTCTGGTCATTCCGAAAAAACCGATCCGCACCCTCAATGACCTGACGGAAGAAGACAAAGCCCTGGCAGGCCACATCCTGTTCACTGCCCAGCGTCTGGCCGTGGAACAAGGCTGCGAGAAAGGTTTTCGCGTGGTCATGAATTGCAACGAAGACGGCGGGCAGACCGTTTATCACATTCATATGCACGTGTTGGGTCAGCGCCAGATGAACTGGCCGCCGGGCTGATACAGCCGCCACATTGGGTCGCGGCCGCAGGCTGCGACGCCATGCCCTTGACTCAGCGCAAACGCTTCACCCTCTCTTGCGGTAAACTGGCCGCCGAGATTCTTCCCGGAGGTCAGCATGACTACCCAACGTCACTACTCGCCGATTGATCGTCTGTTGCTGCAAGCCGACATGGCCATGCGCACGCTGTTGCCGTTCAGCGGCCAACCGTACCGCCCATCGCCCGCCATCGTGCAGCCGGACGCACAACTGAGCGAGACCGACACCCGCCACGTCGCCGGCCTGATGCGCATCAACCATACCGGCGAAGTCTGCGCCCAGGCGCTGTACCAGGGCCAGGCGCTGACCGCCAAGCTGCCACAGGTACGTGCAGCCATGGAGCACGCGGCCGAAGAAGAAATCGATCACCTGGCCTGGTGCGAACAACGCATTCGCCAGCTGGGCAGCCACCCCAGCGTACTGAACCCGCTGTTTTACGGCCTGTCGTTCGGCATCGGCGCCGCCGCCGGCCTGATCAGCGACAAGGTCAGCCTGGGTTTCGTCGCGGCCACCGAGCATCAAGTGTGCAAGCACCTGGATGAACACCTGGAGCAACTGCCGGCCGAAGACGAAAAGTCTCGGGCGATTCTTGAGCAGATGCGCATTGATGAAGCACATCACGCAGACAGCGCGCTGGATGCCGGCGGTTTCCGCTTCCCGGCGCCGGTGCGGTTTGGCATGAGTTTGTTGGCCAAGGTCATGACCAAAAGCACGTACCGAATCTAAAAAGCAAAAAAGGGCGCCATCAGGCGCCCTTTTCATTGGCCGATCCGCAATCAGCCCAGCTCAATAATCTCGTAATCATGGGTGATCGCCACACCGGCCGCGCCGAGCATGATCGAGGCCGAGCAATACTTCTCTGCCGACAGCTCGATGGCACGCTTGACCTGAGCTTCCTTCAACGCCCGCCCCTTCACCACAAAATGCATGTGGATCCTGGTAAACACTTTGGGATCTTCTGTGGCGCGTTCAGCTTCCAGAAAAGCTTCGCAGCTCTCCACCGCCTGGCGGGACTTCTTCAGGATGCTGACCACGTCGAAATTGCTGCAACCGCCGACACCCAGCAGGAGCATTTCCATCGGGCGTACACCCAGGTTACGGCCACCGGCTTCCGGCGGGCCGTCCATCACCACAACATGGCCACTGCCCGACTCACCGAGGAACATGGCCTCGCCCGCCCATTGGATGCGTGCCTTCATCGCCCAGACTCCACTGCTAAAAAAGGGTCGCCAGCTTAGCACAGGCCCTCGAACCCGCAGCGCCTCTCATGAAAGCGATCAATGACAGCGTTTAGTCAGTAAATTCGCTGATCGAGTCAGAATGTGTCTGGTAAGCTGGCGCCAATTCAATGGCGCATTGCCATCCTTTGTACGGCGTGTATCAATGCTGATACCGCTGGATAAAAAATAACTCCAATTACACTGCGCAGTCTTTTCGGGATACAACCATGGTTGCTCTTACTCCCACACCCAAAATCAAGAATCTCGACAAGCTGTTGATGCACTGCCAACGCCGGCGCTACCCGGTCAAGCACAACATCATTTGTGCAGGCGAACGTTCCGAAACACTGTTCTTCATCATCAAGGGCTCCGTCACCATCCTGATCGAGGATGAAGACGGCCGCGAGATGATCATCGCCTACCTCAACACCGGGGATTTCTTTGGAGAGCTTGGGTTATTCGAACAGGCCGGCAAAGAACAGGAACGCAGTGCCTGGGTGCGCGCCAAGGTCGAATGCGAAGTCGCCGAGATCAGCTATACGAAATTTCGCGAACTCGCCCAGCACGACCCGGACATTCTCTATGCATTGAGCGGCCAGATCGCCCAGCGCCTGCGCGATACCACCCGTAAAGTCGGCGACCTGGCCTTCTTTGACGTCACCGGCCGCGTTGCCCGGTGCTTGCTGGAACTGTGCAAGCAGCCCGACGCCATGACTCACCCCGATGGCATGCAAATCAAGGTCACGCGCCAGGAAATCGGGCGCATTGTCGGCTGCTCACGGGAGATGGTCGGCCGCGTGCTCAAAGACCTGGAAGAGCGCAACCTGGTGCACGTCAAAGGCAAGACGATGGTGGTGTTTGGTACGCGTTAAGCCGGCAGGAAATTGGCCAGCATCCGACGGTACGAGGCATCCAGCCGGGTGATCGCATCCGGCGCGGGGAAGGCTTCGTGCAGCGCAATATGGCTGTCAGCGCGCACGCGCTGGTCGAGGCCACAGGCTTCATTGAAGCGATTGACCGCCGCAATCAGTTCGTCGCGGTCGTTATCCAGCAGCATGGCACCGTGCACCAACCCTACCGGGCGGCCGCCGCTTTGCCGCCAGCGCTGGGCAGTGCCGACCATCTTGCGGCCATTGAGGTTGACGTTGTAGCGACCGTCGCAGAACGCGCCGTCGATTTCACCCACAGAAGCATCGCCGCCCAGTTCGATCAGTAAATCGCAGATCGGCTGGCACAAACGCAGGTAGCCCATTTCGATGCGTCCCTGATCACCTTCGCTGCGCGGTGGCGCATAAACCAGGGCGATATTGACGGTCGCGGCCGACTGCGGCACCGGCTCACCACCGGTTTCGCGCAGCAGTACCGGCCAACCGGCGTCGGCAGAGATTTTGCTGGCGGTTTCAAAGGCCGGCAACCGACTTAGACGGCGCGGCATGACCAAGGCTTGATCGCTCGGTTGCCAGAACAGCAGGCCGTATGGCTGCTCACCGGCGCTAACGGCCGCCAGCAAGGTTTGCTCGGCGGCAAGCCCAGCTTCAACCGTCATTCTTACTGGCTGAGTCATCGAACACCTATCTATCTGGATAAACACAAAACAAATGTGGGAGCTGGCTTGCCTGCGATGCAGACACCTCGGTGTATCAGTAATACCGAGGTGATGCTATCGCAGGCAAGCCAGCTCCCACATTTTTGACCGTGTTTCAGGTTAATCCAGGGTCGAACCGCTCACCGCACCACCACGCTCCGGGAAGAACAGTCGCTGCAATTCCGCCCCCGGGTTCTCGGCACGCATGAACGTCTCGCCCACCAGGAACGAGTACACCCCACTGATTTCCATCAGTTCCACGTCGGCACGGTTGACGATGCCACTCTCGGTAATTACCAGGCGGTCGCGCGGAATGCGCGGCAGCAGGTCGAGGGTGTTTTCCAGGCTGACTTCAAACGTGTGCAGGTTACGGTTGTTGACCCCCACCAGCGGTGTGTCGAGGGTTTTCAGGGCGCGTTCCAGCTCATCACCGTCGTGCACTTCCACCAGCACATCCAGGCCAACGCTTTTGGCCACGGCCGCCAACTCGGCCATCTTTACGTCATCCAGGGCGGAGACGATCAGCAGCACGCAGTCGGCGCCCAAGGCACGGGCTTCGACGATCTGGTACGGGTCGACCATGAAATCCTTGCGGATCACCGGCAACTTGCACGCCGCGCGCGCCTGTTGCAGGAACAGATCGGAACCCTGGAAATAGTCAATATCGGTCAGCACCGACAGGCACGTCGCGCCGCCCTTCTCATAACTGGCAGCAATCTCGGCCGGCACAAAGTGCTCGCGGATCACACCTTTGCTCGGCGAGGCCTTCTTGACCTCGGCGATCACGGCCGGCTGCTTGAGCTTGGCCTGGGCGATCAAGGCATTGGCGAAGCCGCGCGGAGCGTCGGCCAGTTTCGCCTGAGCTTCCAGCTCGGCCAGGCTGACACGCGCACGGCGCTCAGCGACTTCTTCGGCTTTGCGGGCCAGGATCTTTTCCAGAACGGTCGGAACACTCATCCTTCATTCTCCATCTTGAACACCGCAGTAAAGGCACCCAGTTCTTCGAGCTTCTCGCGAGCGAGCCCGGTGTGCAATGCATCGTGTGCGAGGGCCACGCCCTCTTTAAGACTGTAGGCGTGATCGGCGGCATACAGCGCCGCACCCGCGTTAAGCACAATCATCTCGGCGGCTTTCTGGCCGTTTTCAGTCTTGCGACGCCCCAAGGCGTCGCGAATCAGCTCCAGCGAGGCCGCCGGGCTTTCAACCGACAGGCCATGCAAACTCTGGCTTTTCATGCCGAGGTCTTCAGGTTCGACCCAATACTCAGTGACCTGGTCATTCTTCAGTTCTGCCACAAAGGTCGGTGCTGCCAGGCTGAATTCGTCCAGGCCATCTTTGGAATGCACCACCAACACATGCTTGCTCCCCAGGCGCTGCAAGACTTCGGCCAATGGCCGGCACAGTGCCTGGCTGAACACACCGACGACTTGATGTTTTACACCGGCCGGATTCGTAAGCGGGCCGAGCATGTTGAACAGGGTGCGCAGACCGAGGTCCTTGCGCGGGCCGGCGGCATATTTCATCGCGCCGTGGTGGGACTGGGCAAACATGAAGCCAATGCCGACGCTGTCGATGCAGCGCGCCACTTGTACTGGCGTGAGGTTCAGGTAGATCCCAGCCGCTTCCAGCAAGTCGGCGCTGCCGCTTTTGCCGGAAACCGCACGGTTACCGTGCTTGGCCACGGTGCAACCGGCCGCCGCGACCACAAAGGATGCGGCGGTCGACACGTTGAAAATATTCGCACCGTCACCGCCGGTGCCGACCACATCGACCACGCCGTCGAGGGTGTTGAGTTCGACCTTGTCCGCCAGCTCGCGCATGACGGAAACGGCACCGACGATTTCGTCGATGCTCTCGCTCTTCATGCGCATGGCCATCATGAACGCGCCGATCTGCGCGTCAGTGCATTGGCCGGTCATGATCTCGCGCATCACATCGCTCATTTCGGCGGTGCTCAGGTCGAGGTGGCCGACGATACGGCTCAGGGCAGTCTTGATATCCATGGAAAGTCCTTAGCGCGTGCCGCCGCTTTGCTTGAGAAAGTTGGCGAACAGCTCGTAGCCCTGCTCGGTCAGGATCGATTCAGGGTGAAATTGCACCCCTTCGATATTCAGTGTCTTGTGGCGCAGGCCCATGATCTCGTCGATCGAGCCGTCTTCCAACTGGGTCCAGGCGGTCAGCTCCAGGCATTCCGGCAAGGTTTCACGCTTGACCACCAGCGAGTGGTAACGCGTCACGGTGACCGGCAGGTTCAGGCCGTGGAAAACGCCCAGGTCTCTATGAAACACCGGGCTGGTCTTGCCGTGCATCACCTGGCGCGCACGCACCACATCACCACCAAAGGCCTGGCCGATGGACTGGTGGCCCAGGCACACGCCGAGGATCGGCAATTTGCCGGCGAAATACTGGATGGCTTCGAGGGAGATGCCCGCCTCGGTCGGCGTGCAGGGGCCGGGCGAAACCACAATGCGTTCGGGGTTCAACGCGGCGATTTCGGCGACCGTCAGTTCATCGTTGCGCACGACTTTAACCTCGGCACCGAGCTCGCCCAAGTACTGCACAACGTTGTAGGTAAAGGAATCGTAGTTATCAATCATCAGCAACATGTGGGTTCAAACCTCTTGAATTCACTGATTTCGAATGACCGCCTTCCAGAAGAGTGACCCGCTGCCAGACGCACGTTCCGGTTGCCGGGGTTAGCAGCAAGGGGCGTCGAACACAGGGTGAAGAAGGCAAATCGGTACAGGTCCGGCCGGGCCGGCAGAGAAAATGTCAGGCGCGCCAACGCCAACGGGCGTGTGCCTTGACTACTCGCATCAAGAGTTTGCTGATGATCAACACGGGGAGGGTCTCATTCATACGTTGGGGCACAGTAACGTAGCCTCGCCAGCGGTGCAATATGGAGCAGCGAATACGGGGGAATCGCTACAGAGTCTTTATAGGAAAAAACTGTTTTCTTAACGGAAAAGCCTGAATACATTGTCAGTGTTTCGCTTCCGATACAAAAACAACTAAATGGAATTTTTGCATGCTCAGAGCACCGTTGTTCGCGCCCCTCGCCGGCTGCCTTCTGTCATTGGCTTGCGCACAGGCTTTTGCAGCCTCCTCGCCGTACTCAACCATGGTGGTGTTCGGCGACAGCCTGGCGGATGCTGGCCAGTTCCCCGATGGTTCGAATGGGGCCACCTTGCGCTTTACCAACCGCACCGGCCCAACGTTTCAGGGCGATTACGGCCTGGTTTCCTCAACCTTGCTGGGCGCAAAGCTGGGCGTCGCGCCCAACGACTTGAACGCCTCCACCTCGCCGGTCCGCGCAGCACAAGGCTTGCCGGACGGGAATAACTGGGCGGTCGGTGGCTACCGCACCGACAACATTCTGGACTCCATCACCTCGGTCTCCAACGCGGCGATCCCACCCGGCAACCCCGGCGGCGGCACCGTATTGCGCAGTCGTCAGGGTTACCTGCCGGCGAACGGCGGCCTTGCCGACCCCAATGCGCTGTATTTCCTCTCCGGCGGCGGCAATGATTTCCTCCAGGGCCGCGTGCTCAGCCCGGGCCAGGCCGTCGCCGCCGGTGGGCGCCTGGCCGACAGCGCCCAAGCCCTGCAACAGGCCGGCGCACGCTACATCATGGTGTGGATGCTGCCCGACCTGGGCCTGACCCCGGCCATCAACGGCACGCCGTTGCAGGCATCGAGTTCGGCCCTGAGCAACATTTTTAACCAGTCGCTGGTACAGCGCCTGTCGCAGATCGACGCCCAGGTCATCCCGCTGAATATTCCGCTGTTGCTGAAAGAAACCTTCGCCGACCCCGCGCGCTTTGGCTTGGCCACCGGCCAGAACCTTACCGGTACCTGCTTCAGCGGCAACGGCTGCACCGCCAACGCAACCTACGGGATTGGCGGCACCAACCCCGACCCGACCAAGCTGATCTACAACGACTCGGTGCACCCCACCATCGCCGGGCAACGCTTGATCGCCGACTACGCCTATTCGCTGCTGGCCGCGCCTTGGGAGCTGACCTTGCTGCCGGAAATGGCCCAAGGCACCTTGCGCGCGCACCAGGACGAACTGCGCAACCAATGGCAGGCCGACAACGGCGCCTGGCAAGCCGTCGGGCAATGGCGCGCCATCGTCGCCGGCGGCGGCCAGCATCTGGACTTCGATGACCAAAGCAGCTCGGCCAGCGGTGACGGTAACGGTTACAACGTGAATGTCGGCGGCAGCTACCGGCTCGATGAAAACTGGCGCGTGGGTGTGGCCGCCGGGCTCTATCGCCAGACCCTTGAGGCCGGTGCCAGCGATTCGGACTACAAGCTCAACAGCTACATGGGCACTGCATTCGCGCAGTATCAAGAAAACCACCTGTGGGCCGATGCCGCGCTGACTGCCGGCAAGCTTGACTTCGACAGCCTCAAGCGCAAATTCGCCCTGGGCGTCAGCGAGGGTTCGGAAAAAGGCGACACCGACGGCTGGCTGTGGGCCTTGAGCGCACGGTTGGGCTATGACATTGCCGGGGCCGGCAGCGATTGGCACCTGTCGCCGTTCATCAGCGCCGACTACGCGCGGGTTGAGGTCGATGGCTATTCGGAAAAAGACAGCCGCTCCACGGCGCTGACGTTCGACGACCAGCAACGCGACTCCAAACGCCTTGGCGCGGGCTTGCAGGGCAGTTACCGCATCACGCCGCAAACCCAGGTGTTCGGCGAAGTGGCCCACGAGCATGAGTTCGAAAATGACACGCAGAAGGTGAGGATTTCACTCAACAGCGTGGCGGGGATCGATTTCAAACTGGACGGCTACACGCCGCGCAGCAATTCGGATCGCTTGAGCCTGGGCGTGAGCCACAAGCTCACGCAGGAGCTGGCGCTGCGGGCGGCGTATAACGTGAGGAAGGATGACAACCTGACCCAGCAAGGGGTCAATGTGGGGGTTAGCCTAGATTTCTGACACACCACAAAACAACTGTGGAAGCTGGCTTGTGTGGGAGCTGGCTTGCCTGCGATGCAGACACCTCGGTGTATCAGTAATACCGAGGGGATGCTATCGCAGGCAAGCCAGCTCCCACAGTTGAATGCGGATCGACAGTTAGCTTTGCGGAGTCTGCTCAGCCAACGCCACCGCACGAAACATCGCGCGGCGTTTGTTCAGGGTTTCTTCCCACTCAAGCGCCGGCACCGAATCCGCCACAATCCCGCCGCCCGCCTGCACGTGCAGTTCACCGTCCTTGATCACCGCGGTACGGATCGCAATCGCGGTGTCCATATTGCCGTTCCAGGCGAAATACCCCACGGCGCCGCCGTACACGCCACGTTTGACCGGCTCCAGTTCGTCGATGATTTCCATCGCACGGATCTTCGGCGCGCCCGACAAGGTGCCCGCCGGCAGAATCGCGCGCAGTGCGTCCATCGCGGTCAACCCGGCCTTCAGCTCGCCGGTCACGTTGGACACAATGTGCATCACGTTGGAATAACGCTCGATCACCATCTTCTCGGTGAGCTTCACCGAACCGATTTCCGACACACGCCCGGTGTCATTACGACCCAGGTCAATCAGCATCAGGTGCTCGGCGATTTCCTTGTCGTCGCTGAGCAGGTCTTCTTCCAGCGCCACATCCTCTTCTTCGGTCGCGCCCCGCGGGCGAGTCCCGGCGATCGGGCGCACGGTAATCAGATTGTCTTCGACCCGCACCAGCACTTCCGGCGAACTGCCGACGACGTGGAAGTCGCCGAAGTTGAAGAAGTACATATAAGGCGTCGGGTTGAAGCAGCGCAGCGCACGGTACAGGTCGATCGGCGCGGCTTTGAAGTCGATGGACATCCGTTGCGACGGCACGACCTGCATGCAGTCACCGGCGAGGATGTATTCCTTGATGGTATCAACCGCGCGCTCGTAGTCATTCTGGGTAAAGCTGGAACGAAAGATCGGGTCGGCGGCCGGCGGACGGCTGAGGTCCAGGCCGCGACGCGGGGTGATCGGCTGGCGCAGTTTTTCCAGCAAGGCTTCGAGGCTGGCCTGGCCTTGTTCGAACGCATCCGCCTGGGACGGGTCGGCGAGCACAATCGCATGCATCTTGCCGGCAAGGTTGTCGAACACCACCACCGCGTCGGAGACCATCAGCAAAATGTCCGGCACGCCCAGCGGGTCCGGGTTCGGGCATTTGCCCAAGCGCTTTTCCACGTAACGCACGCAGTCGTAGCCGAAGTAACCGACCAGGCCACCGTTAAAACGCGGCAGGCCAGCAATGGTCGGCACGTTATAACGCGCCTTAAAGGCTTCGACGAACGCCAGCGGGTCTTCCACGTCATGGCTTTCGATCTCGACGCCGTCGTGGGTGATGCTCACGTGGTGGTCGTGAACCCGCATGACGGTGCGGCACGGCAGGCCGATGATCGAGTAACGGCCCCACTTCTCGCCGCCCTGTACCGATTCCAACAGATAGGAGTTGGGCTCGTCGGCCAGTTTCAGGTAGATCGACAGCGGCGTGTCGAAGTCGGCCAGGGTTTCGCAGGCCATGGGAATACGGTTGTAGCCGGCAGCGGCCAAACGCAGGAATTCTTCGCGGATCATGAGGTGCCTCGTGGCTTGAGGGTCTAACAGTCAGGTGTGCAAACGTGCCGCAATGCGCGGCCAGAATCAGTCAGGCGCGCCAACGCCAGCGGGCCAGGGCCTTGATGACTTTCATCCAGAGTTTGCGAGTGACCACCACGATGGAATTTCCAGAAGGGGTTGATTCGATGTCGGGCAACGTTATCTCAGCGCCCGCTCCCAAGCAACCGGGGATTAGCAGGCGCAGGTCATCAATCACCAGCGCCGGCAACTCTTCGGCGATCGGCCGGCCATGGTTATAGCCATAACTCAAGGCCACGCACTGCACGCCCGCGGCTTTGGCCGCCAGCACGTCACTGCGCGAATCACCAACAAACAACGACTGCGAGGCCGGAATATTTGCCATTTTCATCACGAAAAACAGCGCCGCCGGGTCGGGTTTTTTCTGCGGCAAGGTATCGCCGCCGATGATCCAGCGGAAATACCGGCCGATTTTCATTTGATCCAACAAAGGCGCAACGAAGCGCTCCGGCTTGTTGGTGATCAAGGCCATTTCCACGCCCTGCTTGTGCAGCCACTTGAGCGTGTCGCGTACCCCGGGGTAAACCACGGTCAGCTCGTGGCCGTCTTCATAGGCAGTGTTGAACAATTCCAGGGCGTGCTCAGCCTCCACCTCATCAACACCTTCGGCATCAATGTTGTCTGCCAAGGCACGGCGCACCAGCATCTGCACGCCGTTGCCGACCCACATGCGTACCGACTCGATCCCTGCAGGCTTGCGCCCCAGCTTGAGCAGCATCTGGTCCACCGCGGCCGCCAGGTCAGGCACCGAGTCGATCAAGGTACCGTCCAGATCGAACATCACCAACCGTGGCAGTTTGCCGGGGAACAGCTGCTCAAAGCCGCTCATGGACGCGCCAGCGCCAGTTCGGCACGCATCTTGTCGATGACTTCCTGGTAATCCGGAGCGTTGAAAATCGCCGAGCCGGCTACAAAGGTGTCGGCGCCCGCCGCAGCGATTTCGCGGATGTTGTTGACGTTGACCCCACCGTCGATCTCGAGGCGGATATCACGGCCCGAAGCGTCAATCAGCGCACGCGCTTCGCGCAGCTTGTTCAGCGTGCCGGGGATGAACTTCTGCCCGCCGAAGCCCGGGTTGACGCTCATCAGCAAGACCATGTCGACCTTGTCCATCACGTACTCAAGCACGCTCAGCGGGGTGGCCGGGTTGAACACCAGGCCCGCCTTGCAGCCGCCTTCGCGGATCAGTTGCAGCGTGCGATCGACGTGCAGCGTGGCTTCCGGGTGGAAGGTGATATAGGTCGCGCCGGCCTCGATGAAGTCACCGACGATGCGGTCCACTGGGCTGACCATCAGGTGCGCATCGATCGGCGCGGTAATGCCGTACTTGCGCAGCGCCGCGCAAACCATCGGGCCGATGGTCAGGTTGGGCACGTAGTGGTTGTCCATGACGTCGAAGTGCACGAAGTCGGCACCGGCGGCCAAAACCTTGTCCACTTCCTCACCCAAGCGGGCGAAGTCGGCGGAGAGAATCGATGGAGCAATGACGAAGGGCTGCATGACGCACCTTTTTTGAGCTAAATCACGATGGCGCGCATTGTATACCTCATGCTTTGCCGCGCGCACCGTGACCTGATTCAACGGTTAGTAAGCCGCCCGGTAGATTTTCTCGATATCCGCCGCGCTGAGCTTGCGCGGGTTGTTGCGCATCAGGCGCTCGATACCCGCGGCTTCCGTGGCCATGGCCGGGATCGCGTCCTCCGGAACCCCGAAGCTGCGCAGGCCTGCCGGGATCTCCACTGCGGCACACAGTCGCGTCATCGCCTCGACGGCCCTGTCGGCGGCATCGTTGACGCTCAACCCCGCGGTATTCACGCCCATGGCCTGGGCAATGTCCTGCATGCGCTCCACGCACGCCAGCTTGTTCCAGTGCATCACGTAAGGCAGCAGCAGCGCGTTACTTACGCCATGGGCGATGTTGAAACGCCCGCCCAGCGGGTAGGCCAGGGCATGCACCGCGCCCACCCCGGCATTACCGAACGCCATACCGGCCATCAGGCTGGCGGTGGCCATGTCGTCGCGGGCTTGCAGATTGGCCGGGTTGGCGTAGGCCTTGGGCAGCGCACTGGCAATCAGCTTGATCGCGCCGATGGCCAGGGCGTCGGTGATCGGCGAGGCATTCAGCGACAGGTAGGACTCGATGGCATGCACCAACGCATCCACGCCGCTGGCGGCGGTGACGCCTCGCGGGCACGTCAGGGTCATTTGCGGGCTGATCAGCGCTACGTCGGGCAGCAAGTAATCGCTGACGATGCCTTTTTTCAGTTGCGCGGCCTTGTCGGAGAGGATCGCCACATTGGTCACCTCCGAGCCGGTGCCGGCCGTGGTCGGGATAGCGATCAGCGGCGGGCCTTTGCGCGGCACCTGGTCGACGCCGAACAAGTCCGCCAGCGCGCCGTGATAACCGGCATAGGCTGCGACACTTTTGGCGATGTCGATGGCACTGCCGCCGCCCAGCCCTATCAGCCCGTCGTGCCCGCCCTCGCGGTACACGCGCATGCAGTCTTCGACGATGGCGATTTCCGGGTCGGGCAGCACGCGGTCGAAGATTTCATAGGGCCGGTCGCCAAGGTGTTCGAGCGCCAGCGCCACGGTGCCGGACTTGACCAGCGCCGCGTCGGTGACGATCAGCGGGTTATCCACATCCAGGCGCGTAAGCTCGGCGGCCAGTTGTTCGATGGCGCCGGCGCCGGTGAGCAGTTTGTGGGCGATCTTGAATGAGGAAGTACTCATGTGCGCGGCCTCTTGTTAAGAAATGGGCTGGCACAAGATTAGCTCGGGATTTGGGGTTGCCTACCATTCACCGACTGAATGGCACGCTTTCTGTGGGAGCTGGCTTGTCGGGTCGCCGCATCGCTGCGATGCAGGCAACTCGGTTATTCAGTTACACCGAGTTGAGGCTATCGCAGGCAAGCCAGCTCCCACATTTTGATCCCGGGTTGGCTTTAGATCTGCGCCGTACGCAGTTTTTCGCTGCGCCCACGCAACCATTCCAGGGTCAGCAGCAGCACCACCGAGAAGGCAATCAGCAAGGTTGCCGCCGCCGCAATCGTCGGGCTGAGGTTCTCGCGAATACCGCTGAACATCTGCCGTGGCAGAGTCGCCTGCTCGGGCCCGGCGAGAAACAGTGTCACCACCACTTCATCGAACGAGGTCGCAAACGCAAACAACGCCCCGGAAATTACCCCCGGCGCAATCAGCGGCAAGGTCACCCGGCGAAACGCGGTCAATGGCGAAGCGCCCAAACTGGCCGCCGCGCGCACCAGGTTATGGTTGAAACCCTGCAACGTCGCCGACACGGTGATGATCACAAACGGCACGCCCAGCACCGCATGCACCACGATCAGCGAGAAGAAACTGTTGCCCAGCCCCAACGGCGCAAAGAACAGATAACTCGCCACGCCGATAATCACCACCGGCACCACCATCGGCGAAATCACCAGCGCCATCACCAGCGCCTTGCCGGGGAAGTTGCCGCGCGTCAGGCCAATCGCCGCGAGCGTGCCGAACACCATCGCCAGCACCGTGGCCGCCGGGGCGACGATGATGCTGTTCTTCAGCGCGCGCATCCATTCGGCGGAGGCGAAGAAGTCCTGATACCAGTGCAGCGAGAAGCCTTGCAGCGGGTAAACCAGAAAGCTGCCGCTGTTGAACGACAACGGGATGATCACCAGCACCGGCAATATCAGGAACAGCAGGATCAAGCCGCAGAGAATCCGCAAGCTGTAGAACCACACCCGTTCTACGGGCGACAAATAAGGGCTCAGCATCGCAAGGTCTCCTCAGCTCAGGCGCAGGCGGCTGGCGCCCACCAGCCGGTTGTAGATCAAGTAGAGCACCACGGTTGCCAGCAGCAGCAAGCCGCCCAGTGCCGTGGCCATGCCCCAATTGATGCTGGTGTTGGTGTAGAACGCCACGAAATAGCTGACCATCTGATCGTTCGGGCTGCCCAGCAGTGCTGGGGTGATGTAGTAACCAATTGCCAGAATGAACACCAACAGACACCCGGCGCCGACACCGGCATAGGTTTGCGGGAAGTACACGCGCCAGAAACTGGCGAACGGGTGACAGCCCAGGGAAATCGCCGCACGCATATAGGTCGGCGAGATGCCTTTCATCACGCTGTAGATCGGCAGAATCATGAACGGCAACAAAATGTGCACCATCGAGATGTAGACCCCGGTGCGGTTGAACACCAGCTCCATGGGCTTATCGATCAGGCCCAGGCTCATCATCGCGCTGTTGATCAGGCCGCCGGATTGCAGCAACACAATCCACGCCGCCACCCGCACCAGAATCGAGGTCCAGAACGGCAGCAGCACCAGAATCATCAGCAGGTTGCTTTTGCGCGCGGGCAGGTTGGCCAACAGATACGCCAGCGGGTACGCCAGCAGCAGGCAGATGAACGTGATCACCAGCCCCATCCAGAAGGTGCGGGCGAAAATATCCAGGTAGATCGCCTGATCCGGGGTGGCCGGGGCCACTTCGCCGAGGTCATCGATGCGGTGATCGACGGCCGCCAGCAGGTAGTACGGCGTGAGGGTACTGGTATTACGCCGGATCGCCTGCCAGTACGCCGGGTCGCCCCAGCGTTCGTCGAGGCTTTCCAACGCTTCTTTATAAGAGGCCGGCGCTTCGGTAAACGGCAGCGCCCGCGCGGTTTTGGTCAGCAGGCTGCGGTAGCCGGCCAGTTCCATGTTCAAGCGTTTGGACAAATCGCCCAGGGTCTGGTTTTTGCGCGCCTCGCCCAGGTCTTCACTCAAGGCCAGATACACGGGCTCGCCCGGCAAGCCACGGCCGTCCCAGGCCTTGACCGCCACCACGGTGCGCGGCAAACCGCCCACCACTTCCGGGTTGCCGACGCTTTTGTAGAGCAGCGCGACGATCGGCACCAGAAACACCAGCAGCAAAAACAGCACCAGCGGCGCAATCAAGGCCTGGGCCTTCCAGCGGTTGAGCCGCTCGGCACGCGCCAGGCGCTGCTTGAGGGTGGGGCTGTTGACCTCGGTTGAGGGAACGGCGATGGCCATGGCTGACTCCGGTAAATCTTCAGTTAATCCCCTGTGGTGGGGGCTTTCTGCGGGAGCTGGCTTGCCTGCGATGCAGACACCTCGGGGTATCTGACATACCCGGTTGATGCCATCGCAGGCAAGCCAGCTCCCACATGAGCCTGTTCACACAGTGGGTTATGCGGTGTTGCTGCTTACTTGGCAGCCCACGAATTGAAGCGCTGCTCCAGTTGCTCGCCGTTATCCGCCCAGAAACTCACATCGATCTGCACCTGGTTGGCGATGTTTTCCGGGGTGGTCGGCATGTCCTTGAGGATATCCTTGGCCAGCAACGGAACCGCCTGGATGTTGGCCGGGCCGTAGGCGATGTTTTCCGAGTAGATCTTTTGCTGCTGCGGCTGTACCGAGAAAGCGATGAATTTCTTCGCTGCTTCGGCGCGGTCTTTCGCCAGGCCTTTAGGAATGGCCCAGGCGTCGAAGTCGTAGATGCCGCCGTTCCACACCACTTTCAGGTTGCTTTCCTTTTGCACGGCAGCGATGCGGCCGTTGTAGGCCGAGCTCATGACCACGTCACCGGAGGCGAGATACTGAGGCGGTTGGGCGCCCGCCTCCCACCACTGAATCGATGACTTGAGCTCGTCGAGTTTCTTGAACGCGCGATCCTGGCCATCTTTGCCGGCCAGCACTTTGTAAACGTCCTTCGGCGCAACGCCGTCAGCCATCAGTGCGAATTCCAGGGTGTACTTGGCGCCTTTACGCAGGCCGCGCTTGCCCGGGAATTTCTTGGTGTCCCAGAAATCCGCCCAACTGGTCGGCGCGCTGGCCAACTTGTCGGCGTTGTAGGCGAGCACGGTGGACCACACAAAGAAGCCCACGCCACACGGCTGGATTGCGCCTTTCACGTAGTTCGCGTTGTCGCCAAACAGTTTCGGGTCCAGCGGTTCGAACATGTCTTCGTCACAGCCACGGGACAATTCCGGGGACTCCACTTCCACCAGGTCCCACGACACGCTTTTGGTGTCGACCATGGCTTTGACCTTGGCCATTTCACCGTTGTATTCACCGGCGACGATCTTGCCGTTACCCGCGCTTTCCCACGGTGCGTAAAAGGCTTTGACCTGAGCCGCCTTGTTCGCGCCACCAAAGGACACGACCGTCAGGTCCGGGCCTGCCATGGCCTGTGTCGCGCCCATCAAGCTGATAGCCAGGGCGGAATATTTAAGGGATCTCAACATTGTTGTTCTCTCCACGTGCAGGGTTGGTGAAGCCATGGGGCGATCAATTCGCCTCTAGAAGTGGGTCGAGTGCGCGAACGTGCTCGACTTGCCAGCCAATCGGTACCACGTCGCCGACCGCCAGGGCCGGGTCCAGCTCGGCAATCGGTTGTTTCACAAAAAAATCGGCCTTGCCGCAGACTTCCAGGCGCACACGCACGTGGTCGCCCAGGTAGATAAATTCGGCCACGCGCCCCGAGAAGCGGTTGACGCAAGACTCGCTGGAGCCATTGAGGCTGACGCGCTCCGGGCGGACCGAGAGCGTCACCGGGCCGCCGATCTGGCCGACGTTTACCGCCAGCGCCTCGACCTTCTCGCCACGCGCCAGCTCGACCACGCAACGCTCGCCGGTGTGGCTATGCAGGCGGCCATTGAGGCGGTTGTTCTCGCCGATAAAGTTGGCGACAAAGGTATTTTTCGGCTCTTCGTACAAGGTGCGCGGCGCAGCGATCTGCTGGATCTCGCCCTGATGGAACACCGCCACGCGGTCGGACATGGTCAAGGCTTCGCCCTGGTCGTGGGTCACGTACACCACGGTGACGCCGAGGCGCTGGTGCAGGTGCTTGATCTCCATCTGCATGTGTTCGCGCAGTTGCTTGTCGAGGGCGCCGAGGGGTTCGTCCATCAGCACCAGCTGCGGCTCGAACACCAACGCGCGGGCCAACGCCACACGCTGTTGCTGGCCGCCAGACAGCTGCGCCGGGTAGCGCTGGGCGAAGGCGTCGAGCTGGACCATGCTCAGCACGCGTTTGACCCGTTCACTGATATCGGTCTTGCTCAACCCACGCACCGACAGCGGGAACGCGAGGTTTTCGGCGACGGTCATGTGCGGGAACAACGCGTAGTTCTGAAACACCATGCCGATGTCGCGCTTGTGCGGCGGCACGTTGTTGATCGAGCGCCCGGCCAGCAGGATTTCCCCGGCGGTGGGCGTCTCAAAACCGGCAAGCATCATCAGGCTGGTGGTCTTGCCCGAACCGGACGGCCCGAGCAGGGTGAGGAACTCGCCCTTGCGAATCTCCAGGTTGAGGTCTTTGACGATCAGGTTCTCGCCGTCGTAGCTCTTCTGCACGCCACGAAAGCTGACCAGCACATCATTTGAATCCACCTCGCTCATACCCGCACCTTTGTGTTTTGGACTGCTGTGAGACAAGCGTAGTCCAGGCGCGAGCCCCCGGAAATCGGGGGCCGGGAGAGAATTGCATCAGCCGGATGGAAGGTTTGGGGTAGGGATTGCCCTACAGCGTTGGCGGGGATGGAACAGTGTGCCAACAGCGGGCGCCTGAAATGGGTTCAGCGCCTGTAAAACAAGTCGCAAACAGGCATGATCGTTCCCACGCTCTGCGTGGGAACGATCCTAGAGGAGCTTGTGCTCCATGGCGTACTTCACCAACTCGGCCAATGACGTGATGTTGAGCTTCTGCATCAAGCGCGCCTTGTGCGTGCTGATGGTCTTGCTGCTCAGCGCCAGTTGCCCGGCGATGTCGTTGACGTTGGCGCCCTGAGCCAAGCGCTCGAACACCGAGAACTCGCGCTCCGACAGCAGCGAATGCAACGGCCGGTTATCGGTCAGGCCCACTTCAAACACCATGCGGTCAGCCAGGTCCGGGTCGATGTAACGCCCGCCTGCCGCGACCTTGCGAATCGCCGTGAGCAACAGCGCCGGGTCGCTGTCCTTGGTGGCGTACCCCGCCGCGCCGACTTTCAAGGCGCGCGCCGCCATTTGCGCTTCGTCGTGCATCGACAGCACCAGAATCGCCGGCGGGTTGCTCAGCGCGCGGATGCGCGCGATGGCTTCCAGGCCATTCACGCCAGGCATCGAAATGTCCAGCAACACCACTTCGCACGGCACATGGCGCAAGGTTTCCAGCAACTGTTCGCCATTGCTCGCCTCGCCGACCACCAGCAGGTCTTTGGCCAGGCCGATCAATTGCTTGATGCCTTCACGCACGATGGTGTGGTCTTCGGCTACCAGTACACGGATCACAGGGGTTTCCTCTTTTTATAGTCACGCATCCAGCGGCACCGTGACGCTCAGGGTGGTGCCCTCCCCCGGTTCGCTGTGCAGGCTCATCTGCCCGCCCATCATCAATACGCGCTCGCGCATGCCGACCACACCGAACGATACCGGCCGCCCTTGGCCCTGGACAAAACCGACGCCGTCATCGCTGATGGTCATCCGCAGGTCCTGGCCTTCCACGCTCAAGGTCAGCTCGACAGTATGCGCCTGGGCATGGCGCATCACATTGGTCAGCGCCTCCTGCAAGATCCGGAACAGGCCGATGGCCTTGGCGTCGCTCAGGGCCGGCAGGTTGTCCGGTACCTGCACCAGACACGGCAGTTGCGTGCGGGCTTCGAAACGCCGGGCTTGCCATTCGATGGCCGAGGAGATGCCGGCATCGAGAATCGGCGGGCGCAGTGCCGTCGCCACATCGCGCACCAGCTGGAACAATTGGGCGATCAGGCGCTTCATGCTGTTCAGCCGTTCGTTGAGGCCGGGATCGAGTTGCGCGTAGGCCAGCTCGCACATCGAGGTTTCCAGCTTCAGCACCGTGAGCATTTGCCCCAGCTCGTCGTGGACTTCACGGGCGATACGCGCTTTTTCTTCCTCGCGCACGGTTTCCAGGTGGGCCGACAACTCACGCAGCTGCGCCTCGCTTTGCAGCAACGCGGCCACGTAGCGACGCCGCTCGGTGACGTCATTGAGGTAGACCACCAGGTATTCCCCGTCGGCGAAACGCAGAAAGCTCAGCGACACATCGGCGGGCAGGATGCTGCCGTCGGCGCGCAGGCAATCGGTGGCGAAGTTTTGCGGACCCTCTTCGCTGGCGCGGGCGCGCTTCCACAGGTTGAGCCAGCGGTCCATGTTCAGCGTCGGGTCGAAATCGATCAGCGGCCGCTCGATCAAGGCGCCGGGCGAGTAACCCAGCATGCTTTCGGCGGCGCGATTGGCGTAGCGCACGTGGCTGTCCCAATTGACCCAGAGAATGCCAACGGTGCTTTGGTCGATGGAAAATTGCGTCAGTCGTAGCGCTTCAGCCCCGGCGGCGCGCGCGGCACTTTCTTCGCGGGCCGCCAGCAGGCTGTGTTCGAGCACACGTTGCTGGCGACGCTGCCAGACCACCACCGCCAGGCTGGCGAGCAGGAACAGGCTTAATAGCAGGCAAAGGTTTTGCCACAGGCCGGGGGACTCGGTCAGGCGAGGGTATTTGGGTTGCAGCCAGCGGCTGTGCAATTGGTCGAGGTCGCGGGCCGGTATCGCGCGCAAGGCGCTTTGCATGATGGTCGCCAGTTCCGGCCACTCGCGGCGCGTGGCCACCCGCAGTAGTTGAGGCAGGCCGATGTCGCCCACCACGGCCAGCCCGGCGAATTCCGCCTCGCCCGACAGCCGGCTCAATTGCGCCTCGTCGACCACGGCGTAGCGCGCCTGCTGGCTGACCAGTAATTGCAAGGCCTGGCGCTCCATGGGCACGCCTTGCAGGTTCAGATTGGGGTAGGTGCTGCGCAGGTAATCGGCCACGGCGCTGGGCATGCGTACGGCAACACGGGATTGCTCGTCGAGCTTTTCCAGCTCCACCGCGCCGCCGCCGTCGCGAATGCCAATGATGTGCTGAGGCACGCGCATATAGGGATCGGTAAATAACCACAGGCGCAAGCCGGCCGGGGTTTGCTGCAGGCCGGGGGCGATGTCCACCTCGCCGTCACGCACGGCGGCTTCCAGTTGTTCCTGGGTCGGGAAATTGCGCCACAACAGCTCGATGTTCAGCGCCTTGGCCAACATCTGTATCAATTCCACATTCGCGCCGGATAACCGCTGCAGGCGTCGGTCGTATTGCGCGTACGGCGCCTGCAGCACCACGCCCACCCGCAGCTCCGGGCGCTGCGCCAGCCATTCACGCTGCTGCGCACTCAATTGCGCCTGGGGTGCGGCAGGCGCAGGCGCAGCCGTTGCCATCAAGGCAAAGCACATGCAGCCGATAACCAGCAGACAGCGAAAACCCATGATCCACGTCTCACATCACTGACAAATACTGACCAACCCATTAGGCTGCTGGAATCACTTCTGGCCGGGAATTAACGATGCCCTTTTTCCACCGTTCGGCACTGCCAGCATTGTGCCTGTCGCTGCTATTTACCAGCGCCTTTTCTGTTCAGGCCGCCGACGCACCTGCGCCCGCCGCTGAAAAACCGGCTGAGCGCCAGCCCCTGCCCGACCGTAGCGCGCAAGAAGCCAGCGCCCTCGAGCGGCAGATCCCGCAACACGAGCAGCAACAATTGCAGGCGGGCAGTGACTCATTCCTCGCCCTGTGGAAACCGGCCAACAGCGCCGAGCCCGAAGGTGTGGTGATTATCGTGCCGGGCGCAGGCGAAAGTGCTGACTGGCCGCAAGCAATCGCGCCACTGCGCAACAAATTGCCGGACGCCAGCTGGGGCACCCTCAGTCTTTCGTTACCGGATGTGAACATGGACACCCTCCCGCCACGGGTCATGGAACCTCCCAAGGCTGCCGTCGATACCAGCAGCAAAGACGGCAGCACCGCCGCCAAACCTATCGAGCAAGCCGCCAGCGCTGAAGCTGAAGGCACTGACCCGGCCGTGGTGCCGGGCGCCGATGAGCAAGACAACACCGACGCCAAGCGCATTTTCGACCGCATCGATGCCGCCGTGGCCTTCGCCCAGACCCAGAGCGCGCGCAGCGTAGTGTTGCTCGGCCATGGCACCGGTGCCTGGTGGGCCGCGCGTTACTTGAGCGAGAAGCAACCGGCCCAGGTGCAAAAGCTGGTGATGGTGGCGGGTAAAACGCCTGCGGGCCGTCAGCCGGATCTGCAACAACTGGCCCCGGCGCTGAAAGTACCGACGGCGGATGTGTTTTATCAGGATGGCGAGCAGGATCGCAAAAATGCATTGGCGCGGGTTCAGGCGGCCAAGCGTGCGAAGAATACGGGCTATAAACAGGTGTCACTCAAGGCCGTGCCCGGCGACAGTTCGGCCGAGCAGGAACAGTTGTATCGGCGGGTTCGTGGGTGGTTGAGTCCGCAGGCTGCTGCCGACTGATTTAAAGGTGATAACCCGATCAACTGTGGGAGCTGGCTTGCCTGCGATAGCATCACTGCGGTGCAACTGACACACCGAGGTGCTTGCATCGCAGGCAAGCCAGCTCCCACAGGGTATTGGGTTATCAGGTCGAACCGAGGTAACTACCGAAAATCCCGCCGCTCGCGAATCAACGTATAGGCGTTATGCAATTCACGCGTCCGTTCGGTCGCCTCGTGCACCTGCGCAGGGCTGGCACCACTGCCGGCAATTTTGTCCGGATGGTGACGGCTGAGCAGGCGGCGATACGCCCGCTTGATCACTGATGGCTCGGTGGTGGACGTCACCCCCAGCATTCGCAACGCGTCCTGATAAGCCCCGGCACGGTTAGCCAGCGGCTTGCGCTCCTGAACATAGTCAGACGCCAACGCCTTGAGCTGTTGCGGTGTCCAGCCCAGCCATTTGCCCCACAGCTCGATCAAGTCGCGCTCGGCGTCATCTGCCCGGCCATCCGCCCAGGCCATGCGCCAGCACGCGCGCAGCACCCCTTCGGCGGCATGGGGCTGGGCCTTGAGTACGCGCAAATAAGTGCGCACCCGATCCGAGCCAGACTTGCCGCGATTAAATGCCGAAATAGCCCGACGCCGGGCCGGCTCGGTCATGTCCAGCGAGCGCATCTCCAGGCGCGCCTGCTGGATATGCCCATCCACGACCCGGCCATTACTTTTGGCCAGGCGCCCCAACAGCACAAACAGTAATTCGTCATTGCGCAACGCCGGGCGACCGCCCAAACGCTCGCGCAACTGCGCCCAGCTTTGCAATTGCAGGCGGCGGTCCAGCGCCTGCCCCAGCAGTGCACCCAACAAAGCCCCCGGAATACTGGCAACGGCAAAGCCAGCCCCGGCGCCGATCAGCGTCCCTGGCCACAACATCCTATTGCCCCGCAGTCAGCAGGGTTTCAACCTGCGCCAGGCGTTCCAGCGTGCCTACGTCAACCCAGCGTCCCGTCATGTGCTCCCCCGTTACCAGACCTTTGGCCATCGCCGCGCGCAGCAGCGGCGCCAGCTTGAAGGCACCGGCACTGCAACCCGCGAACAATTGCGGGTCGAGCACTGAAATGCCACTGAAGGTCAGGTTATCGGCACAGGGCGCGGCATCATGAAGCAAACCCTGATCGAGGTAGAAATCCCCGCCGGAAGGGTGATGCGCCGGGTTATCGACCATGACCAGGTGCGCCAGCCCCTGAAGCGGCTGGCGCAGTTGGGCGAAGTCGTAATCGGTCCAGATGTCGCCATTGACCAGCAGGAAGGGTTCGTCACCCAGCAGCGGCAATGCCTTGAAAATCCCGCCACCGGTTTCCAGCGGCTCCCCTTCGGCGGAATACTGGATGCGCAAGCCAAACTGCGCGCCGTCACCCAGGTAACTTTCAATCTGCTGACCGAGCCAGGCATGGTTGATCACGATATCGTTGAAGCCAGCCCTGGCCAGCGCTTCCAGGTGATACTCGATCAACCGCTTGCCGCCGGCCTGCACCAGCGGCTTGGGCGTGTGCAAGGTCAGCGGGCGCATGCGCTCGCCTTTTCCGGCCGCCAGGATCATCGCTTTCATCGGATCGCCTCGGCAGGCTGGCGCAGGCTGGCCAGCAGCTCGCCCAATTCATTCAACTCAGGCCGGTCGGCCAGTACTGCTTCTATATAAGCAAAGAAGCGCGGCACGTCCGCCAGGTAGCGGGGCTTGCCGTCGCGGTGGCAGATGCGCGCAAAAATGCCGATCACCTTCAGGTGACGCTGCACGCCCATCAGGTCGCTGGCCCGCAGGAACTCGTCGAAATCTGCCTGCACCGGAATGCCCAGCTTGCCGGCACGTTCCCAATAACCGCGCTGCCACTCGCGCACACGGGCCTGGGGCCAGCTGAGAAACGCATCCTTGAACAGGCAGGTGATGTCATAGGTCACCGGGCCGTAGACCGCGTCCTGGAAATCCAGCACGCCGGGGTTCGGTTCGCTGATCATCAGGTTGCGCGGCATATAGTCGCGATGCACCAGCACTTTGGGCTGAGCCAGGGCGCTGTCGATCAGGTGATCGCTGACGCGCTGCCAGAGGGCCTGCTGCCGGGTATCGAAGTCGATACCCAAGTGCCGGCGCACGTACCACTCCGGAAACAATTCCAGCTCACGGCGCAACAAGGCGACGTCATAGCTGGGCAATGGCGCGTCCATCGGCAATTGCTGAAATGCCAGCAGTGCATCGATGGCATCGGCGAACAATTGATCGGCATTTTGCTCGTCAATGACGTCCAGATAGGTCTTTCTGCCCAGGTCATTCAGCAAAAGAAAGCCGCGCGGCAAATCTTCTGCATAAATTTTTGGCACATTAATTCCGGATTTCGCGAGTAAATCAGCGATATCGACGAAAGGTTTGCAGTTTTCCTGGGGGGGTGGCGCGTCCATGACGACGAAAGAATGATCGCCACCCTCCCACCGGAAGTAACGCCTGAAACTCGCGTCGCTGCTGGCCGCGGTCAATGTGGCCGGGGGTACGGCACCCCAGTCTTGAGCGTTGAAAAGGATCGGCAACTGCTCTTCCAGCCAGACTTCCAGCTGTTGTAAACGTAGATCTTGCTCGGGCATTACAAGGGTCTCCGACGGCGCTAGCCGTCAAGCGGGTCATGCTTTATTATCACGCATCTTTTTCAGACCATCGAGAGGCGTGCGGCCCACACCGCGGGCAGATGGCACGCAGGAAGCCCGGACTAATAAGATGGCATTGAAATCCCCCGCGTTTCGTAGAAAATTTCCGTTGCTGGTAACCGGCAGTCTGCTGGCCATGCAACCTTTCGCCACCTCATTCGTGGTCGCCGCGGAACAGTATGACTGCTCAGTCTCTGCTTCGGGTGCCTGGGATTGCGCGCCGAAAACCGCCGCAGCCCCATTACCACCGCGCCCGGTGCATGACGGTGCAGCCGTCAGTGCTGCCGGCGACACGGCCCAGGCCGCCGCTGGCGGCACTGCCGCGGCCGAGCCGAAGACCGCGCTCGTTACCGAAGCCAAGGGCCGTGGCCTGCGTTCGCGCAGTGCCGACTACAGCCACCTGGACTGGGTGCCCCGCGATAAGCTGACCGCAGCCCAACTGGCTGAAACCGGCCCTTATTGCTCCGGCGCGTACATCGAGCCGATGCGTCCTGGCATGAACGACAAGACGAACAAGAGCGATGCGCCGACCTTCATCGGTGCCAAGGTCTCTCGTTACGAGCAGGAACAACAAGTCGCGACCCTGGCCGGTGACGTCGTCATGCGCCAGGGCAGCATGCAGCTGGAGGCTCAGGAAGCCAGCCTGTATCAGGCCGAAAACCGTGGCGAGCTGAACGGTGATGTCCGTCTGCGCGACAACGGCGCCCTGATCGTCGGCGACCACGCCCAGGTTCAGCTCGATACCGGCGCGGCCCAGATCGACAATGCCGAATACGTGCTGCACAAATCGCGTGTCCGCGGTAACGCGCTGTACGCCAAGCGTGCCGAGAACGCGATCATCCGTCTCAAGGACGGTACGTACACCACCTGTGAGCCGGACAGCAACGCCTGGCAGCTCAAAGGCAACAACATCACGTTGAACCCGGCCACCGGTTTCGGTACGGCGACCAACGCGACGTTGCGGATCAAGAACATTCCGATCCTGTACACCCCGTATATCTATTTCCCGATCGACGACCGTCGTCAGTCCGGCTTCCTGCCGCCAAGCTTCAGCACTGGCAGCGAAACCGGCTTCACACTGGTTACGCCGTACTACTTCAACCTGGCACCGAACTACGACGCCACGTTGTATCCGCAGTACATGACCAAGCGCGGCATGATGGTTGAGGGCGAATTCCGCTACCTCACCAAATCCAGCGAAGGTCAGTTCGGCGGCGCGTACCTGAATGACGATAACGACGAGCGGAAGAACCAGACCGATTACGAAAAAACCCGCTACATGATCAATTGGCAGCATAAAGGCGGGCTGGATTCGCGGCTGACGACGCAGGTTGACTACACCAACATCAGCGATCCTTACTTTTTCCAGGATCTGAAGACGTTCGAAGAAGGTGTTAAATCCCAGGATTACGTGAACCAGCAAGGTTCCGTGACCTATAGCGGCGACTCGTATCAGGCGCGCTTGAACCTCCAGGCGTATCAACTGGCGACCGTTTCGCAGATCACTCCATACGACCGTTTGCCGCAGATCACCTTCAACGGTGCACTGCCTTATCATCCGGGCGGGCTGAACTTCGACTATCAAACCGAAGCAGTGCGGTTTGATCGAGACCTTGAGAAAGGTGATTTTACCGACGAAGACGGGAATGTGACCTCGCGTCTCGATAACAACGTTTTGGGCTTGAACCGCGCCAATGGCACGCGCTTGACTGCAGCACCAAGCGTATCTCTGCCGTTGAACTGGACCTACGGGTTCATCACGCCAAAGCTTAAATATGTCTATACCAAGTACGATCTTGATTTGGACAATACCGGCAAGAATGACCTGTTGATTAATCGATTCGGCGCCTCTGCGCTGGGTGAGTCGTTCAACAGCTCCCAAGACCGCGCCGTACCAATTGCCAGTATCGACAGCGGCCTGTACTTCGACCGCAACACTGACTGGTTCGGCAGCAATTACCGTCAAACACTGGAACCACGTCTGTTCTATCTCTACGTACCAAATAAAGATCAGAAAGACATTCCAGTCTTCGACACCAGCGAGACCCCGTTCAGCTTCGATTCGTTGTTCCGCGATAACCGCTTCAGTGGTGGTGACCGTATTGGTGACGAAAACAAACTGTCGCTGGGCCTGACCAGCCGCTGGATTCAAGACAACGGTTTCGAGCGCCAACGTGTCAGCATCGGTCAAGCGGTGTACTTCAAGGATCGCGAAGTACAGCTGCCGGGTATTGACGCGGCAACCCGCGACGACGCACACGAAGATGTCTCGCCGATTGCTCTGGACTACTCGTTCCGGTTTAACCGTGACTGGCGCGCCACTGCGGACTACAACTGGGACCCTACCAGCCACAGCCCACGCTCTGGCAGTGCGATGTTCCACTACCAGCCGGAAGACAACCCGAACAAGGTTATCAACCTCGGTTATCGCTATCGCAACGACCAGGTTGTTTACAACCAATTGACCGGCAAATGGCAATTCGGCGGCGACTATGGCAGCGCATCCGATCCGTCCACCTTCATCAAGGATTACTACAAAATCCAGCAACACGACTTCTCGATGATGTGGCCGATCGTTCCGCAGTGGAACCTGATCACCCGCTGGCAGTATGACTATGCCCGCAACCGTACCCTGGAAGCCTTCGGTGGCTTCGAGTACGACAACTGCTGCTGGAAATTGCGCGTCATCAACCGCTACTGGGTTTCCAACGACGAATATACCCAGATCGCCCCCCTTAACGAAAAGGGTGACCACGGGCTCTTCTTCCAGATCGTCCTTAAAGGACTCGGCGGCCTGACTGGCGCCAAGGTAGAGAGCTTCCTCGACAAAGGCATTGAAGGTTATCGTGAACGTGAAGATCAAGCTTTCTGATTGTCTGCGCCCGCTCGTACTGGGCGCGCTGTTCCTGGGGACCGCTTCGGCACACGCTGCGGTTCAGCAACTGGATAAAGTGGCCGCCATCGTCGATAACGACGTGATCATGCAGAGCCAACTGGACCAACGGGTCAAGGAAGTTCAGCAATCCATCGCCAAGCGCGGTGGTGGCGTGCCGCCTACCAGCGTGCTGGAGCCGCAGGTGCTGGAACGCCTGATCGTCGAAAACCTGCAACTGCAGATCGGCGATCGCTCGGGCATCCGTATTTCGGACGAAGAACTGAACCAGGCCGTTGGCACCATCGCTCAGCGTAACAACATGAGCATTGACCAGTTCCGCGCCGCTCTGGCTCACGACGGCCTGTCCTATGAGGACGCGCGTGACCAGATCAAGCGTGAAATGATCATCAGCCGTGTGCGTCAGCGCCGTGTGGCCGAGCGGGTTCAGGTGTCGGAGCAGGAAGTGAAGAACTTCCTCGCGTCGGACCTTGGCAAGCAGCAGCTTTCTGAAGAACTGCACCTGGCCAACATCCTGATCCCTACTCCGGACAGCGCCAACGCCGAGCAGCTCAATGCCGCCGCCGCAAAAACTCAGGCTGTTTATGACCGCCTGAAAGCCGGCGCCGACTTCTCCCAGACCGCCATTGCCGTGTCCGGCAGTGACAACGCCCTCGACGGTGGTGATATGGGCTGGCGTAAAGCCGCTCAACTGCCTCCTCCGTTTGACCGCGAGTTGAGCGCCATGGAAGTGGGCGGTATTACTCAGCCGGCCCGCACTCCAGGTGGTTTCATCATCCTCAAGTTGCTGGGCAAACGTGGCGGCGAGACCTCGCTGAAAGACGAAGTTCATGTTCGTCACATCCTGGTCAAACCAAGCGAAATCCGCACTGAAGCGCAAACCAAGGAATTGGCCCAGAAGATCTATGACCGTATCGAAGGCGGTGAAGATTTCGCCACCTTGGCCAAGAGCTTCTCGGAAGACCCGGGTTCTGCCCTCAACGGTGGCGACCTGAACTGGATCGACCCGAAGGCGTTGGTGCCGGAGTTCCAGGACGTCATGGCCAAGACCCCGCAAGGCGTTCTGTCCAAGCCGTTCAAGACCCAATACGGCTGGCATGTGCTGGAAGTCCTTGGCCGTCGCGCCACCGACAACACCACGCAAGCCCGCGAGCAACAAGCACTGACCGTATTGCGTAACCGCAAATACGACGAAGAGCTGCAAACCTGGTTGCGTCAGATCCGTGACGAAGCCTACGTGGAAAACAAGCTGCCCGCCGCCGAGCAAACAGGCGCGGATCAGGCCACTCAGTGAAACCCCAGCGTTTCGCGGTAACACCCGGCGAGCCGGCCGGCATTGGTCCAGACCTGTGCCTGCTACTCGCCTCGCAACCTCAGCCACACCCCCTGATCGCCATTACCAGCCGCGACTTGCTCATTGAGCGGGCCGCGCAGCTGGGTGTGGCTGTCAACTTGCTGGATGTGGCGCCGGGCAACTGGCCCGATGTTCCCGCACCCGCAGGCAGCCTGTATGTGTGGGACACCCCACTTGCGGCCAACGTGGTGGCCGGGAGGCTGGACAAGGCCAATGCGGCTTTCGTGCTGGAAACCCTGACCCGCGCAGGGCGTGGCTGTATCGACGGCGATTTTGCCGGCATGATCACTGCCCCGGTGCACAAGGGCGTGATCAACGAATCCGGGATCGCCTTTTCCGGCCACACCGAATTCCTTGCCGAACTGACCCACACCGCTCAAGTAGTGATGATGCTCGCGACGCGCGGCCTGCGCGTGGCCCTGGTGACAACGCATCTGCCGCTGCGTGATATCGCCGACGCCATCACCGCCGAACGTGTGGAACGTGTCACGCGCATCCTGCACGCCGACCTGCAACAGAAATTCGGCATCGCCCAACCGCGCATCCTGGTCTGCGGGCTCAACCCGCACGCCGGTGAAGGCGGCCACCTGGGCCGTGAAGAAATCGACATCATTGAACCGACCTTGGAGCGTTTGCGCCAAGAAGGCATGGACCTGCGTGGCCCATTGCCTGCGGACACTCTGTTTACCCCCAAATATCTGGAGCACTGCGACGCAGTGCTGGCGATGTACCATGACCAGGGGCTGCCCGTGCTGAAGTACAAAGGCTTCGGCGCCGCCGTCAACGTGACACTGGGCCTGCCGATCATCCGCACCTCCGTCGACCATGGCACTGCCCTGGACCTGGCAGGTAGCGGCAAGATCGATACCGGCAGCCTGCACGTGGCCCTGGAAACCGCCTATCAGATGGCCGAGACCCGTATATGACTGAGCATTACCAACACCGAGCGCGCAAGCGCTTCGGGCAAAACTTCCTGCACGACGCTGGCGTAATCGACCGCATCCTGCGCTCCATCCACGCCAAGCCGGAAGACCGCTTGCTGGAAATCGGCCCGGGCCAAGGCGCGCTGACCAAGGGCCTGCTCAACAGTGGCGGCCAGCTGGACGTGGTTGAACTGGACAAGGACCTGATCCCGATCCTCAACCAGCAGTTCGCCGGCCAGCCCAACTTCAATCTGCACCAGGGCGATGCACTGAAGTTCGACTTCAACAGCCTGAATGCCGCGCCGAACAGCCTGCGCGTTGTCGGCAACCTGCCGTACAACATCTCCACGCCGCTGATTTTCCACCTGCTGAACAACGCCGGGATCATCCGCGACATGCACTTCATGCTGCAAAAAGAAGTGGTTGAGCGTTTGGCGGCGGGCCCTGGCGGTGGTGATTGGGGTCGCCTGTCGATCATGGTTCAGTACCATTGCCGCGTGGAACACCTGTTCAACGTCGGCCCTGGCGCGTTCAACCCGCCGCCGAAGGTCGACTCGGCCATCGTGCGCCTGGTACCGCACGCGGTGCTGCCGCACCCGGCCAAGGACCACAAGTTGCTGGAGCGCGTGGTACGCGAAGCGTTCAACCAACGCCGCAAGACCCTGCGCAACACGCTCAAAGCCCTGCTGAGCAACGCGGAAATCGAAGCCGCCGGCGTCGATGGCAGCCTGCGTCCCGAGCAACTGGACCTGGCCGCGTTTGTGCGACTGGCTGACCAGCTTGCCATCCAGCCTGCCCCAGCAGCCGAATAAACGGCAACTCGATACCCATGTGGGAGCGGGCTTGCCCGCGATAGCGGACTATCAGTCGACATACCATTGACTGACCCACCGCCATCGCGGGCAAGCCCGCTCCCACATTTGTCCTGCGTCATACTGAAAGCGCTCGCTAGGCCATTGCGCCCAAGAGCCAGACAGCATGTCTGGCCTAGTGCCCTGCTCATGGCCTAGACTGATCCGCATCTGCTGTCCTCCGCTTTGCTTTTAAGGCCTCTTGCATGTCCGATCCTCGCTATCAGATCGACGTCAGCGTCGTCACCCGCTTCCTCGCGGACCAATCGCAACCTGACCAGAACCGCTTTGCCTTTGCCTACACCATCACGGTGAAGAACAACGGCCAGGTGCCGGCCAAGCTGCTGTCGCGCCACTGGGTGATCACCGACGGTGACGGCCAGGTCGAGGAAGTACGCGGCGCAGGCGTGGTGGGTCAGCAACCGTTGATCGACATCGGCGCCAGCCACACTTACAGCAGCGGCACGGTCATGACCTCCAAGGTCGGTACCATGCAAGGCTCGTATCAGATGAAGGCGACCGACGGGAAACTGTTCGACGCCATCATCGCGCCCTTCCGCCTTGCAGTGCCGGGAGCCCTGCACTGATGGCGACGTATGCGGTCGGTGACCTGCAAGGCTGTCTGGAACCCCTCAAGTGCTTGCTGGACCGCGTGGCCTTCGACCCGGCGAAAGATCGCCTGTGGTTGGTCGGCGATCTGGTCAACCGTGGCCCCGAGTCCCTGGAAACCCTGCGCTACTTATATAGCTTGCGCGATTCCCTGGTGTGCGTGCTGGGCAACCATGACCTGCACTTGCTGGCGGCCGGCAATAATATTGAGCGCCTGAAGAAAGGCGACACCCTGCGCGAAATCCTTGAGGCGCCCGACCGCGCCCCACTGCTCGACTGGCTGCGTAGGCAAAAGCTCATGCATTACGACGAAGGCCGCAACATGGCCTTGGTGCATGCCGGCATCCCGCCCCAGTGGACTATCAAGAAAGCCCTCAAGTGCGCCGCCGAAGTCGAAAGCGCACTGGCCGACGATAACCTCTACACCGCCTACCTCGATGGCATGTACGGCAACGAGCCGGTGAAGTGGGATAACGACCTCAGCGGCGTGACCCGTTTGCGCGTGATCACCAACTACTTTACGCGGATGCGCTTTTGCACCGCCGAGGGCAAGCTGGACCTCAAGAGCAAAGAAGGCGCCGACACCGCGCTGCCCGGCTACAAGCCGTGGTTTGCCCATAAGGAGCGCAAGACCCGTGACACGAAGATCATCTTCGGCCACTGGGCGGCCCTGGAAGGCAAATGCGACGAACCTGGCGTGTTCGCCCTCGACACCGGTTGCGTGTGGGGGGGCAGCATGACCTTGATGAACATCGACACCGGCGAGCGCTTGAGCTGCCAGTGTGAATCGCCCCTTTCCGTAACACTGCCGGCCGCCGCCAAGCCCTAGGAGCCTCCCATGAGCGAATTCAAACGTATCCCTCCCGAACAAGCCCAAGCCCTGCGCGAGAAGGGTGCCGTGGTTGTCGACATCCGGGACCAACCGACCTATGTGGCTGGCCACATCACCGGCGCCCAGCATCTGGACAACGTCAACATCGCCGATTTCATCCGCGCCGCCGACCTCGACGCGCCGGTAATCGTGGCCTGCTACCACGGCAATTCCAGCCAGAGCGCGGCGGCCTATCTGATCAGCCAAGGGTTCTCCGACGTCTACAGCCTGGACGGCGGCTTTGAGCTGTGGCGTACGACCTATCCTGCGGAAATTGCCTCCGGCGATTCGCAATAATTTTTTTCACACCCCGCTACCCCGCGTGACGCTTGGGCTCGCGCCGTTTCTGACGAACGGCGCAGCCAAACTAATTACATATCCCGCCTTGACCTCCCCGATTCCGAACTATCCTTAAGCGCAGGCCATCCGAATCAGGGGAGAGCCGGTACACCGGCGTGCGGGTCATCGGTAGCGTTTCAGGGTGTTCTGGGGGGAAAACAGCCATGGGCAATCACCCATGGCTGCCAGCATCGACTGATTGATCCGGCGTCGGCTCCACGTATCGAGCGAGGTGACGACGTCATGAGTATCTTTAGCCACTTCCAAAACCGCTTCGAGTCCACCCAGCAGGAAGAACTCACGCTGCAAGAGTATCTCGACCTGTGCAAAAAGGACCGCAGCACCTACGCGTCTGCCGCCGAGCGCCTGCTGTTGGCCATCGGCGAGCCGGAGCTGGTAGACACCTCGAACAACTCGCGCCTGTCGCGAATATTCTCCAACAAGGTGATCCGGCGCTACCCGGCCTTTGAAGACTTCCATGGCATGGAAGAATGCATCGACCAGATCGTTTCCTACTTCCGCCATGCCGCACAGGGCCTGGAAGAGAAGAAACAAATTCTCTACCTGCTCGGCCCGGTAGGCGGCGGCAAGTCGTCCCTGGCTGAAAAACTCAAACAGCTGATCGAGAAGGTGCCCTTCTACGCCATCAAGGGCTCGCCGGTCTTCGAGTCGCCCTTGGGCCTGTTCAACGCCACGGAAGATGGCGCGATCCTCGAAGAAGACTTCGGCATCCCACGGCGCTACCTCAACACCATCATGTCGCCCTGGGCGACCAAGCGTCTGTCCGAGTTTGGCGGCGACATCAGCCAGTTCCGCGTGGTGAAACTCTACCCGTCGATCCTCAACCAGATCGGCGTGGCCAAAACCGAGCCCGGCGACGAGAACAACCAGGATATTTCGGCGCTGGTCGGCAAGGTCGATATCCGCAAGCTGGAGGAATACCCACAGAACGACGCCGACGCCTACAGCTACTCGGGCGCACTGTGCCGGGCCAACCAGGGCCTGATGGAGTTCGTGGAGATGTTCAAGGCGCCGATCAAGGTGCTGCACCCACTGCTCACTGCCACCCAGGAAGGCAACTACAACAGTACCGAAGGTCTGGGCGCAATTCCGTTCACCGGGATCCTGTTGGCCCACTCCAACGAATCGGAATGGCACACCTTCCGCAACAACAAGAATAACGAAGCCTTCATCGACCGGATCTATATCGTCAAAGTGCCGTACTGCCTGCGGGTCAGCGATGAGATCAAGATTTACGACAAGCTGCTGTTCAACAGCTCGCTGGCCAAAGCACATTGCGCACCCGACACCCTGAAAATGCTGGCGCAGTTCACCGTGCTGTCGCGCCTCAAGGAGCCGGAAAACTCGAACATTTATTCGAAGATGCGCGTGTACGACGGCGAAAACCTCAAGGACACCGACCCGAAAGCCAAGTCGATCCAGGAGTACCGTGACACCGCGGGTGTGGACGAGGGCATGAACGGCCTGTCGACACGGTTTGCGTTCAAGATTCTGTCCAAAGTCTTCAACTTCGACCCCCACGAAATTGCCGCCAACCCGGTGCACCTGCTGTATGTGCTGGAACAGCAGATAGAACAGGAGCAATTCCAGGCCGAAACCCGCGAGCGCTACCTGCGTTTCCTCAAGGAATACCTGGCACCGCGCTACATCGAGTTTATCGGCAAGGAAATCCAGACCGCGTACCTGGAGTCCTACAGCGAGTACGGCCAGAACATCTTCGACCGCTACGTGTTGTACGCCGACTTCTGGATTCAGGACCAGGAATACCGCGACCCGGAAACCGGCGAAATCCTCAACCGCGTGGCCCTCAACGAGGAGCTGGAGAAGATCGAAAAACCCGCCGGCATCAGCAATCCGAAGGACTTCCGCAACGAAATTGTCAACTTCGTGCTGCGCGCCCGGGCCAACAACAACGGCAAGAACCCGACCTGGCTCAGCTACGAGAAGCTGCGGGTGGTCATCGAGAAGAAAATGTTCTCCAACACCGAGGATCTGCTGCCGGTTATCAGCTTCAACGCCAAGGCCAGCAAGGAGGACCAGCAAAAACACAACGACTTCGTCACACGAATGGTCGAGCGTGGCTACACCGACAAACAGGTACGGCTGCTGTCCGAGTGGTACCTGCGGGTTCGTAAATCACAGTAAGGCAGCGGCAAGCGTGAGCTGCCGGGCCCCGGGCCTGGCAGCTGACCGCTTGTCTCTAAGCTTCCAGCTCGCGGCTTGAAGCTTGTAACGTGAAGCTGCCCGGAGGGCTCCCCATGAGCTATGTGATCGACCGACGCCTCAATGGCAAGAACAAGAGCACGGTAAACCGTCAGCGTTTCCTGCGGCGTTACCGTGACCACATCAAAAAGGCCGTCGAAGAGGCCGTCAGCCGCCGTTCCATCACCGACATGGAACATGGCGAGCAAATCAGCATTCCCGGACGGGACATTGACGAACCGGTGCTGCACCACGGCCGGGGCGGCAAGCAGACCGTCGTGCACCCCGGCAACAAGGAATTCACCACCGGCGAGCATATCCAGCGCCCCCAAGGCGGTGGCGGCGGCAAGGGCCCAGGCAAGGCGGGCAATTCCGGCGAAGGCATGGATGAGTTCGTGTTCCAGATCACTCAGGAAGAATTCCTCGAATTCATGTTCGAAGACCTGGAACTGCCCAACCTGGTCAAACGCAACCTGACCGGCACCGATACCTTCAAGACCGTACGCGCGGGGATCAGCAACGAAGGCAACCCGTCGCGCATCAACATCATCCGCACCCTGCGCTCGGCCCACGCCCGGCGTATCGCCCTATCGGGCAGCAGCCGCGCCAAACTCAGAGACGCCAAGGAAGAACTGGCGCGCTTGAAACGCGAAGAGCCGGACAACTTCGGTGATATCCAGGAAATCGAAGCCGAAATCGAGAAACTCAGCGCACGCATTCACCGCGTGCCGTTCCTCGACACCTTCGACCTGAAATACAACCTGCTGGTCAAACAGCCCAACCCGAGCTCCAAGGCGGTGATGTTCTGCCTGATGGACGTGTCCGGCTCAATGACCCAGGCCACCAAGGACATTGCCAAGCGATTCTTCATCCTGCTGTACCTGTTCCTGAAGCGGAACTACGACAAGATCGACGTGGTGTTCATCCGCCATCACACCAGTGCCCGGGAAGTCGACGAGGAGGAATTCTTCTATTCGCGGGAAACCGGCGGCACCATCGTCTCCAGCGCCTTGAAGCTGATGCAGGAGATCATGGCCGAGCGCTACCCGGCCAACGAGTGGAACATCTACGCAGCGCAAGCCTCTGACGGCGACAACTGGAATGACGACTCGCCGATCTGCCGCGACATCCTGATCAACCAGATCATGCCGTTTGTGCAGTACTACACCTACGTCGAAATTACCCCTCGTGAGCACCAGGCCCTGTGGTTTGAATACGAGCGCATCGGCGAAGCCTTCGCCGACACCTTCGCCCAGCAGCAACTGGTCTCGGCCGGCGATATCTACCCGGTCTTCCGTGAACTCTTCCAGCGCAGGTTAGTGTCATGACCGCCAAAAAAGAGCATAAGCGCCAACCCATTTCCACCGGGTCCGAATGGACCTTCGAACTGATCCAGGCCTATGACCGGGAAATTAGCCGCATTGCGGCGGGTTATGCCCTGGACACCTACCCCAATCAGATCGAAGTGATCACCGCCGAGCAGATGATGGACGCCTACGCCTCGGTCGGCATGCCCTTGGGCTACCACCATTGGTCCTACGGCAAACACTTCCTCAGCACCGAGAAGTCCTACACCCGTGGCCAGATGGGCCTGGCCTACGAGATCGTCATCAACTCCGACCCGTGCATCGCCTACCTGATGGAAGAAAACACCATCTGCATGCAGGCGCTGGTGGTGGCGCACGCGTGCTACGGGCACAACAGCTTCTTCAAGGGTAATTACCTGTTCCGCACCTGGACCGATGCCAGTTCGATCATCGATTACCTGGTGTTCGCCAAGCAGTACATCATGCAATGCGAGGAGCGCCACGGCATCGACGCGGTGGAGGACTTGCTCGACTCCTGTCATGCATTGATGAACTACGGGGTCGATCGCTACAAACGCCCCTATCCTATTTCCGCCGAGGAAGAACGCCTGCGCCAAAAGGAACGCGAGGAGCACCTGCAGAAACAGATCAACGACCTGTGGCGCACCATTCCGAAAAAAGCCGGCAAAAACAGCGACAAGGACAATGCGCGCTTCCCCGCCGAACCTCAGGAAAACATCCTGTATTTCCTGGAAAAACACGCGCCGCTGCTGGAGCCGTGGCAGCGGGAAATCGTGCGCATCGTGCGCAAGATCGCCCAATACTTTTATCCACAGCGCCAGACCCAGGTGATGAACGAAGGCTGGGCCACGTTCTGGCATTACACCTTGATGAATGACCTGTATGACGAAGGCCTGGTCACCGACGGCTTCATGATGGAATTCCTCACGTCCCACACCAGCGTGGTATTCCAGCCCGGCTTCGATAGCCCGTATTACAGCGGTATCAACCCCTACGCCCTGGGTTTTGCCATGTACCGCGACATCCGGCGCATGTGCGAACACCCCACCGAAGAGGACCGCCGCTGGTTCCCGGAAATCGCCGGCAGCGATTGGCTGTCGACCATCAAGTTCGCCATGAGCAGTTTCAAGGACGAGAGCTTCATCCTGCAGTACCTGTCCCCCCAGGTGATTCGCGACCTCAAGCTGTTCAGCATCATGGATGACGACCTCAAGGACGATCTGGTGGTGCCGGCCATTCACGATGAGCCCGGTTACCGCACCATCCGCGAAACCCTCGCAGCGCAGTACAACCTGGGCAACCGCGAGCCCAACGTGCAGATTTACAGCATTGATGTGCGCGGCGATCGCTCCCTGACCTTGCGCCATCAGCAACATGACCGCAAACCGCTGGGTGAATCCACCGAGGAAGTGCTCAAGCACCTGCATAGGCTGTGGGGCTTTGATATTCACCTGGAAACCCTGCAAGGCGATCAGGTGATGAAGACTCACCATGTACCGCCACGTACCGACCACAACGACAACGATTACGGCCGCCTGGACCTGGCCGTCGTGCATCTCTGAAACAGCAAAGCCTCCACTGGCCAGGCGCAGGCGGTATCCTGTGCCGCTAATGGAGGCTTTTTCATGAAAATCTACAAAGTCGGTGGCGCGGTGCGTGACCGCTTGCTGGGCATCGATGTCACCGATGTCGACCGTGTCGTCGTCGGTGCGACTGCCGAAGAAATGCTGGCCGGGGGCTACAAGCCTGTAGGTTCTGACTTTCCGGTATTTCTGGACCCGAAAAACGGCGATGAATACGCCCTCGCTCGCACCGAACGCAAGAGCGGCCGGGGCTATGGCGGTTTTGTGTTTCACGCCAGCCCCGAGGTGACACTGGAAGAAGACCTGATTCGGCGTGACCTGACCATCAACGCGATGGCGGAAGACGATGACGGCATTCTGACCGACCCTTACCACGGCCAGCGCGATCTTGATGCGCGCATTCTTCGCCATGTTTCCCCCGCGTTCGCCGAAGATCCCCTGCGGGTACTCCGCGTTGCGCGTTTTGCCGCGCGTTATGCCGGTCTCGGTTTTACCGTCGCGCCCGAAACCCTGGAACTGATGCGCCAGTTGAGCGAGTCCGGCGAACTGGAAGCCTTGACCCCTGAGCGCAGCTGGAAAGAAATCTCCCGGGCGCTGATGGAAGATCAGCCCCAGGTCTTTATCCAGGTGCTGCGCGACTGCGACGCGCTGAAAACCTTGATGCCGGAAGTGAATGCGCTGTTCGGCGTGCCGCAACCCGAGGCTCACCACCCGGAAATCGACACCGGCGTGCACACCCTCAGCGTGCTCGAGCAGGCGGCGTTGCATCAACAACCGCTGACCGTGCGCTGGGCCTGCCTGCTGCATGATCTGGGCAAAGGCCTGACGCCTGTGGATAAGTGGCCACAGCATATCGCTCACGAACACACCGGGCTCAAGCTGATCAAGGCGGTCAATGAACGCTTCAAAGTACCGAAGGACTGCCAGGAACTGGCGCTGCTGGTGGGCCAATATCACACCCACGGCCACCGCGCGCTGGAGCTGAAAGCGTCGACGTTGCTGGAGTTGCTGCAAAGTTTTGATGTGTACCGTCGACCGCAGCGCTTTGAGGAGTTTGTGGTGGCGTGCGAAATGGACGCCCGGGGCCGCAAGGGTTTTGAACAGCGAAGTTATCCACAGGCGGATTATTTGCGTGGAGCGGCCACGGTGGCGCGCGAAGTGGCGGTGGCGCCATTGCTGGAGAAGGGTTTCAAAGGCCCGGAACTGGGCGAAGCGCTCAAGCGCGAACGGCTGAAGGCACTGAAAGCTTACAAGGAAAACAGCTCACACAAGAAATAACCCTGCGAGCACAGACTCTGTGGCGAGCGGGCTTGCCCCGCGTTGGGTTGCGAAGCAGCCCTGAAACAGACGCTAAGGTTTATCAGGAAAACCTCAGTGTTTTTACTGGGGCTGCTGCGCGGCCCAACGCGGGGCAAGCCCGCTCGCCACAGGAAGGTTGGTGTTTACAGGAGTGTATCTGGAGTAAGTTGCTGGCCCTGCCACTCGAAGCCGACAGGCGCCAGCACTTGATCGATCTGCGCATCGCGCCACAGCTCAGCCAGGGTCTTGCCTGCTTCAGGATGCACGCGGTCCGGCGCCATCAGCGACAGCGGCCACAACACAAACGCGTTTTTCAGGATTTCAGCACGCGGCAGGATCAACCCGTCGAAATTCCCCACCAGCTCGCCATACAGCAGCACGTCGATATCCAGTGGCAAGCCTTTGCGGTCCGGGGCGTAGCGGCCGTTGTCGGCCTCAATGAATTTCAAACGGCGATCCAGCTCCATCAACGGCAGATCTGTGTAAGCCGACACCACCAGGTTGAAGAATGGCCCGCTCTTGATGCCCACTGGCTGGCTTTCAAACACCGCCGAGCAGCGCACATCAGTCAAAAAGCTCGCCAGCGCATCCAGGCCGGCGCGCAAGTGGGTCTCGCGCTCGATATTGCTGCCAAGGCCAAGGTAAACCTGAGTTAGCGGCATCCGCGCTCGATCTCCACACCCACGCCTTTCGCGGCCGGCACGGCCCCAGGCTTGGTCAATTTGAGGTGCAGCCAGGGAATCTGGAACTCGCTCATAAGGACTTCGGCCAGGCGCTCGGCGAAAGTTTCCACCAGTTGGTACTGGGACTGCTCGGCAAAGGCCTGAATACGTGTGGACACGCTCGCGTAATCCAGCGCCAGGGTCAGGTCGTCACCGGCCGCAGCCGGGCGGTTATCCCAGGCGAAGCTCAGGTCCAGGCGCAGGCATTGCTTGATGCCGCGCTCCCAGTCGTAGGCCCCGATCACGGTGTCGACTTCCAGGCCTTCGATAAACACTCTGTCCAAGCACTCTTCTCCGCAGCACGACAAGGGCGCGATGCCCCGTTAGAATCAGGGCGTCCTCGCCCGGAATAGTTAGCATGTTTTGGTCACTGGCGATTTTCGCCTACCTGCTCGGCTCGCTGTCCTTCGCCATTTTGCTCAGCCGCCTGACGGGAAATCCCGACCCGCGAATGAGTGGTTCAGGCAATGCCGGCGCCACCAATATGTTGCGTCTGGCCGGCAAGAAACTTGCCGTATTGACCTTGCTCGGCGATGTTTGCAAGGGCCTGTTGCCCGTGCTGATCGCCAACCTCGTCGGCCTCTCCCTGCAACAGCAGGCCTGGGTGGGCGTGTGCGCCGTCCTCGGCCATCTGTTTCCACTGTACTTCCGCTTTCGCGGCGGTAAAGGTGTCGCCACGGCCGCCGGCATGTTGCTGGGGATTTACCCACCGGCCGCACTGCTGGCCGTGCTGGCCTGGGCGCTGACGTTCTACCTGACTCGCACCAGCTCATTGGCCGCCCTCATCGCCACCCCGTTGACCCTGCCATTGCTGGCCTGGCAGGAGCCGGCGGCGCTGTTGCCGATGAGCGTGCTGACGCTGCTGATCGTCTGGCGCCACCGCGGCAATTTACGCGACCTGTTTGCCGGGCGCGAACGGCATTTTTAAATACCGTCAATCCGCTCGGTTTACAACGGCGACAACTGCTCCATCGGCCACCGCGCCTGCACGCTGATCGCCAGGCTTTCGTGCTGCCCCGCTTGCAAACGCTGGCAGCCGGCATAGGCGATCATCGCGCCGTTGTCAGTGCAGAACTCAGGGCGCGCGTAGAACACATCGCCCTTCATGTCGCCGAGCATTTTTTCCAGCGAAACGCGCAACGCCTTGTTGGCGCTGACGCCGCCTGCGATCACCAGACGCTTCATGCCGGCCTGTTTCAGGGCGCGCTTGCACTTGATGGTCAAAGTCTCCACCACGGCCTGCTGGAACGCCAGTGCGATGTCGCAACGGGCTTGCTCACTGTCGTCCCCGGCGCTGACGCTCTGCTGCCAGGTGTTCAGCGCCGAGGTTTTCAAACCGCTGAAGCTGAACATCAGGCCCGGGCGATCGCACATCGGGCGCGGGAAGGTGTATCGGCCCGCAACGCCCTTTTCGGCGAGGCGCGCGATTTCCGGTCCGCCTGGATAATTGAGCCCCATCATCTTCGCGGTCTTGTCGAAGGCTTCGCCGGCGGCGTCGTCCAGAGACTCACCCAACAGGGTGTATTGGCCGATGCCATCGACCTGAACCAGCTGTGTATGGCCGCCCGAAACCAACAAAGCGACGAACGGGAACTCTGGCGGCGTTTTTTCGAGCATGGGCGCCAGTAAATGGCCTTCCATGTGGTGCACACCGAGGGCCGGGATACCCCAGGCAAATGCCAGCGCCTGGGCGCAAGAGGCCCCAACCAGCAGGGCCCCGACCAATCCTGGCCCTGCGGTGTAGGCGATGGCATCGATCTCGGTCGGCGCACAACCGGCCTCGTCCAGCACCTGGCGAATCAGTGGCAGCATGCGTTTGACGTGATCACGGCTAGCCAGCTCCGGCACGACGCCGCCGTAGGCGCGATGCAGGTCGATCTGACTGAACAGTGCATCGGCCAAAAGCCCGCGTTCACTGTCGTAAAGTGCGACACCGGTTTCGTCGCAGGAGGTTTCAAGTCCCAGTACTAACATGGGTTTGCGCCTTGTAGAGGCTGAATTCGAAGGCGCGCATAATAGTCGCCCCTCCCCCTCCCGACTAGCGGTTTTCGATCAGAGGCTTTGCATTCCGGGCAATGAGGGGTTAACATCCGCAACCCTTAAAAACCGACGACCTCAGCCGCGAATTTTTTGCGACGAGAACGTTGATCCCGGTAATGAAAGAAGGTAGCTCTGGATGCCAGCCGTCAAAGTTAAAGAGAACGAACCCTTCGACGTAGCTCTGCGTCGTTTCAAGCGCTCCTGCGAAAAAGCCGGTGTACTGGCTGAAGTTCGTAGCCGCGAATTTTACGAGAAGCCAACTTCTGAGCGTAAGCGTAAAGCAGCAGCCGCTGTTAAGCGTCACGCCAAGAAAGTTCAGCGCGAGCAGCGCCGCGCCGTTCGTCTGTACTAATACACAGACGTTCGTAGCAAGCTTCTGCCAAGCCCGGCCCTCAGCCGGGCTGTTGGCATTTGCGGAAATCGCTTGATGCTTCACTGTTGACGCCGCACACGCGACGAAAACAACTGCTTCACACGTCAGGACTGGCTCTTTTGCCAGCGGTGCACGTCTCTTCTGACGAGCCTAACAAGGCTACTGACGAGCACACTTATTCTTCAAACAGGCGATCAACAGGTCGACTGTGCCCACCGATGAGCTTCCGAGGCCACCACTGGTCAAGACCGGACGCCTGGGGCAACATTTCCACGTCGAAAACTGACCTTGAGTTAACGTCAGCGAACGTTCGGCAGATACACTTCCTGAACAACCCATGCAGACGCTAGATGCTCAAGCACTCGACACGTGCGCTTGAACACTTCACGGGCCCTCATTTACACGCAGTGATGACGAGAACGCCATGGCCGGGCTTATTCCCCAGAGCTTTATTGACGACCTTCTGAACCGCACCGACATCGTCGATGTTGTCAGCTCCCGCGTGCAACTGAAAAAAGCCGGCAAGAACTACACCGCCTGCTGCCCGTTTCACAAAGAGAAAACCCCGTCGTTCAGCGTCAGCCCCGACAAACAGTTCTATTACTGCTTCGGCTGCGGCGCAGGCGGCAACGCCCTCGGCTTTCTCATGGACCACGACAACCTGGATTTCCCCCAGGCAATCGAGGACCTGGCAAAAGCCGCCGGCATGGAAATCCCCCGCGAAGAAAGTGGCCGCCCGCACAAACCGCGCCAGCCCACTGATTCGCCGCTGTACCCACTGCTGACGGCCGCTGCTGACTTTTATCGTCAGGCGCTTAAAAGCCATCCGCAGCGCAAGGCAGCCGTCGAGTACTTGAAGGGCCGCGGCCTTACCGGCGAAATCGCCCGCGACTTCGGCCTCGGCTTTGCCCCGCCGGGCTGGGACAATCTATACAAGCATTTGAGCAGCGACACGCTCCAGCAAAAAGCCATGATCGACGCCGGCCTGCTGGTGGAGAACGCCGAAACCGGTAAACGCTACGACCGCTTCCGTGACCGCGTGATGTTCCCGATCCGCGACAGCCGTGGCCGCATCATTGCGTTCGGCGGCCGGGTGCTGGGGGACGACAAGCCCAAGTACCTGAACTCCCCGGAAACAGCAGTGTTCCACAAAGGCCAGGAACTCTACGGCCTGTTCGAAGCACGCAAAAACAACCGCAACCTCGACGAAATCATCGTGGTTGAAGGCTATATGGACGTGATCGCCCTCGCGCAACAAGGCTTGCGCAATGCGGTCGCGACCCTCGGCACGGCCACCAGCGAAGAGCATTTGAAGCGCCTGTTTCGCGTGGTACCCAGCGTGCTGTTCTGTTTCGACGGCGACCAGGCGGGCCGCAACGCGGCCTGGCGTGCGCTCGAAGCTACGCTGTCGAGCCTGCAGGACGGGCGTCGCGCACGCTTCCTGTTTTTGCCGGAAGGTGAAGACCCGGACACCCTGGTGCGCTCCGAAGGCACCGACGCGTTCCGAGCGCGCATCAATCAACACGCACAGCCGCTGGCAGATTATTTCTTTCAGCAACTGACCGAAGAAGCCGACCCGCGCTCCCTCGAAGGCAAGGCCCACATGGCCACCCTCGCAGCGCCACTGATCGACAAGGTCCCGGGCGCCAACCTGCGCACCCTGATGCGTCAGCGTCTGCTGGAAATCACCGGATTGAGCGGCGAAGCGGTCAGCCAGCTGGTGCACAGCGCACCCCAAGGGGCGCCGCCCGCCTACGACCCGGGCATGGATTACGACGCCATGCCGGATTACGCCGACTTCCACCAACCGCAGGACGCCTACACGCCCCAGCAGGAGTGGACACCGAAGAAACCCGGCGCCGGCGGCAAGAAATGGGACAAGAAACCCTGGAGCAAGGACGGCAAGCGTGGCGATCGTGATGAGGCGTATGCCCCGCGAACTCCCGTCGCCGTGGAAGCTCCAACCCTTATTGCGTTGCGTACGCTCATCCACCACCCGCAACTGGCGAGCAAGGTTGAGAGTGCCGACCATTTTTCCAACGCGAGCAACACATATGCCCAGGTACTGATCGCCTTGATCGAGGCGGTTCAGAAAAATCCTAAGCTAAACTCAATTCAGTTGATGGCGCGCTGGCATGGCACCGAACAGGGCCGGCTATTGAAAGCACTCGCGGAAAAGGAGTGGCTAATTGACGGCGATAACCTTGAACAACAGTTTTTAGACACCATTACTAGGTTATCCGCGGGCCAGCATACGCAGACCCTCGACGAGCTCATAAAGAGAGCAAGACAGCCGGGATTGTCGGCTGAAGAACAAATTCAGATAGCAAAACAGATGCGCGACCTCTTAAAACAGAACGTTTGCGTATCAAACCCGACCTCAGCTGGCGTGTGAGGTCATAGCTCGGGTATAATCCTCGGCTTGTTTTTTGCCCGCCAAGACCTTCAGTGGATAGGGTGTTATGTCCGGAAAAGCGCAACAGCAGTCTCGTATCAAAGAGTTGATCGTTCTCGGTCGTGAGCAGGGTTACCTGACTTACGCGGAGGTCAACGACCACCTGCCTGAGGATATTTCAGATCCAGAGCAGGTGGAAGACATCATCCGCATGATTAACGACATGGGGATCAACGTATTCGAAGCTGCGCCAGATAAGGATTCCCTTATGCTGGCGGACGCCGATACCGACGAGGCTGCCGCTGAAGAAGCTGCTGCCGCGCTGGCTGCTGTGGAGACCGATATCGGTCGTACCACCGACCCTGTGCGCATGTATATGCGTGAAATGGGTACCGTCGAGCTGCTGACACGCGAAGGCGAAATCGAAATCGCCAAGCGTATCGAAGAGGGCATCCGTGAAGTGATGGGCGCAATTGCGCACTTCCCTGGCACGGTTGATCACATTCTCTCCGAGTACACCCGCGTTACCACCGAAGGTGGTCGCCTGTCCGACGTTCTGAGCGGTTACATCGACCCGGACGACGGCATTGCGCCGCCTGCCGCCGAAGTGCCACCGCCTGTTGACCCGAAGGCCGTGAAAGCTGACGACGACTCCGAAGACGACGATGCTGAAGCCAGCAGCGACGACGAAGATGAAGTTGAAAGCGGCCCGGACCCGATCATCGCAGCCCAGCGTTTCGGTGCGGTTTCCGATCAAATGGAAATCACCCGCAAGGCTCTGAAAAAGCACGGTCGCGCCAACAAGCTGGTCATTGCCGAGCTGGTTGCCCTGGCTGAGCTGTTCATGCCGATCAAGCTGGTGCCGAAGCAATTCGAAGGCCTGGTTGAGCGTGTTCGCAGTGCCCTTGAGCGTCTGCGTGCACAAGAACGCGCAATCATGCAGCTGTGTGTGCGTGATGCACGCATGCCGCGCGCCGACTTCCTGCGCCAGTTCCCGGGCAACGAAGTAGACGAAAGCTGGTCCGACAGCCTCGCCAAGGGCAAAGGCAAATACGCCGAAGCCATTGGTCGCCTGCAGCCGGACATCATTCGTTGCCAGCAAAAGCTGATCGCGCTGCAAACCGAAACCGGTTTGACGATTGCCGAGATCAAGGACATCAACCGTCGCATGTCGATCGGTGAGGCCAAGGCCCGCCGCGCGAAGAAAGAGATGGTTGAAGCGAACTTGCGTCTGGTGATCTCCATCGCCAAGAAGTACACCAACCGTGGCCTGCAATTCCTCGATCTGATCCAGGAAGGCAACATCGGCTTGATGAAGGCTGTGGACAAGTTCGAATACCGTCGCGGTTACAAGTTCTCGACTTATGCCACCTGGTGGATCCGTCAGGCGATCACTCGCTCGATCGCCGACCAGGCCCGCACCATCCGTATTCCGGTGCACATGATCGAGACGATCAACAAGCTCAACCGTATTTCCCGGCAGATGTTGCAGGAAATGGGTCGCGAACCGACCCCGGAAGAGCTGGGCGAACGCATGGAAATGCCTGAGGATAAAATCCGCAAGGTATTGAAGATCGCTAAAGAGCCGATCTCCATGGAAACGCCGATTGGTGATGACGAAGACTCCCATCTGGGTGACTTCATCGAAGACTCGACCATGCAGTCGCCAATCGATGTCGCCACTGTTGAGAGCCTTAAAGAAGCGACTCGCGACGTACTGTCCGGCCTCACTGCCCGTGAAGCCAAGGTACTGCGCATGCGTTTCGGCATCGACATGAATACCGACCACACCCTTGAGGAAGTCGGTAAGCAGTTTGACGTAACGCGTGAGCGGATTCGTCAGATCGAAGCCAAGGCGCTGCGCAAGTTGCGCCACCCGACGCGAAGCGAGCACCTGCGCTCCTTCCTCGACGAGTGATACCAGAACCCCCGGCCCAGGCCGGGGGTTTTGCTTTCCCAAGATAAAATTCTGCGCAGCACCCCTCCCCCGCAATGCCCGTCTACACTCGAAACATTCCCCGTGCCATAACGAGACCGTTATGCCCAGACTGCCGACCGTATTATTGCTGTCGCTGCTGACCTGGACCGCAACGGCTGGCGCGTTGACTCTCACTGATGATGAGCGTGGCTGGCTGGCGGACCATCAGGAGCTGCGGCTGGGGGTGGACGCTTCCTGGCCGCCCTTTGAATACCGTGATGAAGATGGCCGATACCAAGGTCTGGCCGCTGATTATGTACGCCTGATCCAGGACCGCCTGGGCGTGAGGGTCAAGCTGATCGAGCCAGTCAACTGGACCGCCGTGCTTGAACAGGCAAAAAACAACCAGCTCGACCTGCTGCCCGGCATCATGTCGACCCCGGAGCGCCAGAACTACCTGGCCTTCACGCGCCCGTACCTCGACTTCCCCATCGTCATCCTGGCCCATGAAGGTGGCGCGAAACCGCGCAACCTCAAGGACCTCTACGGGCTGAAGATCGCCGTGGTGGAAAACTACGCGCCCCACGAATTACTGCGCACTCACCACCCCGACCTCAATCTGGTGGCGATGCCCAACGTCAGCTCAACCCTGCAAGCCTTGGCCACGGACGAAGTGGACGCCGTCGTCGGCGACCTGGCTTCCAGCGTCTGGAGCCTGCGCCAGCTCAAACTCGACGGTTTGTACGTCAGCGGCGAAACACCCTACCGCTATCAATTGGCGATGGGCGTACCCCGCGATGAAAAAATCCTGATGGGCATTCTGGACAAGGTTCTCGCCGACCTCAGCTCAGACGAAACCGACGCCATCCAGCAACACTGGGTTGGCAGCTTCACCGACCACCGCACGTTCTGGGCCGACTTGTTGATGTACGGCCTGCCGGCTGTGCTGTTGCTGAGCACCGTGCTCGCCATCGTCATTCGGATCAATCGTCGGCTCAGTTCGGAAATTTCCCGCCGCGTCGCCCTCGAACAAGAACTGCGCAGCAGCGAATACCACTACCGCGGCCTGGTGGAGAGCCTGTCCGCCATCGCCTGGGAAGCCAACGTCACCGACTTCACTTACAGCTACGTGTCGCCGCATGCCGAGGATTTGCTCGGCTACCCTCGCGCCCATTGGCTGATCCCGGGCTTCTGGCGCAACATCATCCACCCGGCCGACCTGACCCGCGCCGAGGCCTACTGCTACCGGGAAACCCGCGCCAACCGCGACCACAGCCTCGATTACCGAGTGATCACTGCCGACGGCCGCTGTTTGTGGGTGCGCGACATTGTCAGCCTGATCGAGCACGGCCATGAACCGGTGCTGCGCGGTTTGATGATCGACATCAGCGAAGCCAAGCGCACCGAAGAAGCGCTGCAACTGTCCGAGCAGAAGTTTGCCTCGGTGTTCCAGCAATGCCCGGACATCCTGGTGATCGCGCGGATGTCCGATGGCTGTTTGCTTGAGGTCAACAAAGCCTTTGAAGACCAGATTGGCCTGACCGCCGAGGACGTGGTCGGCAAAACGGCCACCGAATTGAATATCTGGGGCGTTCAGGGCGTCGGCCCCGACCTGCTGCACCAGTTGCAGACCACCAGCATCCGCAACCTGGAGATGCCGTTTCTGCGCAGCAATGGCCAAGCCTTTACCGGGCTGATCTCCGCCGAGCCGTTTCAACTCGATACCACCGAAGCCCTGGTGGTGGTTGTGCGCGATATCACTCAACTCAAGGAAACCCAGCAACTGCTGCAAACCTCCGAAGAGAAGTTCGCCAAGGCCTTTCACGCCTCTCCCGATGGCCTGCTGTTGAGCCGCCAGCGCGATGGACTATTGATTGAAGTAAACGAGGGGTTCGGCCGCCTGACCGGTTTCACCAGCGCAGCGTCCCTCGATCAGTCGACTCTGGACCTGGGCATTTGGGTCGACCTCAACGAACGCAAGCACTTGCTGAAACTGATGCAGCGCGACGGCTTTGTCCAGGATTTCGTCTGCCATATCCGTCGCGCCGACGGCATGATTCGCCTGTGCGAGCTGTCCAGCCGCCCGCTGCCCATCGGCGATGAAGACTGCATGCTGACCATCGCCCGGGACATTACCGAGCGCCAGTTCATGCAGGAAAAACTGCAACAGGCGGCCACGGTGTTCGAGAGCACGGCAGAGGGCGTACTGATCACCGACACCCGTCAAAACATCAGCGCTGTTAACCGCGCCTTCAGCGAGATCACCGGCTACAGCGAAGCCGAGGCCCTCGGCCAGACCCCTCGCCTGCTCGCCTCCGGCCTGCACGACAGCGCGTTCTACGCCGCCATGTGGCACCAGTTGACGACGCACGGTCACTGGCAAGGCGAGATCTCCAACCGCCGCAAGAACGGCGAACTGTACCCGAGCTGGCTGACCATCAGCGCCGTGCGCAACCGCGACCAGTTGATCACACACTTTGTTGCGGTATTTGCCGATATCTCCAGCCTCAAGCTGGCCCAGGCCCGCCTCGATTATCAAGCGCATCACGACCCCCTGACCGGCCTGCCCAACCGCACGCTGTTTGAAAGCCGCTTGCAGGCCGCACTTAACGGCCATCAGGAAAGCGGAAAACAGGGCGCCGTGCTGTTTCTCGACTTGGACCGCTTCAAGCACATCAACGACAGCCTCGGGCACCCGATCGGCGACCTGCTGCTCAAGGACATCGCCGTACGCCTCAAGGAGCAATTGCGCGACGTCGACACCGTGGCCCGCTTGGGCGGCGACGAATTCATCATCCTGCTGCCCGGCTTGCAACACGCCAGCGACGCCCAGCACCTGGCAAATAAACTGCTCGCCTGCTTCACCCCGCCATTTCAGGCTGGCGAACACGAGTTCTTCATCAGCGCCAGTATCGGTACCAGCCTCTACCCCGAGGACGGCACTGACGTCGCCACCCTGGTCAAAAACGCCGACGCCGCGATGTACCGCTCCAAAGCCAAGGGCCGCAACCGCGTCGAAAGCTACACCCGCGACCTCACCGCCCAAGCCAACGAACGCGTCGCCCTGGAACACGAACTGCGCCGCGCCATCGAGCGTGATGAGTTGAGCCTCTACTACCAGCCCAAACTCAGCCTGGAGACCCAGGAACTGATCGGCGCCGAAGCACTGATCCGCTGGCATCACCCCACCTTCGGCGACGTCCCGCCCGAGCACTTTATTGCCCTGGCCGAAGAGAACGGCACGATCCTGCAGATTGGCGACTGGGTACTGGAGCAAGCCTGCCAACAGATGCACGAATGGAAAGACGCCTTCGAGGATTTCGGCCCCTTGTCGGTCAACCTTGCCGGCGCACAATTGCGCCACCCCAACCTGCTCGCGCGCATCAAACAATTGCTGCGTGATTACGCACTCGAACCGGGCCGCCTGCAGCTGGAGATCACCGAAAACTTCATCATGAGCCAGGCCGAAGAAGCGCTGGAAGTGCTGCACCAACTCAAACGCCTGGGCGTACAGCTTGCGATTGATGATTTCGGCACCGGCTACTCATCCCTCAGCTACCTCAAGCGCCTGCCGCTGGACTTCCTCAAGATCGACCAATCCTTCGTGCGCGGCCTGCCCGACGACCCCCACGACGCCGCCATCGTGCGCGCCATCATCGCCCTGGGCCACAGCATGCAATTCACCATCATCGCCGAAGGCGTCGAAAACCCCGCGCAGCAAGCCTTCCTCGCCGCCGAAGGTTGCGAACAGATGCAAGGCTACATCGTCAGCCTGCCCCTGCCGCCCGAGCTTTTCGCCGAGGCTTTTCTTCGTATGAGGGTTTCAGACTTTTCGGATGGCATAGCGGGAGAACCATCGTTATAATCCGCGACCTGTTACAGGGCCTATAGCTCAGTTGGTCAGAGCAGAGGACTCATAATCCTTTGGTCCACGGTTCAAGTCCGTGTGGGCCCACCAATTCAAAAGCCGCGCATTGCGCGGCTTTTGTCTGTCTGGCATAGCGATTTTTGTTGGACCCCTGCCGAATAAATCGACAAAAGTGTCCATAAAACGTCCACACTCTTGCCGTCCCCTGCATTGGAATTAATCTTGCCCGTCCTCGATGAAATCGACCGCCAACTGATCGCCGCCCTGCAGATCAACGCTCGCGAAAGCGTGGCGATGCTTGCCCGGCAGCTGGGTATTGCGCGCACTACGGTGACATCGCGCCTGGCGCGCCTGGAGAAAACCCAGGTGATTACCGGCTACGGCGTGCGCCTCGGGCAACGTGTGGTGGACGGGGGTTTGCAGGCTTATGTCGGGATCACCGTACAAGCGCGTTCGGGCAAGGAAGTGCTGCGCAGGCTGAGTGCCATGGCGCAGGTTCAACAGCTGTGCGCGGTGAGTGGCGAGTTCGATTATGTGGCGTGGCTGCGCACGGATTCGCCGGAACAGCTTGATCAACTGTTGGACCAGATCGGCAGCGTCGACGGTGTGGAGAAAACCACCACCTCGATCATCCTCAGTAACAAATTGGATCGTGGCCAGCCAATCTGACCAATCACTTCGTCACTTTGACTAAAAACAATCCAATACGACGACACATTGCGTCTTAATAACGAGCGCAACGCTCCCTAAACTGGCTGCCATCTTTTCCTATACTCAACGGGCCGCGTCCCGTCGAGTCGTCAGTAAGGTCAGCCATGAGCATTCCGTCCAGCACCATCAGCAAGACCCATCGTCACCCCGCCGACGGTAAAAAACCCATCACCATTTTCGGCCCGGATTTTCCGTTTGCCTTTGATGACTGGATCGAACACCCGGCTGGTCTGGGCAGCATACCGGCCGCCAACCATGGCGCCGAAGTGGCGATCGTCGGGGCCGGAATTGCAGGCTTGGTTGCCGCCTACGAGCTGATGAAGCTGGGCCTCAAGCCGGTGGTGTATGAAGCCTCGAAGATGGGCGGTCGCTTGCGCTCTCAGGCCTTTGAAGGCGCAGAAGGCATCATCGCCGAGCTGGGCGGCATGCGTTTTCCAGTGTCGTCCACTGCGTTCTACCACTACGTGGACAAGCTGGGTCTTGAGACCAAGCCGTTCCCCAACCCGCTGACGCCGGCTTCCGGCAGCACCGTCATCGACCTCGAAGGCCAGACTCACTACGCGCAAAAGCTCTCTGACTTGCCGGTATTGTTTCAGGAAGTCGCCGACGCCTGGGCCGATGCGCTGGAGGCCGGCTCGCAGTTCGGTGATATCCAGCAGGCCATCCGCGACCGCGATGTGCCACGCCTTAAAGAACTGTGGAACAAGCTGGTGCCGCTGTGGGATGACCGCACGTTTTACGATTTTGTCGCCACCTCCAAAGCCTTCGCCAAGCTCTCATTCCTGCACCGCGAAGTATTCGGCCAAGTGGGCTTCGGCACCGGCGGCTGGGACTCGGACTTCCCCAACTCCATGCTGGAAATCTTCCGCGTGGTGATGACCAATTGTGACGATCACCAACACCTGGTGGTTGGCGGCGTGGCGCAAGTGCCGATGGGCATCTGGCGCCATGTGCCGGAGCGTTGCGCCCATTGGCCGGCGGGCACCAGCCTCAGCTCGCTGCACCGGGGCGCACCGCGCGCCGGCGTAAAGCGTATTGCCCACGCGCCGGAAGGCCGTTTCGCGGTCACCGACAACTACGGCGACACCCGCGAATACGCCGCCGTGCTGACCACCTGCCAGAGCTGGCTGCTGACCACCCAGATCGAATGTGACGAAAGCCTGTTCTCGCAAAAGATGTGGATGGCCCTGGACCGCACGCGTTACATGCAGTCATCGAAAACCTTCGTGATGGTCGACCGCCCGTTCTGGAAAGACAAAGACCCGCAAACCGGCCGCGACCTGATGAGCATGACCCTCACCGATCGCCTGACCCGTGGCACGTACCTGTTCGACAACGGTGACGACAAGCCGGGCGTGATTTGCCTGTCGTACTCGTGGATGAGCGACGCGCTGAAGATGCTGCCGCAGCCCATCGACAAACGCGTGAAGCTGGCCCTCGACGCGCTGAAAAAGATCTATCCGAAAGTCGACATCAAGGCGCGCATCATCGGCGACCCGATTACCGTGTCCTGGGAAGCCGACCCGCACTTCCTCGGGGCCTTCAAAGGCGCGTTGCCCGGCCACTATCGCTACAACCAGCGCATGTATGCGCACTTCATGCAAAAGGACATGCCGGCTGAACAGCGCGGGATTTTCATCGCGGGCGACGACGTTTCCTGGACCCCGGCCTGGGTCGAAGGCGCGGTGCAGACCTCGCTGAACGCGGTGTGGGGCATCATGACCCACTTCGGCGGCAGCACCCATGCAGAGAACCCCGGCCCGGGTGATGTATTCGACGAAATCGGGCCGATCGCCCTGGCCGATTAAGGAGCTGAACATGCGCATCGCCCTGTACCAATGCCCGCCGCTGCCGCTGGACGTGGCCGGTAACCTCACGCGTCTGCATCAATTGGCGCACGAGGCCTCCGATGCCGATGTACTGGTGCTGCCGGAGATGTTTCTCACCGGCTACAACATTGGTGCGGAAGCCGTCGGCGCCTTGGCTGAAGCGCCGGACGGGCCGTCGGCGCAGGTGATTGCCGAGCTGGCAAAAAGCGCCGGGCTGGCCATTTTGTACGGGTACCCGGAGCGGGCCGAGGACGGGCAGATCTACAACGCCGTGCAGTTGATCGATGCCTACGGCGAGCGCCTGTGCAACTACCGCAAGACTCACCTGTTTGGCGACCTGGACCACTCGATGTTCAGCGCCGGGGAGGATGATTTTCCACTGGTGGAACTCAATGGCTGGACGCTGGGTTTCCTGATCTGCTACGACCTGGAGTTCCCGGAAAACGCCCGCCGCCTGGCCCTGGCCGGTGCGCAGGTGATCCTGGTGCCCACCGCCAATATGGTGCCGTTCGACTTTGTTGCCGACGTCACCGTGCGGACGCGAGCCTTTGAAAACCAGTGCTTCGTGGCCTACGCCAATTACTGCGGGCATGAGGGCGAGATTCAGTACTGCGGGCAAAGCAGCATTGCTGCGCCTAACGGCCAGCGTATCGCCCAGGCAGGGCTGGATGAAGCGCTGATTGTCGGCACGCTGGATCGCCAATTGATCATCGACGCACGCGCCGCCAATCACTACCTGCAAGACCGTCGCCCGGAGCTCTACGGCGCGCTGCACAAGCCCTGAGTTAGCGGGTTTGCTAGCATAGGCACATTCTACGTTTCGGAAATGCCCATGCCTGCGCCGGCCCACCTTCATCACCTTCACCTGACCCTGGCCAATGGCCTGCGGGTTTCCTTGCGCCATGCACCGCGCTTGAAGCGTTGCGCCGCAGTTTTACAAGTCGCGGCCGGCAGTCATGACGTGCCATTGGCATGGCCGGGGTTGGCGCATTTTCTGGAACATCTGCTGTTTCTGGGTACTGAGCGGTTTCCCACAGGCGAAGGGTTGATGGCCTACGTGCAACGTCACGGTGGGCAGGTCAACGCCAGCACCCGTGAGCGCACCACAGACTTTTTCTTTGAGCTGCCAGTCGTCGCGTTTACCAGCGGCCTGGAGCGATTGGCCGATATGCTCACCCATCCGCGCCTGGCGATCGACGATCAGTTGCGTGAGCGCGAAGTGCTGCACGCGGAGTTTGTCGCCTGGTCTCAGGACGCTACGGCGCAGCAGCAGGTCGCGCTGCTGGGCGGTTTGGCGGCGGATCACCCCTTGCGGGGCTTTCATGCGGGGAATCGGGACAGTTTGCCGGTTGAGCGTGAGACATTTCAGCAGGCATTGCGGGAATTCCACGTTCACTTCTATCAGAGCGGGCAGATGACCTTGAGCCTTGCCGGCCCGCAGTCGTTGGCAGAACTGGAAACACTGGCTCAGGCATTCAGCGAACAACTGGCCTCGGGGCCGTTGCGCCCTCAAGCCGTTCCGCCCGCCTTGATGCCTGACGAAGTGCGCAGCTATCAGCACATTGCCAACAACCACCTGCACCAGGTCATCACCTGCGACGCGCCGCGCGAAGCCTTGGAGTTCCTCTGTACCTGGCTCAACGCCACGGCGCCCGGCGGTTTGCTCGCCGAACTGAAAGCACACAGGTTGGCCACCGCGCTGCACGCGTCTGTGCTTTACCAGTTTGCCGGGCAAGCCGTGCTGGATATCGACTTCACCCTCGTGACTCCAGGCGATTCGGCTACGCGAATCGAGGCGCTTCTGCACGACTGGCTGAGCTTTTTCTCACACAGCGACTGGACGCCCTTGCGCGAGGAATTCGCCCTGCTGGCGGCTCGACAACGACAGGTCCAGGGCGCGCTGGCACTGGCCCGTAACCGCGACGAAGCGCTGTCGCAACAGGACGGCGCCGCCCTCAAGGTCATGCTCGACTCGCTGCACCTGCTCCCGTCCCGGCACGCGTGGCAACTGCCACCGAACAATCCATTCCTGCGGCCACCGGCAAAAGAGGAACGCGCCGGCCTGATTCGCGGGCAAACCAGCGCTCACCGTGGCTTGCGCACCTTTGCGCAAGATCGTTCACGGGGACGGCGCGATCTGCCAGCGCTGACCTTCAGCCAGGCGTTACCGGATAGCGGCGAAGAAGGCGCGCTGTACCTGCACTGGCGGTTTGACTCTTCCGCCCCCGCCCAGCTGGACGGCACGTTGCAGCCGTTACGCGAGAATGCTCGCCAGGCGGGCGTCGACATATCCTGCGAATCCATCGGCAATGATTGGCTGGTGAAACTGGTCGGTTTTCACGACCCCATGCCGGCGGTGCTGGAAGCGCTGGCGCACCACCTGAACCAGCCGCTGGAGGCGCACGCCGCCGCCACGCCCCAGATCGCCATTCGCGAATTGCTCAAGGCATTGCCGGGTTGCTGTGCAAACGCGCATTCCGATAACCCTGAGCTGCCTGCCTCTTGGGCCCGCGCGCGCTGGCAAGGCATGGGCCTCGGTTTTCCTGCGGCTTGCGAAGCAGCGATCAAAACTGCAGCGCTGCGGTTGCCCGGGCAGCCAGCCAGCATCGAATGCACATCCAGCGCCCTTGAAGGCCAATACGTCTGGCACGAGGTAGGCACCGAATCCAGCGAAGCCGCGCTGCTGCTGTTTTGCCCAACACCCTCAATGTTTCTAGCCGATGAGGCCGCCTGGCGCCTGCTCGGGCATCTGCTCCAGGCGCCGTTCTACCAGCGTCTGCGCGTCGAACTGCAAATCGGCTACGCCGTATTCAGCGGCGTCCGACAGATCAATGGGCAAACCGGGCTGCTGTTCGGCGTGCAATCACCCAGCCTTTCCCTGGAAGAAATCCTCGACCACCTGCAAGCCTTCCTGAAGCAACTGCGGTCACTGATCGAAGGCAGCGCCGACCTGGGCAACCAGACCCTGGCGCAGCAATTCACGGCATTGCCCCTTGCCCAGATTGCCGACCTGCTTTGGCACGCCCAGTTGGCCGGCCATCCGTCGGGTTATCTGGACTCGCTTCAACAGCTAATTCAAACCTGCACACGGGAAGATCTGCTGCACGCCGCCACGCAACTCAAAAACGCCACAGGTGGCTGGCGCTGCGTGGCCAACGGCCCGCGAACCACGAATGCCTGGCAAATGGCAGTGTGATCATTGCCAACTCTGCAACAGGCTTTTTCCATCAAGGTAGCGCTATCCTGAAAAGAATTAAGTAACATTCATACGCAATATCTGAACATCTCCGACTGGAGGTGGACTATATGTATGACTCAGTAGTAAACGTCCCGTCCCTCCACAGGAGAATGAATATGACCTGGTCCAAACCTGCTTACACTGATCTGCGCATCGGCTTCGAAGTCACCATGTACTTCGCCAGCCGCTGATTTGCCTGGTAGTACAACGCCTCGGTTCGCCCGGGGCGTTTTTGTTTTGAGCTTTGCTTGATGGAGCGTCCATGTTTGTCCAGATTCTAGGTTCCGCCGCCGGCGGTGGCTTCCCGCAGTGGAACTGCAACTGCGTGAACTGCGCAGGTTTTCGCGACGGCAGCCTGCGAGCCCAGGCGCGCACCCAATCGTCCATCGCGATCTCCGACGATGGCGTGAATTGGGTGCTGTGCAATGCCTCGCCGGATATTCGTGCGCAACTCCAAGGCTTTGCGCCGATGCAACCCGGTCGGGCTTTGCGTGACACCGGCATCAGCGCAATCATCCTGATGGACAGCCAGATCGACCACACCACCGGCCTCTTGAGCCTGCGCGAAGGCTGCCCGCACCAGGTGTGGTGCACCGACATGGTCCATGAAGACCTCAGCACCGGCTTCCCGCTGTTCACCATGCTCACCCACTGGAACGGCGGCCTGGCCTGGAACCGCATCGAGCTGGACGCCAGCTTCACCATCCCGGCGTGCCCGAACTTGCGTTTCACCCCTCTACCCCTGCGCAGCGCCGCACCGCCTTACTCGCCACACCGCTTCGACCCGCACCCGGGCGACAACATCGGCCTGATCGTCGAAGACCTGCGCACCGGCGGCAAACTGTTCTACGCCCCGGGCCTGGGCAAGGTCGACGCACCGCTACTGGACATCATGGCCGGCAGCGATTGCTTGCTGGTAGACGGCACGATGTGGGATGACGATGAAATGCAGCGCCGTGGCGTCGGCACGCGTACCGGCCGCGAGATGGGCCACCTGGCGCAGAACGGCCCCGGCGGCATGCTCGAAGTGCTGGAGCAACTGCCCGAGCAGCGCAAAGTCCTTATCCATATCAACAACACCAACCCGATCCTCGATGAAGACTCCCCCGAGCGAGCGGAGCTGGTGCGGCGTAATGTCGAAGTGGCTTACGACGGCATGAGCATTGAATTGTAGGAGCTGACGACATGACTGACACACCGCTGACGCCCGCCGAGTTCGAGCACGCCTTGCGGGCCAAGGGCGCCTTCTACCATATCCATCACCCGTACCACGTGGCGATGTATGAAGGCCGCGCCACCCGCGAGCAGATTCAGGGCTGGGTCGCCAACCGTTTCTACTACCAGGTGAACATTCCCCTGAAAGACGCCGCGATTCTGGCCAACTGCCCGGACCGCGAGATCCGCCGCGAGTGGATCCAGCGCCTGCTCGACCACGACGGCGCACCCGGAGAAGACGGAGGCATCGAAGCCTGGCTGCGTTTGGGCCAGGCGGTCGGCCTCGACCCCGACCAATTGCGCTCTCAGGAACTGGTACTTCCCGGCGTGCGTTTTGCGGTGGATGCCTACGTTAACTTCGCCCGCCGCGCCAGCTGGCAGGAAGCCGCCAGCAGCTCGCTGACCGAGCTGTTCGCGCCGCAGATCCACCAGTCGCGCCTCGACAGCTGGCCGCAGCATTACCCGTGGATCGACCCGGCCGGTTATGAGTATTTCCGTACTCGTTTGGGCCAGGCTCGACGCGATGTGGAACATGGCTTGGCGATTACCCTGCAGCACTACACCACCCGTGAAGGCCAGGCGCGCATGCTGGAAATTCTCCAGTTCAAACTCGACATCCTGTGGAGCATGCTCGATGCCATGAGCATGGCCTATGAACTCAAACGCCCGCCCTACCACAGCGTGACTGAGCAGCGGGTCTGGCATAAAGGGATCACCCTATGAGCTTTGATCGCAGCAGAACACCGACCTGGCGCCAAGGCTATCGCTACCAGTACGAGCCCGCGCAAAAGGGCCACGTGTTGCTCTACCCCGAGGGGATGATCAAGCTCAACGACAGCGCTGCGTTGATTGGCGGCTTGATCGACGGCGAGCGAGACGTGGCTGCCATCATCGCCGAGCTGGATAAACAGTTCCCCGGCGTGCCTGAGCTCGGTGCAGACATCGAGCAATTCATGGAGGTCGCCCGTGCTGAGCACTGGATCACCCTTGCCTGAAAAACCGCCTGTCGGCCTGCCGCTGTGGCTGCTCGCCGAGCTGACGTACCGCTGCCCGCTGCAATGCCCGTATTGCTCCAACCCCCTGGATTTCGCCGAGCAGGGTAAAGAGTTGAGCACCGAACAATGGATCAAGGTGTTTCGCGAAGCGCGGGAGATGGGCGCCGCTCAACTGGGCTTTTCCGGCGGCGAACCGCTGGTGCGCCAGGACTTGGCTGAACTGATCGCCGAGGCGCGCAAGCTGGGTTTCTACACCAACCTGATCACCTCCGGCATCGGCCTGACCGAGCAGAAGATCAGCGACTTCAAAAAGGCGGGTCTGGACCATATCCAGATCAGCTTTCAGGCCAGCGACGAACAGGTGAATAACCTGCTGGCCGGCTCGAAAAAAGCCTTCGCGCAAAAGCTCGAAATGGCCCGGGCAGTGAAGGCCCACGGCTATCCGATGGTGCTGAATTTTGTGACCCATCGGCACAACATCGACAAGATCGACCGCATCATCGAGCTGTGTATTGCACTGGAAGCAGACTTCGTTGAGCTCGCCACGTGCCAGTTTTACGGCTGGGCGCAGCTCAATCGTGTGGGGCTGTTGCCGACGCGGGAGCAATTGGTGCGCGCCGAACGCATCACCAATGAATACCGCGCCAAGCTGGAAGCCGAAGGCCATCCGTGCAAATTGATTTTTGTCACACCGGATTACTACGAAGAACGCCCGAAAGCTTGCATGAATGGCTGGGGCAGCATTTTTCTGACAGTGACGCCGGACGGAACCGCCCTGCCCTGTCATGGCGCCCGACAGATGCCGGTGCAATTTCCCAATGTGCGCGACCACAGCATGCAGCACATCTGGTACGACTCATTTGGCTTCAACCGCTTTCGCGGCTACGACTGGATGCCCGAGCCGTGCCGCTCATGCGATGAGAAGGAAAAGGATTTCGGCGGCTGCCGCTGCCAGGCGTTCATGCTGACCGGGGATGCCAGCAATGCCGACCCGGTGTGCAGCAAGTCCGAGCAGCACGGCATCATCCTGCAAGCGCGGGAAGAAGCCGAACACGCCACCCAGACCATCGAGCAATTGGCCTTTCGCAATGAGCGCAACTCACGGCTCATCGCAAAAGGCTGACAGCCTCAGCGCTTGGCGATGATGTACACCGCGTGAATGATGCCGGGGAAGTAACCGCACAAGGTCAGCAGAATATTCAGCCAGAACGCACCGGCGAAACCCACTTGCAGGAACACACCCAGTGGCGGCAGCAGAATGGCGATGATGATACGAATGATGTCCATGGGTCAGCTCCAAAAAGTCGGCTCGTGTGAGCCGTGTAGCTAATCGACCTTGGCGGTTCGTGAGGGTTCAGTGGGATCTGGCACTGCGCCATCTTGTAATCCAAAGACAAAAAAACGCCCCCAGCCAAAAGAATCAGGCTGGAGGCGCCGCGTATGCCGCGAGACGGTTCAGAAAAAAGGTTTAAACAGCGATGCCCTTGCGGCATTGCAGTTGAGCGGTGCGGACACGCGCAAAGGCGCGCGCCAGGCGCAGGAGCATTTCGTCGATGTGGCTTTTGCTGATGTTCAAGGCGGGAGTAAAACGCAAACAGTCAGGCTGCGGCGCTGTGAGGATCAAACCTTCGTGCAGCGCAGCCTTTACCACAGCATCCGCAGAATCGTCCGACAGGGTCAGGCCCCACATCAGCCCGTTGCCACGTAATTGCCCGTGGTCGTAACGATAGGCCAGCCGGGCGAGCCCTTCGCCCAGGTACAGGCCTGATTCGCGTACCTGTTCGAGAAAGCCGTTTTCCGTCACCTTATTGAGTACCGCAAGGCCGACAGACGCCATCAGCGGATTGCCGTGATGCGTCCCGTCCAGCTCTCCCACTTCAAAACAGCAGGCTTTGCCCCGCGCCAGAAGCGCTGCCAACGGCACGCCACCGCCCAGGCCTTTGCCGAGGGTGATGATGTCGGCGCGTACGCCGTACTGTTCCTCCACGAGCAGGGAGCCACAGCGGCCAATGCCCGTTTGCACTTCATCGAGGATCAGCAAAATGCCCAGTTCACGGCACAGCCGTTCAACGCCTTTGAGGTAGTGCTCGGAGGCGGGAATCACACCCGCTGTGCCCTGAATCGGCTCTAACATGATCGCCACGGTTTGTGCATCGACGGCGGCGTGCAGGGCCGGCAGGTCGTTGAAGGGAATGTGGCTGAAACCCGGCAGTTGCGGTTCGAAACGATTGTTGCGGGAGTCCGCCGACGCCGCCATTGCGGCAAAGCTGTGGCCATGGCAGCCACCGCTGGCGGTGATGATGTGGTGAGCACCACCGCGATGCAGTTGGCCCCATTTGCGCACCAGCTTGATTGCGGCTTCACACGCCTGCGCGCCACTGTTGAGCAGGTAGGCTTGGTCGCTGCCGGTGAGGTGGCACAGACGGTCGACGAGGTTGAGTTGAGCCCGGTTGTAGAGGCCGGCGCCAGGATTGACCAATGTTTGCGCCTGCTCGGTCAAGGCTTCGACTACCGTTTGCGAACTGTGCCCGAGGCTGTTGGCGCCGCGACCCTGGCTGAAGTCCAGGTAGGCACGACCGTCGCTGTCCGAAAGCCACGAACCCTCGCCGCGTACAAAAACTTGCGGAGGGCGCGACATGGTGGGCATCAGGCATTCGCTGGAAGGATCATCACGCGGGGCATCAAGGACCAGATCGTCAAGGCTGGGCGCGGGGCGGCGAAACAGGTTCACAGATCACCTCCGATGACAACCCGACCTCTGTCGGCAAGCCCCTTGCGGCACGGCTGGAGGTTTTTTGCCTTGCCTATGTAAACGTCATCAACAAAAACGCTGTTCATTGCCCGATCCGGCCCTGTAAGCCCTGCGAATAGGCGCTAGACTAGGCGCCCAAGGGGCCAGCGGCCATTTCGATTTTCCAGCTTTTTCGATAAGTAAGTCTTATGGATTTCAAGCAACTGCGTTATTTCGTCGCGGTGTACGAGGAAGGCCACGTAGGCCGTGCTGCGGAGCGTCTTTCGATCTCTCAACCGGCCCTCTCGCAGCAGATTCGCCAGTTGGAACAAAACCTCGATGTCAGCCTGTTCGAGCGCAGCAGCAAGCGCCTGTTGCCGACGCTGGCCGCGCACACGCTTTACAACCACGCGCTGCCGCTGATCGATGGCATGCAACACGCCGTCGAAGCCTTGCGTAACTTCAAGGGCCAGGCGATGCGCACCTTGGCCATTGGGGTGCTGCAAACCGTGCACACCAGCCTGGTCCCGCAAATGCTGGAGCGCGTGCGCAAAGCCCAGCCGCATCTGGTGGTGCAGATCTACGAATTGACCGGGCTTGAAATTGAGCGGCGGCTGCTCAATGGTTCGCTGGACATCGGCATCAGCTACTTGCCGCCCCGCCAGCCGGGGTTGACCGGTGTGTTGTTGTACGAAGATGAGCTGAAGGTGGTCATCCCCGAGGACCATCCCCTGCGTGAATTCAAGAAAGTCTCGCTGAAACAGGCGGCCGAGTTGCCGATGTTGCTGCTGGGGGAAGAGTTTCAGGTCCGGCAGATCTGGCAAGGCCAGCTCGCCAATCTGGGCCGACGCCCGCAAGTGCAGGCTGAGCTGAATACGATGGCGGGGATTCTCGACAGCCTGCCCCACACCAAACTGGCGACGGTGCTGCCCGGGCGCTCCCAGGACGAACACAACAGCAAGGCATTGCTGTGGAAACCCTTGAGTGAACCGAGGGTGCCGCTGAAAGTGGGGTTGGTGTGCCGCGATGTGCAGCGTCAGCAGGCGACGGTGGCGTTGCTGCGCACCTTGCTGGAGGACGTGATGAATGCCCCGCAGGCAAGCGCCTGACTTTTTCGCGGGCAAAAGAAAACCCCGCCGAAGCGGGGCTTTGCAGACTGTTTCCCTGACATCCATTTCACTCCGCCATCCTGGCAGAATCCTACGTGTCCCTGTTGTTGCTTTGCGCTTCCTGCGCGACGTCCATGTGAAGTAGATTATCCGTGGATCCAATTTGGCGATAGAGGACGAATAGCAGCACGTCATGTAAGAGAATGCTTACACGCCCTCCAAGCCTTTAAAACAGTGACTCGTCCAACAGGAACAGCGATTCGCTACCGGCTTTTACCGACGCACTCAGCGAGTGAATACGCGGCAACAGGCGCGCGAAGTAGAAACGCGCCGTACCGAGCTTGCTGGCGTAGAAATCTTCCTCGGCCTCTTTGCCCAGCGCGGCCTTGGCCATGCGTGCCCACATGTAGGCGTAAGCCATGTAGCCAAACGCGTGCAGGTACTCCACCGAAGCAGCGCCGATTTCATTCGGGTCGGTCTTGGCGCGGTCCAGTACCCAGGCGGTCAACTCATCCAGGTTATCCACCGCAGCGCTGAGCGGCCGGGTGAATTCGCCCAACTCGGCACCCGAGGCGGCGATGAACTGGCGGATCTCGTCGGCGAACAGGGTGTAGAACTTACCGTTGCTGCCTACAATCTTGCGCCCCATCAAGTCGAGTGCCTGAATGCCGTTGGTGCCTTCGTAGATCTGGGTGATGCGCACGTCGCGCACCAACTGCTCCTGACCCCACTCGCGGATGTAGCCGTGGCCGCCGAATACCTGCTGGCCCAACACGGTGGTTTCCAGACCGAGGTCGCTGAGGAACGCCTTGGCGACCGGGGTCAGCAACGCCACCAGGTTGTCGGCACGCTCGCGGGCGGCGGCATCTTCACTGAACTTGGCGATGTCCAGCTGCGTCGCCACATAGGTGGAGAACGCACGGCCGCCTTCGTTCGCCGCCTTCATGGTCAGCAGCATGCGGCGCACGTCCGGGTGCACGATGATCGGGTCGGCGACTTTGTCCTTCGCCTTGGCGCCGGTCGGCGAACGACTTTGCAGACGGTCGCGCGCGTACTCGATTGCGTTCTGATAAGAACGCTCGCCCGACGCCAGGCCCTGAATGCCCACGCCCAAACGCTCGTAGTTCATCATGGTGAACATAGCCGCCAAGCCACGGTTCGGCTCGCCTACCAGGTAACCCACAGCGGCGTCGAAGTTCATCACGCAGGTAGCGGATGCCTGAATGCCCATCTTGTGTTCGATCGAGCCGCAGGTCACCGGGTTGCGCGCGCCCAGGCTGCCATCGGCATTGACCATGAACTTGGGCACCAGGAACAACGAAATGCCCTTGGGCCCGGCCGGTGCGTCCGGCAGCTTGGCCAGCACCAGGTGGATAATGTTTTCGGTGAGGTCGTGTTCACCGCCGGTGATGAAAATCTTGGTGCCGCTGATGGTGTAGGAACCGTCCGCCTGAGGCTCGGCCTTGGTGCGGATAATCCCCAGATCAGTACCGGCATGTGCTTCGGTCAGGCACATGGAGCCGGCCCACTCGCCCGAGTACATCTTCGGCAAGTAAGTGGCCTTGAGTGCTTCGCTGGCGTGGGTGTTGATGGACACGCAGGCGCCGGAGGTCAGCATCGGGTACAGCCCGAAGGCCAGGCTCGACGAGTTGATCATCTCTTCAACCTGCGCCGACACCGCCTTTGGCATGCCCATGCCGCCAAACACCGGATCACCGCCTACACCCACCCAGCCACCTTCGGCGTAGGTTTTGTAGGCCTGCGGGTAACCATCCGGTGTGCTGACCGCGCCGTCTGCCCAGCGGCAGCCTTGTTCATCGCCGCCACGACTGATCGGGGCGATGGATTTTGCGGTGACTTTGCCGGCTTCCTCGAGGATCGCCTCTACGGTTTCAGCATCGACGGTGTCTGCCAATGCCGGCAATTGGGCCCAAGTGTTGGCGACCTCAAAAACTTCGTTGAGGACGAAGCGCATATCACGCAGCGGCGCTTTGTAATCAGCCATGGCAAACCTCGTGAGAACGTAAAAAGTAATTCGGCAGGATCGGTTTTACAGGCTCAGAGTGTACCCGAACAACTTTTCAGACACATAGGGTCCTTTTGTGACCATTTGGTATTTATTAGTCACCACTAACTCTAATGTGGCCTTGTGTGGGAGCTGGCTTGCCTGCGATGGCATCACCTCGGTGGACCTGACAAACCGAGGTGCCCGCATCGCAGGCAAGCCAGCTCCCACATTTTGACCGCAGTGAATCAATCGCGCTTATAGGGCAAATAGCTGAGCAGGCAAGCTCATCAGGCATTCGCTGCCCGCCTCCACGGCGGCGCGGTGTGTGGCCGTACGCGGCAACAGGCGCTTGAAATAGAAATCGCAGGTGGCCAGCTTGGCCTTGGCAAACTCGGCATCATCCTGATCTTGAGCCGCAATCGCCATGCGCAGCCACAGGTAAGCGAGGATGATGTAGCCGCTGTACATCAGGTAATCCACGGCCGCCGCACCGACTTCATCGGGGTTTTTCATCGCCGCCATGCCGACCTTCATCGTCAACTCGCCCCACTGCCCGTTCAGTTGCTCGAGCTGCGCCACATGGGCCTTAAGCTGCGGATGTTCGGCATTCGCCGCGCAGAACTTATGCACAATCTTGGTAAACCCGCGCAGCAACTTGCCCTGGCTGCCGAGCACCTTGCGCCCCAGCAGGTCGAGCGCCTGAATGCCGTTGGTGCCTTCGTAAATCGGCGCGATGCGCGCATCGCGTGCCAACTGTTCCATGCCCCATTCGCGAATGTAGCCGTGCCCGCCGAACACCTGCATGCCGTGATTGGTCACCTCAAGACCGGTGTCAGTCATGAAGGCTTTGCAGATCGGGGTGAGGAACGCCAGCAGGTCTTCGGCTTCCTGGCGCGCGGCGGCGTCGCTGCTCAGGTGCGCGGTGTCGAGTAACTGCGCAGTGAAGTAGGTCAGCGCGCGGTTGCCTTCGTTGAACGCCTTCATGGTCAGCAACATGCGGCGCACGTCGGGGTGCACGATGATCGGGTCAGCGGCTTTTTCCGGGGCTTTGGCGCCGGTCAGCGAGCGCATTTGCAGGCGGTCGTTGGCGTACTTGATCGCGCCCTGGAAACTCGCCTCGCCATTGCACAGGCCCTGCATGCCGGTGCCCAGGCGCGCGTGGTTCATCATGGTGAACATGCAGTTGAGGCCTTTGTTCGCCTCGCCGATCAGGAAGCCCTTGGCGCCGTCGAAGTTCAGCACACACGTGGCGGAGGCCTTGATGCCCATTTTGTGTTCGATGGAGCCGCAGTGCACCGCGTTGCGCTCGCCCGAATCGGCGTGGAACTTGGGCACGATAAACAGCGAAATGCCTTTGGTGCCCACCGGTGCGTCCGGCAACTTGGCCAGCACCAAGTGGATGATGTTGGCGCTCATGTCGTGCTCGCCAGCGGAAATGAAGATCTTGCTGCCGGTGACCGCGTAACTGCCGTCTGCCTGGGGCACGGCGCGGGTCTTGATCAAGCCAAGATCGGTGCCGCAGTGGGCTTCGGTCAGGCACATAGTGCCGGTCCATTCGCCCGCGGTGAGTTTGTTCAGGTAGGTGGATTTTTGTTCTTCAGTGCCATGGGCGTGAATCGCCGACATCGCGCCGTGGGTCAGCCCCGGGTACATGCCCCAGGACGTGTTGCTGGAACCGATCATCTCGCTCAGCACCAGGCCCAACGAATGCGGCAAGCCCTGACCACCGTACGCCGGGTCCGCCGCCACGCCGTGCCAGCCGCCTTCCACGTATTGAGCGAAGGCTTCCTTGAACCCCCTGGGCGTAGTCACCACGCCATTGTCGAAATGACAGCCCTCTTCATCACCGCTGCGGTTGAGCGGCGAGAGCACGTTTTCGCAGAATTTGGCGCCTTCTTCGAGGATCGCATTCACCATGTCCGGGCTGGCGTCGGTGGCGCCCAGGGCGGCGTAATGGCCATGGAAATCAAACACGTTGTCGATCAGAAAGCGCATGTCGCGCAGGGGAGCTTTGTACTCAGGCATGGCAATGTCTCCGGCAGCAGATGGTTTCAACCTACTGCCGGCCACGGCGTCAAACAATCACTGTAGAACCGCTGAATACAGCGCCATCACTCAACCGGCAGCGGTTTCCATGCGCACCGCACCGCGCCGGGTTTGCCCGGCCGCGACCACACAGTTGCGCCCGGCGCCTTTGGCGGCGTAAAGCGCCTGGTCGGCGGATTTGAGCACCTCTTCCGGCGTGCGCTGCTCGGCCTGACGCTCGGCGACGCCGATGCTCACGGTCACCGAAACACTCGACGCGCCGCTGCCCGCGCGGCGCTGGCGACCTTGATGGTCGTCGTGCGGGCGGTCCGGGTTGCGCAGCTTGATGTCGTAGTTGGCGATGATCTCGCGGATCTCCTCCAGGTGCGGCATGCACTCGTCGAGCGTCTTGCCGGCGAACACCACCGCGAACTCTTCGCCGCCGTAGCGGTAAGCACGCCCGCCGCCATTGACCTTGGACAGCTTGCTGGCGACCAGGCGCAGCACTTGGTCGCCCACATCGTGACCATGGGTGTCGTTGAAGCGCTTGAAGTGGTCGACGTCGGTCATGGCCAGCACGTAGTTGCGCCCCAGCCGCTGCATGCGTTCATTCAATGCGCGACGCCCAGGCAGACCGGTCAACTCGTCGCGAAAAGCCATTTGGTAAGCCTCGTGGGCCACACCGGCGGCAATCATCAGCATGACCTGGCTGCACATGATGTTCAGGGTGAACGGCAGGATGAAGGTTTGCGGCAACATCCAGAACAGTCCCAACAGACCGACCAATTGCGCAGCGTGCAGCGGTCGCGGCTGGTACCAGTATTGGGCGGCCAGGGTAAGAAAACCAATCAGGAACATCGGGTAGGCCAACTGGATCAGGCTCATCCAACTGCCATGCAGCGCTGGCCACCGAATCTCCGCCAACCAGCTCAGCACGGCCTGGGGAAAGCTTTGCTCAAGGGCCAATGCCACGCTGCCCACGGCCAACAGCACCGCGCAGCGTGCGATGAAGTCGCGGAACAGGTGGGTTTTTTCCTGCCACAGCGCGTAGATGCTGAACAGCAACGGCAGCAAAAGGCAGCACAGGTGAAACACCACGGCGGCGTCTTCGCGCACGCGGCCGTTGTCGCGATAGAAATCGGTCTGGGTGTCCAGCAGGAAGTAGACGATGTACACCGTGATCATCAGGAACAGTTCACGCTGGCGCCGATACACCGCGCAATACGAACCGCCGAGCAACAGCACCAGGGTCGGCAGCACATTGAACAGCGAGGTGAAGAACACGTTGAGGTCTTTGACGTACGCAGCCGAGAGCCCGGCCATTAACAGCAGCAACGAAGGAAGAAAATGACTGAAACGTACAGCAGACACGCGTGACAAGGGTAAAGCTCCGACCCGCACAGATAGATGGCACAGTGCCTTCACTGCGCACAGTTAAGCACATTCAATGTGACCTGTATCACATTGCCATCACTGTAACGGCAGCCAGCTGTAATCCCTGAGCGCCACGCGGCGTTTTTTATCGCGCATAAAAAAACCGCCGCTCCCGAGGGAAGCGGCGGTTTTCAAGAGAACCCGGAAGGCTTAGTAAGCCAGGCCGAAGTCTTCTTCTTTCATGTCCATCAGGTTGTTCGCGCCCGACAGCATGGTGGCTTTATGGGCCAGGGTACGCGGCAGGATGCGCTGGAAGTAGAAGCGCGCCGTCTGCAGCTTGGCGTTGTAGAACGCCTCTTCGGTGGTGCCGGCGGCTAGTTTCTCGGCTGCCAGGCGTGCCATGTCGGCCCAGAAGTAAGCCAGGCAGGCGTAGCCGGAATACATCAGGTAATCCACCGACGCGGCACCGACTTCTTCGCGGTCTTTCATCGCGGCCATGCCGACCTTCATGGTCAACTCGCCCCACTCTTTGTTCAGTGCAGCCAGCGGCGTCACGAATTCCTGAACGGCTTCGTTGCCTTCGTTGGCCTGGCAGAACTTGTGCACGATCTTGGTGAAGCCCTTCAGCGCTTCGCCTTGGGTCATCAGCACTTTACGGCCGAGCAGGTCCAGCGCCTGGATGCCGGTGGTGCCTTCGTACAGCATCGAAATGCGGCTGTCGCGAACGTTCTGCTCCATGCCCCACTCGGCGATAAAGCCGTGGCCGCCGTAGATTTGCACGCCGTGGTTGGCCGATTCAAAACCGACTTCGGTCATGAACGCCTTGGCGATCGGGGTCATGAAGGCCAGCAGGCCATCGGCTTGCTTCTTGGCTTCGTCGTCGGTGCCGTACTTGACGATGTCCACTTGCTTGGCGGTGAAGTACACCATCGCACGGTTGCCTTCGGCGAAGGCTTTCATGGTCAGCAGCATGCGGCGCACGTCAGGGTGCACGATGATCGGGTCAGCGGCTTTGTCTGGCGCTTTCGGGCCGGTCAGCGAGCGCATTTGCAGGCGGTCGCGAGCGTATTTCAGGCCGCCCTGGAAGCCGATTTCGGCGTGGGACAGGCCTTGCAGTGCGGTGCCCAGGCGAGCGGTGTTCATAAAGGTGAACATGCAGTTTAGGCCTTTGTTCGCCGGGCCGATCAGGAAACCGGTGGCCGCGTCGAAGTTCATCACGCAAGTGGCGTTACCGTGGATGCCCATCTTGTGTTCCAGGGAACCACAGGTCACGGCGTTACGCTCACCCACCGAACCGTCGGCGTTTGGCAGGAACTTTGGCACGATAAACAGCGAGATGCCTTTGGTGCCAGCCGGAGCATCCGGCAGGCGGGCCAGTACGATATGGACGATGTTGTCGGCCATGTCGTGTTCACCGGCCGAGATGAAGATCTTGGTGCCGGAGACTTTGTAGGAGCCGTCAGCCTGAGGCTCGGCCTTGGTGCGCAGCATGCCCAGGTCGGTGCCGCAATGCGGCTCGGTCAGGCACATGGTGCCGGTCCATTCGCCCGAGACCAATTTGGTCAGGTAGGCGTTTTGCTGCTCAGGGGTACCGTGCTCGGAAATGGTGTTCATCGCACCGTGGGACAGGCCCGGGTACATGCCCCACGACCAGTTGGCCGCGCCAACCATTTCGCTCACCGCCAGGCCCAGGGATTCCGGCAAGCCTTGGCCGCCGTGCTCCACGTCGTGGGCCAGGCTTGGCCAGCCGCCTTCGACGAACTGCTTGTAGGCTTCTTTGAAACCGGTAGGGGTCTTAACGCCTGACTCGCTCCAGGTGCAACCTTCGATGTCACCCACGCGGTTCAACGGTGCCAGCACTTGCTCACAGAACTTGGCGCCTTCTTCGAGAATGGCATCAACCATGTCCGGAGTAGCGTCCTGGCAAGCCGGCAGGCTCTGATAGTGCGCTTCATAGCCAAGCAGTTCGTCACGAACGAAGCGAATATCACGCAAGGGGGCCTTGTAGTCAGGCATAGCGATAAACCTCTGCTGATGTATCTGGGATGAACAACCGCGTGGATGTGTGGTGGCGGTCAAACAGGTGTTTGAAACATACGTTTACGACCTGGGGATGTCAAGCGTCGTCCTGAAGCCGTTTGTCATGACGCGGATCAATGGCGCGCAGGCAAGGCCTGCGACGGGTTGTCACGTGATTCAGGAAGTGTAGAAGTTCAGCAGAGCGCCGAAGGGCAAATGTGGGAGCTGGCTTGCCTGCGATGAGGGCGCTGCGGTTTTTCAGTGAAATCGAGGTGAGGCTATCGCAGGCAAGCCAGCTCCCACAGAAGAGCCGGCCTAACTGAAGAGAGGGGAGTTAAGCGTAGGTATCGATCAACGTACCGAGCATTTCATCCGAAGCCTTGGCGACTTTCGCGCCCAGTTCGACCTGAAATTTGCCTTGGGCCATTTCGACCATATTGCTCGCCGAGTTAGACGGCTGAGCGCGATCGTTGGCTTGCAGACGATCACTTTGTGCATCCGAGGGCTGGGTCGTCGCGGCGCTGGCGATCTTGCCGGCAGCCTGGTCGACACGGTCTTGCCCGGTCTGAATGCTGCTCAGCCCCGAATATAACGCGCTGCTTCCAGAGATTTCCATGGCGTAAGCCTGCCTTTAGAGAATCATGAACCTGAATTGAAGCAGACATCCCGGCAAAATGCCCGTCAATAACACTAATGGCATAATGCCTTGGCGATAGCCAAAATCAGTCAAGCAAGTCCAATCCAAGGTACTCGGCCACTGCTGCGGCCCCGGCGTGCTTGAGTTTCGGCACCCGTCCCAGGCACGGCGCCGGCAAGCGTTCAGCCAGGGTGGCGAGGTTTTCTTCCAGACGAGAGGTCTTGGGGTCGATGATATTCGCCACCCAACCCGCCAGTGGCAAACCGTCCCGCGCGATGGCTTCGGCCGTCAGCAAGGCATGGCTGATGCAGCCCAGGCGCACGCCCACTACCAGAATCACCGGCAGTTTGAGCGCCATGGCCAGGTCCGACAGGTTGTCCTGATCGGCCAGCGGCACCCGCCAGCCGCCCGCGCCCTCAATCAGGGTGAAATCCGCCTGACGCGCCAGGATCTGCTGCATGGGTTTCAACAACGATTGCACCGTCAGCGCAACGCCCGCCTCCCGCGCCGCCAAGTGAGGCGCGATGGCCGGCTCGAACGCCACCGGGTTGACCTCGTCATACGTCAGCGGCAACGAGCACTCGGCCAGCAGCGCCAAGGCATCACTGTTGCGTAGCCCCTTGGCCGTCACCTGGCAGCCCGAAGCCACAGGCTTTCCGGCAGCGGTACTTCTGCCCGCCAGCCGCGCGGCGTGCAGCAGTCCGGCCGCAACGGTGGTCTTGCCGACATCTGTATCGGTGCCGGTAATGAAATAGGCGGCGCTCATAGCGGTTTCTCCAGTACGGCGTACACCACTTGGTAGGTGGCAGGCAGGCCCTGGGCCTGACGGAACTGCTCGTAAGCGTCCACCAGTGCAACAATCCGCGCGCGGCCCGTCAACCCTCCCGGGCGGCCCGGGTTGAGGTTATGCGCGCCCAACGCCTTCAATTCGTGGGTCAGGCTGCGCACGTCCGGGTAATGCAGCACGTGGGGCTGACGCTCCAGGCTGCGTATGCGCAAACCGCTGTTGGCGCACAACTGTTGGTACGTTTCAAAGGTGCGAAAACGGTTGACGTGAACCAGGCCATCCGCCGCGCGCCAGCTGTCGCGCAACTCATACAGCGTGCCCACACACAGGCTCGCGAAGGCGAATACACCGCCGGGCTGCAGCACGCGATAAGCCTCGCTGAGCACCGCGTCGAAGTTCGCACACCACTGCACCGCCAGGCTGGAGAAGACCAGCCCGCAGCTTTCACCCTGCAACGACAGGCGCTCGGCATCGCCGACGATGAAATGCTCGGCGCCGCCCAATGGCCGCGCGTGATTGAGCATGCCCTCGGCAATGTCCAGCGCCACGCCCTGGCTGGCGGGCAAACGCTCGCCGAGTACGCGGCTGAAAAAACCAGTGCCGCAGCCCAGGTCCAGCCAGCGTCGCGGTGCAATGCCAACCGGCAGGCGCGCCAGCAGTTGATTGCCCACCGCGCGTTGCAACTCGGCCACGCTGTCGTAACTGGCAGCGGCACGGGAAAATGACGCCGCTACCTGACGCTTGTCCGGCAAGGCGCCCGGCAGTGGGGGGTGGGCTAAATCAGTCATCAACGCACTCATGCAAAAAAGCCTGGATGGCCCCCGCGACACCGTGGGGGTCTTCCAGAAGAAAAGCGTGACCGGCCCGTTCAATCAGGCCGATTTCAACATCCGGCAACAACGCCAGCAGGTCACTGGCAGCCTCGGCAGGCACCAACTCATCCAGACCGGCAAACAGGTGCAGTTGCGGGCCGCGATAGGCGAGCAGGGCTTCGCGCGTGTCGAGTTGGGCGAGCAGTTCCAGGCACGGCATCAACACGTGGGATGGCGTATTCGGCGCACCACTGACCAACAGGCGTGACAACCCGCGCGGGTCTTCGCCGCCTTGGGCACATAACAGGCCGAAACGTTTAAGAGTGACTTGGGAATCGGCATGGCAACCGGCGAGAAACGCGTCGAAGGTCTCGGCAGGCATCGCATTCGGCCAGCCATCATGGGCGACAAAACACGGGTTGCTCGCCAGGGTCAGCAGGCCGCAACAACGTTCGCCGCGCCGCGCCGCCAGCTCGGAGGCGAGCATGCCGCCCAACGACCAGCCACCCAGCCAGGCGTTGTCCGGCAATGTGGCGTCGAGTTCGTCGAGCCATTCGCTCAAGTCACCGGAGCCCAGCACGGGCAAGGGTTCGATATGCACCTGCAGGTGCTCGTCGAGCCCACGCAAGGCAGCAGCCAAAGGCTCCAGCGGTGACACGCCGAGGCCCCAGCCGGGCAGCAATATCAGTCGATCACGCATGGTCGGGCTCCGTGGCGCCTAACAAGCGAAAACACTCTTCCAATGCGTTTAACAATAGCTGTACCTGCGCCTCGGTGTGAGCTGCCGTCAGCGTCACACGCAAACGCGCGCTGCCGGCGGGCACGGTGGGTGGGCGGATCGCGGTGACCATCAACCCGCGCTCGCGCAGCATCTGCGACAGGCGAACGGCCCTGGCACTGTCGCCGATCAGGATCGGCTGGATCGGCGTGAAGCTGTCCATCAAGTCCAGGCCAAGCTGCTCGGCGCCCTGGCGGAACTGGCGGATCAGGCCATTGAGGTGCTCACGGCGCCAATGTTCGGTGCGCAGCAGTTCGAGGCTTTTCAACGTGGCGCAGGCCAGCGCGGGCGGTTGGCTGGTGGTGTAGATATACGGCCGGGCGAACTGGATCAGGCTTTCGATCAGCTCTTCACTGCCGGCCACAAAGGCCCCCGCGGTGCCAAAGGCTTTGCCCAGGGTGCCGACCAAGACCGGCACATCTTCCTGGCTCATGCCGAAATGCTCGACGATCCCGCCGCCGTTCGCGCCCAGCGGGCCGAAGCCATGGGCGTCGTCGACCATCAACCAGGCGCCTTTGGCACGAGTCTCACGGGCCAGCGCGGGCAGGTCAGCCAGATCGCCGTCCATGCTGAATACCCCGTCGGTGACCACCAATGTATTGCCGGTGGCCTTCTCCAGGCGCTTGGCCAGGCTGTCGGCGTCGTTATGCAGGTAGCGATTGAAACGTGCGCCAGACAGCAAGCCCGCATCCAGCAATGACGCATGGTTGAGGCGATCTTCCAGCACCGTGTCGCCCTGCCCCACCAGCGCGGTGACCGCGCCGAGGTTGGCCATGTAACCGGTGGTAAACAGCAACGCGCGCGGCCGGCCGGTCAGGTCGGCCAGGGCTTCTTCCAGTTCATGGTGCGGCGTAGCGTGGCCAACCACCAAGTGCGAAGCGCCACCGCCCACGCCCCAGCGCGACGCACCGGCGCGCCAGGCTTCGATCACGTGCGGGTGATTGGCCAGGCCCAGGTAGTCGTTGTTGCAGAAGGCGAGCAAGGGTTGGCCGTCGACCACCACTTGCGGCCCTTGCGGGCTGTCGAGCAAGGGGCGTTGGCGATAAAGATGTTCGGCACGGCGGGCAGCGAGGCGCGCGGCGAGATCGAAAGACATGCTGGCCTCGGTAAATCAGGTTGAACGCGGTTAAACATGTGGGAGCGGGCTTGTGTGGGAGCTGGCTTGCCTGCGATAGCATCACCACGGTGTAACTGATACACCGAGGTGCCTGCATCGCGGGCAAGCCCGGCTCCCACACTAGCCCGCTCTCACATTTGGAATGCCTTCCAAATGGAGAAGTTGGCGTCAAACCACAGCGTTATAGAACTGCTCACTGCTCTTCTGCTCCACCAACGCCTGCTCAATCGCCGCCTGATGCACTTCATCGGCGTGCTCTTCACGCGCTTCCGGCAAGATCCCCAAACGCGAGAACAGTTGCATGTCCTTGTCGGCCTGCGGGTTGGCAGTGGTCAGCAGTTTGTCGCCGTAGAAAATCGAGTTGGCACCGGCAAAAAACGCCAGGGCCTGCATCTGCTCGTTCATCGCCTCACGGCCGGCCGAGAGGCGCACGTGGGATTGCGGCATCAGGATGCGCGCCACGGCCAGCATGCGGATGAAGTCGAACGGGTCGATGTCTTCGGCATTTTCCAGCGGCGTACCGGCGACTTTCACCAGCATGTTGATCGGCACCGATTCCGGATGCTCCGGCAGGTTGGCCAGCTGGATCAGCAGGTTGGCGCGATCGTCGAGGGACTCGCCCATGCCGAGAATGCCGCCCGAGCAGATTTTCATGCCCGAATCACGCACGTAGGCCAGGGTTTGCAGGCGCTCGCCGTAAGTACGCGTGGTGATGATGCTGCCGTAGAACTCAGGCGAGGTGTCGAGGTTGTGGTTGTAGTAGTCCAGGCCGGCCTGGGCCAGGGCTTCGGTCTGGTCCTGGTCGAGACGGCCAAGGGTCATGCAGGTTTCCAGGCCCATGGCCTTCACGCCTTTGACCATTTGCAGCACGTAGGGCATGTCTTTGGCCGACGGGTGTTTCCAGGCGGCGCCCATGCAGAAGCGGGTCGAACCGATGGCCTTGGCGCGGGCAGCCTCTTCGAGGACCTTCTGCACTTCCATCAGCTTCTCTTTTTCCAGGCCAGTGTTGTAGTGGCCCGACTGCGGACAATATTTGCAATCTTCCGGGCAGGCGCCGGTTTTGATCGACAGCAACGTCGACACCTGCACCCGGTTGGCGTCGAAATGCGCGCGGTGCACGGTCTGCGCCTGGAACAACAGGTCATTGAAAGGCTGCACGAACAGCGCTTTGACTTCGGCTAAGGACCAATCGTGACGCAGGGTGGCAGTGGTGCTGGCGCTCATGGGCGATTCCTTGATTATGCTTGGGCTTTCGCTGCGGGAAGGGCAATACCCACAGTCACGACACGGATGCTCGGCATATTTAAGGAAGATTCATGCACTGTCAACCTGAGTACAAACACCAAGTTTACATCTGGTTAAAAAACAACCACACCTGTTTAGTCTGCGATGAGGCCACCGAATCGCCTGATTGTGTGTGCAACGTCTGCGAAATGGAGCTACCGTGGCTGATGGAACATTGCGGCGTATGCGCCCTGCCCTTGCCGATGGACGGCTTGATTTGCGGCCAATGTCAGAAATATCCACCCGCGTTTAAACAGGTGACCGCCCCCTGGACCTTCAGCTTTCCCGTCGACACCCTGATCAGCCGCTTCAAGCACCAGTCGCGCTGGCCGCTGGGCCATATGCTCGCGCGCCTGCTGGGGCAGCATCTGCAACATCGCTTCGACAACGCCGAACTCACCCGCCCCGACCTCCTCTTGCCGGTGCCCATGGCGCGCAAACGCCTGCGTGAGCGTGGCTTCAACCAGGCACAGATGCTGGCGCGCTGGCTCAGTGAATGCCTTGAGCTTCCCTACGATGACGACTTGTTGTTACGCCCCCGTGAAACCGTTGCGCAGCAAGCCCTCGACGCCAAGACGCGCAAGCGCAACCTGCTGACCGCCTTTTCATTGGCACCCGGCGCCCAGGTGCAAGGCCGCCACTTCGCGCTGGTGGACGATGTGCTGACCACCGGAGCCACCGCCCACAGCCTGGCCCGGCTGTTGATGGACGCCGGTGCACGCCAGGTCGACGTCTATTGCCTGGCGCGCACGCCCAAACCTGGCGCATGACTTGACTCTGGTGCGCCGCGCCTGCAACGTCCGCTGACCTTATCGAAGCGTATCCACATGTCTCTGCCGACCTCCCTCAGCCAACACATCATCCGTCGCCCCCAGCGCATTGCCCTGCTGGCGCACATCGCCGAGCAAGGCTCGATTACCCGCGCCGCAAAAAGCGCCGGTTTGAGTTACAAGGCCGCGTGGGACGCCATTGATGAGTTGAACAACCTCGCGCAAAAACCACTGGTGGAGCGCAGTGTCGGCGGCAGGGGCGGCGGTGGCGCCAAACTGACCGCCGAAGGTGAGCGCGTGCTGCGCCTGTACCAGCGCCTGCAAGTGTTGCAGGCCGAGATACTGGGTTCGGATGAGGATGCCAGCGACTTCAACCTGCTGGGCCGCTTGATGTTGCGCACCAGCGCGCGCAACCAATTGCACGGTCAGGTCATCGCCATCGACAGCCATGGCCGCAATGATGTGATCCGCCTGCAACTGGCCGGTGGCTTGACGCTGGACGCGCAAATCACCCACGACAGCACCCAGCGATTGGAGCTGGAGGCGGGCGTCGAAGTGATTGCCTTGATCAAGGCCGGCTGGCTGGAATTGCTCGAGGAAGGGCAAGCCGCAACACCCGGACACAATTGCATGGGCGGCCTTGTCGACGCGATTCTCGACGCCGATGACGGCCCGAGCGAAGTGCGCATCGCCCTGCCCAATGGCCTGGTACTGTGCGCCCTGGCGCAGCCCGCCGCGCTCAAGGCGCTGAATGCTGTTGAAGGCCAGCCCATCCAGGTGCAATTCGCCCCGAGCAATGTATTGCTGGGCACCCCGGTGTAGCGAACCCGCCGCTTCAAACTGCAACAATTTCGTCACGAGCGCTCCTTAAGGTGTCTGCAAAAACCGCAGGGAGCCTGAAATGAGCCTATTAGAAGAAAACCAAGCCACCGACCTTGAGCAGATGGTCGGCCTCACCCGCCGCCGCTTTATCGGCGCGGGCGCCCTGTGTGGCGCCGCGATGTTTCTGGGCGGCAACTTGCTGACCCGCAGCGCCATGGCCGTGAATGCCGCGTCCGCTAGCCCGTTGCTAGGTTTCCCGAGCATCGCCGCCGCCACCAGCGACGCCATCACTTTGCCGCCCGGTTACAGCGCCTCGGTGTTGATCAGTTGGGGCCAGCCACTGAGCAAGAACGCCCCGGCCTTCGACCCCTCCGGCAACGGCACGGCCAAAGCCCAGGAACAGCAGTTCGGCGACAACAACGACGGCATGAGCCTCTTCGCCTTCCCCGGCGACAACAACCGCGCGCTGATGGCAATCAACAACGAATACACCAATTATCGCTACCTTTTCGCCCACGGCGGCGCGCCACAATCGGCCGAAGACGTGCGCAAAGCCTTGGCCAGCGAAGGCGTGTCGGTGATCGAAGTGCGGCGCAAGGGCGACACCTGGCAGTTCGTCCAGGACTCGCGCTACAACCGCCGCATCCACGGCAACTCGCCGATTCGCCTGAGCGGCCCGGCCGCCGGCCACGACTGGCTGAAAACAAGCGCCGACAAAAGCGGCAAGAAAGCCCTCGGCACCTTCCAGAACTGCGCCAACGGCAAAACGCCTTGGGGCACTTATCTGACCTGCGAAGAGAACTTCACTGACTGCTTCGGCAGCAGTAACCCACAACAGACGTTCGACGCCGGGCAAAAACGCTACGGTGTGGTCGCCGCCAGCAAAGACATCAACTGGCATCAACACGACCCACGCTTCGATATCGCCAAAAACCCCAACGAACTCAACCGCCATGGCTGGGTGGTGGAGATCGACCCGTTCGACCCGCAATCCACCCCCGCCAAACGCACCGCGCTGGGCCGCTTCAAACACGAAAACGCCGCACTGGCTGAAACCCGCGATGGCCGCGCGGTGGTGTACATGGGCGACGACGAACGCGGCGAGTTCATCTACAAGTTCGTCAGCCGCGACAAAATCAACCACAAGAACCCCAAGGCCAACAAAGACCTGCTCGACCACGGCACCTTGTTCGTGGCGATCTTCGACGCGGGCGACGGCAACGCCGACCATCCCAAGGGCAAGGGCCAATGGGTCGAACTCACCCACGGTAAAAATGGTATCGACGCCAGCAGCGGTTTCGCCAACCAGGCTGAAGTGCTGATCCACGCGCGCCTCGCCGCCAGCGTCGTGAAAGCCACACGCATGGACCGCCCGGAATGGATCGTGGTCAGCCCCACCGACGGCCAGGTCTATTGCACCCTCACCAACAACGCCAAGCGCGGCGAAGACGGCCAGCCGGTGGGCGGCCCGAACCCGCGTGAGAAAAACGTCTACGGGCAGATCCTGCGCTGGAAGGCGAATGCCGATGACCACGGCGCCATGGATTTCAGCTGGGACCTGTTTGTGGTGGCCGGCAACCCCGGCGTGCACGCCGGCACGCCGAAGGGTGGCTCGTCGAATATCAACCCGCAGAACATGTTCAACAGCCCCGACGGTTTGGGCTTCGACAAGGCCGGGCGCCTGTGGATCCTCACCGATGGCGACTACAGCAACGCCGGCGACTTCGCGGGGATGGGCAATAACCAGATGCTGTGTGCCGATCCGTCCACCGGGGAAATTCGCCGGTTCATGGTGGGGCCAGTGGCGTGCGAGGTGACAGGGATCAGCTTCTCGCCGGATCAGAAGACCCTGTTTGTGGGCATTCAGCACCCAGGTGAAACTGGTGGTTCGACGTGGCCGGAGCATCTGCCGAATGGCAAGCCGCGGTCGTCGGTGATGGCGATTCGAAGGGATGACGGCGGCATCGTCGGCGCCTGATAGGGCCTAATCGCAGGCAAGCCAGCTCCCACATTTCGAATTGTGAATACATTCAAATGTGGGAGCTGGCTTGCCTGCGATAGCACCAGAACAGCCACCACCTATCTCGGCCCCGGTGCGTTACCATACCGGGCCGGACGCGGCGCCCTGCTGCGCGCAGGAGTTCGCATGGCCCATCCGTTTGAAACACTCACCCCCGACCTCGTACTCGACGCTGTCGAAAGCATCGGTTTTCTCAGCGATGCTCGCGTATTGGCGCTCAACAGCTACGAAAATCGCGTGTATCAAGTGGGTATCGAAGACTCGGAACCGCTGATCGCCAAGTTCTACCGGCCGCAGCGCTGGACCAATGAAGCGATCCTTGAAGAACACCGCTTCACCTTCGAACTCGCTGAGTGCGAAGTGCCGGTGGTCGCGCCAATGATCCACAACGGCGAAAGCCTGTTCGAACACGCCGGTTTCCGCTTCACCCTGTTCCCCCGCCGTGGCGGCCGCGCGCCGGAGCCGGGCAACCTCGACCAACTCTATCGCCTCGGGCAATTGCTCGGCCGTTTGCACGCGGTGGGTTCCACCCGCCCGTTCGAACACCGTGAAGCATTGGGCGTGAAGAACTTCGGCCACGATTCCCTCAACACCCTGCTCGAAGGCAACTTCATTCCCAAGAGCCTGCTGCCCGCCTACGAGTCGGTGGCGCGCGACCTGCTCAAGCGTGTGGAAGAGGTGTACAAGGCCACGCCGCACAAGAACATCCGCATGCACGGCGATTGCCACCCCGGCAACATGATGTGCCGCGACGAGATGTTCCATATCGTCGACCTGGATGACTGCCGCATGGGCCCGGCGGTGCAGGATCTTTGGATGATGCTCGCCGGTGACCGTCAGGAATGTCTGGGCCAGCTGTCGGAATTGATGGACGGCTACCAGGAATTTCACGACTTCGACCCGCGCGAACTGGCGCTGATCGAACCGCTGCGCGCCTTGCGCCTGATGCACTACAGCGCCTGGCTGGCACGGCGCTGGGACGACCCGGCGTTCCCTCACAGCTTCCCGTGGTTTGGCAGCGAGCGGTATTGGGGTGATCAGGTGTTGGCGTTGCGCGAGCAGTTATCGGCGCTCAACGAAGAGCCCCTGAAACTCTTCTGACTGCCCGCACACTCCTCTGTGGGAGCCAGCT
>NZ_MSDF01000014.1:88098-416710 GCF_002022275.1 Pseudomonas fluorescens
CCAGCTCCCACAGAAAAGCACCACCCGTTGGCTGGCAAATATCCTTACAATCGCGCTTTGTTAGCTGCCTAAGCAAGGATTCTGCAATGCACGCCGCCAACCCCCGCAAGGGGTACATCCTGGGCCTGAGCGCCTATATCACTTGGGGCCTGTTCCCGCTCTACTTCAAAGCCATCGCCAGTGTGCCCGCCGCCGAGATCATCGTGCACCGCGTGCTGTGGTCCGCGCTGTTTGGCGGTTTGCTGTTGATGGTGTGGAAACACCCCGGCTGGTTTCGCGAACTGCGCGACAACCCCAAGCGCCTGGCGATTCTGGCACTCAGCGGTTCGTTGATCGCGGCCAACTGGCTGACCTATGTGTGGTCGGTGAACAGCGGGCGCATGCTGGAAGCGAGCCTGGGTTACTACATCAACCCGCTGGTGAATGTGTTGCTGGGCATGCTGATCCTTGGCGAACGCTTGCGGCGTCTGCAATGGTTTGCCGTCGGGCTGGCGGCGATCGGTGTGGCGCAACAGGTGTGGCAAGTGGGCAGTTTGCCGTGGGTGTCGCTGGTGCTGGCGTTGACCTTTGGCTTTTACGGGTTGATCCGCAAGCAGGCACCGGTCAAGGCACTGCCGGGGCTGGTAGTGGAAACCTGGATGCTGGTGCCGATTGCCGTGGCGTGGTTGTTGTTCAACCCGTCGGCCCACAGTGCGCAGCTGGCATTTTGGAGTACGTCCGAAGCCTGGTGGCTGGTGGCCGCAGGCCCGATCACGTTGATTCCACTGGTATGTTTCAACGCCGCCGCGCGGCATTTGCCCTACACCGCTCTGGGCTTTTTACAGTACGTCGCCCCCACGCTGGTGCTGCTGGAGGCCGTGTTCCTGTTCGGTGAACAGCTGGCAACCAGCACCCTGATCGCCTTTGCCTTCATCTGGGCGGGGCTGGTGATCTACAGCCTGGACGCCTGGCTGACCGTGCGCAAACGCTGATCAAATAACGTACAAACCTCTGCAAGCCCCATCCCGCGTGGCTTGCAGCCATCAGCCCCAAGGTTATCCACAGCCTGATCCCCGCCATTTGTGCACAAGCCTTTGAAACTGCTCGTTTTTTGCTCAGCTGGCGGAGAAGGCCGGCCAGCGTGGCCTGGCGCGGTGTCTCTACAGGTTATCCACAGGCCCATGCAAGATTTCCATGCATAACCCTGTGGGCAAATCACTCCTCGTGGTGCAGCTCCACCATCAAGTCATCGGCCAGGGTTTCCAGGGACAGTTGCAAGGTATCCAGGGATAACGCTGCTGGCACCTGCAACAATGCCTCGGCGGTAAACAACGGGTCACCACTCATGGGCGCCGGACGCACGTCCGTGCTCAGGCTTCCCAGGTTCACGCCCTGCTGGCTCAGCAGCGCCGTAATCTCGCGCACGATGCCCGCGCGGTCGTTGCCCACCAGCGTCATCAGGATCGACTTGGAAGCTGCGGCCTGACCTGTGCTGCCCTCCCCCACCAGCACACGGATGCCGTGTGTGGATAAATCTTCCAGCGCGCCCACCAGCGCATGACGGTTTTCGGCAGGCACACTGACCCGCAGAATCCCGGCAAACTGCCCGGCCATGTGCGCCATACGGCTTTCCAGCCAGTTGCCACCGTGGGCGGCGATGTTCTGTGCGATGCGTTCAACCAGCCCGGGTTTGTCGGCGGCGATAATTGTGAGTACAAGATGGTCCATGGCGAAGCCCTCTGAATTCAATCTACAAGGTGGACTCGGGAGCCCTCGAAAACAAATCGTGTACCATTTTTATATTTATCTGGAACAATCCGATAGTTTTTTGAGAACATCCCATTCCCCACTGTGACCGAATGTCACAGGAGGGTCGCTAAACGACGTATTTAGTCAAATTTTCACAACCGCAAGTCATCATGTAGTATGCCCAATCGCGCACTACATAACGTTAGGTCGATGTCTGCCAAGGCACCAACGTATCGCGCAATCCGCCAGCCCAGCCGCCTTTTACGGCATGTACCGGGGGATCGGGTTCGTGGTTTAAATGGCCAGAGGCTTCATTGGTAAATTGAAAAGCTGAAAAGCGCATAAGCTCCGCAGAGTGAGGCAAGAGATGACTGAACACGTTCAAGTCGGTGGCCTTAAGGTCGCCAAAGTCCTGTTCGACTTCGTGAACAACGAAGCCATTCCCGGCACCGGCATCACGGCCGACCAGTTCTGGGCCGGCGCCGACAAGGTCATCCACGACCTGGCACCGAAGAACAAAGCCCTGCTCGCCAAACGCGACGATTTCCAAGCGCGCATCGATACCTGGCATCAAACGCACGCCGGCCAGGCTCACGACGCGGTGGCCTACAAAGCCTTCCTGCAAGACATCGGATACCTGCTGCCAGAAGCCGCAGACTTCCAGGCCACGACCCAAAACGTCGATGACGAAATTGCCCGCATGGCCGGCCCTCAGTTGGTCGTGCCGGTGATGAACGCCCGTTTCGCCCTCAACGCCTCGAATGCGCGCTGGGGTTCGCTGTATGACGCGCTGTATGGCACCGACGCCATCAGCGAAGCCGACGGCGCCGAGAAAGGTAAAGGCTACAACAAGGTGCGTGGCGACAAAGTCATCGCTTTCGCCCGCGCTTTCCTCGACGAAGCCGCACCGCTCAGCGCCGGCAGCCACGTTGACTCCACCGGTTACAAGATCGTCGATGGCATCCTCATCGTCAGCCTCAAAGGTGGCAGCAACAGCGGCCTGCGTGACGACGCTCAGTTGATCGGTTTCCAGGGCCCTGCGGCCGAGCCGATCGCCATCCTGCTCAAGCACAACGGACTGCACTTCGAAATCCAGATCGACGCCAGCACCCCGGTCGGCCAGACCGACGCCGCCGGCGTCAAAGACGTGCTGATGGAAGCCGCGCTGACCACCATCATGGACTGCGAAGACTCCGTCGCCGCCGTCGATGCCGACGACAAAGTGGTGATCTACCGCAACTGGCTCGGCCTGATGAAGGGCGACCTGGCCGAAGAAGTGGCCAAGGGTGGCAAGACCTTCACCCGCACCATGAACGCCGACCGCGTCTACACCGGCGTCGATGGCCAGGACGTGACCCTGCACGGCCGTTCGCTGTTGTTCGTGCGCAACGTTGGGCACTTGATGACCATCGATGCGATACTCGACAAAGACGGTAACGAAGTACCGGAAGGCATTCTCGACGGCCTGCTGACCAGCCTCGCGGCGATCCACAGCCTCAACGGCACCAGCAGCCGCAAGAACAGCCGCACCGGTTCCGTTTACATCGTGAAACCAAAGATGCACGGCCCGGAAGAGGCCGCCTTCACCAACGAGCTGTTCGGGCGCATCGAAGACGTGCTGAACCTGCCACGTAACACGCTCAAAGTCGGGATCATGGACGAGGAGCGCCGCACCACGGTCAACCTCAAGGCCTGCATCAAGGCCGCCAGCGAGCGCGTGGTGTTTATCAACACTGGCTTCCTCGACCGCACCGGCGACGAAATCCACACCTCCATGGAAGCCGGCGCGATGGTGCGCAAGGCTGCCATGAAGGCCGAGAAATGGATCGGCGCCTACGAAAACTGGAACGTCGATATCGGCTTGAGCACCGGCCTGCAAGGTCGTGCGCAGATCGGTAAAGGCATGTGGGCCATGCCCGACCTGATGGCGGCGATGCTTGAACAGAAAATCGCCCACCCACTGGCCGGCGCCAACACGGCCTGGGTACCGTCGCCGACCGCGGCGGCGCTGCACGCGCTGCACTACCACAAGGTTGACGTGTTCGCCCGCCAAGCGGAGCTGGCCAAGCGCGAGCGCGCGTCGGTGGACGATATCCTGACGATTCCTCTGGCCACCAACACCGATTGGTCCGACGAAGAAATCCGCAACGAGCTGGACAACAACGCTCAGGGCATCCTCGGCTACGTGGTGCGCTGGATCGACCAAGGCGTGGGCTGCTCGAAAGTGCCGGACATCAACGACGTCGGCCTGATGGAAGACCGCGCCACCCTGCGCATCTCCAGCCAGCACATTGCCAACTGGCTGCGCCACGGCATCGTCAACGAAGATCAGGTAATGGAAAGCCTCAAGCGCATGGCGCCGGTGGTGGACCGTCAGAATGCCGGTGACACGCTGTACCGGCCACTGGCACCGGATTTCGACAGCAACATCGCGTTCCAGGCAGCGGTGGAGTTGGTGATTGAAGGGACTAAACAGCCTAATGGTTATACCGAGCCGGTGTTGCATCGTCGGCGTCGGGAGTTCAAGGCTAAAAATGGTCTTTGAATAAGCAGCGCTCATGAAAAAGCCCTGATCGGAAGATCAGGGCTTTTTTATGACAATCCACTAAGTGTGCTGTTTAAACGCACCAAAATTGAGATTTCTTACGACGACCAGTCAGGATGAGTAGGCAAAGAACGCACCATTTAACAAGACACTTCCTCCTGTCGCACTCTCCAATCGCACATTTTCCAAGTCCCCCTTCTGCACTCGGAGCTCGCCAACCTGTTCAATGCCTAATCGAAGCAGCCCACCTGCCCCTTGAGTATCAAACGTCTGGCCACTGCTATCGGTATAACTAATATTGTCGGGTGACCCGGTGGTAACTATCTTTGAACCCGAGTTAAACGATTCGGCATAGGTTATTTCGATTTTTTCAGAGCCTTCGCCCGAGATCTTGGTTCTCTTGGGCGTACCCGAGACGTTTTTAATTTTAAGAACCCGGGCCTCGGGTGCGTCGTCCGTCTTTATCAAACAGAACGTGCCTTCCAACTCTTTGGCGGTCTTCGCTTTAGTTTCCGCAGCAGTCGTCATGGTGAGCTCCTTGTCCACAGGTTATGAGCCACTGGCAACACTCCAGAACGCTCCAACCCAGTACACCGCCCTCCCACTTTCCTGCCTACTGTCAACGTTGACAGGTTCGACCAGCGGTCACTACTGCGCCATCCCCAGCTCGCGCTTGACCATTTTCGCCAATTTCACACTGTCGATCGGCTTAAGCAGAAAATCCACCACGCTTAAATGCATCGCATCAATCACATCCGGCGCTTCTGCGTCCCCCGACATAATGATGATCGGCAATGCCGCGCGGGTAGAGCTGCGCACTTGGCGGATCAATTCCAGGCCGTTGCTCGGCGCCATGCGCAAATCCGTGATCAACAAGCCGATGGAACTGCTGGAGCTCAACAAGTCCCACGCCGATTCGCCGCTGTCGGCGGTCATGCAGCGAATACCGTCCAGGCCCAGGATTTCCGCCAGCAGTTCACGCGCGTCCTTGTCATCGTCAACAATCAACACGCGTTGTGGCGGTAAATCAGGCTCCAGCATCACGGCGCTCAGCGCCTCGCGCTCGGCATCACTCAAAATATCGTGGTCGGACATACGTTTCTCAGCAGTTCTCATCAATCTCCCAGCACACTCGTCAGACATCTGCGGAAGGGCGAACAATGTGCACTTCGTCGGAAAGTTTGCCTAGTGGGCGTTCTACGGGGTTTGCACAATAGCCATGTAAGGTTTTTCCCTAGTTCGGCGCGATTTTCCTCGACCTAGACTTACGTCCAATGGGCACCCGCCTCGCGGAAGTCGACCATGAGGAACGATAACGACAAAAAACTGCGGTCACTGTTATGAGTAAAGCTGATGCTTTCACACAGGCGGGAAAAACCGCCGTGTTGCAGAACATCCACGGCACCCTGCAATTCCTGCAACGCTTCCCGCCCTTCAACCAGATGGAAAACGCGCACCTGGCGTTTCTGGTGGAACAGTGCCAACTGCGTTTCTACGGGCCGGGCGACAGCATCCTCAAACCGTCGGGCGGGCCGGTCGAACACTTTTATATCGTCAAGCAAGGCCGAGTGGTCGGTGAACGGCCTGACTCCACGCAAGCCACCTTCGAAATTACCACCGGTGAGTGCTTCCCCCTCGCCGCGTTGCTGGGTGAGCGCGCAACCCGCACCGAGCACAAGGCCGCCGAAGATACCTTCTGCCTACAACTGAACAAGCCGGCCTTTATCAAGCTGTTCGCGCTGTCCAGCCCGTTTCGCGACTTTGCCCTGCGCGGCGTCAGCAGTTTGCTGGACCAGGTTAACCAGCAAGTGCAGCAAAAAGCCGTGGAAACCCTCGGCACCCAGTACTCGCTGAATACCCGCCTGGGCGAGTTGGCGATGCGCCACCCGGTCTCCTGCAGCCCGGATACGCCGCTGCGCGAGGCGGTGACGCTGATGCACGAGCAACAGGTCGGCAGCATCGTGATTGTGGATGAGCACAAGGCGCCTTTGGGCATCTTCACCCTGCGCGACCTGCGCCAAGTGGTCGCCGACGGCACTCAGGATTTCAATCAGGTCATCGAACATCATATGACCCAGGCGCCTTTCTTCCTGACGCCTGACCACAGCGCCTTCGACGCCGCCATCGCCATGACCGAGCGCCATATCGCCCACGTGTGCCTGGTCAAGGACCAGCGCCTGTGTGGCGTGGTGTCCGAGCGCGACCTGTTTTCCCTGCAACGCGTGGACCTGGTGCACTTGGCCCGCACCATCCGCAACGCGCCACGGGTGGAAAACCTGGTGGCGATTCGCGGCGAGATCGGCCAGTTGGTGGAACGCATGCTGGCCCATGGCGCCTCGTCGACCCAGATCACCCACATCATTACGCTGCTCAACGACCACACGGTGTGCCGGGTGATAGAGCTGACCCTCGCCGACAAAGGCGACCCCGGCGTGCCTTTCAGCTGGCTGTGTTTCGGCAGCGAAGGGCGCCGTGAGCAAACGCTGTATACCGACCAAGACAACGGCATTCTGTTCGAGGCCAAGGACGCCGCCGAAGCCGCCGACATTCGCGCGCGGTTGTTGCCGCTGGCGCAGCAGATCAATCAAAGCCTGGCGCTGTGTGGCTTCAGCCTGTGCAAGGGCAACATCATGGCCGGCAACCCCGAGCTGTGCCTGTCGCGGGCCGAATGGGCGCGGCGTTTCTCGGCATTTATCCGCGAGGCGACCCCGGAGAACTTGCTGGGGTCGAGCATCTATTTCGACTTGCGGGTGGTATGGGGCGACGAACATGGCTGCGAGCAATTGCGCCAGGGTATCCTCGATCAGGTCGCGGATAACCGTCTGTTTCAGCGCATGCTCGCCGAAAACGCGTTGCGCCAGCGCCCGCCGGTGGGGCGCTTCCGCGAATTTGTGCTGGCCCGCAAAGGCACGGAAAAAGCCACGCTGGACCTCAAAGTGCAAGGCCTGACGCCCTTTGTCGACGGCGCGCGCCTGCTGGCCCTGGCCAATGGCATTCACGCCAACAACACCCTGGAACGCCTGCGCCAATTGGTAGACAAGGAAGTGATCGAACCGCTGGACGGCGCCGCCTATGAGGAGGCCTACCATTTCATCCAGCAAACCCGCATGCAGCAGCACCAGTTGCAAACCCGCGAGAACCAGCCGTACTCCAACCGCGTCGACCCCGACAGCCTCAACCACCTGGACCGGCGCATCCTGCGTGAATCCCTGCGCCAGGCCCAACGCCTGCAAAGCAGCCTGACCTTGCGGTATCAACTGTGAGTTTATTCGGATGGCTGCGTGCGAAAAAACCCGGGCTCGACGCGGCGCAATTGCAGCGCCTGGGCCAGCTGCGCGCACCCGGTGTGCTCGGCGGCGGGCCATTGCGCAGCCAGCGCTGGGTGGTGGTGGATCTGGAAACCAGCGGCCTGAACCTTAACCGTGACCAAGTGCTGTCCATTGGCGCCGTGGTGATCGAGGACGGCGCTGTAGACTTTTCCCAGCTGTTTGAGCGCACCCTGCAACGTGCCGAAACAAAGCTAAGCCCCAGCGTGTTGATCCACGGCCTGGGCCCGAGTGCGATTGCCGCCGGCAGCGACCCGGTCGAAGCCTTGCTGGACTTCATGGCGTTCGTCGGCGACAGCCCTTTGCTGGCCTTCCATGCGCCATTCGATCAACACATGCTCTGCAGGGCACTCAAGGACAGCCTGGGTTACCGCCTGGCTCATCCATTTTTCGATGTGGCCGACATCGCCCCGTTGCTGTGCCCCGAGGCCAACATCCGTGAAGCCGGGCTCGACGACTGGATCAACCACTTCAAACTGCACGTGGGCGAGCGCCATCACGCCAGCGCCGATGCCCTGGCCACGGCCGAGCTGATGCTCATCCTGTTCAGCCGCGCCAAACACCAGCAAATCGACAGCCCGCAAGCGCTGCAAGAGCGTTTAAGCCAATGGAAACGGCGTAAACAATCTCCCACCTTCTAATGTAGTGAGCAGGCTTGTGTGGCAAGCCAGCTCACTACCATCAACAGTGGCTACGGGCGTTTTAACCGACAGACGCCAATTGCTTACGCCCTGCGCCTCTGACACAATCGCGAATAATTCTCGTTAGTTTAAACCTTCAGTTTATTCGGTGATGCCTTGTCGTCGGTCCAGACCCCACACAGTGAGCTTGTTGGCGCGTTGTATCGCGACCATCGTGGCTGGCTGTTGGCCTGGCTGCGGCGCAACGTAGCCTGCCCGAGCCGCGCCGAAGATCTGAGCCAGGACACCTTCATGCGCCTGCTGGGCCGTGACGAGCTGCGCGAACCCCGCGAACCCCGGGCGTTTCTGGTGGCGATCGCCAAAGGCTTGCTGTTCGACTACTTCCGTCGCGCGGCGCTGGAGCAGGCCTACCTCACCGAACTGATGCTGATCCCGGAAAGCGAGCACCCCTCGCCCGAAGAACAGCAATTGATCCTCGAAGACCTCAAGGCCATCGACCGCCTGCTCGGCAAGCTCTCGAGCAAGGCCCGAACCGCCTTCCTCTATAACCGCCTCGATGGCCTGGGCCACGCCGAAATCGCCAAGCGCCTCGGCGTGTCGGTACCGCGCGTACGCCAGTACCTGGCCCAAGGCATTCGCCAGTGCTACATCGCGCTGTATGGCGAGCCGCTGTGACAGGCTCCAAACCGGTGTCGGCACGCGTGCTGGATGCAGCCATTGCCTGGCAACTGTCCCTCGATTCGGGCGATGGCAGCGCCATTGAGCACGAAGAGTTCGACAAATGGCTGGCAGCAGACGAAGAACACGCCCGCGCCTGGCGCCAGCTGGGCATGCTTGACCAGCGTTTCAGCGCGGCCTCGGGCCCGGCACGGGCGGCGTTGTTGCAGTCGCGTGAAGGCATTCGCCAGCGTGTGCGCAAGCTGGGCAGTGGCCTGGCAAGTGTGGCGCTGGTGATAGGCCTGGGGTTGTTTGCCGGTGAACGCTACGTGCCAATTCACTATTGGCTGGCCGACCAACGCACCGCCACCGGCGAGCAGCGAACGCTGAAACTGGCGGACGGCACGCTGATCAACCTCAACACCCACAGCGCCATTGACGTGCGTTTTGATGAAAAGCGCCGGTTGATCGTGTTGCAGGAAGGCGAAATCCTCGTCGAAACCGGCCACAACGATGCGCGGCCGTTTTATGTGCAAACCCGCGACGGCAGCCTGCGGGCGCTGGGCACGCGGTTTATCGTCAAGCGTGAGGACGACGCCACGCGCCTGAGCGTGTTGCAGTCGGCCGTGGCCGCGCAGCCTGAGGCGCTGCGCCAGGAACAGATTTTCAAGGAAGGCCAACAAGTGCTGATGCGCAGCGACGGCCTCGGCCCGGTACTGGCCGTCAGCCCCGCCACCGACGCCTGGACGCGCGGCATGCTGGTGGTCGACAACGCGCGCTTGGGCAATGTGGTCGAGGAGCTGGGTCGATACCGCACCGGCTACCTGGGTGTGGATAAAAACGTCGCAGATTTGCGCATCACCGGTAGCTTTCCGCTGCATGACACGACGCTGGCGTTGAATGCGCTGCTGCCGACATTGCCGGTGCAGATCGAGCAGCACACGCCGTGGTGGGTGACGGTCAAGGGTAAACCTTAGGGGCTGCGGTACTCCGGTTATTGCTATCGCAGGCAAGCCAGCTCCCACATTTTTGATTTGTGAATACCGTCAAATGTGGGAGCTGGCTTGCCTGCGATGAGGCCCTGAAGAACACCCCAAAAAAATATTTTCACCCCGCCCTATCACTTTTCAATTCTCGCTCGGCACCTAGGCAATTGAGAAATATTTCCATTCAGGAGCCGTCCCCATGTCCCGCACGCTCGACACCCTGTTGCGCCCCAGCCTGTTAACCCTGGCCATCGCCCTCAGCGCCCCGCTGGCCAGCACCTCGCTGATCGCCGCCGAACAGGCCTCCAGCGTGCGCGCCTACAACCTGCCGGCGGCGCCGTTGGCCACCACGTTGAACCAGATCGCCAGCCAGGCCGGCCTCGCGCTGACGCTCAACCCGTCGCTGGCCTCAGGCAAAACCTCGGCCCCGGTCACAGGTCAGTTCGACGCACAAGGCGCATTGCGTGAAGCCTTGCGTGGGACAGGGTTGCAGTTGGAGCAGAGCAGCGCGGGGACGTTTACGCTGGTGGCGATTCCGGAGGGGGTAGTGGCGTTGCCGGAGACCAGCATTACTGGTCAAGGCAGCTATGAAAGCGCATGGGGCCCCGTAGACGGTTATGTCGCAACGCGCACTGCTGCAGGTACCAAGACCGACACGCCGATCATTGAGGCGCCTCGCTCGATGTCTGTGGTTACGCGTGCACAGATGGAGGACCGTGGCGTGCAAAACCTGGATGACGCCGTGCGCTACATGCCCGGCGTGATTGCCAGCAGCTACGGCAGTGACTCACGTGCCGACTGGCTACGAGTGCGCGGCTTCGAGCCGACCCAATTCCTTGACGGCCTGCCGTTGCCCAAGGGCTCCTACGCCAACCCGAAACAGGAAACCTGGAACCTGGACCGCGTGACACTGTTGCGCGGCCCTGCCTCCTCGGTTTACGGCCAAACCCCTCCCGGCGGTATGCTCGACATGATCAGCCGTCGCCCTCAGGCTGAAAGCAGCAATGCCGTACGCGCCGAAGTCGGCAGCAACAACCGTAAACAGATCAGCTTCGACAGCACCGGCAAGATTGATGACCAAGGCGAGTTTCTCTACCGCGTTGATGGCGTGGTTCGCGACAGCGGCTCGCCGATCGATCATGTAGACGACAAGCGTTACAACATCGCGCCCAGCTTGACCTGGAACATTAACGATGACACTCACCTGACCCTGCTCTCGCAATTTACCCGCGATGACACCGGGATCAGTGGTCAGTTTCTGCCGCTGCAAGGCACCAAGTTGAGTTCGCCGGCAGGCAAGATTTCCCACCATAAAAACCTCGGCGAACCGGATCAGGACTACTACGACCGCACTTACTACGCTTTGGGTTATGCCTTTGACCATCGCTTCAACGATGTCTGGCAGTTCAAGCAAAACCTGCGTTACACCAAGAGCGAGCTGGCTTTCAACACCACCTATTCCAGCTACGGCGACACCGCAGTCGGAGCAGATGGCATGCTCAAACGCATTTACGACAAGGTCGACGAAGACATCGCGCAACTCGCTTTAGATAACAATTTCCAGGCCGACTTCCAGACCGGCGCGCTGAGCCATACCCTGTTGCTCGGCCTGGATCACCAGCGTTCCAACACCGATTACCACTGGGTCGAAGGCAACGCGGCGAGCATCAACCCGAACCGCCCGATCTATAACCAGCCACGCCCGGCGGGCGCGCCATTCACCTTCTACGACTACAACCAGAAGACTGTGCAGACCGGCCTTTACATCCAGGACCAGATTGCCCTGGATAAATGGCGCCTGACTCTGGGCGGGCGTGAGGACTGGATTCACACCGGCACCACCTTCTTCAACATGAACGATGCGACCAACACTCAGCGTGACAAAGCCTTTAGCGGCAACGCAGGCTTGAGCTATGTATTCGATTCGGGCATCACTCCGTACATTTCCTACACCGAGTCGTTCCAACCCACCGCCGGTGCCAGCGCCAGCGCTACCGAATCATTCAAACCCACCGAAGGCAAACAGACCGAGGTCGGTGTGAAATACCAACCCGTGGGCAGCAAGACTCTGCTGACCGCCGCGGTGTTTGACCTGCGCCAGCAGAATGTCTCGGTGACACAGAACAACATCACCAGCCAGATCGGCGAAATCAGTGTGCGCGGCCTTGAATTGGAAGCCACCTCGGAAGTGACCGACAATCTGAAACTGGTAGGTTCGTACACCTACACCGACACCGAAATCCTCAAGGGAGACGACAAGGGCAACCGCATGAAACTGGTGCCACGCAACCAGGCTTCACTGTGGTCTGACTACACTTGGCACTCGGGCGTGCTGGACGGTTTCGGTATGGGTGCTGGCGTGCGGTATGTAGGCGACACTTATGGCAACACCGCCAACACTGCCAATGGTCATGTGGGCTCGTACACCGTGTACGACGCCGCGGTGCATTACGACTTGAGCCGCCTAAACCCTGTACTTGCGGGTGTTTCAGTGGATGTCACCGCCAAAAATATCTTCAACAAAGACTACCTGTCGACGTGCGACGGAGCCTGGTGCTACTACGGCGATGAACGCAATGTCGTAGCGGCTGTAAATTACAAGTGGTAAGCCACTGACACGGCCACCCAAGGGTCACGGTTCGCCGTGACCCTTTTGCATTTGGATGAAGCATGAAAAGCAAAACCATCCGCCGCTGGTCCTTCATCCACACCTGGACCAGCCTGATCTGCACGGTATTCCTCCTGTTGCTGGCCCTCACCGGCCTGCCGCTGGTGTTTCACCACGAGATCGATCACCTGCTGGGCAATGAGCCAGAACTCGCTCAGATGCCCGCCGACACACCGCAGCTCAACCTTGAGCAGCTTGTGGCCAAGGCTCAGGCGCATCGCCCAGGTGAGGCCCTGCAATACCTGGCCTGGGACGAAGACTACAAGAACGGCGTGATCGCAATCATGGCTGCCACGGCTGGCACCGAGCCCAACTCGTCCCACACGTTCATGCTCGATGCGCGCACCGGTGAGGCGGTGGAAACCCCGGCCGCCAATGGCGGGGTGACGCTGTTCCTGCTGCGCCTGCATACCGATATGTTCGTCGGGCTGCCGGGCAAATTGCTGCTCGCGTTCATGGGCATTTTGTTCGTGGTGGCGATTGTCTCGGGCACGGTGCTGTACCTGCCGTTCATGCGCCGGCTGAAGTTCGCCACCGTGCGCCAGGACAAATCCACGCGGCTGCGCTGGCTCGACCTGCACAACTTGATCGGCGTGGTTACCCTGACGTGGGCGCTGGTAGTGGGCGTGACCGGCGTGATCAGCGCCTGCGCCGACCTGATCATCGCCGCTTGGCGTCAGGACAGCCTCAGCGCGATGATCGAACCCTACAAAAACGCCCCGCCGCTGACCCTGCGGGCACCGGCGACTGATTTGCTCACCATCGCCGCCAAAGCCGCGCCGGGCATGCAGCCCGACTTTATCGCCTTCCCCGGCACACGTTTTTCCAGCGAGCACCATTACGCGGTGTTCATGAAGGGCAGCACGCATTTGACCTCGCACTTGCTCACGCCGGTGCTGATCGACGCCAGCACCCTGGCCGTCACCGCCATCGCCGAACGGCCGTGGTACATGGACGCGATGGGCATGTCGCAGCCACTGCACTTTGGCGACTACGGCGGCATGCCGATGAAGATCCTCTGGGCGGTGCTGGATGTGCTGACCATCATCGTGCTGGGCAGCGGGGTTTACCTGTGGATCGTGCGGCGCAAGGCGGCCCGCGCATGAAGCCGCGTCAGTCGAATTTCTGGAAAGTGTTTGGCATTCCGCTGGGGATTGGCCTGCTGAGTGCGGCGGGATTGTTTGCGGCGTTGCTGGGGGATGGGCTGTGGGATTCGCTCAGTTGGGTGGGGTTGGGGATTCCTGCAGTGATTGGTGTTTGGGGGATGGTTAAGCGGCGGGGCTGAGGGCCTCATCGCAGGCAAGCCAGCTCCCACTCTTTTTGATCTGTGAACCCGCTCAAGTGTGGGAGCTGGCTTGCCTGCGATAGCGCCCTCAAAAACACCGAAAATCCCCCTCGCCAGCCACCCGGCAACCCTCTAGGCTAGCCCCAGCCCATTTCGAGGAATGCCCATGTCCGCGCCCAGCATGACCTTGTTTCACAGCCCCGCTTCCCCGTTTGTTCGCAAGGTTCACGTAGTACTGATCGAAACCGGCCTGTTGGACCGGGTGACGCTGCGCAGCTGCACGACCACGCCGGTCAACCCGGATGCGCACCTGCTGCAGGACAACCCCGTGGGCAAGATCCCGGCCCTGCGCCTTGCCGATGGCAGCGTGTTGCACGACAGCCGGGTGATCCTCGACTACCTAGACCACCAGCACCTCGGCACCCCGCTGATCCCCCGCGACGGCCCGGCCCGCTGGCGCCGCCTGACCCTGGCCTCGATAGCCGACGGCATCATGGACGCCGCGGTGCTGGTACGTTACGAGACCGCGTTGCGCCCGGCGGACAAGCACTGGGACCAGTGGCTGGCTGAGCAGCGCAACAAGATCCGCCGTAGTGTGGCCGAGCTGGAGCAGGACGCCGTTGCCGAGCTGAGCGGCCACTTCGATATCGCAGCACTCGGCGTGGCCTGTGCCTTGGCTTATCTGGATTTCCGTCACCCGGACCTGCAATGGCGCCTGGCCAATCCAAAGCTCGCGGCGTGGCATGCCGAGGTCAGCCAGCGGCCCTCGATGCAGCAGACCCAACCGCAGGTTTAACACCCTGTGGGAGCGGGCTTGCCCGCGATAGCGGTGTGTCATTCAACACATTTGTTTCTGATCCACGGCTATCGCGGGCAAGCCCGCTCCCACAGAGGCCGGTGGCAAAGTTGAGGAAGTCGACCAACCGCACCCTCATCTGCTGATCCTCACGCAACCCGATCATTGCACCGCCTCCAGATCAAACTGCAAGGGCTCTGCCGACTTGCGCCTGCCCACGCCATACCAATCCAGCTTGCGCGTCAGCACCATCACCGTGCCCAGCAGGCCGAACAGCAACAGCGAGCCCATCAACAGCGCATAGTCTTCGGCGCTCAACAGCCCGTACAACAAGCCATACAACGCCGCCAACCCTGCGGAAAACCCGAGGCCGTGAGCAATGCTGCGCAGCACATGACACACGTAGAAACCAATCAGCAGCACACAGGCACTCGCCGAGATGAGGTACGCCAGGGCGAAGCCGATGTGTTCGGACAACGACAGCAAGAGCAGATAGAAAAACGCCAGGGCAACGCCCACCAGGGCATATTGGATCGGGTGCACCACCAGGCCCTTGAGCACTTCGAACAGGAAGAAACCGGCAAAGGTCAGGGCGATAAACAGCAGTGCATATTTGATCGCGCGGTCACTCTTGAGGTACTGGTCCACCGGGTCGATGAAGTTCACGCCAAAGCTGCGGCTGTTGAAATCGTCACAGACTTTGTCAACCGAGCAGCCGTGCAGGGTTTCTTCCAGGTTGGTGGAGAAGAACGTGGTCTGCCAGTTGGCGGTAAACCCCTTGTCGGTCACTTCGCGTTGCGCCGGCAGGAAGTTACCGATGAAGCTCGGGTGCGGCCAATTGGAGGCGAGTGACACCTGGCTGATCTTGCCCACCGGCACCACTTGCAGTTGTTCGGTGCCTTGCAGGCGCAGGTCGAAGGCGAAGTCCAGGGCGGCTGGTTTTTTGCTGTCCTGTTCCGGCAACGCCACGTGTACGCCCTCTCCCAGCCAGGCCACTTGGGTACCCGGCGAGAACTCCAGGTGCTGGCCGCCGAGTTCCAGTTTCAGCGCATTTTCAATGCCGCGAATATCGCTGATGCCCACCGCCAGAAAGGCCGGCTCAAAGGTGTAATCAGCGAAGTTTTCCTTGATACCCAGCTGCTCAGGCAGAACAAAGCGCCCGCTGATGCGGTTGTCGGCATGGAACAGCCGCGCCTGGTAGATGCCCCGTGCACGCAGTTCGGTTTGCACCTGGCCGTCGAGCTCAAAACGCTCCGGCAGGAAATACAGACGACCGCGCACTTCACGGGTTTCCTCGTAGCGTCTGTTGAGCTTTTCATTGAGTTTCCACTCGCGGACGATCTTGCGATAAGGCACCACCATCACCGGGCCGGTGAGGCGCTGGCTGTAGCTGGAGCTACGGGCGATATCCTCCAGCACACTGTCGCGAGCGTACTGGCGGTCGGCGATGATGCCGTTGATCATCAGCAACGGAATCAGCAACAGCAGAATCAGCAGCGCAATCGCGCCAAGTTTGAAAAGCAGGCTGCGGTTCATGGGTCTCTCCCTGTTTTGATGGGGAGAGTCTGCGCAGCCCGTATGGGCGATTTATGTGGGGGATGTGGAGACTGTGTGGAGTTGCAGCACCACTTGCACACCGCCTGGCACGTTGCCGATCTGCAAAGCGCCGCCATGCAGCTTCATCACTTCCTCGACAAAGTTGAGGCCCAGGCCGGTGCTTTTGCGCCCGCTGGCCGGGCGTGGCAGTGAGTAGAAACGTTCGCTCAGGCGCGGCAATGCATAGTCGGGAATCGCGGCGGCTTCATTGAACAGCGTGACTTGCACGTCGCTGTGCTGCGTGAGCGCATTGAATTTCAACGCCCCGCCGGGTGGCGTGAAATCCAGCGCGTTATCCAGCAGATTGCCCAAGGCCTGACGCAACAGGAACGGTTCGCCAAACACCCTCACATCCGCGCCAATCGTCTGTTCGACCTGCAAACCGGCGCCTTCAATGCGCGCGCATTGCGCCTTGAGCACCTCGTCGACCATCGCGGCCAACGGGATACTCACCTGCTCTTCCAGACCCTGGCGCTGCTCCACTTGCGCCAGATTGAGCAGGCGCTCGATCAACTGCTGCAGGCGCGCGCTTTCGCTGTCGATATTGCCCACGAAGCGCTGCTGCTGCTCGCGGGTCATGTCGCCCTGCAACAGCTCCGCCGCGCCGCGAATCGCCGCCAGCGGGCTTTTCAATTCATGGGTCAGTGTGTGCACGTAATGCTCGACGTAAGCCTTGCCTTCCAGCTGCGTACGCATGTGCTCAACGGCGGTGGACAGCTGCTTGAGTTCACCACCCCGGTAATGTGGCAACTCGGCACGCCGGCCTTCGCTGACGGCCTCGGCATAGGCGGTCAATAGCCTTAACGCAACGCTCAGCCACCACGACAACAGCGCGCCCAGCAACAGGCCCAGGCTCACTAAACCTGCGCCGTACCACAGCAGGCGGTTCTCGGTGCGGTCGACATAAGGCTGCAGCGAACTGTTGGGTTTGGCCACGGTGACCACGCCAATAATCTGGCCGTTGTCACGAATCGGCGCACCCACGTGCATCACTGACGACGTCGGGTCATCCAGCTCGCTGCGGGTGGAGCGGGCGCCGTATTCGCCGCGCAAGGTCAGGTACACGTCGTTCCACTGGGAATAGTCCTGGCCCACCGCTTCGCCCGTGGAGTCGAGCAACACGATGCCCTTGGCGTCGGTCACGTAGATGCGATGGTTGACCTGGTTTTTCGGCAGCCCCCAGATAGTCGCGCCGGGCTGGCGAGTGCCGTACGCCTTCAAGTATTCCGGCCAGTGGCTCTGGCCGAGGGTGCCGTTTTTCACGTCATCGCGCAGGATTTCGGCCAAGAGGTTGGCGGTGTCCACCAAGGTTTCTTCGGTGGACTGGCGCACGCCGGGGCGGATTTCCTTCATCACCGTGTTGAGCACGAAGTAACCGGTCAGGCCGATAAACAGCGCGTATACCAGGAAAATCCGCAGCCCCAGGCGCATCAGCTGTTGCTCGGGCTGTAGCTGTAGCCCAGCCCGCGATGGGTCTGGATCGGCTCGGCATCGGCGGCCACATTGCGCAATTTTCCGCGCAGGCTTTTGATGTGGGTGTCGATGTTGCGCTCGTAACCCGCATCGGCGGGCACGCCTACCGCGTCGAGCAATTGCTCGCGGCTGAACACCCGCTCGGGTTGCTCCAGCAGGCTTTGCAGCAGGCGAAACTCATGGCGCGTCAGGCTTAAAGACTGCCCGCGATAACTGATCTGCATGCGCTCCAGATCAACCTGGAACAAGGCCGGAGCCACGCCCGGGCCGACGCGCTTGAGGATCGCCTTGACCCGCGCCGCCACTTCCCGTGGGCTGAACGGCTTGACCACATAATCGTCGGCGCCGATCTCCAGCCCCACCACACGGTCGATCTCGCCATCGCGAGCACTGAGAAACATCACCGGCACTTCGGTGAACCGGCGCAACTGCTTGCAGGTTTCAAAACCGCTGATATCCGGCAGGCCGATGTCGAGGATGATCAAGTCGGCCGGGGTTTGGCGCTGATGCGCCAGCGCCTCCTGGCCAAGGCTCAGCCAGGTGGTGGTGAAGCCCTCGCCTTGCAGGGCAAAGATCAGCGTGTCGGCTATCGCCGCTTCATCTTCGACAATCAGGATATGCGGCATGGGTTCAATCAGCAGTCCGGTTTGTCAGCGGTGTAGCGACGGGCCGGGTTCACCGCTGCGCCGAATTCACGCAGGGCTTTGGCGCCGATCAGCAGCGGGTAGTTGAAACTGCTGCGATCGGTAAGGTTGACCTCGACCGTGCGCTTGACGTCGCCCAGGCACATTTCCAGGTCGATGACCGGGCGCTTGGCCACGGTGGCTTCGTCCTTGTCGTCGTCTTCGTCGGCGCGGCTTTTGATTTTGCTGATGCGCGAGACCTTGTGCTCGTAGACTTTGTCGCTCGCGTCCTTGCCGCCGATGCGGAAGCGCACCCAGTCGTCGCCGTCGCGCTGGAAGGTTTCAATGTCACGGGCCGACAGCGAGGCGGTCAGCGCGCCGGTGTCCATCTTGGCCTTGAAGGTTTGGCCGATCTCCGGCAGTTGAATGTATTCGTAGCGACCGTAAAGAGTCGGTTCGGCGGCCATGACGGGCAAGGCAACCAGGGCGAACGCGGCAAGGAGCAATTTCACGAAGTGATTTCCTCGAAAGAAGTAGGCGGATTCTAGACCGCAAAAGCACTGCTTAGTTAGATCGTTCCCACGCTCTGCGTGGGAACGCCTCCTGTGACGCTCTGCGTCACGCCTTTAAAGCGGACGCGGAGCGTCCAGGGCTGCATTCCCACGCAGAGCGTGGGAACGATCAAAAGCCTACGGGGAACATTGTGAAACATTCGTCGGGCGAATTGGGATTTGGCCTCTAGACTCACCTCTCTTATCATGGCCCGCCCACCTGATTTCAAGAGTTACTTATGCGCCGCCTGCTCACCGGCTGTTTTGTCACACTGCTGTTATTGCTCAATACGCTCGTGCTGATCGGGCCGTTGATGGTGTTTGCCCTGCTCAAGCTCGTGGCCCCCGGGCGCTCGCGGGACTGGGCTTCATGGGCGGTGATGTGGATCGCCGAGACCTGGGCCGAGATCGACAAGCTGATCTTTGCGCTGTGCATCCCGACCCGGTGGGACATTCGTGGCGGCGACGACCTGCGCGGCGACACCTCCTATCTGGTCATCAGCAACCACCAATCCTGGGTGGACATTCCAGCGCTGATCCAGGCCCTCAACCGGCGCACGCCGTTCTTCAAATTCTTCCTGAAGAAAGAGCTGATCTGGGTGCCTTTCCTGGGTTTGGCCTGGTGGGCGCTGGATTACCCGTTCATGAAGCGCTACAGCAAAGCGTTCCTGGCCAAGCACCCGGAGCTGGCGGGGCAGGATTTGAAGATCACCAAAGAGGCCTGCGAGCTGTTCAAGCGCCAGCCGGTGACGGTGGTTAATTACCTGGAAGGCACGCGGTTCAACGAGGCCAAGCGTTTGCAGCAGGGCTCACCGTTCAAGCGTTTGCTCAAGCCCAAAGCAGGCGGCGTAGCGTTTGTGCTGGCGGCGATGGGCGAACAGCTGGACGCGATCCTCGACGTGACCGTGGTCTATCCGCAGCCAAAGATTCCGGGGTTTTGGGACTTGATCAGCGGCGCAGTGCCGACGGTGATCGTTGATATCCGCACGCGCGAGCTGGACCCGGCGTTGTGGCAAGGGGATTACGAGAACGACCCGGCGTTTCGCCAGACCGTCCAGAACTGGGTCAACCAGCTCTGGATGGAAAAGGATGCGCGCATCGAACAGCTGCGCGCAGAGGGGCGTTAGCCGCCAGTGCCCCAGGCCGAGGCCAGCTTGCCCAGCACCGACTGATTGGCGCCCTGGCCGCCGAGGTATTGCAGGATCACCGGCGCAAACTGGCCGACCATGCCGCTGTCCATGCCCAGTGCGCTGAACGCGGTGTTCAGGTCATTGGTGTTCTTCACGTTACCCAGCACGCTGTCCAGGCCGCTGGTCTTGCTGCCGCCGGTCTGGCCGAGCAAGCCGCTCAAGGCGCCGAGGCTGCCCAGGGAGTTGCTCCCCGACAGTTGATCCAGGCCCGGCACGCTCTTGCCCAGTTGCGAATAGTCAGTGCTGCTCAGTTGGTTCTTGGCCAGGCCCAGCATGGCGCCGGTGCCGCCGACGGCTTGCTCGGGAGTGACGTTCAGTTGCGAGGTCAGGGCGCTCAGCAAACCGGCGGTCTGGGAGCTCGGCGCTGCGGCAGCCGCCTTGTTGTTGCTGCCCTGGGCGCCGGAAACGGCGTTGGCCACGTCGCCCAGGCTGAAACCTGCGGCAAACACCGGGCTGGCAGCCACGGTCAACAGGCAGGACAGGGCGAAACCGCGTGAAATCTTCATCAAGACAACCTCTGAATGTAGGAGCTAAAAGCAGGCGTTTGACTGACAGTCCCGGAGGAATGTTCCCACACGCAGAATAGTTCAGAAAAAGCTGCATCCAGATCCCCCTCCCCCGCGTATATCAGGCATGCACCGCCCGGAGATGGATGGAATGAATGTTCAAGCTGGACTACCCTCTGCCTACCGTGCGCAGTCCCGTCGCCCTCGATCGAGAGCCTGGAGAAGCCCTATTTCCATCCACGATGCTGACCTGTTGCGGCCCTTGCTGGCCCAATGCGCCCTGGGCAACCGCCAGGCGTTCGAAACCCTCTACCGCAGCGTGTCGCCGCGATTGCACGGTGTTGCGTTCCGTTTCATGGGGCGTTCGGACCTGGCCGAAGAAGTGTTGCAGGAAGCGTTCGTGCGCATCTGGTACAACGCCTCGCGCTACGAACCGCACCTGGCGGCGCCGATGACCTGGATGGTCAACATCACCCGCAACCTGGCCATCGACCAACTGCGCAAACACCGCGAACAGCCCTTGGCTGACGGCCAGCAGGACGCCCTGCTCGACGACAGCCCCAGCGCCCATGAACAACTCGACAGTGAGCGCGAAGCACGCGCCCTCAACCGCTGCCTCGACACCCTCGACGGCATGCAACGCCAGTCGATCACCGTGGCTTACTTCCAGGGCCTGTCGTGCTCGGAACTGGCTGACCACTTGGCGGCGCCCCTGGGCTCGGTCAAATCCTGGATTCGTCGCGGCATGGAGCGCCTGCGCAGGTGCCTTGAATCATGAACTATCAAACGACCACCCTGCGCCGAGCCCTCGCCGCCGATTACGCTATCGGCTTGATGCCCGCCACGGCGCGCAAGCGCTTTGAACACCTGCTGCTGGACGACGCGGCGCTGCGCACCGAACTCGGCCATTGGCAGGATGCTCTGGCCAGCCTGACCGGCACGTTGCCTGAGCGGCCGGTGCCTGATCACGTGTGGGCAGGTATCAAAGCGCGGATTGAGCCGCAGGTGCTGCATGTACCGGCGAAGAAACCGTTCTGGATGAATTTCCGCCTGCTCGCGGCGGCGTGCGCCGTGGTGCTGGCGCTGTTTGTCGGCGTGCTTTACCAGCGCGATAACACCGCGCAGTACAACGCCACCCTGGTCAACGCCAGCCAGCAACCGGCGCTGCGCATTCAGGCGTTTGCCGATTACTTGCAAGTCGAGCCGCTGACGACCGTGGTGCTGGAACCCACGCGAGCCATGGAGTTGTGGGCCGTTCCGGCCGGAGGTAAGCCAATTTCCCTGGGCCTGATGCCTGATTCGGGCAAAGGCCGGATTCCGTTGAGCAAGGAGCAGCAAGCATTACTCACTGCCCCACTGACCCTCGCTGTCAGCCTCGAGCCGCGAGGCGGTTCGCCGACCGGGCAGCCAACAGGCCCTGTGCTGTACCAAGGCGCACTGGCCACCCGCTGACACACACCTGGGGAGTGGAGCAGCTGTTGTGGTTGTGGTTGTGGCGAGCGGGCTTGCCCGCGTTGGGCCGCGTAGCGGCCCCAGTAGGATCACCGCGTTTTTTCAGGCCGTTCACCGTGTCGGGTTTTGGGGCCGCTGCGCAGCCCAACGCGGGCAAGCCCGCTCGCCACAACAGCCCACTGGCCATAGTAACGGTGCCCGTTCGGTACTTATCGAAATAACCAGTACCAACTCACGCAGAATCGGCTCTAAGCAACTGTCATCTCTAACAGTAGCCACCGCCGTTCACCGCCCGCACCATGACTCTTCTGCACGCCAGGGAGAGGGTCCATGAAGCGCGCCATCCTGTCAGCTATGTTGCCAATGATCATGGCAAATTCCGTTGCGGCAACCACCACGTGCCCGCCGATCCAAAGCATCACGCAAACTCAACTGCCATCTGGCGGTTATCGCTATGAGGCAACACAGCCCGACGGGCGTCTGTGGAAAGACGATAACCCGTTGGCGTTAGCGTCCTACCTGGCTGACGCGACATTTCACGATGCCCGATACGATGCACAGAACGCAGCCGTTATTTGCACCTACAAAGGGCCAATGGGTAACGACGCAAGCTTTTCGGTCTCGCTCAAACCCGTGCCAGGTTGGAACCTCAGGCCCGTCGGCGACTGGAGGGGCACGTATTGCGAAAATCCGGATGTTTCCAAGTGTTCATTTCAGCACCAATGAATGGGCGAGGCGACTTGCTCCCGGCGGAGGATGGCGCTTATAGTTCGGCGGTCGTCCATATGGCGACACGGGTTTGGCGACTCGGGTGAAATTAGGCATGCAAAAGCACCTGCTTCTTTGCAGGTTTTTTTGCACGCGTAAAGCTGCTTTATGGCGGCTGTGCGTGGGAGACCTTCGGGTCTGCCGGCCTTTGCCTTATTTCACCGGTTCGCCAACCTGCGTACAGCTGCCACCCATTCGTTTGGCGACGTTTGAGTAGCAGCCTCACTCTCTGGAATAAGGTTACAACATGAACCGATACATGCCGCTCACCGGCCACGACAGCACCACCCCGTCCCTGCTTATCGACACCCAAGTCCCGCTTGACGTGCTCCACGACGCCGCCGTCTACCGCATCCGCGCGGTCACTCAAGTCATGGAAAACCTCGCGTTTCGCGAGGGCCTGCACACCGACACCCTCGTCCTCCAGGACTTCGCCCTGCTCTGCGCCATTCCGTTACGCGACGGCTGCGACTTGCTGGATGTGATCAGCCGGCGCTTGCAGGCTTAACCCGTAGAGGCAAAAAAGGGCGACGTCGTGTCGCCCTTTCCCATTCCCGAGGCACCCGATTCCCCGGAACCCAAGCGTCGTTACAGCCCACCCAAGGCAGCCTCTACCAGGCAACCCTACTCAGGAGCTGTAACCCCCATGATCGGATTGATCCCTAACTTTTTTGCTGTATTCAGCGCCATCAACAGCCAGCAACCGCGCAATCAGGCCATCGACCTGGGCCAATGCCCTGCCCCCCGCGACATTCAATCAACACCCTACACCGACCCCGACCTGCCCCCGCCGTATGGCGAGGGCTATCAATACACAGCCACCACCCGTAACAAGACATGGACCGGGCAAACCGCCGCGACAAGCGACGACTTCCTAAGCCCGGAGTACGAACTCAAGGCGGAGGAAATCAACGAGCAAAACGGCAAGGTCCATTGCGATTACGGCGGCAAGCGCCTGATAAAAAATGGCGAGGTGACGGATCCCTATCTGCGGCTGACGACACTTAAATAACCCATAAAAAATGGCGACCTTCAGGGTCGCCATTTTTTCAGCCTCTTGCCTTATGCCGCACTGAACAACTTATGCGGATCAATCACAAACTTCTTCGGCACACCCGCATCAAACTCGCCATACCCACGCGGCGCGTCATCCAGGCTGATCACTTGCACACCGACGATGTCAGCAATGTTGATGCGGTCCCACATGATCGCCTGCATCAGTTGGCGGTTGTACTTCATCACCGGCGTTTGCCCGGTGTGGAAGCTATGGGATTTGGCCCAGCCCAGACCGAAGCGAATGCTCAGGCTGCCCATTTTTGCGGCGGCGTCCACAGCACCTGGGTCTTCTGTCACGTACAGGCCCGGGATACCGATCTTGCCCGCCACACGCACCACGCCCATCAGTGAGTTGAGCACGGTAGCCGGGGCTTCGGCTTTCACGCCTTCATGGCCGTGGCCACGGGCTTCGAAGCCCACGGCGTCGACGGCACAGTCGACTTCCGGCTCGCCCAGCAGGGCGGCGATTTGTTCGTGCAGTGGGGTATCTGTGGACAGGTCGGCAATTTCAAACCCTTGCGCCTTGGCGTGGGCCAAACGGATCGGGTTGACGTCGCCGATGATCACCACCGCCGCGCCGAGCAGGCGTGCAGAGGCGGCAGCGGCAAGGCCGACAGGGCCCGCGCCGGCGATGTAGACGGTGCTGCCGGGGCCAACGCCTGCGGTGACGGCGCCGTGGTAGCCGGTCGGCAGAATGTCGGAGAGGCAGGTCAGGTCGCGGATTTTCTCCATGGCCTTGTCGCGGTCCGGCAGTTTGAGCAGGTTGAAGTCGGCGTAGGGCACCAGCACGTATTCGGCTTGGCCGCCGGTCCAGTCGCCCATGTCGACATAGCCGTAAGCACCGCCCGGGCGGGCCGGGTTGACGCTCAGGCACACGCCGGTGTGTTGTTCCTTGCAGGATCGGCAGAGGCCGCAGGCGACGTTGAACGGCACCGAGACCAGGTCGCCGATTTTCAGGTTTTCGACGCCGCTGCCCATCTCGATCACTTCGCCGGTGATTTCGTGACCGAGCACCAGGCCGGTCTGGGCGGTGGTACGGCCGCGCACCATGTGTTGGTCGGAGCCGCAGATGTTGGTGGAGACCACGCGCAGGATGACGCCGTGTTCAATCTTCCTGCCACGGGGGTCCTGCATTTTGGGATAGTCGATTTTCTGTACTTCGACTTGGCCGTTGCCGAGATACACGACACCACGATTACCAGACATGCTTTCACCTCGCTGTTGTTTTTATGGAACCGCGTTGCCCAGGCAGGCAGCGCGTTAAAGTGCTCGGGTTACAGATGCTGTTTTTGCGTTGTTGCTGAGGGCCTCATCGCAGGCAAGCCAGCTCCCACATTTGAAAGTATTCACAAATCAAAATGTGGGAGCTGGCTTGCCTGCGATGGCGGCCGTCAAAGCACCACAGTCCTGTTGGCGTTGAGAAAAACCCGCCGCTCAATGTGATACCCAACGGCCCGCGCCAACGTCAGCCCTTCAATATCGCGCCCCTTGGCAATCAAATCCTCGGGATAGTGGCTGTGATCCACCACCTCCACGCCCTGGGCGATGATCGGGCCTTCGTCCAGGTCGTTGTTGATGTAATGCGCCGTGGCGCCGACCAGCTTCACCCCTTTGTTGTACGCCTGGTGATACGGCTTGGCGCCCTTGAACCCCGGCAACAACGAGTGATGAATATTGATGGCCTTGCCATCCAGCTTGCGGCACAGCTCCGGTGACAGCACTTGCATGTAGCGCGCAAGAATCACCAGTTCGGCGCCGGTGTCTTCCACCACTTGCCACACCTGACGCTCCTGGGACGGTTTGTCGTTGGGGTCGAGGGGGAAATGGTAGTAGGGAATCTGGTGCCAGTCGGCCAACGGTTTCAAATCGGGGTGGTTGGACACCACCGCGACCACGTCCATCGACAGTTGGCCGATGCGCTGGCGGTACAGCAAGTCGTTGAGGCAGTGATCGGCCTTGGAGACCATGATCACCACTTTTGGCCGGTAGTTCGGCGCCGTCAGCTCGAAGATCATGCCAAAGGCTTCACCGCGCGAGGCCAGGCCATCGCGAAAACCCTGCTCGTCAAAACCGTCGGGCTGGCGGAATTCCACGCGGATAAAAAACCGACCCGAAAGCCGGTCATCGAACGAGTGGTGCTCGGTAACGTAGCAACCCTGCTCGAACAGGTAGCGGGTGACCGCGTCCACCGTGCCGAGCACGCTGGGGCAGTCGGCAGTCAAAATCCATGTATCAGGTGCGCGGCTCATTGTGCGTGACTCCTTGATCGTTCCCACGCTCTGCGTGGGAACGCCACCGTGGACGCTCTGCGTCCGCTCTTGGGACGCGGAGCGTCCCGGGATGCATTCCCACGCAGAGCGTGGGAACGATCATGCAACGACATTCAGACCGAACTCGGCCGAGGCGTCCTGCAACCACAACCACCAGTAATCCGAGAAGCTGCGACGGATCACCAGTTCCCAGGTGTCTTCGGCCGTGTGGCGAATCACCAGCTGTGACTTGGCGAACACCGTGCCCACCGCCTTGCCTACCGGGAAGTTGTTGGGGTGCACGTCGTAGCTGGTGGACTTCCTCAATACGTCGCGCACGTTCGGGCCGCTGAGCTCGAGGATCTGCTGGCCGCCGCTGACGTTGACGATCTGGATATGCAGGTCGCCGAGGGCCGCGCGCAGGTTTTGCTCGGCGGCGAACTCTTCACCGCTTGGCACGATGAGCAACCACTCATCAGGGCCGAGCCATTGCAGGCTGGTTTCGCCCTTGATGACGACTTGCAGGGCGCCGGGCAGTTCGATGCCCAGGGCCTTGTGCACAGCGGCCGCGAAGGCCGCGTCATGACCATCGCCACGAATAGTCAGGTGGCCGAGGAGTTTCTTTTCACGCACGGTCACGCCGGCGTTTTTGCGGCCCTTGCCGACCAGGCTGGCGAGGTCGGCATGGTGCAGCGACGACTCGGCCTTGGCGCCGGTGGTGGGGCGTTGTTGGTACACATTGGCTGCTGTCATAAAGCACCTGTTCTGAATTCTGTTGTGACTGTTCTGGCCTCATCGGGGGCAAGCCCCCTCCCACCTTTTGAATTGTGAATACCCTCAAAGGTGGGAGCTGGCTTGCCTGCGATGCAGGCGACTCGGTCCATCAGATGTTCTGGCGTTCGCCTTTCGGGTCAAAGAACACCGAAGACACAATCTCCGCCTCGATCACGCGGCCATCGGCCTGGGGTGAAAACACCCGCTCACCCATGCGTTTCAAGCCGCCCTTCACCACGGCCATCGCGAACGAATAACCAAGGGAGTTGTGGGCATAGCTTGAGGTGACGTGGCCGACCATCTTCATCGGGATCGACTGCTTCGGGTCCAGCACCAGCTGCGCGCCTTCCGGCAGCCACACTGTCGGATCAATCGGTTTAAGTCCTACAAGCTGCTTACGCTCTTCACGCACGCAGTCTTCACGGTTCATCCCGCGCCAGCCGATCCACGAGAACGGTTTGGTACGCCCTACACACCAGCCCATGTTCAAGTCGTCCGGGGTCATCGAGCCGTCGGTGTCCTGGCCAACAATGATGAAGCCCTTCTCGGCGCGCAGTACGTGCATGGTTTCCGTGCCGTACGGGGTCAGGTTGTACTTTTTGCCCGCCTCGACGATCTGTTCCAGCACGCCCATGGCGTAGTCGGCCTGCACGTTGACTTCGTACGACAGCTCACCGGTAAACGAAATACGGAACACCCGCGCCGGTACGCCGCCGACCAGGCCTTCCTTCCAGGTCATGAACGGGAAGCCGTCCTTGTCCAGGTCGATGTCGGTGACTTCCGCCAGCAGCTTGCGGCTGTTGGGGCCGGACAGGGTCATGGTCGCCCAGTGGTCGGTGACCGAGGTGAAGTACACCTTGAGGTCTGGCCATTCGGTCTGTTGGTAGATCTCCAGCCACTGCAGCACGCGAGCGGCGCCGCCGGTGGTGGTGGTCATCAGGAAGTGGTTGTCGGCGATGCAGGCGGTTACGCCGTCATCGAAGACCATGCCGTCTTCCTTGCACATCAGGCCGTAGCGCGCCTTGCCCACGTCGAGCTTGGTCCAGGCGTTGCTATAAATGCGGTTGAGGAACTCACGCGCGTCCGGGCCTTGAATGTCGATCTTGCCGAGGGTCGACGCATCGAGCAGGCCGACGCTGTCGCGTACGGCCAGGCATTCGCGTTTCACCGCGGCGTGCAGGTCTTCACCGTTGCGTGGGAAATACCATGGGCGTTTCCACTGGCCGACGTCTTCAAACTCGGCGCCGTTCTTCACGTGCCAGGCTTGCAGCGCGGTGTAACGCACCGGTTCGAAGATGTGCCCACAGTGACGGCCCGCGACGGCGCCGAAGGTCACCGGCGTGTAGTTCGGGCGGAACATGGTGGTGCCCATCTGCGGGATGGTCACGTTCAACGAGCGCGCGGCAATGGCCAGGCCGTTGACGTTACCCAGCTTGCCCTGGTCGGTGCCGAAGCCCAGCGCGGTGTAGCGTTTGACGTGCTCGACCGACTCGAACCCTTCGCGGGTCGCCAGTTCGATGGCGGCGGCGGTCACATCGTTTTGCAGGTCGACAAATTGCTTCGGCGCCCGTGCGGTGGCTTTTTCGTGCGGCACCTGGAACAGCGCCAGGGTTGGCTCTTCCAAGCGGCTCAAGGCTTTTGGCAGCGTGCCTTCCACTGGGGCAAAACCGGCTTCGCTGGCAGCGCGTACGCCACCTTCAAAACCATCCGCCAGGGAATCGCCAAGGCCATAGACGCCATTGATGCCGCCGACGCACACGCGTTTTTGCGGCGCTTCGCCCGGTACAAAACCGAGGATGTCTTCACGCCAGGTCGGCTTGCCGCCCAGGTGCGAAGCCAAGTGAACCACCGGGCTGTAGCCGCCGGAGCTGGCGACCAAATCGCAGTCCAGCCACTCGCCGGGGCTGGTGACTTTATGGGCTTTGACGTCAATCGCCGCCACGCGGGCGCCGGTCACGTGCTTGCTGCCACGGGCTTCGATCACGGCGCTGCCGGTGAGGATGCGAATGCCTTTGGCGCGCGCCTCTTCAACCAAAGCGCCGCGTGGGTTGTGGCGCGCATCTGCCACGGCGACCACGTTGAGGCCAGCGTCGAACCAGTCCAGCGCAACGCGGTAGGCGTGGTCGTTGTTGGTCGACAGCACCAGTTTTTTACCCGGCGCCACACCGTAACGGCGCACGTACGTCGAGACGGCACCGGCAAGCATGTTGCCCGGCACGTCATTGTTGCCGTACACCAGCGGGCGCTCGCACGCACCGGTCGCCAGCACTACGCGCTTGGCGCGCACACGGTGAATACGCTGGCGCACCACGCCAATCGGTGCACGGTCGCCGAGGTGGTCGGTGAGGCGTTCGTGGATGGTCAGGAAGTTATGGTCGTGGTAGCCGTTGACCGTGGCGCGCGGCAACAGCACCACGTCATGCAAGGCTTTCAATTCAGCGATGACGCTGGCAACCCATTCGGTCGCTGGCTTGCCGTCGAGGCTTTCGCGCGAGTCCAGCAGCGAACCGCCGAATTCTTCCTGCTCGTCGGCGATGATCACCCGCGCGCCGCTGCGTGCAGCCGCCAGGGCCGCCGCCAGACCGGCAGGGCCTGCGCCCACAATCAGCACGTCGCAGTGATGGTTGAAGTTGTCGTAGGTGTCCGGGTCGTTCTCGGTCGGCGAGCGGCCAAGGCCAGCGGCTTTGCGGATGTACTTCTCGTAGGTCATCCAGAACGATTGCGGGTACATGAAGGTTTTGTAGTAGAAACCCGGCGGCATCAGCTTGCCGCCGACCTTGCCGAGAATGCCCATCACGTCATTGTTGACGTTCGGCCAGCCGTTGGTGCTGGTGGCGACGAGGCCCTGGTACAGCGCCTGTTGCGTGGCGCGCACGTTCGGGATTTGCGTGGCTTCGGTGGCGCCGATCTGCAGCACCGCGTTCGGCTCTTCGGCGCCGGCTGCAAAAATGCCGCGAGGGCGCGAATACTTGAAGCTGCGACCGATGATGTCGACGCCGTTGGCCAGCAAGGCTGCGGCCAGCGTGTCGCCTTCAAAGCCCTTGTAGCTCTGGCCGTTGAAGGTAAACGTCAGGACTTTATTGCGGTCGATGCGGCCACCGTTGGACAGGCGATTGATCTGGCTCATACCTTCTCTCCAGAGGCCTTGGCGGTGAATTGCGGCTTCTCGCCGATCTTGTAGGTTTCAAGAATTTCGTAGGTCAGGGTGTCGCGCGTGGCGTTGAAATACTGGCGGCAACCGGCAGCGTGAATCCACAGCTCGTGGTGCAGGCCGCGCGGGTTATCGCGAAAGAACATGTAGTCGCCCCACTGCTCATCGGTGCAGGCATTCGGGTCCAGCGGGCGCGGGATGTGCGCTTGGCCGGACGCGTGGAATTCCTCTTCGGAGCGCAGTTCGCCACAGTGAGGACAGAAGATATGCAACATAGGGAATTTCTCCTGTTAGTGGGCGACGGCCGCAGCGCCGTGTTCGTCGATGAGTGCACCGTTGTGGAAACGGTCGATGGAAAACGGTGCCGCCAACGGGTGCATTTCACCCTTGGCCAGGCTCGCGGCAAACACGTTGCCTGAGCCCGGCGTGGCCTTGAAGCCACCAGTGCCCCAACCGCAGTTGAAGAACATGTTTGGCACCGGGGTCTTGGAGATGATCGGGCACGCGTCCGGCGTGGTGTCGACGATGCCGCCCCACTGACGGTTCATGCGCACGCGCGACAGCACCGGGAACATCTCGACGATGGCCTGGATGGTGTGCTCGATCACCGGGTACGAGCCACGCTGGCCGTAGCCGTTGTAGCCGTCGATACCGGCGCCGATCACCAGGTCGCCCTTGTCGGATTGGCTGATGTAACCGTGCACGGCGTTGGACATGATCACGCTGTCGATAATCGGCTTGATCGGCTCTGACACCAACGCTTGCAGCGGGTGGGATTCGATCGGCAGGCGAAAGCCCGCGAGCGAAGCCATGTGCCCGGAGTTACCGGCGGTGACCACACCGACGCGCTTGGCGCCGATAAAGCCCTTGTTGGTTTCCACACCGATGCACACGCCGTTTTCCTTGCGGAAGCCGATCACTTCGGTCTGCTGGATCAAGTCCACGCCGAGGGCGTCAGCCGCGCGAGCAAAGCCCCAGGCCACGGCATCGTGACGGGCCACGCCGCCGCGACGTTGCACGGTGGCGCCGAGTACTGGATAGCGGGTGTTTTTCGAGCAGTCGAGGTACGGAATCTCGTCGGCCACTTGCTTGGCATTGAGCAGTTCGCCGTCCACGCCGTTGAGGCGGTTGGCACTCACGCGGCGCTCGGAATCACGGATGTCTTGCAGGGTGTGGCACAGGTTGTAGACGCCGCGCTGGGAGAACATCACGTTGTAGTTCAGGTCCTGGGACAGGCCTTCCCACAGTTTCATCGCGTGTTCGTACAGGTGCGCCGACTCGTCCCACAGGTAGTTGGAACGCACGATGGTGGTGTTGCGCGCGGTGTTACCGCCGCCCAGCCAGCCTTTCTCGACCACGGCCACGTTGGTGATGCCGTGTTCCTTGGCCAGGTAGTAGGCGGTCGCCAGACCATGCCCGCCGCCGCCGACGATGACCACGTCGTAGACCTTTTTCGGGGTCGGCGTGCGCCACATCTTCTGCCAGTTTTCGTGGTGGCTGAGTGAGTGCTTGAAGAGGCCGAAGCCCGAGTAGCGTTGCATAGTCATTACTCCAAAACCGCGCTCAGCGATAAACCGGGAAATCAGCGCACAGGGCAGACACGTGCTTGGCAACATTGGCCTCGACATCAGCGTCGCCGAGGTTGTCGAGGATGTCGCAGATCCAGCCCGCCAGTTCGATGCACTGCGGCACTTTGAAACCGCGCGTGGTCACCGCCGGGGTGCCGATGCGCAGGCCCGAGGTCACGAACGGCGACTGCGGGTCATTCGGCACGGCGTTCTTGTTGACGGTGATGTGGGCGCGGCCGAGGGCGGCATCCGCGTCTTTGCCAGTGAGGCCCTGGCGGATCAGGCTGACCAGGAACAGGTGGTTATCGGTGCCGCCGGACACTACATCGTAGCCGCGTTTGATAAACACATCGGCCATGGCCTGGGCGTTATCGATGACTTGCTGCTGATAAACCTTGAAGCCGGGCTCCTGAGCTTCCTTGAAGCACACGGCCTTGCCGGCGATCACGTGCATCAGCGGGCCGCCCTGGGCGCCGGGGAACACGGCTGCGTTGAGTTTCTTTTCAATCGCTTCGTTGGCCTTGGCCAGAATCAGGCCGCCACGCGGACCGCGCAGGGTCTTGTGGGTGGTGGTGGTCACCACGTCGGCGTACGGCAGCGGGTTCGGGTACAGGCCGGCGGCAACCAGGCCAGCAACGTGGGCCATGTCGACGAACAGCAACGCGCCAACCTTGTCGGCGATGGCACGAAAGCGTGGGAAATCCAGGGTCTTGGAGTAGGCAGAGAAACCGGCCACGATCATTTTCGGCTGGTGCTCAACGGCCAGGCGCTCGACTTCGTCGTAGTCGATCAAGCCGGTGTCGGTGTTGATGCCGTATTGCACTGCGTTGTACAGCTTGCCCGAGGACGACACTTTGGCGCCGTGGGTCAGGTGGCCGCCGTGGGCCAGGCTCATGCCGAGGATGGTGTCGCCTGCATTGATCAGGGCCAGGTACACGGCGCTGTTGGCGGACGAGCCGGAGTGCGGCTGCACGTTGGCGTAATCAGCGCCAAACAGCTGCTTGGCGCGCTCGATGGCCAGGGCTTCAACCTTGTCCACGTGCTCGCAGCCGCCGTAATAGCGCTTGCCCGGGTAGCCTTCGGCGTATTTGTTGGTGAGGCCGCTGCCCTGCGCTTCCATCACACGTTTGCTGGTGTAGTTCTCTGACGCGATCAGCTCGATATGATCTTCCTGACGCTGCTCCTCGGCATTCATGGCCGCCAGCAAGGCGTCGTCATATCCCTGGATCTGGTCTTTTTTGCTGAACATCGCGTCTCTCCCAGCCTTTCGTATTGTTGAGGCCCGTGCAGGGCCCTTTGATGCGATGGTAGGGCTGGCGCTGGCAGGTCAAATGCCTACGCACGCCACGCAAAGGTGCGTTTACGACATGGAGCGAACAACGCAGAACAAATGTGGGCTTGTGTGGGAGCTGGCTTGCCTGCGATGGCATCACCGCAGTTTTGCTGACAGACCGAGGTGTCTGCATCGCAGCGATGCGGCGGCCCGACAAGCCAGCTCCCACAAGGGTTACGCGCTGATCTGACGGACGAGTAGCAGCAGCAGGAAATGCAGGGGATAGAGGGTGTAAGCCCAGCGACGCATGGCCGGTGGCGAGGCGTTTTTGGCATGTCGCAATAAGACCAAACCAGCCAATGGCGCAATCAAGCATGCGGCCAACCCCAATAAAGCGACAGGCGTGCCGCTATTGAGCAGAATCTGCCATTGGTTGGCGGCGAGGCAAACCAGCCCCGGCAACACGCTGAAATACCAAGCCCGACGAAACACCACCAGCATCGCCAGCGGCAACAACACACCGAAAAAACCGAACATCAGATGGGTCGAAAACACAGCGGCAATTGCGAGGGCGATCAGCGCCAATCCTCGATCAAAAACCGCCTTCTGCTGCCATCCTCGCGCAACCAGCAACCCCAGCGCCAAGGTCGGCAACACGTTCAACGTATCGGCATCCTCGATAAACACTCGATAGGGCACTTCACTGATCACGCTAAACAGCAGCAGCCAACCCAAGTAGCGCCATTGCCCCGTCACCGGAGCATGCCTTACCCGGTGCAAATTCGCCGCAATCGCCAGGCAAAACCACGGAAACGCCAGGCGCCCCGGCACATACAGGCCATCCAGGCTCAAGCCCACATAGCGCAGGTGATCGAGCACCATGCTCAGCAGCGCCAGCCACTTGAGCAAATCCAGAGCGCCATCGCGGACGCGTCCGACAGGCAAGGTTTCGGTACCGTGCATAATTCCCCAGTGACTTTGCATTTACAGTGCGTGCGCACCCCCAACGATCTTGGTTACAGTGCGCACCAACATCGACCACAGGAATGGGCCATGACCGACAAGAGCCAACAATTCGCCAGTGACAACTATTCCGGCATCTGCCCGGAAGCCTGGGCCGCCATGGAACTCGCCAATCAGGGCCATCAACGCGCCTATGGCGATGATGAATGGACCCACCGCGCCGCTGACGGTTTCCGCAACCTGTTCGAAACCGACTGCGAAGTATTCTTCGCCTTCAACGGCACCGCCGCCAACTCGCTGGCGCTTTCGTCCCTGTGCCAGAGCTACCATAGCGTGATTTGCTCGGAAACTGCCCACGTCGAGACCGACGAATGTGGCGCGCCGGAGTTTTTCTCCAACGGCTCCAAGCTGCTAGTCGCCCGCACCGAAAACGGCAAGCTGACCCCGGAATCGATCCGCGAGATCGCCCTCAAGCGCCAGGACATCCACTACCCCAAACCGCGCGTGGTCACCCTGACCCAGGCCACGGAAGTCGGCAGCGTGTACACCCCCGATGAAATCCGCGCCATCAGCGTCACCTGCAAGGAACTCGGTCTGAACCTGCACATGGACGGCGCGCGCTTCTCCAACGCCTGCGCTTTCCTCGGTTGCTCGCCCGCCGACCTGACCTGGAAAGCCGGTGTGGACGTGCTGTGCTTTGGCGGCACCAAAAACGGCATGGCCGTGGGTGAAGCGATCCTGTTCTTCAACCACAAACTGGCCGAAGACTTTGATTACCGCTGCAAACAGGCCGGCCAACTGGCGTCGAAAATGCGCTTCCTGTCCGCCCCGTGGGTGGGCTTGCTGGAAAACGACGCCTGGCTCAAACACGCACGCCACGCCAACAGCTGCGCGCAATTGTTGAGCAGCCTGGTAGCGGATATTCCCGGCGTGGAACTGATGTTCCCGGTGCAGGCCAACGGCGTGTTCCTGCAACTCTCGGAAGCCGCCATCGAAGCACTGACAGCCAAGGGCTGGCGCTTCTACACCTTCATCGGCAAAGGCGGCGCGCGGTTCATGTGTGCATGGGATACCGAGGAAGAGCGTGTAAGAGAATTGGCGGCGGATATTCGCGAAGTGATGGGCGCCTGATACTGGCGTAACGCCGAGTCTGTTATTTGATATTTCTGACAGCAGCACGCTGCACTTTCATTGACTAGCCTCTTGGAACCCGAAAGGAAAAGGCCGCTGCAGCGGCCACCTTTCGGGTACACCTGCCTGCCGAATGTTCGGCCGGAAACGGAAATCCAGCAGAGAGCAAAACCATGGAATATCAGAGCAACAGCAACACCCTGCAAAGCGACGGCACTGTCAGCACCACCGTCATCGACTGGGATGAGTTCCGCAAATACGCCAAAGTCGGCGACACCATCCGCGAGCCATCAAGAACGTTGCGGGTTTACGATAAAGTCTATGAATTGACAGCATCCGGCCAGCACTTCGTTGTCCACGTCTACGCCCAGTAACCCCTCAACTGATCGTTCCCACGCTCTGCGTGGGAACGCCTCCCCGGACGCTCCGCGTCCAGGCCGCACCCCGGTTCAAGGATGAACGCATGGGCAGAAGCCGCTACACCATCACCGAACCCGAAAAACCTCATTTCCTGACTTGCACCGTCATGGAATGGCTACCGCTGTTTACCCGCGATTACATCGTTGGTCATCTATAGGAGTGTTGGCGCTATCAACAACGTCATGAAGCGCTAAACCTCTACGGCTATGTCGTCCTCGAAAATCACCTGCACTTCGTCGCCCAGGCGCCTGACCTAGGCAAATGCGTCAGCCAATTCAAATCCTTTACCGCCCGCACCATCATCAATGACTTGCAAACCAAAGGCGCCGAGCGCGTGTTGCAACGCCTGCGCTTCAGCAAACGCGCGCACAAGGCGGATCGGGTGTACCAGCTATGGCAGGAGGGTTCACATGCCGAGTTGGTGTACAGCGAGGCAGTGATGCGTCAAAAGCTTGATTACATCCACCACAACCCGGTAAAGCGGGGTTACGTGGACCTGGCCGAACACTGGCGCTACTCCAGCGCTCGCAACTACGCCGGAATGGAAGGCCTGATCGACATCCAGCGCTGGCTCTAAAGATCCTACCCACGCTCTGCGTGGGCATGCAGCCCGTGACGCTCCGCGTCACAACGTGCGCCAGGCATAAGTCGTGCGTGAAGGCGGGACGCGGAGCGTCCCAGGAGGCATTCCCACGCGGAGCATGGGAACGAGCAATTCGCCTAGCAGATCGTTCCCACGCTCTGCGTGGGCATGCAGCCCGTGACGCTCCGCGTCACAACATGCGTAAGGCATGAGTCGTGCGCGAAAGCGGGACGCGGAGCGTCCCAGGAGGCATTCCCACGCGGAGCGTGGGAACGATCAGCGGTCAGAACTCGATGCGCACGTCGCCTTTCGGCACGCTGCAGCACGAGAGGATGTAACCCTCGGCTTCGTCTTCCTCGGTAATCCCGCCGTTGTGGTCCATCTCGACTTCCCCGCCCAGCTTCATCACCTTGCACGTCCCGCAAATGCCCATGCCGCAGGCTTTCGGGATCAGCAGGCCGAGCTTGGCTGCCGCGGCGTGCACGGTTTCGCCCGGGGCCACGCGGATGCTTTTGCCCGAGGCAATGAATTCCACCTGGTGCAGGTCCGCCAGGTCGATTTCCGGCGCATCGGCGGCTTGTTCGGCTTGCTCTACAGCGTCGGCACGCGCTTCCGGCGGCGTCGCGCCGAAGGATTCTTCGTGGTAACGCGCCATGTCGAACCCGGCCGCTTCCAGCAGGCGCTTCACCGCGTTCATGTACGGCGTCGGGCCGCAGCAGAATACTTCGCGCTCGAGGAAGTCCGGCACCATCAGTTCGAGCATCTTGTGGTTCAGGTAACCGCGATAGCCCGCCCAGGGTTCGCCCAGGCCGTGTTTCTCGCAGATCAGGTGCAGGCTGAAGTTGTCGATCCGCGACGCCATGTGTTCCAGCTCGCGGTGGTAAATGATGTCTTTGGGCGAGCGGGCGCTGTGGATAAACGTCATGTCGACGTTGGCGTTGGTGTCGTAGAACCAGCGCGCCATGGACATGACGGGCGTGATACCGACGCCGCCGCTGAGGTACAGCACTTTCGGGCTTGGAAAGTCGATGGCGTTGAACAACCCGACCGGCCCGTGCACCGCCAGCTCTTGCCCTTCATGCAAGGTGTCGTGCAGCCAGTTGGAAACTCGCCCGCCCGGCACCCGTTTGATCGTCACCGAAAAGCTGTACGGCACCGACGGAGAGCTGGAAATGGTGTAGGAACGCATGATCGGCTGGCCTTCGATTTCCAGCTCCAGCGTGACGAACTGCCCGGGCTTGAAAAAGAACAGGATCGGCTGGTCGGCCATGAAGCAGAAGGTGCGCACGTCCCAGGTTTCCTGGATGACTTTGACGCAACGGACGATGTGCCGACCATTGGCCCAGGTCTGGGTGGTTACCGGGTTCAGGAAATTATTGGACATGCTTACTCTCCACCGCCGATGCTCGGCCTTATGGTGGCGATTCTGCGTAACGCGCGAACCGCCCATTTACCTATCTGCGACATTCACATACTTATCGCGACCAGCCCCCATACCACGGGGCTTGCGCGTCGGGATCAGAGTGGGCCATGTCGCTAATGGACAAGGTTCTGGTGTTCGCCGGCCCCACACTCGCTCACAACACAGACGCTTTCTTTACGCCTTGCAAAGCGACAACCGTAGCCACTATTCGCCGGCCACACAGAATGGCCATGAGGACACACACGATGGACGTCACCGCAACCTTAAGCTTGGGCGATCCGCTGGAACCCGCACGCAAGGCCACCGCGCAAATGCTGCAAGAGCGCGAGCGCACCTTTTCGCTGCCGCAGCCGTTTTACTCTGATGAGCGGCTGTTCGATATCGACATGCAGGAAATTTTCCAGAAAGAGTGGTTGATCGCCGGCATGACCTGCGAAATCCCGACCAAGGGCAACTACATCACCCTGCAAATCGGCAAGAACCCGATCATCGTGATCCGTGGCGCCGAGGGCGTGGTGCATGCGTTCCACAACGTCTGCCGCCACCGTGGCTCGCGCTTGTGCACCAGCGACAAGGGCAAGGTTGCCAAGCTCGTCTGCCACTACCACCAGTGGACGTACGAACTGGACGGCCGCTTGCTGTTCGCCGGCACCGAGATGGGCGCCGACTTCGACATGAAGCAATACGGCCTCAAGCCGGTAAACGTGAAAACCGCGGGTGGTTACATTTTCATCAGCCTGTCGGAAAACCCGCCGGCCATTGATGACTTCCTGTCGACGCTGAACCATTACATGGAGCCGTACGACATGGAGAACACCAAGGTGGCCATCACCACCACCTTGTTCGAAAAAGCCAACTGGAAGCTGGTGCTGGAAAACAACCGCGAGTGCTACCACTGCAACGCGTCGCACCCTGAACTGCTGAAAACCCTGCTGGAATGGGACGACGTCACCGACCCGCGCGCCGACCAGGCGTTCAAGGATCACGTCGCCGCTTCCGCAGCCGCCTGGGATGCAGAGAAAATCCCTTACGCCCACGCCAGCTTCGGCCTGCGTAACCGCATCGTGCGCATGCCGCTGCTCAAGGGCACCGTGTCGATGACCCTGGACGGCAAACAAGGCTGCAACAAGCTGATGGGCCGCATCAAAAACCCGGACCTGGGCTCGATGCGCATCCTGCACCTGCCGCACTCGTGGAACCACTGCATGGGCGACCACATCATTGTGTTCACGGTGTGGCCGATCAGCGCCCAGGAAACCATGGTCACCACCAAGTGGATCGTGCACAAGGACGCCGTGGAAGGCGTGGACTACGACGTCGACCGCATGCGCCAGGTGTGGGACGCCACCAACGACCAGGACCGTCGCCTGGCCGAAGAAAACCAGCGCGGGATCAACTCCACGGCTTACCAGCCTGGACCGTACTCCAAGACATACGAGTTTGGTGTGGTGAACTTTGTGGATTGGTACAGCGAGCGTTTGCTGAGCAATTTGGGGGCGGCGCCGGCGCCTTATCTCAAAGGTGTGGCGGTACATGAGTAACTGACACACCACAGACCAAACTGTGGGAGCTGGCTTGCCTGCGATGGCGGCGGTGAATTCACTGCAGCCATCGCAGGCAAGCCAGCTCCCACATTTGGATCGCCACATTGCTCATAATCTAATCAATACTGTTACAGCCCTGAAGCGGCAAGCCCTCCAGCCTTTACCCAACAACTTATCCACAGAGCCACCCACAGCAATTGTGGGCAAGTGCGCCCTCCCCTCAAAATTAAATGAAGAAAATCCGTGACTTATTCAAGTTGGCGGTATTTGAACACATCTGATCATTTATTGATCAATACCTTGAAAGCCACGGTATACGTACCCTGTAGCAGTACGCGAACACCTTATCCACAGAAGCACCAACAGACTTTGGGGGCAACTTTGACCATGCTGTGGAAAACCGCCTCAAACCTGCATAAACCGGGGTATTCAGCGATTAAAGTCGATCAAAACCACGAATTGGTCATATTTCAACCAACTCACTTAAAGCCTCTGTTTACAAGGGCTGTAGTCAGTAGCGAACATCTTATCCACAGAAGCGCCAACAGACTTTGGGGGCAAGTCTGTACAAGCGCTCAACGTTATTCAGTGCAAAAACCCAGGAAAAACCGTCAGTTAGCCTGGTTGTTTTTCGTACAGAGGGCTGGAGGGCTTGATTCACAGGGGGTGTGGACAAGCGCGAACAGGTTATCCACAGGTGGGTCAACAGGGATTGTGGGTAATCCCTTGAGCACTGCAAAAACCAATGTGGGAGGGGGCTTGCTCCCGATAGCGGTGGCTCAGCTACAGATGAGCTGACTGACACACCGCCATCGGGAGCAAGCCCCCTCCCACATTTTTGATCAGCGTACGACGCCTTCTTCAATGAGCAGCTTGAGGATCGCTTCGGCGCCGGCTTCAGGAGTCAGCCCCTTAAGCACCTGCCCGCCGCCGCCACTGGCCTTGGCGGTCGCAGCCTTCATCCGATCCGCGCCGCTCTTGGCCTTGATCACCTTAAGGCGCTTGGGCCGAGGCTTGGCCGGTTGCAGCACCGCGCCTGTGAATAACTCGTCCTGTTCGATCTCGACTTCATGCGCCGCCAGTTCACCGCGCTGCGCAGGCCCATAGGCGCTTTGGCGGGGCTTGGGCGCGGCGTTATCCACCGTCGCCAGAAACGGCAAGCGCACCTTCAAGCGCCGCCGCTGGCCACGCGGCAAGGCTTGCAGCACGTGCGCCACGCCACCGTCGATGGATTCAACCTGCGCCAGCCCGACAATCAGCGGCCAGCCCAGCTGTTCAGCCAACAGAAACGGCAACATGCCCGAGCCTTCGCCGGTCTCGGCCTGGCTGCCGGTGAGCACCACCTGGGCGCCCGCCTCACGCAGATACTCGCTGAGCACCGGCAACGCATCGCTGCCCGCCGGCTGTTCTAACACGTGCAGTTGCGGCAAGCCCATGCCCAGGTAGCTGCGCAGTGTCGGTTCGTGGATGTTGCCGGCGTGCAGCACCTGCAACTTAGCCCCAGCCATTTGCAGGCCCAGCTCGACAGCGCGCGCGTCCTGCTCGGCGCGGCGCGGGCGCCCCGAAGTCGGGTGAGCGCCGATGGACACCAGGCTGATTACATTCGTGGTCATGGCCATATCCTTAAGCTGCATCGCGCTTGGCGCCGTTGCGGTAGGCTTCCACCGCTGCGATCAAGGCGTGCAGGATTGCGGCGCTTTCGCCGATCACCGACAGGTCGGCACGCTTGATCATGTCGCAGCCCGGGTCGAGGTTGATTGCCACCACCTTGTCGCAGGCACCGATGCCCTGCAGGTGCTGGATCGCCCCGGAAATCCCCACGGCCACGTACACCCGCGCCGTGACCCAGGTGCCGCTGGCGCCGACCTGGCGGTCGCGGGCCATAAAGCCGTCGTCCACGGCCACGCGCGAAGCGCCTTCGGTAGCGCCCAGCGCGGCGGCGGTCTGGTGGAACAGCGCCCAGTCCTTCACGCCATTGCCGCCGGAGAAGATGAACTCGGCTTCGGCCATCGGAATCGCAGCCGGGTCGACCGCCACCGCGCCGAGGTCTTCAATACGCGGCAGGCTGCGCGCCAGGGCTGTGGATAACTCAACGGGCAACACTTCGTGACGGGTTTCGCTGACCGGTTCGGCGCATTCCACCGCCGCCAGAATCAGGCGCGGCAGTGGCCGGGCCAAGTCTTCCTGGCCCGCACCGGCGCGGCCGACGCACTCCTCGCCCTTGATCTGCCAGACGCGTGTGGCCGGGCGTTCCTTGAGGCTGGCGGCAAAACGCCGACCCAGTTCACCGCCGCCACTGCGGCTGTCCGGCAGCAACCAATGACGCGGGTTGAACTGGTTATCCACAGCCCGCAGGCCCTGAACGCGCTGCTCAGGTGAATAACCATCAAACTCGTGCCCTTCCAGCACCAGCAGGCGATCAACACCGGCCGTGGCAAAGGCACTTTCCTTGTGTTCGCCAAACACCACGGCCAGTACTGCGCCGTCGCTGCCCGCCAACTGGCGTGCCAGGCCGAGCAAGTCGCGGTCGTGGCTGCTCAGGCGGCCGCCGACCATGTCCGGTACCACGTTGATGTAGAACGCCGGCGCCGCGACCTGATGCAGCGGCAATTGCACTTCCACCGCTGCCGTGCGTTTGGCTGCGCCGCCCTGCTGGGCGCCACTGCGGTCGATGCGTTTGATGCCGTTGGGGCCGATAAAGCCGACACCGTGCACGTTTTTGCGGATGACGCCGTTCGGCCCCATCCAGCTCTGTTGTACCGGCTGCATCGCCGCATGCAGCGGGTGCAGGCGGTTGCGGGCGATCCATTCGGCCCGTGGGTCGCGGCGGATAATGTCGCTCATCAATGCACCTCCGCAGGTTCACGCTTTAAAGGGGCTTTGGCCGGTGCGACGTCTTCAAGCAACGCGTCAGCAACCAACTCGGCGATGTCCTTGATCAACGGACGCGGTTCAACCACACCTTCAAGCATCGCCGTGCACTGCGGGCACCCCACAGCCACCAGCTCGGCGCCGGTTTCGCGGATGTCGTCCATGCGCATATCGGGGATACGTTGTTTGCCGGGAATGTCAGTGATCGGCGCGCCGCCACCACCGCCGCAGCAGCGTGAACGGAAGCCCGAGCGTTGCATTTCCTTGACCTCAATGCCCAGCGCACGCAGCACCTGGCGCGGCGCCTCGTATTCGCCGTTGTAGCGGCCGAGATAACACGGGTCGTGATAGGTCACGCTATCGCCCTTGTGCTGGCCCAGGTTCAGCGCGCCTTCGCCGATCAGCTCGGCCATGAAGGTGCTGTGGTGCTGCACGAGGTAGTTGCCGTTGAAGGCGCCGTACTCGTTTTTCAGCACGTGGAAGCTGTGCGGGTCGCAGGTGACGATGCGCTTGAAGCAGTATTTCTCAAGGGTCTGGATGTTGCGCGTAGCCAACAGCTGGAAGGTCGCTTCATCGCCCAAACGGCGAGCCACGTCACCGCTGTCGCGTTCTTCCAGGCCGAGCACGGCGAAGTCGACCTTGGCCGCTTTCAGCACTTTGACGAACGCGCGCAGCGTGCGCTGGTTGCGCATGTCGAACGCGCCATCACCGACCCAGAACAGCACGTCGGTGGTGCCTTTGTCGCTGAGCAAGGGCAGGTTCAAATCTGCCGCCCAATTCAACCGGCCACCCGGCGCAAAGCCGCCCGGGTTGTCGGTGGCGATCAGGTTTTCGAGGACTTCGGCGCCCTTGTTCGGCGTAGCGCCCTTTTCCAGCGTGAGGTGGCGGCGCATGTCGACGATGGCGTCCACGTGCTCGATCATCATCGGGCACTCTTCCACACAGGCGCGGCAGGTGGTGCACGACCACAGGGTCTCGGCGTCCACCAAACCATTGACGATCGGCTGATGCGGATTGCCGCCGTGTTCGCCCACGGGCTTGCCAGGATAAGGGCTGCCGGCGAACTTGGCGTCGGTGCCACCGGCCAGGCCGACGACCATGTCCTGAATCAACTTTTTCGGGTTCAGCGGCTGGCCGGCGGCGAACGCCGGGCACGCCGCTTCGCACTTGCCGCACTGCACGCAGGCGTCGAAACCGAGCAGTTGGTTCCAGGTGAAATCCACCGGTTTTTCCACGCCCAACGGCGCGGATTTGTCGGTGAGGTCCAGCGGTTTCAAACCGGTGGAGCGGCCGCCGCCAAAGCGTTCGGCGCGGCGGTGCCAGGCCAGGTGCAGGGCACCGGCGAAGGCGTGCTTCATCGGGCCGCCCCAGGTCATGCCGAAGAACATTTCGGACACGCCCCACAGCACGCCCAGGCTCAGCAAGGCAGCGAGCAGCCAGCCGCCAAAGTCAGCCGGCAGGATCCCGGCCACTGGCAAGGTCACCAGGAAGAAGCTCACCGAGAACGCCATCAGGCTTTTCGGCAGGCGCATCCACGGGCCTTTCGACAGACGCGATGGCGGGTTGCGGCGACGCAGGTAGACGAAGGTGGCGCCGACAAACATCAGCACCGAGGCCAGCAACAAGGCGTAGCCAAGGATGCGGTTATGCAGGCCGAAGCCGTGCACCAGAATCGCCAGCAAGGCCGACAGCACAAAGCCCAAGGCGGTAGCGACGTGGGTGTTGGCGATGTATTTGTCGCGGGCGACCACGTGGTGCAGGTCGACCATGTAGCGCTTGGGCATGGCCAGCAGACCGCCGAGTAGATCGACTTTGGCCGCGCGGCCACGGCGCCACATGTTCACCCGGCGCAGGGCGCCGAGGACGGCAAGGCCCAGGGCGGCAAATAAGAGAATAGGAAGCAGGGTGTTCAACATGGTGAAGCTCCCACATTTGACCGAGTTCACCTCGTCAGAAATCCTTGCACAAGCGCAGGGCGTCATAGATCGCAGCGTGGGTATTGCGCTGCGCCACACAGTCACCGATGCGGAACAGCAAATACCCGTCGCCCGGCTCGCTCAGGCAAGGCTGCGGCTTGATCGCGAACAGCGCCTCGACGTCGATCTGGCCCTTGTTGCGCGACGCTTCCTTGAGGGCGTAGTAGATGGCCTCGTCCGGGCGCACGCCGTTTTCGACGACCACTTGGTCAACCACCCGCTCCTCTTTGGCACCGGTGTATTCGTTCTCCAGCACCGCCACCAGCTTGTCGCCTTCGCGGTAGACCTTTTCCAGCATCATGTCGCCGGTCATGATCACTTCTTTGGGGTACATGCTGCGGTAGTAGGTCGGGAACGACGTACCGCCGATGGCCACGCCCGGCTTGATGTCGTCGGTGACGATCTCGACCTGGCTGCCTTTGTCCGCGAGGAAATCCGCCACCGACATGCCGGTGAATTCGCAGATGGTGTCGTACACCAGCACGTTTTTGCCCGGCGCCACCTTGCCGTCGAGTATGTCCCAGCTGCTGACGATCAAGCCTTCGGCCGCACCCCAGTGTTCGTTCTGTTCAACGTTCGGATTGCCGCCCACTGCCAGCACGACCACATCCGGACGCAGGTCCAGGATGGTGTCGGCATCGGCGGCCACGCCCAAGCGCAGGTCGACTTTCAGGCGCGCCAGCTCCAGCTGGAACCAGCGCGTGATACCGGCGATCTGGTCACGTTGCGGGGCTTTCGAGGCGGTAGTGATCTGCCCACCGATAAACTCTTTCTTTTCGAACAACGTCACGTCGTGGCCACGTTCAGCGGCAACGCGCGCGGCTTCCATCCCGGCCGGGCCGGCACCCACCACCACGACTTTGCGTTTTGGCCCGGTGGATTTCTCGATGATGTGCGGCACGCCCATGTATTCACGGGAGGTCGCGGCGTTCTGGATGCACAGCACGTCCAGGCCCTGGTACTGACGGTCGATGCAGTAGTTGGCGCCGACGCACTGCTTGATCTGGTCGATCTGGCCCATTTTGATCTTGGCGATCAGGTGCGGGTCGGCGATGTGCGCACGGGTCATGCCGACCATGTCCACGTAGCCGCCTTCCAGAATGCGCGTAGCCTGGTTCGGGTCCTTGATGTTCTGCGCGTGCAGCACCGGAACCTTGACCACTTCCTTGATACCGGCCGCCAGGTGCAGGAACGGCTCCGGCGGGTAACTCATGTTGGGGATAACGTTAGCCAGGGTGTTGTGGGTGTCGCAACCCGAGCCCACCACGCCGATGAAATCGAGCATGCCGGTGTCGTCGTAATACTTGGCGATCTGCTTCATGTCCTCGTGGGACAGGCCGTCCGGGTGGAATTCGTCACCGCACAGGCGCATGCCCACGCAGAAGTCGTCACCGACCTCAGCACGCACGGCTTTCAAGACTTCCAGGCCGAACTTCATGCGGCCTTCAAAGGTGCCACCCCATTCGTCGGTACGCTTGTTAACGCGCGGGCTCCAGAACTGGTCGATCATGTGCTGGTGCACGGCGGACAGTTCCACGCCGTCCAGCCCACCGGCCTTGGCGCGTTTGGCGGCGCTGGCGTAGTTGCCGATCACGCGCCAGATTTCTTCCGGCTCAATGGTTTTGCAGGTGGCACGGTGCACCGGCTCACGCACGCCGGACGGTGACATCAGCGTCGGCCAGTTGAACCCGTCCCAACGCGAGCGGCGGCCCATGTGGGTAATCTGGATCATGATCTTGGCGCCATGCTTGTGCATGGCGTCGGCGAGGTTCTGAAAGTGCGGGATGATGCGGTCGGTGGACAGGTTCACCGAACTCCACCATTCCTGCGGGCTGTCGATGGCCACCACGGAGGAGCCGCCACAGATCGCCAGGCCGATGCCGCCCTTGGCTTTCTCTTCGTAATACTTCACATAGCGGTCGGTGGTCATGCCGCCGTCGGTGGCATACACCTCGGCGTGGGCAGTGCTGAGCACGCGGTTGCGGATGGTCAGTTTGCCGATCTGGATCGGCTGGAACATTGCTTCGAAAGCCATGGCACGGTCCTCGGCTTACAACGGCTTGACGGTGAACAGGCCGTCATCGTGGCCCTCTTCGGAGCCTCCGTAGACTTGTTCGGCCACTGTGCGGATTTTGCTGCCGCGCGCTTGCAGAATCTGGTCCATGGCGCCGGCAAACCAGCCGGTGAACATGTAGTCGACTTTGCGCCCGACCTTGCCGTACACGTAGACAAACGCCGAGTGTTCGAGCTTGACGCTGGCAGTGCCTTTGTCGAGGTCAATGTCCTGGATTTTGAACAGGCCCCAGCCGCGTTGCGACAGGCGCTTCATGTAGTGCTCGAACACCGCAACACCTTCCAGGCCGTGGCACTCAGCTTCTTTTTCGCACCAGTGCCAGGCGGACTTGTAGCCGGCTTTGTAGAGGATCTCGGCGTAGGCATCAGCGCCCAGCACTTCCTCGATACCGATGTGGTTGTTGACGAAGAAATGGCGCGGCACGTAGAGCATTGGCAGGGCGTCGGAAGTCCAGACACCGGTTTCGCTGTCGACTTCGATAGGCAATTGCGGGGCGATTTTGGCCATGGAAACTTAACTCCAGAAAATTCGTTTGGATGCCCCCGGCACGGATGACCGGGGGAAAAGAAGTGTCAGTGGTGGCTTATTCGCCCCAAACGTCCTTAAGCACGTTGACCCAGTTCTCGCCCATGATCTTGCGTACCACGCGCTCAGGGTGGCCGCGCTTGAGCAGGGTCTCGGTGAGGTTGGGGAACTCGCCCACGGTGCGGATGCCCAGCGGGTTGATGATCTTGCCGAAGCTGGTCAGGCGGCGGGCGTAGCCCTTGTCATGGGTCAGCATTTCGAAGAAATCCTGGCCATGACCCTGGGTGAAGTCGGTGCCGATGCCGATGGCGTCTTCGCCGACGATGTTCATGGTGTATTCGATGGCTTCGGCGTAGTCGTCGATGGTCGAATCGATGCCCTTGGCCAGGAACGGCGCGAACATGGTCACGCCGACAAAACCGCCGTGGTCGGCGATGAACTTGAGTTCTTCATCAGACTTGTTGCGCGGGTGCTCTTTAAGGCCGGACGGCAGGCAGTGGGAGTAGCACACCGGTTTTTTCGATTCGAGGATGACTTCTTCGGAGGTTTTGGAGCCAACGTGGGACAAGTCGCACATGATGCCGACGCGGTTCATCTCGGCAACGATTTCACGGCCAAAGCCCGACAGGCCGCCATCACGCTCGTAGCAACCGGTGCCCACGAGGTTCTGGGTGTTGTAGCACATCTGCACCACGCCAACGCCGAGCTGCTTGAAGATCTCGACGTAGCCCAACTGGTCTTCAAACGCATGGGCGTTCTGGAAGCCAAAGATGATGCCGGTTTTGCCCAATTCCTTGGCTTTGCGGATGTCGGCGGTGGTTTTCACCGGGATCACCAGGTCGCTGTTCTCACGGATCAGGGTCTGGCTGGCCACAATGTTATTGATAGTGGCCTGGAAGCCTTCCCACACCGACACGGTGCAGTTGGCGGCAGTGAGGCCGCCTTTGCGCATGTCCTCGAACAGGTCGCGGTTCCACTTGGCAATGATCAGCCCGTCGATAACGATGCTGTCGGCGTGCAATTCGGCTGGGCTCATCAGGCGTCCCCTTGTAGGCGATTCATGCGCCGAATCGTCTGCCGGCGCTTTGGGGCCAGCATATGCCCAGGGGCTGAACGAACCGGGTGCAAAAACGACAGGGGAATTGCCGAAAGCGTCAATCCGCGACAAAGGCCTACATGACATCTCCCACTGGCGTCTGTTCTTTGTCCCACGCTTGAGCCAGAATTTGCGTCATCACCTGATATGAGACGGCGCAATGAAATCGATTTTCCTGGCTTTGGCACTCATCGCAACCGGCGTCCACGCGGCCGAAGACACCGACAGCACGCCGTGCGACGGCATCGAAAACGACAAGCAAACCCTGGAATGCGCCACCTTCAACAAGACCACCGCAGACCAATTGCTCAAAGATAACTATCAAGGCTTGCTCGAACGCATGGGTTCGACCTATGGCAGCAACAAGTCGCAACTGGCCGACATTACCGCTCGTCTGAAGGATGCCCAGCAAAAATGGGAAAAATTGCGCGATGCCGATTGCGCAGTGGACACCTTCCCGGCGGTGACGGGCAGCAAGGAATATGCGATCCAGCAGAATGACTGCCTGGCGCGGATGAGTGATGAGCGGTCGGAGTTTTTGGAGTCGATCGGGCAGGAGTAATCAGGTTTCACGCTGCATAAACCATTGAAAAGGAATTCATATGTACTACCCACGCGAGGCGCAGCGGGACTTTCTGTTCACGCGCGCAACTATGCTGTTTGTGGCCACGCTGGTACTGGCACTGATGCTGTTTCTGTCCAAAGACCGGGGTGCGCCTTACGCCTTGATCAAGGCGGCCTCCGTAGAGACGACCGGTCAAGTCACTCAATTGGAAGAGATCGGCAACTGGGGCAAGATTATCAATGTGTATTACAGCTTCAAACACGGCGATCAAAACGAAGAAGGCATGGTCAGCACCAGCGGCTATGCCGGCGGCCCGGTGTATGAAGTCGGCAGCCCGGTGCAAGTGGTATACTCAAAGTGGTTTCCTGAAGTTCACAACATAAAGGAGAACTTCAGAACAGGTTCGTGGAACTTCTACATCATGAGCGCGAGCGTGGCCTTGATACTTTTGTGCCAGATCGGGATGTTCTGGACGTTGAGCCAGATCTATCGGCACAAGGAAGAAGATCGCCATTACTGATAAGGTCCCACTCGCCCCCTCTCCCTCAATAGGCTATTGCATGACCATTTGCGGTATCGAAATCAAAGGCAGCGAAGCCATCATCGCCGTCGCCTCGCTCGACAACGGGGCGCTGACGCACGTTGCCCTGGCCACCAAGAAAATCGGGCTTGAAGACGACGATGAAGCGGCCAACGTCAAAACCTTCGCCGCCCAGGTGAAGGCGTTTGTGCAGGCACATGCCATCACCCGCATTGCGATCAAGAAGCGCAGCAAAAAGGGCGAGTTCGCCGGTGGCCCGACCACGTTCAAGATTGAAGGGGTGTTTCAGCTGCTGGAAGGTGTTGAGGTGACGTTGCTGTCGCCGCAGACCATTAATGCGCAGTACAAGAAGCACGGCTTTGAGCTGCCGGGGACGCTGAACAAGTATCAGCATGAAGCCTTCAAGGCCGCGTGTGCAAAGTCAACAATTTTATAAAAACGGCAGAAATAATTTAAAAACAGAGACCAACAGGCCTCTGTTTCATTTCATGACAAACCTAAAACAAACTCGCTCTAGGCGCAGCAGTCATAAGCAGGAAACCTAACAAAGCAGAAGGTTTGCCTTTTAAGGTTTCAATCGCATGTAAAACTACTTTTTCCTGGTCATTCTTTTTAAGCTTCAACCTCTGTGTTGCCATTGCGGCTGCAAATTCAACAGCAGCAGCGCCATATGGCAATTCATGCCTTGAAAAAACTTTTATCAAGAATTCACCCATCAACTTACTATGATGCGGACTTGAAGAATAATCCAACTCCCCCATCCTGCATCCCCTGATAATACAGGCATGCAATATGTTGTCGTTAAATCTAAGAAAGCATTCGGGCGACAGAATCACAGACTCGTAACCGGTGGATCGCAGCTGATTTGCCGCATCATCAATATCTCTTGCCTTTTGAAGCGCGGAAGATATTGCTAAATAAGTAGTCGCACGGAGGGCTGACTCAAGGTCATCTTGAAATACTGTACCAAAATATATAAACCCTGAAGATAGCGATAAACTTTCCCCACTTGACTTAGGCAAGAAGTCATCAAAGTTATCTTTTATAGCAGCCGACGCCATATCCAAAGAACTTTCAACGATGTCTTTATCAACATCACCAATTTTAATATCTAAAACTTGTGATTCGCTTGCTAACTTAGCAAGAGCAGTCCAATGATTACTTTGACGATCCGAGCCGATTGGCAAAACTAACCACTCGGAAAAACCATATAATCTATCAGACGCATTCCTTTGTAAAAATTGCTTTAGACGAATCCAAGACTCTTTGCTCTGCGGCAGCCCTACTGCGCTCAAATAGTGACGGGGACAATCAATTTCTGGATTTAGGTGCTCTCTTAGATCTCTACTTATCTCCCTCAACAAACCACCATCTCTTGCAACAGCTGTAACAATCAATACACCCGTCGAGTTTGATATTGAACCCCAAGCTATTTCGTCATTGTAAACACAAACAATTGGACGAAGCCCACCTTTTCTGCGCTCCACAATCAGATCGGCCACCCTATTAGCAATACTAATAGACCCAACATCATTAGTGCATACGAGAGCATCAATGGCCACTGAAAGATTCCAATTTATTTCTTCTGTAAGCCATTTAACAAACGACAAATTATCTGCTACAGCCTCAGTAGTCAAAGATAAAGCTCTAGGTTGACCATTTATCATTTTATTAAGCGGATTTAATCCTTCACGACCAAACTCCTCAAGAAAATCTTTTAATTTAGCAGGAACATGAGGCTTTCCTAATGTTACCGCTCTTGGTGGTTTTGCCTTAGAAGAAAAATGCTCTCCAACAAGCTCAATTTCCGTCTCAAAATTTTCAGCTTCGAACTTTAAAATCCCTAGATCTACCCTGTCGAGCGAAATCAATATTTTTCCACTTCGATTACGGTCAGTCCTATCGACAAGCGTAATAATTTTTTCATTTTCGAAACTCTGCTGTTTCTGTAAGTCTCGTGCCATCCCTCCGGATGTAGATGCAGAGATGACTACTAAATAATTAGCTGCTGGTGGCGTCAGCTTCCTCATTTCGTCGTACGAATGAAAACTATGTATTCTAGCGTCGATGCCGCAAAAATCTAGCGCTTCTCGAACAAACGGGTAGATCCCCATACTGTCTATATAAACAACAGATAATTGAAAAAAGCTGTCACACCCTAGTAACAAACTTATTGATCGCCCCACAAAACACAACTCAGGCTCGGTCTTTGCCAGTTCGCGCGCTTGAACAAATATACTATTTCTTGTACCTGAAGGATGTTTAAACAAGTGCCCAACAGGCGCTACCTGAACAACACTATTACAATTAACAAGCTCATATAGACCCTGCTCAACTAGGGCATTAATTTGCAGGGAAAAACATGGTTTCAAATCCGCGTCGGAACAACTGGAAAAAACCTCTGTAAAACCGGTTTTTTCCCAGCTGTACAGATAGTAAAATTTCACAAACGGCCTTCCAGACTTTTCCCCTCGAGAAATAAAGGAATTTCTCAGAACCGTATTTTCCCAATGAAGACTAATACTTTCACAGAATTTTTTACTTGCAATTATAACAACACAATCAGGCAACAAACTCGCTGACTTTAGAGAACGCTCCAGATCGGAATAAAACTGAAACTGGTCAAGATCATCTCGATCACTGAAATAAACGCAAAGCGCATCAAACTCAAGGTTTAACTTGCTACAAACTCCTGACGCTGTATAAGAGAACACACGATCCATCACTGTCTCCTCAGAGGCACTAAAATTGATACCAGGGCGCCAGACACTTTACCTAACCCCTTATCGCTCCAATCATCAAAAGAATGAATACTATCTAGCTGATCTTTTCGAAAGCAGTTAAAAATGCTTAGCCGACCAGAACGAATTCGAATTAGGCCACCTATGGTGCGTAACTCTTCTAATACAAGAGCAAGCCCTCCACCTGAACCCGTTTGGTTTTTTGTTGTTATATTTTTCAACAAACATTTAGATAGATACGTGCGTTCTTCAGCAATGCTAAGATCATCAACGTCCAGCCCAGAATGCCGACTGGCAAAACCAGGCCCTGTATCAAAAAAGCTTAATTGTAGACATCTGATCCCTTCTGAACCTCGAATAGTAACTTTTTCCCTTTCCCAAAACTCACGCAATCTTTGATGACCTTCAAAATCCTTCTTAAAAAAACGCGCCTCCATCTCATCCCAACTTACAATCATACCCTCAACATGGCCATCATAGGGTTCACCTCGATGATCAGTAGTAGCATGTTCTTGAGTATTTAGAAAAAGTTCGCTTGTAAATATGCTACAAGCATCAATAAATGTATCTGGAATAAGGCCTGCATCCTTTTTATTTATTATCCCAAATAATTGGCCAAGCATTTCTCTCATGCCAGATTTATCGCGAACAGCCGTTTTGTCGCGCGCGGCAAAAAGTGGTTTCAAATACTGTACATTAACGCCGCTAACACAAGGCAAATCAATTGTGCGCCCGTGGATAATATTATTCATATTACCCACATCCGTGTTTATCATTTTAGTGGTAGCACTGCGCAATGCTTCTCTTCGGGAAATATACTCATCACCGACTTTTATACCCATTGCGAGCCTCGCAACGGCTATACCAGGAGAGTATGTACCAAGATCAGCCAGCACAGATTTAGCGCTATTAGATTTATGGAAATTCAATATAGACGAATCCGCGACCCGCGCCCATGTGGTAAGCATTTGAAGACGGGATGCATCGTGCATTGCGCCTTTATATTTATTGACCGCGTCCTTGGGAACTTGCAGCGGAGCTGAAGGTGCTTTGCAGACGAGCGATATCGCATGTTCTATGCTCTCGAGCGACTCCAAATCCCCAATCACAGTTTTCGTTAACTCCACCAAAACAACCTCCTTATTCTTCGCCAACTAAGCTTCCGAGCAATTCTTTGATTTTAGGCTCCGGCTTCCAATAGTTTGGACCTTTTAAAAACTTTCCATTTGAGTCATATATTGGATTCCCGTCACTGCCAAGCTTGCTCTCGTTGCTATCCATAATAACACTCAAAACTTCCTCTAGCGGCAATCCGTACTTCATAGCTTCCGAACGACAATAAACAATTATATCACCCAAAAGATCAGCAATAGACACCAGTACATCGAGTCCCCCCCCACCCTTGCGTAACATATCAACTATATCGTCTACCTCATTGATCTCATCAACTAAAGTCGCTTTAAACTTAACAAGTCTTTCAGCAACATCACCGCCAACAGCAGGACTTTCTTTCACTGGAAGCTTGTACATAGAATTCATCAATCGAATTCGCTCTTTAAAATCTTCGCCCATACGACCTCCTCTTCAATTATCAACATTGTTAATTTAAACCTTAAAGTCCAGAATAACTCTTTTAAAACAACCTGACTAACAAGTTTTATTTCTCACGTGTTCCTCCGAACTTTGCCGATCCTCTCTAGGACATTTCGCAAACCTTGCTCTATAGCTGCGAGTGAAGTACGACGGCGACTCAAACCCGCACGCAATGCTCACTTCCAGCACGCTCAGATCGCTCTGGCGCAATAGCTGCCGGGCTTTTCCAGGCGCAGGCCGAGGTAAAAGTTGCTCGGTGTGTCATTTAGATGCAGGCGAAACAGCCGTTCCAGTTGGCGACGGGTGACTTTGATCGCGTCGGCCAGCGCCAGCGTGCTCAACGGCGGCTCGGTGTGCTGTTCCATCTCGCCGATCACCTGCACCAGTTTCTTGTTGTTGATGCCGTAGCGCGTGGCGATCTGCATGCGCTGGTGGTCTTTGCGCGGGCGGATGCGGCTGAGCACGAACTGCTCGGACACCTGAATGGCCAGCTCGGGCCCGTGGGACTGGGCGATCAGGTCGAGCATCAAGTCGATAGACGCGGTGCCGCCGGCGCAGGTGATGCGGCGGCGGTCGATTTCGAAGAGTTCCTGGGTCACGGTGAGCTGGGGATAGGACTCCTTGAAGGCATCGATGGCTTCCCAGTGCAGCGTCAGGCGGTGGCCGTCGAGCAAACCTGCTTCTGCCAGCACGCAGGCGCCGGTGTCGATGGCGCCGAGGGTCACACCGTCGTGGTCAAGACGGCGCAGCCAGTGTTCCAGCGCGGGGGTGGCGAACTTCAAGGGTTCGAAGCCGGCGACCACCATCAGCGTCGCGCCCTTTTTCAGCGGTTCCAGCGCAGCGTCGGCGTTGACCGACATGCCATTACTCGCCAGCACCGCGCCGCCATCGGCGCTTAATACGTGCCAGCGGTAGAGCTCGCCGCGAAAGCGGTTGGCCACCCGCAAGGGCTCCAGCGCGGAGATAAAACCAATGGCCGAGAAGCCCGGCATCAGCAAAAAATAGAAATCCTGGGACATGGTGGCGCTCTCGTAGGACGGGCAGCGTGGCACTGTGATACTCCCGTTCCCGGGTGGATTCAAGGGGGCAGGTCGCTGCAGTGCAAGAGCTGGTCGCCGCCGTGCGTTTTGTCACCCTCGAAGGTACGTAACTTGGCCTCACGGCGCACAAAGACGCCGGACCCCACAATAACGACCTGCCGAGGGATCCACCATGAACCGACTGATCAGCCGCTGCGTGCTTGCACTCAGCGCCAGCGCCATTTTGAGCACCAACGTGATGGCCGCCGACGCGGCGTCTTGCCAGAACGTGCGCATGGGCGTGGTGAACTGGACCGACGTAATCGCCACCAGCGCCATGACCCAAGTGTTGCTCGACGGCCTCGGCTACAAAACCAAACAAACCAGCGCCTCCCAGCAAATCATCTTCGCCGGTATCCGCGACCAGCGCCTGGACCTGTTCCTGGGCTACTGGAACCCGCTGATGACCCAGACCATCACCCCGTTTGTCGACGCCAAGCAAGTCAAAGTCCTCGACAAGCCGAGCCTGGAAGATGCTCGCGCCACCCTCGCCGTGCCGACTTACCTGGCGGACAAGGGCCTGAAAACCTTCGCCGACATCGCCAAGTTTGAAAAAGAGTTGGGCGGCAAAATCTACGGCATCGAGCCAGGCTCGGGCGCCAACACCCAGATCAAGGCGATGATCGCCAAGAACCAGTTCGGCCTGGGCAAATTCCAGCTGGTCGAGTCCAGCGAAGCCGGCATGCTCGCCGCCGTCGACCGCGCCGTGCGCCGCAAAGAGGCCGTGGTGTTCTTCGGCTGGGCGCCGCACCCGATGAACGTCAACGTCGCCATGACTTACCTCACCGGCAGCGACGACGCGCTGGGCCCGAACGAAGGCATGGCCACCGTGTGGAGCGTGACCTCGCCGACCTACGCCGAACAGTGCCCCAACATCCACAAACTGCTGACCAACCTGACCTTCACCGCCGCCGACGAGAGCCGGATGATGCAGCCGTTGCTGGATCACAAGGACGCCATCGAGTCCGCCAAGCAGTGGCTCAAGGATCACCCGCAAGACCAGGCTCGCTGGCTGGAAGGCGTGACCACCTTCGACGGCAAACCGGCTGCAGCCAACCTGCAACTGACCGCCAAATAACCTGAATCGACTCACCGTGTCGCAGCCGCTGTTGGCTGCGAGCGGCATCACTACGCCCGCCTGTAAGGAACCTGCCTCATGAATCACGACGTCATCATCACCTGCGCACTCACCGGTGCTGGCGACACGACCAGCCGAAGCCCGCACGTGCCGGTCACTCCCAAACAAATAGCCGCCGCCGCGGTGGAAGCTGCCAAGGCCGGTGCAACGGTTGTGCACTGCCATGTGCGTGACCCTGAAACCGGCAAGTTCAGCCGCGACGTGGCCCTGTACCGCGAGGTGATGGAGCGCATCCGCGAGGCGGACGTCGACATCATCGTCAACCTCACCGCCGGCATGGGTGGCGACCTGGAGATCGGCGGCGGCGAGAACCCGATGGAGTTCGGCCCCAACACTGACCTGGTCGGCCCGCTGACCCGCCTGGCCCACGTGGAAGAGCTACTGCCGGAAATCTGCACCCTCGACTGCGGCACCCTGAACTTCGGCGACGGCGACACCATTTACGTGTCCACCCCGGCGCAACTGCGCGCTGGCGCCAAACGCATTCAAGAGCTGGGCGTGAAGGCCGAGCTGGAAATTTTCGACACCGGCCACCTGTGGTTCGCCAAGCAGATGATCAAGGAAGGCCTGCTCGACAACCCGCTGTTCCAACTGTGCCTGGGCATTCCGTGGGGCGCACCGGCCGACACCACCACCATGAAAGCCATGGTCGACAACCTGCCCGCCGACGCGGTGTGGGCCGGCTTCGGCATCGGCCGCATGCAAATGCCAATGGCCGCACAGGCGGTGCTGCTGGGCGGCAACGTGCGGGTCGGCCTGGAAGACAACCTGTGGCTGGACAAAGGCGTGCTGGCCACCAATGGCCAGTTGGTGGAGCGCGCGAGTGAAATCCTCAGCCGCTTGGGTGCGCGGGTCATGACCCCGGCGGAAGGTCGCGTGAAGATGGGCCTGACCAAACGCGGTTAACTCCCTGCCGAAACCGGATCAAAAATGTGGGAGCGGGCTTGCTCGCGAATGCGGTGAATCAGTCACCGAATGCACTAACTGACACACCGCATTCGCGAGCAAGCCCGCTCCCACATGGGTACATCACATTATTCAGGATTGTCGCCATGAGCTTTATCACCGAAATCAAAACCTTCGCCGCCCTCGGCAGCGGTGTCATCGGCAGCGGCTGGGTCTCCCGCGCCCTCGCCCACGGCCTGGATGTAGTCGCCTGGGACCCTGCGCCCGGTGCCGAAGCCGCCCTGCGCAAACGCGTCGCCAATGCCTGGGGCGCGCTTGAGAAACAAGGCCTCGCGCCCGGCGCCTCCCAAGACCGTCTGCGCTTTGTCGCCACGATTGAAGAATGCGTGAAAGACGCCGATTTCATCCAGGAAAGCGCCCCGGAACGCCTGGAGCTGAAACTCGAATTGCACAGCAAGATCAGCGCGGCGGCCAAGCCGAATGCGTTGATCGGCTCAAGCACCTCGGGCCTGTTGCCGAGTGAATTCTACGAGGGCTCGACCCACCCGGAACGCTGCGTGGTCGGCCACCCGTTCAACCCGGTTTACCTGCTGCCGTTGGTGGAAGTCGTCGGCGGCAAGCACACTGCGCCCGAAGCGATTCAAGCGGCGATCAAGGTGTACGAATCCCTCGGCATGCGCCCTTTGCATGTGCGCAAGGAAGTGCCGGGCTTTATCGCTGACCGCCTGCTTGAAGCGCTGTGGCGTGAAGCGCTGCACCTGGTGAATGACGGCGTGGCCACCACCGGCGAAATCGACGACGCGATTCGTTTTGGCGCCGGGCTGCGTTGGTCGTTCATGGGTACTTTCCTGACCTACACCCTGGCGGGTGGCGATGCCGGTATGCGGCACTTCATGGCGCAGTTCGGCCCGGCGTTGCAGTTGCCGTGGACCTACCTGCCAGCGCCAGAGCTGACCGACAAGTTGATTGATGATGTGGTGGATGGCACCAGCGATCAGTTGGGCAAGCACAGCATTTCGGCGCTGGAGCGCTATCGTGATGATTGCCTGCTGGCGGTGCTGGAGGCCGTGAAAACCACCAAGGAAAAACACGGCATGAGCTTCGCTGAATAACCGCTGTTGATCTCTGTGGGAGCTGGCTTGCCTGCGATAGCGATGCAAGATTCACCACCGCCATCGCAGGCAAGCCAGCTCCCACAGTTGACCGAGTACTGATCCGGAAACCCAGACATGCCTGCACTGACCACCTACACCACCAAAATCCTCCCCGACTGGGTCGACTACAACGGCCATCTGCGCGACGCGTTCTACCTGCTGATCTTCAGCTACGCCACAGACGCCTTGATGGACACACTCGGGCTGGACAGTGAAAACCGCGAAGCCAGCGGCCACTCGCTGTTCACCCTGGAGCTGCACCTGAACTACCTGCACGAAGTGAAACTCGGTGCCGAGGTGCAGGTGCACACCCAACTGATCGCCCATGACGCCAAGCGCTTGCACCTCTATCACAGCCTGCATCTGGTGGGTGACGACAAAGAGTTGGCAGGCAACGAGCAGATGCTGCTGCACGTCGACCTCGCCGGTCCGCATTCGGCGCCGTTTACCGAGACCACGCTGGAAAAACTCACGGCGATCAGCGCCGAACAAGCTGACCTGCTGCGCCCTGCCCTGCTCGGCCGAGTGATTGGGTTGCCGCCTAAAAAATAACCAGGAGCCGCTATGCAAACCGCCGCCGCCATTGCCGATTTCCGTACCTACCCGAAGATCAGCGACCTCGCGGATGCGCGAGTGCTGGACGATCAAATCCGTGTGCAGTGGGCCGACGGCAGGGTCAGCCCGTTTCATCATCAGTGGCTGCGCGACAACTGCCCGTGCGCGCAATGCGTGTACAGCGTGACCCGTGAACAGGTGCTGGAAATTGTCGATGTGGAAGAACACCTCAGCGCCGTCAGCGCGCACATCGACCAGGGTTTTCTCAGCGTGCAATGGCGCGGCGGCCACAGCAGCCGGTACGACCCCGGCTGGCTGCGGGCCCACGCTTACGACGATGAGTCACGCGCCGAGCGCCGGGCGGCCAAGCCCAAATCCGCGCTGTGGGATCACACCTTTACGCTACCGGTTTTCGACTATGCCGCCGTGATGGAAGACCCACAGGCTTTGCTGCAATGGCTGCTGGCGTTGCGCGACACAGGGCTTACGCAAATCCGTGGCGTGCCCACCGAACCCGGTTCCCTGGCGCTGATCGCCCGGCGCATTTCGTTTATCCGCGAGAGCAACTTTGGCGTGCTGTTCAACGTGCAATCCAAGGCCGATGCCGACAGCAATGCCTACACCGCTTTCAACCTGCCACTGCACAGCGATTTGCCGACACGGGAGTTGCAACCGGGGCTGCAATTTCTGCATTGCCTGGTGAATGATGCTGACGGCGGCGAGAGTATTTTTGTTGATGGGTTTGCCATCGCCAATGCGCTGCGTACGGAGGATGCCGAGGCGTTTCACGCGCTGTGTGAAATCCCCGTGGAGTTTCGCAATAAAGACCGGCACAGCGATTATCGCCGCGTAGCGCCGATCATCGCGCTGGATGCTTTGGGTGATGTGGCGGAGATTCGCATGGCTAACTTTCTGCGTGGCCCGTTTGAAGCCAGCGTGGAACAGATGCCGTTGCTGTACCGGGCCTATCGACGGTTTATTGCGATGACGCGGGAGGAGCGTTTCCGTCTTGTCCAACGTTTGAATCCGGGCGAATTGTGGTGCTTTGATAACCGCCGGACTTTGCATGCGCGCAATGCGTTTGACCCGGCTTCGGGGGCGCGGCATTTTCAGGGGTGTTATATCGATCGGGATGAGTTGCTCTCCAGGATTCTGGTGTTGCAGCGGTAGACCGAGTTGCGGCCATCGCAGGCAAGCCAGCTCCCACAGTTTGATTTGTGCACGCAGTCAAAGGTGGGAGCTGGCTTGCCTGCGATGAGGCCAGTACATCCACCCCAAAAATCAGACAAAAAAAGCCCCGATCAAGCCGTGACAAGATCGGGGCAGAGTGCTTTGTGTGAGCGTGACATCCCGAGGGTGACCAAACCTTCAAGCTGCTTGCTGGCATTCAGTGTGCCTATTACTTCTATCGGTAAATGACCCGAAAACGACATGCTCATAGCCATCTGAGCCATTCGTTGATTCTGCCCTTGCCGACCGGCCGGGGGCCTACCAGAATCCATTCAGACCCCGCTCCCTACACCAGGATAAACGTCATGATGCACGCGGATTTGATTGACCAGGATGACCTGCTGGGCCACCTGCGCTCGCTGGGTTTTGAAGTGTCCAGCGGCGCCACTGCCGAACAGGCTTGCGAGTGCGCAGTACGCGGTTTGAGCGCGGCCCGGGCCAAGGCCCTCAAGGGCATGGTGGAGCAGATGTACACCGGCAGTGCGACGATTTTGCCGGCGGTGAGGCAGGCGATCGATAAGCAGTTGTTGCCGGCTTTGGTGCAGTTCAAGCAGAGCTCTGGTGCCTGATAGATCGCTATCGCAGGCAAGCCAGCTCCCACATTTGACGGTGTTCACAATTCAAAATGTGGGAGCTGGCTTGCCTGCGATGAATCCCCCTCGGTCTAGAGCCTTACACTGGCGAAAGTCGACTCATTCCTGGCCTGACTCAACGCCGACAACGGCCCCGACAACGGTGACAACACCAGCGCCTGCGGAATCGGCATCATCGCCACTTGCTGGGTAGTGTTGGACCCTACGCGCTCATCCCGTGGCGGAATGCCGAAGTATTCGCGGTAGCACTTGGAGAAGTGCGGCGTAGACACAAACCCGCACACCGACGCCACTTCGATGATCGACATCGGCGTTTGTTTAAGCAGCTGCCGCGCACGGATCAGGCGCAACTTAAGGTAGTAACGCGACGGCGAGCAATGCAGGTATTTCTGGAACAGCCGCTCCAGCTGACGACGTGACACGGCGACGTACACCGCCAATTCATCCAGGTCGATCGGCTCTTCCAGGTTGGCTTCCATCAGCGCAACGATTTCCTGCAGCTTCGGCTGGTTGGTGCCCAGCATGTGCTTGAGCGGCACGCGCTGGTGATCCTGTTCGTTGCGGATGCGTTCGTAGACGAACATCTCCGAGATGGCCGCCGACAATTCACGGCCGTGGTCGCGGCTGATCAGGTGCAGCATCATGTCCAGCGGCGCGGTGCCGCCCGAACTGGTGAAGCGGTTACGGTCGAGGGTGAACAAGCGTGTACTCATGGCCACGCGGGGGAAGGCTTCCTGCATCGACGCCAGGCATTCCCAGTGCACGCTGCAATCAAAGCCATCGAGCAAACCGGCGCAGGCCAGCGCCCAACTGCCGGTGCACACCGCACCGAGGCGACGGGACTGACGCGCCTGGCTTTGCAGCCAAGACACATGTTCGCGGGTAACGGTGCGCTGGATACCCACGCCGCCGCACACAATGACAGTGTCCAGGGCCGGGGCTTTGTGCATGGAGGCATCGGGGGTGATTTGCAGACCGTCGCTGGCCCACACCTGGTTGCCGTCGACACTCAGGGTCGTCCAGCGATACAGCTCGCGGCCGGACAGCTGGTTGGCCATGCGCAGCGGTTCCACGGCCGACGCCAGGGAAATCAGCGTGAAATTGTCCAACAGCAAAAAGCCGATGGATTGAGGCGCACGGTTCTGGGGTTGGGCCCCTGAGTTGAACGACGTCATCGCGGTATCTCCTCACACAAAGCGGGTGATGGCCTCAGGCGAGGCTCTTGTTATTGCGCTCGGCTCCAGCGAGGAGTGAGGCTTTGAATTGATAGAGCAAATGCCATGCCTAAAGTTGAATGGCCGTCCAATAACTCCTGAAAACGACCTGATGACGCGTCTATATAAGCCCGCGCCGGAAGTGCGGGATATGGCCCGAAATGGACGCAGGAGCAGGCTGACTCAGGGGGCGTGAGCAGATCGGTAGCACTTGTGGGAAGGCGCTTTGCGGGTGTGGGAGAAGTCTGTCACCGCCCGCACGGGTGACGGGTGGTCAGGTGCTGAATCGTTTGCAAGCTACTTATCTGTTTGCGACGCGCTAAAAGGTGGCGCGTTTGGATCCGGGTGTTCACTTTATGAGCAGTAGTGCCTGAACCACCGTCATCGCAGGCAAGCCAGCTCCCACAGTTTGATTTGTGAACACATTCAAATGTGGGAGCTGGCTTGCCTGCGATGCAGTCGACTCGGTCTCAGCACTCAACGGCACTGACCGCCAAACCGCCCCGCGAGGTCTCTTTGTACTTGTCATGCATATCCGCCCCGGTATCGCGCATGGTGCGGATCACCCGGTCCAGCGAGATAAAGTGCTGGCCATCACCCCGCAACGCCATTTGCGCCGCATTGATCGCCTTCACTGCCGCAATCGCATTGCGCTCGATACACGGCACTTGCACCAGGCCGCCCACCGGGTCGCAGGTCAGGCCGAGGTTATGTTCCAGGCCGATTTCCGCCGCGTTGCACAGCTGCTCCGGCGTGGCGCCGAGGATCTCGGCCAAGCCAGCGGCGGCCATAGCGCAGGCCGAACCGACTTCACCCTGGCAGCCGACCTCAGCGCCCGAGATTGAGGCGTTCTTTTTACACAGAATCCCCACCGCTGCCGCGCCGAGCAGGTAGTCGACCACGTTGGCTTCAGTGACTTCTTCACTGAACTTCATAAAGTAGTGCAGCACCGCCGGGATGATCCCCGCCGCGCCATTGGTAGGCGCCGTAACCATGCGCCCGCCCGCCGCGTTCTCCTCGTTCACCGCCAAGGCGAACAGGTTGACCCATTCCATGGCGCTCAATGTCGATCCAATCACATTCGGCTTGCCCAACTCCTGCAAGCTGCGGTGCAACTTGGCGGCGCGGCGGCGCACATTCAGGCCGCCGGGCAGGATGCCTTCGTGCTTGAGGCCCTGCTCAACGCAATCTTGCATGGCGCGCCAGAGCTTCATCAAACCACTGCGGATCTCTTCTTCGGAGCGCCAGGTTTTCTCGTTGGCGAGCATCAACTCTGCGACGCGCAGGTTGTGGGTCTTGCACAGCTGCAATAGCTCTGCTGCGCTGGAAAAGTCATAGGGCAACTCGGTGCGGTCCATGTCGGCCACACCGCTTTGCGCCTGGGCTTCATCCACTACAAAACCGCCGCCGACGGAGTAGTAAGTGTCGCGATGCAATTCGCCGTCATCGCCGTACACCACCAGGGTCATGGCGTTGGGATGGAACGGCAGGTTTTCGTCGAGCAAACGCATGTCGCGCGCCCAGATGAAGGGCACCGGCAGGTAGCCGTCGAGCAGCAAGGTGTCGGTTTCACGCAGGGTGTGAATGCGCAGGCCGATTTGCGACGGATCGATCGCGTCCGGCCACTCGCCCATCAGGCCCATGATGGTCGCGGTGTCGCTGCCGTGGCCGATACCCGTGGCCGACAACGAGCCATACAGCTGAACTTCGACGCGCCGCACTTGCTCCAACACATCACGTTCACGTAACCCTTGAACGAACAACGCCGCGGCGCGCATGGGACCGACGGTGTGAGAACTCGAAGGCCCAATGCCGATCTTGAACAGGTCGAAAACGCTGATAGCCATTGCCGTGCAACTCCGCAGGTGAACAGGCCTGGCACCAACGAGCTGCTACGCTCAGATCGCCCAGATGGCGGCATCATCAAGCTTTTATCCGTCATCACGGCGTCTCACACCGACGTAACCATGCTCACCAGCGTCGCTCGCGGGCGATGCGGCGTTTTGGCCGTTTTTAGCGGTGCAGATTGGCAAAAACTGTAGTTTTGCCATTGGAAAAATCTGTAAGCGACGTCACCGACACTGGATACGACCATCCCTGTACTGGATACGACGCCCCCTGTAGGCGTCAGATTTTCACTGGTACATGATCAGTCTCGACTCGTTTGCAAGGCACCGTGCCGTCGCCTCATCGCACGCACCAACCGCAACACTTATAAAGCGCGGCGCAGGCCGCCAGAAAAAACACAGGAGTCTAGCCCCATGAAAGGTTCACCCCAGTTGTTGTTGGCCGCCATGCTGAGTCTGCCAGTCCTGGCGCACGCTGCAGAACCGGCACAATGTCAGACCGTTAACTTCTCCGATGTCGGCTGGACCGACATCACCGTCACCACTGCAACCACCAGCGAAGTCCTCAAGGGCCTGGGCTACAAGCCGCGCACCACGATGATTTCGGTACCGGTGACTTACAAGTCGCTGGCTGACGGCAAGAACATGGACATCTTCCTCGGCAACTGGATGCCGACCATGGAAAACGACATCAAGCAGTACCGTGATGCCGGCACCGTGGAAACCGTACGCGCCAACCTCGAGAACGCCAAGTACACCCTGGCCGTCCCCGAAGCGCTGTACAACAAGGGCCTTAAAGACTTCGCCGACATCGTCAAATTCAAGGATGAGCTGGGCGGCAAGATCTACGGCATCGAGCCGGGCAACGACGGCAACCGCACCATCCAGACCCTCATCGACAAAGACGCCTTCGGCCTGAAAACCGCAGGGTTCAAAGTGGTCGAGTCCAGCGAAGCCGGGATGCTCTCGCAGGTGGAACGCGCCACCAAACGCGACCAGGCCATCGTGTTCCTCGGCTGGGAACCGCACCCGATGAACACCCGCTTCAAGATGAAGTACCTGACCGGGGGTGACGATTCGTTCGGCCCGAATTACGGCCAGGCCACCATCTACACCAACGTACGCAAGGGTTACACCCAGGAATGCAGCAACGTGGGCCAGTTGCTGAAAAACCTGTCGTTCACCTTGAACATGGAAAGCACCCTGATGGGTAAAGTCCTGGACGACAAACAAAAACCTGACGTCGCCGCCAAGGCGTGGCTCAAAGCCAACCCGCAAGTGCTCGACACCTGGCTCGCCGGTGTAACCACCGTTGATGGCAAACCAGGTCTGGAGGCCGTTAAAGCTTATCTCGCCAAATAGTAGTCGCTGACCCCGGGCCGGTGCGCTGGCCCGGGATGTTTTCCCCTTCGCATGTGGACATTCACTACCATGCTGACTGAACATAAAATCCCACTAGGCCAGTACATCGCTGCCTTCGTCGAATGGTTGACCCAACACGGTGCCAACTATTTCGACGCAATCGCATCGACCCTGGAAACGATGATCCACGGCGTGACGTTTGCGCTGACCTGGTTCAATCCGCTGGCTTTGATCGGTCTGATTGCGCTGCTGGCTCACTTTATTCAACGCAAATGGGGCCTGACGGTGTTTGTCATCGCCTCCTTCCTGCTGATCCTGAACCTGGGGTACTGGCAGGAAACCATGGAAACCCTCGCGCAGGTGTTGTTCGCCACCCTGGTCTGCGTGGTCATCGGTGTGCCGCTGGGCATTGTTGCCGCGCACAAACCGCTGTTCTACACCATGATGCGGCCGGTGCTCGATCTGATGCAGACCGTGCCGACCTTCGTCTACCTCATCCCTACCCTGACCCTCTTCGGGCTGGGTGTGGTGCCCGGGTTGATTTCCACGGTGGTGTTCGCGATTGCCGCGCCTATCCGCCTGACCTACCTGGGTATCCGCGATGTTCCACAAGAGTTGATGGACGCCGGCAAAGCCTTTGGCTGCTCGCGCCGTCAGTTGCTCTCGCGCATTGAACTGCCCCACGCCATGCCGAGCATTGCCGCCGGCATTACTCAATGCATCATGCTGTCGTTGTCGATGGTGGTGATCGCGGCCCTGGTAGGCGCCGACGGCCTCGGCAAGCCGGTGGTCAACGCACTCAACACTGCCGACATCGCCCTGGGCTTTGAAGCCGGCCTGGCAATCGTGTTGCTGGCCATCATGCTCGACCGCATCTGCAAACAACCCGACGCTAAAGTAGGGGGTGATGCATGAGCATTATCCGATTCGACAATGTCGACGTGATCTTCTCCAAAGACCCACGCGAAGCGCTCAAGCTGCTGGACCAAGGCCTGAGCCGTAACGAGATCCTGAAAAAAACCGGCCAGATTGTCGGCGTTGAAAAAGCCAGCCTGGATGTGGAGAAAGGCGAAATCTGCGTGCTGATGGGCCTGTCGGGTTCCGGCAAATCCAGCTTGCTGCGTTGCATCAACGGCCTTAACACCGTGAGCCGTGGCCAGTTGTTTGTGGAGCATGAAGGGCGCCAGATCGACATCGCCTCCTGCACGCCTGCAGAGCTGAAAATGATGCGCACCAAGCGCATCGCCATGGTGTTCCAGAAGTTTGCCCTGATGCCGTGGTTGACGGTGCGCGAGAACATCAGCTTCGGCCTTGAAATGCAGGGCCGCCCGGAAAAAGAACGGCGCAAGCTGGTCGACGACAAACTTGAGCTGGTGGGCCTCACCCAGTGGCGTAACAAGAAGCCTGACGAGCTGTCTGGCGGCATGCAGCAGCGTGTCGGCCTGGCCCGCGCGCTGGCGATGGACGCCGACATTCTGCTGATGGACGAACCCTTCTCCGCCCTCGACCCGTTGATTCGCCAAGGCCTGCAAGATGAACTGCTGGAACTGCAGCGCAAGCTGAGCAAGACCATCGTATTCGTGAGCCACGACCTCGATGAGGCACTCAAGCTGGGTAGCCGTATCGCGATCATGAAAGACGGCAAGATCATCCAGTACAGCGTGCCGGAAGAGATCGTGCTGAACCCGGCGGATGACTATGTGCGCACCTTCGTCGCCCATACCAACCCGCTGAACGTGCTGTGCGGCCGCAGTCTGATGCGTACCGTGGAGAACTGCACCCACGTCAACGGCTCCATCAGCCTGGACCCGGGTGGTGATTCGTGGCTGGACCTGACGGAAGGCAATGTGATTAAAGGCGCACGCCAGAATGGCACGCCGTTGAACCTGCAGAACTGGGCACCGGGGCAACCGGTGGAAGGTCTGGGCCGGGTACCGACACTGGTGGATTCGAATATCGGCATGCGCGATGCGTTGCAGATTCGGTATCACACGGGGAACAAGCTGGTGTTGCACAACAACAACCAGGTGGTGGGGATTTTGGGGGACAGCGAGCTGTACCACGCCTTGCTGGGCAAGAACCTGGGCTAAGCCAACACCCCAAACCCCACTGAAGAAACGGGGTCAATGTGGGAGCGGGCTTGCTCGCGAATGCGGTGTGTCAGTCAACACATCTGTCACTGATCCACCGCATTCGCGAGCAAGCCCGCTCCCACATTTTTGATCTGTTTACACATTAAAAAAGCGGCGCCAGTGACGGCGCCGTCCCGCTCAACCATCAGCTATAGACACGGCCAAGGAGCTGCCGATGGCTTTCAAACTGATCGAGCACGTCCCGGGTAATCTGTTCCTGGGCAAAGCCCATCAGGTCGTACTCCTGAGGCCCGTTGTGCAGGTAAACCTCGGCACGGTAGTAGCGGGTGCGCTCTTCTTCGGGCAGGTCGCTCGGCGCCGACGAGTAAGCATCCAGGCTCACTTCATAGACAAACGGGTTGCCCTCCTCCATCTCGATGCGCACACCAATGCAGCGCTTGGATTTGCCGAGCAAGGTCTGCACTTCCAGGCCCTGATCGCGCAACGCAACCGCCGCTTCTTCCAGCGCAGGCGTAACGTGCTTGTCCATAAAACGCTGCACAGTGCCCAGGCTCGGTTGCAGGTCCAGCGCGGTCAACCGCTCGCTGAAACCACGACGGCCACGCTCGGCCAATTGCGCCTGCTCCTGTTCGATTGCGACGTCCTGGCGCATGGCCTTGTGCAAACCGAACATGAACAGAATCAGCACCACCGAGAACGGCAGCCCCGCCAGCACCACCATGGTTTGCATGGCTTCGAAGTTGCCGGCAAACAGCAGGCCGATGGTCACCAGCGTGATCACCGCCGACCAGAAGATCCGCAGCCAGTGCGGCGCGTCTTCGTCCACGTTGCCGCCTTTGCAGGAAAGGTTGGCCATCATCACCGCGCCGGAATCCGCCGGGGTCAGGAACAGCACAAATCCCACGAAGATCGACACGCCGATCACGATTTTCGACGCCGGGTAATGCTCAAGCAATTGGTAGATGGCCATGGACGGTTGTTCCAGCGCCGTCTTGCCCAACTCCACGGCACCGTGGTTCAGCACCAGGTCCAGCGCCGAGTTACCGAAGATCGACAACCACGCCAGGGTGAAGCCCAGCGGAATCAGCAGCACGCCCGCCACCAGTTCACGCACGGTGCGACCACGGGAAATACGCGCGATGAACATGCCCACAAATGGCGCCCAGGAAATCCACCACGCCCAGTAGAACAGGGTCCACAGGCCCATCCAGCGTTCGGTTTTGTCGGCGTCGCCTTCGTACACATAGAGGTCGAAGGTTTTCAGCACGATGCCGTTGAGGTAATCGCCGGTGTTCTGCACCAGGCCGTTAAGCAGGTGCAAGGTCGGGCCGAACAGCAGCACGAAAATCAGCAAACCGCTGAACAGCACGATGTTGAGGTTGGACAGGCGGCGAATGCCATTCTCCACACCCGACACGGCGGCGATGGTCGCCACGGTGCTCATCACGATGATCACGATCAGCAGGTTGGTATTGCTGTGCGCCATGCCGAACAGGTTTTCAAGGCCCGACGACACTTGCATCGAGCCAATCCCCAGGTTGGTCACCAGGCCCAGCAGCGTCACGAACATGCCGAAACCGTCCACTGCGTGGCCGGCCGCACCTTTCACCCAGCGCTCGCCCACCAGCGGGTAGAGTGCCGAACGCAGGGCCAGCGGCTGGTTATGGCGGTACGCGAAATACGCCACAGCGAGGCCGACCAGCGCATAGATCGCCCAGCCGTGCAGGCCCCAATGCAGGAAGGTCAGCTGCAACGCCTGACGCGCCGCACCATTGCTGGCGGCGGCGCCTTCGGGCGGGTTGAAGTAGTGGTCCAGCGGCTCGGAGGCGCCGAAGTACAGCAGCGAAATACCGATGCCGGACGAGAACAACATGCCGGCCCAGGCGCCGTAGCTGAAGTCCGGGGTGTCGTCCTTGCTGCCCAGTTTCAATTTACCGTAGGACGAAAACGCCAGGCCCACCACGAACACCAGGTAAGCGGCGATGACCACCATGTAGTACCAGCCAAAGCTTTTCGAGAGCCACGCCTGGGCGACACCGAGCATGCGCCCGGCCTCCTGCGGGGCGATGATCAGAATGGCAGTCAACAACAGAATCAGCGCGGTGGAGGTGTAAAACACCCAACCGTTGACCCGCACCTTTTCCGGCGGGGTCTTTATAAGAGAGGCAGAACTCATGGCGCAGATGCTCCGGGCAGTGCGAGAGAGAAACACAAGGCAACGGTTATCCCGGGACATCGATTTTTCGGCAGTCGACGGACGGGTGTTATAAAGACACCCCGAAAATTCCTGAACCCCGCCAAAGCCATGGCTCGGGCTGTTCAAGGGTTTTGCAGGTGTCATAGGTCGCTGCTCACGGGTAGGAAATATCCGTAGGCAGCGACCATTTGTCGCAGAGCTTATTCTTTGTTGATTGAACGTTCAATCAAAACAAAATAGACTGGCCCTCAAGCCGACGGACGTTCATCGCCCATCGGCAGGCCTAAGGAGAGGTGCTACATGCCCAAGGTCGGTATGCAACCCATACGCCGCCAGCAGTTGATCGAAGCCACCTTGACGGCCATCGATCAGGTCGGAATGGGGGATGCCAGCATTGCGCTGATCGCCCGTTTGGCCGGCGTTTCGAACGGCATCATCAGTCACTACTTTCAGGACAAGAACGGCCTGATCGCCGCGACGATGCGGTACTTGATGAATGTGCTGATCGAGAACGTCCACGAACGCAGGCACGCGTTGAAGGACGACAGCCCCCGTGCCCACCTGCAGGTGATCATCGGCGGCAACTTCGACGCGAGCCAGGTCAACGGCCCGGCAATGAAAACCTGGCTGGCCTTCTGGGCCACCAGCATGCACCACCCGTCTTTGCACAGGTTGCAGCGGATCAACGATCACCGTCTGTATTCCAACCTGTGCTGCCAGTTCCGCCGTGTGCTGCCGCTTGAAGATGCACGCAGCGCAGCCCGGGGCCTGGCAGCTTTGATCGACGGTTTGTGGTTGCGCGGCGCCCTGTCGGGAGACGCTTTCGACACGGAGCAGGCGCAACGGATCGCTTACGAATACATGGATTTCCAATTGGCCAAGCAGGTGAGTTAGAGCACACATAACCGCTCAACCCCTGAACTGCTGTCGCTCAGTGTTGCCAGACCCTTATGGCCCACTTTTCGGCGGTTAACGCCAACCACTTATGCACTTGCGAGGACTTTATGGCCCGTTTCGAACTGCAAAAACTCTACATTGACGGCGGCTACAGCGACGCTGGCAGCGATGCCACCTTCGAAGCCATCAACCCGGCTAACGGTGAAGTTCTCGCCCAAGTGCAACGCGCTACGAAAGAAGACGTTGAACGTGCCGTGGTCAGCGCTGAAAAGGGCCAGAAAATCTGGGCCGCGATGACCGCCATGGAGCGTTCGCGCATCCTGCGCCGTGCCGTCGACATCCTGCGCGAGCGCAACGATGAGCTGGCCGCGCTGGAAACCCTGGACACCGGCAAAGCCTTCTCCGAAACCCAATACGTCGACATCGTCACCGGCGCTGACGTGCTGGAATACTACGCAGGCCTGGTGCCAGCCATTGAAGGCGAGCAGATCCCACTGCGCGACACCTCCTTCGTCTACACCCGCCGCGAGCCGCTGGGCGTGGTCGCCGGTATCGGCGCGTGGAACTACCCGATCCAGATCGCCCTGTGGAAATCCGCACCGGCCCTGGCTGCCGGTAACGCGATGATCTTCAAGCCCAGCGAAGTCACTTCGCTGACCACCCTGAAACTGGCCGAGATCTACACCGCAGCCGGCGTTCCGGATGGCGTGTTCAACGTATTGACCGGCAGCGGCCGTGAAGTCGGCACCTGGCTGACCGAGCACCCGCGCATCGAGAAAGTCTCCTTCACCGGCGGCACCGACACCGGCAAGAAAGTCATGGCCAGCGCGTCGAGCTCCTCGCTCAAAGAAGTGACCATGGAACTGGGCGGCAAGTCCCCGCTGATCATTTTCGACGACGCCGACCTCGACCGCGCCGCCGACATCGCGATGATGGCCAACTTCTACAGCTCCGGTCAGGTCTGCACCAACGGCACTCGCGTGTTCGTGCCCAAGCACCTGCAAGCGGCCTTTGAAGCCAAGATCGCCGAGCGTGTTGCGCGCATTCGCGTTGGCGACCCGCAAGACGAGAACACCAACTTCGGCCCGCTGGTCAGCTTTGCCCACATGGAAAGCGTGCTGGGTTACATCGCCAAAGGTAAGGAAGAAGGCGCCCGCGTCCTGTGCGGCGGCGACCGCCTGACCGACGGCGAGTTCGCCAAAGGCGCCTTCGTGGCCCCGACCGTGTTCACCGACTGCACCGACGAAATGACCATCGTCCGTGAAGAAATCTTTGGCCCGGTGATGAGCATCCTCACCTATGAAACCGAAGAAGAAGTGATCCGCCGCGCCAACGACACCGACTTCGGCCTGGCTGCTGGCCTGGTCACCAAAGACCTGAACCGCGCTCACCGCGTGATTCATCAGCTGGAAGCAGGTATTTGCTGGATCAACGCCTGGGGCGAGTCCGACGCGAAAATGCCGGTCGGCGGCTACAAGCAATCGGGTGTTGGCCGTGAGAACGGCATCAGCTCGCTGAACAACTTCACCCGCATCAAATCGGTACAGGTTGAGCTGGGCGACTACGCCTCGGTGTTCTAAGAACCTGAAGTCTGGAGTGGCCAATGTGGCGAGCGGGCTTGCCCCGCGTTGGGCTGCGAAGCAGCCCCATTCCAGACACCGCAAATTTTCAGATAAATCTCTATCGCTGATCTTACGACTGCTTCGCAGCCGAACGGGGGACAAGCCCCCTCGCCACAACAGCGACCGGAGTCATCTCCAAAGAGGGTGCATTTCATGTCCCAAGAATACGACTACATCATTGTGGGTGCCGGCTCCGCCGGTAACACCCTGGCGACCCGTCTGACCGAAGACGAAGGCGTCACCGTTCTGCTGCTGGAAGCCGGCGGCCCTGACTACCGTCTCGACTTCCGCACGCAAATGCCAGCCGCCCTGGCGTTCCCGTTGCAAGGCCGCCGCTACAACTGGGCCTACGAAACCGATCCAGAGCCACACATGGACGGCCGCCGGATGGAATGCGGTCGCGGCAAGGGCCTCGGTGGTTCTTCGCTGATCAACGGCATGTGCTACATCCGTGGCAACGCCATGGACTACGACAACTGGTCGAAACTGCCGGGTCTGGAAAACTGGACCTACCTGGACTGCCTGCCGTATTTCCGCAAAGCCGAAACCCGCGACATCGGCCCGAATGATTGGCACGGCGGCGATGGCCCGGTCAGCGTGACCACGCCCAAAGCCGGCAACAACCCGCTGTTCCACGCGATGGTTGAAGCAGGCGTACAGGCCGGTTACCCGCGCACCGAAGACTTGAACGGCTACCAGCAAGAAGGCTTCGGCCCGATGGACCGCACCGTCACGCCAAACGGCCGTCGCGCCAGCACCGCACGCGGTTACCTGGACACGGCTAAAAAGCGTTCGACCCTGACCATCGTCACCCATGCCCTGACCGACAAAGTCTTGTTCGAAGGCAAGCGTGCTGTGGGTGTGCGTTACCTGGTGGGTGATGCAGAAGAACGCGTTGAAGCCCGCGCGCGCAAGGAAGTATTGGTGTGCAGCGGCGCAGTCGCCTCGCCGCAACTGCTGCAACGCTCCGGCGTTGGCCCGGCGAAACTGCTGGAAAGCCTCGACATCCCGGTGGTCCACGACCTGCCCGGCGTCGGCGAAAACCTGCAGGATCACCTTGAGCTGTACCTGCAATACGCCTGCACCCAACCGGTGTCGCTGTACCCCTCGCTGCTCTGGTACAACCAGCCTGCGATCGGTGCCGAATGGCTGTTCAACGGCACCGGCATCGGCGCCAGCAACCAGTTCGAAGCGGGCGGTTTCATTCGTACCCGTGAAGAATTCGATTGGCCGAACATCCAGTACCACTTCCTGCCGGTCGCGATTAACTACAACGGCAGCAACGGTGTAAAAGAGCACGGTTTCCAGGCGCACATGGGTTCCATGCGTTCTCCGAGCCGTGGTCGCATCCAGTTGAAGTCGAAGAACCCACGGGACTACCCGAGCATCCTCTTCAACTACATGGCCACCGAGCAGGACTGGCAGGAATTCCGCGATGGCATCCGCCTGACCCGTGAAATCATGCAGCAGCCGGCGCTGGACCAGTACCGAGGCCGCGAAATCAGCCCGGGCATTGAAGTGCAAACCGATGAGCAGCTGGACAAGTTCATCCGCGAGCACGCCGAAACCGCGTTCCACCCGTCCTGCTCGTGCAAGATGGGCACCGACGACATGGCCGTTGTGGATGGCGAAGGCCGCGTGCATGGCATGCAGGGTCTGCGCGTTGTGGATGCGTCGATCATGCCGATCATCACCACCGGCAACCTGAACGCGCCAACGATCATGATCGCCGAGAAAATCGCCGACAAGATCCGTGGCCGCCAGCCGCTGCCGCGCAGCACCGCCGACTACTACGTGGCAGGCGATGCGCCCGTGCGTGGCAAGCCGATGCGGGAAATTGCGCAGTAACTGAAACACCGCTGCGCTCCCATCGCAGGCAAGCCAGCTCCCACATTTGATGTGTGAACACCTTCAAAATGTGGGAGCGGGCTTGCCCGCGATGAGGCCCGACAAGCCAATGCAAAATCCCTCCTTGATCAGCTACTCTGTCTGCCTGCCCGCGACGAGCCGCCCACAAGGAAGGCCCCATGTTCGACAAACACGCCACACTCAAACAGCACTTCAGCGCCCTGCGCACCCGTGCCGAATTCTTCTCGCTGCGTTACGTGCGCGAATCAGGCCACTACCTGGCCGTACGCAAAAACGTCGCCGAACCGCCCCACCTGAACCACGACGAAGGCGCGATGCTCACCGTGCGTCTCAACGGCGTGGAAGCCTACGCCGCGACCAACGACATTTCCCTGGCCGGCCTGCAAGCCGCCCTTGAGCGCGCCGAAACGCAAGCCCGGCTGATCAAACCTCACGCGCTACTCGACCTGCAGACGCAGCACGTGTCCAGCGACGTCGCCGACTACCTGTCGCCCGACCTCGACCAGCCCTTCCCTTCCTTGAGCGACTGCTACCAATTGCTCGGCAGCGAATCCGCCGCCGTGCCCAAAGACGAGCGCCTGGTGAATTGGGAAGTCAGCCTGGGCCTGACCCACGTCGAACAGATCTACCTCAACAGTGCCGGCGCCGAACTGCGCCAGGCCCAGCGTTTTGTGTTCCCCGGCGTTAACGTCACCGCCTACGACGGCAATGACAGCCAGACTCGCACCCTGGGCGGCAGCAACTTCGGCCAGCAAGGCGGCTTTGAGGTGATCAACCGTTTCGGCCTGGTGGGCGCTGCGCCGCGTATTGCCGACGAAGCCCTGCAACTGCTGCTCGCGCCGAACACGCCGAACGGCCCGCGCGACCTGCTGTTGATGCCCGACCAGATGATCCTGCAGATCCACGAATCCATCGGCCACCCGCTGGAACTCGACCGCATCCTCGGTGACGAGCGCAACTACGCCGGCACCAGTTTTGTGAAGGCCAGCGACTTCGGCCACCTGCAATACGGCTCGCCCTTGCTCAATGTGACCTTCGACCCGGACATTCCCGAACAACTTGCGAGCTACGGCCATGACGACGAAGGCACGGCCGCCAGCAAGCAGTTCCTGATCCGCGAAGGGCTGTTGCTCAAACCGCTGGGCGGCGCGCTGTCGCAATTTCGCTCGGGCATGAGCGGCGTAGCGAACAGCCGCGCCAGCAGTTGGAACCGCCCGCCGATCGATCGCATGGCCAACCTGAATATCGAGGCCGGCGACAAGAGCCTGGCGCAACTGGTGGGCGGTATCGAAAACGGCATTCTGATGTCGACCAACCGCTCGTGGTCCATCGACGATGCGCGCAATAAATTCCAGTTCGGCTGCGAATGGGGCCAGTTGATTGAAAACGGCGAGCTCAAGGGCGTGGTGAAAAACCCGAACTACCGTGCGATTTCCGCGCAATTCTGGCGCAACCTCAGCGCCGTCGGCGACGCCAGCACTTTCAAGGTGTTGGGCACGCCGAACTGCGGCAAGGGCGAGCCGAACCAGGTGATCCGCGTGGGCCATGCCTCGCCGGCCTGTGTGTTCAGTAACGTCGACGTATTTGGGGGAGATGCCTGATGAACAACTTCAAGGCACTGGTGGAATGGCTCAAGCACGCCGTCACCGACAAGGAAGAGTTTCAGCTGGGCTACGCCGATGAAGCGTCCGAATTCGTGCGTTTCAACCACGCTCAGGTGCGTCAGGCCGGGCAGGTGCAACAGGCCAGTCTCAACCTGAAACTGATCGACGACGGCCGCCACGCCGACCTCGGCATTACCCTCTCCGGCGAGCCGGAACTGGACCGCCAACGCCTCGCCGACGGCCTGCAACAACTGCGCGAAACCTTGCCGTTGCTGCCACGGGACCCGTACCTGCTGCTGAACCACAGCGCCTGGCAAAGTAATAATGAACAGACCCGGCCGTTGCCGGAACTGGCTCAGGTGCTGGAAGACATCAGCCGCGCCGCCGACGGCGTGGACATGGTCGGTTTCTACGCCGCAGGCCCGATCACCCGTGGTTTTGCCAGCTCGGACGGCGCATTCGGATGGCACCGCGCGAACAGCTTCAACTTCGATTTCAGCCTGTTCCACGCCAACGGCGAGGCGGTAAAAGCCAGCTACGCCGGGCACACCTGGGACAGCACCGAGTTCGCCGCACGCTTCCAGCAGGCGCGCGAACAGCTGGAATTCCTCGGCCGCCCGCTGCACACACTGGCGCCGGGCCAATACCGCGCCTACCTCGCCCCGGCGGCGCTGGAAGAAATTTTCAGCATCATCACCTGGGGTGGTTTTTCCGCCCAGGCCATCGCCAGCAAAGGCAGCTCCCTGCAAAAGCTGTACGCGGGTGAGCAGTCGTTGAGCCCGCTGGTGACCGTCAGCGAACAGATCAGCGGTTCCCTGAGCCAGGGGTTTTCCACCGAAGGCTACCCACGCGGTGACGTCACGCTGATCAAGGCGGGCAAGGCCGAGGGCCAGTTGATCAACTCGCGCAGCGCCGCTGAGTACGGGCTGAGCACCAACGGCGCCAGCAGCGATGAATCTCCCAGCGCCCTGCAAGTGGCGGCGGGCAATTTGGCCCAGGCGGATATTCTCAAGGCACTCGGCACCGGGCTGTACATCAGCAACCTGTGGTACCTGAACTACTCCGACCTGCCCGCCGCCCGCCTGACCGGCATGACGCGCTTCGCCACGTTCTGGGTGGAAGACGGCGAGATCAAGGCGCCGGTCAGCACCATGCGCTTTGATGACAGCGTTTACAGCCTGCTCGGTTCACAACTGGAAGCGCTGACGGCTGAGCGGGAACTGTTGTTGTCGGCGAGTACGTATAGCCAGCGCAATACGGCCTCGAACTTGTTGCCGGGCGCGTTGGTAAAACGCCTCACACTCACTTTGTAAACACACAAACCTGCTTGTGTGTTACCGATCGTTCCCACGCTCTGCGTGGGAATGCATCCTGAGACGCTCTGCGTCACCTAGCGCAGGACTTTAACTACCCGCCGATTTCGGGACGCGGAGCGTCCAGGACAGCATTCCCACGCGGAGCGTGGGAACGATCATGGATCTGTTAACTGATGCACCGCCTTCGCGAGCAAGCCCGCTCCCACAGGGGTTCTCGCCGCATTCATACATCGTTGTTCCTCCCAGTCCTACCGCCCTTTCTCTACTTCTCTGCCTGCGTACAAGGCCAGTTGTCGCCTGTAAAAAACCTCGCTATAACGGTTAGTGGCATCCCGCCATCTCACCCACGTGCATGCGCGTGTGCACGACCTTGCTCAGGATAGGGCAAGCTGGAGCGTTGACATGAACCATGGAAGTTTTGTCATTGAAAGGCTGTTCAAGCACTACAACGTTCACATCGAAAGACTGGGCAACGACCCGAACAGGAAAACCGTCCTGCTGGTCAATGGGGCACTGTCCACCACCCGCTCATTTGCCCGCACCAGTAAGTGCCTGGCCGAACACTTCAATGTGCTGCTGTTCGACTTGCCGTTCTCCGGCTATTCCCGCGAGCACAACACCGACCTCGACCTGGTGACCAAGGACGACGAGGTGCAAATGCTCCGCGCGCTGGTGGAGCGCTTCCAGGTCAACCACCTGGTGTCGGCCTCCTGGGGCGGCATCTCCACCCTGCTGACCCTCGCCCACAACCCGCCTTCCATCGAAAGCTCGGTGGTGATGGCCCTGGCGCCCAACCTGAACAAGGCCATGCTTGATTACGTAGAACGCGTACGCGTGCTGATCGAGGCCGACGACAAGTCTGCCGTCGGCCATTTGCTCAACGAGACGGTGGGCAAATACCTGTCGCCGCGCCTCAAGCGCAATAACCACCGGCACCTGTCGAACATGGCCACCACCGAGTACCGCCAGGCGCGTTTTCATATCCACCAGGTGCTGGGCCTGGGCGATGGTAACTACCTGCCGGCGCTCAAGCAGATTGAAACACCGGTGCATTTCCTCAACGGCACGCTCGACGACTACACCCCCGCCGCTGACGCCCAGCGGTTCAAAGAGTACGTGGGCCGCAGCACGTTTGCCGTCGCCGAACAGACCGGCCACCTGCTCGATCTGGAGTCACGCGAAGCGGCATTGTCGGTGCACCGGGCGCTGTTGGATTTTCTGGTGGGCAAGCACGCAAAGTTGTCAGATTTAGACGAACCGACTGTGGGAAAAGGAGCGATGGATGGCGCATAATCGCCGACACATAGCCTGCTAACAAAAAGGTTCTCCATGCCGAATCGCGTCCCGCTCGATGCCAAGACCGCCCGCTGGTTGCCCTGGGTGGTAGCGATTGCCTTCTTCATGCAATCGCTGGATGGGACGATTCTGAACACGGCATTGCCGGCCATGGCCCGGGACCTTGCGGAAAACCCGCTGCGCATGCAGGGGGTGGTGATCGCCTACATGCTCACCGTCGCTTTGCTCATCCCGGCCTCGGGCTGGGTCGCCGACCGCTTCGGCACCAAGAAGATCTTCTTTGGCGCGATCATGCTGTTCACCATCGGCTCGCTGCTGTGCGCGCTGTCCAGCAGCTTGACCATGCTGGTGGGCGCGCGGGTGATCCAGGGCCTGGGCGGCGCGTTGATGCTGCCGGTCGGGCGGCTCGTGGTGCTACGGGCTTACCCGCGCTCCGAACTGGTGCGCATCATGGGTTTTATCACCATTCCCGGCCTGCTCGGCCCGTTGCTCGGCCCGACCATGGGCGGCTGGATGGTGCAATACCTGACCTGGCACTGGATCTTCCTGATCAACCTGCCAGTGGGCATGATCGGCTGCTACGCCGTGTGGAAACTCATCCCCGACCTGCGCGGCAGTGAGCGCACGCGCTTTGATAGCGTGGGTTTTTTGCTGTTTGGCGCAGCGATGGTGCTGATCACCATCGCCATGGAAGGCCTGGGCGAACTGCACCTGCCGCACCTGCGGGTGATGTTGCTGCTGTTCGGCGGGCTGGCGTGCCTGGCGGCGTATTGGCTGCGCGCCGGGCATATCGACAACCCGCTGTTTTCGCCGGTGCTGTTCAAAACCCGCACTTTTGCCGTGGGCATCCTCGGCAACCTGTTCGCGCGGCTGGGCAGCGGCGCCCTGCCGTTTCTAGTGCCACTGCTGCTGCAGGTGGCGCTGGGCTACTCACCCTCCGAAGCAGGGATGAGCATGTTGCCGCTGGCGGCGGCGGCGATGTTTGCCAAATCCATCGCGCGCACGCTGATTGAGCGCCTGGGCTACCGCGTAGTGCTGACCGGCAACACCCTGTTCCTCGGCATCATGCTCGCCAGCATGGGCCTGGTCAGCGAGCACACGCCCTACCCGCTGCTGCTGTGCATGCTGGCGGTGCTGGGGGCGATCAACTCGCTGCAATTTACCGCGATGAACACCGTGACCCTGATCGACCTCGACGACGCCCAGGCCAGCAGCGGCAACAGCTTGCTGTCGGTGGTGGCGCAATTGTCCCTGAGCCTGGGCGTGGCCTGCGCCGGTGCGCTGCTCGGCGGCTTTACCGCTGAAGCGGGCAACGACGGCGTGAGCACGGTGCTCGGCGCGTTCCAGTTGACCTTCCTCACCGTGGGCATCATGGCGATGCTGGCGGCGGCAATCTTCCTGCAACTGTCGCCCACCGATGGCAAACGGGCGGTCAGCCGCGAGCACGATATCGAGCATTAACAGGCTTCTCGTCTAGAACTTGCGGGGAAAATCCCACAGGACTGGTACACTGCGCGACATTTTGTTTTGCAGAGCCAGTCCCGTGACTACCATCGCCACCGCTTTTAATACTTTGCCCCTGTCCGCCGCCATGCTGGCTAACCTCGACTCGCTGGGTTATGTCGAGATGACGCAGATCCAGGCGCAAAGCTTGCCGGTGATCCTCAAGGGGCTGGACCTGATTGCCCAGGCCAAGACCGGCAGCGGCAAGACCGCCGCCTTCGGCATCGGCCTGTTAAACCCGATCAACCCGCGCTACTTCGGTTGCCAGGCGCTGGTGATGTGCCCGACCCGTGAGCTGGCCGACCAGGTTGCCAAGGAAATCCGCCGTCTGGCGCGTGCCGAAGATAACATCAAGGTGTTGACCCTGTGCGGCGGCGTGTCCCTCGGCCCGCAGATCGCCTCGCTGGAACACGGCGCCCACGTCATCGTCGGCACCCCGGGCCGCATCCAGCAGCACCTGCGCAAGGGTTCGCTGGTACTCGACGGTTTGAACACGCTGATCCTCGACGAAGCCGACCGCATGCTCGACATGGGCTTCTACGACGCTATCGAAGACATCATCAGCAAGACCCCGCCGCGCCGCCAGACCCTGCTGTTCTCGGCCACTTACCCGGTGAGCATCAAGCAGTTGGCCTCAAAATTCATGCGTGCGCCGCAGCAAGTCAAAGCTGAAGCATTCCACTCCGACGACCAGATCGAGCAGCGTTTCTACGAAATCTCGCCGGAAGAGCGCATGGACGCCGTGACCAAGGTGCTGGCGCACTTCCGCCCGGCCTCCTGCGTAGCGTTCTGCTTTACCAAGCAGCAAGTGCAGGAAACCGTGGATCACCTGACCTCCAAAGGCATTTCCGCCGTCGGCCTGCATGGCGACCTGGAACAGCGCGACCGCGACCAGGTACTGGCCATGTTCGCCAACCGCAGCACCTCGGTACTGGTTGCCACTGACGTTGCGGCACGCGGCCTGGACATTGACTCGCTGGACATGGTGATCAACGTCGAACTGGCCCGCGACTCGGAAATCCACATTCACCGCGTAGGCCGTACCGGCCGCGCCGGTGAGACTGGCATTGCTATCAGCCTGGTCGCGCCGTCCGAAGCGCACCGCGCCCAAGCCATCGAGCAACTGCAGAAGTCGCCGCTGAACTGGGACCAACTGGACAACCTCAAGCCGCAAAGCGGTGGGCCTCTGCTGCCGCAGATGAGCACCCTGTGCATCGCTGCCGGCCGTAAAGACAAGGTTCGCCCGGGCGACATCCTCGGCGCATTGACCGGTGATGCCGGTATTCCGGGTGCCCAGGTGGGCAAGATTGCGATCTTTGATTTCCAGGCCTTCGTGGCCGTGGAACGCGGGATCGCCAAGCAGGCGTTGCAGCGTTTGAACGACGGCAAGATCAAAGGCCGCTCGTTGCGCGTGCGTATCCTCTGACCCTGATCGTTCCCACGCTCTGCGTGGGAATGCATACCGTGACGCTCCGCGTCACAAAGCGGACGCAGAGCGTCCATGGCGGCATTCCCACGCAGAGCGTGGGAACGATCTGATGAACATGAGGACACCGTTTTGCGCTCGACCGAAGTTGTGATCATTGGCGCCGGCGCCGCAGGCTTGATGTGCGCACTGACCGCCGCCGGGCGTGGGCGCAAAGTGATGTTGATCGACCACGCCAACAAGGCCGGCAAGAAGATCCTGATGTCGGGCGGTGGCCGCTGCAATTTCACCAACATGTACACCGAGCCCGCCAACTTCCTCTCGCACAACGCGCATTTCTGCAAGTCCGCCCTGGCGCGCTACACCCAGTGGGACTTCATCGGGCTGGTGGCCAAGCACGGCGTGCCGTACCACGAGAAGAAACTCGGCCAGCTGTTCTGCGACAACAAGTCCAGCGACATCCTCGGCATGCTGCTCGACGAGTGCATCCAGACCGGCGTGAGCCTGCACCTGGACACTTCGATCGAAGAAATCGCCAAAGTCGAAGGTGGCTATCAGTTGCAGACCACGTTGGGTGAGTTGCGCTGCGAGTCCCTGGTGATCGCCACGGGCGGGCTGTCGATACCGACCCTGGGCGCCACCGGTTTTGGTTACCAGGTTGCCAAACAGTTCGGCCACGAACTGCTGCCGACCCGCGCAGGGTTGGTGCCGTTCACCATCACCGACCAGCTCAAGGATATGTGCGGCGAGTTGTCCGGCACCTCCGTGGATTGCCTGGTCAGCTGCAACGACCAGAGCTTTCGCGAGAACATCCTGTTTACCCACCGCGGCCTCAGCGGCCCGGCGATCCTGCAGATTTCCTCTTACTGGGAAACCGGCGACACGGTGGAGATCAACCTGCTGCCCGACCACGACGCCCACGACTGGCTGCAACAGCAACAGGCCGAGCGCCCGAACAGTGAGCTGAAAACCCTGCTGGGCGAGATTTTCACCAAGAAAATGGCCAACCTGCTGGCGGACACCTGGTTTATGTCCAAGCCGATGAAGCAGTACACCCACGCCGAAATCGCTGATATCGCGCAGAAACTGGGTAGCTGGCAATTGGTACCGGCGGGCACTGAAGGCTATCGCACCGCCGAAGTGACGCTGGGCGGGGTGGATACGCGCGAAGTGTCATCCAAGACCATGGAATCGCTGAAAAGCCCGGGGTTGTACTTTATTGGCGAAGTGCTAGATGTGACCGGTCACCTGGGCGGGTTCAATTTTCAGTGGGCGTGGGCCTCAGGCTACGCCGCCGCCCAATACGCCTGACACACTCGGATTGATCGTTCCCACGCTCCGCGTGGGCATGCATCCCGGGACGCTCCGCGTCCCAAGAGCGGACGCAGAGCGTCCATGGCGGCATTCCCACGCAGAGCGTGGGAACGATCATCCAGTATTTGTGATTCCCAGGCTTGCCGTGACGTCACTGATGGCTCAATTTAGCGGCATCGTCCCGGAAGACTCCAGACTTCATGTCATCGACCTCGTTCAAGCAGTCCATGCGGCGCCTGTGGGCGCTGGATAAATTCAGTTACAGCGTACGGGTATTCATCGCCCTCACCGGCAGCATGGCGCTGTGCTGGTATCAGGATGAAATGACGCTGCTGATCCCGCTGTTCCTGGGGATTATCGCCAGCGCCCTGGCCGAGACCGATGACAGTTGGCAAGGCCGTCTCAATGCCCTGGCGGTGACGCTGGTGTGTTTCAGCGTCGCCGCGCTGTCGGTGGAGTTGCTGTTCCCTTACCCCTGGATTTTCGCGATTGCCCTGGCGCTGGCCAGCTTCTGCCTGACGATGCTCGGCGCGCTGGGCGAGCGCTATGGCGCCATTGCTTCAGCGACGCTGATTCTGTCGGTCTACACCATGATCGGCGTGGACCAGCGCGGCGGCGCCGTTACCGATTTCTGGCACGAGCCGCTGCTGCTGGTAGCCGGTGCCGCCTGGTATGGCGTGCTGTCGGTGCTGTGGCAGGCACTGTTTTCCAACCAGCCGGTGCAGCAGAGCCTGGCGCGGTTGTTTCGCGAATTAGGGCGTTACCTCAAGCTCAAGTCGTCGCTGTTTGAACCCATCCGCCTGCTGGACGTGGAAGCACGCCGCCTGGAGCTGGCCAAGCAGAATGGCCGGGTCGTGGCGGCGCTGAATGCGGCGAAGGAAATCATCCTGCACCGCGTGGGCAATGGCCGACCGGGCTCGAAAGTCAGCCGCTACTTGAAGCTGTACTTCCTCGCCCAGGACATCCACGAGCGCGCCAGCTCGTCGCACTATCCTTACAACGCGCTGACCGAAGCCTTCTTCCACAGCGACGTGCTGTTCCGCTGCCAGCGCCTGTTGCGCCAGCAAGGCAAGGCCTGTCAGACCCTCGCCGAATCGATCCAGCTGCGCCAACCGTTCATTTATGACGACAGCTTCGCCGAAGCCCTGGGCGACCTGAACGCCTCGCTGGAACACCTGCGCATCCAGAGCAACCCCGCCTGGCGCGGTCTGCTGCGCTCGTTGCGCGCCCTGGCGGCCAACCTGTCCACACTCGACCGCTTGCTGGGTGACGCGAGCAACCCCGACGCCCTGGCCGATGCCACCGACAGCAGCCTGCTGGACCGCGCACCCCGTAACCTCAGTGAAATGTGGACGCGCCTGCGTACTCAACTGACACCGACGTCCTTGCTGTTCCGCCACGCCCTGCGCCTGCCGCTGGCGCTGATGATTGGCTATTGGATGGTGCACTTGATCCACCCGTCCCAAGGCTACTGGATCATCCTCACCACCCTTTTTGTATGCCAGCCCAACTACGGCGCCACGCGGCGCAAGCTTGGCCAGCGGATCGTCGGCACCGCCATCGGCCTGACCGTGGCCTGGGCGTTATTCGATCTGTTCCCCAACCCGCTGGTGCAATCAATGTTCGCCATCGCCGCCGGCCTGGTGTTCTTTATCAACCGCACCACGCGCTACACCCTGGCGACGGCGGCAATCACCTTGATGGTGTTGTTCTGCTTCAACCAGGTGGGCGACGGTTACGGGCTGTTCTTGCCGCGCCTGTTCGATACCTTGCTCGGCAGCCTGATCGCAGGCCTGGCGGTATTCCTGTTCCTGCCGGACTGGCAAGGCCGCCGCCTGAACAAGGTGCTGGCCAACACCCTGACCTGCAACAGCATCTATCTGCGCCAGATCATGCAGCAATACGCCGCCGGCAAAAGCGACGACCTCGCTTACCGCCTGGCGCGGCGCAACGCGCATAACGCGGATGCAGCGCTGTCCACCACCCTGGCGAACATGCTGATGGAGCCGGGGCACTTTCGCAAAGAGGCGGATGTGGGCTTTCGCTTCCTGGTGCTCTCGCACACGTTGCTCAGTTATTTGTCAGGGCTGGGTGCACACCGCGAAACGCAATTGCCGGCTGAAGTGCGTGAGCATTTGATCGATGGCGCCGGTAATTCCCTGGCGGCGAGCATCGATGAAATCGCCACGGGGCTGGCGAACAAGCAGCCGATCGCGATTCAGAGTGATGCCGAAGAAGCACTGGCGGCAGACCTTGAGCAGATGCCGGATGAGATCGATGAAGGGCAGCGGTTGGTGCAGACGCAGTTGGCGTTGATTTGCCGGCAGTTGGGGCCGTTGCGTACGCTGGCGGCGCATTTGATCAAGGATACCGGCGAGGCTTGAATCGCTCGCAGGCAAGCCAGCTCCCACAGTTTGAATTGTGAATACCTTCAAGTGTGGGAGCTTGCCTGCGATGGGGCCCTGAAGAACCCTACATCCCATGCGCCTTCATCAACCGCGCATAACTCCCATCCGCCTTCATCTTCTCAATCTCCCGGTCAAAACTGGCCACGATCTGCGCATGCTCGGGGTTCTTCAGGCTGACCAGAATATGCAGGCTGTTTTCACTCAACGGCTTGTCCAAAAACTCCACAGAATTGCGCACCCGGGGCGACTCACGCGCCAGGTAATACCGCGCAACATATTCATCCTCCAACGTCAGCCGAACGCGCTGCGCCGCCAGCATACGCACGGCCATGGCGAAGTTATGCACCGGGATTTTGTTCAACTGCGTGTCCTGATCAAAGGGCGCCGAATACGCATAGCCGCGCACCACGGCAATGGACTCGTCGTGCAGTTGCGCAAGGTTTGTATAGTCGATGGGGTCGTCGCGGCGCTTGATAAAACGCACGCGGTTGAGCAGGTATTCTTCGGAAAACTGCCCCAACTGCGTGCGGGCATCGTCGTACCAGGCATTGATCAGCACGTCATAGCGGCCATCGCCAACACCCATCAGCGCGCGCGCCCACGGCACTTGCTCGAAGTCACTGGCATACCCCGCCCGGCCCAGGGCAGTGGTGACGATATCGGTGGCCAACCCGCCATTCACCAACGTGGAGTCGGTAAAGGGTGGCCAGGCATCCGCAACCAGGCGCAAGCGTTGTGCCAGAGCGGGCTGGGCCAGCAATAACACTGCGATCAAAGCAACGGCACGAGAGAATCGCGGCATGCTCAAGGTCCTTGGCGGGCAGGCGATGGCCTGATAACAGTAGCTCATCAATGAGCTTGCACTGGAGATTACACAAAGAAGCCGGCGCCGATCGGATTGAATGATGGCAAATTGACGGCATTCACAAAAATGCTCAATTTAGACAGGAATGCCCGTCACGCTTACTATCGGCACAGACATCACAAGAGAGCACACCATGACCGTTGAATGGGTCTGCAAACATCACGATGACCTTGGCAAAGAGCAGCTTTACGCCATTTTGCGTCTGCGCAACGAGGTGTTCGTCGTCGAACAGAAATGCGTTTATCAGGATCTCGACGGGCAGGACCTGTCGGGCGACACCCATCACCTGATGGCTTGGCAAAACGATGAACTGGTGGCGTATCTGCGCCTGCTGGACCCGGAGACTCAGGGCGGCGATGTGGTGGTGGGCCGGGTGATCGTGGCACCGGTGGCGCGCGGCACCGGGTTGGGGCATCAGATGATGGAAGAAGCCCTCAAGCAGATAGACGATATCTGGCCGCAGATGCCGATCTTTCTGTCAGCCCAGGCGCATTTGCAGGGATATTACGGGCGGTATGGGTTTTTGGTGGCGGGTGAGGAATACCTGGAGGATGACATTCCACATATCGGAATGCGTCGGGCTTGAGGGCCTCATCGCAGGCAAGCCAGCTCCCACACTGGATCGGGCTCACACGGTCAAAAATGTGGGAGCTGGCTTGCCTGCGATGGCGTCAGCCCGATCACCCCATGAATCACGGGTAACCCAACACCTGCTTGATCACCACCAGATTCGCCTCAATCCACCCGCGATCAATCGCCCCCCAGCTGCGAATCCGATAATGCCCCGCATGGTTGCGGGCACCGTCTTCCTGCTCGAACTCACACACAATGTCCAGGTCAGCCAGCGCCGCAATCGTGTCCTGCGCCGTGCGCCGGGGCATGCCGGTGGCGTCGGTCAAGGCGGGTACGCTGCTGGCCAACTGGCTATCAATCAAATACGCCACATACAGGCGGCGGTAGAAACTGCTTTTGGTCTTGCTCACATCCATGGTGGGTCGCCTGCTGAGGTTAGGGCTTGCCCTGCAAGTCGCGATACGTGAGGTACACCCGCAGGTCAAATTCCACCTGGTGGTAGCCGGGCATCATGTATTCGCAGAGTTTGTAGAAGGCCTTGTTGTGGTCCGATTCCTTGAAGTGCGCCAGCTCGTGCACCACGATCATGCGCAAAAACTCCGGCGCCGCCTCCTTGAACAGAGAGGCGATGCGAATCTCTTTCTTGGATTTGAGATTACCGCCCTGCACCCGCGAGATCGTGGAGTGCAAGCCGAGGGCGCGATGGGTCAGGTCCAGGCGGTTATCGAACAGCACCTTGTCGATGGCCGGCGCGTTGCGCAGGTGTTCCTGCTTCAGGGCCAGGGCGTAGCTGTATAGCGCCTTGTCGCTCTGTACGCCATGGCGCTCGGGGTAACGCTGCTCCAGGTAAGCGCCCAACTGGTCCTTGGCGATCAGTTGGCGCACTTGCTCCTGGAGCGCTGCGGGGTAAGCCTGGAGGTATTTCAGCGCGGTCATGGGGTCTGCAACAGGGTTCGAATGGGCGCCAGTGTAGCGAATTCAAAGCAGACGGGGGTGCGACCAGGCGAGCAATTCCTCGGGCCTCAACGGCTGCGCCGCCCAGGGTCCCTGAACAAACGAGCAACCATTGGCCTTGAGCCAGCGGGCCTGCTCGTGCGTTTCAACGCCTTCGGCGATCACCACCACATCGAAATGGCCGCACAGCTGAATGATACTGCGGGCCATGGCCGCATCCCGTGCTGAACCTGGCAGGCGCCCCACCAATTGCGGGTCAAGCTTGAGCGTATCGAACGCCAGGTCGCGCAAGTGGGCCAGGGAGCAATGCCCCAGACCAAAGTCATCCAGGGCGGTACGGATGCCAATCTGCCGCAGTTGCTTGAGCTGCTTGGTCGACTCCTCAAGGTTACTCATCAGGCTGTCTTCGCTGATCTCCACCTCCAGTTGCCGACCCTGCAACCCATGTCGCTCGAGTACCTGCTGCAGTTGGGCGGCCAGATTGGGCATGTTGAACTGGCTGCTGCTCAAGCTCACGCTCAGTACCAGCTCTTCATCAAATGTGGTTTGCCAGGCCTGGCGCTGGAGCGCGACTTGCTGGTAGATCCAGGCGCTCAACTGGCTGATCAACCGCGCCTCCTCCAACAGCGGCAAAAACAACCCCGGCGGCACGTCGCCGACGCTGGGGTGCTGCCAGCGCAACAGCGCCTCGACCCCGCGCAAGCGCCCATCGTCGAGCGAGACCTGGGGCTGATACACCAGGGTGAAGTCCTTGTTCTGGATGGCGGTGCGCACACTGTCTTCCAGCATCAGGCGCGAGCGGGCGCGGCCGTTCATTTCCTGATCGTAATAGCGATATTGCTGACGCCCAGCGCGCTTGGCTTCGTACATGGCGATGTCCGCTGCGCGCAGCAGGCCATTGAGGTCCGAGCCACAGTCCGGAAAGGTCGCAATACCGATGCTGGCGCCGAGCATCACATCCAGCCCGTCGACCTGCTGGCACACCGACACGCGCTCGATCAGTTTTTCCGAAATTTTCGCCGCCTGCTCCGGGAATTCCAGCTCCAGTAACGCGGTGAATTCATCGCCACCCATGCGCCCAAGAATGTCGTAGGAGCGCAAACACGCCTGCATCTGCTCCGAGACCCAGCGCAACACCCGGTCCCCGGCGTCGTGGCCCAACGAATCGTTGACCCGTTTGAACCCGTCGAGGTCCAGGTACAGCAGCACCAGCGAGTGCTCGTTACGTTCGCTGCGCAGCAAAGTGTTTTCCACGGCCTGATGGAACCCGCGCCGGTTCAACAACCCGGTCAACGGGTCGGTGACCGCCTGGAACTCCAGTTGCTGGTGCAGGTGGCGCACCTCGGACATGTCCAGCACCGTCACCACCATGGCCTTCTGTTCGGCGGGCAACGGAGCACTGGACAGCGCCACCGGCACCTGTTGGCCACGGCCCGTGCGCAAAATGGCGTCGTGCTGGCGCCAGGTTTCGCCCTTGCGGTACGCCTCGTACATCGGGAAGCTGAGCCAGGCGGGCACATGGGGTTTTTGCAGGAAACTCAGGAAGCTCTCGCCCTGCAACTCCGCCATCGTGGCATTGAGCAGCCGCGAAATGGCCGGGTTGGCGTACTGAATCACACTGCCCTCGCCCACCACCAGAATGCCCTCGGCGGCGTTGTCGAGCACCGAGGCATTAAAGGCGCGTGCGGACTCCAGGTCATGGCTCAGGCGCTGCAAGGCCCGGCGGTTGCGCTGGTGCTCCAGCAAGGCCTGGACTTTGGGCTTGAGGATATTCGGATCGAAGGGCTTGAACAGGTAGTCAATCCCGCCGCTGGCATAGCCTTCCAGCACCGCGGCGGGCGATTGGGCATTGGCCGTCAGGAAAATAATCGGCGTCATGCGCGTGCGCTGGCTGCCGCGCATCAAGCGTGCGACTTCAAATCCGTCCATGCCGGGCATCATCACGTCCAGCAGCACCAGGTCCACGTCGTGTTCGAGCAACAGCTCCAACGCCTCCAGGCCTGAGCTTGCGGTGAGCACCCGCCAATCTTCCCGCTGCAAAAGCGCGCGCATGCTGATGAGGTTTTCCGGGTAGTCATCGACCACCAGAAGAACCGAACTGCCATCGCCGAGTTGTAGAGCGCAATCCATGCTACGTCTCTTCCTTAAGAAACTGCACCGGTCACTTCTGATAAAAAGACCGGACAAACGCTGAGGCCTCACTCTAGCCCCGGTTCTAAAAAAGCAGAAGTGACGTGGGTGCCATCATTGCGCCAAAGCTCAGGAAGCCGACTAACGGTAAGGCCCTGCAGCCCCCGTACCATGGGAAACATGGCTTTTTGGCATTCCTCTGACGCCAATAAAATGCCAGCAATTGTTTAACAACCGGACGATCACCGCCTATAAAGAACCTGTAAGGCCCCCGGGCTAAAGCTTTCACCCTCTGTAAAAGGCCAACGCCATGATCGACCTTTCCACCTGGAACCTGAGCATCCCGGTCGGCTCACCGCCCGCGACCATCAACACGCCAAAGTTGCTGAGCGGCTTTAAAGACCAGTATTTCCAGGCCGAAGGCAGCAACGTGCAATTCTGGACCCCCGTGACCGGCACCCGCACCGAAAACGCCATCTACCCGCGCAGCGAATTGCGCGAAACCTACGCCGACGGGCGCCTGCGAAACTGGGCCTACCCGGATGCCGACAACTTTTTGCGGGCCACCCTGACGGTCAACCAAGTGCCCTCCACCGGCAAGATCGTGATCGGGCAAATTCATGCCTACGACAGCCAGAAGCCGCTGATCAAGCTCGAATACCAATTCAAGGAGAAGACCCAGGCCGGCAACATCGTCGCCAAAGTGCGCATGCACCCGGACGATGGCGAAGGCCGCGTGATCACCGTGGCGTCGAATGTGCCGCTGGAAAAAAGCTTCACCTACGTGATCAACCTCAACAAGGCCGGGCTGCTCAGTGTGTATGCCGCTGATGGCGAATGGAACGAGCGCATTGGCGCAGCGTGGGGCGCCAAGCAGCTGTATTTCAAGGCGGGGGTGTATGTGCAGGACAACAGTGGCAACAGCAAGGAAGGCGCGCGGGTGACGTTTGCGAAGCTGGATATTGATCACGAGTGAATGCTGATTTGCCTTACTCCGAGTAGGCAGCTTCCTGTGGTTGCGAGGATTATTCGCTGAGTCATTCAGCTGTTTAAACACACCACTAATCACTGTGGGAGCCGGGCTTGCCCGCGATGGCGGTGTATCAGCCAACATTTGTGGCGCCAGACACGCCGCCATCGCGGGCAAGCCCGGCTCCCACAGTGGTTCTGCGTCCTACAGGGCCGTTGCGACAAGCCAAATCGCCGCTTATAGTTCGCCCCGTCGCCGGCAGTGATCGGCGATAGGGTTTCGCAGCCCTACAGAGTTAATTCCGCACCCGTCAAAAACAGCCTAGGCTCTCGCCGACGGCCGTCTTTGTTATGGCGGCTGTGCGTGGGAGACCTTCGGGTCTGCCGGGTCTTAACTCCTCGGTCTGCGAACCCGCGTACAGCTGCCACCTCATTTGTTTCGCAGCAAACGGTGGCCATTCTTCTCTCGAGTTAAGGATTGTCCATGAAGAACCAACTACCGCCCCGCCGCTTCTACCCGTGCACCGAAACCGCCACCGATTCCCCCGTGCTGTTAATCGACAGCGAAGCCCCGCTGCCCGACCTCCACGCCTGCCTGCGCGAACGCCTCAACGCCGCCCTCGAACACCTCAACCTGATGGCCTGCTCCAGCCTGCCGGACTTCGCCGAGCGCGACCTGAATAACGTAACCAACATTGCACGCATTCTGGTGCAGGATGTGAGCGATGTGTTCTGCGTGATCGAACACCGGGGTTTCGGCACACCTGACGCCGCCTGATCAAATCCCGCCCACAAAAAAGCCCGCATCACTGCGGGCTTCTTTTTAAACGCCTGAGGCTTAGTTCACCTTGGCGTTCAACTCACCTTTCAGGTAACGCTGGTACATCGCTTCCAGCGAGATCGGCTTGATCTTCGAAGCATTGCCGGCAGTACCGAACGCTTCGTAGCGAGCGATACACACGTCACGCATGGCCGTCACGGTAGCGCCGAAGAATTTGCGCGGGTCAAATTCGCTTGGGTTGGTGGCCATCAGGCGACGCATCGCACCGGTGGATGCCAGACGCAGGTCGGTGTCGATGTTGACCTTGCGCACGCCGTACTTGATGCCTTCAACGATTTCTTCAACCGGCACGCCGTAGGTTTCTTTGATGTCGCCGCCGTACTGGTTGATGATCGCCAGCCACTCTTGCGGGACCGAGGAGGAACCGTGCATCACCAGGTGGGTGTTCGGGATGCGTTTGTGGATTTCCTTGATGCGGTCGATAGCCAACACGTCGCCGGTAGGCGGCTTGGTGAACTTGTAGGCGCCGTGGCTGGTGCCGATGGCGATGGCCAGGGCATCAACCTGGGTCTTTTTCACGAAGTCAGCGGCTTCTTCCGGGTCGGTCAGCATTTGGCTGTGATCCAGCACGCCTTCGGCGCCGATGCCGTCTTCTTCGCCAGCCATACCGGTTTCCAGGGAACCCAGGCAGCCCAGCTCGCCTTCAACCGACACGCCGCAGGCGTGAGCCATGGCCACGGTTTGTTGGGTAACGCGTACGTTGTACTCGTAGTCGGTTGGGGTCTTGCCGTCTTCGCCGAGGGAGCCGTCCATCATGACCGAGCTGAAGCCCAGCTGGATGGAGCGCTGGCACACGTCAGGGCTAGTGCCGTGGTCCTGGTGCATGCACACCGGGATGTGCGGGAATTCTTCGATAGCGGCGAGGATCAGGTGGCGCAGGAACGGTGCACCGGCGTATTTGCGGGCACCGGCCGAGGCCTGGACGATCACGGGGGAGTCGGTCTTGTCAGCGGCTTCCATGATGGCGCGCATCTGCTCAAGGTTGTTGACGTTAAAAGCTGGGACGCCGTAGCCGAACTCGGCTGCGTGGTCCAGCATTTGACGCATGCTGATAAGTGCCATTGTGTTGTCTCTCCCGGTAGAGGGTCGTTAATCGTGCAAGCCTGCCGTAGCGGCGGCTGCTATTCAAGTTATTGCAGATCAAGGGGTTAAGGCTTGAGCTGCTGAATCGTTATTGCAGTGTCCGATCCAAAATCCATGTCACGTTGGAACCGGATCTACTGTGGGAGCGGGCTTGCTCGCGAAGGCGGTGTGTCAGTTACCGAATTCGCCTGCTGAACCACCGCTTTCGCGAGCAAGCCCGCTCCCACATTGGATCTTCATTGGGCTCACTATTGGGCCTTACAGCCGCGCCCAATCAAATCATCGGTGGCGACCCAGTAAACCAGGCCTTCCTCACCTTTTGTGTGAAACGCCAACTGGCCGTCGCTGTACAGCACGCCCGAGGCGGCAATGTCTTGTTTCAGGCGGTACACCTGATCGGAACCGCCGAGGCGTACATCCACCTCGTTGCGGGCCGCATTGGCAAAGCGCCAGTTGACCTCGGCCTTGCTGTCGCAGGTCCAGGTGGTCCACTTGTCGGCGGCCGGTTCTGCCTTGTTGAACATGTTCATGCTGCTGCAACCGGCCAAAAGGGCCAGGGCTGCCAGGGCGAAAACGCCTTTCATTGCCAATCCTCGAACGACGGCCCAAGGGCCGCCACTGCTGTCGGTTAGTTGATCAGACCCATCAAGGGCAACCCTGTTCCTGACCGTTGGGCGCGGCGTCGTATTTCTCGAGCCGCTCGTTGCCGATGCGCTTGTTGATCACCGGCATGGTCTCGGCTTGCCAGTCAGCCTGGTAGCAGCTTTTTTTCTGCGCAGGCGTTGGCGTTTCAGCCTCATGCACAGCGCTTGGCGTGCTGCCGCAGCCGGCCAACAGGCCCGCTGCGATCACCAGTGCCAACGACTTGATCATGGGAATGCTCCTTTTCCTGATCGCGAGCCTCAGCCCTTGGCTCGGGTTTCCAGGACTTCAACGGCTGGCAACACTTTGCCTTCGACGAATTCAAGGAATGCGCCGCCACCGGTAGAAATGTAGGAGATTTGGTCAGCAACGCCATATTTATCGATGGCCGCCAGGGTGTCACCGCCGCCGGCGATGGAGAACGCCGAGCTTTCTGCAATGGCTTTAGCCAGCACTTTGGTGCCGTTGCCAAACTGGTCGAACTCGAACACGCCGACCGGGCCGTTCCACAGAATGGTCTGGGAGGCTTTCAACAGCTCGGCGAAGTTCGCTGCAGTTTGCGGGCCGATATCCAGGATCATGTCGTCGGCAGCCACGTCAGCAATCAGCTTGACGGTGGCTTCGGCGCTTTCAGCGAATTCCTTGGCAACCACCACGTCCACCGGCAATGGCACGCTGACCTTGGCGGCGATGGCGCGGGCGGTGTCGAGCAGGTCCGGCTCGTAGAGGGACTTGCCCACCGGGTGACCGGCTGCAGCCAGGAAGGTGTTGGCAATGCCGCCGCCGACGATCAACTGGTTGCAGATAGTGCTGAGGCTGTTGAGTACGTCGAGCTTGGTGGAAACCTTGGAACCGGCAACGATGGCGGCCATGGGTTGCGCCGGAGCGCCCAAGGCTTTGCCCAGTGCATCCAGTTCAGCCGCCAACAGTGGGCCAGCCGCTGCAACCTTGGCGAATTTGGCCACGCCGTGGGTCGAGCCTTCAGCGCGGTGTGCGGTGCCGAAAGCGTCCATCACGAACACGTCGCACAGGGCCGCGTATTGCTGGGCCAGTTCGTCGCTGTTCTTTTTCTCGCCCTTGTTGAAGCGCACGTTTTCGAACAACACGATGTCGCCGGCTTTCACGTCAACGCCGCCCAGGTAGTCAGCCACCAGCGGCACGTTGCGGCCCAGGGCTTTGCTGAGGTATTCGGCGACAGGCTTGAGGCTGTTTTCGGCGGAGAACTCACCTTCGGTCGGGCGACCCAGGTGGGAGCAGACCATCACGGCCGCGCCTTTTTCCAGGGCCAGCTTGATGGTCGGCAGCGAGGCCAGGATTCGCGCATCGCTGGTGACAACACCGTCCTTGACTGGGACGTTGAGGTCTTCGCGAATCAGTACGCGCTTACCTTGCAGATCGAGGTCGGTCATCTTCAACACGGTCATGGGTCGCAGTTCCTGAATTACTGTTGAGGTTGTTTGGAGGCGATGTGCAGATAATGTTCCGCAACATCCAGCATGCGGTTGGCAAAACCCCATTCGTTGTCGAACCACGCCAGGATGTTCACCAGCCGTGGGCCGGAAACGCGGGTCTGGCTGGCATCGACAATCGCCGAATGCGGGTCGTGATTGAAATCACAACTGGCGTGGGGCAACTCGGTGTAGGCCAAAAGCCCCTTGAGCGGGCCACTGGTAGCGGCGTCGCGCAGGATCCGGTTGACCTCCGTCGCATCGGTGTCGCTGACGGTTTGCATGGTGATGTCCAGGCAGGACACGTTCACCGTCGGCACCCGTACGGCTTTGGCCTGAATTCGCCCGGCAAGTTCCGGTAACAATCTTTCGATGCCGCGGGCCAGGCCGGTGGACACCGGAATCACTGACTGGAACGCCGAACGCGTGCGACGCAGGTCTTCGTGGTGGTAGGCGTCGATCACCGGCTGGTCGTTCATCGCCGAGTGAATCGTGGTGATCGACACGTAATCCAGGCCGATCGCCTGATCCAACAGGCGCAACAGCGGCACGCTGCAGTTGGTGGTGCAGGAGGCGTTGGACACCAGCAGCTCAGCGCCGGTCAGGCAATCCTGGTTGATGCCGTAGACGATGGTGGCGTCGACATCCGCCTCGCTGGCCATCGGCTGGGAAAACAGCACACGCGGTGCGCCGGCGTCGAGAAAACGCTGGCCATCGGCACGGGTGTGGTAGACACCGGAACATTCCAGCACCAGGTCGACGCCCAGTGCTTTCCAGTCGATGCCTTCGGGGGTGGCACTGCGCAAGACCTGCACGCAGTTGCCATTAATATGCAGACAGTCGTCTTCAACCCGCACTTCGCCGGGAAAACGGCCGTGGGTGGAGTCAAAGCGTGTCAGGTATTCGATGCTGGCCATGTCAGCCAGATCGTTGATTGCCACAATTTCAAACCCGGCCGCCGCCCCTCGCTCGAACAGAGCACGCAAGACGCAACGACCAATGCGGCCGTAGCCGTTGAGTGCAACTTTGTAGGGACGCGGTTGAGGCATGGGGTTCTCGATTACCTTGGGTAAAGGGGTGGCTGTCAGATCGCTTTCGCGAGCAAGCCCGCTCCCACATTTTGACCGCATTCTCATGCTGGAACTCGGTCAAGTGTGGGAGCGGGCTTGCTCGCGAAGAGGCCAGTCCAGCCACCCCAATTTACAGCCTTAGTCTTCCAGCAGCTCTTCAGCCTGACCCAGGATGTTTTCCAGGGTGAAGCCGAACTCTTCGAACAACGCTGGCGCCGGCGCCGACTCACCGTAGGTGGTCATGCCGATCACGCGGCCTTCCAGGCCCACGTACTTGTACCAGTAGTCGGCGTGAGCCGCTTCGATGGCGATACGCGCGCTGACCTGCAACGGCAGCACCGATTGCTTGTAGCCGGCGTCCTGGGCTTCGAACACGCTGGTGCAAGGGATCGACACCACACGGACCTTGCGGCCTTGCTCGGTCAGTTTGTCGTACGCCTGAACGGTCAGGCCCACTTCGGAACCGGTGGAGATCAGGATCAGTTCCGGCTCGCCGTCGCAGTCCTTCAGCACATAACCGCCACGCGCAATGTTGGCGATTTGCGCGTCGGTACGCACTTGGTGCTGCAGGTTCTGACGCGAGAAGATCAGCGCCGAAGGGCCGTCCTTGCGCTCGATGGCGTGTTTCCAGGCCACCGCCGATTCGACGGCGTCGGATGGGCGCCAGGTGTCCAGGTTCGGCGTGGTGCGCAGGCTGGTCAGTTGCTCGACCGGCTGGTGCGTCGGGCCGTCTTCGCCGAGGCCGATGGAGTCGTGGGTGTACACATGGATCACACGCTTCTTCATCAGCGCCGCCATACGTACCGCGTTACGTGCGTATTCCATGAACATCAGGAAGGTCGCGCCGTAAGGCACCAGGCCGCCGTGCAGCGACACGCCGTTCATGATGGCGCTCATGCCGAACTCGCGCACACCGTAGTACATGTAGTTGCCGCTGGCGTCTTCCGCCGACACACCTTTGCAACCTTTCCACAGGGTCAGGTTGGAACCGGCCAGGTCAGCCGAACCGCCGAGAATTTCCGGCAGCAGCGGGCCGAACGCATTCAGGGCGTTCTGGCTGGCTTTACGGCTGGCGATGGTTTCGCCTTTGGCCGCGACTTCAGCGATGTAGGCAGCGGACTTCTCGGCGAAGTCGGCAGGCAGGTCACCGGCCAGGCGACGTACCAGCTCGTTGGCCAGCTCAGGGAATTGCGCGGAGTACGCAGCAAAACGCTGGTCCCACTCGGCTTCGGCGGCCAGGCCTTTTTCCTTGGCGTTCCACTCGGCGTAGATGTCGGCCGGGATGTCGAACGGGCCGTGGTTCCACTTCAGCGCTTCGCGGGTCAGGGCGATTTCCGCGTCACCCAGTGGGGCGCCGTGGCAGTCTTCTTTGCCTTGCTTGTTCGGCGAGCCGAAACCGATGGTGGTTTTGCAGCAGATCAGGGTCGGCTGCTCGCTTTTGCGCGCGGTTTCGATGGCGGTCTTGATTTCTTCCGGGTCGTGACCGTCGACGTTGCGGATCACTTGCCAGTTGTAGGCTTCGAAACGCTTCGGGGTGTCGTCGGTGAACCAGCCTTCGACTTCGCCGTCGATGGAGATGCCGTTGTCATCGTAGAAGGCAATCAGCTTGCCCAGGCCCAGGGTACCGGCCAGGGACGACACTTCGTGGGAAATGCCTTCCATCATGCAGCCATCACCCAGGAACACGTAGGTGTGGTGGTCGACAACGTTGTGGCCAGGACGGTTGAACTGCGCCGCCAGGACTTTTTCAGCCAGCGCGAAGCCCACGGCGTTGGCAAGGCCTTGGCCCAGGGGACCGGTGGTGGTCTCGACGCCCGGGGTGTAGCCGAATTCCGGGTGGCCCGGGGTGCGGCTGTGCAGCTGGCGGAAGCTCTTGAGGTCATCAATGGTGACGTCGTAGCCGGTCAGGTGCAGCAGCGAGTAGATCAGCATCGAGCCGTGGCCGTTGGACAGCACGAAGCGGTCACGGTCAGCAAACGACGGGTTGCTCGGGTTGTGTTTCAGGTAGTCACGCCAAAGTACCTCGGCGATATCCGCCATGCCCATCGGGGCACCGGGATGGCCGCTGTTGGCTTTTTGCACGGCATCCATGCTGAGGGCACGAATGGCGTTGGCACGCTCACGACGGCTGGGCATCGCTGATCTCCTGGAGGTTGAATAAAAGAAACGGAAAAAAGGACCGGCATTTTCCCTCAGCCACCGCCTGCGGGCAATGACAGATAGTCACTTGAGGGTGTTTTTCCTGCCGTTTGCCCAGCAATCCCCTGCAGAAAGGGCCGACCGGTTCGTCTAAAGGTTATAGCGGCGGCTTATAACCGCCACTTATCGATCAATATCAAAACTTTTTGATATTGGCCTTGCAGGGATTTCCCCCCGTCTCTAGACTGCTGGCCTTATGAACTTACCCGTGCCCTCCCTGCGTCCCGATGACGGCGATGAACTGGCAGCCTTGTGCAAGGCCGCTGGCGATCCGTTGCGTTTGAACGTGTTGCGCGCACTGGCCAACGACTCCTTTGGCGTACTGGAACTGGCGCAGATCTTCGCCATCGGCCAGTCCGGCATGAGCCACCACTTGAAGGTACTGGCACAGGCAGACCTGGTGGCCACCCGCCGCGAAGGCAATGCGATTTTTTACCGCCGCGCCCTGCCCCACACCGAGCTGCTCGGCGGCAAGTTGCACGCTGCCCTGCTTGAAGAAGTGGACAGCCTGAGCCTGCCGAGTGACGTGCAATCGCGCATCGCACAGGTTCACGGGCAACGCGCTGCCGCCAGCCAGGACTTTTTCTCACGGGTCGCAGAGAAGTTTCGCGCCCAACAGGACCTGATTGCGGGCCTGGCCCAATACCGCGAAAGCGTACTGGCGCTGCTGGACAAGCTGAGCTTCAGTGATGAGGCGACCGCGCTGGAAGTCGGCCCCGGCGACGGCGGTTTTCTGCCGGAACTGGCGCGCCGCTTTCAGCAGGTCACGGCACTCGACAACAGCCCGGCGATGCTTGAACTGGCGCGCCAGCTGTGTGAGCGCGAAGCGCTGGGCAATGTCAGCCTGCAGTTGGCCGACGCCCTGAATGACACCAGCCTGCGGGCCGATTGCGTGGTGCTGAACATGGTCTTGCACCATTTCGCCGCCCCCGCCGACGCCCTCAAGCAAATGGCCGGGTTGCTGCACCCCGGCGGTAGCCTGCTGGTTACGGATTTATGCAGCCACAACCAGAATTGGGCCAAGGAGGCCTGCGGTGATCTCTGGTTGGGTTTTGAACAGGACGATCTGGCCCGTTGGGCCACCGCTGCGGGACTCGTTCCCGGGGAAAGCCTCTATGTAGGTTTACGTAATGGTTTCCAGATTCAGGTCCGCCATTTTCAGCGACCGGCTGGCGACACTCACCATCGGTAAATATCAGGAAAACATCGAGATGAGCGAATACTCCCTTTTCACCTCCGAGTCCGTGTCTGAAGGGCATCCGGACAAAATCGCCGACCAGATTTCTGACGCGGTGCTGGACGCCATCATTGCTGAAGACAAGTTCGCCCGTGTGGCGTGCGAGACTCTGGTGAAAACGGGCGTGGCGATCATCGCCGGTGAAGTCACCACATCCGCCTGGGTGGACCTTGAGCAGATCGTTCGTGATGTGATCACCGACATCGGCTACACCAGCTCCGACGTGGGCTTTGACGGCGCGACGTGCGCGGTGATGAACATCATCGGCAAGCAGTCCCCGGACATCAACCAGGGTGTGGACCGCGCCAAACCTGAAGACCAGGGCGCCGGCGACCAGGGCCTGATGTTTGGCTACGCCAGCAACGAAACCGAAGTGCTGATGCCGGCGCCGATCACCTTCTCCCACCAGTTGGTGAAGCGCCAGGCCGAAGCCCGTAAATCCGGCCTGCTGCCGTGGCTGCGCCCGGACGCCAAGTCCCAGGTAACCTGCCGTTACGAAGGCGGCAAAGTCGTCGGTATCGACGCCGTGGTGTTGTCGACCCAGCACAACCCGGACGTGTCCTACAACGACCTGCGCGAAGGCGTGATGGAGCTGATCGTCAAGCACGTGCTGCCTGCCGAACTGCTGACCAAAGACACCCAGTTCCACATCAACCCGACCGGCCAGTTCATCATCGGTGGCCCGGTAGGCGATTGCGGCCTGACCGGTCGCAAGATCATCGTCGACAGCTACGGCGGCATGGCCCGTCACGGCGGTGGCGCGTTCTCGGGTAAAGACCCGTCCAAGGTTGACCGCTCGGCCGCCTACGCCGGTCGTTACGTGGCCAAGAACATCGTCGCAGCCGGCCTGGCCGAGCGCTGCGAGATTCAGGTTTCCTACGCTATCGGCGTGGCCCAGCCTACGTCGATCTCGCTGAATACCTTCGGCACCGGCAAGATCAGCGATGACAAGATCGTCAAGCTGGTGCGTGAGATCTTCGACCTGCGCCCGTACGCCATCACCACCATGCTCGACCTGCTGCACCCGATGTACCAGGAAACCGCAGCCTACGGCCACTTCGGTCGTACCCCTGCGCAGAAGACTGTCGGCGACGACACTTTCACCACGTTCACCTGGGAAAAAACCGACCGCGCCAACGACCTGCGCACCGCCGCCGGCCTGTAAACGCTCACGGTACACACAGCCCCGCCAGGTTCGCCTGGCGGGGCTTTTTTATGCCCCATGGACGTGTTTTCGGTTTTTTTGGATCCAAACCTTGCAGGCCAAATAGTGGCCCTCTAGAATCCGCGCCCTCTCGGGCCCTTACCTATTTGGATATTGCCCTGCGCCAGCCCGGGATAGACATGTGCGCAGGCAATCGAACAGTGAGGTTTTTCATGCGCATTTCCACGCTCGCCCCTGCCGCCCTTTTGCTCAGCCTGTTTGCCCTGCCGGCTCACGCTGCCGACCTGAGCGCACTGGGTGGCGCCCTGACGTCTCAATTGGGCGGCGGCAATTCCGGCGACTGCCAGCAACAAGCCAAAGACCTGCAAACAAAGATCAACGCGGCCAACGCCAAGAACGATCTGTTGAAAGTGAAGGCGTATGAAGCCGCACTGGAGCAGGTCAACAAAGGTTGCAACAAAATCGCCGAGTCCCAGGCCAAGGTGGACGCCAGCCAGCAAAAGCAGCAGGCCAAGGCGCAAAACAACGACGCAGTGAAAGCCTTGGGTGGCCTGTTCAAGTAAGCAGAAACACCCGGTAAAAAGCCCCGCCCCGCCGGGGCTTTTTTGTGGCCGCATGGATCACTTAGGCTGAGCACCCTTTCCGAGCAAGGATGCTCATGATGCGTTTACTGATTGCTCTTTTATTCAGCGCCCTGCCTCTTCTGGCCTGGGCTGAAGGCTGCCCGGAAGAAGACCGGTCTCAGGTTTCCAGCCTGGCCGGGCAGATCAAACAGTGGGATGACAGCTACCACCGGCTCGGCCAATCGCCCGTCAGTGACGAACTCTACGACCAGGCCCGCCAGCGCCTAGCCCGCTGGCGCGAATGCTTTGCGCAGGCGGCGCCCCAGGCTGACAAGCCATTGGCGAGTTCACGCGGCACGCAGCCTCATCCCGTGGCGCATACCGGCCTGGATAAACTGCTGGATGAATCGGCCGTTGCCGACTGGCTTGGCACACGGCACGACGTATGGATTCAACCCAAGGTCGACGGCGTTGCGGTGACCCTGGTCTATCGCCAGGGCCTCTTGAGCCAGGTCATCAGCCGGGGCGACGGCCTGCTCGGCCAGGATTGGTCAGCCGCTGCACGCAAGATTCCCGGCATCGTCCAGCAACTGCCGGCCCCCATCGACCTGACGCTGCAAGGCGAACTCTATTGGCGCCTCCACGAGCAGGTGCAGTCCGCAACCGGCGGGCTGAATGCCCGCAGCAAAGTTGCCGGGTTGATGAACCGTCTGGAGTTAAGCGACGTTGAGGCGGCCGGGATCGGTTTGTTCGTCTGGGCCTGGCCCGACGGTCCGGCCGACTTCGCCGAACAACTGGCCACCCTCGCCCGCTTGGGTTTCACCGACAGCCAACGCTACAGCCAACCCATCCAGAACATCGCCGACGCCGCGCACTGGCGTACTTACTGGTACAACCACGCCCTGCCTTTCGCCAGTGATGGCGTGGTGTTGCACCAGGCCCTGCGCGCACCCGCCAAGCGCTGGCAAGCCAGCACACCTTACTGGGCCGTCGCCTGGAAGTACCCGGCCGCCAAGGCACTGGCCCTGGTGCGCAAGGTGAATTTCAAGATTGGCCGTACCGGGCGCATCACCCCCATTCTGGAGCTGGAACCGGTGCGCCTGGACGATCGTCAGATCAGCCGCGTCAGCGTCGGCTCGCTGAAACGCTGGCAGACGCTGGATATACGCCCGGGCGATCAGGTGTCCATCAGCCTGGCCGGCCAGGTAATTCCCCGGCTCGACCAGGTGATTCTGCGCAACGCCACACGGGTTGAGGTGCAAGCACCCGATGCCCGGGCCTATCACGCCCTCAGTTGCTGGCAGTTGGACCCGGGCTGTGAGGAGCAATTACTGTCGCGCCTGACGTGGCTCAGTGGAAATCAGGGCCTGGCCCTGCCGCATATGGGCCGCGAGACCTGGAACGTATTGATCCAGGCCGGTCTGATCGCAGGCTTTCTCGATTGGTTAACCCTGGATGCGGCAGAGCTTGCTAACATTGAAGGCTTCGGCGACCGCAGCCGTGCGCGGGTGCTCGACAGCCTTCAGAGCGCGCGGCAACGGCCCTTTGCACAATGGCTCAAGGCCCTGGGCGTGCCGCCTGCGGCCCGTAACAACCTGGAAGGCGACTGGCAGACGCTGGCCTCCAAAGACACCCAAGCCTGGCTGGCCACTGACGGCATCGGCCCGGGTCGCGCAGCGCAACTGAGCGCTTTTTTTCGCGACCCACACGTACAGGCATTGGCTGAAACATTACGCGTGGCGGGAGTAGACGGGTTTTAATCCCGGCCCGATCACCTTTAAACCATCGGCAGAAGTCACCCTGCCTTTCGATTGCGACACTGGAGCTCTACATGAAATTTCTCGCCCCACTTGCTTTGCTGACCGTCGCAAGCTTCATGTCCACGCCGTTGCTGGCGGCCGAAGAAGCCCCTCAACTCACCGGCTGCGCCGCCAAACGCCAAGCCATCAACACTCAGATCGAACAGGCCAAGGCCCACGGCAACAGTGAGCAACAAGCTGGCCTGGAAAAAGCCCTGAGTGAAGTCACCGCCAACTGCACCGATGCGTCCTTGCGCAAAGAGCGCGAAAACAAGGTGCTGGATGCCAAGCATGAAGTCAGCCGCCGTCAGGCAGACCTCGACAAGGCGATGAAAAAAGGCGACGCGGACAAGATCAACAAGCGCAAAGACAAGCTCGCACAATCGCGCAAAGAGTTGCAGGACGCTGTCGAACAACTCGACGAGTAAAACCGGTCAGTGGTCGCGAAATTGTTTATGGCAGGCGGTGCAGGCATCTTCGACTTTCTGCACGGCTGGCCCCAGGTTGCTGGCCTTGTAAGGCTGGACCTGGCTTGCGATCACCAATTCACCGGTGGCCGCTTCGAGGTTTCGCGCCAGTTCCTGAAAGCGTGCCTGTTGCTGCCACACCGCGTCTTTGGCGCTGGTGTGGTCTTCTTCGCGAACGCTCGGAAAGTGTTTCCAGGGCTCATGGGACAACGCGTCAAGCTTGACCGCGCCCTCGGCGAACCGGGCGCCATCGAAAGGAATGCGCCCACGCAGCATGCCCCCCAGGTCTTCGCCGGTCTTGAGCATTTGCTTGAAGATCGCCTTGCGCTGACCCAGGGGCGAATTCGGATCGACGCCGCCGCAGGCGGACAGTGTCAGGCAGGCCAGCAATACTACGGTCAGTCGTTTAACAGTCATGTCGGCTTCAGGGTCACGGGAAACGGCGGCCAGTATCCTCGCCCCGCCCGCAAAGACCAATAGCCCTATTAATAATAAGGGTTGCCCGAGCGCGTGAACACGCGGGCAATCGCTTCAGGAATTATTTGTATGAATGTCACGTTGAAACCCTGGAGCCGCCGCCTGGCGTGGGCTCTACCCATGATCGCGCTGCTGGCCGGCTGCGATGGCGGCAAGGACACCGGCAAAGATGAAACTGTAAAACCCCATGCGGTTGCCACTTATGTAAGTGCTCCATGGGAAGCCCTGCCAGCCGTCTCCGACAGCGACTTGCTGGCGGGTTTTGAATCCTGGCGCAGCGCCTGCCAACGCCTCAAGGCCGACCCCGTCTGGGGCGCAACCTGCGCAGCAGCGGCCGCAGTACCGGGCAATGCCGTGGCGGTGCGCGGCTTCCTCAAAGAGCGCCTGGATGTGTTTGGCCTGCGCTCGGCCGACAACACGCCGAACGGCTTGATCACCGGCTACTACGAACCGGTCTACCCCGGCAGCCTGACCGAAACCGCCACCGCCCACGTGCCGGTGTATGGCGTGCCGGATGACCTGATCATCGTCAACCTGGAAAGCATCTACCCCGAACTCAAGGGCAAGCGCCTGCGGGGTCGCCTGGAAGGCCGCGTGCTCAAGCCTTATGACGATGCGAGCACCATCAACGGTCAAGGCTCCAGCGCCAAGCCGATTGCCTGGCTGACCGACCCGATGGACCTGCAGTTTCTGCAAATCCAGGGCTCAGGCCGCATTCAACTGGCGGGCGGTCGCCAATTGCGCATCGGTTATGGCGACCAGAATGGCTACCCCTATCGTCCTATCGGCCGTTGGCTGGTGGAGCAAGGCGCATTGAAGAAAGAAGACGTGACCATGGGCGCCATCAGCGCCTGGGCCAAGGCCAACCCGCAACGCATTCCTGAACTGCTGGCGAGTAACCCGAGCTACGTATTCTTCAGCGCCCGCCCGGACAGCAACGAAGGCCCACGCGGTTCGCTGAACGTGCCGCTGACCGCCGGCTACAGCGTGGCGGTGGACCGCAAAGTGATTCCGCTGGGCAGCCTGTTGTGGTTGTCGACGAGCAAGCCGGATGGCTCGCCGATCACTAGACCTGTTGCCGCACAGGACACTGGCGGCGCGATCACCGGTGAAGTGCGTGCGGACTTGTTCTGGGGCACCGGCCAGGCGGCCGGGGAACTGGCGGGGAACATGAAGCAGCAGGGGCAGATCTGGATGTTGTGGCCAAAAGGTGCGGCGTTGCCGCACGTGCCGGATGCACCTGCCGGAACCTGACACCCTGATCGTTCCCACGCTCCGCGTGGGAATGCATACCGTGACGCTCCGCGTCACAAGCGGACGCAGAGCGTCCAGGGCGGCATTCCCACGCAGAGCGTGGGAACGATCTTGACAGAGGTTCTGCGTCAACCGTCAGATCGACACAAAAAAGAAGCTCGCAATCAGCGCCATGCCCACCGCCCACACCAGCGAGCGAAACATCGCCCAGTCCGCCAGGTAGCAAATGATGTACAGCAGGCGACTGGTGATAAACAGCACCGCCAGCACATTGATGGTCACCAGCGAAGCCGTACCGGCGAGATGCGCAATGATCACCGCCGCCGCAAACGCTGGCGTCACTTCAAAGCTGTTGAGTTGCGCGTTGTGCGCGCGCTTGGCGACGCCTTCGACGGTATCGAGGAACGCCCGCGGGTCGTGGTTGTGCCGTGGCCCGAACTTGCCGCCGCTGAACTTGGCCACCCCTGTGCACAAATAAGGCAGGAAAATTGCGATCAATACACACCAGAAAGCGACCGTCATCACTGATTCCTTTTGTCGTTTTAGTCAGAAGTTAGAGTTTTAGCACTAATAGCGTCACGCCGCACTCACCCGCTATGAGCGACTGCATACAGAAAGGTTCTATCAGGCTTTTGCGTAAACCTTGCAACATCAGGCCGCTATTGCGGTCCATCCCCCCATATTGACCGTTTCACCCCAACTTCCAAGGACCCCGGATGCTTGAACTTGTCGCCGCCTTCATTTGCCTTACCACCCTGCTCACCTATGTGAACTACCGTTTCATCGGCCTGCCGCCGACCATCGGCGTGATGGTCACCGCCCTGCTGTTTTCGCTGATCCTGCAAGGCCTGAGCTTTATCGGCTACCCGGGCCTGGAGGAGCGCATCCAGCAACTGATCGGCCAGATCGACTTCGGCGACTTGCTGATGAACTGGATGCTCTCGTTCCTGCTGTTCGCCGGCGCCTTGCACGTCAACCTCAGCGACCTGCGCAGTTATCGCTGGCCCATCGGTTTGCTGGCGACCTTCGGCGTATTGATCGCCACCGTGGTGATCGGCAGCCTGGCGTACTACATCTTTGCCTTGTTTGGCTGGCACGTGAGCTTCCTCTACTGCCTGCTGTTCGGTGCGCTGATTTCGCCCACTGACCCGATCGCCGTACTCGGTGTGCTGCGAACCGCCAATGCCTCGAAACCGTTGAAAACCACCATCGTCGGTGAATCGCTGTTCAACGACGGCACCGCCGTGGTGGTGTTTACCGTGTTGCTCGGCATCGCACAGCTGGGCGAGACGCCGACGGTAGGCGCTACCGCGATGCTGTTCGTTCACGAGGCAGTGGGCGGCGTGGTGTTCGGCGGCCTGATCGGCTACCTGGTGTACCTGATGATCAAGAGCATCGAGCAGCATCAGATTGAAGTAATGCTGACCCTGGCGCTGGTGATCGGCGGCTCGGCGATGGCCACCGAACTTCACGTTTCGGCACCGATTGCGATGGTGGTCGCCGGTTTGATCATCGGCAATCTGGGCCGCAAGCTGGCGATGAACGACATGACACGGCGCTACCTGGACGGTTTCTGGGAGTTGCTCGACGACATGCTCAACGCCCTGCTGTTTGCGCTGATCGGCATGGAGCTGCTGCTGTTGCCGTTCAACTGGCTGCACGTGTTTGCCGCCAGCTTGCTGGCCGTGGCGATCCTGCTGTCACGCCTGCTCACGGTGGCCCCCGCGATTCTGCTGCTGCGCCGCTGGCGCACGGTGCCGCGTGGCACTATCCGTATCCTCACCTGGGGCGGGTTGCGCGGCGGTGTGTCGGTAGCATTGGCGCTGGCCCTGCCGCTGGGCCCGGAGCGCGACTTGCTACTGAGCATCACCTACATCGTGGTGCTGTCGTCGATCCTGTTGCAGGGGTTGAGCATCGGCAAGCTGGTCAAGCGCGTGACCCGGGACGAGCCCCAGGCCACGCCGGAGCATCACTGACCCTTGTCTATCTGCTGCGGATGCCTCGGGTCCGCAGCCTTTTTCCCTGGCAGGCTGCTTTCACTGCGAATCTGCGCGTGGCTGATCAGCGCGAAGATAAAACTGCCGCCAATGATATTGCCCGCCAGGGTCGGCCCGGCGAACACCATCCAGAAGTCCCTCCACGGCAATTCGCCAGCAAACACCAGGTAGGACACTTCCGCCGAGCCGACGACGATATGGGTGAAGTCTCCCAGCGCCATCAGGTAGGTGATCAGGATGATGATGAACATCTTGGCGCTTTCCATGGACGGGATCATCCACACCATCGTGGCGATCATCCAGCCGGAAATAATGCCCTTGGCGAACATCTGACCGGGGTCGTTTTCCATGACCTTGCGACCGATTTCAAGAAAGGCCAGATCGGTCTTCGTATCAAAGATCGGCAAGTGCAGCATCACATAGGCCACCAGCAAGGTGCCGCACAGGTTGCCCACCAATACCACCGTCCACAGCCGCAACAGCCGCCCGGCATTGGCCAGCGTCGGTTTGCTCATCACCGGCAACACGGCGGTCAGGGTGTTTTCGGTGAACAGTTGCTGGCGCGCCAGGATCACCGCGAGAAACCCCGCGCAGTAGCCGAAGCTGGCGATCACCTTGAACCCTTCGCCATCGGGCAAGCGTGAGTTGAGCAAACCCATGCCCATCAGCGACAGGCCCATGGTCAGCCCGGCAGCCAGCGCCGACCACCACAGCGCCGCCACATTGCGCTCCAGCTCCTGGTCGCCCTGGGTGCGGATGATTTCATGGAGCACAGCCGCGCGGGGCGGCTGGTTTTTGTCCACGTCCTGTTGTTCTTCCTGCGACAGGTTGGGGGTTTTGCCGTCTGCTTGAGTGGCCATGATGTACCAGAGTCCGAGGGGTGCCTGTAGCTACGACACGCCGCGACGATGGCTGTTCAGTGGCCCGTTCACTTAACCCGCATGCGCCAGGCTTTCGCTCTGCTCACCACGGTGGAGGGCGACAGGTTTTCCGACGCTTTGCTGCGCGCTGCGTAGCGTTCAACCAGCTCGTCAAGCACCCGGTTAACCGCCTCGGCCGTGGTCGCCCGGCCCAGATCACGCTCTGCACGTCGCAGCAACTCGACATTTGAGTCGGGCTGGCCCGGTTGAAACAACGCGGGGTAAATCACATCCCGAATGAAATTGAAGGCGACAACCGCAACATTCCGCCTCTGCATTTCATCCACCGCACCGAGCAGTACCCGCGACACCGTATCGCGTGGAAGCTTGGCGGCGACCTGCAACAGTTGCTGGAAGTTGGCGCTATCTGGCGCGTTAAGCTGCTTGGCCAGCCACTGCGCATACGCCGGATGAGTGATAAGGGCATCCAGATTACGCAGTGCAGACGCCAGGCGCGGCGTGATTTCCAGGCGGTCACTGGTCTGGTTCGCTTCGGTTATCGCCTGATTGACCTGCGCCAGCAGCTCTTTGGCCTCTCGCCTGAAACGCAGCACATCACGCGAGGCGTCATCCTCAGCCAATGTGCCTTCGACACTGGCGAACAGCTCATCGTCCATCGCCAACACGGCATACTCGATGGAATCAAACCTATGCGCTTCGCGAGCTTGGGACCGCTGCTGCAGATGCCCGCTCACGGCTTTATGCGCGTTGTCTTGCAGGTCTTTTTTGGCGGCGTCCGGCAGGGCGAAATTGACAGTCCCGCTGAAAAACCCGCTGTAGTCACCCTGCTCCGTCTTCAGGGGCATCTGCACCGTCTGATCGGCATAGACTTTTTTCAGCCTTGCCTGGTTCAGTTGTTCATTCGCGGCGAAGTTCACGCCCAGCGCCGAGTCTGCGGCGGCACTGCCATAGCCGCCGCGGGACTGAAGCGGCATGGTTTCGAATGTCAGAATGAGTTGCTCAGTGCGGCTCAGCGGGCTATCCGGGAACTGGCGCTGGTAAAGGCCATCAACCGGCGTGTTGAGCATCAGGCCGCCGTCCTGGAAAGCGGTGGTCTCGCCGCTGGCCTGAAACCCGTGCCCTTGTTCAACGGGCGCCTTGAACACCACCGGTAAGGACGCAGAAATATGCGCAGCCCGCGCAATATCCATATCCGGGGTCAGGCTGGCATTGAAGACCACCAATTGTGAGCGCCCCTCAAACGTACCGGTACCGGTGATATTGAGTGCCTTGATGGTCGGAATATGTCGGCTCAACACCTGCAAATCCATAAATGTCACTGCGCCACCGGCATTGAGCTTGTCAGCGATGGCTTTCACCTCGGGCAGGCTCGCCTTGGAGGGCGCTTCGCCAATACGCGCGAGCACTGTGGCGCGTGACTGGCTCCTGACCAACTCTTCCAACCGCTCCGCCTCGGTTCCCAAGCGCGGAAGAACCGTGAGCGCTGTCTGGATTTTTTCGCTGAACTTGCCAAACCACTTACCGGCGGTTGAACTGATCTCTTGAAGCTTGCGCACTATCGGATTGTTACTGTTCATCAGCGCGGACAGGTCAAGGCTGTTCGACAGCTCAGTGAACTCATCCGCTGTCATGCCGCTGGCCAGGAGTGCGGCCGAGATAGCGCCCGCCGACGATCCGGAAACACTCTGAATCCCCGTCAACGCGTTGTTTTCCTCCAAGGCCTTGACGGCCCCCGGGTAGGCAACCCCCTTGGCGCCGCCGCCGCTGAGTACCAACTGCGTAACTGGTGGCGGCGACAACGTCAGATCGATCCGGCCTCTATCGTCACGGTTGAGGGTGACCTTGCGCTCACCGGCTTCGTGCAGCAGAAGCGTTTTCGCAGCTTCTTGCTGGACGGGGCGCTGCGTCGGCGTATCACCAATCGAAGGCCGGGAAATGACCGGGCTGGAAATACTCATACAAAGGCACTCTCATCAGGATGTAGTCCTGAGTGACGAGAGGGCCTGGGAAGGATCCGCGCAGAATGATTTGGTTACGCAAATCAAACCGCGACAGCGTTACTCATCCTGAAACTGGTCTTTCACGTATTTGATTTCGGTACGGCCATGGGGCGCGGGCAAGCCGTCTTCACCCAGGTTGACGAAGACCATTTTTTCCACGGTCAGAATGCTTTTGCGGGTGATCTTGTTGCGCACTTCACAGGTCAGGGTGATGGAGGTGCGGCCGAACTCGGTGGCGGTGATGCCCAGCTCGATGATGTCGCCCTGGCGCGAGGCGCTGACGAAGTTGATTTCGGAGATGTACTTGGTTACTACACGCTGGTTGCCCAACTGGACAATCGCGTAGATGGCCGCTTCTTCGTCGATCCAGCGCAGCAGGCTGCCACCGAACAGGGTGCCATTGGGGTTGAGGTCTTCGGGTTTTACCCATTTGCGGGTGTGGAAGTTCATGGTCACTCCAAAGCGTCTTGCGAAATGATGGGAGACATCATGGCAGAGCCCGGGCGCAAGCTCTATGAGCCATTGCCTATCACGCCCATGAGCGATCTTCATCCGGCCGACAGAAAGGCTTGGGAAGTGCCGCGTACACGGCTATAATCGCCACCGTTTCAAAACGGTCATCTCCCATTGATACCGTTCTCCCGCCACCTGTCCGAGGGGCGCTGCAGCAGGTTCAACCTGTCAGGCTCGGATGGGGCGTTGTCCGGCCTGGTGTATTCGGCCTGATACTAAACGCACAACGGCGCCCATTCGCACACTACGAATGGAGGCTCTTCATGAGCGCTGTCAACACGCCTGCTGGTTTTACCGACTACAAAGTCGCCGACATGTCCCTCGCTGCCTGGGGCCGTCGCGAAACCTTCATCGCCGAATCCGAAATGCCTGCCCTTATGGGTCTGCGCCGCAAATACGCCGGTGAGCAGCCGCTCAAGGGCGCGAAAATCCTCGGCTGCATCCACATGACCATCCAGACTGCCGTGCTGATCGAAACCCTGGTTGCCCTGGGTGCCGAAGTGCGTTGGTCGTCCTGCAACATTTTCTCGACTCAAGACCAGGCCGCTGCTGCTATCGCCGCCGCCGGTATCGCGGTTTACGCCTGGAAAGGCGAGACCGAAGAAGAGTACGAGTGGTGCCTGGAGCAAACCATCCTGAAAGATGGCGCGCCATGGGATGCCAACATGATCCTCGACGACGGCGGCGACCTGACCGAGCTGCTGCACAAGAAATACCCGCAGATTCTGGACCGCGTCCACGGCGTGACCGAAGAAACCACCACGGGCGTGCACCGCCTGCTGGACATGCTGGCCAAGGGCGAGCTGAAAATCCCGGCCATCAACGTCAACGACTCGGTGACCAAGAGCAAGAACGACAACAAGTACGGCTGCCGTCACAGCCTGAACGATGCCATCAAGCGCGGTACCGACCACCTGCTGTCGGGCAAGCAAGCCCTGGTGATCGGCTACGGTGACGTGGGCAAGGGTTCGTCCCAGTCCCTGCGTCAGGAAGGCATGATCGTTAAAGTTTCCGAAGTTGACCCGATCTGCGCCATGCAAGCCTGCATGGACGGCTTTGAACTGGTTTCGCCGTTCATCGACGGTATCAACGACGGCACCGAAGCCAGCATCGACAAAGCCCTGCTGGGCAAGATCGACCTGATCGTGACCACCACCGGCAACGTGAATGTTTGCGACGCAAACATGCTCAAAGCCCTGAAAAAGCGCGCTGTTGTCTGCAACATCGGCCACTTTGACAACGAAATCGACACTGCTTTCATGCGCAAGAACTGGGCATGGGAAGAAGTGAAGCCACAGGTACACAAGGTTCACCGTACCGGCGCTGGCGATTTCGACCCACAGAACGACGACTACCTGATCCTGCTGGCTGAAGGCCGCTTGGTTAACCTGGGTAACGCCACTGGCCACCCAAGCCGCATCATGGATGGCTCGTTCGCCAACCAGGTACTGGCGCAGATCTTCCTGTTCGAACAGAAATACGCCGACCTGTCGCCCGCTCAGAAAGCCGAGCGCCTGACCGTGGAAGTACTGCCGAAGAAACTCGACGAAGAAGTGGCCCTGGAAATGGTCCGCGGCTTCGGCGGCGTGGTGACTCAACTGACCAAGACCCAGGCCGACTACATCGGCGTGACCGTTGAAGGTCCGTTCAAGCCGCACGCTTACCGCTACTAAGCAGCCCTGTAGGCGCCAGCTTTAAGGTGGGAGCTGGCTTGCCTGCGATAGCATCACCTCGGTATACCTGAAATACCGAGGTGCCTGCATCGCGGGCAAGCCCGGCTCCCACAAAAGCCAGGCGCCCACATGCCTCACAGGCTTTCGAGTTCCCAAGGGTATTACCATGTCCCAAGACCGTCGCTACAGCTTCGAGTTCTTCCCGACCAAGACCGATGCTGGGCATGAAAAACTGATGGCCACTGCCACGCAGTTGGCCAGCTACAACCCCGACTTCTTCTCCTGCACCTACGGCGCCGGCGGCTCGACCCGTGACCGCACGATCAACACCGTGCTGCAGCTGGAAAGCCAGGTCAAAGTGCCTGCCGCTCCGCACTTGTCGTGTGTGGGTGACAGCAAGGCCGACTTGCGCAGCCTGCTGACCCAATACAAAGGCGCCGGTATCAAGCGCATCGTCGCCCTGCGTGGCGACCTGCCGTCCGGCATGGGCATGGCCAGCGGTGAGCTGCGCTACGCCAATGACCTGGTGAGCTTCATCCGCGAAGAAAGCGGCGATCACTTCCACATCGAAGTGGCGGCTTACCCGGAGATGCACCCCCAGGCGCGCAACTTCGAAGACGATTTGCAGAACTTCGTGCGCAAGGCCAACGCTGGCGCCAATAGCGCGATCACCCAGTACTTCTTCAACGCCGACAGCTATTTCTACTTCGTCGAGCGTGTACGGGCGATGGGCGTGAACATTCCGATCGTGCCGGGCATCATGCCGATCACCAACTACAGCAAGCTGGCGCGCTTTTCCGACGCCTGCGGTGCTGAAATCCCACGCTGGGTGCGCAAGCAACTGGAAGCCTATGGCGACGACGTCAAAAGCATCCAGTCATTCGGCGAGCAGGTCATCAGCGAAATGTGCGAGCGCCTGCTGCAAGGCGGCGCGCCAGGGTTGCACTTCTACACCCTGAACCAGGCTGAGCCGAGCCTGGCTATCTGGAACAATCTCAAGCTGCCACGCTGAGGTTTTCCCGCCAGTGCCCAGGCCCTCGTCTCGACGAGGGCCTTTTTGTTCCGCCCCTGCCCGCCAATGCGCATGCCAGAGCTTCTCTTTAAGGCAAGGCCGTCGTAATCTCAGGGCATGCCCGTCATTCTCAAGTTGTTGACCGCCGTGCTTTTTACTCTCCTGAGCCTCAGTGCTTTCGGCGAGAAACTGCGCATTGTCACTGAGCCTTGGGCGCCTTATGTGTACGAAGACAAAGGCACCATGCGCGGGCTGGATTATGAAACCACGGTGATTGTGTTTCAGCGCTTGGGTGTTGAAGTCGAATGGCAATTCCTGCCCTGGAAACGCTGCCTGGCGATGCTCGACCAAGGCCATGCCGATGGCGCACTGGATATTTTCCACAGCCACGACCGCGACACCCTGTTGCTGTACCCCAGCGAACCGCTGTCAGACGTTGAATTTGCGCTGTTCTACGCCAACGAACGCCCGCATCCGGTCGAGACGCTCGACGACCTGCGCGGCCTGACTGTCGGCACGTCGCCAGGTTACCTGTACGGCGAAGCGTTCAGCGAATCCAGCCTGTTCAACCGCGAGCCGGCGCCCAGCCATGAGGCGAACTTCGGCAAATTGGCGCTGGGGCGCATCGACCTGGTGATCACCGATCGCCGAGTCGGCCAGCATGTCATCAAGGCCCTGGGCCTGGAAGGCAAGATCAGCCAGGCGCCGTTGGTGGTCAGCCGCCAGCAGCAATTTCTCGCCGTGCGCCGTGGCGCCGGCATGGACCTGCTGGTGCAGCGCTTTGCCGCCGAGCTCAAACGCTTCAAACAGGAACCGGCGTACGCTGTCTTGAGTGCCAAATATGGTGGAATCCAGGCCATTACCGCGTCAGAACACACCGTTGAGCAGCAGGAAAGCGGCGCGCCGTGATTGCTCTGTTATACTCCGGCCTTTCCGCCAGGCTTACGCCCGGCCGCTGAGGTCTTGAAAAAGGCACCCAACCCAGCTACTGCGCAGCTTTCAGCCCGCGCGAGCCGGTGGAGTGCCCGCCAGACGCAGCAGGACCGGACGGGATTTCGCTCCCCTAAGCGCCATTCACGCCCGGCAAGATTATCCCTTTGGGCCAAGCCCTAACTAAAACAGGATTACTCATGTCCTTTGCTTCCCTCGGTCTCTCCGAGGCTTTAGTCCGCGCCATCGAGGCAGCGGGCTATACCGAGCCTACTCCGGTGCAACAGCGGGCCATTCCCGCCGTGTTGCAAGGTCGCGACCTGATGGTTGCGGCTCAGACAGGTACTGGTAAAACCGGCGGCTTCGCCCTCCCGATTCTGGAGCGGTTGTTTCCCAATGGTCACCCGGACAAATCCCAGCGTCACGGCCCGCGCCAACCGCGCGTACTGGTCCTGACCCCTACCCGCGAACTCGCCGCCCAGGTGCACGACAGCTTCAAGCTGTATGCCCGCGACCTGAAGTTCGTCAGCGCCTGCATCTTCGGCGGCGTCGGCATGAACCCACAGGTTCAGGCCATGTCCCGTGGTGTGGACGTGCTGGTAGCCTGCCCGGGTCGTTTGCTCGACCTGTGCGGCCAAGGCAGCGTCGACTTGTCCCACGTGGAAATCCTCGTGCTGGACGAAGCCGACCGCATGCTCGACATGGGCTTTGTCCATGACGTGAAAAAGGTCCTCGCCCGCCTGCCGGCCAAACGTCAGAACCTGCTGTTCTCGGCAACGTTCTCTCAAGACATCACCGCCCTGGCCGGCAAGCTGCTGCACAACCCGGAACGCATCGAAGTCACGCCGCCGAACACCACGGTCGAGCGTATCGAACAACGCGTCTTCCGCCTGGCCGCCAGCCACAAGCGCTCGCTGCTGGCCCACCTGATCACCGCAGGCGCCTGGGAACAGGTGCTGGTGTTCACCCGCACCAAGCACGGCGCCAACCGTCTGGCCGAGTACCTGGACAAGCACGGCCTCACCGCCGTCGCCATCCACGGCAACAAGAGCCAGAACGCGCGCACCAAAGCCCTGGCCGACTTCAAGGCCGGCTCCGTGCGCATCCTGGTTGCTACCGATATCGCCGCCCGCGGCCTGGATATCGACCAGTTGCCACACGTAGTCAACTTCGAGCTGCCAAACGTCGACGAAGACTATGTGCACCGTATCGGCCGTACCGGCCGTGCCGGTCGTTCGGGTGAGGCCATCTCCCTGGTTGCACCGGACGAAGAAAAACTGCTGAAAAGCATCGAGCGCATGACCAAGCAGAAAATCGCCGACGGCGACCTGATGGGCTTCGATGCCAGTTCCGTGGAGGCTGAAAAGCCTGAAGCGCGCGAGCGTCCGGACGTGCGTAACCCACGCAACCCACGCGGTCCGAAGGGCGATGGCCCGAATGGCGGCGGTGGTGGCGGTGGTCGTCGCGACAAGGGCAAAGACAAGGGCGGCAAAGAAAAAGCGCCTGCCAACAGCGGCCGTGGCGAACGCCCGGCCCGCGAGCAGAAGCCCCGTGAAGGCACCCCGGCCCGCGAACAGCGCCAGCCGAGCCAGCCACCACGTGCCGCCGCCGACCGCGCGCCGGACGAGTTCCTTGACGACGACGTGGATAACTTCGGTAACCGCGTTGACTACGTGCCACAGGCCAAACCGGCCCAGGGCCGTGGTCGTCGTCCGGGTGCTCCGGCACAAGGCGCAGGTGCCGGTACTGGCAGCGGCGCCCCACGTGGCGGCCAGCCACAGGGCGGCCGTCAGAACGGCCCGCGCAACAGCAGCGGCGGCACCACCGGTACGCCGCCTGCCAAGCGCAGCGGCCCGCGTAACGGCGCACCGCGTGACGGTCAGGCACGTCGTGAAGACTCGCGCAACAGCAACAACCGTCGTCCGGCCCGTGACGACCAGCCTCGTTCGTCCGAGCCCGCCGTGCAGAACCCGCGCGGTGGCCCGGCGCCGAAGATCATCCACAAGGAGTCGAAAGCGGATCGCTTCCCGACACCCGAGCAGTTGGACCAACTGCCAGGCCGTCCTCGTGGTGAGAAACCGGCGTTGCTGACCCGCAACCGCTAGTTTCAACGCGGTATAAAAAAGCCCCGCATCGAAAGATGCGGGGCTTTTTTTTCGATTGAGCAAAATCAAATGGGCTTTTCTGTGGGAGCTGGCTTGCCTGCGATAGCGGTGCATCAGTGAAATATGCTTCAACTGACACACCGCTATCGCAGGCAAGCCAGCTCCCACATTTGACCGCGTTCCAGGCACAAAAAAACCGGATCTCTCGATCCGGTTTTTTTGTGCTCGGCGAAAATTACTTCGCTTTGACACCTTCCAGCGAGATGTCCAGGTCGACAGTCTGGGAAGTCGGGCCTGGGCCTTTGATGCCGAAGTCGTTCAGTTGCAGCGTGGTGGTGGCGTTGAAGCCAGCACGTTCGCCGCCCCATGGATCTTTACCTTCGCCGTTGAACGTGGCCTTGAAGGTCACAGGCTTGGTCACGCCGTGGAAGGTCAGGTCGCCGGTCACGTCAGCGGTTTTTGCGCCGGTGGATTTAACCGAAGTGGACACGAACTTGGCATCGGCAAACTTGCCAACGTCCAGGAAATCTTTACTGGCGATGTGCTTGTCGCGCTCTGCGTGGTTGGACCACAGGCTGGCGGTTTTCACGTCGACGGCGATTTTGCTGTCTTCAGGCTTGGCCGAATCCCAGCTGAAAGTACCGTCCCAGTCCTTGAAGGTGCCGTGGACGTAGCTGTAGCCCAGGTGGCTGATTTTCCAGTCGATGAAGGCGTGCTGGCCTTCCTTGTCGATCTTGTAGTCAGCGGCCATCGCGGTGCCTGCGGACAGCAGGGCGGAACCGATGGCCAGAGCGGCGAGAGTCTTTTTCAACATGCTTTCTATTCCTTGTGAGTCGAGGTTGAACATCAGGCTTTGCGCCCCAGCATTCGCGTCAGGGTCGCGTCACGATCGATAAAGTGGTGTTTCAACGCAGCCACGCCGTGCAAACCGGCGAAAACTACCAACACCCAGGCGAGGTACAAATGCACCAGGCCGGCGTTGTCTGCCTGATCCGGTAGCCCGGAAATCACGGCAGGAATCTCAAACAGGCCAAACACCGAAATACCGACACCGTCTGCGGTGGAAATCAGGTACCCGGCAATCATCACGGCAAACAGCGCCAGATAAAGGAACGCGTGGCCAAATGCAGCGCCGATACGGGTCAGACGACTGTAGCTGGCCAGCGGTGGCGGCGGCGGGCTGACCAGGCGCCAGACAATGCGCACCAGCATCAGGGCGAACAGCGTAATGCCGATGCTTCTGTGCAAGTCCGGCGCGTCTTTGCGCCAGGCGTCGTAGTAGTCGAGACCGACCATCCACAGGCCCAGCGCGAACAAACCAAACACCACCAGGGCAACGCCCCAGTGCAACACCATGCTGACCCAACCATAGCGGGCCTTTGAATTACGTAGCTGCATGTCCCAAATCCCGTAAGAGCTGTGCCCAAGACTAGCGAATTATCTATCGAGTTAAAGCTGAAAATTTTGCTTTGAAATATCGAGAAATACGATCTTGAGAGTATGCACAGTACGTTAACAATCGATTAAGGACTATTCCCAAGAAACGTGACAGATCGTCCTGCGTTTACTGCCAATTCACGCTTAATGGGTTGTGACGCAGCCATCCATTGCATAGGCTTGCGCGATTGTTACGCCTGCGCCAGCTGCAGGACCGCTTCGAGGAGATAACACGATGGGCCTGAACAACGAGTGGATGCAACGCGACCTCGCGGTGCTGTGGCATCCCTGCACCCAGATGAAAGACCACCAGCAACTGCCGCTGATCCCGATCAAACGCGGTGAAGGCGTGTGGCTGGAAGACTTCGAAGGCAAGCGCTACCTCGACGCTGTCAGTTCCTGGTGGGTCAACGTGTTCGGCCACGCCAATCCGCGCATCAATCAGCGCATCAAGGATCAGGTCGACCAGTTGGAGCACGTGATTCTTGCCGGTTTCAGCCACCAGCCGGTGATCGAGCTGTCCGAGCGTCTGGTCAAGATGACGCCGGAGGGCCTGACCCGCTGCTTCTACGCCGATAACGGCTCATCGTGCATCGAAGTTGCGCTGAAAATGAGCTTTCACTACTGGCTCAACCGTGGTCTTCCGAATAAAAAACGTTTCGTCACCCTGACCAACAGCTACCACGGCGAAACCATCGCCGCGATGTCGGTGGGCGATGTGCCGCTGTTTACCGAGACTTACAAAGCGCTGCTGCTCGACACCATTAAAGTACCGAGCCCGGACTGCTACCTGCGCCCCGACGGCATGAGCTGGGAAGAACACTCGCGCAACATGTTCCTGGCCATGGAACAGACCCTGGCCGACAACCATTCCACCGTCGCCGCCGTGATCGTCGAGCCGTTGATCCAGGGCGCCGGCGGCATGCGCATGTACCACCCGGTGTACCTCAAACTGCTGCGCGAAGCCTGCGACCGTTATGGCGTGCACCTGATCCACGACGAAATTGCCGTAGGTTTTGGCCGCACCGGCAGCATGTTTGCGTGCGAACAAGCCGGCATCCGCCCGGACTTCCTGTGCCTGTCCAAGGCGCTGACCGGCGGCTACCTGCCGCTGGCCGCCGTGGTCACCACCGATGACGTGTACGACGCCTTCTACGACGACTACCCGACCCTGCGCGCCTTCCTGCATTCCCACAGCTACACCGGCAACCCGCTGGCGTGCGCGGCCGCCCTGGCGACCCTGGATATTTTCGAAGAAGACAACGTCATCGAAAACAACAAGGCCCTGGCGCAGCGCATGGCGACCGCCACCGCGCACCTGGTCGACCACCCGCACGTGTCGGAAGTGCGCCAGACCGGCATGGTATTGGCAATCGAGATGGTGCAGGACAAGGCCACAAAAACCGCCTACCCGTGGCAGGAACGCCGTGGTTTGAAGGTGTTCGAACACGCCCTCGAACGCGGCGCGCTGTTGCGGCCGTTGGGCAGCGTGGTGTATTTCCTGCCGCCGTATGTGATTACGCCGGAACAGATCGACTTCCTGGCTGAAGTGGCCAGTGAAGGGATCGATATCGCCACCAACAGCAAGGTCAGCGTGGCAGTACCGGAAAACTTCCACCCGGATTTCCGCGATCCAGGCTAAACACATGATCGTTCCCACGCTCTGCGTGGGAATGCAGCCCAAGACGCTCCGCGGCCACTGTGCACACCAATTTCCAGAGAACAGAAATGAGACTGTCCCGCTTTTTCACCGACACCCCGCTGAGCATTGGCGACCATGAACTGCCCGAAGCCCAGGCGCATTACATCAGCCGTGTGTTGCGCATGACCGAAGGCGACGCCGTGCAACTGTTCGACGGTTCCGGCCAGGAATTTCTGGGCAGCCTGCTGGAAGTCGGCAAGAAGCGCGTCACCGTGCAACTCACAGAAAGCTTTGCCGGGCAGGCCGAATCACCGCTGCACATCCACCTCGGCCAGGGCCTGTCCCGGGGCGAGCGCATGGATTGGGCGATTCAGAAAGCCACCGAACTGGGGGTCAACGCGATCACGCCGATTTTCACCGACCGCTGCGAAGTGCGCCTCAAGGACGAACGCGCCGACAAACGCCTGCTGCACTGGCGCCAGGTGGCGATCAGCGCGTGCGAGCAATGCGGCCGCTCCACGGTGCCGGTGATTCACCCGCCGCTGCTGCTGGCCGACTGGCTCAAGCAAACCGAAGCGCAGTTGAAGCTGGTGCTGCACCCGGTTGCCGAACCGATGATCAGCCACACCAAGCCGTCGAGCCTGGCCTTCCTGATCGGGCCTGAAGGCGGGCTGACTGACGGTGAGGTCCAAACTGCCCAAACGGCTGGCTACCACGCCGCCCGCCTCGGCCCGCGCGTGCTGCGCACCGAGACGGCGCCCGTAGTGGCGCTGGCCGTCGCCCAACAGCTCTGGGGCGATTTCTAAACCCGACCTTTGCAAACCGGATCAAAAATGTGGGAGCTGGCTTGCCTGCGATAGCATCACCTCGGTGTAACGGATAGACCGAGTCGCCTGCATCGCAGGCAAGCCAGCTCCCACAGGTCAGAGCACGTAATGCATGATCGCCACAAAATGCAGCAAGCTGCCGCCGATCACAAACAAGTGCCAGATCCCATGGGAATGCCGCAGGCGGTCCTCCAGGGCGAAAAAGATAATGCCCACGGTGTACAACACCCCGCCCGACGCCAGCCACACAAACCCCGCCGTGCCCAGCGCGGCGAGCAGCGGCTTGACCGCCACCAGCACGATCCAGCCCATCACCGCGTAGATCACAATCGACAAAATCCGAGCTTCGGAACGCGGCTTGATCTCCTGCAGAATGCCGATGACCGCCAGCCCCCACACGACGCCGAACAGCGACCAGCCCCAAGGCCCGCGCAGCGTCACCAGGCAAAACGGCGTGTAGCTGCCGGCAATCAACAGGTAGATCGAAAAGTGATCAACCTTCTGCATGATCTCTTTTCGCCGCCCGCGCACGCTGTGGTACACGGTTGACGCGCTGTACAGCACCATCAACGTAAAACCATAAATAGCGACGCTGACGATCTTCCAGGGGCTGCCGTCCAGGCTCGCCACCACCAACATCCACACAGCGCCGATACAGGCCGCAACCGCCCCGAGCAAATGGCTCCAGGCGTTGAATCGTTCCCCGTGATACATGTGTCACTCACCTCGAATAACCGTTATCACCTTGAGCATTCTGACGCTACTCACTCACTATCAGGTAACACCCTTTCTTCATTTGCCCAAATACACACGTCCGTAGATCATTCGCCAGCTCCCACATAAAAACACCTCATCGGTACCCCCCATGCCCGCACTCGAACCTGAACAGCCTCAACCCACTCTGTGGCAGTTGTTTTACAACTTCGCCATGGTCGGCCTGTTCGGCTTTGGCGGCGTGATGCCCTGGGCGCGGCAGATGATGGTTGACCGCAGGCGCTGGGTCACCGAGCAAGGCTTCAATGAACTGCTGACCACCGGCCAGTTTTTCCCCGGCCCGAACATAGGTAACGTCGGCATCATCTTCGGCCGGCGCCTGCATGGCTTGCCGGGTGCGGTTGTGACCGTGTGCGGGCTGTACCTGTTCCCCTCGATCATCACCGTGCTGGCCGGGTTCGCCTACGCCAAGTGGTGGAGCCATGTTGTGGTGCAGCAGATTTTCGGCGCGGTGATGCCAATTGCCACGGGCCTGATGCTCGGCACAACGCTGCGCTTGCTCAAGGCGATGCCGCGTAACGTGGCCAATTACAGCGCCTTTGTGCTGACGTTCGTATTGATGGCCGTGCTGGTGCTGCCGTTGTGGATGGTGCTGCTGATCGCCATCCCCAGCTCCCTGGCGCTGAGTTTCATCGACTCGAAAAAGGTAGGCGGCTGATGCAAACCGTCCTCCTGCACCTGATGATCCAATGCGCGCTGTGGTCGTTGATGGCGATTGGCGGCAACACCGTGGCCATCGGTGATATCCACCGCTACACCGTCGTCGATATGCACTGGATCACCGACGCACAATTTGTCGCCTTCTTCGCCCTGTCCCAGGCACTGCCGGGGCCCAATGGCATGTTCCTGGTGTTTATCGGCCAACAGACGGCAGGCCTGCCCGGTGCACTGGTGGCCTTGCTGGCCAAATTGGTGCCCTGCTCGGTGCTGGCTTACCTCGGCGCAGGCTGGCTGGAAAAACACACCCAAACGCCGTGGGTGCAGCGCGTTAAACGCAGCCTGCTGCCGATTTCCATTGGCCTGATCCTCGCCTCCACTTACATCCTGATGAACAGCCTGGAAAACAACACCACCAGCCTGGTGCTGACCCTGGCCAGCGCCGCCGTGGTGTATTACACGCGGCTGAACGCGATCTGGCTGATCGTCGTCGGCGTGCTGCTGGGCCTGGGCAGTACATGGCTGGGAGTGAACTGGTTTTAGGGGCACAATCGACGGCATTCGAACAAGAGTCACGGCCATGCTGATCGACGAAGAATTTACCCTCAAGAAACTCGAAATCTTCCTGGCGTTCATGCGCACCGGCAACCTGGCCCGCGCCGCCGCCGAGTTGCAAACCAGCAACGTCAGCGTGCACCGCGCGATTCACTCCCTTGAAAACGCGTTGCGCTGCCCGCTGTTCAAGCACGAAGGCCGCAACCTCACGCCGCTGGAAAGCGCCTATGTGCTGGAAGAGCGCGCGCAGAAACTGGTGGCGGATGTGGTCGACAGCGTACGCCTGACCCGCGAAGCCGCCGGCTTCTCTGCCGAACGCTTCAAGCTGGGCTCGCTGTACTCGCTCACGGTCAAGACCGTGCCGCAGCTGATCATGGGCCTGAAGATCCGCCGCAGCGAACTCAACATCGACCTGATCCTGGGTTCCAACTTCGACCTGCTCTACAAGCTAAAGAACATGGAAGTGGACGCGATCCTCATCTCCCTCGACGAGCGCGCCAACGACCCTGATTGCGAGCAGATCGCGCTGTTTACCGACGACATCTTCCTCGCCACGCCGGCAGACTCACCCTTCGACCGCGAACAGCAAATCGACCTCGCCGACATGCGTGACGCCACCTTTATCACCCTCACCCAAGGCTTCGCCACCCACCAGGATGGCAACCGAGTGTTCAAGCAGGCGGGGTTCGAGCCAAAAGTGGCGATGCAGGTCAATGACATCTTCACCCTGCTGAGCATGGTCAGCTCGGGCGTGGGTTATGCGCTGCTGCCGGGGCGGATTGCGGCGGTGTATGAGAACCGCGTGAAGCTGATACCGCTGCAGCCGCGGTATCGGTTGCAGCAGCATATTGGGGTGGTCTTTTTGAAGGCCAAGGAGCGCGACCCGAACTTGCTGGCGCTGTTGGCGGAGTGCCGGATGTACGCCAACCGCCAAACCTGACCACTGATCGTTCCCACGCTCCGCGTGGGAATGCAGCCCTGGACGCTCCGCGTCCGCTGTTGAGCCCGTGACGCAGAGCGTCACAAGAGGCATTCCCACGCGGAGCGTGGGAACGATCGTCAGCCGACCAAGCCACGCACAATGAAATACAGCACCGAAGGCCCGAGCAAACACCCCAGCCCGGTATGAAACGTCGCGGTCAACGCCCCATACGGCACCAACCGCCGATCCGTCGCCGCCAGCCCAGCCGTCACGCCGCTGACCGTCCCGGCCAACCCGCCAAACACCATCGCCGAACGCGGGTTATCCAGCCCCATCCAGCGCGCCGCCACTGGCGTGCCGACCATCACCAGAATCGCCTTGATCAACCCCGTGGCAATCGACAACGCCATCACATCCGACGTCGCGCCAATCGCCGCACCGGTCACCGGCCCGACGATATAGGTCACCGCGCCGGCACCAATGGTGGTCATGCTGATCGCATCACGATAACCAAACGCCCACGCCAGGCTCGCGCCCACAATAAACGGCAGCACCGTGCCCAACAGCAGCGCAATTGCACCGATCAACCCGGCCTTGCGCGCCTCGGTGGCTTGCACTTCAAACGCCGTGGCGACGATGGCAAAGTCACGCAACATCGCACCGCCCATCAAACCGATTCCCGAGAACAGCGCCATATCCGCCAGGCCTTTTTGCCCGCCGGTCACGGTGCCGCCCACCCAGGCCAGCACCAGCCCGATGACGATGGCAATCGCCGAGCCATGAATGCGCCCGAACGTCAGGCGCTTGGACAGCACCACAGAAATCCACATCACCACGCCGACGAAGGCAAACGCGGTGACGAGGCCGTTATTTTCCAAGCCTTTCTGGATAAGAGGCCACATATCAGCGACCTCCCGCAGCGATGATCAGCGGCTCTTCAGCGGGTAATGGTTCGCCCTTGTGTGTGCGGCTGATCAGGGCAATGGTGCAGCCGCACACCACCACCGAACCGATGGCCGCCAGCACCGCGACCGGGCCGCCGTGCAGGGCGGTCACCACGTTTTGTTGCGCGGCCATCGCCACCACCACCGGGATGTACATGGCGCCCCAGAAACCGACGCCCATTTCACAATCCTTGGTCATGCCACCGCGTTTTTGCATCCACAAGCGCGCGCAGATCAGCAGGATCATCGCGATCCCCACCCCGCCCACATTGGATTTGACGCCCAGCAACACGCCGAGCATGTCGCCCAGGATCACGCCCGCCAACATGCAGATCGCCAGCAATGCCACACCGTAAATAATCATGGTTGTTGTCCTCAAAGTGCTCGTTCGAAATTGTTGTTTTTGTGCTTCGAAAGCCTTGGGTGGTGCTTTATCGGTGGCGGCGCTCCTCCTCTTGCAGCAGGGCCTGCAAGGTGTCCAGGCGCGCGCCTTCGCAGGCGATTACGGTGCCTTGTTCAAACACACGGCGTGACAGGCCGGTCAGCACCGCGCCCGGCGGCAGTTCGATTTGCAGGCGCACCCCGCGCTCGTAGGCGCTTTGCACGGTGCCGCGCCAGTCGACGACGCGGCACATGTTGAAGGCCAGGTCATCGCGCAGTTGCTCGGGGTTGTGGATCGGCCGCGCGCGGGTGCTGCTCAGGTAAGTGATGCGCGGCGTCTTGAGTGTGACGAAGGCTTGCGCCAATGCCTGGGCCGGTTGCTCCAGTAACGCGCAGTGGGACGGCACGCTCACAGCCAAGCGCTTGGCGACGCCGTTGCCTTTGATGCGGTTAGCGACGCACTTCATGGCTTCGTCGCTCCCCGCAATGACGGTCTGGTTGTCGGCGTTGATATTGGCGAGGTACACCGGGGTTTCGGGGCTGTGGATTTCGGCCAGCAGCTTTTCGACTGTGGATAACTCCGGACCGATAATCGCCGTCATTCCATAGCCTTGTGGATAAGCGCTTTGCATCAACTCGCCGCGCAGGCTGACCAGTTTCACGGCGTCTGCAAACCCCAGGGCGCCTGCGATCACCGCTGCCGGGTAGGCACCGATGGACAGGCCCGCGACGTAATCCGGGGTGTGTTGCAGCAAGCGGGCATTCGCCACGCCAGCAATTAACAGGCAAAGCTGCACGGCACGCGTCGACTCAAGGGCGTGCGCAGAATCAAGCGCGCGAACGTCTTCACCCAAGGCGTCACTGGCTTCATCCAGCACCTCGGCGCTCAACGGCCGGAGCATGCCCGGCCGTTGGGCGCCCTGCCCCGGAAACACCAGAAGGCTGCTCATGCCACGGCCTGCCACGGATCGAGCACCAGGTGCGCGCCGCTGGCGGTTTTCAGCAGTACTCGCCGCGATCCACCAGCCCAATCACGCAGGGCAACGGCGCCGAAGGGCGTTTGCAGTTGCAGGTCCACGGCGCATGGCGCGGTGTCGAGGATTGCCAGCAGATCTTCTGCATCACCACGCGTCAAAGGCTCAGGGGTGCGCAGGATCAAATCCAGATCGCTCTGTTCATGCAGCGCTTCAATGCCTGTGGCCAGCTCAAAACCTGCGCTGCCCGTGACGCCCCAGTCTTCGTCCGCCAGCACTGGCCGTAGCGTTGCGAGTGCGCGCAATGCGGGTAAGTCCCGAGGCGAGATAACACTGCGTAACGCTTGCGGCGTTACACACCGCTGTACGGCAGCCGCTGGCATCACGGCGGCAAAACGCTGTTCACGCAAACGCCCGCGCACGCCAACCGCCACAAAGCCCGGCTCGGCGACGGCGCGACGCACCACCACCGGGTGGCCGGCGCTGATCGCCTCCACCGCCCAGGCCGGAGCCTCGGCAGGCAGATGCGCCGGGGTCATGCCCCAGAGCAAGTCGTGCGCGTTCACCACTGCTCCCGCAACAACTCGCGCACATGGCTGGAAGCCGCGCGGTTAGTGGCGCCGAGACGACTGCTCAAATCGCGGCCATCAACATCCTTGATCGCATTCAGCAAGCAATCGCTGACCCGCGCCACGTCGTCCGGCGTGGGCTGTTCAATCTGGCTGACCGACAAGGTTTCCCAGAGCAAACCAAGGCTGGCGTAACTCTCGATGTCATAAGCCATCGGCGGCACGCTGGCAGCGAGTGCCTCAAGTTCTTCGACGCTGCGCAAGGTCACCCGCGCGGCCGAGGCCTTGCCCATGGCGTGCACCATCACGCCGGGGTCGCGCAGGGCAATCAGGCGGTTGGCCTGGTAACCGTGGGCGAGAAACGCGCCGGACATGGCCTTGCCCACCAGCAGCGCGATCACCGGGTGCCCGGCGAGACGAGCGCGGGCGTAGCTGTCGGCAGCGGCGGCCAGGGCTTGGTGGATGCCGAGGGCTTCTTCGCGACGACCATACGCCTGGCTCGGCACATCGACGATGGCGATGATCGGGCGTTTGTCGCCACGGGCGATGGCTTCATCCACCGCTTTGGCGAGGCCCCAGCCTTCGAGCAAGCCGACTTCGCCATTACGGGCGCGGGGGAAGCGATTCTGCGGGTCAGTGACCACGGCGATAAAGCGCACCGCCTGTTCACCCAATACGCCATCGGCGACTTTCAACGAGTCCGGCAAACCCTCAACAGGCGTTGCGCCAGCGCTCAATGCGTTGAACCACTGCAACCCTCTCATGAGCGTTCTCCTTGATACAGCGCGCGCACCGTGGCCGGGTCGATCTGCGGCGTGGCGTCGAGTTCAGCCAGACGCGCGAGGTAAAACTCGGCCTGACGGCTGCGTTGTTGAGTCGGCACGCCTTGTTGCAGCAGTGCGGTGACGGTCTGTTGGACTTGCGCTACATCGTCGGCCACATAGCGGTCGGCCAAACCACTGTTGAAACGTTGCTCGCCGCCGGTAAGGCTCCAGATAAAAGGTCGGTCGCGGGAGTCGTACTCTTCAAGCCCGGCTTCCTGCTCGATCACCTGCGGGCCATTGAGGCCCAAACGCGCTTCACGGGTAACCACGAGATAGCTGCACAGGCCTGCCGCGATGGACATCCCGCCAAAGCAGCCGACACTGCCCGCCACCACGCCGATCACCGGCTGGTATTGGCGCAGGTCGACAATCGCGGCATGGATATCGGCAATCGCCGCCAGACCCAAGTTGGCTTCCTGCAAGCGCACGCCGCCGGTTTCCAGCAGCAACACTGCGCGAGTCGGCAAACCTTTGCGGTTGTCTTCAGCCGCCAACTCCAGCGCGCCAGCGATTTTCGCGCCGCCGACTTCACCGAGGCTGCCGCCCTGAAAATTGCCTTCGATGGCAGCGATTACAACCGGTAAACCGTCGATGCTGCCCTTGGCGATCACCACGCCGTCATCCGCCTGCGGCACCACGCCCTGGCGGCTGAGCCACGGCGACATGACGCGTTGGAACGGGTCGATCAGTTCGCGAAAAGAGCCCGCGTCCAGCAGCGCCTTGGCCCGCTGCCGCGCGCCGAGTTCAACGAAGCTGTGTTTGTTGAGCAAGTCAGTCATGGCCAATCTCCTCGAAGCCCTGCTCCAGACGCAGACGCACCACACCAGGGGTGGCGCCAAAATCGTGGATATCGATCTTCAAGGCCGGTGGCGTCTGCTCCAGAAAGATGCGATCGAACAGATGCTGCCAACGTTGCTCGGCGCCATTGACCGAGGTTTGCACCTGAATGGTCAGCGTGCCGGGCGTGCCCGGTTCCAGCAGCACCTCGAGGTCGCCGGAGCCGACGCAACCCACCAGCGCACGGCCTTTCGGCGGCTGCCCGGCGGGGAATTCAAAGGATAAGGTTTCCATCAAAACGCTCCGTCGAGGCGGTCGATAAACAGGCAGGCGGCCAACAGGTCGGCGGCGCCGCCGGGGGAGGCATTCAGGGCCAGTAAGTGTTGGTCTAGTTCGTGTAATTGGCGGCGCCCGGCGAGGGTTGCGCTGCCGCCCGCGTCGAGGACAGCTTGGGCGCCTTGTTGCATCGCGCTGATGCCTTCGGGGCCTGCGCGGTAGAGCACGCAGGTGTCGGCGAGGTCGGTCATGATGGCGAGCAGTGCGTCCAACCGGGCGTTCTGTTCGCCGCTGTTTTGTTGGCGGCTTTTGCGCAGTTGCGGCAGGCCGCGTTGCACAACCGAAGGGAAGCCAAGTTGGGCTTCTTCACGGGCGCCGCGTGCGCCGTAGCGTTGGGCCACTTGCGCGCCGTGGCTCATGGGTTGTGGCGCGTAGCGGTCGTTAAGCAGCGCCAGTTTTGCTGCCGTCAGCGTGACAGCGCGAGGCTCCAGCGCTGCGGCTGCCGTGAGCAAACCGAGCGCCCAGATCGCACCGCGATGGGTATTCACGCCATTGGTGGTGATGAGCATCGCTTGCTCACCTTCGCGGCCGATTCGCCCGAGGGCTTCTCGCAGGGGCAATCCGACTTCACCAAACTCAATCGCCGCCTCGGCCATTTCCTTGAACATCGGCCATAACGACAGCGCCGAGGCGTGCATCAGGCCCAGGTGCAAATCGCTGTGGGCGCCGTTGCCGCGACGGTCCACCAGGGCCGGTTTGGGCGACAGGTCTGCCTCATCGATCAACGCATCGACGGCCAGGTCCGCCAGGCGATCAGCGAGGCTGAGTTCATGCAGTTTGAGGGCGCGCATTTACCAACTCCTGAACTTGGCGGGCGGGTTGTACAGGCCACCGGACCAGTCCACCAGATCGGCCACGCTTTTGGCAGCCAGCAATTCGCGGGTGGCGTCGGTGCGGCGAATGCCGAGGTCTTCGGGCAAGGCGATCAAGCCTTCACGGCGCATGCGCGCGGTGTCTTTGGGGTTGTGGCGCATGCCGATGGCGGTCACCCCGGCCACGGCAGCGATCATCGCCTGGCGCTCTTCCAGCGAACGCGCCTTGTAGAGGTAGGCGATGCCTTCTTCGGTGAGCAAGTGAGTCACGTCGTCACCGTAGATCATGATCGGCGCCAACGGCATGCCGCTTTTGCGCGCGACTTCAACGGCGTCGAGGGTCTCGACGAAGGTCGGCTTGCCGCCTTCCTGGAAGGTTTCGACCATCTGCACCACGAGTTTTTTACCGCGTTCAAGCAAGGCTTCGGGCGCATCGTCGTGGCGCATATCCAGCCACGCCGGGGTGCCATGGCGACGCCCGCGCGGGTCATGGCCCATGTTCGGCGCGCCGCCAAAACCGGCGAGGCGGCCACGGGTCACAGTGGAAGAATGGCCGTCGCCGTCAACTTGCAGGGTGGCGCCGATAAACAGGTCCACCGCGTATTGGCCAGCGAGCTGGCAGAACATCCGGTTGGAGCGCATCGTGCCATCGCGGCCGGTGAAGAACACGTCCGGCCGCGCGGCGATGTAGTTTTCCATGCCCAGTTCGGTGCCGAAGCAATGCACGCTTTCGACCCAGCCGCTTTCAATCGCGGGGATCAGGGTCGGGTGCGGGTTGAGGGTCCAGTTGCGGCAGATCTTGCCCTTGAGGCCCAGGGATTCGCCGTAGGTCGGCAGGATCAGCTCAATGGCGGCGGTGTTGAAACCGATGCCGTGGTTGAGCGACTGCACATTGTGTTTTTCGTAGATGCCACGGATCGCCATCATCGCCATCAGCACATGCACCGGCTTGATGTGGCGCGGGTCACGAGTGAACAGCGGCTCGATGTAGAACGGCTTGTCGGCCACCACCACAAAATCCACCCAGCTCGCCGGGATGTCGACGCGGGGCAAGTCGGTGACATCGTCCACCAACTGGTTGACCTGCACGATGACGATGCCATCGCTGAAGGCCGCGGGCTCGATCAGCGCCGGCGTGTCTTCGGTGCTGGCGCCGGTGTAGATATTGCCCGCGCGATCGGCCATGAAACCGGCGGACAGCACGACGTTGGGGATCAGGTCCACCACCAGCCGCGCGTAGAGTTCGATGTAGGTGTGAATCGCGCCGATTTCCAGCAGGCCGTCTTCCAGCAACTGGCTGATGCGCAGGGATTGGGTGCCGGCAAAGGAAAAGTCCAGCTTGCGCGCGATGCCCTTTTCAAACAGGTCCAGGTGCTCGGAACGGCCGACACTCGGCATGATCATGTGCAAATCGTGGAGTCTGGCGGGGTCGGCCTTGGCCAGGGAGCGCGAAAGGAAATCGGCCTGTTTCTGGTTGTTGCCTTCCAGCACCACACGATCGCCGGGGAGGATCAGGGCCTCAAGCGCTTCAACGATTTTATCGCTGGGCAACACCGCCCCGTCAGCGAAATGCTTGACCAGTCCGAGCCGCCGCTGCTTCTCGTCGCGCCGCCGCGTCCAGCGCGAGTCAGGGGTGATGGGTGTTGTCATGGTGGCTCCACGGGGGGGTTGGTGTCGTGGGCTTACCTTAGAAGTGAATCAGGGGGGCATCAATCAAGCGCGGCGGCGGATCGTTACGGTTGCAGTAACGGACCTTCAGCAAACACAGACCTTGATCCAAATGAAGATCAAAAATGTGGGAGCGGGCTTGCTCGCAAAAGCGGTGGTTCAGTTGCAGATGTACCGACTGACACACTGCATTCGCGAGCAAGCCCGTTCCCACATTTGTTCGGTGTAGTTCAGGATATTCGCGTCATTGCCACTGATGGGTGGCCACCAAGTCTTCCACTCTATCCAACAGCGCCTTCGCGCTCTCAATCAATTGCCCTAGCAACGCCTCATCCTCATCCATATACCCTTCGTATTCCGCCAGGTTTCGTCGCTCATGACACAACGCCAACAACCTTACCTGCACCTTGCTCGCGCCAAGGGTGTGGATCAGGCATTGAAAGACCAGATAGCGTTTGTCAGAGCGATAACCTTGCAAACGCAAGGCTGTGAGGGCGATAGCGTGGGCGGCGTTGTAAGCCAGGTCGAACCGGCTGGCAAACGAGAGCAGAGGCGTGTTGGCATCCTTCAACCGGTCCCTGGCCGAGCGCATCAGCCCATCACATTCCTTGCGATCCGGCGGCTCAGCCTTCAGGCCGCCACTACGTTGCAGATTCTCCAGATTTGCCTTGCTGTCCATCCGTGGCTTCCAGGGGGTTGCCCCCAATCAGATTGATCTTGTCCTGCTGCACCACCCGCTGCACAAAACTGTTCCCGGCATTCCATTTGCCGATCCAGTCTTCAGGGGTGTACAGCGTCGGGTTGATGGTGCGACCCAGTTGCTCTTCAAGCGGCATGAGCTGCTCCATGACGTCACTGTAGTTGAGGCTTTCGCCGATCAGCATGAGATCTATGTCACTGGATGAGTGCGCATCGCCCTTCGCGATGGAGCCGTAGATGAAAGCCCAGGTCAGTTGTTCGGCGAACGGCGCCAATGCATTGCGCAAGGGCTCGTCCAGGCTCAGCGTTTTGCGCACGATGGCGAGCAATTCCGAGTAGATCGGGCACTGGGGGTTGGCTTGGTAATGGGTCTGGTTGCCTTGGCGCGTCTGGCTCAAGATGCCGGCCAACTGCAAGCGCTCCAGTTCGCGGGTGAGGCTGCCCTTGCCCACCTTGGCCCAGCGAGCGATTTCATTGGTGAAGAAGCTTTGGTCCGGTTTTCCAAAAAGCAGGCCCAGCACTTTTTGTTGGGTCGCGGTGAAAAGTGCAGTGCTGAGTGGCAAGGTTTGCATGGCAGCGACCAAGGAGTCCCAAAAAGGGAACGATAGGTCCCTTTTTGGGAACGATCAAGTAGTCTGTGGCACACCGCGCTCGGCCAGATGCACAAAATCTAATCTGGGAGCTGGCTTGCCTGCGATGGCGGTGGGTCAGCCAAGGAAGCTTCAACTGACAGATCGCTATCGCAGGCAAGCCAGCTCCCACATTTGCTCGGTGTCGACTGTTAAATATCAGTCCCAAAAAGGGAACGATAAGTCCCTATTCGGGACTGATTTGGGGTTCGGGTGAAGGGCTGACTTGCTCCAACGCTCTGTCCACCAGCAACTGCCCCAAGGCTGCCATTTGCTGAATAGCCAATAACATTGCGCGTTGGGAGTGTTCCAGGTCGAAAGCGAGGTTGCAGGTCATGGCGTTCAGCGAAGACAAGGTTTCGCTGGCGTTGACGAGGAGGGTTTCAGTGTCTTGGTGGGGGCTTACGGTGAAGAGGCTGACGGGCGGATTAGGAGTAGGTTTTTTAATCATGATTTACAGCTCCGATATGTGATGGAGACTGCCCTCATCCGCTTGCACGCAAATAAGGTGGCAGCTGTGCGCAGGTGTGCAAGACCGGGCATATCGGACCCCGGCAGACCCCGAAGGGTCTCCCACGCACAGCCGCCATAACAAATACAGCAGGCATAAAAAACGCCCGTTGAATGGCTATGGGCGCTGGTGCGCCGACATGTAACCGGACTTGCACGTCCGTGTCACCGTTTTTTGCGATGACGAAGCGAAGACTAGCCGCCATGACTGCCCGCAACAAGTTCATGCACAGCTCGAAATCTTGCGGGAAAAGTCCGAAGGCCCTACCCACACTCCTCATTCCGACAGATAGCAAAGAATGCTCCGACGAGCTTTTCAGGTTGTTGCTCGGAACTCGCCTCTCTAGCCTTTTCTGTCCGAATCATGTCACGGGCAAACATCATGAATCCTACCGTTCAACCCGATGCAAGGTCGTTGCAGAGCGTGATGTATCGCATCACAATCACCCCATGATCGTCAGTTGGAAACATAAGGGACTCCGGACCTTCTATGAGACCGGTTCAACCAGAGGCATCAACGCAAACCACACCAAGCGCTTGCGCCGGGTTCTGTTCATTCTGGACAAAGCCGAACATCCGGAGGCATTGAACTTGCCTGGTTGGCGCTTCCATCAATTGAAAGGCGACCTGATCGACTACTGGTCCGTCAGTATTAGTGGAAATTGGCGGATCATTTTTCGGATGTTCAACGATCAGGTCGAACTGGTTGATTATCTTGACTACCACTGAGTAGAGGTATCGATATGGGTATGCACAACCCACCTCACCCCGGAGAAATCCTGCTTGAAGACGTGATTCCAGCCTTGGGCATCACCATCACCGAAATGGCCCGGCGCCTTGGGTTTGCCCGTGAGACATTCTCAAGGATCTTGCATGGCCATGCGCCTGTGAGCCCGGACTTGGCGGTGCGGCTTGAACGAGCAGGAGTGAGTACAGGGCAGTTATGGCTAGCAATGCAAAGTGCCTATGACTTATGGCAGGCCGAGCATCGCGAGCAGCCAGTGATCGAGCGGTTTGCGCAGATTGAGTAGGAGCCAGGATTTGGCGGGCACAGAAGATCAAATGTGGGAGCGGGCTTGCTCGCTCCCACATTTTGATCTTCATGGATTTTGAAAGGGAGGTTCAGGCCAAACCGGATTCGACCAGCAGGGCTTCTAGCCCCATGAGGTCGGGCACTTTTGCCACGTGTTCACCCACCTGCACCGCCGCCAGTTCCAGCGGGCACAGCGGCACGTCCACATAACTCAGCTGGCTATCGAGCTTGTACGACCGCGGAATTCCCTGAATCACCAGCGCAATAAACTTCAACGTCGGCCGACCACCCAGCGCGTTCAGCACCACAATCCGCGAACGCTCCCCCGTGACAATCGCCTCACCACACACCGCCTCAAAACTGATCAAAGGCAACTGCCGATCCCGCCACGTCACCTGCCGCAAATACCACGGCGGCGCATCACTGGCCGGTTCGCCTCGCTGGTAGTCGATCAGCTCGGCGACGGCAACGTTGGGCAACACCAGGTGGCGGTCGGCCAGGGGCAACAGCAGGCCGGTGAGTTGGCTGGTGCGGTGGTCAAGCATGGGACTTGCTCCAGTAGGCGATGCTTTCCAGCAGCACCGACTCTTGATACGGCTTGCCGAGGTAGTCGTTGACGCCGATGGCCATGGCGCGGTCGCGGTGTTTCTGGCCGGTGCGCGAGGTGATCATGATGATCGGCAGGCGCATCAGCCGTGGGTCGTTGCGCACCTGGATGGCCACTTCGAAGCCGTCCATGCGCGGCATTTCGATGTCGAGCAGCATCAGGTCCGGGGTGTGTTCTTCAAGCAGGGCGATGGCGTCGATGCCGTCTTTGGCGGTGAGCACGTTCATGCCGTTGCGTTCCAGCAGGCGGCTGGTGACTTTGCGCACGGTGACTGAGTCGTCCACCACCAGCACCAGCAGCGGGCGCTTTTTCAGGGGGTCGTTGAGGATCAGCGGCGCGTCGACTGTTGCCGCCGGCAACGCCGGTTGCCGGGCGCGGATATGCGCCAGCAAATCGATAATCAACACCACGCGGCCGTCGCCCAAAATGGTCGCGCCGGACAAGCCCTGAACCCCCGAAAACTGCGGCCCCAGGCCCTTGACCACAATCTCCCGCGTACCGGCCATCGCATCCACATGCACCGCCACGCGCCGCTCGTTGCATTGCACCAGCAGCACCGGCACGGGCTGATATTGGCCCAGCAGTTTCGGCCGGCTGACGGTGTGCAACAAATCCCCGAGGTAGAACAATTCGTAGCGCTGGCCAGCGTATTCATAACGCGGCGGGTCCTGCTGATAGTGCCCCGCCAGCTCATGGGGCAGCACACGCACCAGGCCTTCGATGGTGTTGAGCGGGATCGCGTATTGGTCGTCCGCGCACTGCACCATCAGCGCACGGTTGACCGACACGGTAAACGGCAGGCGAATGCGAAAGTGCACGCCCGCGCCCGGCGTCGAATCAATCACCATCGAGCCGCCGAGTTGGCGCACTTCTTCGTGCACCACGTCCATGCCGACGCCGCGCCCTGAAATCTGCGTGATCTTTTCCGCCGTAGAAAAGCCCGGTTGCAGGATGAACTGCAACACGTCGCGGTCGCTGATCTCTTGGTTGGGGTCGAGCAAACCGCGCTTGATCGCCTTGCGCCGCACGGCTTCCAGCGGCACACCGGCGCCGTCGTCGCGCATGTCGAACACGATGTCGCCGCCTTCGTGGGTCAGGTCGAGGGTGATCCGCCCCTTCTCCGGCTTGCCGGCCAGCAAACGTGCCTCGCGCGACTCCAGGCCATGGTCGACGGCATTGCGCAGCATGTGTTCCAGCGGCGCGACCATGCGTTCCAGCACGTTGCGGTCCATTTCGCCTTCGGCGTTGCCGACGATGAATTCCACGTCCTTGCCCAGCTCTTCCGCCACCTGACGCACGATGCGCTTGAGGCGCGGCAGCATGCGCTCGAACGGCACCATGCGCGTGCGCATCAGGCCTTCCTGCAACTCGGTGTTGATGCGCGCCTGTTGCTGCAACAGGTTGTGCGCGTCCCCATTGCGGCGGTCGAGGGTTTCCTTGAGGTCGAGCAAGTCGGAGGCCGATTCGGACAGCGCGCGCGACAGCTGCTGCAACTGTGAGTGGCGGTCCATTTCCAGCGGGTCGAATTCTTCATAACCCAAGCGCTCGGCCTCGGCCTGTTGACGGCTGAGGATACGGCCCTGGGTTTCGGTATCGAGGCGACGCAACTGGTCGCGCATGCGTTCGATCGTGGTTTCAACCTCGTTGAGCGCTATGCGCGCGTCATTGACCTGTTGTTCGATACGGCCACGAAAGATCGAGGTTTCTCCGGCCAGGTTGACCAGGTCATCCAGCAGGTCGGCGGAGATTTTCACCATGTCGGCGCCGGGGTCCACCGCCGCCTCGGCTTTGCTCGCGGGTAACGCCACAGGCGCCACCGGCTCGGCGCTCGGGTGCACCAGGCGTTTGATGCGTTCGATGAGTTTGTCCACCGAACCCACCGGTGAACCCTCCGTCACCGCGTCGATCATCTGCGCGAGGCGATCATGGCAACCTTGCAGCAACGCGAACAGCTCGGGCGACGGCGCCAGCAAACCGGCGGACAGCCCTTCGTAGAGAAACTCCAACTCGTGGGCCAAGTCGCCGATCGGCCCGATTTCGACCATGCGCGCGCCGCCCTTGAGGGTGTGCAGGTCGCGCAACAGGGTTTCGATTTCCTGGCGATTGTTCGGCTCGGCCTGCCAGCGCTGCAGTGCGCTGCTTGAGCTGTCGAGAATATCGGCGGCTTCTTCGAGGAAGATATCCAGCAGTTCAGGGTCGGCACCGGGGTTTTCCGCCACTGGGGCAGGCGCCGTCGGGGTGCTGCTCTGGCGCAGGGCACGCACCTTGGCCACCCACTCCGCGCTGTCGCTCAGGGGTTGGTGGGCTTGCAGTTCATCCAGTTGCAAGGCCAGTTGTTCATGGCTGGCCATCAGCACTTGGGACAGTTCGGCGGAGTAGCTGTAGCGGCGGTCCACCAAGCCTTCATAGAGGCATTCCAGCTCGTGGGCCAGATCGGCCACTGGCCCGATTTCGGCCATGCGCGCACCGCCCTTGAGGGTGTGCAAATCCCGTTGCAGCGAGGACAACGGCGCCGGGTTGTCGGGGTCCAGCAGCCAGCGTTTGAGCGACTGCCCGGCGCTGTCGAGGATGTCCACGGCTTCTTCGAGGAAGATCTCGACGATCTCGTCGTCCATCGCCGTTTCATGGTCCAGCTTTGCCGTAGCGGCGCCCAGTTCAGAAATGCTCAATGCCCGGCTGCCATCGCTTTTGATCAGGCCGGTGGCGGACGGGTCCAGCGCTTCGTCCAGCAGTTCGCGCAAGGCTTCGACCCGCGCCGGGGCCGGACTGATTTCCTGACCGGCAGCCAACTGGTCGAGCATGTTGATCAGCGCTTCATGGGCCTGTTCGGCTTCATGGAAAAACCGCTCGCTGACCGCCAGGCTGCTCTCTTCCACGGCGCCATACAGGTCGAGCAAGGCTTCGCACAATTCGTCGATGGTGTGCAGCTCGGCAATGTGTGCGCCCTCCCCCAGCGTGGTCAGTTCATCCAGCAACGCGGTGAGTTCCTGGCGCTCGCCGGGGTGTTGCTGCCAGCGCCGCAGCAGGCTTTCGGCGTCGAGCAGGATGTCCATGCCCTGGGCCAGGAAATTGGCGATCAGTTGCGGGTCGCGCTTGATGCGCAGGCCGGTGTTCGGGGCGTCGAGCAGGGCTTGAAGCTGAGCGTCGAGCAGGCTTTGAGTGCGGCTGATCAAGTCGTCAGCGCCTTTGATCGGCGCCAGCGGATCACTGTCCAAGTCCCGCAGCCCGCGCTGGAACAGGCTTTCGGCTTCCAACAGCAGCTCCACCTCGTCCAGATCCAGCGGCAGGCGGTGGGCCTTGTACTCGCGGGTCAGATGGTCGAGCGGGCGCGCCAGTTCGGCGATGGGCAGCACGCCCGCCATGTAGGCGCTGCCCTTGAGGGTGTGCAGGGCGCGTTGCAGCTCATCGCTGACTTGCAGCGGCACGTGCTCGGCGGCCTGTTGCAGAAAATGGTTGAGGCTTTCCAGATGGCTCTGGGCTTCGTTACGGAAAATCTCCAACAGCATCGGGTCGTGGGGCTCGGCGTCTGAGGCCTGCGTACCGCTGGCCAGGGCGTGGGCACGGGCGGCCAGGGCGTCGACTTCATTGCGCTGGCGTTGGTCGTCGATGGCGAAGTCGGCAATCAATTCCGGAAGCAGCGCCACCGCTTCATCCAGCACCTGTTGCACCTCCGGGCCGAGGGCCACGCTGCGTTCCAGTACACGGTTCAGCAGGTTTTCCACCGCCCAGGCCAGCTCGGCCAGCACCAGCGCACGGACCATGCGGCCGCTGCCTTTGAGGGTATGAAAGGCGCGGCGCATTTCGCCTTGAGCGGTTTTGTCGGTGCTGTTGGGCAGGTTGCGGTGCAGCACATCGAGGACTTCATCGGTTTCTTCGAGGAAGACTTCGCGCAGTTCGTCGTAGATGGGCTCCTCACCGGGCGGTGGCGGCAGCAAACTGCCGGGGCGCTGCAGGGCCGGCGGGTTCAGGCGCGAAGTGGGATTGGCCAGCGCGTCGAACTGGGACTGGCTGGGCGCAACTTCAGTGGACAGCACGCCCTCCGGTGCGGCCAGCGCCTGACGCCAGGGTTTTTCGGCGGGCAAATAGCCAAGAGCGGCAAGGCCCTGGGTCGCCAGTTCGAGGACTTTTTCACCCGCAGCATCGGAGTCCTGAAGCATGCGCTCCAGGTAGTATTCCAGGCTGCTGATCACATCAGCAAAGTGACCCAGTTGCACCTCGGACGGCGCAACGTCGCTGGCCATCAACTGCTCATCGACGTAATCGGTGCACCCGCGCATCAGGCTCGCCGCGCGTGGCAGCGGAATCATCGCCAAGGCGCCGCGTACCTGGCTCAGCAGCTCCGGTAGCGATTCCAGGCGCTGGCGGTCCCAATCCGCCTCAATGCAATCGATGACCAGCTCTTTGGCTTGCCGCAGGCATTGGCAGGACTCGCGGATCACCAATTGGTGAATCTGGGTCAGGTCGGTGGTGGGCAAGCGGCTTTCTTCGCGGCTTTGCGGCTCGACTGTGCCAACCATGCCAGCCAGCGTGGCCTCGACGTAGAGCAGCGCGCCCGCAACGTCCATCAACACGGCATCGTTGGGTTCGCGCTGCCCCTGCACCAGGCTCAGCACCACGGCAAGCTGGTCGATGATGACTTTACGCGGCTGGCCAAAACCCAGCACCGCCAGGGTGTCGGCGATCTGCCGCAGCGGCGCGAGCAAGGCGTCCAGGTCATCGGTGTGTTGACGGTCGCTGCGCACGAACAGGTCGAGGCGTTCTTTCACCCGCACCAGCTCTTCACAAAGCGCACCGAGCACCGACCCCATGGCATTGCGGTCCGGCCCGGCCATCCGCGCGCGCTCGGCATCCACCACGGCGCTGTCCGGCAAGGCTTCATCCAGGCCGTAACGCTCTTTAAGGCTTTGCATGCGCGGCGTCGGCCGGGTGACTTTGGCGACGTAGAACAACAGGCTTTTAAGCAACTCATCCGGCGCCGACTGGTTGATGCCGCCGATGCCCTGGACGAGCAAACGCTTGAGTTGTTTGTCACTGGCCTTGAGCAGGCTGCGCAGCGCCGGGCTATTGGCAATCACGCCGGTGAGCATGCCTTCGACCAGCGCCGAGGTGACCTGCCACAACGGCAGCAGCGGCGCGCCCTGGCACAGCGCTTCAAGGCGCGCGAACACCCGCGCCATGTCTTCCAGGTTGCTCGGGCCATGGTCTTCGCGCAGCAAACCGGCCAAGGCTTGTTGCAACAGGGTATGCCATTGGCGCAATTGTTCGTGTAACTCGGGCGACGCGCGTTGCGTCAGCACCTCATCGGGTAGCGGCGCAATCGACAGCAGTTGCGGGCTGAACAGGCTGGTTTCCGAGAGCAGGCTTTCACCGCGCGCACTGCGCAGGTCGTTGAGCAACGGCAACACCACCAGCGGCAGGTCGCGGCGAGCGCTGTGCACGCGCTCGAGGTACAGCGGCAGTTGGCCCAGTGCCTGTTGCAGCAGGCGGATGCTTTCCTCGCGCTGGCTGACGCGCCCGGCTTGCAGGGCGAGGACGAGTTCTTCGATCTCCTCGGCCAGCAACGCCGCGCCGTAGAATTCGACCATCAGCAGCGCGCCATGCACTTGGTGGACGCCGGCCAGGCACTCGCTGATGGCCTCGCCGTCGCTTGTTTCGACGTAGGCGTCGAGCGCCGAACGGGCCTGTTTCAGGGTTTCGGCAATGTCGCCCTTGACCCATTCGAGGGCCACGTAGTCGTGCCGATCAACCATAACTGCTCCGCTGAAAATTCATGAATTGCTGATGTTGCAGAGATCTCAAACTGAATGGAGATCTAAAGTGGGAGCTGGCTTGCCTGCGATAGCGGTAGGTCAGCTATAAATGTGCCAGCTGATAGATCGCTATCGCAGGCAAGCCAGCTCCCACAGTTGGACTGTGGTGTTCTTTAGATCGTATTTCAATCATCGACCTGTTTGGGCGCCGGAAGGGTGAAACCCGACACCGACCTGCGCAACTGGCTGGCCATCTTCGCCAAATTGCCGATGCTCTCGGCGGTGGCGGTAGAACCCGACGACGTCTGCGTAGTGATCTGCTGAATCACATTCATGGTCAGCGAAATCTGCCCCGCCGAACTCGTCTGTTGCTGCGCCGCATTCGAGATGCTCTGAATCAACGCCGCCAGGGTTTTCGATACGCCTTCAATCTCTTCCAGCGCCACACCCGCGTCCTGCGCCAACCGCGCGCCGCGAACCACTTCGGTGGTGGTCTGCTCCATGGAAATCACCGCCTCATTGGTGTCGGTCTGAATCGCCCGCACCAACGTTTCAATCTGCCGCGTGGCCGCCGACGAACGCTCGGCCAGCCGCTGCACCTCATCCGCCACCACGGCAAAGCCACGCCCGGCATCCCCGGCCATGCTCGCCTGGATCGCGGCGTTCAGGGCAAGGATGTTGGTCTGATCGGCAATGTCGTCAATCAGGCTGACGATGTCGCCAATCTCCTGAGACGACTCGCCCAGGCGCTTGATGCGTTTGGCGGTGTCCTGAATCTGTTCGCGAATGTTGTCCATGCCGTGGATGGTGTTGTGCACCACCTCGTTGCCCTTGTTGGCAATTTCCACCGAGCGCTCCGCCACTGCCGAGGATTCGGCGGCGTTGGCCGATACCTGGTCGATGGACTGGGCCATCTGGTTGATCGCGGTGGAGGCCTCGGCAATTTGCTGGGCCTGATGCTCCGAGGCCTGGGCCAGGTGCATGGCGGTGGCCTGGGTGTCCTGCACCGCGCCGGCAACCTGGCCGGCGGTGAGGTTGATCGTGGCGACCAGATCGCGCAGCTGATCCACGGAGTAGTTGATGGAATCGGCGATGGTGCCGGTGAAGTCTTCGGTCACCGAGGCGGTCACCGTGAGGTCGCCGTCGGCCAGGTCTTCAATTTCATCCAGCAGCCGCATGATCGCATTCTGATTGCGTTCGTTCTTCTCGGCCGTTTCATGCAGTTGGCGGTTGGTCTCGCGCACCATCACCAGGCCGATCAGAATGATCGAGGCCAACGCCAACAGGCCCAGCACGTAGCCGCCGATGGTGTCGAAGCTGCGCCCGCTGGCGAGGTTTTCAAAACCGGTGGCGAGGTGCGAGGCTTCATCGAGCAGGGTTTGCGACAGGTTGAAGATATTGCTCGCCGAGGCGCGCACCTGGAACAGTTGCGGCGAGGTTTCGAGGATTTCATCCACGGAGCCCGAGACAAACTCGAACAGCTCGGCGATTTCCGCCAGCCGTGCGCGCGCGTCGTGGTCTTCGACCTGGCTGATACGCAGGCCCGGGTTGCCCTGGAGCATGCCGTTAAGCACCTGGCCGAAGCGGTTGGCGTCGCGACCAAAGGCGTCAGCAGCCTGCACGGCCGTTTCGTCGCCGGCGAGCACGGTGTTTACGGCGCCGAGAATCCGCTCGGCCAGCAGCGACTGGCGCTGGGCCAACGCCACTTGGCTGGCCGGGGCGCCGCGCTGCAGTAGAATGTCGACGACTTTTTCGGACTCCATCTGCAATTGCGGCACGGTTTCGGCGAGGGTCGCGGCCACCTGGTGCAACGACAGCACAGTCTGTTCGCTGGCAAGAATCGCGTCGGTGTTTTTCAGCAGCGCTTCCCAGTCGGTCTGCACCGCACGCATTTCGGCGCGTACCGCAGTGGGCGCGGCGGGCAGGCCGGTTTCGATATCGCCTTTTTTCAGGTAACCCCAGCGCTGGGCGAAGTCATTGCGCGCGTCAGACAGCAGCTTGAACGCGGCTGCCTTGCCGGCGGCGGCTTCGGTGGCGTTTTTGGCGATACGCTGGGACAACACGCGCAGTTCACCGGCGTGACCGATGTACTGCTTGTCGTAGGTGGACTGGGTGTTGAGGTACGCGAAGTTGGCGAACAGCAGCATGATGAACACGATCAGCGCAATAAACAGCACGATGATCTGCGAACGGCTGCGCGACGCGGCCTGGGGTTTGGTCGGGGTAACGGTGGTCATGCGGCAACATCCATGAAGCCTGGGGCCTGGGCCAGCGCGAAGGGGCTGAAGACTTGCCACAGCGGGTCGCCGTCGAACTGGCCCTGGATAAACGGCGCGCCGGGGTTGGCGCTCGTCAACAATGCGTCTTGTGCGAAATGCTGCATGCCCACCACCTCGTCCACCAACAGCCCGACAAATAGGTCATCGAACTCCACCACCAGCACGCGCCGCTGCTTGCGCACGCGGGACAACTCAAGGCCGAGAAAACCGCCCAGGTCCATCACCGGCAGCAGGCGCCCGCGCAGGTTAGCCACGCCCTTTACCCAGGGTTTGACGCCCGGCATTAAGGTGCAGCGCGGCTCGTGCAGTACCTCGGCGACTTCGCCCATGGGCGCCACGTACAGATGCGGCCCCAGGCGGAAACCAATCCCGCTCCAGCGCTGCAGGCGGGTTTCCTGGGACGGCAGGTCGACCGCCAGCAGGCGGCAACGACGGTCGATGTCCAGCAGCAGCTCAAAGGCGGTTTGCGACTCGGTCATGATGGCGTGCCGTCAGCCGGCCAGCACCTTGTTCAGGGTGGCGATCAGGGTTTCTTCATCCACCGGCTTGGTCAGGTAATCCTTGGCGCCCTGGCGCGCACCCCAGATCTTGTCGGTTTCCTGGTCTTTGGTGGTGATGATGATGATCGGAATGCCGTTGGTTTCCGGCTCCTTGGACAACTGGCGGGTGGCCTGGAAGCCATTGAGGCCCGGCATCACGATGTCCATCAGCACGGCGTCGGGTTTTTCCTGGCGGGCCAGGGCCACGCCGTCCGCGCCGTTTTCGGCCTTGAGAACCTGATGGCCGTGCTTTTCCAGCATGCCGGTCAGTTTGTACATTTCGGTCGGCGAATCGTCGACGATCAGAACACGTGCCATGGTTTTCCCCACTACATTGGTGGACGCCGGCCCTTGTGAGGCGGTGTCAGTGTGCTTGTTCTACTGCGGCGAAGGCAGGCACGCAGGCCTTGATCGCACTCAGCAGCTCTTCCTTGCTGAAAGGCTTGGTCAAAAACTGATCGACACCCACGGTGCGCCCCTTGGCCTTGTCGAACAAGCCGTCCTTGGAGGACAGCATGATCACCGGGATCGACTTGAACGCCGGGTTGTTCTTCACCAGGGCGCAGGTCTGATAGCCATCCAGGCGCGGCATCATGATGTCGACAAAAATAATGTGCGGGTGATGATCAACAATCCGGGCCAGCGCATCGAAACCGTCGATGGCCGTGATGACATCGCAGCCCGCGTTCTTCAACAGGGTTTCAGCGGTGCGGCGGATCGTTTTTGAATCGTCGATCACCATCACTCTCAAGGCGTTGGAATGCTGTTCCATATCTGCTCTACCATCGCCACAGCGAATCGGTTTTCGGTGTGTACTGCCTGATGTCTCACAGGATGAACGCCGCAAGCCTTGGAATTCAAGGGCTGCTGCGCCGTGGCAGTCTTTTTAGCACAGTCTCGGGGTGCAATCTATCGAGCGACCTGCCCGGTGGTTTTTCCTTGACCCACAACAGCCGCAGCGCCACTCTGACGCCACTTTTATGCGCCCTAATTTGCTAGAGGAAATCCCCCATGAGCGTTCGCGTCGGCATTGTCATGGACCCTATCGCCAGCATCTCCTATAAAAAGGACAGCTCGCTGGCCATGCTGCTGGCCGCCCAGGCCCGCGGCTGGACCCTGTTCTATATGGAGCAGCGCGACCTTTACCAGGGCGACGGTGAAGCCCGCGCGCGCATGCGCCCGCTGCAGGTGTTTGCCAACCCTGAGAAGTGGTTTGAACTGGCGGACGAGATCGACAGCCCGCTGGCCGACCTCGATGTGATCCTGATGCGCAAGGATCCGCCGTTCGACATGGAATTCGTCTATTCCACCTACCTGCTGGAGCAGGCCGAGCGCGCCGGTGTGTTGATCGTCAACAAGCCGCAAAGCCTGCGCGACTGCAATGAAAAGCTGTTCGCCACGCTGTTCCCGCAGTGCACGCCGCCGACCGTGGTCAGCCGCCGCGCCGACGTGCTGCGTGAATTCGCCGCCAAACATGGTGATGTGATCCTCAAGCCGCTGGACGGCATGGGCGGCACCTCGATCTTCCGCCACCGCGCGGGCGACCCGAACCTGTCGGTGATCCTGGAAACCCTGACCGTGCTGGGCACCCAGCAGATCATGGGCCAGGCGTACATTCCGGCGATCAAGGACGGCGACAAGCGCATCCTGATGATCGACGGCGAGCCGGTGGACTATTGCCTGGCGCGCATTCCGGCGGCGGGCGAAACCCGTGGCAACCTGGCCGCGGGTGGCCGGGGTGAAGCCCGCCCACTGACCGACAAGGATCGCTGGATTGCCGCCCAGGTCGGCCCTACCCTGCGGGAAAAAGGCCTGCTGTTTGTAGGACTAGACGTAATTGGTGAGAACCTCACTGAAATCAATGTCACCAGCCCGACCTGTATTCGCGAGATTGACAACGCATTTGGCACGAACATCGGCGAAATGCTGATGGCAGCCATTGAGCGCAAGCTACAAGCCAAGTGACATAGAACAGCCGGACACGAACCAACATTGCGTTATCATGCGCCACCTGTGAAACGCGCGATGTTGGTTTTTTTGTCATGACACTCCCGTCCGAACTGCCCCCCGAACTCTCCCACAGCGGCGTGCGCCCGGCTGATCGGCTCGGTTTTACCCTGTTCCTCGCCGCATTGATTCACCTCGCCTTGATCCTCGGCCTGGGTTTCACCTTTGCCGAACCCAAGCAAATCAGCAAAACCCTGGAAATCACCCTCGCCACGTTCAAGAGCGAAAAAAAGCCCGAAAAGGCTGACTTTCTCGCCCAGGACAATCAGCAAGGCAGCGGTACACTCGACAAGAAAGCCGTGCCCAAGACCACCGAAGTGGCGCCATTCCAGGACAACAAGGTCAATAAGGTCACCCCGCCGCCTACACCCAAGCCCGAAGTGAAACAGGCCGCGCCGAAAGCTGCGGTGACCACCGTCGCGCCGAAACCGCAAAAAGCCCCGACCCAGCGCGAAAAAACCAAGACCGAGCCGACGCCCGAACCCGTCAAGCCTGCGCCAACCTTCGACAGCTCGCAGCTGTCCGACCAGATTTCCAGCCTTGAAGCCGAATTGGCCAACGAACAACAGCTGTATGCCAAGCGCCCGCGCATCTACCGCCTGAACGCGGCCTCGACGATGCGCGACAAAGGCGCCTGGTATAAGGACGAATGGCGCAAGAAGGTCGAGCGCATCGGCAACCTCAACTACCCGGACGAAGCGCGGCGCCAGCAGATTTACGGCAATTTGCGTCTTTTGGTGTCGATCAACCGCGACGGCACGCTGTATGAAGTGCAGGTACTGGAGTCCTCCGGCCAGCCGCTGCTGGACCAGGCCGCCCAGCGCATCGTGCGCCTGGCCGCACCTTTCGCGCCGTTTACCGGCGACCTGAACGACATTGACCGCCTGGAAATCATCCGCACCTGGAAATTCGCCCGGGGTGATCGGCTGTCGAGCAATTGATAAAAGCGGACGCAGAGCGTCCAGGGCGGCATTCCCACGCAGAGCGTGGGAACGATCTTCACCTTCGCAGCTTGTCAGTTCGCCCCTCCAACGCCACACTAGTGGACATGAAAAATGTCAGCCCGACCTACCTCAAGCACCAATTCCTGATCGCCATGCCGCATATGGCCGACCCGAACTTTGCGCAAACCTTGACCTATATCGTCGAGCACACGGCCAATGGTGCGATGGGGTTGGTGGTGAACCGCCCGCAAGAGCTGAACCTGGCCGATATCCTTGAGCAGCTGCGACCGGAGATCGATCCGCCGGCCCGTTGTCAGAGCGTACCGATCTACATCGGCGGGCCGGTGCAGACCGATCGCGGTTTTGTGCTGCACCCCACCGGGCCGAAGTTCCAGGCCACGGTCGACCTTGAGGGTGTGTCGCTCTCCACCTCCCAGGACGTGCTGTTCGCCATCGCCGACGGCGTGGGCCCTGAGCAAAGCGTGATAACCCTCGGCTACGCCGGTTGGGAAGCCGGGCAACTGGAAGCTGAACTGGCGAGTAACGCCTGGCTGACCTGCCCGTTCGACGCCGACATCCTCTTCAATACCGCCAGCGAACTGCGCCTGGAAGCGGCCGCCGCGAAGCTGCGGGTGAACCTCAGCCTGCTGACCAGCCAGGCGGGGCACGCCTGATGGCCTTGCGTCTAATCCTCGGTTTTGACTACGGCACCAAACAGATCGGCGTGGCGGTCGGCCAGGTGATTACCGGCCAGGCCCGCGAGCTGTGCACCTTGAAAGCCCAGAACGGCGTGCCGGACTGGAACCAGGTTGAAGCCCTCATTAAAGAATGGAAGCCTGACGCCGTTGTCGTCGGCCTGCCCCTGAACATGGACGGCACCCCCAGCGAGATGTGCCTGCGCGCCGAAAAGTTCGCCCGCCGCCTCAATGGCCGCTACAACCTGCCCTTCTATACCCACGATGAACGCCTGACCACCTTTGAGGCCAAGGGTGAGCGCCGCGACCGTGGCGGACAAAAAGGCAGCTACCGCGACAACCCCGTGGACGCCATCGCCGCCGCCTTGCTGTTGCAGGGCTGGCTGGATGAAAACACCGCTTTATTTGAATCCTGACTGACGCGGCTTGCCGCGTTTTTTTACGTTTGAGCCCGGACCTTGCCGCCACCCCGCCGCGCGAGGCCTTGAAGGAGCCACCATGAGCCTGCCCAACCCCGCCGAACTGATCAGCCAGATGGCGACGAGCCTCACCGCCCATCTGCAACAGCGCGCCATCAGCGAGCCGCGTTTTATCGGCATCCGCACCGGCGGCGTGTGGGTGGCCCAGGCCTTGCTGGAAGCGCTGGGCAGCGACTCGCCACTGGGCACGCTGGACGTGTCTTTCTACCGCGACGATTTCAGCCAGAACGGCCTGCACCCGCAAGTGCGCCCCTCGGCACTGCCGTTTGAAATCGAAGGCCAGCACCTGGTGCTGATCGACGACGTACTGATGAGCGGCCGCACCATCCGCGCCGCCATGAACGAGTTGTTCGACTACGGCCGCCCGGCCAGTGTGACCCTGGTGTGCCTGCTGGACCTGGAAGCCGGCGAATTGCCGATCAGCCCGGATGTGGTCGGCGCGACCCTGTCACTGGACGCCCATCAACGGGTAAAATTGTCCGGTCCCACGCCGCTCGAACTCGAACTGCAAGACCTTGCCCTTTAAACCGCCTTGTACAGAGTCCCCGCGATGACGCCTCTAGATGCCAAGCGCCCGCTGCAGCTCAATGCTCAGGGCCAGCTGCAACACTTCTTGTCCCTCGACGGTTTGCCCCGCGAACTGCTCACCGAAATCCTCGACACCGCCGACTCGTTCCTTGAAGTCGGCGGCCGCGCGGTAAAGAAGGTCCCGCTGTTGCGCGGCAAGACCATCTGCAACGTGTTCTTCGAGAACTCGACGCGCACCCGCACCACGTTTGAACTGGCGGCGCAGCGGCTGTCGGCCGACGTGATCACGCTGAACGTGTCCACCTCATCGGCGAGCAAGGGCGAAACCCTGCTCGACACCCTGCGCAACCTGGAAGCCATGGCTGCCGACATGTTCGTGGTACGCCACGGTGACTCCGGTGCCGCACATTTCATCGCCGAGCACGTATGCCCGCAGGTCGCGATTATCAACGGCGGCGACGGCCGCCACGCCCACCCGACCCAGGGCATGCTCGACATGCTTACCATCCGTCGGCACAAGGGCAGCTTTGAAAACCTCTCGGTGGCCATTGTCGGCGACATCCTGCACTCGCGGGTGGCGCGCTCGAACATGCTGGCCCTGAAAACCCTGGGTTGCCCGGACATTCGCGTGATCGCGCCGAAAACCCTGCTGCCCGTCGGCATTGAGCAGTACGGCGTGAAGGTCTTCACCGACATGGCCGAAGGCCTCAAGGATGTGGACGTGGTGATCATGCTGCGCCTGCAGCGCGAGCGCATGTCGGGTGGCCTGCTGCCGAGCGAGGGCGAGTTCTACCGCCTGTTCGGCCTGACCACCGCGCGTCTGGCCGGCGCCAAGCCGGATGCCATCGTGATGCACCCGGGCCCGATAAACCGTGGCGTGGAGATTGAGTCGGCAGTGGCCGACGGCCCGCAATCGGTCATTTTGAATCAGGTCACGTACGGCATCGCGATCCGCATGGCGGTGCTGTCCATGGCCATGAGCGGGCAAACCGCGCAACGTCAATTCGAGCAGGAGAACGCCCAGTGAAGCTCAGCATCCTCGGCGCCCGCGTCATCGACCCGGCCAGTGGCCTGGATCAAGTTACCGATTTGCACCTGGAAGCCGGCAAGATCATCGCCATCGGCGCTGCCCCGGCAGGTTTCAGCGCGAGCGAAACCATCGACGCCAAAGGCCTGGTCGCCGCGCCGGGCCTGGTCGACCTGAACGTCGCCCTGCGCGAGCCAGGTTACAGCCGCAAAGGCAATATCATCAGCGAAACCCGCGCCGCTGCGGCCGGTGGCGTGACCAGCCTGTGCTGCCCGCCGCACACCAAGCCGATCCTCGACACCTCGGCCGTGACCGAGCTGATCCTCGACCGCGCCCGCGAAGCCGGCAATTGCAAAGTGTTCCCCATCGGCGCCCTGAGCAAAGGCCTGGAAGGCGAACAACTCGCCGAGCTGATCGCCCTGCGCGACGCCGGTTGCGTAGCCTTCGGCAACGGCCTGGAAAGCTTTCGCAGCACCCGCACGCTGTGCCGTGCCCTGGAATACGCAGCCACCTTCGATTTGACGGTGATTTTCCACTCCCAGGACCGCGACCTGGCTGAAGGCGGCCTGGCCCATGAAGGCGCCGTCGCCAGTTTCCTCGGTTTGCCGGGCATTCCGGAAACCGCTGAAACCGTGGCCCTGGCCCGTGACCTGTTGTTGGTCGAACAAAGCGGCGTGCGCGCGCATTTCAGCCAACTGACCAGCGCCCGTGGCGTTGCATTGATCGCCCAGGCACAGGCGCGTGGTTTGCCGGTGACGGCGGATGTGGCGCTGTATCAGCTGATTTTGACGGATGAAGCGTTGATCGACTTCTCCAGCCTGTACCACGTGCAGCCGCCACTGCGCACCCGCGCCGACCGTGATGGTTTGCGTGAGGCGGTGAAGTCGGGTGTGGTGTCGGCGATTTCCAGCCATCACCAGCCTCACGAGCGCGATGCCAAACTGGCGCCGTTTGGCGCGACAGAGCCGGGCATCAGCAGCGTTGAGCTGTTGTTGCCGTTGGCGATGACGTTGGTGGAAGACGGTTTGCTGGATTTGCCGACGCTGCTGGCGCGCCTGAGTTCAGGCCCGGCCCAGGCGTTGCGCTTGCCTGCGGGTAAGTTGGCGGTGGGTTCGGCGGCGGATCTGGTGCTGTTTGACCTGGCCAGCTCTACGGTTGCCGGTGAGCACTGGCTGTCGAAGGGTGAAAACTGCCCGTTCATTGGCCATAGCTTGCCGGCGGCGGTGCGGTACACCTTGGTCGACGGAAGAATCAGCTACCAGGCCTGATGACACCGTACCTCTAATGTAGGCACGGTCAATGTGGGAGCTGGCTTGCCTGCGATGCAGGCACCTCGGTCTGTCAGACAACCGAGGTGATGCTATCGCAGGCAAGCCAGCTCCCACAGAAACCAGGTCACCTGGTGGATTTTCTTTGCTTACCGCCCAGCGTTGCGCTCGGAATTACCGATCGACACCTGCGTATTCAACGTCCAGAAGTCATACAACACGCCCACCAGGAACAAACCGCCGGTCAGCAGGTAAATCAGGCCAGTGATCCATTTGCCCTGGTACATGCGGTGCACCCCGAACACCCCCAGAAACGCCAACAGAATCCACGCCACGTTGTATTCAATCGGCCCGGCGGTGAAACGCAGGTCTGCTTCACGGTCCATGGCCGGAATCAGAAACAGGTCGATCAGCCAGCCAATACCAAACAGCCCGAAGGTGAAAAACCAGATCGTCCCGGTCACCGGCTTGCCGTAATAGAAGCGATGCGCCCCGGTAAAACCGAAAATCCAGAGCAAGTAACCGATCACTTTGCTGTGGGTGTCTTGCTGCGAATAATCCTGTCGATAGGTGTTCATGAACTACCTCTTTTGCCCTGATAGATAAAATTTTTCATTTTCTTTGTGACTTTTTTACGGGCGCCCGACGTACGGCCAATGGTATCTTCCTTCCCGCAAAGCCTTATGCCACCTGACTTCTGTCGGACAATTGCGGCGATTCGCCGCGTTTTTCCTGAAGTTGACCCCAGGGTTCAGTCGACAAACGGCCTGAGAACGACACTAAAAGCTGTTATAAAGTTGCGCGCAAACCTAAAAGAGCCACGCCTAATGCGACCATTTTTCAAGACATGGCTAACCATCTGCCTATTAATGCCACTGGCCGCCCACGCCACCAATCGTGAGCAACGTCTTCCTAACGTTAACGGTTTCACCCCCAAGGTTCACAGCACACCCGGCACCGCCAAATCGGTAAAGCTGACCGTCAACCGCCCGACTGTAGTGAACAACACTCACGGCAAGCACGGTAAAACAGCCCCAGGCCTGATGGCCGTCAACACCAAACAAAGCAGCAATGTCCTCAGCCGCGCCGTTAACGTGCTCGGTACCCCTTATCGTTGGGGCGGCAGCAGCCCAAGTAAAGGGTTCGACTGCAGTGGTTTGGTGAAATATGCGTTTAACGACGTAAAAGCGGTGGATTTGCCACGCACCTCCAACGCCATGGCCGCCGGCCACGGGTTGAAGGTTGATCGAAAAGACCTGAAGCCGGGCGACCTGTTGTTCTTCAAGTTGAAGAGCCGCCAGGTTAACCACGTTGCCATCTACCTTGGCAACGACCGCTTTATCCACGCACCGCGTCGTGGCAAGTCGGTGAGCATCGACACGCTGAAGAAGCCGTTTTGGGACAAGAACTACGTGATCGCCAAGCGGGTTCTGCCGAAAGAGCAGAGCAACCTGCGAGTCGTTCAGCGCTGATCTGACAAGCACCCGGCTCCCTCATGTGGAATGCAGTCCAGTGTGGGAGCTGGCTTGCCTGCGATAGCGGACTGTCAGGCAACATCTGTGCAAGCTGACAGACAGCTATCGCAGGCAAGCCAGCTCCCACAGTGATCTCTATACCCTTTAGATATCTGTCGGCACCCTCGCCTTCTCCCGCGCATCCTCCCGGCTGATCAGCCCCTCGCTGACCAACGCCTTCAAGCTCATATCCAGCGTCTTCATCCCCAATGCCCCACCGGTCTGAATCGCCGAGACCATCTGCGCCACCTTGTCCTCGCGGATCAAATTCCGAATCGCCGGCGTGCCGAGCATGATTTCATGAGCCGCGACCCGCCCGCCGCCGAGTTTCTTCACCAACACCTGTGACACCACCGCCTGAAGCGACTCCGACAGCATCGTGCGCACCATGGCTTTTTCTCCGGCCGGGAACACGTCCACCAGCCGGTCCACGCTCTTTGCCGCCGACGACGTGTGCAGGGTGCCAAATACCAGGTGCCCGGTCTCAGCCGCTGTCAGCGCCAGGCGAATGGTTTCGAGGTCGCGCAACTCACCCACCAGAATCACGTCCGGGTCTTCACGCAGTGCCGAACGCAGTGCCGCTGAAAAGCTGTGGGTATCGCGGTGCACCTGGCGCTGGTTGACCAGCGCGGTTTTCGGCTTGTGGATAAATTCGATAGGGTCTTCCAGCGTGAGGATGTGCTGGCGCCGATGCCGATTGAGAAAATCGATCATCGCCGCCAGCGTCGTGGACTTGCCGGAGCCCGTAGGCCCGGTCACCAGCACCAGCCCGCGGGGCAACTGGGCAATACGCTGAAAAACCTCCCCCAGCCCAAGGTTTTCCAGGCTCTGGACCTCGGACGGAATAGTGCGAAACACCGCCCCCATGCCGCGATCCTGCTGAAACACGTTGGCGCGGAAACGCCCCACGCCCGGCAGCTCGAAGGCAAAATCCGTTTCAAGAGATGTTTCGAAATCCTTTTGCTGGTGTTGATTGAGCAGAGGGCTCAACAAGTCCGCTACTTGCGTAGGGGACAGCACCGGCCCATCCAGCGGCCAGACCTCGCCATCGACTCTCAGCATCGGCGCCAGGCCGGCCGACAAATGCAGGTCGGACGCGCCACGGCGCACGCCTGCCGTCAGCAATTCAGTGATATCCATAGGGCTTTCCATTTCCAGTAGAATGCCGCGGACTCCATATCCACGGGTGCATCTTGAATGTCGACGATAGCAGACAACATTGGCCAGGTTAGCCAGCGCATCCGCGCCGCGGCCCACGCCGTGCAGCGCGACGAAAGCAGCATCCACCTGCTGGCCGTGAGCAAGACCAAACCGGCGCAAGCCGTGCGCGAGGCGTATGCCGCCGGGATGCGCGATTTTGGCGAGAACTATCTGCAGGAGGCCTTGGGCAAACAGGCCGAATTAACCGACCTGCCCTTGAGTTGGCACTTCATCGGCCCCATTCAATCGAACAAGACTCGTGCGATCGCCGAGAACTTCGCCTGGGTGCATTCCGTGGACCGCCTGAAAATCGCACAACGTTTGTCCGAACAACGTCCGGCCGACCTGCCGCCGCTGAATATCTGCATCCAGGTCAACGTCAGTGGCGAAGCCAGCAAGTCCGGCTGCACGCCCGCCGACCTTCCGGCCCTGGCAGAGGCGATCAGCGCCCTGCCGCGTTTGAAACTCCGTGGCTTGATGGCAATCCCCGAGCCGACTGAAGACCGCGCCGAGCAAGACGCAGCATTCGCCACCGTGCGCGACCTGCAAGCCAGCTTGAACCTGCCGCTGGACACACTATCCATGGGCATGAGCCACGACCTCGAGTCGGCCATCGCCCAAGGCGCCACCTGGGTGCGGATCGGTACCGCGCTGTTTGGCGCCCGCGACTACGGCCAGCCGTGAAATGGCTGACTTCCATCTGAGTAAGGACCTGTCATGAGCGACACGCGTATTGCCTTTATCGGCGCCGGTAACATGGCGGCCAGTTTGATCGGCGGCCTGCGGGCCAAGGGCCTGCAAGCCCGGCAGATCCGCGCCAGCGACCCGGGCGCCGACACCCGCGCCCGCGTCAGTGCCGAACACGGTATCGAAACCTTTGCCGACAACGCCGAGGCCATTCAGGGCGTTGACGTGATCGTGCTGGCGGTCAAGCCGCAAGCCATGAAGGCCGTGTGCGAAAGCCTGCGCCCAAGCCTGCAGCCGCATCAACTCGTGGTATCGATTGCTGCCGGTATCACCTGCGCCAGTATGACTAACTGGCTCGGCGCCCAGCCGATCGTACGCTGCATGCCCAACACCCCGGCACTGCTGCGCCAGGGCGTGAGTGGTTTGTATGCCACGTCCGACGTCACCGCCGCACAGCGTGACCAGGCCCAGGAACTGCTGTCCGCCGTGGGCATCGCCCTGTGGCTGGAACAGGAACAACAGCTGGACGCGGTCACCGCCGTCTCCGGCAGTGGCCCGGCGTACTTCTTCCTGCTGATCGAAGCCATGACCGCCGCCGGTGTGAAACTGGGCCTGCCGCAGGAAATCGCAAAGCAACTGGCCGAGCAAACAGCTTTGGGCGCCGCGAAAATGGCGGTCACCAGCGATGTGGACGCTGCCGAGTTGCGCCGTCGCGTGACCTCTCCGGGTGGCACCACGCAAGCGGCCATCGAATCGTTTCAAGCCGGGGGCTTTGAAGCCCTGGTGGAAAAAGCACTGGGTGCCGCGGCACATCGTTCGGCTGAGATGGCCGAACAGCTGGGCAAATAGTCGTCCCCTGCAACTGGACCCGATAGGAAACAAACATGCTCGGAATCAATGACGCTGCCATTTTCATCATCCAGACCCTGGGCAGCCTGTACCTGCTGATCGTGCTGATGCGCTTTATCCTGCAACTGGTGCGGGCGAACTTCTACAACCCGCTGTGCCAATTCGTGGTCAAGGCCACGCAACCGCTGCTCAAGCCACTGCGCCGGGTGATCCCGAGCATGTTCGGCCTGGACATGTCGTCGCTGGTGCTGGCGCTGCTGCTGCAGATTCTGCTGTTCGCGGTGATCCTGCTGCTCAACGGCTACCAGGCCAACACCGTGCTGCTGTTGCCATGGGGCCTGATCGGCATTTTCTCGCTGTTTTTGAAGATCATCTTCTGGTCGATGATCATCAGCGTGATCCTCTCGTGGGTCGCACCGGGCAGCCGCAGCCCGGGCGCCGAACTGGTGGCGCAGATCACCGAGCCGGTGCTGGCGCCGTTCCGTCGGTTGATCCCGAACCTGGGCGGTCTGGATATCTCGCCGATCTTCGCGTTTATCGCGATCCAGCTGCTGCAAAGCTGGGTGATTCCGCGTTTGGCGTACTTTGCGTACATGCCCAAAGAGCTGTTCGGTTTGATCTGACACAAATCGAATCCGGGAGCCGGCTTGTGTGGGAGCTGGCTTGCCTGCGATTGCATCGCCGCGGTGTCACTGGCACACCGAGGTGCCTGCATCGCGGGCAAGCCCGGCTCCCACACAAGCTCACTCCCGCATTGTGTATCTGCGGGTTTGCTTGCCGCTAGGGTCCCCGCTCTTTAGACTTACGCCTCATTTAAACGAGAGCAGGGTCGATGCCAGCTGCCTTCCCCCCCGATTCTGTTGGACTGGTCGTGCCCCAAGTGGCGCACTTCAGCGAACCGCTGGCCCTGGCCTGCGGCCGTTCGCTGCCAGCCTACGACCTGATCTACGAAACCTACGGCCAACTGAACGCCACGGCGAGCAATGCCGTGCTGATTTGTCATGCCCTGTCCGGCCATCATCACGCCGCCGGTTTTCACTCCGTTGACGAGCGCAAGCCCGGCTGGTGGGACAGCTGCATCGGCCCCGGCAAGCCCATCGACACCAACAAATTCTTTGTGGTCAGCCTGAACAACCTCGGCGGCTGCAACGGTTCCACCGGCCCGAGCAGCCTCAACCCGGAAACCGGCAAGCCGTTCGGCGCCGACTTCCCGGTGTTGACCGTGGAAGACTGGGTGCACAGCCAGGCCCACCTCGCTGACTTGCTGGGCATTCATCAGTGGGCGGCAGTGATCGGCGGCAGCCTGGGCGGCATGCAGGCGCTGCAATGGACCATCACCTACCCGGATCGCGTGCGCCATTGCCTGGCCATTGCTTCGGCGCCAAAACTGTCGGCGCAGAACATCGCCTTCAACGAAGTGGCACGCCAGGCCATCCTCACCGACCCCGAGTTCCACGGCGGTTCGTTCCAGGAAGCCGGTGTGATCCCCAAGCGCGGCTTGATGCTGGCGCGGATGGTGGGCCATATCACCTACCTGTCCGATGACTCCATGGGCGAGAAATTCGGCCGTGGCCTCAAGAGTGAAAAGCTCAACTACGACTTCCACAGCGTCGAGTTCCAGGTGGAAAGCTACCTGCGCTATCAGGGCGAGGAGTTTTCCGGGCGTTTCGACGCCAACACCTACCTGCTGATGACCAAGGCGCTGGACTACTTCGATCCGGCCGCCAACCACGACGACGACCTGGCGAAAACCTTTGAGCACGCCACCGCCAAATTCTGTGTGATGTCGTTCACCACCGACTGGCGCTTCTCACCCGCGCGCTCGCGTGAATTGGTGGACGCGTTGATGGCCGCGCGCAAAGACGTCTGCTACCTGGAGATCGACGCGCCACAAGGCCACGACGCCTTCCTGATTCCGATCCCGCGCTACCTGCAGGCTTTCAGCAACTACATGAACCGCATAACTTTGTGAGAACGCCATGAGAGCCGACCTGGAAATCATCCAAGACTGGATCCCCGCCGGCAGCCGCGTGCTCGACCTGGGTTGCGGCGATGGCGAACTGCTGAGCTGGCTGCGCGACAACAAGCAAGTCACCGGCTACGGCCTGGAAAACGACCCGGACAACATCGCCCAGTGCGTGGCCAAGGGCATCAACGTGATCGAACAGGACCTGGACAAGGGCCTGGGCAACTTTGCCAGCAACAGCTTCGACATCGTAGTGATGACTCAGGCCTTGCAAGCCGTGCACTACCCGGACCGTATCCTAGACGAAATGCTGCGCGTGGGCCGCCAGTGCATCATCACCTTCCCCAACTTCGGCCACTGGCGCTGCCGCTGGTACCTGGCCACCAAGGGCCGCATGCCGGTGTCGGATTTCCTGCCGTACACCTGGTACAACACACCGAACATCCACTTCTGCACCTTTGAAGACTTCGAAGCCTTGTGCGGCGAGCGTGAAGCCAAAGTCATCAATCGCCTTGCCGTCGATCAACAACACCGCCACGGCTGGGCGAGTAAGCTATGGCCCAACCTGTTGGGCGAAATCGGTATTTACCGGGTCAGCAGCCCTGGCCTGACCGACCACAAGATTGCCGTCTAATCATTTTCAAGAGGGACGCTCATGAGTCGTTTGGCTATTTTTCTATTGACCACCTTGCTTGGCGCCAACGCCATGGCCGCCGACGTTATCGACCCTAACCGCACCAAGGAATTTGGCGACATCACCGTGCGCTACAACACCTTTACCTCCAGCTTCCTGCAACCGGAAACGGCCCAGGCCGTCGGCGTGGTGCGCAGCAAGAACAAGGGTTTGATCAACGTGTCGGTGTTCAAGGGCGTCACCCCGGTGGTGGCGCAAGTGACCGGTACCATCAAGGACCTGAGCGGCAAGAGCGAAGTGCTGACGTTCAAGCAAATCACCGAAAAAGGCGCGACCAACTACCTCGCGCCTTACTCCGTGCCGCAACAGGAATTCAAGACTTTCACCATCAACGTTGAAACCGGCGGCAAAGCCCACGGTTTCAGTTTTGTCCAAGAACTGTTTCCGGCCGAATGATGAACCTCACCCAACTCGTACTCGCCAGCCATAACGCCGGCAAACTCAAAGAACTCCAGGCCATGCTCGGCGAGTCCGTGCAACTGCGCTCGATTGGCGAGTTCAGCCAGGTGGAGCCGGAAGAGACCGGCTTGTCGTTTGTCGAGAACGCCATCCTCAAGGCACGCAATGCTGCGCGCATCTCCGGCCTGCCGGCGCTGGCCGACGATTCGGGCCTGGCAGTGGATTTCCTCGGCGGCGCCCCTGGCATCTACTCCGCGCGTTATGCCGACGGCAAAGGCGACGCGGCAAACAACGCCAAGCTGCTCGACGCCCTGAAGGATGTACCGGACGCCGAACGCGGCGCACAGTTCGTCTGCGTACTTGCACTGGTTCGCCATGCAGACGACCCGCTGCCCATCCTCTGCGAAGGCCTGTGGCACGGTCGCATCCTGCACGCGGCCAGTGGCGAGCACGGCTTTGGCTATGACCCGCTGTTCTGGGTGCCGGAGCGCAATGTCTCCAGCGCCGAATTGAGCCCGGCCGACAAAAACCAGATCAGCCATCGCGCCCGCGCCATGGTGTTGCTGCGCCAGCGCCTGGGCCTGAACTGAAATGACCCAGAACACCTCTGCGCAGCCGCTGATTCACGGCGGCGCGCAAACTCCTCGGGCGGCACTGCCTGTGCTGCCGCCCCTGGCGCTGTACATCCACATTCCGTGGTGCGTGCGCAAATGCCCGTATTGCGACTTCAACTCCCACACCGCCAGCAAAGTACTGCCGGAAGAAGAGTATGTGGACGCGTTGCTCGCCGACCTGGACCAGGACCTGCACGCCGTTTACGGCCGTGAACTGAGTTCGATCTTCTTCGGCGGCGGCACGCCAAGCCTGTTCAGCGCCGCAGCGCTGGGCCGTTTGCTCAAGGGCGTGGAAGCGCGCATCCCGTTTGCCAGTGACATCGAAATCACCCTGGAAGCCAACCCCGGGACGTTCGAGCAAGAGAAGTTCGTTGCATACCGCAAGCTGGGCATTAATCGCCTGTCCATCGGAATCCAGAGCTTCCAGCAGGAAAAACTTGAGGCTTTGGGCCGCATCCACAATGGCGATGAAGCGGTGCGCGCCGCCGGAATGGCCCGTCAGGCCGGGTTCGATAACTTCAACCTGGACCTGATGCACGGGTTACCTGATCAGTCCCTGGACGATGCGCTGAGTGACCTGCGCCAGGCCATCGCGCTGAAGCCGACGCACTTGTCGTGGTACCAACTGACGCTCGAACCCAACACCGTATTCTGGAACCAGCCGCCTGTGCTGCCGGAAGACGACACGCTGTGGGACATTCAGGAAGCCGGCCAGGCGCTGCTCGCCGAGCATGGTTACGCGCAATATGAAGTGTCGGCCTATGCCCAACCGGGTCGCCCGGCACGGCATAACCTGAACTACTGGAGTTTCGGCGACTTCATCGGTATCGGCGCGGGCGCCCACGGCAAGCTGAGCCACCCGGACGGGCGTATTGTGCGCACCTGGAAGACTCGCGCGCCAAAGGACTACCTCAACCCGGCCAAAAGCTTCCAGGCTGGCGCGAAAGAGCTGACTAACGAAGAGCTGCCGTTCGAGTTCCTGATGAACGCTTTGCGCCTCACCGAAGGCGTCGAAGCCAGGCTTTACGCCGAGCGCACCGGCCTCGATCTGGCGAGCCTCGACGAAGGCCGGCGCGAGGCAGAACAAAGTGGCCTAATGCAGGTCGAACCGTCACGCCTGGCGGCCACCGACCGTGGGCAACTCTTTCTCAATGACCTGTTGCAGACGTTTTTGAGCTGATCGCTCTTAAGGAATTCGAATGGATTTGGTACTCGACCTGCTCGCCACCGTATCCCGCTGGAGCCGCAGCAACCTGTCGGAAATTTCCCTGGCCCTTGTCGGCTGTTTGCTGGTGCTGTTCGGCGCGGACATCAAAGGCTGGGTCGAAGCGCGGCTGGGCAGTGTCGCCGGCGCATTGCGCGTGCCGTTGATGGCGCTGGTATGCATGATCGGCAGCGGTGCGGCGCTGATCTACGCCACGCCGTGGATCGTTCGGGGCTTGAGCCAGTTCAATAACTACAGCCTGGCGCCGGTGTTGGTGGTGGTGCTGGTGTTGATTGGCGTTGTGGCAGACCGCCGCTGATCCTGACCACACTGCATAACAACTGTGGGAGCTGGCTTGCCTGCGATGCAGACACCTCGGTGTATCAGTGATACCCAGGTGATGCTATCGCAGGCAAGCCAGCTCCCACATTTGATTGCATTTCAAGCTAGCAGCTGTCAGTCGACCTTCTCGAACTTCAAATCCCACACCCCATGCCCCAACCGCTCGCCGCGGCGTTCGAACTTGGTGATCGGGCGCTCGGCCGGGCGTGGCACGCATTTGCCGTCTTCGGCCAGGTTGCGGTAGCCAGGCGCGACGTCCATCACTTCCAGCATGTATTCCGCGTACGGTTCCCAGTCGGTGGCCATGTGCAGAATGCCGCCCACTTTCAGCTTGCTGCGCACCAGCTCCGCGAAGGAGGCCTGGACGATTCGGCGCTTGTGGTGACGGGATTTGTGCCACGGGTCGGGGAAGAACAGCATCAGGCGGTCGAGGCTGTTGTCGGCGATGCAGCGATTGAGCACTTCGATCGCGTCGCAGTCGTAAACCCGCAGGTTAGTCAGGCCTTGAGTGAGCACGCCGTTGAGCAGCGCGCCGACACCTGGGCGGTGCACTTCAACGCCAATGAAATCCTGTTCCGGCGAGGCTGCGGCCATTTCCAGCAGGGAGTGGCCCATGCCAAAACCGATTTCCAGGGAGCGCGGGGCCGAACGGCCGAACACCTGGTCGTAGTCCACCGGCGCATCGGCCAATGGCAGCACGAACAGCGGCGTACCTTGCTCCAGACCCTTTTGCTGGCCTTCGGTCATGCGACCGGCGCGCATCACAAAACTCTTGATGCGGCGGTGCTTGGACTCGTCGCCTTCTTCCACGGTGTTCGGCGTTTCGTTTGATTCAGTCATCAATGGCTCTTACTTGATCAGACCATCCAGCGGCGAGGAGGCGCTGGCGTAGAGTTTTTTCGGCATACGGCCAGCGAGGTAGGCCAGGCGGCCTGCGACGATGGCGTGGTTCATGGCTTCGGCCATCATGATCGGCTGCTGGGCATGGGCGATGGCCGAGTTCATCAGCACCGCATCGCAGCCCAGTTCCATAGCGATGGTGGCGTCGGAGGCAGTGCCCACGCCTGCATCCACCAGCACCGGGATTTTGGCTTCTTCGAGGATGATCTGCAGGTTATACGGGTTGCAGATGCCCAGGCCGGAACCGATCAGACCGGCCAGCGGCATCACCGCGATACAGCCGATTTCCGCCAGTTGGCGCGCAATGATCGGGTCATCGCTGGTGTAGACCATCACGTCAAAACCTTCCTTGACCAGGGTTTCGGCGGCCTTGAGGGTTTCGATCACATTGGGGAACAGGGTTTTCTGGTCGGCCAACACTTCCAGCTTCACCAGGTTGTGGCCGTCGAGCAGCTCACGGGCCAGGCGGCAGGTGCGCACGGCTTCGATCGCGTCGTAGCAACCGGCGGTGTTCGGTAAAAAGGTGTAGCGGTCCGGCGACAGCACTTCGAGCAGGTTCGGCTCGCCTTCGATCTGGCCAAGGTTGGTGCGGCGCACGGCAAAGGTGACGATCTCGGCACCCGAGGCTTCGATGGCCAGGCGGGTTTCTTCCATGTCGCGGTACTTGCCGGTGCCGACCAGCAGGCGGGACTGGTAGGTACGACCGGCCAGGACGAAGGGCTTGTCGCTACGAACGATGCTCATGGGAAATCCTCGAAATGGGGTGAGGTTCTGCAGAATTCAGGCGGGCGACTAACCGCCGCCGATGGCGTGGACCACTTCGACCTGGTCACCTTCGGTGAGCGCGGTCTCGGCGTGCTGGCTACGCGGGACGATATCCAGGTTGAGTTCCACTGCGACACGACGCCCGGTCAGGTCCAGACGGGTCAGCAGGGCCGCAACGGTTTCACCGTCGGGCAGTTCAAAGGATTCGCCGTTCAACAGAATGCGCATGCCACGGGCCGCCATCGTTTTTAGGGGCCCGCATTCTAGCCCGATTGCCGCTGCGGGCCCAAGCCCCTCGGTCAGATGGCCTGCAAACGCCATGCTGCCAGACCGAGGAAAAACCAGCCGAGCAGGAAGGCCAAACCGCCAAATGGCGTGATGATGCCGAGCTTGCTGAACCCTGTCAGCGTCAACACATACAGGCTGCCGGAGAACAGCAGGATACCGACGGTAAACGAGATACCCGCCCAGCTGACCAGCCGGCCAGGAATGTGCGCGGCCAGCAGCGCGACGCCGAATAACGCCAGTGCGTGTATCAATTGGTAAGTAACGCCAGTGTGGAAGATCGCCAGGTACTCGGCGCTCAGGCGGTTTTTCAGGCCGTGGGCAGCGAAAGCGCCGAGCGCAACGCCGGTAAAGCCGAAAAAGGCAGCCAGCATCAGAAAGCTACGCAGCATGTGGAACTCCAGTCAGACTCGCGGGGCAGGGTCTGTATAATGGCCCGCTCAACGGGTTCGGCCAAGCCATCTCTATGCTGCGTCTCCTCTTCAAACGCTTTCTCAACGTCGTGAAATGGTTTGCCATCGGCAGTGTGCTGCTGGTGCTGCTGTTTCGCGTCGTGCCGCCGCCGTTCACCGCCTTGATGGTGGAGCGCAAGGTCGAATCATGGTTCGACGGTGAGCCTATTGACCTGCAGCGCAGCTGGGTGCCGTGGGAAGACATCTCCGACGACCTTAAAGTGGCGGTGATGGCCGGTGAAGACCAGCGCTTCCCGCAACACTGGGGCTTTGACTTCGGCGCGATCCAGGCGGCGATCCTGCACAACGAGCGCGGCGGCTCGATTCGCGGCGCCAGCACGTTGAGCCAGCAGGTGTCGAAAAACCTGTTCCTGTGGACCGGCCGCAGTTATCTGCGCAAAGGGTTGGAAGCCTGGTTTACCGGCTTGATTGAAGTGCTGTGGCCCAAGCAGCGGATTCTTGAGGTGTATCTCAACAGTGTTGAGTGGGATGAAGGGGTGTTTGGCGCGGAAGCAGCGGCGCGGCATCACTTTGGGGTGAGTGCCAAAGGGCTTTCGCGGCAACAGGCGAGCTACCTGGCGGCGGTGCTGCCTAACCCGCGGGTGTGGAGTGCCAGCCATCCGACGGCGTATGTGGCAAGGCGGGCGGCGTGGATTCGGCAGCAGATGAGCCAACTGGGTGGGGATGGTTACCTCGTGGAGCTGAACAACTCGCGCAAAGCTCCATGGTCCGACTGACACAACCCGGATCCTGTGGGAGCTGGCTTGCCTGCGATAGCGGTGGGTCAGTTTCCAAATAAGCTGGCTGACAGGGCCTCATCGCAGGCAAGCCAGCTCCCACATTGGGCCGCGTTAAGCACATACAAAAATGCCCCGATCTTTCAATCGGGGCATTTTTTATTGCTGTGTTTTAAGCAGCTATCGACAACTTCAGCTTGTTCATCGCGCTCTTCTCAAGCTGACGAATCCGCTCGGCCGACACATTGTACTTCTGCGCCAGGTCATGCAGCGTGGCTTTGTCTTCCGCCAGCCAGCGCTGGTAGAGGATGTCACGGCTGCGGTCGTCCAGCACTTCCAGCGCTTCATGCAGGTTGTGGTTGGAGTTGTCGCTCCAGTCCGCATCCTCCAGTTGACGCGCCGGGTCGTACCGGTGATCTTCCAGGTAGTTGGCCGGCGACTGGAAGGCGCTGTCGTCGTCCGCTTCAGCGGCCGGGTCGAAGGCCATGTCGTGCCCGGTCAGGCGGCTTTCCATCTCGCGCACTTCACGCGGTTCCACGCCGAGGCTTTCGGCCACGCGGTGGACTTCCTCGTTGTTCAGCCACGCCAGGCGTTTCTTCTGGCTGCGCAGGTTAAAGAACAGCTTGCGCTGGGCCTTGGTGGTCGCCACTTTCACGATGCGCCAGTTGCGCAGGATGAACTCGTGGATTTCCGCCTTGATCCAATGCACGGCAAACGACACCAAACGCACGCCCATTTCCGGGTTGAAGCGCTTTACCGCCTTCATCAGGCCGACGTTGCCTTCCTGAATCAGGTCAGCCTGGGCCAGGCCGTAGCCGCTATAGCTACGGGCGATATGTACAACAAAACGCAGGTGGGCGAGCACCATCTGCCGAGCCGCCCCCAAATCCTGCTCATAGTAGAGACTCTCGGCCAGTTCACGCTCCTGCTCGGGCGTCAGCAATGGAATGCTGTTGACCGTGTGCACATAGGCCTCCAGGTTCGCACCCGGGACCAAGGCATAAGCAGGTTGCAAAGAAGTGGTCATACGAAAAAACCTCCGACTCACATAACTCGTGCAGTTCAGCACTGCGAAAATTGACCGGGAACCGTAGGACAAGTTCCCTAAACCACTGATACGGTCAATACAATCGAAACCACATTAATCTGACATTAACGCTTTCAAACTACTTCGGTGCCAACTCGCGTAAATGACGAGCGACCGCAATCCAAGCACCGATATACCCCAACAAGACCGCGCCTAGCAAGAGGCTAAAACCGTCGGCGACCGGCACCCCGGCCAGGGCAAAATCACTGCCGTAGAGTCCGGCGAGCCCGACAACCGCGTCGTTCAGCCAGTCCAGGCCAAATGCCAACACGCCCCAGGACAAAATCCCGGCACCCAAGCCGTAAAGCGCGCCCATATATAGAAAGGGACGACGCACATAGCTGTCCGTGCCGCCGACCAGTTTAATCACTTCTATCTCGGTGCGACGGTTTTCAATATGAAGACGAATGGTATTACCTATCACCAAAAGTAATGCAGACACCAACAGCACTGTCAGGCCGAACACAAAGCGGTCGCCCAGCTTAAGGATCGCCGCCAGGCGTTCTACCCAGACTAGATCAAGCTGTGCCTGTTGCACCTTGGGCATTTCTGCGAGTTTTTGTCGCAGGGCCTCAAGCGCCGGCTTGTCGACTTCATTCGGCGTCACCAGCACCACGCCCGGCAGCGGGTTCTGCGGTAACTCTTTAAGCGCCTCGCCCAGGCCGGATTGTTGTTGGAACTCCTCAAGGGCCTGATCGCGGCTGATGTACTCGGCATCCGCCACGCCCGGCAGGTTCTTGATGTCATCACGCAGCGACTCGCCGTCTTTGGAGCTGGCGTCGATATTCAGGTACAGGGAAATCTGAGCTGCGCGCTGCCAGGAACCGCCGAGGCGCTCCACATTATTCAGCAGCAGCGACAGACCCATCGGCAGGCTCAACGCCACGGCCATGACCAGGCAGGTGAAGAAGCTGCCGATCGGCTGCTTGCCCAGGCGGCGCAGGCTGTCGAGCAGGCTGGCGCGATGGCTTTCGATCCAGGCGCGCAGCAGCGTGCCGAAGTCCGGGCCATCGTCATCGTCATGTTTTTTCTTTTTCTGCGGCTGCGGGTCGGCGGCTTTCGGCGCCACGCGTTCGGAGACTTTAGGGCTGCGGGTAGCACTCATACACCCGCCTCCCCGTCACCGATCAGGCGGCCGCGTTGCAGGGTCAGCATGCGGTGACGCATACGCGCGATCAGCGCCAGGTCGTGACTGGCGATCAGCACGCTGGTGCCCAGGCGGTTGATGTCTTCGAACACGCCCATGATTTCGGCCGCCAGACGCGGGTCGAGGTTACCGGTGGGTTCGTCCGCCAGCAGCAAGGCCGGGCGGTGGACGATGGCGCGGGCAATGCCGACGCGCTGTTGCTGGCCGGTGGACAGGTCGCCGGGGTACAAGTCGGTCTTGTCCGACAGCGCCACGCGCTCCAGCGCCGAATCCACACGCTTGACGATTTCAGCCTTGGACAGCCCAAGAATCTGCAACGGCAGTGCGATGTTGTTGAACACTGTGCGATCAAACAGCAACTGGTGATTCTGGAACACCACGCCAATCTGACGGCGCAGGAACGGAATCTGCGCGTTGCTGATGGTGGCCAGGTCCTGGCCCGCCAGCAGCAGCTTGCCGGTGGTCGGGCGTTCCATGGCCAGCAACAGGCGCAACAACGTACTTTTGCCGGCGCCCGAATGACCGGTCACAAACAAGAACTCGCCGCGCCGCACTCGAAAGCTCAGCTCATGCAAGCCCACATGCCCGTTGGCGTAGCGTTTACCGACCTGTTCGAATCGAATCATGAACGCTCCCGCTCGGCGAAAAGTGCCTGTACAAAGGGTTCGGCTTCAAAGGTGCGCAGGTCGTCGATGCCTTCACCGACGCCGATATAACGAATCGGCAACCCGAACTGTTTGGCCAGGGCGAAGATCACGCCGCCTTTGGCCGTGCCGTCGAGCTTAGTCAATGCAAGACCGGTCAGTTGCACCGTCTGGTTGAATTGTTTGGCCTGGCTGATGGCGTTCTGGCCGGTGCCGGCGTCGAGTACCAGCAGCACTTCATGCGGGGCGTCGGCGTCGAGCTTGCCGATCACGCGGCGCACTTTCTTGAGCTCTTCCATCAGGTTGTCTTTGGTGTGCAGGCGACCGGCCGTGTCGGCGATCAGCACGTCAATGTTGCGCGCCTTGGCGGCTTGCACGGCGTCAAAGATCACCGAAGCGGAATCTGCGCCCGTGTGCTGGGCGATGACCGGGATCTTGTTGCGCTCACCCCAGACTTGCAGCTGTTCCACAGCGGCGGCGCGGAAGGTGTCGCCGGCGGCGAGCATGACTTTCTTGCCTTCCAACTGCAGCTTCTTGGCCAGCTTGCCGATGGTGGTGGTCTTACCGGCGCCGTTGACGCCCACCACCAGGATCACGAACGGCTTGTTCGGCGTGATCACCAGTGGGGCTTCTACAGGCTTGAGCATCGCGGCCAGTTCGGCCTGCAGGGATTTGTACAAGGCGTCGGCGTCGGTCAGCTGCTTGCGCGCGACCTTCTGGGTCAGGCTCTGGATGATCACGGCGGTGGCTTCGACGCCCACGTCAGCGGTGAGCAGACGGGTTTCGATGTCTTCCAGCAATTCGTCATCGATGACTTTCTTGCCGAGGAACAGGCTGGCCATGCCTTCGCCGATGCTGGCGCTGGTTTTGCTCAGGCCTTGCTTGAGGCGGGCGAAGAAGCCGGTTTTGCTGGTTTCAGCAGGAACGGCGACGGGTTCTGGCTCGATAACGGCAGGCGCTGCAACCACCACGGGAGCAGGAACAGGCTCAACCGGTGCCGGGATTTCAACAATCGGCGCGGCTTCCACCATTACTACAAGCGGCTCGACCACAGACGGAATCGGCGGCACCACGTGCTCAGCCTGTACATCCTCCACCAGCGCCACAGGCTCCTCAGCCACCGGCAGTTCCAGCCACGGTTTGTGCTCGGGTTCAGGCTCTGGCTCAACCTCGGCGACCGGCTGCAATACGGGCTCAGCCATCGTCAACACGATCGGCGCCGGGGTTTCAGCGGCGGGTTCGGCTTCAATGACCGGCTCTGGAATCGGCTCAGGTTGAGCCTGCGGCTGTTCGACGACGGTTTCCTGCGGCTTTTTGCGCAGCCATCCGAACAGGCCTTTTTTCTCGCCAGCCGCAGCTGGGTTCTTCTTGTCGTCGTTGGAACCAAACATGGAGGACGGCTATCTCAAAGTGGCGATGCGCCAAGGCGCTTCGGTAAATAAATTCGATGCAGAACAGACTGCTTTAACGCTCGCTTGTTCATGCGCAACATTTTGTAAGGCGTAAATAAGGGCCTTAACGAATCGTTTCAATAAAGGACTGAAGCGATAAAATCGTCGAAAAGCGGAAGATCGTCGGAGAAAACTGACGCCAAATCCTACATTCCTACGACTGGATCCGGGACAAGATGACAGCCGCAGTGGCCGTGTCCAAATCCGATCAGTATCCTAGCACCCTCTCGCCCGCCGACGCTAAGACCAAGCGGGCAGCCCAACAGGTTAAAAAACGAATGAATGCTCTAGCCCGCCGCGCCGCAGGCCTGCTGCTCGGCACAGTTTGTCTGCCCCTTTCAGCCTTGGCTGCCGACCCTCAACCCACCCATGAATTCACCCTGGATAACGGCCTTAAAGTGGTCGTGCGCGAAGACCATCGCGCGCCGGTGGTGGTTTCACAGGTCTGGTACAAGGTTGGGTCGAGCTATGAAACCCCGGGCCAGACCGGTTTGTCCCACGCCCTGGAACACATGATGTTCAAGGGCAGCGCCAAGATCGGCCCAGGCGAAGCCTCGCTGATCCTGCGCGACCTGGGCGCCGAAGAAAACGCCTTCACCAGCGACGATTACACCGCCTACTACCAGGTATTGGCCCGTGACCGCTTGGGCGTTGCTTTCGAACTGGAAGCCGACCGCATGGCCAGCCTGCGCCTGCCGGCTGACGAGTTCAGCCGTGAAATCGAGGTGATCAAGGAGGAGCGCCGCCTGCGCACCGACGACAACCCGATGTCCAAGGCGTTTGAGCGTTTCAAGGCCATGGCCTACCCGGCCAGCGGCTACCACACGCCGACCATCGGCTGGATGGCTGACCTTGAACGCATGAAGGTCGAAGAACTGCGTCACTGGTACCAATCCTGGTACGTGCCGAATAACGCCACGCTGGTGGTGGTCGGCGACGTGACTCCGGACGAGGTGAAGAACCTGGCCCAGCGCTACTTCGGCCCAGTCCCCAAGCGTGACGTGCCACCGGCCAAGGTCCCCCTGGAGCTGGCCGAGCCCGGCGAGCGCCTGCTGACGATGCATGTGCAAACCCAGCTGCCGAGCGTGATTCTCGGTTTCAACGTACCGGGCCTTGCCACCGCCGAAGACAAACGCTCGGTGCAAGCCCTGCGCCTGCTCTCGGCGTTGCTGGACGGCGGCTACAGCGCGCGCATCTCCGAGCAGCTCGAACGGGGTGAAGAGTTGGTTTCCGCCGCCTCCACCAGCTACGACGCCTACACCCGTGGCGACAGCCTGTTCACCCTCTCGGCCACGCCGAACCAGCAAAAGAAGAAGACCATCGCCCAAGCCGAAGCCGGCCTGTGGCGCCTGCTGGACGAATTGAAAGCCAAACCGCCGACCACCGAAGAACTGGAGCGTATCCGCGCCCAGGTCATCGCCGGCCTGGTCTACCAGCGTGACTCCATCACCAGCCAGGCCACGGCCATCGGCTCGCTGGAAAGCGTCGGCCTGTCATGGAAGCTGATGGACACCGAGCTTGCCGACCTGCAAAGCGTGACCCCGGAAGACATCCAGAAAGCCGCGCGCACCTATTTCACCCGCGAACGTCTCAGCGTCGCCCATGTTTTGCCTGAGGAGACCGCTCATGAGTGATCGCAACAGCAGCCGCCTGATCTTCCCCGGCCTGATCGTCGTCACCCTGATCGCCGCAAGCGCCGTGTACTTCCTGCGCCCGAGCGAGTCCGTCGCCAGCCCTGCGCTGGAGAAGGCCCAGTCGGGCAACACGCTGCAATCCCTCGCGGAACTGGACGGCAAGGCGCCGACCAACCGCAAGCTCGACGTGCAAACCTGGACCACCGCCGAAGGCGCCAAGGTGTTGTTCGTCGAAGCCCATGAACTGCCGATGTTCGACATGCGCATTCTGTTCGCCGCCGGCAGCAGCCAGGACGGCAACACGCCCGGCGTAGCATTGCTGACCAACGCCATGCTCAACGAAGGCGTGCCGGGCAAGGATGTGAGCCAGATCGCCAGCGGTTTCGAAGGTTTGGGCGCGGACTTTGGCAATGGCGCGTTCCGCGACATGGCACTGGTCTCCCTGCGCAGCCTGAGCGACAGCGACAAGCGCGATGCCGCCCTGGCGCTGTTCGACGAGGTGATCGGCAAGCCGACCTTCCCCGCCGACTCACTGGCGCGCATCAAGAACCAGATCCTCGCCGGTTTTGAGTACCAGAAACAGAACCCGGCCAAACTGGCCAGCCTTGAGCTGTTCAAGCGCCTGTACGGCGACCACCCTTACGCCCACCCGAGCGAAGGCACGCCGGACAGCGTTCCGGCGATTACCCTGGCGCAATTGCAGGCGTTCCATGCCAAGGCGTATGCCGCTGGCAACGCCGTGATCGCGGTAGTCGGCGACCTGACCCGCGCCGAAGCCGAAGCCATGACCGCCAAGGTGTCGGCATCACTGCCCAAGGGCCCGGCGCTGGCGAAGATCGCGCAGCCAACCGAGCCGAAAGCAGGCCTGAGCCATATCGAATTCCCGTCCAAGCAAACGCACCTGCTGTTCGCGCAATTGGGCATCGACCGCGCCGACCCGGATTACGCAGCCTTGTCCCTGGGCAACCAGATCCTCGGCGGCGGCGGCTTCGGCACCCGTTTGATGAGCGAAGTGCGCGAGAAACGCGGCCTGACCTACGGCGTCTACTCCGGCTTCTCGCCGATGCAAGTGCGCGGCCCGTTCATGATCAACCTGCAGACCCGCGCCGAAATGAGCGGCGGTACACTGCGCCTGGTGGAAGACGTGCTGGCCGATTACCTCAAGAACGGCCCGACGCAAAAGGAACTGGATGACGCCAAGCGTGAGCTGGCCGGCAGCTTCCCGCTGTCTACCGCCAGCAACGCTGACATCGTCGGGCAGCTGGGCGCCATGGGTTTCTACAACCTGCCGCTGAGCTATCTTGAGGATTTCATGAAACAATCCCAGGCCCTGACCGTAGAGCAGGTCAAGGCTGCCATGAATAAACACTTGAGCGCCGACAAGATGGTCATCGTGACCGCCGGCCCGACGATTGCGCAAAAGCCACTACCGCCCCCCACTGACAAACCCGCCGAGCAGCCGCTCGGGGTTCCGGAGCATTAATGGCCAGTTCATCTCGCCCGAAAAAACCCGTCCACAACGTGCATAACGGTGTGGGCCAGCTGCGCATCATTGGCGGCGAATGGGGCAGCCGCAAGCTGAGCTTCCCCGACGTCGTAGGCCTGCGCCCGACGCCGGACCGTGTGCGTGAAACCCTGTTCAACTGGCTTGCGCCGTACATCGGCGGGGCCAAGGTTCTCGACCCGTTCGCGGGTAGCGGCGCGCTGTTTCTCGAAGCGCTGTCCCGTGGCGCGGCCCAGGGCCAGGCGCTGGACGCCAGCAATATCGCGGTGTCCAGCCTCAAGGAACACTTGGGCACCCTGCGCTGCACCACCGGCCAGGTACAAACCGCCGATGCGTTGCGCTACCTGGAAACCCAGCCGGCCAGCGAATACGACGTGGTGTTCCTCGACCCGCCGTTCAACCAGAACCTGTTGCCGACCGTGTGCGCCCTGCTGGAAGAACGCCAATGGCTCGCGCCGGATGCGTGGATCTACACTGAAAGCGAGACCGCGCCTTCCACCCTCGGGCTGCCGGGTGCGTGGCGCCTGCACCGGGAACAGAAGTCCGGGCGGGTGTATTACGCGTTGTGGCACCGTAGCATCGCCTGACTTCCAGGCAAGCAGGCTTATTGTGGCGAGCAGGCTTGCCCTGCGTTGGGCTGCGAAGCAGCCCCAAAACCTGCGACCGTGCTCTGAATGACCCAACGCGGTGCTTTTGATGGGGCTGCTGCGCAGCCCAACGCAGGGCAAGCCTGCTCGCCACATGAAGCCTTGCTCGTTACAGAGATGTCCATGAAGCCTTCCACCGACCTGTTCACCCCCGCCTTCGGCCTCGGCAACCCCCACCTGCAAACGCTGTGGGGCCCGCTTTGGCGACCCACCACTCACATCGAACGCCAACGCGAACGCCTGTGGCTGGAGGACGGCGACTTTCTCGACCTCGACTGGCACGGCCCCCATGACGCGCAAGCGCCGTTGGTGCTGGTGCTGCACGGGCTGACTGGCTCGTCCAACTCGCCCTACGTGGCCGGCCTGCAGCAAGCGCTCGCCACTCGCGGCTGGGCCAGCGCTGCGTTGAATTGGCGGGGTTGCTCGGGCGAGCCGAACTTGTTGGCGCGCAGCTATCACTCGGGCGCGAGCGAAGACCTGGCGGCAGCGATTGCTCATCTGCGCGCCAAGCGGCCCTTGGCGCCGTTGTACGCAGTGGGTTATTCGCTGGGCGGCAATGTGTTGCTCAAGCACCTGGGTGAAACCGGCGAGGCATCCGGGCTGCAAGGCGCGGCGGCGGTGTCGGTGCCGTTTCGTCTGGACCAGTGTGCGGACCGCATCGGCCTGGGTTTTTCGCGGGTTTATCAGAAGCATTTTATGCGCGAGATGCTGGCGTATATCCGCGTCAAACAGAGCCGTTTTCTAAAGGATGGCCAGGCCGAAGGGCTGAAAACCCTGGAAGCTCTGGGCTCACTGGAGAAGATGCGCACGTTCTGGGATTTCGACGGCAGGGTCACCGCACCGCTGCACGGTTTCCTCAGCGCCGAGGACTATTACCGTCGTGCGTCGAGCCGGTACTACTTGGGCGATATCCGCACACCCACCCTGATTATCCAGGCTGCGGATGACCCATTTGTGTTCGCCCACAGCCTGCCCGAGGCCAGTGAGCTGTCGGCTTGCACCGAGTTTGAGTTGCTGGCGAAAGGCGGGCATGTGGGGTTTGTGGACGGTTCGCTGAAGCGGCCAAGTTACTACCTGGAGCGCCGAATTCCCCAATGGCTATTGGCACAACACGGTTAAAAACTGTGGGAGCTGGCTTGCCTGCGATGAGGGCGTGTCAGCTACCTTTTTGGGGCTGACACACCGCTATCGCAGGCGAGCCAGCTCCCACAGTTGGATTGGGTTTACACAGCAGACGAATCAGTCACCCGTCGCAATCTGCCGAGCGGAATCCGTAATCCACTCACTCCACGACCCTGCATACAACTTGCCCAACGGGTAACCCGCCAAGCTCAATGCGAACAGGTTATGGCACGCCGTCACGCCTGAGCCGCAGTACGCCACCAACTCATCCGGCGACCGCCCCTGCAATTGCGCGGCAAAGCGCTGCTTGAGCTGCTCAGCCGGCAGAAAACGCCCATCACTGCCCAGGTTTTCGTTAAACGCCGCACACTGCGCACCGGGAATATGCCCGGCGATCGGGTCGATGGGCTCCACGTCGCCACGAAAGCGCGGTTGGGCGCGGGCATCAATCAGGGTCAGGCCAGGTTGGCCGAGGCGTTTTTGCAGGTGTTCGGCGTCCAGCAGCAGGTGATTGTCGGGTGTCCCCGTGAAGGTGCCAGGCTCGATCACCGGCGCGTCCAGGCTCAAAGGGAAACCTGCTGCGTGCCAGGCCTTGAGGCCTCCGTCGAGGATAAACACGCCATCACGCTTGCCCAGCCAGGCCAGTAACCACCACGCGCGGGCGGCATAAGCGCCGGGGCCGTCGTCATACAGCACCACGTCGGTGTCTGCATTGATGCCCCATGCGCGCAGCTGTCGAACCAGTGTGTCCGCCGCCGGCAATGGATGGCGACCGGTCACGCCCTTGGTCACCGGGCCACTGAGGTGGCGCTCCAGGTCAGCGTACTGCGCGCCTTCGATATGCCCTTCGGCGTAACTGCAACGCCCGTAATCCGGGTCTTCGAGGGCAAAACGACAATCCAGGATCACCACCCCGCCGGCCTTCTGGCGCTCGGCCAATTGTTGGGGGCTGATCAGTTGGGCAAGCGGCATGACGAACTCCTGTGAACAGATTCGGGAAAGGTCCTACTTCACTTCTTCCAGTGCCTGGTTCAACGGCACGTAAAACTCTTTGAACAAGGCATCTACCGCCTCTTTCGCCTGAGGCGTGACAAACCCCGCCTCCAGCACCAGCACCTGATACACCCCGCGCTTGATCGCTTCGGCGCTCAAGTGGGCGGAGTTTTCATTGGTGGTGCACAGAAAACGCACCCAAGACGTGAGGATGATCCAGGCGTTGAGGGTCAGGGCCTCGGTTTGCACCGGGTCCATATTGAGGATGCCGGCATCCACAAACCCTTGGTAAATGGCGCCACCCTGGGTCAGGCAACGCTGGGAAAAGCGCCGGTAGCCGGTGGCCAGTTCCGGGTCGCTTTCCAGCATGTGTTCAAGGTCGCGGTGCAGGAAACGGTAGCGCCACATACCGGCCAGCACGGCTTGCAAGTAGAAACGCTTGTCTTCAACGGTGACGGCGCGACCTTGGGGCGGGCGCAGGAAACTGTCTACCAGGGCTTCGTATTCACGAAACAGCACGGCGATGATCGCCTGCTTGTTGGGGAAGTGGTAGTACAGGTTGCCCGGGGAAATTTCCATGTGGGCGGCGATATGGTTGGTGCTGACACTGCGCTCGCCCTGCTGGTTAAACAGCTCCAGGCTGGTTTGCACAATGCGCTCGCTGGTCTTTACTCGTGATGTCATAGGGGATCAGCTTCTATACACGTGAAGAGGCATCTTACGGTCTATCCTCAACGGGATAAATCCGCGCGTTGTTGCAATGACATTTGACAATTTAGAGTAATGACTCTAAAAATCCAGGCAGACCTATAACAATCGGGAACTGCGCCATGTCTGCCAACGTTGCCTACCTGCAAGATTCCCAGGCGCTGGATCAACTCCAGGGCCTGTTCGACGCCCAACGCCGCGCCTATGCCGCCAACCCGATGCCGCCCGCCGCACAGCGCCAGCAATGGCTCAAAGCCCTGCGCGACCTGCTCAGCGACGAGCGCCAGGCGTTGATCGACGCGATCAGCCAGGATTTCAGCCACCGCAGTGCAGATGAGACCCTGTTCGCCGAACTTATGCCGAGTTTGCATGGCATTCACTATGCCAGCAAACATCTCAAAGGCTGGATGAAACCTTCCCGCCGGGCTGTCGGTATCGCCTTCCAGCCCGCCTCGGCGAAAGTCATTTACCAACCGCTGGGCGTGGTCGGGGTGATCGTGCCCTGGAACTACCCGCTGTATTTGGCCATTGGCCCGTTGGTCGGCGCCCTCGCCGCCGGTAACCGGGTGATGCTCAAGCTCAGCGAATCCACGCCCGCAACCGGGGAGCTGCTCAAGGCATTGCTGGCGAAGGTCTTCCCTGAAGACCTAGTATGCGTGGTGCTGGGCGAAGCCGAAGTGGGCATGGCGTTTTCCAAATTACGCTTCGATCACCTGTTGTTTACCGGCGCCACCAGCATCGGCAAGCATGTGATGCGCGCCGCCGCAGAACACCTCACGCCCGTGACGCTGGAACTAGGCGGTAAATCGCCGGCCATTGTTTCCGCCGACGTGCCGCTCAAGGACGCAGCCGAGCGTATCGCCTTTGGTAAAGCGTTGAACGCCGGGCAAACCTGCGTGGCCCCGGACTACGTGCTGGTGCCGGAAGAGCGCGTTGAAGGCTTCGTCGAAGCCTACACCCAGGCGGTTCGCGGGTTTTATCCGACGCTGGCGGACAACCCGGACTACACCGCCATCATCAACGAGCGACAACTGGCGCGGCTCAACAGCTACGTCAAGGACGCCACTGACAAGGGCGCGACCCTGATCCCCCTGTACGACAAGGGCCAAGACCGGCGCATGGCCCACAGCCTGCTGCTGAACGTCAGCGACGAGATGACCGTGATGCAGGACGAAATCTTTGGCCCTCTGCTGCCGGTCGTGCCGTATCGCGGACTTGATCAGGCGTTTGCCTACGTCAACGAGCGTCCGCGCCCACTGGCTCTTTACTACTTCGGCTACAACAAGGGCGAGCAGAACCGCGTGCTTCACGAGACCCATTCCGGCGGCGTGTGCCTGAACGACACGTTGCTGCACGTAGCGCAGGACGATATGCCGTTTGGCGGTATCGGCCCCTCCGGGATGGGGCATTACCACGGGCACGAAGGGTTTCTGACATTCAGCAAAGCCAAAGGCGTATTGGTCAAGCAGCGCTTGAACGCGGCGAAGTTGATTTACCCGCCTTACGGCAAATCCATCCAGAAGTTGATCCAGAAGCTGTTTATCCGCTGATAGCGCCACTCACGGGACAATAAAAACAATGAACCCCAGCCTGACTGATTCCCCTGCACTATCGCGGCGCGGCGTTTTGAAAATCGGCCTGTGCGCCAGCGCTTTCCTGGCCACCGCCGGGCTGGGCGCGAGCCTCAGCGGTTGCTCCAGCAGCACCCCGGCCAGCGGTTTTGCCATGCTGCGCAGCAGCGACCTGCCGTTTTTACGCGCCGTAATCCCGGTGCTGCTCGAAGGCGCGGCCAGCGCCGAGGACGTGGTCGCCGGCATTGAAGACACCCTGAAAAAGCTCGACTACAGCCTGCAGCACCTGTCGCCGGAGATGTTCAAGCTCACCCAGCAACTGTTCGACGTGTTGAGCATGGGCATTACCCGAGGCCCGTTGACCGGCATCTGGGGCGGCTGGGAAAACGCCAGCGCCGATCAAATCCGCAACTTCCTGCACCGCTGGGAAAACAGCTACCTCAACCTGCTGCGCATGGGCCAGGGCTCGCTGCTCAAGCTGGTGATCATGGCCTGGTACTTCCGCCCTGCGTCGTGGGCGCATTGCGGCTATCCCGGGCCACCCAAGATCTAGCCCTGATAACTCAATCAACTGTGGGAGCTGGCTTGCCTGCGATAGCGGTCGTGAATCCAACATCGCTATCGCAGGCAAGCCAGCTCCCACATTGATTGCAACTTCGTACAGAACAACAAGAGAGCAACCCCATGCCCGTACCCGATCTGTTCCGCGACGGCCTGGCCCGTGGCTGGAAAACCCACAATGGCGCCGCCTTGAACAGCGACCTGACCCTGGAAGCCGACGTTGCAATCATCGGCAGCGGCGCCGGTGGCGGCACCACGGCCGAAATCCTCAGCGCCGCCGGCTACAAGGTCCTGCTGATCGAAGAAGGCCCACTCAAGACCAGCAGCGACTTCAAACTGCTCGAAGACGAGGCCTACGCCAGCCTGTATCAGGAAGGCATCGGCCGCATGAGCAAGGACGGCGCGATTACCATCCTGCAGGGCCGGGCGGTGGGCGGCACCACGCTGATCAACTGGACATCGAGCTTTCGCACGCCCGACGCCACCCTCGCCCACTGGGCCAGCGAATACGCGGTGAAGGGCCACAGCAGCGCCGAGATGGCGCCGTGGTTCGAGAAGATGGAACAACGCCTGGGCATCGCGCCCTGGGCCATACCGCCGAACGCCAACAATGATGTGATCCGCAAAGGCTGCGAAAAACTCGGCTACAGCTGGCATGTGATCCCGCGCAATGTGCGTGGCTGCTTCAACCTGGGGTATTGCGGCATGGGCTGCCCGGTCAACGCCAAGCAGTCGATGCTGGTGACCACCATTCCATCGACTCTGGAAAAGGGTGGCGAATTGCTCTACCTGGCCCGCGCCGAACACCTTAAATACAGCGGCGACACGATCAGCAGCCTCGAATGCGTGGCGATGGACGAGCGCTGCGTAGCGCCGACCGGTCGCAAGATCACGGTGAAGGCCAAGCACTACGTACTCTCGGGCGGCGGCATCAACAGCCCGGCATTGCTGATGCGCTCGGATGCCCCCGACCCGCATTCACGGCTGGGCAAACGCACCTTTTTGCACCTGGTGAACTTCTCCGCCGGGCTGTTCGACGAGGTGATCAACCCGTTCTACGGCGCGCCGCAGTCGATCTATTCCGACCATTTCCAATGGCAGGACGGCACCACCGGCAAAATGTCCTACAAGCTGGAGGCGCCTCCCTTACACCCAGGCTTGGCCAGCACCCTGTTTGGCGGCTACGGCACGCAAAACGCGCTGGAGATGAGCCAACTGCCCCATACCCACGCCATGCTCGCGTTGCTGCGCGACGGCTTTCACCCCGACAGCCCCGGCGGCACCGTGGAGTTGCGCGGGGACGGCACGCCGGTGCTGGATTATCAGGTCTCGGACTACGCTTGGGACGGCCTGCGCCGGGCCTTTCATACCATGGCCGAAATTCAGTTCGCGGCAGGCGCCAAGTCAGTCAAGCCGCTGCATCACGATGCGCGTTACGTGACCACCCTGGCCGAGGCCAAAAGCATGATTGACGGCTTGAGCCTGGAATTGCACCGCACGGCGCTGGGCAGCGCCCATGTGATGGGCGGTTGTGCGATGGGTGAGGATCCGAAAAATGCAGTCGCCGACAGCCTCGGTCGCCACCATCAACTGCGCAATTTGTCGATCCACGATGGCTCGTTATTCCCCACCAGCATTGGGGCTAACCCGCAATTGTCGGTGTACGGGTTGACCGCGCAACTGGCGACAGCGTTGGCCGAACGTCTGAAAACAGCGTGAAAAAACCGGCTATTCACGGTGTCTATACGGCTTTCTTATGCGTAAGTTGACTTGGCCGACCGGGATGGCTGCGATACCATCCGGTTCCCCAACGGACTCCGCCAGGACGACGCGATGAACCGAGTGTTGTACCCAGGTACCTTCGACCCGATTACCAAAGGCCATGGCGATCTGGTCGAACGCGCCTCGCGCTTGTTCGACCATGTGATCATCGCGGTCGCCGCCAGCCCCAAGAAAAACCCGCTGTTCCCCCTGGAACAGCGCGTAGAGCTGGCGCAAGAGGTCACCAAGCACCTGCCCAACGTGGAAGTGGTGGGCTTTTCGACCTTGCTGGCACACTTCGCCAAAGAGCAGAACGCCAATGTGTTCCTGCGTGGCCTGCGTGCGGTGTCGGACTTCGAATACGAATTCCAGCTGGCCAACATGAACCGCCAACTGGCGCCGGACGTGGAAAGCCTGTTCCTCACGCCGTCGGAACGTTATTCGTTCATTTCCTCGACGTTGGTCCGTGAAATCGCCGCTTTGGGCGGAGATATCACCAAGTTTGTGCACCCGGCTGTAGCCGATGCGCTGACGCTTCGATTCAAGAAGTGATTTGCCGTAAGAACGAGCTGTGGCTTGTTGTGGCGAGCAGGCTTGCCCTGCGTTGGGCTGCGCAGCAGCCCTAAAATCAGACGATTCGGTTCTGCCTGACACTGCGCGGTGCTTTGAATAGGGGCCGCTACGCAGCCCAACGCGGGGCAAGCCCGCTCGCCACAACAAGCCCGCTCGCCACAGGTTAATTTGCCACAGGTCATGTGCACTCGCACTGCGGGCGCCAATGCGGCACAATTGCGCGCATTAGTTTTCAGATGCCTTGGCTGACAGCCCTGGCAGGAGTTTCCATGTCCCTGATCATCACCGACGATTGCATCAATTGCGACGTCTGCGAACCCGAGTGCCCGAACGCCGCGATTTCCCAGGGCGAAGAGATCTACGTGATCGACCCCAACCTGTGCACCCAGTGTGTCGGCCACTATGACGAACCACAGTGCCAGCAGGTGTGCCCGGTGGATTGCATTCCGCTGGATGAAGCGCATCCGGAATCGGAAGAGCAGTTGATGGCCAAGTACCGGTTGATTACCGGCAAGGCTTGAAGTTTTTTATTGCCTTAAGGGCCTCATCGCAGGCAAGCCAGCTCCCACATTTGGATTTGTGAATACCTTCAAGTGTGGGAGCTGGCTTGCCTGCGATTGCGGTATCAGCCATCACACAGCATCAGCTCTGGCACTTGGGGCAAAACACACTCGCCCGCTGCCCCAGCACCACATTGCGCAACTCCGTCCCGCAGACCTTGCACGCCTCGCCGCCCCGGCCGTAGACGAACAACTCCTGCTGGAAATACCCCGGCTGCCCATCCCCGCCGATAAAGTCGCGCAACGTCGTACCGCCCCGCTCGATAGCCGCCGCCAGGATGCGTTTGATCTCAATCGCCAGCTTTAGATAACGCGCCCGGGAAATACCGCCCGCTTCGCGGCGCGGATCAATTCCCGCCGCAAACAACGCTTCTGTCGCATAGATATTGCCCACGCCCACCACCACCGCGTTGTCCATGATGAACGGCTTCACCGCCATCGAACGCCCACGGGACAGCTTGAACAGGCGCTCGCCATCAAACAGGTCGGTCAACGGCTCCGGCCCCAGGCGAATCAACAATTCGTGGTTGTGCGGGTCCTGGCTCCAAAGCATCGCGCCAAAACGCCGCGGGTCGGTGTAGCGCAGGGCCAGGCCGGATTCGAGCTCAATGTCCACATGCTCATGCTTGAGCGCGGGAGACCCGACTTCCACCAGGCGCAAATTGCCCGACATGCCCAAATGGCTGATCAAGGTGCCCACCTCAGCATTGATCAGCAGGTATTTGGCCCGTCGCTCCACCAGCACAATGCGTTGCCCGGACAGGCGCACATCCAGGTCCTCCGGAATCGGCCAGCGCAGGCGCCGTTCCCGCACCACCACGCGGCTGACGCGCTGGCCTTCCAGGTGCGGCGCAATTCCGCGTCTTGTAGTTTCGACTTCTGGTAACTCGGGCATGCATACCTCTAGAAGACAGGTTTAGTGGGCGCCCAGCTCGCGAATCGACAGTTTCATGCTTTCAAAGTCGTAATCCGACAGGCCCACGTAATCCAGCACCAGATGGCCGATGGCATTCCACTCATGGTCCACCGTCTGGCTGCCCAGCACGCGGTAGGACGAGCAAATGTGCTCGGCCATTTTCAGGATCGCCAGCAGGTTTTTAAGCTGCGGATTACGCGACGACTCATCGCTGAAAATCGCCAGGGCGTTGTGGTGGTTGGCGATGGCGTCGGTCACGTGCTCCGGCAGGCGCCAAGACTTGGCGGTGTAGTAGCCGACCACGGCATGGTTGGTGTTGAACGCGTTGTTCTCGGTGTCGACCACGCGGCAATCCGGGCCGGCATTGGCATAAGCCTCTTCCAGCACCGCCATGTAATTGGGGAAGCGCTTGAGCATCAGCGGCACGCCGCAATCGTGGAACAGCCCCAAAGCATAGGCTTCGTCGACTGTTTGCGAGCCGGTGCGCTTGGCCAGGGTCAGGCAGGTCATGGCCACGTCCTGGGCGGTGTCCCAGAAGCGATTGAGGGTGACGATGGTGTCGTCGCTCATCTCGCCCTTGATCGACAGCGCGTTGATCAGGTTGATGATCGAACGGCTGCCCAGCAGGTTCACCGCGCGCTGGATCGAGGCGATTTTGTTGCTCAGGCCGAAATACGACGAGTTGACGATCTTCAGCAGTGCGCCGGACAGGCCCGGGTCCTGAGAGATCAACCGCGCAATCACCTCCAGGTCCGGGTCGGGCATGTACTGCTCCATCTGCAAATCCACCATGATTTGCGGCTGGGGCGGCACGCTGATGCCTTGCAGGGCCTGCTGGATCTGTTCGGGAGAAAGCTCTTGGGACATAAGTACACACTCTGGGCTAAGCGCGAATTCTACCCTCTATGGGAAGCTGACTGACACCTCAAAAAACTGAGCCGACACTTGATCAAATGTGGGAGCTGGCTTGCCTGCGATTGCATCACCACCGTACGTCAGATACACCGGGCCGTCTGCATCGCAAGCAAGCCAGCTCCCACATGAATCGGTGCGCAACAGGTATACTCCCGCTCTTTTTTCCGGAGCGACGTCATGTCCCTGCCAAGCCTGCGTCTCAAAGCCAACGCCGATCGTCGTTTGCGCAACGGCCACCTGTGGGTCTACAGCAACGAAATCGACGTGGCCGCCACCCCACTTCACGGCTTTCAGGCAGGCGACCAGGCCATCCTGGAAGCAGCCGGCGGCAAGACCCTGGGCATCGTGGCCATGAGCCCGAACAACCTGATCTGCGCCCGCCTGCTGTCGCGCGACATCAAGCTGCCGCTGGACAAGTCGCTGCTGGTGCACCGCATCAATGTGGCCCTGTCCCTGCGTGATCGCCTGTTCGACAAGCCGTTCTACCGCCTGGTCTACGGCGACTCCGACCTGTTGCCAGGCCTGGTGGTCGACCGTTTCGGCGACATCCTCGTGGTGCAGATCGCTTCGGCGACCATGGAAGCGCACAAAGAAGACGTGATTGCTGCACTGACCCAAGTGCTCAAGCCAAGCGGCATCCTGTTCAAGAACGACTCCGCCGCGCGTGACGCCGAAGGCCTCAACCGCTACGTCGAAACCGTGTTCGGCCTGGTGCCGGAATGGGTTGCACTGGAAGAAAACGGCGTGAAATTCGAAGCCCCGGTGATCCAGGGCCAGAAGACCGGCTGGTTCTACGACCACCGCATGAACCGCGCACGCCTGGCCCCGTATGCCAAAGGCAAACGCGTGCTCGACCTGTACAGCTACATCGGCGGCTGGGGCGTGCAAGCAGCGGCCTTCGGCGCCAGTGAAGTGTTCTGCGTCGACGCCTCCGCCTTCGCCCTCGACGGCGTTGAGCGCAACGCGGCGCTGAACGGCGTGGCCGAGAAAATGACCTGCATCGAAGGCGACGTCTTCGAAGCGCTGAAAGAACTGAAAGCCAGCGAAGAGCGTTTCGACGTGATCGTCGCCGACCCACCGGCCTTCATCAAACGCAAAAAAGACATGAAAAACGGCGAAGGCGCCTACCGCCGCCTGAACGAGCAAGCCATGCGCCTGCTCAGCAAAGACGGCATCCTCGTCAGCGCCTCGTGCTCCATGCACTTGCCCGAAGACGACCTGCAAAACATCCTGCTGACCAGCGCCCGCCACCTGGACCGCAATATCCAGATGCTCGAACGCGGCGGCCAGGGCCCGGATCACCCGGTGCACCCGGCGATTGCCGAGACGCGGTACATCAAGAGCATTACGTGCCGGTTGTTGCCGAATAGCTAAGTAACACACTGCCCAAAGGTGGGAGCTGGCTTGCCTGCGATGGCGGAGGATCAGTCGATGATGCATTGGCTGATACACCGCTATCGCAGGCAAGCCAGCTCCCACATTCATTTGTGCTGTGTCAGAAATATTCCCGCAAGCCATGCAAGTGGAGACAGTTCACAAAACATTTTCTGATTGAATTCCATTTTTCGCAGACTAGTATTCGTCTCTGGAATGACTCCGGAAAACAAAAACAATGTCTGGGCCCCACCTCTCTCGCTTCATCCTCATCACCTGCATTTCCCTGATCAGCTTTTTCCCGATCAATATTCTGCTGCCGTCGTTTCCCGCCCTGGCGGCCAGGTTCGACACGCCTACAGCCGATATCGCGCTCTCCATCAGCCTGTTCACACTGGTCTTCTCGATATCCCAACTGATCGCCGGTCCGTTATCGGATAAGTGGGGGCGCAAAGAAGTCCTGATCGGCTGCATCACCCTGTCGATCCTGGGCGCCATCGGTTGCGCACTGTCGACGGACTACCTGACCTTCCTGCTGTTTCGCAGCGTCCAGGCCATGGGCTGCGGTTTCTTTGTGCTGGGCCACGCACTGGTCGAAGACTTGTTCGACGAACAAGACCGCGCCCGCGCTCGCCTCTATTACATGACCCTGAGCGGTTCGTTTGTGGCGCTGTCCCCGCTGATCGGCTCCTGGCTGCAAACCACCTTCGACTGGCACGGCAGTTTCTACGGCTTTGCGCTGATGGCGTTGGGGATGCTGATCCATGCGCTGTGCATTCTGCCGTCCAAATCCGCCAGCCCGCATCGGGCGCCTGTGTCGATCTTCGGCACGCTCAAGGCCGTCGCACGAAATCGAGACTTTCTGCGCTACTGGTGGATCGCCGCGCTGGTATTCGCCTGTTATTTCGCGCTGATCAGCGTGACACCGCTGATTTTCATGGATGCCTTGAAGCTGTCCGAATACCAGTACGCCTTGGTGCTGATGGTGTACGGCATGGCCTACCTGCTCGGCGGCGTGGCTGCCTCGTACTTGCAAAAACGCATCTCGCTGTCCCGGCAGATCAACCTCGGCCTCGGCTTGCTGCTCATTGCCGGCGTGCTGTTAACGCTGATCATCAGCTTCGAGGCCATCACCACCGTGACCCTGCTGATCCCGATGCTGATCAGCGCCCTGGCCGTAACGCTGGTTCGACCTGCCGCGATATCTGCGGCAATGCTGCTGTTCTCCAGCAGCGCGGGCACGGCAGCATCGGCAGGCAACAGCATCATGTTCCTCACCGCCGCCGTCGGTAGCGCCGCCCTGGCGCAGACTGGCGGCCACTTGCTGATGACTATCGCCATCAGTTTCGTGGTTTTGAGCCTGTGGGGCTGGGTCACCAATGCTCGGGTCAGTCGCTGATGCCCCGGCCGCACGCCTCGTAAGCATTATCTTCACACCGGCGGCCATTCCCTCCAGCCGCCAGCGGTGTAGAATCGGCCTATTCATCGCCAGTCATCCCCCGGCGGGTTTATGAGCTCGAGGCCCAAGCAAGCGGCGATCCCGCGACGCGAGTGGCAACTTCCGGACACACGGCCATTTCTGAGTGTTCCAGACGTCAATAGAAGCTCACTCACCTTTAGTACCTGATTAGCCGCCCGGAGTGCTCCAATGCCTGATTACCGTTCGAAAACATCCACCCACGGCCGCAACATGGCCGGCGCGCGCGCACTGTGGCGTGCCACGGGAATGAAAGATGACGACTTCAAAAAGCCGATCATCGCGATTGCCAACTCATTTACCCAGTTCGTACCGGGCCACGTCCACCTCAAGGACCTGGGCCAACTGGTCGCCCGCGAAATCGAACGCGCCGGCGGTGTAGCCAAAGAATTCAACACCATCGCCGTGGACGACGGCATCGCCATGGGCCATGACGGCATGCTGTATTCCCTGCCGAGCCGCGAGATCATCGCCGACTCCGTGGAATACATGGTCAACGCCCACTGCGCCGACGCCATCGTGTGCATTTCCAACTGCGACAAGATCACCCCCGGCATGCTGATGGCCGCCCTGCGCCTGAACGTCCCGGTGATCTTCGTCTCCGGCGGCCCGATGGAAGCCGGCAAGACCAAACTTGCCAGCCACGGCCTCGACCTGGTCGATGCCATGGTGATCGCCGCCGATTCCAGCGCTTCTGACGAGAAGGTCGCGGAATACGAGCGCAGCGCCTGCCCTACCTGCGGTTCGTGCTCCGGCATGTTTACCGCCAACTCGATGAACTGCCTGGTCGAAGCCCTGGGCCTGGCGTTGCCGGGCAACGGCTCAACGCTCGCCACCCACAGCGACCGCGAGCAGCTGTTCCTGCAGGCTGGCCGCACCATCGTCGAGCTGTGCAAGCGCTACTACCATGACAACGATGAGTCGGTGTTGCCGCGCAACATCGCCAACTTCAAGGCGTTCGAAAACGCCATGACCCTGGACATCGCCATGGGCGGTTCCACCAACACCATCCTGCACTTGCTGGCTGCTGCCCAGGAAGCCGAGATCGATTTCGACCTGCGCGACATCGACCGTCTGTCCCGTCACGTGCCGCAACTGTGCAAAGTCGCGCCGAACATCCAGAAGTACCACATGGAAGACGTGCACCGCGCTGGCGGGATCTTCTCGATCCTGGGCTCCCTGGCCCGTGGCGGCCTGCTGCACACCGACCTGCCGACCGTGCACAGCAAGACCGTCGCCGAAGGCATCGCCAAGTGGGACATCACCCAGACTGACGACGAAGCCGTGCACACCTTCTTCAGGGCAGGCCCGGCGGGCATTCCGACACAAACCGCGTTCAGCCAGTCGACCCGCTATGAAACCCTGGACGACGACCGTGAAAACGGCTGCATCCGCAGTGTCGAGCACGCCTACTCGCAAGAAGGCGGCCTGGCCGTGCTGTACGGCAACATCGCCCTCGACGGCTGCGTGGTGAAAACCGCCGGTGTGGATGAGTCGATCCACGTCTTCGAAGGCCGCGCCAAGATCTACGAAAGCCAGGACAGCTCGGTGCGTGGCATCCTCGCCGACGAAGTGAAAGAAGGCGACATCGTGATCATCCGCTACGAAGGCCCGAAAGGCGGCCCGGGTATGCAGGAGATGCTCTACCCCACGTCCTACCTGAAATCCAAAGGCCTGGGCAAAGCCTGCGCCTTGCTCACCGATGGCCGTTTCTCCGGCGGCACCTCGGGCCTGTCCATCGGCCACGCTTCGCCAGAAGCCGCTGCCGGCGGCGCGATTGGCCTGGTGCAGGACGGCGACAAGGTGCTGATCGACATTCCGAACCGCTCGATCAACCTGTTGATCAGCGATGAAGAACTCGCGGCACGCCGGGTTGAGCAGGACAAGAAAGGCTGGAAACCGGTTGAAAAGCGTCCGCGTAAAGTGACGACCGCGTTGAAAGCCTACGCCCTGCTGGCGACCAGCGCCGACAAGGGTGCTGTGCGTAACAAAGCGATGCTCGACGGCCTGTAAGCCTCGCCCATAAAAAATGCCCCGCCAGGTGCGGGGCATTTTTTTGCCTGGAGAAAATCCCCCATACACTGAAGATCAACTGTGGGAGCTGCGGTGCGACGATTCGACTTGCCTGCGATAGCGGTGGGCCAGCCGACCCATGTATTGCCTGACACACCGCCTTCGCGAGCAAGCCCGCTCCCACAGTTGACCGAGTTCCCACTTGAGAATGCGGTCGAATGTGGGAGCGGGCTTGCTCGCGAAGCAGGCGACTCGGTCTTACTGAATCTCCTCCGGCTTCACGATCACCCAGTTCTTGTCCGCCGTCACCGGCAGACCTTCTTTAGCTTGCGCAGCTGCGTGCTTGGCCATCATGCCGTTCAGCTGCGTCATGTACTTGTCCTTGCGGTTGACCCACAAGTGAATGCCGCCCTTGGCCACGTCCACATCGTGGAACAGCATGTAACCATCGCTGGTCGGCGTGTCGCCACCCACGATCACTGGTTTCTTCCATTCGTCGATGTAGGTCAGGATTGCCGCGTGTTTGCCCGCCATCCACGTCGCCGGGGTCCACAGGTACGGGGTCAGTTCCAGACCAAGGTTGGCCTTCTCGTCATACTTGCCGGCGGTAATCTGTTTACGCGCGGTGGTCAGCTCGCCGGTCTTGCGGTCCTTGAGCAGCGTGCTCACGCCGATAACGTTCTGGGGTTTGACGTTGTAACCGTACTTCGGATCGGCCGCGACCATGCGCACCAATTCCTCGGACGCGGCCGTCATCACATACACCTCGATGCCGTTTTCCATCAGCTTGTTGTACAGCTCGGCCTGGCCGGTGAAGACTTTTGGCGGCTGCACCTCGGATTTCTTCACCACGTCGCCTTCAAAGTAGGTGACGGGGACCGGTTTGCCGGAGGCCATCAACTCATCCACCTGGACCTTGAGTTCCTTAAGCGTGAAGCCCGAAAAAATCTGCGCGACCCACGGGTAGCAGACCATGTCGTCGACTTCGCACAGGCGGTAGTAGTAGCTGAACAGGCTTTCCTTGTGGTCCGCGGTGTCCTTGAACGGCATCAGCTTCAGGGAGGGGTCCATGGTGTCACGGGTGATCAGGCCCTTGTTTTCCATGTAGGGCAGCAAGGATTCTTCGAGGTCGTAGCGGTAGCTGGTGTTGTCCATGTCGAACACCGCGAAATTGCCCTTGTTGGCGTTGGCGGCGATCATCTTGTTCAGTTGCTCGGCGGCAGGCGCCGGCCAGTGCTTCAACTCGGTGGCGGCAAAGGCCTGGCCTGCGAGGCCAAGGCAGAAGGCGGCGGCTAGTAATTTCGGCGCGAGCTTCATAAGCGTTTTCTCCCTGAGTGAAAGACATCGACGCTAACAAATTCTTGTGACAGTTCCCAAGTCGAGCGCGACCGTACGCGTTCTGATCCCGTCACGGCCATACGCCTGAGCGTCAAACGCTTATTCCAAAAACGACAGTCACCATTCCATATCGGTATTAAATCAATATATTTCAAGCTGTTAGGCTTTCCGGTTCGCAATCGCAGGCTCACGCGGTTGGCTGCACTCTCAATGGAGCTTCAATGAATCTGCCTCTGATTCTCAACGTATTGATGTTCGTGGCCCTGTTGCTGGGCCTGGCACAAACCCGTCACACAAACTGGAGCCTCGCCAAGAAGGTCCTGTTCGCCCTCGTACTCGGCGTGGTGTTCGGCGCCGTTCTGCACACGATCTACGGCGACGGCAACCCCGTGCTCAAGGCCTCCATCGGCTGGTTCGACCTGGTCGGCAACGGCTATGTGCAACTGCTGCAAATGATCGTGATCCCGCTGGTATTCGCCTCGATCCTCAGCGCCGTGGCGCGCCTGCATAACGCCTCGTCCCTGGGCAAGATCAGCTTCCTGACCATCGGCACGCTGCTGTTCACCACCGCAATTGCAGCGCTGATCGGCATCGGCTTGACCAACCTGTTCGGCCTCACCGCCGAAGGTTTGGTGGCCGGTACTCAGGAAATGGCGCGCCTGCAAGTGATCCAGAGTGATTACGCGGGCAAGGTCGCCGACCTGAATATCCCGCAGCTGCTGCTGTCGTTCGTGCCAGCCAACCCGTTTGCCGACCTGGCCCGCGCCAAGCCGACGTCGATCATCAGCGTGGTGATTTTCGCCGCGTTCCTCGGGGTTGCCGCACTGCAACTGCTCAAGGATGACGTGGAAAAAGGCCAGAAAGTGCTCAACGCCATCGACACCCTGCAAGCCTGGGTGATGCGTCTGGTGCGCTTGGTGATGAAGCTGACGCCGTACGGTGTATTGGCGCTGATGACCAAGGTGGTCGCCGGTTCCAACCTGCAAGACATCATCAAGCTTGGCAGTTTTGTGGTGGTGTCGTACCTGGCGTTGGGCCTGATGTTCGTGGTGCACGGCCTGCTGCTGTCGCTGGCCGGGATCAACCCGCTGCGCTTCTTCCGCAAGGTGTGGCCGGTGCTGACCTTTGCCTTCACCAGCCGCTCCAGCGCGGCGGCGATCCCGCTGAGCATCGAAGCGCAGACCCGCCGTCTGGGCATTCCACACTCCATCGCCGGTTTTGCCGCTTCGTTTGGCGCGACCATTGGCCAGAACGGATGCGCCGGTCTCTACCCTGCGATGTTGGCGGTGATGGTTGCGCCGACCGTCGGCATCAACCCGCTGGACCCGCTGTGGATCGCGACGCTGGTGGCGATTGTGACCTTGAGTTCGGCCGGTGTGGCGGGCGTGGGCGGTGGTGCGACGTTTGCCGCGCTGATCGTGCTGCCGGCGATGGGTTTGCCGGTGTCACTGGTGGCGCTGCTGATTTCGGTGGAGCCGCTGATTGATATGGGCCGTACGGCGTTGAACGTGAATGGTTCGATGACGGCGGGCGCGATTACCAGCCAGGTCATGGGGCAGACGGATAAAGCGTTGCTGGATGCCGATGAGCATGCCGAATTAGCGCAGGCCTGATAGATCGCTATCGCAGGCAAGCCAGCTCCCACAGGTTGATCCGGTTTCTTCAGAAAAACTCGGTCAACTGTGGGAGCTGGCTTGCCTGCGATGCTCTTAGGCCTTTTCCCAAACCTCAAAGTTGTACGCCGGCTTATCGCCCTCAGCCGGGTTTTCAACATTCGACACCAACTTCCACTGGCCCCGATCAAACTCCGGAAACCACGCGTCCCCCTCCGGACTCAACGCTACCCGCGTCAAATACAAGCGATCCGCCTGCTCCAGCCCCTGCGCATACAATTGCGCACCGCCGATCAGCATCAGCTCATCCACGCCTTGCGCCAGCGCCCACTCTTCGGCGCGCTCGACCGCCGCCTCCAGTGACGGAAAAACTTCCGCACCTTCAAGCACAAGATCGGTCTGACGGCTAACCACCAGGTTCAAACGCCCCGGCAACGGTCGGCCGAGGGAATCCCAGGTCTTGCGCCCCATGATGATCGGCTTGCCGAGCGTGGTGGCCTTGAAATATTTGAAATCCCCCGGCAAATGCCAGGGCATGCTGTTGTCGACGCCGATCACACGGTTTTCACCGAGGGCTGCGATCAGGCTTAAAGGGAGAGTTTTTTTCATGGCGACGAGAATACCAGAGCCGCGAGTCAGCGGTTATGCTCCAGGCTCACTTGCTCAACAGGATGGCGCGTGACTGCACTGAACCCCCTGCACAAACTCTGGCTGACAGAAACCGTGCGCCTGCGTGAAGAACACGCAGGCCTTCTGGAAGACCTGGAAGCCAACCGCCTGGCCCGCACGGCCGGCGGCGACTTGCCAACGCGCATCCAGCACCGCGCCCTGCACCTGTCCGAGCGCGACGGCCTGACCGCCGCACTCACCCGCTGGCTGCAAGGCGCGCGTCTGGCATTGGTGTTACTGGCGATCGTCGCGGTGGTCAGCGGCGCCGGGCTGGCCTTTGCCGCCTTGGGCAATGGCCTGACGCCGGTGAATGTGTTCTGGGCGCTAGGCAGTCTGCTCGGCTTGAACCTGATCCTGCTGGTCAGCTGGGCGCTGGGCCTGCTGTTTGCCGGGGAACACAGCGCCAGCCTGGGGCGGCTGTGGTTATGGCTCAGTGAAAAGCTCGCCCGCGACGCCAAGGCCGCGCAGTTGGCGCCCGCGCTGTTGCTGTTGTTGCAGCGTCAGAAACTCAACCGCTGGGCCGTGGGCGTGCTGGTCAACAGCCTGTGGCTGCTGGCCTTGCTCAGTGCCATGGTAATTCTGCTCACATTGCTCGCCACCCGCCGCTACGGCTTCGTGTGGGAAACCACCATCCTCGGCGCCGATACATTCGTTGCCGTCACCAAAACCCTCGGCAGCCTGCCCGCCTTGCTGGGCTTCAATGTGCCGACAGTCGAAATGATCCGCGCCAGCGGCGATTCCGCCCTGAATATCGAAAGCGCGCGCCAGGCCTGGGCCGCGTGGCTGGTCGGCGTGCTGCTGGTCTACGGCCTGCTGCCACGGTTGATTCTCGCCCTGCTGTGCCTGTGGCGCTGGAAACGCGGGCGCGCAGCCTTACGCCTGGACCTGAACCTGCCGGGCTACAGCCAGCTGCGCGAACGTTTGATGCCCAGCAGCGAGCGCCTTGGCGTCAACGATGCCGCGCCCGAACAGTTGCACCCTGTAACCGGCGGTGTCAGCGAACTGGAAAGTGACGGCGCGCTGCTGGTCGCCATCGAACTCGACGACCAGCACCCATGGCCGCCCAAACTGCCCGCCAGCGTGAAAAACGCCGGCATCCTCGACAGCCGCGAATCACGCAACAAACTGCTGGAACAACTCACCCGCTTTCCGCCCGCGCGCCTGGCCATCGCCTGCGACCCGCGCCGTTCGCCGGACCGTGGCAGCCTGGCGCTGGTCGCCGAACTCGCGCGCAGCGCCACCGCCACCCGCGTGTGGCTGCTGCAAGCGCCACCCGGCCAGGCGCTGGACGCCGAACGCCTCGGCGACTGGCACACCGCACTGCAACAGCTGGAACTGCCCTTCGCCGACTGCGTGCCGCTGAATTGGCTGGAGACCGGTCATGACTAAACCGCTGAAACTCGCCGTGGTCGGCCACACCAATGTCGGCAAAACCTCGCTGCTGCGCACGCTGACCCGCGATGTGGGCTTCGGCGAAGTCTCCCATCGGCCCAGCACCACGCGGCATGTGGAAGGCGCGCGCTTGTCGGTGGACGGCGAAGCCTTGCTGGAGCTGTACGACACGCCCGGCCTCGAAGATGCCATCGCCTTGCTCGACTATTTGGAACGCCTGGACCGACCCGGCGAACGCCTCGATGGCCCGGCCCGACTGGCGCGTTTTCTGGAGGGCAGCGAAGCCCGCCAGCGTTTCGAACAGGAAGCCAAAGTGCTGCGCCAACTGCTGGCGTCCGACGCCGGCCTCTACGTGATCGACGCCCGCGAACCCGTGCTGGCCAAGTACCGCGACGAGCTGCAAGTACTCGCCAGTTGCGGCAAGCCGCTGTTACCCGTACTCAACTTCGTCAGCAGTAGCGACCATCGCGAGCCGGACTGGCGCGAAGCCCTGGCCCGTCTTGGCCTGCATGCACTGGTGCGTTTTGACAGCGTGGCACCACCGGAAGACGGCGAACGGCGGCTGTACGAAAGCCTCGCGCTGTTGTTGGAAAACGCGCGGCCGCAGTTGGAACGGCTGATCCTCGACCAAGAAGCCCAACGCCAGGCCCGCCAACAAAGCGCGGCGCGGCTGATTGCCGAACTGCTGATCGACTGCGCCGCCTGTCGCCGCAGCGTAGTCACCGAAGACGAGCAACAGGCCATCGGCGATCTGCGTAAAGCCGTGCGCCAACGCGAACAAAAATGCGTGGAGGCCCTGCTCAAGCTGTTCGGCTTCCGCCCACAGGACGCCGCCGCCAGCGACTTGCCCTTGCTCGACGGGCGCTGGGGCGACGACCTGTTCAACCCCGAAACCCTCAAGCAACTTGGCGTGCGCGTCGGCGGCGGGATCGCCGCAGGCGCAGCGGCCGGTGCAGGCGTGGATTTATTGGTCGGCGGGCTGACCCTCGGTGCCGCCGCACTGGCCGGCGCGATTGCGGGTGGCGCACTGCAAACCGCGCGCAGCTATGGCAGCCGCTTGCTCGGCAAGATCAAGGGCCAACGCGAACTGACCGTGGACGACAGCGTGCTGCGCCTGCTCGCCCTGCGCCAGCGCCAGCTGCTCAAGGCCCTGAACCTGCGGGGCCACGCAGCGCTGCACAGCATCAAGGTCGACACGCCCCAGGACAAAACCTGGCGCGAAGGTAAATTGCCGGACGCGCTGCATAAAGCCCGCGCCCATCCGCAATGGTCGTCACTAAACCCCCACGCCAAGCTCAGCCAAGCCGAGCGCCAGGAGCAGGTCGAGGCATTGTCAGAACGATTGGACGAGGTGTGAGGCAGTTACTGCTCGTACCATGCCAAGGCGAGAAAAGCCGTGCATAGCGAGCGGATCAGTTCTCTGTCAGCCTTATCGGCGACTCCGTTGCGGTCGACATCCGTGTTGGTAAACGACTCCAGCACGCCGTCACTGTCACCGTCTTGTGCTGCGCTCTCATGGAAGTCCAACTTGACCGCGTTCGGCCGTCCGCTTTTTGCGTAGTGATCGACATAGAAAGTCAGCGCACGCTGACAGTGGCCACCTGCGTTAAACCAGTTGAGCTTCAAGAAGCTATTGGCGAATACCTCAAGCTGGCGTTTATCCAGGTCCAACGCTGCAGGCTCAACAGCTCCCGGCCTCAGGTCGTCGATCTTGCCATCTGCGTTAGTGTCCACCCCGATAAATTCATGCGTCATCACTCCGGGCAGTCGCCATGATGCTGGTAAAACTGCAGAATGACCGTATCAGCAGGCACCTTGCAGTCCTTGCTTTGGGCGGTAGCTTTCAAGTAGCGCATCAGTGTTACTCCTTAAGGTAAGAAACAAGCACCTTAACGGCATGGGTGCGCCGCCTCCAGACGGCGAGTCCGCCTTAGTCGTAAGGCTAATCTAAACAGCTAGTAGCCGTTTAAACGTAGCCTTGAGCATCTGCCGTTCAAGCACCGATACCTGTATTTTCTGGCCTGGTCACCCCAGTGATGCATACGCGGATCTACAGCCCAGAGCCGAGCACAGACGCTGATAGAACATCTGGCCAATGAACTCTGAAAGCGCAACGACTAGCGCCAATTGAACCTTAAGTACTCCTCAATCATGCGCTGCAAGGCCTGTCGATCCACCGTATCAAACAAATCCGGTGCAAGCGCTTCATCGTCCAGCGCTATGACGCCTCTGCCAGTAGGGTCGCAAGCGGTCGCACTGAACATCAGCTTGTCCTTGCTGATCATTGGTTTCTCGTTCTGATAGAAATCCAGGCGAATTTCCACAGGTTTGGTCGCTGTATTGAAGCGGCTCACATAGATATTGATCGAACGGTACGACATGACGGGTCGGCTGAGCCAACTCAACTTCAATACAGCGTTAGCAAAATTCCTGAGCAATTTCCTGTCCAACTCGCCTGAAACTCCATTGCCATCAATGTCGCCAGTGATTTGAAAATCCACAAGACCATCCGCCGTCACGTCTACGGCCGTCGCTGTACGTACCATCTCATCCGGCAGTTCAGGAGCGCGTTGAACAAAATACAGGCTTACGGTATCCGCTTGAGTATTGGAGCTCTGATCCTTCACAACGACTTTCAAATAACGCATCGGTCCAACTCCCTTAGTCAAAGGGAGCACCTTACTGAGTAAGGTAGCGCCTATTCCATGTGCCACGTCGCTCTCTTAGGTCAGAATCGCGCCGATCTCATGAAGGCAACACCAGCAGTTGCCGGGCCTTGAGCTTGAGCACGTCAAGGTCGAGCACCGGCACGTGCATTTCCTTGGCCTGCTCGTCCCAGTGGCGCATGCGCAAACTCACGGCGCACAGCGGGTCCTGTTCAAACGCGTGGGCTTCCTCGGCGCTCATCACGCCGCCCTGATAACCCAGTGTTCGACGGCTGGCTTCGCTCAGGCGCGCGTAGTAGTCGGGTTGGCTGAAGGTCAGGTAGCGCTTGGCTTGCACGTGATACTCCACCAGTTTGGCCATGCGTTCGCTGAAGCCTGCGCGACGCAGGTAATCCGCGCCCAGCCGTTCATGGCTGACCACGCCATAGCCGCCCATGTTCTCGCCGCCCTGGCCGCAGATATGCCCGATGTCGTGAAAAAACGCCGCCAGCACCACTTCATCATCAAAGCCTTCAGCCATTGCCAGCTGCGCGGCCTGGGACATGTGCTCGATCTGCGACACGGGCTCGCCGATGTAATCGGCCTTGCCGTGCTGTTCATACAAGCCGAAGACGTCGGCAATTGCCTGTTCCGGGTTCATCGCGCTTCTCCCCACAACGTTGTGATATTTCGTTCGGCCATCGCCGGCCCCACGCTCATGCCAACGCCGGTGTGCATCAAGGCCGCGCTCACCCCCGGCGCCGCGCGCAGAAAGGAAAAGGGCCCCGGCCCGCGTGAGCCATAAACGCCCTGCCAACGCTCCACCACCTGGATCTTGCACCCCAGCGTCTGCTCGGCCAGCTCGATCATCCAGTCATCGACTTGCTCGGCATTGAAGGGCGAGGCATCGCTGCCGTAGTCGTGGGAATCGCCGATGATCAGTTCGCCATGAGGCGTCGGGCTGATCAGCAGGTGAATGCCGTGTTCGTGCAGGTGCGGTGCATCGCGCAGGATCTGCGCCTGCACTGGCGCGGCTTCCGGCAGGTCGGCGAAGGCGCCGTAATGCACGCAACTCAACCCCGTCAGCAAGGCATGTTGCAGGTTCAGATTGATAGCAGGCCGGGCCCGCAGCATTTGCAGGCGGCAGATGCTCGGATTGAGCTCGGCGATCGATTCCGCCAGCAGGGTTTGATAGTCGTGGCCAGAGCAGACAATGATCTGCTCGCCGCGAAAGCTGCCCGCCGTGCTGTGAAGCTGGCCGGGCTCGACGTCGCGTACCAGGGTGGAGAAGTGAAACTCCACGTTCAGTTCCTGCGCCAGGTAGTTGATCAACGCCGGAATCGCTTCGCGCGAATACAGCTGCTGATCGTCCTTGCCATGCAGCGCCGCGCGGTGATGGCGGAACTGGCCGCCATACAGATCCTTCATCGCCGCGCCTTGCAGCAACTCGACGTTGTAGCCGTGCTGTTGCGCGCGCCCGGTGCAGAAGGCTTCCAGCAAGTGTTCTTCGGCCTCGGTGCGGGCGAACAGGTACGCGCCGTTGCGCTTGAGTTGCAGACCCGCGACGTGCGCCCAGTGGCCCCAGATCTCGCGGCTTTCGCGCGCCAGGTCAAGCATCGGCCCCGGAGGTTGGCCGGTGACCAGCGCCTGGCCGAAATTGCGCACCGAGGCGCCCAACGGCGTGGCGCTGCGTTCGAAGACCTTGACCTTGAGGCCGCGTTTGGCGGCCGCAAAAGCGTGCGAGAGGCCGAGGATGCCGGCGCCTACAATTAACAGATCACTACTCATGCAGTCCTCTCGTTCCCACGCTCCGCGTGGGAATGCATCGGGTGACGCTCCGCGTCACGATTCCAAGAGCGGACGCAGAGCGTCCGGGGCGGCATTCCCACGCAGAGCGTGGGAACGATCGGTTACTGTTTCTCCGACTTGCCGTCATAGCGCTTGCGCCACTCAGTCAGAATGCTGTCGCGGTTCTTCGACGCCCAGGCAAAGTCGTTCTTGATCAGACGCTGCTCGTAGTCAGCCGGCAATTCGGTCTGCGGCTTGGCGATACCCGGCTGGGCGAGGACGGCAAAGTTGTCTTTGTACAGTTCCATCGCAGCAGGGCTTGCAGAGAAGTCGGCGAGCTTTTTCGCTGCATCAGCATGGGCGGTGCCCTTGATCACGGCGGTGGCTTCAATGTCCCAACCCAGGCCTTCTTTTGGCAGGATGATGTCCAGCGGCGCGCCTTGGCGCTTCAACTGCACGGCCGGGTATTCGAAGGAAATACCAATCGGGAACTCACCCGACGCCGCCAGCTTGCACGGCTTGGAGCCGGAGTGAACGTACTGGCCGATGTTCTGGTGCAGGTCGTCCATGTACTGCCAGCCCTGCTTCTCGCCGAAGGTTTGCAGCCAGGCGCTGACGTCGAGGAAACCGGTGCCGGACGAGGCCGGGTTGGGCATCACGATCTTGCCCTTGTACTCAGGCTTGGTCAGGTCTTGCCAGCTCACGGGCTTGGTCAGGCCTTGTTTCTCGGCTTCGACGGTGTTGAAGCAAATAGTTGCGGCCCACACGTCCATGCCGACCCAGGCCGGTGGGTTGGCGGCGTCGCGGTAGTTTTTGCCGATCTTGTCCAGGTCTTTGGGCGCGTAGTTATCGAGCATGCCTTGCTGGTCAAGGATCGCCAGACTGGACGCGGCCAGGCCCCAGACCACGTCGGCTTGCGGGCGGTCTTTTTCGGCGAGCAGCTTGGCCGTGATGATGCCAGTGGAGTCGCGCACCCACTTGATCTCGACGTCGGGGTTAGCCTTTTCGAAGGCCTGCTTGTAGGTCTTCAACTGCTCGGCTTCGAGGGCCGTGTACACGGTCAACTCGGTCTTGGCGAAGGCATTCAGGCTGAATGCAGTGAGTACCGCAGCGACCAGCGCCAGGGGCTTGAACATGGAACACCTCCTACAGGGACAATTATTGGCCGGGCGCGGTCTGGCGCCAGGCTTGGGAGCGGCGCAACGCGCCACGTGAGGCCCACGCCAGCAGCAGCGAGACGCCGGCCGAGGTGAACAGAATCAAGGTCGACATCGCCGCCGCGCCGCCCACATTGCCGGCGTCGTCCATGTTCAACACGGCGACGGCGGCGAGGATGGTGTCGGGGCTGTAGAGGAAGATCGCGGCGGAGACGGTGGTCATCGCCGACACAAACAGGTAGCGCACGATGTCCAGCAGCGCCGGCAGGCAAATCGGTACCGTCACTTTCAGGTAATGGCGGTACAGCGGCGCCTTGAGGGACTGCGCGGCGGCTTCAAACTCGGCGTCCAGCTGGCGCAGCGCGGTGGTGGCGGTCATCTGCGCGGTGGTCAGGTAGTGCGCAATGGTGCACACCACCAATAAGGTCATGGTCCCGTAGAACACATGCAGCGGGTTGCCGTTGAGATTGAAAAAGAACACGTAACCCAGGCCCAGCACCAAACCCGGCACGGCCATCGGCACAAAGCTGAGCATGCGCAGCGCCAGGTTCAGGCCTTTCTGGCTCTTGGTTTTTTCCATCAGATACGCGCCGGTGAAGATCAGCACGCTGCCGACCAACGCTGTGCACAGCGCCATGGTCAGGCTGTTGCGATAGGCCAGCCAGCCGCCGCCCGCGGTGTCTTCGAATTGGTAATGGCTGAGGGACAATGACAGGTTGTACGGCCAGAATTTGACCAGCGAGGAATACACCGCCATGCCAAATACCAGCAGCAATGCGGCGCAGATCAGCAGCACGATGGCCAGGTAGCAACCGTCCCGCAGCCGCGACGGTGCAGGCTGAAACACCTGGGCGCGGCCACTCATCGAGTCGCCATGGCGACGGCGCAGCCAAGCGTCCACCGCAAAACTGAACAGCGCCGGCAACAACAGCACCATGCCAATCAACGCGCCGCGACCGAACTGTTGCTGGCCGACCACTGCCTTATAGGCTTCCAGCGCCAGCACCTGATAGTCCCCGCCGACCACCACAGGCACGCCGAAATCGGTGATGGTCAGGGTGAACACCAGGCAGAACGCCGCAAACACCGCCTGGCGCGTGGCCGGCCAGGTGATGCTGCGAAACGCCCGGGCCGGGCTGGCGCCCATGCTTGAGGCCGCGTCGAACAAACGGGCATCCGACAGGGACAGCGCCGACAGCAGAATCATCAAGGCGTGTGGGAAGGTGTAGATCACTTCACCCAGCACAATCCCCCAGAAGCCGTAGATATTGTCCGAGAGCAGGCCGCGCAACAGGCCCTGGTTGCCGAACAGGTACACCAGCGCGATCCCCGGCAGCATCGACGGCGCCATTAAAGGCAGCAGCGACAGGCCGCGCCAGATCGCCTTACCCGGAATCAGCGTACGTTGCAGGGCGTAGGCAAACAGGTAAGCCAGCGGTACGACGATGGCCGCGACGCTGAGGGAGACTTTCAGGCTATTGCCCAGTAGCCAGTGGAAGTTGTCGCTGGTCACCAATTCGCGCGCCGCCACCAGGCCGCCGCCCTGCCCGGCTTCACTGCTGAAGCCGCGCCAGAAGATCGCCAGCAACGGCAACAACACAGCAATACCCAGCAACAACAGCCAGAGCAGTTTGCCGCCGACCACGAAAATACGGTCGCCCGTTTCGGCGCGTGAAGCCTGGCGCGGCAGAGTCATCACAGCGGCCATCTCAGGCAAACACCTGCAGGCTGCGCGGCGGCAAGGCTACCCAGATGTCCTGTGCGCCCAAGCGCGGCATGGCTTCCGGCGCCAGTTCGGCCAGCAATGGGTGACCCGGCAACTGCTCCAGTTCGAAGCTCATGCGGCAGCGGTTGCCGAGAAAGGTGATTTCGCGAACCTTGGCCGGGAACAGGTTTTCTTCATGCACCGGCGGGTTGACGCTGATGGCTTCCGGGCGGCAGAACAGCCGTCCGGATTTGGCCACGCCAGCGTCCTCGGCCAAGCGCATATTCATCCCACCGACCTGGGCGTGGCTGGCGCTGTTGCGACTGAACGGCAGCCAGTTGCCCTGGCCGACAAACTCCGCCACAAACGGCGTGGCCGGGCGGTCGTAGATTTCCTGCGGCGTGGCGTATTGCTCGACCTTGCCGTTGTTCATCACGGCGATGCGGTCGGCCATCAGCATGGCCTCGTCCTGGTTGTGGGTGACCATCAGCGTGGTGATGCCCAGGCGCCGTTGCAGTTGGCGCAGCTCGGTGCACAGATGCTCGCGCACGCGGGCGTCGAGGGCCGACATCGGTTCGTCCAGCAGCAGCAAGGAAGGCGCTGGCGCCAACGCGCGGGCTAACGCGACACGTTGTTGCTGGCCGCCGGAGAGTTGGCCGGGGTATTTCTTTTCACTGCCCAACAGCCCGACCAACTCCAGCATCTGACCGACGCGCTTGCGCGTTTCATCACGGCCATTGCCCATCAGGCCGTAGCCGATATTCGCTTCGACGGTGAGATTGGGAAACAGCGCGTAGGACTGGAACAAAATGCCGTAGTCCCGCGCCTGCGGCGGCAGCAGGGATACGTCGCGGTTACCCAAACGCAGCTCGCCGCTGTCCTGGCGCTCCAGGCCGGCGATGCAGCGCAGCAAGGTGGTTTTGCCACAGCCGGACGGGCCGAGCAGGCACACCAGCTCGCCGGCGGCGACGTCCAGGGACACGTTGTCCAGCGCGGTGAAGGCGCCGAAGCGCTTCTGGATACCGCGCACCGTCATCGGCGCGCCGGGGTTGCTCAGGGCTGTGTTCATGCAAGGCACCTCATCAAACTGATGAAGCCCATGCTAGGCGGGCAATGCGTCCCTGATGTGGCAGGAAGGCAAAACGTGGCGATAGTGGTATTGGTGGATTTGTGTAGGACTCAGCCCGCCGTGTCGCCGCCAATCATCTCTGACGCCAGGTCGGCAAGGGCCCGCAGCCGATCCATCTGCCGCATATCCTGGTGATAGCCCATCCAGATATCGCGCCCGGGTAGCTCTTCACCCACGTCCAAGCGTTTGAGTGAAGGCGACTGATCACCCAACACACACGGCAGCACCGCCACGCCGAGCCCCAGCGCGCACATGCGCGCCTGCACAGTGCGGCTGCTGCTGGTGAAGCGGGTTTTCGCGCGGGGGTAACGTTTTTGCAGCCAGAGCACATCGGGATAATGCGCTTGCGCCGTGTTCATCAAAATTAAACCGAGCCCCTCTCCCTCCGAGCCCGGGCTGAAATCCAGGTGCTCGGCGATATAAAGCCCGTAGCGGATCGTCGTCAGTCGACGCTGCACGATGTCGGGTTCGCTGAACGGAATGATGCGAAAGGCAATGTCCGCGTCGCGTCGCGACAGGTCGAACAACCGGTGCCCGGGGATCACCTCGGGGACGATCAGCGGGAAGCGCCGCTGCAACGCGTCCAGCACCGGGGCGAGCACATAACCGGCGAACCAGTCCGCCGATGAGATGCGCAACAGGCCTTCAGGCTGGTCGCTGTGCCCGGCGATACGCCGCTCGATTGCCAGGGCGCTGCGCTCCATTTCCTGCGCCAGATACAGAATGCGCTCACCGGCAGCCGTCAGGACAAGCCCTTGGCTGGTGCGCCGGAAAAACACCTGTCCATTGAGTTGTTCCAGCGCCTGCAAACGCCGACCGACGGTGGGGTGGCTGACCCCGAGCTGCTTGGCTGCCGCACCCAGTGAGCCGCTGCGGGCAATTGCCAGAAAGACGCGCAGGTCATTCCAGTCCATGGCTGTGCTCGTACAAAAGTGAACAACGAAGATGCAGCAATGGCAGTCCCCTCGCAAGCCCCGGGCTCGCAGAATAGCGCCATGGGCTCAACCCCTGGCGAAGCGCTCGGAACCGGCGATCGGCGTCCAGTTTTCCAGGGGGGTGAGGAAATGCAGTTCAAACAGGCGTGCGCTGAAGCGCCATTCGCCCTCGCGGCGTTCGAACTGATCGTGATAGAGGCCGCTGAGCTGCACCGGGCCTTGTTCGATGTCATGCATAAGGCAATCGGCTGCGACGGTTGCGGTGGCCCGGTCGCCGTCGATGTGCATCAGCGGGTTGGCCATCCAGTGGTGCATGTGGGGCATTTTGCGCCAGTTGCGGGCAGCCATCGCCAGGATGCCTTCGCGGTTTTCGCCCTTACCGAAGCCGGGCAGGTCCAGGGTTGCATCCGCGTGCCAGAGGCTGTGCAAAAGCTCGGTGTCCATCCGGTCAAACGCGTTGGCATAACCGGAAATCAACGACTCGATCGCCGCGCGGCTTTCCAGGGCATCAAGGCGGGCAGCCAGGGTTTCAAGGTTCATCGGTCAGTCCTCACAACGGGGTAATTACCGGCCTGAGTGGCCGGTGGAGAAACCAGTCTGCGGGGCATCGGGCCGGGGCGGAACTGTCATTTGTGCATCTTCGGCGTTCATTTTTGTAGCTTTCAAAAACCTGTCTGACGCGCAACCAACCGGTTGCGCAGGGAGTGTTCCATGTCTGAAGTTGCGGTTATTTCACTCGACGTGCGTCGCTGGGCGATGTTCGCGGTGCTGCTGGTGGGGGCCTTTTTGCCACCGCTGGATTTTTTCATCGTCAATGTCGCACTGCCCTCCATCCAGGCGGAATTAGGTGCCACGGCCTCGGCGGAACAACTGGTGATTTCCTCGTACGCCGCGTTGTATGCGGTGACGCTGATTACCGGTGGCCGGCTGGGCGATTTGTATGGGCGGGGCCGCATGTTTCTGCTCGGGCTGATCGGCTTTGCCGCCGCGTCGACGTTGTGCGGTCTCGCGTGGTCGCCATGGGCGCTGATCGTTGGGCGAGCATTACAAGGCATTACAGCGGCGGTCATGGCGCCGCAGGCGCTGGCGGCCATACAGGTGATTTTCCGGGAGTCCGAAAAACCGCTCGCCCTCAGCCTGTACGGGGCGGTGTTTGGTCTGGCGGCAGTAGTTGGCCAGGCGCTCGGTGGCATCCTGATTTCGCAGAACGTCATGGGGCTGGGCTGGCGGGCGATCTTTCTGGTCAACCTGCCGGTGGCGCTGCTGGTGCTGTTGCTGGGCGTCCCACTGCTCAAAGACCTGCGCGCACAACACGCCAGCAAGCTGGACCTGGGTGGCATGGCGCTGTCCATGTTGACGCTGGGTGCGCTGATCGTGCCGCTGATTGAAGGGCGCGAGGCTGGCTGGCCCCTGTGGTCCTGGCTTTCGCTGAGCGCGGTGCCGCTGCTGCTGGTGTGCTTCTGGCGGTATGAATCGCGACTGGCCGCGACGGGTGGCGCGCCGCTCCTCAATCCTGCCGCATTGCGCGCGCCGGGCCTGGGCCGTGCGCTGCTGGTGGCGCTGATGCTGTATTCGATCGGTGTGTTCTTCCTGCTGTTCTCGATTTACTTGCAAGCGGCGCTGCACGTCAGTGCCCTCGATGCCGGCCTGGTATTTCTGCCATTTGGCGCAGGCCTGTTGCTCGGGCCGTTGTCGACGCCTGCCGCCAGGCGCTTGCTCGGCGAGTACGTAAATGCCATCGGCATGGCCCTGGAAACCGTCGCGCTCCTGGTCCTGGCCGGTTGTGTGCTGACCACACCGGCCGGGATCAGCCCGCCACCGCTGGCGTTGGGCGCCGTCCTGTTCGTCATTGGCCTGGGGCAAGGGCTCGCGCTGCCGACGTTGATGCGCATGATCACCGGCCGCGTCGCTGCGGGGTATTCAGGCATGATCGCGGGCATCGCCAGTTCCGCCCTGCAGATCAGCACATCGCTCAGTGTTGCGCTGATCGGCGGGGTGTTCTACACCGTGCTGGGTACAAGCAAGGATGCGGCGGTGATCAGTGAGGCGTTTGTTATCTCAAGCCTGTGCATCGCGTTTTGCCTCGCCGTGGGGGCGATACTGAGTTTCTCGCTGGCCCGGCAACGATAAGCAGGGTTCAGATCGGCGACATTTCCTGCGCCAGCCCCAGAAATGCCGCCGGCAGCCGCGCGCCTTTTCTTTCCTTGAGGCAATACAGGTATTCCGGAATCTGCGGCGCATTTTCGATGGTCAGCACGCGCAACTGCGGGTCATGGGGCACTTCCTGGCGCGCAATGATGCTGATGCCGATATTGCGCAGCACCGCCTCGCGAATCGATTCGCGGCTGCCGATTTCCAGCAGCGGGCCGTAGCTGACTCCCGCGCCTTGCAACAGGTCTTCCGTCAGCCGCCGCGTGGTGGAACCGGCTTCGCGCATCAATAGCGTGTGCCCGGCCAGGGCACTTAACGGCACGTGCTCTAGCTTGGCCAACGGGTGGTTGCGATGCACCGCCAGCACCAGCGGATCAGTGCCCAGCACGCGGCGGATCAAGCGCGGGTCTTCGAGCAATTGCGAGGAGGCGGCGACATCCACGCGGTAATCATCCAGCGCTTCGAGCACTTGCTGGGAGTTGCCGATTTCCACCGACACTTCCACGTGTGGCAGGCGTTCGCGAAAGGCTTTGACCAGATCAAGGATGTAGTACGGCGCGGTTGCGGCAATTCTTAAAGCGCCTTGCACCTGGCCGGTATTGCGCAGGAAAAACTCGATGTCGGCTTCCTGCTGCAACAGTGTCTTGACCATCGGCAGCAAGCGCGCGCCGTCATCGCTGACGGTGAGGCGACGGCCGCCGCGGTAGAACAGTTCAACGCTGTATTGGCTTTCCAGGTTGCGAATCTGGGTGGTGACCGTGGGCTGGCTCAGGCCGAGTTTTTTCGCCGCCTGGGTGATGCTGCCCAGGCGGGCGACCATGTAAAAAGCCTTCAGCTCGGCACTCAGCACACCACCCTCTCATCGTTTATTTGCGCAACAGGCGCAGGCCATTGAACACCACCAGCAGGCTCACGCCCATGTCGGCGAACACCGCCATCCACATGGTGGCCATGCCCAGGAAGGTGACCGCGAGGAAGATCGCCTTGATCACCAGCGCCAGGGCGATGTTCTGCTTGAGGATACTCGACGTTTGCCGCGACAGCCGAATGAAAGCCGGAATCTTGCGCAAATCATCGTCCATCAAGGCCACGTCGGCGGTCTCGATGGCAGTGTCGGTGCCTGCTGCGGCCATGGCAAAACCGATCTCGGCACGGGCCAGGGCCGGGGCGTCGTTGATGCCGTCGCCGACCATGCCCACGCGGTGGCCTTTGCCGTAGAGGGCTTCGATGGCTTGCAGCTTGTCGGTGGGCAACAGATCACCCTGGGCCTGGTCGATGCCAACCTGAGCCGCAATCGCCTGGGCGGTATGGGTGTTGTCGCCGGTGAGCATCAGGGTTTTGATGCCGAGTTCGTGCAGTTGCTGGATGGCTTCGCGACTGCTGTCCTTGACGGTATCGGCCACGGCGAACAACGCCAGCGGGCCGGATTTGTCGAGCAGCAGCACCACGGACTTGCCTTGTTTTTCCAGGGCGAAGAGTTTTTCTTCCAGCGCGGGCGAGCACAGGCCGAGGTCTTCCACCAGTCTGTGGTTACCCAGGTGGTAGGTTTCGCCGTTGATGTCGCCGCGCACACCGCGACCGGCCAGGGCTTCGAAGTTATCCACAACGTGAGCGGGCAGGTTTTTATCCACAGCCGCGTTGGCGATGGCGAGAGAAACCGGGTGATCGGAACGCCCGGCCAAACTCGCAGCCAGGGCAGGTGCGCTGTCTTCGATGTTCGGGAACAGCGCCAGGTAATCGGTTTGCACCGGTTTGCCGTGGGTGATGGTGCCGGTCTTGTCGAGGGCCAGGTAGTCGAGCTTGTAACCGCCTTCCAGGTACACGCCACCCTTGATCAGGATGCCTTTGCGCGCGGCGGCCGCGAGACCGCTGACGATGGTCACCGGCGTGGAAATCACCAGCGCGCAAGGGCACGCGACCACCAGCAGTACGAGGGCGCGGTAGATCCAGTCAAACCAGGCGCCCGCCATAAACAGCGGTGGAATCAGCGCCACGCCGAGGGCAAACAGGAACACCGCCGGGGTGTAGACCTTGGCGAAGCTGTCGACAAACCGCTGGGTCGGCGCCCGCGCGCCTTGGGCTTGCTCCACGGCGTGAATGATCCGCGCCAGCGTCGAGTTGTTGGCGGCGGCGGTGACCTTGTACTCAAGCGAGCCGGCCTGGTTGATAGTGCCGGCGAAGACTTTATCGCCCACGGTTTTTTCAATCGGCAGGCTTTCACCGGTGATCGGCGCCTGGTCGATGGTGGATTGACCGGCGGTGACTTCACCGTCCAGGCCAATACGCTCGCCGGGTTTTACCCGTACGATTGCGCCCATTTCAATGCTTTTGACCTCCTGTTCAGCCCAGGAACCATCAGCTTGCTGCACCGTGGCCTGTTCCGGCGTCATCTGCATCAGGCCGCTGATGGCGTTGCGCGCACGGTCCAGGGACTTGGCTTCGATCAACTCGGCCACGGTAAACAGGAACATCACCATGGCCGCTTCCGGCCACTGGCCGATCAGAATCGCACCGGTGACCGCGATGCTCATCAGCGCGTTGATGTTCAGGTTGAGGTTTTTCAGGGCGATCCAGCCCTTTTTGTAGGTAGTGAGGCCGCCGCTGAGGATCGAGACCAGCGCCACAATCGCAATCAGCCAGGTCGGCGCGACGCCGGTGAAATGCAGCACTTCGGCGCCCAACGCGCCGACGCCGGACACCGCCAGCGGCCACCAATGCTTCTTGGCGGGTGGTTCGGCGGCGGGGACGCCTTCTTCGATGGGGTCGGCCTGCATGCCGAGAGATTTGATCGCCTCGACGATCGGCGCAGTGCTCGGCAGGTCATGGGTGACGCCGAGGATGCGGTTGATCAGGTTGAATTCCAGCTGCTGCACACCGGCGAGCTTGCCCAGTTTGTTCTGGATCAGCGTCTGCTCGGTGGGGCAGTCCATGGCTTCGATGCGGAAGGTGCTCAGGCGCGAGCCGGCGGTCGGCGCTTCGCTCAGTTGCACCAACGCGGGAGCTGGCGTGCTGGAACAGCAAGAGCCGCCGTGACCGTGGTTATGCACAGGCGTGAGTTTCTTCGGGGCATGATCGTGGTCATGGTCATGATCGTGTTTGTGCGGGGTGTGGAGGGAATCGCTCATTCTGTCGCGTCCGTAAAGGTGCCTGTTGCCAAGTAAAGACCCTGTAGCCACTATAGGGTCAAGCACCCATTTGGAGATTGCTGCGATGAAGATCGGCGAATTGGCCAAACTGACCGACTGTCAGGTGGAAACCATCCGGTATTACGAGAAAGAAGGCCTGCTGCCGCCCCCGGCCCGCACGGACGCCAACTACCGCGTGTACACCCAGGCGCACACTGAGCGGCTGATCTTTATCCGCAACTGCCGCGCCCTCGACATGACCCTCGAAGAAATTCGCAGCCTGTTGGGGCTGCGTGATAGCCCGCAGGACCAGTGCGAAAGTGTGAATGCGTTGATCGATGAGCATATCCACCATGTAAAAGCGCGGATCGATGGGCTGTTGGCGTTGCAGGAGCAATTGCTCGATTTGCGCCAGCGCTGTGGTGGCGGGGATCAATGCGGGATCTTGCAGCGGCTGGAAGTTAGCGGCGGCGTGCAGGCCAGTGAGGCCGAGCACTCCCATGTGGGGCGCAGTCATGGGCACTAAGTCGGATTGATGGCGACTGCTATCAGCAGGGCCATCTTGCCGGGCGCTTTATTGCCAGCGATGAAGATCCAATGTGGGAGCTGGCTTGCCTGCGAAGACGGCGGCACAGTCGATAGAGGGGTTGCCTGGCCCACCGCCATCGCAGGCAAGCCAGCTCCCACCTTATTTCACTTTTGCCGCAGGTCCTCGGGTAACAGGGCCTCGGGGATGTTCTGGTAGCTCACTGGCCGCAAAAATCGGCGGATGGCCATGGTGCCCACCGACGTAGCGCCAAAGTTGGTCGACGCCGGATACGGCCCGCCATGCACCATGGCTTCACTCACTTCCACACCCGTAGGAAACCCATTGGCGAGGATACGCCCGGCCTTGCGCTCCAGAATCGGCAGCAAGCGGCTGACTTCGGCGCTGTCCTCTGCATCCATATGAACCGTGCACGTCAGTTGCCCTTCCAGTGAGCGCGCGACCTCAAGCAACTCGTCATTGTCCTTCACCGTCACCACCAAACCCAGCGGACCAAACACTTCATGGCCCAGCGATGCATTCGCCAGCCATTCGCGCCCCGTGGTGGCGAACAGATACGGCATGGCCTGGCGCAGCTCGCAGGTGGTGGATAACACTTCACGCACCCCCACCGCATTCGCCACACGGTCGCGGCCATCGCGATAGGCGTTGGCAATGCCTTCGGTCAGCATCACTTGGGCGCCAACCGGTTCCAGGGCACTCACCGCCGCGTCGATAAACGCATTCGCCGACGCGCCTTCGGTCAATACGGCAACGCCAGGGTTGGTGCAGAACTGCCCGGCGCCCATGGTCAATGAACCGGCCCAGCCCTTGGCAATTTCCAGCCCGCGCGCAGCCACCGCATGCGGCATCAGGAACATCGGGTTCACCGAGCCCAGCTCGCCAAAAAACGGAATCGGCTCGAAACGTTTCGCGCACAGATCAAACAACGCCCTGCCCGCCCCCAATGAGCCGGTAAACCCCACCGCCTTGATCAGCGGGTGCTGCACCAATCGCTGCCCCACCGCCCGCGAGCCGCCGTGCACCAGGCTGAACACGCCAGGGTGTACGCCGCACTTCTGGATGGCGGCGTGAATCGCCTCCGCCACAATTTCGCTGGTACCGGGATGCGCCTCGTGCCCCTTCACCACCACCGGGCAACCCGCGGCCAGCGCCGACGCCACGTCACCGCCGGCGGTGGAAAACGCCAGCGGGAAGTTCGACGCACCAAACACCGCCACCGGCCCGATCGGGCGCTGGATCAAGCGAATGTCCGGGCGCGGCAGCGGCTGGCGATCAGGCAACGCCACGTCGTGGCGACGGTCCAGGTAATCCCCCGCAAGAATATGCGAAGCAAACAAACGCAGCTGCCCCACGGTGCGCCCGCGCTCACCTTGCAAACGCCCTTCAGGCAGGCCGGTTTCCAGGGAACCCACGGTGGTGATGCTCGGCGCACGCGCTTCGATTTCATCGGCGATGGTGTTCAAAAACGCCGCACGCGCCTCCCGGCTCGAATAGCCGAAACTCCAGAACGCCGCTTCCGCCGCCTCGCAGGCGCGGTTCACCAGCTCAATGCTGCCCGCCGAAAACCACTGGGCCGGGCCCTGGGTCGGGGCGTTGGAAAAGCTGCTGTCGCTGGCGACCCAAACGCCGGCGATCAGGTGTTTGCCATGGGGTGTAAAGGACATGGGCGTTTCCTGAAGTTGAAATGGATTAACCGAAATAGCGCACGCGAATGGCGTCGATGGCCACCGCGATAAAGATCATCACGCCGCCGATCATGCCAACATAAAACGACGGCACGTTCACAATCGCCAGGCCGACTTGGATCACTGTCAGCAACAATACGCCGCCCAGTACGCCTTTCACGTTACCGCGCCCGCCGAATACGCTGACGCCGCCAATAATCGGCGCCGCAATTGCGTAAAGCAGATAACTGGAACCCTGGCTCGAGGTAATTGCCATCTGCCAGGACGCCAGCAGAAAGCCCGCCGCCGCCGCAAGAAAACCGGAAATGGTGTAGGTGATGATCTTCACCCGGTCCACGCGGATGCCCGCCGAGTTCGAGGCAATCGGGTTACCGCCCACCGCATAGATCGAACGGCCCAGCACGGTGCGCCGCAGTACCACGCCCATCACCACCAGCGCGAGCAGAAACACCACCGGCATCAATGGCCAACCATCAATGGTCACCTGGCCGATCCAGATATAGCCGTCGGCCATATTGGTCAGCGTGGTGCCCTGGGTCAGCGCCAGCAGCGCGCCTTGCAGGATGATCATCATCGCCAGGGTTTCGATCAGCGAGACCATCTTCAGCCGCGTGATGCACAGCCCGTTGAAGAAACCGATCAAGGTGCCCACCAGCAAGCCGATGATCACCGCCAGGTACCACGGCAAGCCCCAGCTGGAATAGGCCAGCGCACCCACCGCCGAGGAGAACCCGGCGTTGGCCGGAATCGACAGATCAATCTCCGCCACCAGCAACGGCAACGCCACCGCCAGCCCCAACATGCCGAGCACCGTGGCTTGCACCATTACGTTCTGCAGGTTGAACAGGGTGAAGAAGAATTCGTTGAACAGGCCGAAGCCTGCCACCAGTGCGATCAGCCAGATCCACACCACGTTGTGCAGCACCCAACCCAGCACCGCCGGGCCGTTGATTTTGGTTGCGGCAGGCGCTACCCCGTTGCCGGGCTTCACTAAAGTACTCATACCCGTGTCTCCACTCTTTTTCTTATTCAACTGCTGGATCCTTGTACGGATGCGCGGATGCGCTCGACGCAGATGTCCTCTCCCGTCAATGTTTCCTTGATCGTGCCCTGATCGAAAATGCACACCCGGTCCACCGCGCGCACCAGTTCATCGGTGTCGCTGGACACGATGATCACCGCTACGCCGGCATCGCTGAGCTCGTCGATAATGCGCAACACGTCCTGCTTCACACCCATGTCGATGCCCCGGGTCGGCTCGTCCACCATCAACAACCGTGGCTGGGTCGCCAGCACCCGGCCCAGGCAGACCTTTTGCTGGTTGCCGCCGCTGAGGGTGTTCACCGAGTAATCCGGGTTGGGCGATTTGACGCCCATCGCCGCGAAGTAGTGATTGATCACCGAGGCTTCGGCATCGGCGTCGATAAAGCCCAATTTGCTGCGCGTGGCGAGGGACGACATGGCGATGTTGCTGCCAATCGACATCTGCCCCACGGCGCCGTCCTTGCGACGGTCGTCGGAGAGGTAGGCAATGCCCGCCTCGAATGCTGCACTCGGCGAACGCGGCAATGGCTGTACGCCTGCGCCATTCATCGCCAGCGTGCCGATGGCCGGGTGCAGGCCGAAAATCGCCCGGGCCATTTCCTTTGCGCCCGCGCCCGGCAGGCCGGTAAAACCGACCACCTCGCCCGGCGCGATATCCAGGCTGTCCAGCGCCAGCCACTTGCCGCGCACACCGCGCAGGGAAATCGCCGGCGCCTTGCCGCTGTGGTCGCGGCGCTTGCGCTGGAACAGTTCCACGCCGTGGCCGATCACCAGTTCGGTGAGCTGCTCGGAGGTCAGCCCGGTGATGTCCGCACGTGTGCCCGCCAGCGCCCCGTCGCGCAGCACGGTGACCGCGTCGCAGATCTCGAGGATTTCGTCGTTGTAGTGGGAAATAAAGATGAAGGTCACGCCCTCGCCTTTCAGGCGCAGCATGAAATCGAACAACTGGCGTCGGTCGACCACCGTGAGCGAAGCCGTCGGCTCATCGAGGATGATGACCTTGCCCCCGGAAAACATCGCGCGAAGGATGTTCAGCTTGCGCCGCGCCACCGCATCCAGCTGACCGGCAAGCGCCTTGGGGTCGATGCCCGAACCGTCGAGCATGCGCGCCGCGTCGGCGTTCAGCTGTTTCCAGTCAACCAGCCCATTGCGCGTCGGCCAGATGCCGAGCATCAAGTTTTCGGCAGCCGTCAGGTTGCCGATGATCATCGGCTCCTGGGTTACCAGGAACACCCCGGCCTGCTCCATCGCCTTGACGTCCACCTGCTTGAGCGGCTGCCCGTTCATGAGGATCTGCCCGGAGGTCGGGATGACCTGGCCGGAGATGATCCCCACCAGCGTGGACTTGCCCGCGCCGTTTTCCCCCAGCAGCCCATGAATCGAGCCGCGACGGATTTGCGTGGACACCCCGCGCAAGGCGCGGACCGGGCCGTAGCTTTTGGCGACATTCTCGATGCGCAGAATCGTGTCGTCGGGCGTTGGGTGTAAGGTCATTTTGTTGTTCTCACCATCACCTTGTCGGATAAACATCGCGCCGGCGGTGACTCACGCCGCGCGACGGACCATCACTTCGAGGCCACGCCCCACACCTTCTCCGCGACGTAGCCCCAGTGGCGTTTGTCGTCGGCATTTTCGGGGGTGATCATGAACGCCGGAATCACCAGCGCCGGGCCAGTTTTGCTCTGCACGATCTCGCCGGTTTCCCAGAAGTAGTCCTTGTTCTGGTAAGTGCCCAGCGGCACCGCTTCGCCCTTGAGCGCGTGCTTGGTGATCATCTCCACAGCGATCTGGCCATAGGCAACCGGGTCCTGGGACACGCAGCCGTCCATGTAGCCGTCCTTGATCCAGTCCAGCGCCACCGGCTCGCCGTCGATATTGATAAAGATAACGTGGCCTTTCTCACCGACTTTTTTCCAGCGGTCTTTCTGCTTCAGTGCCGCGGCGATACCGCGTGACGGCGAGTCCGACGGCGCGTGCACGGCGTCCAGGTCCGGGAATTCCGACAAGGTGGAAAGCGTGACCGACTGCATCTTGTCCAACTGGCCTTCGGTAGGCCGCGCGAGGTATTTGATCTCGGGGTATTTGGCGAACACCGAGTCCATGCCCTCTTTGCGCAAGCGCCACGCCACCGACGCCAGGGCGCCGAAGCAGTTGAGCACGGTGCCTTTGGGGCTGCCGTATTTGGCCACCAGGCGTTTGACGATTTCTTCAGCGGCCATCACGCCACCCTTGAAGTTGTCGAAGCTCACCGTGATCGCCACGTCGCCGCCGTCGGCCGGGGTGTCGATGATGCCTACCGGAATCTTGCGCTGGTTATAGCGCTTGATCGCCGAGACGATCGCCTGGCTGTCGATGGGGTCGGAAATGATCGCCGTAGGCTGCGACAGCATCAGGCTCTGCCATTGGCCGAGCTGGGTGGTGGTGTCGAAGCTGGCATTGGTCGCCTGGAACTTGCCGGACAGCGCCTGCACTGCGCGCTTGACCGACTCTTCCTGGATCACGAAGAAATAGTAGTCCAGGCTCTTGTTGGAGTAGGCAATGGACAGCGGGGTTTGCGCCATGGCTGTGCGCCCCAGCATCGAACCCAACCCCAGTACTACACCGCCAGCCAGGACGCTGCGGCGGCTCACGCTCGAAAAATCGACTTTTTTCATGGAAGTGACTCCGACTTATTATTGTTGGTTGAGTACGTCTTTCCTTTCTTCACGCGTCGTGCGGTATAGCTCCAGACAAATCAGGCAATCAGCGCATCCGTACGTAGGACGAACCGTCAAAACAACCCACTACCATGCCCACCGCCTCGCGGGTGAACAGGCCGTTTTCGACCACGCCGGGGATTCGGTTCAGTTCGATTTCCAGGGGCGCCGGGTCGGTGATCACCGGGCCGCAATGGCAGTCGAGGATAAAGTTGCCGCTGTCGGTCACCACGGTCTCGCCGTTGCGTTCGCGACGGATGATCTGTACCTCGGTGATGCCGTGTTCGGCCAGCACGCGCTTGACCAGACGCTCGGTCTGCTTCCAGCCGAACTGCACCACTTCCACCGGCAGCGGGAAGGCGCCCAGGCTGTCGACGATCTTGGTTTCGTCCGTCACGCAGATCATGCGTTTGGAGGCATGGGCGATGATCTTTTCCCACAGCAAGCAGGCGCCACCGCCCTTGATCATGTTGAACTGGCCGTCGATTTCGTCGGGGCCGTCGACCGTCAGGTCCAGCTCGCCGATTTCATTGGGGTCGGTGATTTCGATGCCGACTTCCCGCGCCACGTCATTGGTGGAGCGCGAGGTGGTGGTGCAGGTGAGTTTCAGGCCGTTGGCCACGTGCTTGCCCAGCTCGCGAACGAAGAAATGCGAGGTGGTCCCGGAGCCCAGGCCCAGCTTCATGCCATCGCGCACAAATTCCTCGATCACCCGGCGGGCGGCGACCTTCTTGGCTTCGTTCTGTTGATTACTCATTACCTGCTCCACGGATCGGGGTTTAAATTTTGTCGGTACGCCAGGAATCAAGGGCGGTCAGTTGATCGGGGAACTGACTGCCGCTGGCGATGGCAATCGCCGCCACCAGCATGTTGGTGACCAGGTGGTGATTGAGCCGTGACGCTAGCGGTGTCATCAGCTCGGTGTGTTCGTAAGGCTTCACGGCGATCAACACGTCAGAGACTTTCGCCAGCGGGCTGTCATCGGCGGCAATCGACACCACTTTGGCCCCGGCCTGGCGCGCGGCAATCGCCATATCGACCATCTGCCGGGTGTGCCCCGACTGCGAGAAAATCAGCGCCACTTCACCGCTGCGTGCGCCTTCGGCGTGCATCTCCTGGCGCTTGCCGCCAAGCAAGGCCTGGCAGCGCATGCCCAGGCGCTGAAACTTGTGCTCGGCGTCCAGCGCGTTGACCACCGAAATGCCGGTGGCGTAGATCCCCACCCAGCTCGCGGCCTGCAACAGCTGCGCGGCTTCGGCGACTTTTTCCGGTTCCAGGTCTTCTTCCAGGCGCTGGATGGCGTTCAGCGAATTGCGGCAGGTCTTGCGCACAATGTTGTCGATGCTGTCATCCGGGATGATCTGTTCGTAGGCAAACGGTGCCGACGGCACCAGGCTCTGCACCAGGTGCAGCTTCAAGGCCTGGTAACTCTCGAAACCGAAACGCCGGCAGAAACGCATCACGGTCGGGTCGCTGACCGAACAGGTTTCCGACAATTTGGCCATGCTCATCTGCAGCACTTTGGACGGCGAGGTGGAGACGAAATTGGCCACCCGGCGCTCGGCGCGGTGCATGTTCTTGCTTTCATCAATGATGCGTTGCAGCAAACTGTCGCTCATATGCGCTCCTTGGCGATGGGTGGGCTGCGTTGTAACAGATCAGCCAAACGGTTCAAGCGCTGCGCCGCAGAAATCTCTACCAGCGGGCCACCGCCCCACGGCACGACAAAAAATGCGACACCGGCGGCGTGCGCGGTTTGCTGGTCGACGCGGGTGTCACCCACATACGCCCACGTCTGGTCGGCCAGCGCCATGGCGTCGGCGACCGCAAGCAGGTGGCCGGGGTCGGGTTTGCACGCTGGCACGGCGTCGGCGCCTATCGCCGCGTCGAACAAATCCGCCAGGCCCAGTTGCTCCAGAACCTTGCCGGTGACGGCGTGGTTCTTGTTGGTGCAAATGCCCAAGCGAATCCCGGCTTCGCGCAGCGCCACCAGGTCTTCGCGCACATGCGGGTAAAACCGTGTGCGTCCCGCCGGGTCGTCCATATAGGCCTGCAAATAGCCTTCGAACGCGCGCTGCACCTGGGCTTCGTCGTAAGGAATATCCAGGTCTTCGAGGATGTCGACGATCAAGCGTCGCGGCCCGTTACCGAGGAAAGCTTCCACATGATCCGGGTCGAGCTCCGGCCAGCCGTTCAGCATAAAGCCGGCATTCAGGGCCTTCGCGATATCGTAGGCGCTGTCGATCAGCGTCCCGTCGAGATCAAAAATCAGCGCGTTATAGACGGCCATGAACAGACTCCTAATCGAAAAGAGGGGCGCCGAGCTCAACAAAGGTTTCCCTGAGCGTCGGATACAAATGGCGATAAATGCGATGGGCCTGGGCGTGGACCTCGGCCGTGGCGCCATTGGGCGCCTGGCGGGTCATCGCGCGGCAGCTGGCGGCGGCACTGGCCGCGTCAGGCCACACATTCACGGCCAGCCCGGCCACCAGCGCCGCGCCGAACGCAGCGCCCTCGGCCGCGCCTTCAGTGGTCACCACGTCGCAGCCGAAAATATCCGCCTGCAGCTGGCGCCACAGCACCGAGCGCGCGCCGCCGCCGGAGGCTTTGATCACCTGCCCGGCAATGCCCAATGGGCGCATCAGCGCGTACATGTCGGCGAGGGCGTAGACCGAGCCTTCCATCACGGCGCGGGCCATATCGCCGCGTTGATGGCGACCGGTGAGGCCGATAAAGGCAGCGCGCAGAACCGGGTCTGGATAGGGGCAGCGTTCGCCATTCAGGTACGGCAAAAACAGCAGGCCATGGGCGCCGGGCGGGCTGTCGGCGGCTTCGGCGGCGATCTGTTCGAAGGGCACACCTGCGCAGAAGGTGTCGCGAAACCAGTTCATCGAGCCACCCGCGTTCAGCGACACGCCCATGCAGTGCCACTTGTCGGCGGCGACGTTGCAGAAGATTTGCAGGCGGCCGTCGGGGTTGTCCTGTGGCGTGTCCAGCGCAGCCGCGAGGATGCCGGCGGTGCCGATGGTGGTTTGCAATTCGCCCGGTGCGATCACGCCGGAGCCGAGGGTCTGGATCACCGAGTCACCGCCGCCGCCCGCCACTGGAGTGCCCACCGGCAGGCCAAACAGTTGCGCGCCGTGGCCGCTGACTCGGCCAGAAATCACTTGGGATTCAAACACGGGAGGCAACAACGCGGGATCGATCCCAAGCGTCTCTACCAGCCCGGTCGCCCACTGCCGCGAGCGCACGTTGAACAACCCGGTGCCAGACGCATCGGACACTTCACTGGCGACTTCGCCGGTCAGGCGCAGGCGCAAATAGTCTTTGGGGTTGAGCACCGTGGTCAGCCGCGCGAACAGCTCGGGCTCATGGCGCTGCATCCACAGGATTTTGCCGCCGGTGTAACCCACCAGCATGCGGTTGTCGGTGGCGGCCAGCAGGCCTTCAAGGCCACCGGCAGTCTGGGTGATCCACTCACACTCGGCGGCGTTGCGCTGGTCGTTCCACAAAATGGCCGGGCGCAAGACTTTTTGCGCGGCGTCCAGCGGCACCAGCCCGTGCATCTGGCCGGACAAACCGACTGCCAGCAGCTCGACGCCGGGGGCCTTGGCGAGTACGCCGGCTATCGCCTGGCGTGCGCCTTCGATCCACAGTTCAGGATCCTGTTCGGTCCAGCCGGGTCGGGGTTGGGACAGCGGATACGTCGCCGTGTCGGCGGCAATCACCGCGCCCTGCACGTCGAGCAGCAATGCCTTGCACCCGGAGGTGCCGATGTCGATACCAATAAGGGCCTGCATGACTCAATTCCCGACGCCATGGTGCAAGCGGACATGCTTGAAGTTGAAGTACTCCAGCAGCCCTTCGCGCCCGTGTTCGTAGCCCACGCCACTTTGTTTGCGGCCACCGTAGGGCGCATTCATGATCCCGGCGTCGACGTTATTGATCGCCACGTTGCCGTAGTCGAGCTGCGCCGACAGGGTGTGGATATCGACCAGATCGCGGGCGTACACATACGAAGCCAGCCCGTAAGGCGTGTCGTTGGCCAGTTGCACGGCTTCGGCCAGGTCGTCGAACGGTGCGACGCCGACCAGCGGGCCGAAGGTTTCTTCGGTCATCACCAGCATCTCGTGAGTGCAATCGGCGACCACGGTGGGGCGGAAGAAATGCCCATGGGCGAATTCCTCGCCTTGCGGTGCCTCTCCGCCAGAGACCAGACGCGCGCCTTTGGCCAGCGCATCTTCAAGGTGGGCGCGGGTTTTGTTCAGGGGTTCTGCGGAGGCCATTGCGCCCAGATCGGCGCCGGGGTTTTCCAGGCCGTTGTGCACGGTCAAAGCGTCAGCGGCGGCACCCAATTGGGTGACGAATGCTTCGTAAATCGAGCGGTGTACATAGATACGGTTGATCGCGATGCAGATCTGCCCGCAATTGCGGAAGCTGCGGCGCGTGGCGCCTTTAACGGCGGCGGCAACATCGGCGCTGGCGGTGACCACCATCGGGCAATTGCCGCCCAGCTCCAGGGACAGGCGCTTGACCTGCGGGCAGCTGCGCTGGATATGCAGGCCGACGGCGCTGGAGCCGGTGAACGCGACTTTGCTGACATCCGGGTGCTCAACCAGCGCCTGGCCGACCACCGAACCCTTGCCGGTCAGCACGTTGACCACGCCAGCGGGAATCCCGGCGTCGATGCATTTCTGTGCAATGGCCAGCGCGGTAAACGGGGTGAGTTCAGCAGGTTTGATGACGATGGTGCAACCAGCGGCCAGGCTCGCGCAAAGCTTCCAGCCGACCAGTTCCGCCGGGTAGTTCCACGGCGTAATCGCCGCCACCACACCAATCGGCTCGCGCACCACCAGGCTTTGGAAGCCGGGCTGGTCGTTGGGCACGATCTCGCCGTGCACGCGGGTGGCTTCTTCTGCATAGAAGTGGCAGGCCTCGGCGAGTTTGAGCACTTCGCCCTTGGCCTCGTTGACCGGCTTGCCCTGCTCGGCGGTCATGACGTGCGCCATGTTCAGTGCATCAGCGGCGATCAGGTCGCCCAAACGATGCAATGCGCTGGCGCGGGTTTTCGGCAGTTCGCGGGACCAGATCAGAAACGCACGGCGGGCAGCTTCCACGGCTCCGTTGATTTCATCCGCAGTGGCAGCAGCGATATGCCCCAGTACTTCACCTGTCGCCGGGTTCTCGACCGGCAACCTTGAGCCCGCACCTTTGCGCAGCTGACCATCGATAAACAAGGCGCCTTCCAGCGCGGCAATCGTGTCGCTGTGAATCTTATTGTTATGCATCGAACTGCTCCGTCACCTGTCTGGGCGGTTGAACCACTCGCTTAATTCGAAAATATAGTATTGCTAGCTTTTTGCAATAGTCTGGTGAAAATTCATCCACACGACTTTTGCACCATAAATGCGCACAAGCGCCTGAAACACTTAATATTCGCCTTATTTTTCAGAAAATTAGTCTTAAAACGTGGTTTTTATCGCGAAAAATGCAGTTTCTTTCATACAAGATCGCTTGACCGCTCTTAAAATCGAAACGTAGCATTACTAGATATCAAACAATAAAGGACCACCCCCATGCTGCCCATCTCACTCAAACACGCCAAATTGGTCGGCCGGGTCTGGCTTCCCGGCAAGGGGCCTTGCGTGGTGATCCTGCGCGAAAACGTGCTGATCGACGTCACGCCATCCGTGGTCTCGATGGCCGATTTTCTCGACAACAACCCTGCCGAACGCTTCGACACACTGGCCGGTGAGCCGGTGGGCGACCTCGCGGATTTGATCCTTGAACCCTCCGAGATGGGCTATCACTCCGACCGCCCTTGCCTGCTGGCTCCCTGCGACTTCCAGGCGCTGAAGGCCTGCGGCGTGACCTTTGCCAGAAGTATGGTCGAGCGCGTGATTGATGAACGCACGGCGGGCGATCCTGGCCGCGCCAATGAACTGCGCGCGCTGATCGGCTCGCTGATTGGTGACAGCTTGTCCAACGTGCAGGCGGGCTCGCCTAAAGCGGCAGAGATCAAGGCCGCGCTGATTGCCGAGGGCTTGTGGTCGCAATACCTGGAAGTGGGTATTGGCCCGGATGCCGAGGTGTTTACCAAATCCCAGCCCATGGCGGCCGTGGGCTACGGCGCGCAGGTGGGCATCAACCGCATTTCCGAGTGGAACAACCCGGAGCCCGAAGTGGTGCTGGCGGTGGACAGCCAGGGCAACATTCGCGGCGCCACCCTCGGTAATGACGTGAACCTGCGAGACGTGGAAGGCCGCTCAGCGCTGCTGCTGGGCAAGGCCAAGGACAACAACGCGTCGTGCTCCATCGGGCCGTTTATTCGGTTGTTTGATGAACACTTCACCCTGACCGACATTGAAAACGCGACCCTGACCCTGTCCGTCAGCGGCCTTGACGGCTTTGAAATGTCTGGCGGTTCGAACATGGCTGAAATCAGCCGCAAGCCGGCCGATTTGGTGAAGCAGACGCGCAATGATTCGCACCAGTACCCGGACGGTTTCATGCTGTTTCTCGGCACCATGTTTGCGCCGACCCAGGACCGCGAGAAAAAGGGTTCGGGCTTTACCCACAAGGCCGGTGATCTGGTGGAAATTTCCTCGCCGCTGCTGGGCACCTTGCGCAATACCGTCGTGTACTCCGACGAAGCCGCGCCCTGGACGTACGGCACCCGCGCGTTGATGCGCAACCTGGCAAAACGGGGGCTGCTATGAGTCAGAAGTTTGTAGTGACCGACCAGGCATTCGGCAACACGCGCCACGAGCAGGCGGCCGCCGCACTGGTCGGCGCGCAGTTTTCCGAGCATCAGTGCCGCAGCGAAGAGGAAACCGAGGAAGCGGTGCGCGGTGCGCATGCGGTGATCAATAACTTCGCGCCGATGACCCATCGCGTGATGGCCGCCATGGCGCCGGGTGCGGTGGTGGTGCGGTACGGCGTCGGCGTGGATAACGTTGACCTTGCCGCCGCCAAGGCGCTGGGGGTCCGGGTGTGCAATGTGCCGGATTATGGTGTTGAGGAGGTGGCGGACCACGCTGCTGCGATGACCCTGGCGCTGGCGCGCAAGCTGGATCACTACGGCACCGGCATTCGTAATGGCGAGTGGAAAATCGCGCAGATGGTCGATGGGGTGCGCTCCCTGCGCGATACCACTGTGGGACTGATCGGGCTGGGCCGCATTGCCCGCGCTTTTGCGTCGCGCATGTCGGCGTTCGGTTGCACGCTGGTGGGCTACGATCCGTACGTGACTAACCAGCAGGCGCGGGAGTGCGGGATTGAGCCGATGTCGCGGGCCGAGGTGATTGCCTGCGCCAATGTGTTGTCGTTGCATGTGCCGTTGATGCCGGAGACGCGCCATGTGATCAATGCCGATGCCATCGCGCGGATGCCCAGGGGCGCTATTCTCATCAACTGTTCCCGGGGTGGGTTGATCGACGAGACGGCGCTGGCTGAGGCGTTGGTCAGTGGGCATTTGTCGGGGGCGGGGCTGGATGTGTTTGAGAGGGAGCCGTTGCCGATGGATTCGCCGTTGCGTAGCGCGCCGCATTTGTTGGTGTCGCCGCATGCGGCGTTTTTTTCGGATGCGTCGGTGGATGCGTTGCAGCGGTTGGCCAGTGAGGAAGCCTTGCGCGGCTTGCGTGGAGAGGCATTGCGCTGTGCGCTGACTTGAGCCTGGTTCGCTAGGGGCGGAATGTGGGAGCTGGCTTGCCTGCGATGGCGGCTTGTCCGGGTGTATATCCATTTTTTGGGTAACGGCTTCTATTGGTTCCGCTCTTACAGCGGGTCACTTTTGAAAAGAGCCCAAAAGTAACCAAAAGGCTCTTGCCCCACCACTCGGCACCTCGCTTAGGCTCGGTGTGCCCTCACTCCGGCTTGAATCCGTGGGCCGCCGCCATGGGCCATCCTTGGCCCATCGCGGCTAACCCGGCGTCCTGCCGGGTTACCCACGGATTCAAGCCTGCGTTCGGCCAGCGTGGTTAACGGGGCGCCTTAAGATCAAGATCAGAAGCAGATCAAAAGCGAGTGGGTGCGGCTGGTTTTCCATTTGTGTGTTGAGGGACGATTGATGAATTATTCGGAAAAACAGGCCCTGAACGGCAAGTTGGCGCTGGTGACAGGCGCTGGTCAGGGCATTGGGGCGGCGATTGCTGAAGCGTTGGCGGCGACGGGTGCGGAGGTGATCTGCACCGATATTCTGCACGCCCGGGCCTTGGCGACTGCGCAGCAGTTGGTCGAGAAAGGCTTTGCTGCGCGCGCTGAAGCTTTGGATGTAACGGACAGCGCCGCGATCAACGCCTTGGCGACTTCGCTTCCCCCGCTGGATATTCTGGTGTGCAACGCCGGTATCGTCACCAATACGCCGGCTGAGGAAATGACCGATGAGGAATGGGACAAGGTCATCACCGTCAACCTCACCGGCGTGTTTCGCACGTGCCGGGGGTTTGGGCGGCGGATGCTGGAGGCCGGGCGCGGGTCGGTGATTAATATCGGGTCGATGTCGGGGCAGGTGGTGAATGTGCCGCAGCCGCAGTGCCACTACAACGCGTCGAAGGCGGGTGTGCATCAATTGACCAAGTCATTGGCGGTGGAGTGGGCAACGCGCGGGGTGCGGGTGAATGCGGTGGCGCCGACGTATATCGAAACGCCGTTGCTGCATGGGCTGGAAAGCCAGCCGGGGTTGATCCAGCGTTGGCTGGACATGACCCCCGCCGGGCGCATGGGGCAGCCCCATGAAGTGGCGTCGCTGGTGCAGTTTCTCGCCTCGGATGCGTCGAGCCTGCTGACAGGCTCGATCATCAATGCGGATGCGGGCTACACCTGCATCTAGGTGTCAGATGGCGACGTCGGCCTTGATGCTTGGGTCGGCGTCGTAGCCAACAATTTCGAAGTCTTCAAATTTGTAGTCGTAGATCGACGCAGGTTTGCGCTTGATCACCAGTTCCGGCAGCTTCTTCGGCGTGCGCGCCAGTTGGGTGCGGATCTGTTCCATGTGGTTGCTGTAAGCGTGGGTGTCGCCGGTGGTGACGATGATCTCGTGCGGGATCAGGTCGCATTGCTGAGCCAGCATATGGGTCAGCAGCGCCAGAGCGGCGGTGTTGTAGGGCAGGCCGAGGAATACGTCGGAGCTGCGGATATACAACTGCATCGACAGGTGACCGTCGTGCACGAACGCCTGGTACAGCAGATGACACGGCGGCAGGGCTTGCTTGCCGTCACGCGCGTTTTGCTGCGGGCTCTTGGTTTCGTCCGGCAGGTATTCGACGTTCCAGCCGTGGAACAGAATGCGACGGCTGTTGGGGTTGTTCTTCAGCGTGTCGACCATGTAGTCGATCTGGTTGATCGTGCCGCCGTCCTTGGTCGGCCAGGCGGTCCACTGCTCGCCGTAGACCGGGCCCAGGTCACCGTCTTCGGTGGCCCATTCGTCCCAGATTTTCACGCCATTTTCGTTGAGCCACTTGATGTTGGTGTTGCCGCTCAACATCCAGATCAATTCGTTGGCGATGCTTTTGAAATGAAGCTTTTTCGTGGTCAGCAGCGGGAAGCCGTCGGCCAGGTTATGCCGATACTGACGGGCAAACACGGCCTTGGTGCCGGTGCCGGTGCGATCGCCCTTGGTCAATCCATTGGTCACGACGTCGTTCAGTAGTTCGAGATATTGCTTCATGTGTTTACCTGTATCAAAGAAGCCGAGGCGCGCACGCCCCGGCGTTCGTATTTAAAGCGCGGCGTTCTTGATCGGTTGCGGGCGATTGTAAGCCCACCACAGCAGGCCCAGGCCAGCGATGATCATCGGCAGGCTGAGAATCTGACCCATGGTCACCCAGCCCCACGCCAGATAGCCCAGTTGTGCATCCGGCACGCGGACGAACTCGACGATAAAGCGGAAGATGCCGTAGAACAGCGCGAACATGCCGGACACGGCCATGGTCGGGCGCGGCTTGCGCGAGAAGATGTAGAGGATAAGGAACAGCGCCACGCCTTCCAACGCGAATTGGTAAAGCTGCGACGGGTGGCGCGGCAGTTGCGCCGGGTCGCTGAAGGGCGGGAATATCATCGCCCATGGCACGTCGCTCGGTTTGCCCCACAATTCGGCGTTGATGAAGTTACCGATACGCCCGGCACCCAGGCCAATCGGCACCATCGGCGCAACGAAGTCCATCAGTTGGAAGAACGACTTGCCATTGCGACGGCCGAACCACCACGCAGCGATCATTACGCCGACAAAGCCGCCGTGGAATGCCATGCCGCCCTTCCACACTTCAAAGATCAGCGTGGGGTTGGCGATGTAGGCCGGCAGGTCGTAAAACAGCACATACCCCAGGCGTCCGCCGACGATGACCCCCATCGACAGCCAGAAAATCAGGTCGGAGAGTTTCTCCTTGGTCCAGGTCGGATCAAAGCGGTTCAGGCGTCGGGAAGCCAGGAACCAGGCACCGCCGATGCCGATCAGGTACATCAACCCGTACCAGTGGATTTTCAGCGGACCGATGGCCAGGGCCACCGGGTCGATCTGCGGGTAAGGCAGCATTGCGACTCCTCGTTAATCATTAGTCATGGCGACCGGACCTTGCCCGGGCGCGATTAAGCCTGCGTTACATCAAGAAACTTATTCGCCGAGGAAGCCGACGGTCATCCACAAAGACCGGCATGTTAACGGATGGAAGGCATGCGACCCAACTGGATACGATGGAACGCCTCTGCCCGAGTGGGTAGAGTGGCAAAAAACACAAAAGGGATCGCCTGATGTGCCTGATTGTTTTCGCCTGGCGGCCGGGCCACGCCCAGCCGCTGATCGTCGCGGCCAACCGCGATGAGTTCTACGCCCGCCCGAGCCTGCCGCTGGCCCAGTGGCCGGATGCTCCCGATATCTACGCCGGTCGCGATCAGGAAGCCGGTGGCACCTGGCTTGGGGTGAATGCCGACGGGCGTTTTGCGGCCCTGACCAATATTCGCGACCCGCACCAGCCGCCGGCACGCAAGTCCCGTGGGGAGTTGGTGGCGCGGTTTCTTAATGGATCGCTACCGATTGAAGAGTATTTGGCCGACGTTAACGGCCGTTCGATTGAATATGCCGGGTTTAACCTGCTGCTGGGCACGCGGGATGAGCTGTGGCATTACAACGCCAATGACACTGAGCCGACACGGTTGGAGGCCGGGGTGTATGGGTTATCCAATGCGGGGCTGAATACGCCGTGGCCGAAGCTGCTCAAGGCCAGGGCGGCGTTGGGCGGGATGCTGGAGAATCCGCAGCCGGAGGCCTTGTTGGGGATTTTAAGTGATCCGCAGACGGCACCGTTTGCTGAACTGCCGGATACCGGGGTGGGGTTGGCTACGGAAAGCCTTTTATCCAGCGTGTTTATTGCCAGCCCGAGTTATGGAACGCGGGCGAGTACGGCGCTGATTGTGAATGCGGATGGGTCGCGGCGGATGGTGGAGCGCAGTTTTGGGCCGCACGGTGGCAGGCTGGGTGAGGTAGAACTGGTGATTTGAGGGCGCCTGAACGGGCGCCATCGCAGGCAAGCCAGCTCCCACAGTTGACTGTGTTTGCAGTTCAACATGTGGGAGCTGGCTTGCCTGCGATAGCCGCGCCTCGGTCTAAAGGCTTTTCGCCGAAGCCGGGTTAATCATCCGAGTCAGCCCCAAATTCTTCAGCGCCAGCTGCAGCGAGCTGTGGATAACTTGCGGGTTGTCGATGGTCATCAGCTCGGCCAACAAATCCTTGGCCATGCCCAATTCCACCTGACGCAACATCCACTTCACTTTAGGCAAGTTGGTGGCGTTCATCGACAGGCTGTCAAAGCCCATCGCCATCAACAGCACTGCCGCCGCCGGGTCGCCGGCCATTTCACCGCAGATGCTCACCGGCTTGCCTTCGGCATGGGCGTCGCGCACTACGTGTTGCAGGGCTTGCAGCACCGCCGGGTGCAGGTAGTCGTAGAGGTCGGCGACCCGTGGGTTGTTACGGTCCACGGCCAGCAGGTATTGGGTCAAGTCGTTGGAACCGACCGAGAGGAAGTCCACCTGCCGCGCCAACTCCTTGGCCTGGTACACCGCTGCCGGAATCTCGATCATTACGCCAATCGGCGGCATCGGCACATCGGCGCCTTCGTCGCGCACTTCGCCCCAGGCACGGTGGATCAAGTGCAGCGCTTCTTCCAGCTCATGGGTACCGGAAATCATCGGCAGCAGAATGCGCAGGTTGTTCAGGCCTTCGCTGGCCTTGAGCATGGCGCGGGTCTGCACCAGGAAAATTTCAGGATGGTCGAGCGTGACCCGAATACCGCGCCAGCCGAGGAAGGGGTTGTCTTCCTTGATCGGGAAATACGACAGTGACTTGTCGCCGCCGATGTCCAGGCTGCGCATGGTCACCGGTAGCGGGTGGAAGGCGGACAGTTGCTCGCGATAAATCGCCAGTTGCTCCTTCTCACTCGGGAAACGCTGGTTGATCATGAACGGCACTTCGGTGCGGTACAGGCCTACCCCTTCGGCACCGCGCTGTTGCGCACGGGCGACGTCGGCCAGCAAGCCGGTGTTCACCAGCAGCGGCACGCGGTGGCCGTCAAGCGTTACGCACGGCAGTTCGCGCAGCGAATCCAGGCCCAGCGCCAGTTGTTTCTCTTCTTCCACCACTTCGGCGAACTGCTTGCGCAGCACGTCGCTGGGGTTGGTGTAGACCTCGCCGCGATGGCCATCGACGATCATGTCGATGCCGTCGACCTTGGAATACGGCAGGTCCACCAGGCCCATCACCGTCGGAATACCCATGGCCCGAGCCAGGATCGCGACGTGGGAGTTACCCGAACCGAGCACCGAGACCAGGCCCACCAGCTTGCCTTCCGGCACTTCGCCGAGCTGGGTGGCGGTCAGCTCTTCGCTGACCAGGATGGTGTTGTCGGGGAAAACCATGTTGGTGGTGCGGTCTTCCTGCAGGTAAGCCAGCAGACGGCGACCGAGGTCGCGCACGTCCGAGGCCCGCTCGCGCAGGTAGGCGTCGTCCATCATTTCAAAGCGGTTGACGTGATCGGTGACCACCTGGCGCAACGCGCCCTGGGCCCACTGGCCGGTCTTGATCACGTTCTTGACTTCATTCCCGAGGGACGCGTCGTCGAGCATCATCTGGTACACGTCGAACAGTGCGCGCTCTTCCGGGCGCAGCTGGGTGGCCAGCTTGTTCGACAGGTTGCGCATGTCGGCGCGCACGCCTTCGAGTGCGGTTTTGAACAGTTTGATTTCGGCTTCGATGTCTTTGACGGTTTTGTCCGGGACCACGTCCAGGTCCGCCGCCGGCAACATGACCACCGCCGTACCGACCGCCGCGCCCGGCGAACCCGGCACGCCGACGAACTTGGCTTCCTGAATGCCCTTGCCTTCGCGGCCCAGGCCGCGAATCGAGCCCGTGGCCTCGGCGTGAGCAATAACCCCGGCCAGCTGCGCGCTCATGGTCACGAGGAAGGCTTCTTCACCTTCGTCGAACTGGCGGCGCTCTTTTTGCTGGATGACCAACACGCCGACAACGCGGCGGTGGTGAATGATCGGCGCGCCGAGGAACGAGGCGTAACGCTCTTCGCCGGTTTCGGCAAAGTAGCGGTAACGCGGGTGATCGGCGGCGTTTTCAAGGTTCAGGGGTTCTTCACGCGTCCCCACCAGGCCCACCAGACCTTCGTTGGGCGCCATGCTGACCTTGCCGATGGAGCGCTTGTTCAGGCCCTCGGTGGCCATCAGCACAAAACGGTTGGTCTCGGGGTCCAGCAGGTAAACCGAGCAGACCTGGCTGCCCATGGCTTCCTTGACGCGCAACACAATAATCCCCAACGCCGCCTTGAGATCCTTGGCGGAGTTAACTTCCTGGACGATCTTGCGCAGCGTATTGAGCATGGCTCGGGGTCGAACTCCGTCGTCAGTCGCGCGCTAAAAGGCGCGGGGCAAGCTCTTTGAGAGCGCGACGATAAACTTCGCGCTTGAATGTCACCACCTGGCCCAACGGGTACCAATAGCTGACCCAACGCCAGCCATCGAACTCCGGTTTACCGGTCAAATCCATCCGCACCCGCTGCTCATTGGAGATCAGGCGCAGGAGAAACCATTTTTGCTTCTGGCCGATGCACAGCGGTTGGCTGTGGGTACGCACCAGGCGTTGCGGCAAACGATAGCGCAACCAGCCACGGGTACAGGCCAGAATTTGCACATCTTCGCGCTCAAGGCCGACTTCTTCATTCAACTCACGGTACAAGGCGTCTTCAGGGGTTTCGTCGGGGTTGATTCCGCCTTGAGGAAACTGCCAGGCATCTTGGTTGATTCGGCGAGCCCATAGCACCTGTCCGGCATCATTCGTAAGAATAATCCCGACATTAGGACGGAAACCATCGGGGTCGATCACGGCAACAACCTCGCAAACGCATGTCGCCGCATTGTTCCACAAAGGTTCATCAAGCGGCAACGAGGCTTCTTACCTTATGTGCACTCTTGTGAAAAGACCGTATTCTGGACGCCTTTTTACAGACTTTTCAGCGAGTAACTGCAATGCGCCTGGCTTTATTCGACTTGGACAACACCCTTCTCGGCGGTGACAGCGATCACGCGTGGGGTGATTACCTCTGCGAACGCAGGATTCTCGACCCGGTGGCCTACAAAGCCCGCAACGATGAGTTCTACCAGGATTACCTGGCCGGCAAGCTGGACAACGCCGCCTACCTGAACTTCAGCCTGGAAATCCTCGGCCGCACCGAAATGACCCAGCTGGAGGAGTGGCACAACGATTTCATGCGCGACTGCATTGAACCGCTGATGCTGCCTCAAGCTGTAGAACTGCTGGCCAAGCACCGCGCCGCCGGCGACAAGCTAGTGATCATCACCGCCACCAACCGTTTCGTCACCGCGCCGATTGCCGCGCGCCTGGGCGTTGAAACCCTGATCGCCACCGAGTGCGAGATGGAAAACGGCCGTTACACCGGGCGCAGCACGGATGTGCCGTGCTTCCGTGAAGGCAAGGTGACGCGTTTGAATCGCTGGCTGGAAGAGACCGGCTATAGCCTGGAAGACAGCTACTTCTACAGCGATTCGATGAATGACTTGCCGCTGCTGGAGCAGGTGACGCATGCGGTGGCGGTGGATCCGGATCCGAATTTGCGGGCTGAGGCTGAAAAGCGCGGCTGGCCGGTGATTTCGCTGCGCGGCTGATGACGCCATCGCAGGCAAGCCAGCTCCCACAGGGGAACGCATTCCAATGTGGGAGCTGGCTTGCCTGCGATGATTCGACTCGGTCTTAAGCCCTACACAGGCTTGGCCACCATCAAATAGAAAATCACCAGAAACGCCAAAAACGCCGGCCAGCCCAGGCCAAACCACCAGCGCATATAAGTCGCCGCCTTGATCGGCATCGCCGTCCCCTCGCGCAACGCCTGCTCCGCCATCTTGTGCACACGGATCTGCAACCACACCACCGGCAACCAGCAAATACCCGCCAGCACATACAAACCGAACGTCCACTGCAACCAACTCTGCTGCAACGACCATCCCGCCAGGTACATCAAGCCGACGCCGCTCAACGGCTGAAACACCGCCGTGGTCGCGGTAAATGCCCAGTCGGCGAACACCAGGTGCTTGAAGGTCACGGCGATCACCTCGACCTTGCCACTGCGCCAGGCGCGCAACGCGTAGTAAGCCGAGCCCGCGCCCAGCCCGAACAGGATGGTCGACGACAGGATATGCAGGGTTTTCAGCAGCAGGTAGGCGCTCATCGCGGGGGTTCAGTCCAAAGAAGCCAAAGGGTCGCCACCATGAGTACCAGATTCTTGGCTACGGCGGCGTAGGGATCAAACCAGTAATGGGGCAGGATTATGCTGATAACCACGGTATACCCGCCCATCAGCAGCAGTTGCAGGATCAGGGCCTGCCTGCGCCAGCGCCTGACCAGCAACCCCAGGCCCAGCAGACCGTCGCACACAGCTCCGGCGATCACAGCCAGCGTCGCCCACCCGCCTTGCACACCTGCCTCGCCCATGATGCGCAAGCCCCAGTCGTAACCCGGGCCCAGGCACACCGCCGCCGTGCCCAGCCAGATCAGCACCATCACCGCCAGCATCAAAGGGCGAATGATGTGCTGGCTGCTCTCGGTTGCCGTCGGCCAGTCTTGCAGGCGCGAGGCCAGCGGTGCGGCGGTGTAACCACAGACCGAGGCCAGCACGTCGGGGTCGGCTACATTGTCTTGTCGGGCCAGGGCGATGCTCTGTCGATTCAATGCCCGCCAGCCCAGCCGGTCGCCGACCCATCCGCCCAACCCCAGCAGCGGCGCCTGCACGTAGCGCCCAGGCCCAAAGCCTTGGGCGGCACGCAGGTGATCAATCACCTCGGATAGCCGCAACGGCTCAGGCCCCACCAGCGGCAAAACCATGGATTCGGCGGGCCAGCGGCGCATCAAGGCGAGCACGGCACCGACCAGATCATCGATGTGCACGGGCTGCGCCTGCGCGGTGAGGTTCAGCAACGGAATGAGCGGCAGCGGGGAAAGCCCGGCCAACCAGCCACTACTGGCACCGCCCGCGCCCACGACCAATGATGGGCGCAGCACTACCGAGGTCATTGCGAGGCCAAGTAAATAGTCATCCGCCGCGCCTTTGCTGGCGAGAAACGCCACCTCGGAGTGCGCCGAGGCGCCCAAGGCAGAAATCTGCAACACCCGCACGCCGCGCCCGGCAGCCAGATCAAACAGCGCACGCGTGCCGACATCCTGAACCCGGCTCAACTCGGCCGCATCCACGCTCAGCAACCCCGCCGCATTGATCAATAAATCAACGGATTCAGGAAAGTTGAAATGCTTGGGATCATCAGCCAACAGGCTCAGGTCAAGAGAACGCCACTCCACCCCCGGCCAATGTTGACTTCGAGGCTCGCGGCAGGTGGCAATCACGCTATGCCCGGCGTGCTGCAAGGCGCGCAACAGATGGCGCCCAACAAACCCTGTCGCGCCAACCAACAGAACATTCATGCGGCTAAACCGGCTTGGCGCCCATCAACCCGGCAATCGCCACAAACCCCACCAGGCTGACCACCGCCAGCACCAGCGTGAAATTCAGGCTGCCACCGTCGCCCTTGCGCAGGCGATTAAGTCGCGCCACCAGCCAGAACCACGCCAGCGCCGCCACGGTATAGAGAATGCTGGAGCCCAGAATCCAGGTTTGCCCCAGCGGCCAGCCGACCAGATGCACCAGCCACCAGCCGGTAAACGGCATGCTGACCATGCAAACCCCCATCAGCAACCACACAAACGCCCACGGACGTTGCACGGTCACCGCCGGGCCGGCGCTGCGTTTGCGCCAGGCCAGTACCGCCAGGCCGAGGCCGCTGAGCAGCAGCAACACGGTGGCGGTGATGTGGATAACCTTGAGGGTGGTCAGCGTTTCCATGGTCTCTATTCCTTAAGGGCCGCTCAGTCAGCGTAGTCGCTCAACCGAGGAACAGCTGGTAGGCCGGGTTTTCGCTTTCATCCCAGTACGGGTAGCCGATCTCGGCCAGGGCGGCGGGCACCAGGTGGCGCTCGTCCGCCGGTACTTGCAGGCCTGCGACCACACGGCCGTCGGCTGCGCCGTGGTTGCGGTAATGGAACATCGAGATATTCCAGCGCCCACCCAGTTTGTTGAGGAAGTTGAACAACGCACCAGGACGCTCCGGGAACTCGAAACGGAACACCAGTTCATCGCTGACCTTGGCCGCATGCCCACCGACCATATGGCGGATGTGCAACTTGGCCAGTTCGTTTTCGGTCAGGTCCAGCACCGGAAAACCCTGCCTTGTAAGGCTAGCAATCAGTGCACTGCGCGGGTCGTTGTCCGGGTGAGTCTGCACGCCGACAAAGATGTGCGCCTCGCGGCCGGTGTGGTAGCGGTAGTTGAATTCGGTGATCTGGCGCTTGCCCACGGCTTCGCAGAACGCCTTGAAGCTGCCCGGCTTCTCGGGAATCGTCACGGCAATAATGGCTTCGCGACCTTCACCCAGCTCGGCGCGCTCGGCCACGTGGCGCAGGCGGTCGAAGTTGACGTTGGCGCCCGAGTCGATGGCGACCAGGGTTTGCCCGGTCACGCCACGGGTCTCCACATATTTCTTGATCCCCGCCACGCCCAGGGCGCCCGCTGGCTCAGTGATGGAACGCGTGTCGTCGTAGATGTCCTTGATCGCCGCACAGATTTCATCGGTGCTGACGGTGATCACTTCGTCCACATAGTCTTTGCAGATATCGAAGGTGTGCTGGCCGATCTGCGCCACCGCCACGCCGTCGGCAAAGATGCCCACGGTCGGCAGTACCACGCGCTCGCCTGCGGCCATCGCGGCTTGCAGGCAATTGGAGTCGTCCGGCTCAACGCCGATGATCTTGATCTCCGGGCGCAGGTATTTCACGTACGCCGCAATACCGGCGATCAGCCCGCCGCCGCCGACCGGCACGAAAATCGCGTCCAAAGGCCCAGGGTGCTGGCGCAGAATTTCCATCGCCACGGTGCCCTGCCCGGCAATGGTGTGTGGATCATCGTAAGGATGGATGTAGACGTAGCCTTTTTCGTCGACCAGTTTCAGCGAGTAGGCCAGGGCTTCCGGGAAGGAATCGCCATGCAGCACCACTTTGCCGCCACGGGAGCGCACGCCTTCAACCTTGATCTCGGGCGTGGTCTTGGGCATCACGATGGTGGCTTTCACCCCCAACACCTTGGCGGCCAGGGCCAGGCCCTGGGCATGGTTGCCCGCCGACGCCGTGACCACGCCGCGCGCGCGCTCTTCAGCCGTCAGTTGGGTCAGCTTGTTATAGGCGCCGCGAATCTTGAACGAGAACACCGGCTGCAAGTCTTCGCGCTTGAGCCAGACCGAGTTACCCAGCCGCTCGGAGAGCTGGCGGGCGGTCTGCAACGGGGTTTCTACGGCAACGTCGTAAACGCGCGAGGTGAGGATCTTTTTGACGTACTGTTCGAGCATCGGCGGAAATCACTGGGCGGGTTGGGCAGGGCCAAGGAGTCTAACCCGGCTTTTGGCCGGGCGACCACACGAATCCCGAGGTTTTGTTGGGTTATACTCGCCGCCCTCGATAACTCCCCGCCCGTTCCGGAGCCCGCATGACCCAGGATCAACTCAAACAGGCAGTGGCCCAGGCCGCCGTCGATTTAATCCTTCCCAAACTCGATGACAAGAGCGTCGTCGGTGTCGGCACCGGCTCCACCGCCAACTGCTTTATTGACGCACTGGCCCAGCACAAGGGCGCATTTGACGGCGCCGTAGCCAGCTCCGAAGCCACCGCCGCGCGCCTGAAAGGCCATGGCATTCCGGTGTACGAGCTCAATACCGTGAGCGACCTGGAGTTCTACATCGACGGCGCCGACGAAAGCGACGCGCACCTGAACCTGATCAAAGGCGGCGGCGCAGCCCTGACCCGCGAGAAGATCGTCGCGGCCGTGGCCAAGACGTTTATCTGCATCGCCGACGGCAGCAAGCTGGTGCCGGTACTCGGCGCGTTCCCGCTGCCGGTGGAAGTGATCCCGATGGCCCGCAGCCACGTGGCCCGCGAGCTGGTGAAGCTGGGCGGTGACCCGGTGTACCGCGAAGGCGTGTTGACCGATAACGGTAATATCATCATTGATGTGTTCAATATGCAGATTACCAACCCGGTGGAGCTTGAGACGCAAATCAACGCCATCGTCGGCGTGGTGACCAATGGATTGTTTGCGGCGCGCCCGGCGGATGTGTTGCTGCTGGGCACTTCCGAAGGCGTAAAAACCATCAAGGCCTGACGCAAAACAAAATGTGGGAGCTGGCTTGCCTGCGATGGCGGTGGTGAATTCACTGACGCCATCGCAGGCAAGCCAGCTCCCACAATGGTTCGGCAGTGGTTTTGGAATCAGGGCTTCTTGAACACGTAAAACAGGTTCGGCTCGCTGACCAAATACAAGCTGCCCTCGTCATCCATGGCGATACCCTCGGCCTGCGGCACACGCTTTTTCAGGCCATGGCGCCCATTGAGCAGCGACAAGCTGCTTAACGGGCGACCGTCAATGTCCAGCTCCAACACCAGAAACGACTCATCCGACAGCGCCAGCAAATGGCCGCTGCGCTCGTCGTATTGCAAGCTCGACAGGTCGCGTACAAACAGCCCGGCATCGCGCTTGGGGTTGTTGATCACGTGCACCGAGTAGGTTTTTTCCGGCTTGAAGTGGGGAAACCCGTGGACCTCGTAGATCAGCATCGGGTCGCGCTCCTTGGCCACGAACAGGCGCTTGCCCACCGAATCGTATGCCAGGCCTTCGAAGCCTTTGTTGCCGCCGATGTGCACGCCCAGGGTCATTTGCTCCGCGTCGGCGGCGTCGAGAAATTGCGTATCGTCGTTCACATGCACTTTGATCAACCGCTGCTGGGCTTCATCGCTGATCACGTAGATGTTGTCGCTGATGAACTCCACCGCCTCGGCATCGCCAAACCCCACCAGAGGAATGCGCCGCAGGATCTTGCCTTGCAGGGACAGCTCGATCAGCTCGGCGTTTTTATTGGTGACGGTAAACAGGCTTTTGCGCACCGGGTCGTAGGTAAGTGCCGAGACATCGTCGTCGAGGCCTTCAATCACTTGGCCCTCCACCACCACCCGGTAATCGGCCAGGCCGATGGAGCGATCATCCGCAGGCAAGCGCCAGGTCTGCCAGTTGAACCACGCGCGCTCGAATAAACGCAATTGCTGCGCGATCACCCCGGTGGCAACCAGGGCGATCAGCAACAGGATCAAAAACGCGGGTTTGGGGCGGGTAAATCGGCGCATCAGCAAGGCTCAAGATCAAAAAGTGGCGAATGAATATCACGCCTGTCTGAATTTAAACTTAAACGCTGCCCAATGTTTGGCGAATGCCGTTCCTGGAGAAATATCCGACGTAATCGTGGGTTATTTTTGCTTTTCGAAACGATAGAACAGGTTCGGCTCACTGACCATGTAGAGCGTGCCGTTCTCGTCCATGGTCACGCCTTCCGCCCTAGGAATGGTGTGTTTGAGGCCGTTGAAGCCGCCGAGCAGGGTCATGAAGCTGACTTGCTCGCCCTTTTCATCCAGCTCCAGCAACAGGTGCGAGTCGGCCGACAGCACCAGCAGGTGCCCGGTACGTGGGTCGACCGCCAACGCCGAAAGGTTGCGCATGTCCAGCTCGGTACTGGCGACCTTTTGTTTGTCGCCGGTCAGCGCAGTGCCATCGCTTTTCAAGGTGAACAGCGCGGGCGGGCGCTCTTCGCCGAGCACGATCTGTTGATTGCGCTTGTCCCAGGTGACGCCCTCGAAGGCTTTGTTCTGGTCTTTGGACGGGCCCAGGTCGAAGGGCTTGAAGTCGGCGATGTTGAGTTGCTGAGTGCTGGCGTCGACCTTGACCACGGTCAGGGTGTGCATGCGCTCATCGACAATGGCCATCAAGCCATTTTCCATCACTGTCACGCCTTCCGGGTTGTTCCAGCCGTTGAGCGGCATTTTGCGCAGCACGTCGCCTTGCAGGCTCAACTCAACAAGGAACGGGTTTTTGCCCATGACGGAAAACAGGGTTTTGGTCTGCGGGTTGTAGGACACATCCGAGGCTTCGTCCTTTTCCATGCCCGGCAGCAACTTGCCATCGATCACCGCGTGGTAATCCGGCAGCCACACGCTGGCTTGCTGTTCGGCCGGGGTTTCAAAGCGCTCAGCGACCCATAACACGCCGCGATCATCCCAGTGCATGACCCAGGCGACGCCATACACAATCACCCCGACCAGAAGCAGCCAGGAATACCAGCGCAAGGCGAAGCGAGAGCGGGGCTTGGAAGTGATGGTAGGCAGGGTCACGGCCATGGGGCGCTTTTCCGGGGAGTCAGCTTAAGGTGATAGCACAGGATCAACGGCCCCGCGCGCAGGAGGCTGGGGATTATCCGGGTGGCGTGTGAAAAAAATGCAAAACCCGAGGCCTGGTATGCACCCAAACCCTGTGGGAGCTGGCTTGCCTGCGATGGCGTCAGTGAATTCACCACCGTCATCGCAGGCAAGCCAGCTCCCACATTTGGACTGTATTCAGCCTTTAGCGAACGCTGCTTTCAAAGCGGCTGCCGCCACCCAACTCCAGCACCAGCTCATCACCCACATTCAGCGGGCCCACGCCAGCCGGGGTGCCGGTGAGGATCACATCGCCCGCCTGCAGCGAGAAGCAGCCGGCCATGTGCTGGATCATCGGGATGATCGGGTTGAGCATCTGCGAGCTGTTGCCGTCCTGGCGCACTTCGCCGTTGATGGTCAGGCGAATGCTGATGTCGGTGACGTCCGGGAAGGTGCTGCCGACCACAAACGGGGCGATCACTGCCGCGCCGTCGAAGGACTTGGCAATTTCCCACGGCAGGCCCTTGGCTTTCAGCTCGGCCTGTTTGTCGCGCAGGGTCAGGTCCAGCGCCGGGGCGAAGCCGGAGATGGCGTCCAGCACTTCTTCACGGCTCGGCTTGGTCGACAACGGCTTGCCGATCAACACCGCGATTTCCGCTTCGTAGTGCACCGAACCGCGCTCGGTCGGAATGGCAAAGCCGCCTTCCAGCGCTACGACGCAACTGCCCGGCTTGATGAACAGCAGCGGCTCGGTCGGTACCGGGTTGTCCAGTTCCTTGGCGTGTTCGGCGTAGTTACGCCCGATGCACACCACTTTACCCAGGGGAAAGTGGATGTTGGTGCCGTCGACATACTTGTGCTGGTAGCTCATGGAACGACTCCTTCAGGGGCGGTTAAACAGCGAAAATCTTGCCAGGGTTCATGATCCCGTTCGGGTCGAACACCGCTTTCACTGCTTTCATGTACTCGATTTCTACCGGGGAACGGCTGTAGGTCAGGTAATCGCGCTTGGTCATGCCCACGCCATGTTCGGCGGAGATCGAGCCGTTGTACTTCTGAACGGTTTCAAACACCCACTTGTTCACGGTAGCGCACTTGGCGAAGAACTCGTCCTTGCTCAGGTTTTCCGGCTTGAGGATGTTCAGGTGCAGGTTGCCGTCGCCGATGTGGCCGAACCAGACGATTTCGAAGTCCGGGTAGTGTTCGCCGACGATCGCGTCGATTTCCTTCAAGAACGCCGGCACTTTGGAAACGGTGACCGAGATGTCGTTCTTGTATGGGGTCCAGTGGGAAATGGTCTCGGAGATGTACTCGCGCAGTTTCCACAGGTTGTGCAGTTGGGTTTCGCTCTGGCTCATCACGCCGTCCAGCACCCAGCCCTGCTCTACGCAGTGCTCGAAGGTTTCCAGGGCGTGGTTGGCGACTTCTTCGGTGGTGGCTTCGAATTCCAGCAGCGCGTAGAACGGGCAGTCAGTTTCGAACGGCGCCGGCACATCGCCACGCCCCATGACCTTGGCCAGGGCCTTGTCGGAGAAGAATTCGAAGGCGGTCAGGTCGAGTTTGCTCTGGAACGCGTGCAGCACCGGCATGATCGAGTCGAAATCAGTGGTGCCGAGCACCATCGCAGTGAGGTTCTTCGGCGCACGGTCGAGGCGCATGGTGGCTTCGACCACAAAACCCAGGGTGCCTTCAGCGCCGATAAACAGCTGGCGCATGTCGTAGCCGGTGGCGTTCTTGATCAGGTCACGGTTCAGCTCCAGCACATCACCTTTGCCGGTGACGACTTTCATGCCCGCCACCCAATTACGGGTCATGCCGTAGCGAATCACCTTGATCCCGCCGGCATTGGTGCCGATATTGCCGCCAATCTGGCTCGAACCGGACGAAGCGAAGTCCACCGGGTAGTACAGGCCTTTTTCTTCGGCGACGTTCTGCAATTGCTTGGTGACCACGCCCGGCTGGCACACGGCGGTGCGGTCGGTGAGGTTCACGTCGAGGATTTGGTTCATGTAGTCGAACGACACCACCACTTCGCCATTCGCCGCCACCGCTGCTGCCGACAGGCCGGTACGCCCACCCGATGGCACCAGCGCCACCTTGTGTTCATTGGCCCAACGGACAATGGCCTGCACCTGCTCGGTGGTCTTCGGGAAGACGATGGCGGTGGGTGCAGGCGCGAAGTGTTTGGTCCAGTCCTTGCCGTAAGCCTCAAGGGAGTCAGCATCGGTCAGGACCTTGCCAGGCTCAACCAGGGTCTTCAGCTCATCAATCAGGGCAGGATGGGTCATCGACAGAACTCTCGAACAATTCATGGTCATCCTGAGAACGCTTCACGTCGCAGGAATGGGTGTTTAGCGGGGCACGTATGCTAGCATACCGCCCCCGCAGGACAGAGCCCAAGGGCGTTTTGCGGTGACGGCTTTCCTGCCGTCCGGGTCAGCTTGCGCTGCTCGATTCCCTGCCATTTTTTTCCGGGATACAGGTTTAAGCAGATGAGCAAGACTTCTCTCGATAAGAGCAAGATCAAGTTCCTTCTTCTGGAAGGCGTCCACCCATCGGCCGTCGACGTCCTGAAGGCCGCCGGGTACACCAGCATTGAGTACATCACCAGTTCTCTGCCGGAAGCCCAGTTAAAGGAAAAGATCGCCGACGCGCACTTTATCGGCATTCGCTCCCGCACTCAGTTGACCGAAGAGATCTTCGATCACGCCAAGAAACTCGTGGCGGTCGGCTGTTTCTGCATCGGCACCAACCAGGTCGACCTCAACGCTGCGCGCGAGCGCGGTATCGCGGTGTTCAACGCACCGTACTCCAACACCCGTTCCGTTGCGGAGCTGGTGCTGGCCGAGGCCATCCTGCTGTTGCGCGGCATCCCTGAGAAGAACGCGTCCTGCCACCGTGGCGGCTGGATCAAGAGCGCAGCCAACTCCTTCGAAATCCGTGGCAAGAAGCTGGGTATCGTCGGTTACGGCTCGATCGGCACGCAATTGTCGGTACTGGCTGAAGGCCTGGGCATGCAGGTGTTCTTCTATGACACCCTGACCAAGCTGCCATTGGGCAACGCCACTCAGGTGTCGAGCCTGACCGAGCTGCTGGGCATGTCCGACATCGTCACCCTGCACGTGCCGGAAACTGCTGAGACCCAGTGGATGATCGGCGAGAAGGAAATCCGCGCCATCAAGAAAGGCGGCATCCTGATCAACGCAGCCCGTGGCACCGTGGTCGAGCTGGACGCCCTGGCCGACGCGATCAAGGACAAGCACCTGATCGGCGCCGCGATCGACGTGTTCCCGGTGGAGCCACGCTCCAACGACGACATCTTCGAAAGCCCGCTGCGTGGTCTGGACAACGTGATCCTGACCCCGCACATCGGCGGTTCCACCGCTGAAGCCCAAGCCAACATCGGCCTGGAAGTGTCGGAGAAGCTGGTCAAGTACAGCGACAACGGTACCTCGGTATCGTCCGTCAACTTCCCGGAAGTGGCCCTGCCGGCTCACCCTGGCAAACACCGTCTGCTGCACATCCACCAGAACATCCCTGGCGTGATGATGGAGATCAACAAGGTCTTCGCGGAAAACGGCATCAACATCTCCGGTCAGTTCCTGCAGACCAACGAGAAGGTTGGCTACGTAGTGATCGACGTCGACGCCGAGTACTCGGACCTGGCGCAAGAGAAGCTGCAGCACATCAACGGCACAATTCGTAGCCGCGTGTTGTTCTAAGGTTTCGCCAGCACCACGAAAAAGGGAGCCCCTCGGGGCTCCCTTTTTTGCATCTGAACAAATCTTACTTAACGTTAACCGTGATCACTTTCGAGGCTACAGTCGGGTTGAACTGCATGTGCAGTTTGTCGCCGGCCACCAGCTGTAGCGTGTGCTTGCCTGGGGTCAGGGTCAGCTCGGTTTCGGTTTGCGCCTTGCCGTAGTGGATCACGGTGTCGGTGGCCGGGATCGGCACGCTGGCGTCCGGCAGTTCTTTCTGGTCGATCAGCAGGTGATGGTGGCCGGTGCCTGGATCCTGGCTGGTCGCCGGGGCCAGTTTCAGGCCTTCCATGCCGAATTTGACGGTGAAGGTTTTATCGACAGTGGCACCGTCTTTGGGCGACACGATGAATACTTTGGCGCCTTCAGGCGGCGCGCTGCGCGGGATGCCGTCGGCGGCAGTGGCCAACATAGAGGCGCCCAACAGCAGGCTGGCAATCGTTGCACGGGCAAATAGAGCTTTCATTCACTTCTCCAATTTCTGCATGAAATATGTTGGGTTATGACAACTTCGCGAAAAATTGCTGTCCAAGGCACTCATCACCATAGCAAAGCGATGCTGACTGGCGCCTCGCACAGCTGAATTCCTTAGGAGCGACCATGCGCTTTTCGCCTGGCCTTGTACTTTTGCTTTCCCTTCTGAGCCCTTTGGCTCACGCCGAATTGATCGATGATGTGTTTGACCGAGGCGAACTGCGCATCGCCCTGGAAGCCAACACCCCGCCGTTCAACTTCAAGGACGGTGACAAGCTAACCGGCTTTGAGGTGGAGCTGGGTGAACAATTGGCCAAGGAAATGGACGTACGCCCCTCGTTCATCACCACCGATGACGCCGACCTGCTACCAGGTGTTGAATCCGGCAAATACGATGTGGCCATCAACCATATCGTTCTGACTGCCGAGCTGCAGAATCGGTTCGATTTCAGTGACGTCTACAAGGAAACACCTGAGATGGCCATTCCATTCCAAAAAGATAATCCGGCGTTCAAAAGCAGTTTGGACAAGGCATTGCATCAGGTTAAGGCGGATGGTCGCTTGAAGGCGCTGACGCAGAAGTGGTTTGGACCTGAGTGAATGAGGTCAATGTGGGAGCTGGCTTGCCTGCGATAGCGGCCTTCCAGCCAGCTCATCTGCTGACTGACACACTGCTATCGCAGGCAAGCCAGCTCCCACATTTGATCTAGTTAAGGCTTGAGAGATGTTGTGCCGCTTCGGGCAACTGGAGCTCACTGAATACAGCCACCCCATGGCGCTTGAGCAGCGCTGCCGTCACGCCTTCGCCGCTGACCTTTACGCCGCTGAACGTGCCGTCATAGGTCAGCAGGTTGCCGCACGATGGGCTGTTGGCCTTGAGCACGGCGATGCGGATACCGTGGCGCTGCACCAGCGCCAAGGCTTGGCGGGCGCCGTCGAGGAAGGCGGCGCTGAAGTCTTCGCCCTCGGCTGTGAGCACTTGGGCACGGCCGTCCCACACATCGATGCCCTGCCCGCCGGGAATCTCGGCAGATGGCCTGGGCGTCGGCAAACCGCCCGACACTTCCGGGCAGATCGCAACGACGCGGCCCTCAGCCTGCCACGCCGCCAATTGATCGAACGGCCCGCTGCCCTCACCGTCGTAGCGTACCTTGTGCCCGAGCAGGCAGCGGCTGACCAGAATCTTTTCCATGCTTAAAACGGCTCGTTGCCGCGTCGGCGAAACCAACCGGTGAGGGACAGGCGTTCGCGCGTGGCAGGCAGGACTTCGTGGGGCACCTCGCCGGACAAAAACACCACCAGGCAACCGCCGGTGGGCACCACGTCGTATTCGACGCCACCCTTGAGGTACATGCGCAGCTGGCCGCCGTGCTCGGGCAGCCAGTCTTCGTTCAAGTAAACCACCGCGGAAACCATGCGCCGGTCGTCGTCGCGAAAACGGTCCACATGCTTGAGGTAAAACGCGCCCGGCGGGTACATCGCGAAGTGGCTTTCGAAATCTTCCAGGCCCAGGAACAGGCCGCGATTCATCGCCTGACGCAGGCCGTCCATCACGCCCATGTAGGTCTCGCAGACGGCCGCGTCGCCCTCTTCCAGCCACTGGATATGGTCACCGCGAATACCCTCGCGGATCTCTTGCGCCGGCCCGCGACCGACTGCGGCGGGCGCCAATTCACCCTCGGCCGCACGTTTACGGCACTCAGCCGCCAGTTCCAGGGTCAGACCCTGGGGCAGGAAGCCGTTCTGCTGCGACCAGCCTTTTTCGGCGAGGTCATCGACAATGCGTTGCAGCAGGGGATGATCGAGGGGTGTTTGCATGGCGCGCATAGTATCCATACGCCTGTAAATCCGACAGAGCCGCCGAGCGTCTGAACACACTTTAGTGATGTAGCCGATAGGATTTCTCGACAAATCCTACGCCCGACACGGACAATAGTGGCCGACTGACAGGAGTCCCTATGCGTCGTTTGTTTTTTTCCATGCTGATGTTCTGCGTTTTGCCCGCCTGGGCAGACGGCCATGACCAGTTGTACAAGGTCGCCGGCTGGGCCGAACAACGCGCGCATTTCAATGACGCCCTCAGTGCGGCCCAGCAACGCTACCGCAACAGCCTGCCGCCGGCGGTGTATCAGGCGCTGGTGGACAACAGCAATAAACGCTTTGCCGCCCAGGCGGTGGACCAGCGTGCCGAAGCACAATTGCGCAAGAATCTCGCGGACCCAAAACCGGCCCTGGCTTTTTTTCAGTCGCCGCTGGGCCGCAAGATCGTCGCTGCAGAGCTGCTCGCCACGCGCCGCGACCAGTTGGCGAAAAATGCTCAGGGCCTGCCGCACATTCAAGCCGACGCTACCCGCAGCCTGATCATCGGCCATCTGGCCCAGGCGCTGCCGGCGCGTGAGGCGGGTGCGGAAGTCAGCCTGGCGATTGCCGGCGTCGCCGCCGACAGTTTGAGCCAGATGATCCCCGGTTTGTTGGGCGGTGGTCAGGCGCAGGGCATGTTGAATGGTCAGCGTGAACGCTTGATGCAGCAGATCGGCAATGATTTGAACAACACGCTGTTGTACGTCTATCGGGATTTGTCTGATCCGGAACTGGAAGAATTCGCCACGTTTGCGGAGTCGCTGGAGGGTAAGGCGTATTACCAGGCGGCATTGGCGGCCATTCGTGCGGGGCTTGCGGTAGGCCAGAGCACCTCCAGCCTGTCGCAGTAACCCCTGTGGAAACAGGCTTGTGTGGGAGCTGGCTTGCCTGCGATGGCATCAACCCGGTGTGCCTGATACACCGAGGTGTCTGCATCGCAGGCAAGCCAGCTCCCACAGTTTTGATTGCGTTACTTCAGGTGGTCGGTGAGGTACTTGAAGTATTCTTCGCGAATCTCGGGAATCTCATTCGCCAAGTGATGCCTTCCACGCGGCACCATCAATACCTCGGGCTGATCAAACTTGCCTCGCAGCACCTTCAAGTTGTGCTGCCAGTCCACCGTCATATCTTCCTCACCTTGCACAATCACCGGCCGCCGCGGGCTGCGCGGGGCGGCTTCGATGCGTTTGATCCAGCGCGCCAGTGCTCCGACCCAGGCTGTAGGCAGTTGCCGGGGCTGCAAGGGGTCTGCTTCGAGAAACGGTTTGAATGCGGGGTCATTGGTGTTTTCGCTGAACCGCCGCGCGATGCCTTTGACGAACGGTCGCAGCAGGTAATAGCTGACCTGCGACCAACCCCAGGCACGCGGCCGCACCAAGGGTGACAGCAGGAAGGTCTTGCCCTGGGCCGGACTCTCAGCGCCATGGTTGAGCAAATGGTCCACCACCACCGCGCCGCCGGTGCTTTGCCCGAACAGGTGCCAGGGTTGTGGCAATTGCAGCATGTGCGCCTGGGCGAACAGCGCCTGCACTACGTTCTGGTACACCGCGAAATCGTCAATGCTGGCACGCGCGCCGCTGGACAGGCCATGGCCTGGCAAATCACAGGCAATCACTACAAACCCCTGATCCAGCGCCCAGTCCACCACATTGCGGTACAGCCCCATGTGGTCGTAGAAGCCGTGGAACATGAACATCGTCGCCACCGGCAGCGGCGGCCACCATACCTGTGCCACCACTTCAAACCCGTCCACCTCAAAGCGCCCCAGGCGGCTCACCGCTGGCACTTTGCGCGCCGGCAGGTCCAGCCCGTAAAAACGCTGGTAGACCCGCGCTTCGGCGCTGAGCGGTTGCGCATCCACTAAAGGCCGCAAGCTCTCGCGCAGATGATCGGGGTCAAAGCTGACAGGCATAAAGGGTTCCAGACTCACGGTGAAGATGAATATCGAGCTGCGATATTCATCTGTCAGGGCAAGCATGGCAAGCTACGCGACCTTCGAGGATTGATCTGAATGCGACAGCCCTACCGTTCCGCCTTGTTCGCCAGCCTGCTTTTGGTTATCTGCGCCGGTGTGCTGTGGGCGGCGTATGACTGGTTCCAGGGCCGCTACCTGCGCGCGTTCAGCGAACACACGGCGGTTTTCTCCGGCGACGCCCTGCGCCTGCCCGCCGAGCTGTCAGGCCCCGGGCCGATCCGCCTGGTGCATTTCTGGGACCCGGCCTGCCCGTGCAATGTCGGCAACCAGCAGCACCTGGGCGAGTTGATCGAGCACTACGCGCCCAAGGGCGTTGAGTTTTATGCCCTGCAAAAGGCCGGCAGCCACGGCAAGCTGCCCGATAACCTGCGCAAAATGAAAACCCTCACGGCCCTCGACGGCGCCGACCACGTGCCGGCCACACCGGCCGTGGGCATTTGGGATCGCACCGGCAAGCTGGCGTATTTCGGCCCCTACAGCGAAGGGCTGACGTGCAATTCCAGCAACAGTTTTATCGAACCGATCCTCCAGGCCCTGGAGGCCGGGCGCGAAGTCGATGCCACCCACACCCTGGCGGTGGGCTGCTATTGCCAATGGGGCAATGCGTCAAACTGAACACAAGCTGTTCGACCGGCAAACTCCAGTCACCCGGCCCGCAGGCTGCTGTATCGTAGGTTTCCAGCGGGTTTGTAAGCAGACGACAGGAACACATGAGCCAGTTAACCATCATCCTCTGGATGCTCAACGTCATCGTTGATACATCCGGCCAACTGGCATTCAAAGCTGCCGCCTCCGCCAGCGCCGAGCATGACGGCCTGGCCCACTGGAAGCACATGCTCAAGCGCCCGTGGATCTGGCTGGGCGTCATCTGCTACGTCTTTGAATTCGTGTTGTGGCTAGCGTTTCTGTCGCTGGTGCCACTGTCGGTCGGCGTGATGCTGGGCTCGATCAATATCGTGGTGATCATGATTGCCGGGCGTTTCCTGTTCAAGGAAAGCCTGAGCAAGTGGCGGTTGATCGGCATCATGCTGATCGCCTGTGGCGTGACCGTCGTAGGGTTCGAATGATGAAACGTTTCTATATCCTGGGTTTTCTCGCGCTGATCATTTTCGACACCCTGGCGCAGGTCAGCTTCAAATTCGCCTCGGTGCACGCTGAACCGTTGGCAATGGACGCCGCCTGGCTGATTCGCGTGTTTGGTGCGCCCTGGATCTACGGCGCTTTTGTGGGCTATATCGGCGCGTTTTTCACCTGGATGACCTTGCTCAAGTACGCCCCGGTGGGCCCCGCGTTTGCAGCGTCGCACCTGGAGTTGATCAGCGTCACGTTGATTTCCGTCTGGTTGTTCGATGACAGCCTGACCTGGCCCAAAATCATCGGCGGCGCGCTGATTATCGCGGGCATTCTGTGCCTGGCGCGCAGTGAAGACGAAGCCGAAAAGGTCGTCCAGGCTGACCCTTCGGAAACGCTCGCGTAATGCTCCCTCGGGAAATTCCGCCCACCGCAGGGCTGCCTCTGCGCTGGCGGGACTTGCTCGGCCTCTCGGGCGAGCTGGCCCCTGCGCTGGCCCGCCAATTCTCGATTCCACTGCCCGCTCTACCCTGCTCCGGCACTGCCGCGCTGATCATTGCCCTGCGGGTGTTGCAGCAACGCATGCCCGGCCGCACCCGGCTGATCGTGCCGGCCTACACCTGTCCGCTGGTGGCGTTGGCTGCCCACTACTGCCCGCCGCTGCAAGTGGTGCCCTGTGATTTGCAGCAGGGCAGTATCGACCTGGACGAAACGCAACTGACGCACCTGTGCGACGAAAGCACACTGGCGGTGGTGGTCACCCATTTGGCCGGGCGCGTGGCCGATGTCGATGCCGCCAAGCGCATTGCCAGCCGCGTCGGCGCAGCGATCATCGAAGACGCCGCCCAGGCCATGGGCGCACTGGACGAAGGCCAGTCTGTCGGGCTCAAAGGCGACGTAGGCTTTTTCAGCATGGCGCTGGGCAAAGGCCTGACGACGGCAGAAGGCGGCGTGCTGTTCAGCCGCGACCCGGTGCTGCACCAGGCGCTGCACCGCCAGTGCCGCAACGACCTGCCCTTCAGCTTGGGCTGGGAACTGCTACGCAGCGCCGAACTGTGGGGGTACGCGCTGGTTTATCAGCCGCGCGGCTTGTACTACGCCTATGGCAAGGGTTTGCGCGCCGCGCTGGCACGAAGGGATGAAGTGGCGGCCGTGGGCGATGATTTCTCGGTTGACGACATCCCGCTGCATCGCCTCGGCAGTTACCGTCGCAAAGTCGGCACCGCCGCACTGGCTCGCTTGCCCGACTACTTGCAGCAAGGCCGCGAGCGCGCCTTGCGCCGCGCTGCACGCTTGAATGCTTTGCCCGGCGTCTCGGTGGTGATGGACCGGCCGGGACAGCAAGGCACCTGGCCTTTCCTGATGGTGGTGATGCCTTCCGTGCACACCCGCGATGCGGCGATGGCGCAGTTGTGGACCTCAGGGCTCGGCGTGACGCGCCTGTTTATCCACACCTTGCCCGGCTACCCCGCCGTGGCTCCGTTGTTGCAGCCGGGCGGCCAGATCACCCAGGCCGAGGCCTTCGCCAGCCGCAGTCTGTCGATCAGCAACAGCCATTGGTTGAGCGACGAACTCTTTGAACAGATCCTGATCCAGCTCAACGCTACCCTCGCCAGCCCTGATTGATCCGCGCCACCAGCCGGCTGTTCAGCTCGTTCTGTTGTTGCTGCCACAACTGCACCTGCGCCGCCGGCAATTGCTCCTGGCCATCGGACGCACTCAGCCAGCGCTTGAACTTGCTTTCATAGCTATAGGCCGACACATCCCCGGTGATGTCCGCACCGATGATCTGGCCCTCGCAGGCGCTGATCAAGTCAGTCAAATGCTGCTCAAGAAACTCGCCCTGGTCCCAATTGGTGTTCACCACTTCCGGGCTCAGCACGTCTTTGTCGATGGACAGGTAAACCGGCAACGACCGATTAAACTGCGCCAGAAACGCGCGCATCAGCTCATCCGAGTTGCTGAAGGCACGATTGCCGCGCCCGGCGCCCACCCAGTTCATCCAGCGCGTATCGACGTTGACGTTCCAGTAGGTCAGCTTGCCCTTGAGCAACGGCGACCAGTGATTTTCCCAGGCGTGGCCCAGGCCGATGTCCTGCGAACCGATGCCCAGCACATGCACATGCTCGACCTGCGGCAACCGGCTGGCCCAGTAAACCCACGAACCGCAATGAATGCCAAAGGGGTAGCGCATGTTGTCGGGGTGGTTATCGCAAATGATCAGCTGGAATTTTTGCTGCGCGGGCAGGCGGTGCAGCAACAGTTGGCTGAGGTGGTGATAGTCGCCACTGCCGGTGAACACGCAGCCGTAATCACTGGGCATTTGTGATTGCAGAGCGTTTTCCAGTTCCTTGAACTGCGCCCAGCGGCAGCCGAAGCGGATTTTTTCCTGCCAGGCTTGCAGCGGTAAAGTGGTTGCGCCGGGAATGTCAGTGACGGCACCGTCGAAATCCAGAATCAGCGGCGCGCGGGCCAGGCTCATGAGGTTTGCTCCTGATGCCACTGGTTGTCGCTTTCAAAGTGGTGACGGAAACGGTTGCCCAATTTGCGTAACAACGGGTTGCGCACCCAGACCAAGTGGCGTGTAAACGTAAAATCGGCGCCCAGACTGGCCTTGACCTGTGGGTCGGTCCAGCCTGCCACGTAAAATTTCAGGCCGTTGGCCACTGCGTACTCAAGGTTCACAAACCAGCTGACGAAGTAGAGGTTGAACTCCAGCGCCAGCGGATAATTCAGGCCGATGTACTTGTCGAGCAGCTTGCCTGCCTGCACGTAGCACAGGTTGAAGCCGATCAGCTCGTCACAGTGCCAGTAGCAGAACACGCGCCCATTGCTCGCGGAGTCCCTCAACAGGCCGCTGAAAAACTCAGGGGTCAGCAGGTCAAAATGGATCTCGCTCTGGTCGTACACCGCCTTGTACAGCCCATACAACTGCGTCAGCCACGCGTCATCGTTGAAGCGCGCATCGCCGGTGTCGAGAATTTCCACGCGCATGGCCTCGCGACTGCGCAGTTTGCGTCGGATATTTCGTCGGCGACTGTGGGACAGCCGCGCCAGGTACTCATCTATCGTGGTGAAGTTGATCGGCACATACGCCAACGCCTGACCCTCCAGGCTGATAAAACCACGCCGGGTGCAGTCTTCGATCAAGGCCTGCGCATAGCGGTTGTCCGCGTCGCTGAGCAGTGGAGAGTTGCAGGGCACGTCTTTGATGACGGTGAGCTTGCGCTGCGGCGCGCATTTCTCCTGCAGCCACTGCGCGAGGTCCTGAGGCGACACGGCCTGAGGAAACGGCGCGTATTCGCTGACCGTGGTGCCCACAAAACAGCTGTCGATTTGCAGCCACGCACTCCACAGGCCGTAGCCGGGCCAGCTGCGCACGCGTTCTACAAACGCGTCGTCAGCGGTGGTCAACAAATTAAACGGCGTGAAAAAATACGGCAGGCCCTGTTCGGACAGTCGCGCATCAAAGCCCACCGGCGGGTGCTGCAAAAAACGCCCGATCAGTGAGGGCGCTTCCAGGCAACACGCGTAGGCGGGCTGGGGGCGGCTGGAGTCTGAAGGGGGTTGCAGGGCGCAGGTCATGGCAAAAAGCTCAAAGATGACAGGTGGAATAATAGCCGCTTCGGGGTGTTCTCCACTTGAACCTCGGCTGTCACAGCAGCAATTCCCCGAGCCTTCGCCAAACCCATTAGACTCCGTTGACCTTCAAGGTGACTGACTCAAGGACCGTCCATGAAACGCAGCCTGACCGTGTTCGCTCTGCTGATTGCCGCCCTCATGGCCGGTGCCGGCTGGTATGTCTACAGCAAGCAACCGACCCGCCAGGGCACTGAAACCCTGGCCAACCTGCAAGGCACGGTCACCGTGCGCTACGACGACCGTGGCGTGCCGCACATCCGCGCCGAGAACGAGGCCGACCTCTACCGCGCCCTCGGCTACGTGCACGCCCAGGACCGGCTGTTCCAGATGGAGATCATGCGCCGCCTGGCCCGTGGCGAACTCGCCGAAGTGCTGGGGCCCAAGGTGCTGGAGACCGACAAGCTGTTCCGCAGCCTGCGCATTCGCGAGCGCGCCTTGAGTTACGTGGAACAGATGGACCACGACTCGCCTGCGTGGAAAGCGCTGCAAGCCTACCTCGACGGTATCAACCAATATCAGGACAGCCACCCCAGCCCGATGGAATTCGACGTGCTGGGCATTCCCAAACGCCGCTTTACCGCCGAAGACACCATCAGCGTCGCCGGTTATCTGGCCTACAGCTTTGCCGCCGCGTTTCGCACAGAACCCTTGCTGACGTACATCCGCGACCAGTTGGGCGGCGACTACCTGAAAGTCTTCGACCTCGACTGGCAACCAAAAGGCGCGCTGAACCTGGCCGCCAGCGACTGGAACAGCCTCGGCGCCCTTGCCACCCTCAGCGACAAGGCCCTGGCCGACAACGGCTTGCCGCAGTTCGAAGGCAGCAACGCCTGGGCCATCAGCGGCAGCCGCACCAAGAGTGGCAAGCCGTTGCTGGCGGGTGACCCGCATATCCGTTTCTCGGTGCCGTCGGTGTGGTACGAAGCGCAGCTGTCGGCGCCGGGCTTTGAGCTGTATGGCTATCACAACGCGCTGGTGCCGGTGGCGTTCCTGGGTCACAACCTGGACTTCGGCTGGAGCCTGACCATGTTCCAGAACGATGACCTCGACCTGATCGCCGAAAAGGTCAACCCGGCGAATCCTAACCAAGTCTGGTACCACGACAGATGGGTCGACATGACAGGCAGCGAGCAGCAGATTGCCGTGAAGGGCCAGGCGCCGGTGACCATCACCCTGCGCCAGTCGCCCCACGGCCCGATCATCAATGACGTGCTCGGCGAAAACGCCGGCAAGACGCCGATTGCCATGTGGTGGGCATTCCTCGACACGCAAAATCCGATTCTCGAAGGTTTCTACCAGCTCAACCGCGCCGACACCCTGGCCAAGGCCCGCGCGGCAGCGGCCAAAGTCTCAGCGCCGGGGCTGAACATTGTGTGGGCGAATGCCAAGGGCGATATCGGCTGGTGGGCGGCGGCGCAGTTGCCGATCCGCCCGGCCGGGGTCAACCCGGGCTTTATCCTCGACGGCAGCAGCGCTCAGGCGGACAAACTGGGGTTCTACCCTTTCAGCGCCAACCCCCAGGAAGAAAACCCGGCGCGGGGGTATGTGGTGTCGGCCAATGCGCAGCCGGTGTCGCCCACCGGCATGGAGATTCCCGGTTATTACAACCTGGCTGACCGTGGCCAGCAGTTGAATGCGCAGCTGAGCGACAAAAGCGTGAAGTGGGACGTGAACAACAGCCAGGCTTTGCAACTGGGCACCACCACCGCCTATGGCCCACGCTTGCTCGCGCCGTTGTTGCCGGTGCTGCGTGAAGTGGTCAAGGACCCGGCGCAATTGAAGCTGGTCGATCAGTTGGCGGCATGGAAAGGCGACTACCCGCTCGATTCCACCAGCGCCACGCTGTTCAACCAGTTCCTGTTCAACCTCACCGATGCGGCGTTCCACCCCAAGCTCGGCGACAACCTGTTCAAAACCCTGCTCAGCACCCGCGTAATCGACGCAGCGCTGCCACGCCTGGCCGCTTCACCTGACTCTCCGTGGTGGGACGGCAAGCGCGCCGACACCGTCAAACTCGCCTGGGACAACAGCCTGGCCCACCTCAAGGCCACTTTCGGCGACGACCCGAACCAATGGCTGTGGGGCAAAGCCCACACCCTGACCCACGGCCACCCGCTGGGCATGCAAAAGCCATTGGATGTGATCTTCAACGTCGGCCCCTTCCCCGCCCCCGGCAGCCACGAAGTGCCGAATAACCAATCCGCCGCGATTGGCCCTGCACCGTGGCCGGTGACCTACGGGCCGTCAACGCGCCGCCTGATCGACTTCGCCGACCCGACCCACGCCCTGACCATCAACCCGGTGGGGCAAAGCGGCGTGCCGTTTGATTCGCACTATGGCGACCAGGCGCAAACCTACATTGAAGGCGGGTATGAACAGGCGCATTTCAGTGATGAGGAAGTGACGGCGAATACGCGCGGAACCCTGAAATTACTGCCAGCCCGGTAGCAGCCTGTAAACCCGATTAATGTGGGAGCTGGCTTGCCTGCGATAGCGATGTGACTGAACTACCGCTATCGCAGGCAAGCCAGCTCCCACATTTTTTAACCGCGGTGTGGCGGCTACTGTGCCCGGAGTCGCCCCGGCGCCTCACCGTAGGTCTCCTTGAATTTCTTGCTGAACGCCGCCTGCGACTGGTACCCCACCTGCGCCGCAATATCCATCAAGCTCAACCGCGACTGACGCAGCAGGTTAAACGCCAGCTCCATACGCAACTGCGTCAGCAGCACCCACGGCGACACCCCAGCAACCTTCACAAACGCACGCATAAACGTCGCCCGCGACATGCTCGCAGCGCCAGCCAAACTGTCGATGGTCCACTCATGACCCGGCTCGGCCAGCATCGCCTGCCAGGCTTTGCTCAGGCGTTTGTCGGCGAGCAATGCGAAGGTGCCCGCCACCGGCGCCTGGCGGGTGAGCCAGGTGCGCAGAATCAGCGTGAACAGCGCCGACGACAGCGCGTCGATAAACGAACGTGCGCCCAATTGCTGCCCGTCCGCTTCACTGCGCAACAGCGCGATCAAAGCGGCCAGTTGCCCATCGCCCTGCCACTCCCGACTGGACACCACCAGATACTCCGGCAACGCCCCAAACAGCAATGACTGACGGTTGTAGTGAAAACTGCCGCAGAGCATATCCACCTCAGGCCGCTCACCGCCCAAGCGGTGCACCGGGAGCAACCCGCCGTCGATCACCGTCGGCTGCATCGGCCGGATGCGCGCGCCCTGGCTGCGCAGCAGATGCGTGGCGCCGCCGGGCATCAGCAGGATATCGCCCTCCTCCAGCGTCACGTGCTGGCCGCCCGTGAGCTCGGCGCGGCAGGTGCCGCTGATCACGATGTGATACGGCGCCACACCGAGGTTTTCCGGCGCGTGGTCCAGCGCCCAGTCGCCCTGGAACTGGCAACGTAAATCCAGACTGCCGCGCAGGTTGGCCAGCGCGATTAGCGTGTCGATCGAATTCATTTGCGAGCATCGGTCAAAAAGATGAGCGGATTGAACAATGACGCCAACCCCGAACAGCACAGACTGGCTTCACACCCCACCTGTTCAGGAGTTACCGCAATGTTCAATAACTGGTCCGACTTGCTGCCTACCGTGAAGAAAGCCTTTGGCGCACTGGGCAAGAGCAACCCGAAGATGGTCAAAGCCTACATGGCGCTGGGCGAAGCTGCCGAGGAAAACGATGTTCTCGATGCCAAGACCCGTGAACTGATTTCCATCGCCGTGGCGATCACCACGCGCTGCGACGGTTGCATCGGCGTGCACGCGGACGCAGCCATCAAGGCCGGCGCCACTCGCGAAGAAGTCGCTGCAACCCTCGCCACCGCCATTTCGTTGAATGCGGGTGCGGCGTACATCTACTCGCTGCGCGCGCTGGAAGCCTACGACACGCTCAAACCGGCGCCGCAAAGTTAAGTCGAAACTGTTGTGGCGTGACGCCCAGCCGACGGTTGAACACACCTCGCATGTGCTGGGCGTCGCGAAAGCCGCATTGATAGGCCACGGTTTTCAGCGGTGCGGGGCTGCTTTCGAGCATCACCCGCGCCGCATCTACCCGCGCTCGCTCGACAAACTCCGCCGGCGTAATCCGCGCTTCACGGGAAAACACCCGGGAGAAATTGCGCGCGCTCATATTGGCCGCCTTGGCCAGGTCGGCGATGGTCAAATCGCCGGTCAGGTTCGCCAGCACGTACAGCTGCACCAATGCCACCGCCGAGGTGGTTTCGGCGTGGGGCGTGAGGAAAGGGCTGAATTGTGACTGCCCGCCCGAACGCTGGGTGAACACCACCAAGCGTTTGGCCACACTCAACGCGACTTCCGGGCCGTGGTCTTGGGCCAGCAAATACAGCGACAAATCGATGCCCGCCGTGACCCCGGCCGAGGTGTAGAGGTTGCCGTCCTGCACGTAGAGGCGGTCGGCGTCGACCTGGGCGGTGGGGCACAGGCGCGCCAAACCAGCCGCATCGTTCCAGTGGGTGGTGACGGTTTTCCCCTCCAGCAGCCCGGCGCGGGCCAGCATGAAAGCGCCGTTGCAGATGGAACCGAAGCGCTGCGCCCGGGCAGTTGCACCGCGCAGCCAGTCGTCGAACGGGGCGCCAAAGTCTTCGAAGGGCAATTGCGGGCCGCCGGCGACCAGTAGCAGGTCGTAGGCTTGCAGGGCTTCGCTGTAGTGACGGTGGGCCTGGAGCGACAGGCCGTTGGAAGCCGCCATGCTGCCGTGTCCCAGGCCAAGCACTTCAAGCTGGTAATGATCTTCGGGCGGCAGGAAACGGTTGGCCTCGCAGAACACATCCATGGGGCCGGTCACGTCCAGTGACTGGACGCCGGGGAAGATCAGGATGGCGACGGTTTTGCCCATGGGTGATGACCTTTATGACTGAGTGAACCCGAAACCCTGTGGGAGCTGGCTTGTCGGACCGCCGCACCGCTGCGATGCAGACACCTCGGTGTATCAGGTATACCGAGGTGATGCTATCGCAGGCAAGCCAGCTCCCACATTTGATTGAGTGCATCCAGAAAACCCCTTGGCACGATGTGAAGGCACATTGGCCGGGATCGCTCCCTCGTGCCGATAGCCCCGTCGCGGGCACGCGACCAGACTGGACTCATCGGCGCCACCCCCGGCGCTTTGTTGAGGAGAACGACCATGAGCACCACCATCGCCGGCATCCAGATCCCGGACAGCGCCCTGGCCAAGGCCACCACCGAATACATCCGCGACGTCGAATCCGACCTGCTCTACCACCACTCCCGCCGCGTGTTTCTGTTCGGCGCGTTGAGCGGCGAGCGCAAGCAGCTGGCCTACAACCCTGAGCTGCTGTACGTCGGCGCGATGTTCCATGATTTGGGCCTGGTGGAAGGCCATCGCAGTGACAACGAGCGTTTTGAAGTGGACGGCGCCAATGCAGCGGCGGCTTTCCTCAAACCTTATGGGCTGAGCGACGACGATATCGAGCAAGTCTGGCTGTCCATCGCCCTGCACACCACGCCGGGCGTGCCGCAGCATCTGCGCCCGACCGTCGCGCTGGTAACCGCGGGTGTGGAAATGGACGTGCTGGGCATGGACTACGCAGCGTTTCCGACCGCGCAGCGCGAAGCCGTGGTGCATGCGCACCCGCGCGGTGAAGGGTTCAAGGAGTGCATCATCTGCGCGTTTGCCGACGGCTTGCGCCATCGTCCGCAAACCACGTTTGGCAACGTGAAGACGGATGTGCTGGTGGATCAGGAGCCGGGGTTCAGGCCGATGAATTTTGTGGAGGTTATTCGCAAGTCGCCGTGGACTGCTTAATCAGCCTGAAACGCAATCAACTGTGGGAGCGGGCTTGCCCGCGATAGCGGTCTATCAGTTAACACATCAGTCGACTGATACACCGCTATCGCAGGCAAGCCAGCTCCCACATTTTGTTTCCCGTTCCGTCAGTTAGACCGGCGCAGGCGCGCGGCGCTTGTCGGGCTGTTGCCAGCCATCCGCCGCCGCTTCTTCGATCGCTTGCTGAATAGCCTTCTTGCGCATCTCTTCCGCACGACGGCTGAAGAACCACACCAGGAAAGTCACCAGCGACACTGCCAACAGAATCAGGCTGGCCACGGCGTTTATCTCGGGTTTAACCCCAAGGCGCACGGCCGAGAACACTTCCATCGGCAAGGTGGTCGAACCCGGGCCCGATACGAAGCTGGCCAGAACCAGGTCATCCAGCGACAGCGCGAACGACATCATGCCGCCCGCCGCCAACGATGGCGCGATCATCGGGATGGTGATCAGGAAGAACACCTTCCACGGCCGCGCCCCCAAATCCATCGCTGCTTCTTCGATCGACAGGTCCAGCTCACGCAAGCGCGCCGACACCACCACCGCCACGTACGCCGCGCAGAAGGTCGTGTGGGCGATCCAGATGGTGACGATGCCACGTTCCTGCGGCCAGCCGATCATCTGCGCCATGGCCACGAACAGCAGCAACAGCGACAGACCGGTGATCACTTCGGGCATGACCAACGGCGCCGTCACCAGGCCGCCGAACAGCGTGCGGCCCTTGAAGTGGCTGATGCGCGTCAGCACGAAGGCGGCCAGGGTGCCCAGCGCCACCGCCGCCACGGCGGTGTAGCAGGCAATTTCCAGGGAACGCGCCACCGAGCCCATCAACTGGGTGTTGTCCAGCAGGCCCACGTACCACTTGATCGACCAACCGCCCCACACTGTCACCAGCTTGGATTCGTTGAACGAGTAGATCACCAGGATCAGCATCGGCAGGTAGATGAATAACAACCCCGCCACCAGCATGAAACTCGAGAAACTGAAGCGCTTCATATCTTGCCCTCCATCTCTTTGGCTTGGCTGCGGTTGAACAGGATGATCGGCACGATCAGGATCGCCAGCATCACCACCGCCAGGGCAGACGCCACCGGCCAGTCACGGTTGTTGAAGAATTCTTGCCACAACACTTTACCGATCATCAAGGTTTCCGGACCGCCGAGCAGTTCCGGGATCACGAACTCGCCCACCACCGGGATAAACACCAGCATGCAGCCGGCGATGATGCCGTTCTTGGACAGCGGCACGGTGATTTTCCAGAAGCTGTTGAACGTGCTCGAACCCAGGTCCGACGCGGCTTCCAGCAGGCTCTGGTCATGTTTCACCAGGTTGGCGTAGAGCGGCAGGATCATGAACGGCAGGTACGAATAGACCACGCCGATATACACCGCGATGTTGGTGTTGAGGATCTGCAGCGGTTCGTTGATCAGCCCCATCGACATCAGGAAGCCGTTAAGCAAACCGTTGTTGCTGAGGATGCCCATCCACGCATACACGCGGATCAGAATCGCGGTCCAGGTCGGCATCATGATCAGCAGCACCAGCACGGTCTGCATCTCTTTGCGCGCGCTGGCAATCGCGTAGGCCATCGGGTAGCCGATCAGCAGGCACAACAGCGTGCTGAAAAATGCCATCTTCAGCGAGCCCAGGTACGCGGCGATGTAGAGCTCATCGTCACCGAGCATCGCGTAGTTGCCAAGGTTGAGCACCAGTTGCAGCTTCTGCTCAACGAAGGTGTAGATCTCGGTGTACGGCGGGATCGCCACGTCGGCTTCGGCAAAGCTGATTTTCAGAACGATAAAGAACGGCAGTGCGAAGAACAGGAACAGCCAGAGAAACGGGATGCCGATGACCACGTGCCGGCCACCGGGCGTTATTCGTTGCAGGCGACGTTTAAACTTCTTCATATTCATGAGCGAAGTACCACGCCGCTGTCGTCTTCCCACCACACGTAGACCTGGTCACCCCAGGTCGGTCGCTGGCCACGGCGCTCGGCGTTGGCGACAAAGGATTGCACCAGCTTGCCGCTCGGCAGTTCCACGTAGAACACGGAATGACCACCCAGGTAGGCAATGTCGTGCACCTTGCCGCTGGACCAGTTGTACTCGCAGGTCGGCATTTCGGCCGTCACCAGCAGCTTTTCCGGACGGATCGCGTACGTCACCGCTTTGTCCTGCACCGAGGTGCTGATGCCGTGGCCGACGTAAATGTTGCGGTCCAGGTCCTTGCAGGTGATGGTCGCGTGGCCTTCGGCGTCGTCGATCACTTCACCTTCGAAGATGTTGACGTTGCCGATGAACTCGCACACCAGGCGGCTGGTAGGCGTTTCGTAGATGTCGATCGGGCTGCCGATCTGGGCGATCCAGCCCAGGTGCATGATCGCAATGCGCTCGGCCATGGTCATGGCCTCTTCCTGGTCGTGGGTCACCATCACGCAGGTCACGCCAACGCGTTCGATGATCTCCACCAACTCCAGCTGCATCTGCGAGCGCAGCTTCTTGTCCAGCGCGCCCATCGGCTCATCGAGCAGCAGCAATTTCGGACGTTTGGCCAGGGAACGCGCCAACGCCACACGCTGACGCTGGCCACCGGACAACTGGTGCGGTTTACGCTTGGCGTACTCGCTCATCCGCACCAGCTTGAGCATCTCGGCCACGCGGGCGTCGACTTCGGCCTTGGGAATCTTGTCCTGCTGCAGGCCAAAGGCGATGTTCTGCGCCACGGTCATGTGCGGGAACAAGGCGTAGGACTGGAACATCATGTTGATCGGCCGCTCGTACGGCGGCATGTCGGTGATGTCCACACCGTCGAGGTAAATGCGACCTTCCGTTGGGCGCTCGAAGCCTGCGAGCATGCGCAGCAGGGTGGATTTGCCCGAACCCGAACCGCCGAGCAAGGCGAAGATCTCGCCTTTTTTGATTTCCAGGGACACATCGTCCACAGCAATCGTCTCGTCGAACTTCTTCGTGACCCGGTCGATTTTGACCAGCACCTTTTTCGGTGTCTGGTCGCCCTCGAGGGCTTTCTTATAGGCGCCGGAGGCAACTGCCATTTACGAAACTCCCAAAAAAAAGAGTGCAGAACGTCCAATACGGACGAACCCTGGATAGTTTTAGCCTTACTTGCCCGTCTTGACCTTGGTCCAGCTACGGGTCATCAAACGTTGCACTTTCGGGGGTAGCTCGAAGTTCACAAAGGTCCTGTCGAGAACCGCCTGCGGTGGGTAAACCGCTGCGTCGGTGCGTATCGATTGCTCCATCAGTTTGTCCGCCCCAGGGTTAGGGTTGGCGTAACCGACGTAATCACTGACCTGAGCGATCACCTCAGGTTGCAGTAAATAGTTGATGTAGGCGTGGGCCTCTTTGACGTTCGCGGCATCTGCCGGAATCGCCAGCACGTCAAACCACAGGTTGCCGCCTTCTTTCGGAATGGCGTAGGCGATGTTGATGCCCTTGCCGGCTTCTTTCGCACGGGCCTTGGCCTGGAACACATCACCGGAGAAACCCGCCGCCACACAGATGTTGCCGTTGGCCAGGTCCGAGATGTATTTGGACGAATGGAAGTAGGTCACGTAAGGCCGCACTTTCAGCAGTTTTTCTTCAGCCTTCTTGTAGTCGTCCGGGTTGGTGCTATTGGGGTTCAGACCCATGTAGTTGAGCACCGCCGGCAGCATTTCATCCGCCGAGTCCATGAACGACACGCCGCACGTGGCAAGCTTCTTCATGTTTTCCGGTTCGAAGAGCACGGCCCAGGAATCGATATGGTCGACGCCCAGCACTTCCTTCACTTTATCGACGTTGTAACCGATGCCGTTGGTGCCCCACAGGTACGGCACAGCGTATTGGTTACCCGGGTCGTTCTTTTCCAGGCGTTTGAGCAGCGCCGGGTCGAGGTTGGAATAGTTAGTCAGCAATGACTTGTCGAGCTTCTGAAACGCCCCGGCCTTGATCTGCTTGCCAAGGAAGTGGTTGGACGGAACGACCACGTCGTAACCGGTGCGCCCGGCGAGCAACTTGCCTTCCAGGGTTTCGTTGGAATCAAACACGTCATACACCGGCTTGATGCCCGTGGCCTTTTCGAAGTTGGCCAGGGTGTCGGTGCCGATGTAGTCAGACCAGTTATAAATATGCACAGTCGGTGCAGCCTGCACGCTGATAGCCAGCGTGATACCTGCACCCGCCAGCATGGCTTTGCGAAATAAAGAAATTGGCAAGTGAAGGTCCTCTTTACTAGTTGGGCCCGAAGTTGTCTCCCGGCAACAAAACCGGCGCGCAACTTACCCTCGATAAACCGATCCGGCAAAAACTTTCTGTCATTTAATTTGTGGGAGGGCAGTCAAACTGCCCTCCCACATGCTTCAAGGCTTATTTGCCCGACTTGATCTTGGTCCAGCTGCGTGTCATTTCACGCTGGGTTGCAGCCGGCAAGTCGGCAATGGCGTAGAGCTTGGCCTGCACATCCGCTGGCGGGTAGATGCCCGGGTCGCTGGTGATGTCTTTGTCGACCAGTGCGGTTGCCTTCTCGTTACCGTTCGGGAAACGCACGCTGTTGGTAATACTGGCCATGACTTCCGGCTTCAGCAGGTAGTTCATGAACTTGTAAGCCGCGTCGACGTTTTCGGCATCTTTAGGGATGGCGACCATGTCATAGAAGCTGCCGGCGCCTTCTTTCGGAATGTCGTAGGCCACTTTGACTTTGCCACCGGCTTCAGCGGCGCGGGACTTGGCTTGTTGCACGTCACCCGAGTAACCCACGGCTACGCAGATGTTGCCGTTGGCGAGGTCCGAGATGTACTTGGACGAATGGAAGTAGCCAATCGATGGACGCAGCTTGAGGAACAAGGCCTCGGCTTGCTTAAGGTCTTCTTTCTTTTGGGTGTCGGTCGGCAGGCCAAGGTAATGCAGCGCAACCGGCAGCATTTCGGTTGGCGAGTCGAGGAAGCTCACGCCGCAGCTTTTCAGCTTGGCGAGGTTTTCAGGCTTGAGGATGGTGTCCCAGGAGTCGATCTTGTCGATGCCCAGTGCGGCCTTGACCTTCTCCGGGTTGTAACCGATACCGATCGAGCCCCACATGTACGGGAAGGCGTGCTTGTTGTCCGGGTCGCTGACCGACACGGCTTTGAGCAGGGACTTGTTCAGGTTGTCGTAGTTGGACAGTTTGGACTTGTCCAGCTCCTGGTAAACGCCGGCCTTGATCTGCTTGGCGAGGAAGTTGTTCGACGGTACGACGATGTCGTAACCGGACCTGCCTGCCAGCAACTTGGCTTCCAGGGTTTCGTTGCTGTCGAAAACGTCGTACACCACTTTAATGCCCGACTCTTTTTCAAAGTTGGCGATGGTGTCCGGTGCAATGTAGTCGGACCAGTTGTACACGTGCAGCACTTTATCGTCTGCCTGGGCCGCGCCCGCCATTGCGCCCAACAGGGACAAGGCGAGGAGGGTCTTGCCAGCGTTCTTCAAACCTAATGCCTTCATTTGGTGATGCTCCAATTTTTCTTTTTTGGGCCACGTTCTTCATCGTTAAGCGGCCCGTCTAAGGGCAACAAAACAGGGCGACAGTCTGGCAAGTTCCGAGGCCGGCTTTCAACCAAAGCCTCATTTGTAATTGCTCAGTGCGCAGCACCCGAAAGCCGCTGCGCACTGAGCCTAGCACTTAGCCCTGCAATGCCGCCAAAGTCAGGTCCAGGCACTGGCGAGCCTTGCTTACCAGCTCGTCGATTTCAGCCTTGCTGATCACCAGCGGCGGCGAAATGATCATGGTGTCGCCTACGGCGCGCATGATCAGGCCATTTTCGAAGCAGAAGGTGCGACAGATCATGCCCACACCCCTCCCTTCGTAACGTTTGCGCGTGGCCTTGTCCTGCACCAGTTCAATCGCCCCGAGCATGCCCACACCGCGAACTTCACCCACCAGCGGGTGATCAGCCAGTTCCCTCAGACGTTTCTGCAAATACGGTGCCGTTTCGTCGTGAACGCGGCTAACGATCTTTTCATCGCGCATGATGCGGATGTTTTCCAGGGCGACTGCCGCCGCCACCGGGTGCCCGGAGTAGGTAAAGCCGTGGTTGAAATCGCCGCCTTCGTTGAGCACCGCCACCACGTCGTCGCGAACAATCAGGCCACCCATGGGGATGTAACCCGAGGTCAGGCCCTTGGCGATGGTCATCATGTGCGGCTTGAGGTCGTAGAAGTCGCTACCGAACCACTCACCGGTACGGCCAAAACCGCAGATCACTTCGTCAGCGACGAACAGAATGTCGTACTTGGCGAGGATTTCCTTGATGCGCGGCCAGTAAGTGTCTGGCGGCACGATCACGCCGCCGGCACCCTGGATCGGCTCGGCAATAAAGGCACCGACGTTGTCCACGCCGACTTCCAGAATCTTCTCTTCCAGCTGGTTGGCAGCCCATACCCCGAACTCTTCCGGGCTCATGTCGCCGCCTTCGCCATACCAGTAAGGCTGGGCGATGTGGGTGATGCCCGGGATCGGCAAGTCGCCCTGTTCATGCATATAGGTCATGCCGCCCAGGCTGGCGCCGGCCACGGTGGAGCCGTGGTAGCCATTCTTGCGGCTGATGATGGTTTTCTTGTTTGGCTGGCCTTTGATCGCCCAGTAATGGCGGACCATGCGCAACATGGTGTCGTTGCCTTCGGAGCCGGAACCGGTGAAGAACACATGGTTCATGCCCTGCGGCGCAACGTCGGAAATAGCTTTTGCCAATTCCAGCACCGGCGGGTGGGCGGTCTGGAAAAACAGGTTGTAGTACGGCAGTTCTTTCATCTGCTTGGCGGCGGCGTCTGCCAGTTCATCGCGACCGTAACCGATCGCCACGCACCACAGGCCAGCCATGCCATCGAGGATCTTGTTGCCTTCGCTGTCCCACAGGTAAACGCCGTGGGCTTTGGTGATGATCCGTGGGCCCTTCTCTTTCAATTGCTTGAAATCGCTGAACGGCGCCAAGTGATGATCGCTGCTCAAGGCTTGCCATTCACGGGTTTGCGGGTTGTTGCTGGACATACCAATCTCCTAGATGTTTCAGGTGAGGGCGCGCTGTTCCCACAGTGCGCCCGGCGCATCAGACGGCGAAGAGCAGGAATTCCCGCTCCCACGAACTGATCACGCGCTTGAAGTTTTCATGCTCGGCCCGCTTGACCGCGACGTAGCCTGTGATGAATTTCTGGCCCAGGTACTTCTCGATGGTCTTGCTGTTTTCCATGCGTTCCAGGGCGTCTTCGATGGTCAACGGCAAGCGCAGGTTGCGGCGCTCGTAACCACGGCCCACCACCGGCGCGCTCGGGTTATGGCCTTCGACCATGCCGATGTAGCCACACAGCAAGCTGGCGGCAATCGCCAGGTACGGGTTGGCATCGGCGCCCGGCAGGCGGTTTTCCACGCGACGGTTCTGCGGGCCGGCATCCGGTACGCGCAGGCCCACGGTGCGGTTTTCTTCGCCCCATTCCACGTTTACCGGCGCCGAGGTGTCGGGCAGGAAGCGGCGGAACGAGTTCACGTTGGGGGCAAACAACGGCAGCAATTCAGGGATGAATTTCTGCAGGCCGCCAATGTGGTTGAGAAACAGCTGGCTCATGGTCCCGTCTTCATTGGAGAAAACGTTCTTGCCGGTGGCGATGTCGATGATGCTCTGGTGCAAGTGCATTGCACTGCCAGGCTCGCCGGTCATTGGCTTGGCCATGAAGGTGGCGGCCACGTTGTGCTTGAGCGCGGCTTCGCGCATGGTGCGCTTGAACACCAGGATCTGGTCGGCCAGGGACAGGGCATCGCCGTGACGGAAGTTGATTTCCATCTGCGCCGTGCCGTCCTCGTGGATCAACGTGTCGAGGTCCAGTTCCTGCAGTTCGCACCAGTCGTAGACGTCTTCGAACAACGGGTCGAATTCGTTGGCAGCTTCTATAGAGAAGGACTGGCGACCGGTTTCCGGGCGTCCGGAACGGCCGATCGGCGGTTGCAACGGGAAGTCCGGGTCTTCGCAGCGCTTGGTCAGGTAGAACTCCATCTCCGGCGCCACGATGGGCTGCCAGCCTTTATCGGAGTACAGCTTGAGGACCTTCTTGAGCACGTTGCGCGGCGACAGCTCGATCGGGTTGCCTTGCTTGTCGTAGGTGTCGTGGATCACCTGGGCAGTCGGCTCGATGGCCCATGGCACCAGGTAAACAGCGTTCTGGTCGGGGCGGCAGATCATGTCGATGTCGGCCGGGTCGAGCAGTTCGTAATAGATGTCGTCTTCGACATAGTCGCCGGTCACGGTCTGCAACAGAACGCTCTCGGGCAGGCGCATGCCTTTTTCGGCAATGAACTTGTTGGTCGGCGAGATCTTGCCGCGGGTGATGCCCGTGAGGTCGCCAATCATGCATTCGACTTCTGTGATCTTGTGGTCTTTCAACCAATCGGTGAGCTGGTCGAGGTTGTTACTCATAAATGCCTCTGGGCTGTGTTTCCTGACATCCATTAAAGGTCAGGCGTAAGTTGACGCAGCATCCGCGTCGCGTTGCATCGCCCGCTTTCGACAAGCCGTGCCAAAGGCCTGGAAGATCGCGAGGTAGTGCGGGTTAGAGCTTACCTGCCATTCGGGGTGCCATTGCACTCCTAAAGCAAAAGCCTTGCCCGACGTGTAAGAAAAAGCTTCGATCAAGCCATCCGGGGCGGTGGCTTCCACCTGCAACCCGGCGGCCAGGCGGTTCACGCCCTGGCTGTGAATCGAGTTGACCTGAATCGTCTGCGGCAACCCCAGGCTTGCCAATACCCCATTCGGGGAGATCGCCACGGCGTGCGCCGGGCCGTACTGGACGTCCAGCGGCTGGGTGTCGTCTTCGCGGTGATCCATCATGCCCGGCACTTCATGAACCTTCTGGTGCAGGCTGCCGCCAAACGCCACGTTCATTTCCTGGAAGCCCCGGCAGATACCCAGCACAGGAACGCCGGCCGCAATGGCGGCGCGCAGCAACGGCAGCGTGGTCTGGTCGCGTGCAGAATCATGAGCAGTCCCGGGCACGCTGGCCGGACCGTCGTAGTGAAAGGGTTCGATGTTGGAAGGAGAGCCGGTAAACAGGATGCCGTCCAGGCCGTCAAGAATATTGGCCGGGTCGAGCAAATCGCCAAGGGACGGAATGATCAACGGCAAGCCCTTGGCAGCGGTAGCGACTGCACGGACGTATTTGTCGCCACTGATGTGATAAGCATGCAGACCAACCTGTTTGGAGCAGGCGGTCACGCCGATTAACGGCAGGCGAGACATGAAGCACCCCGGTATTATTGCTGTTATGGGTTTGAATCGAGCTTAGCCTTGTTCATTTTTTTACACAACACCCCCGTAAAAAATACAACACGGCCCGCTCAAGCCTGCTAGTCCCAAGCCCTTCAAACCCAAAAAAATGCCCCAAAAAGCCCCAAAAAAGGCCTCAAGGTGCTTTTTTAGGGCAAAAAAGGCCTCGCTTGACTTCGGCAAGCCGTTCGGGTTGACTGAAACCAGAAAAGATCAATGATTGATATTTTTAACAACAAAGGTGTTGCATCATGTCGGTACCCCCGCGTGCCGTTCAGCTTAACGAAGCGAACGCGTTCCTTAAGGATCATCCTGAGGTTCTGTACGTAGACCTTCTAATTGCGGATATGAATGGTGTGGTGCGCGGTAAGCGCATCGAACGCACCAGCCTCCACAAGGTTTACGAGAAGGGCATTAACCTGCCTGCCTCTTTATTTGCCCTGGATATCAACGGCTCGACGGTGGAAAGCACCGGCCTGGGTCTGGACATCGGTGATGCTGACCGAATCTGTTATCCAATCCCCGACACCCTGTGCAATGAACCCTGGCAAAAGCGCCCAACCGCGCAGCTGCTGATGACCATGCACGAACTGGAAGGTGAACCTTTCTTCGCCGATCCTCGCGAAGTCCTCCGCCAAGTTGTAAGCAAATTTGACGACCTCGGTCTGACCATCTGCGCCGCCTTCGAGCTGGAGTTCTACCTGATCGACCAGGAGAACGTGAACGGCCGCCCACAACCGCCCCGCTCGCCGATCTCCGGCAAACGCCCGCACTCGACACAGGTCTACCTGATCGACGACCTCGACGAATACGTCGACTGCCTCCAGGACATTCTGGAAGGTGCAAAAGAGCAAGGCATCCCCGCCGACGCCATCGTCAAGGAAAGTGCCCCGGCGCAGTTCGAAGTGAACCTGCACCACGTCGCCGACCCGATCAAGGCCTGCGACTACGCGGTACTGCTCAAGCGCCTGATCAAGAACATCGCCTACGACCATGAGATGGACACCACCTTCATGGCCAAGCCTTACCCGGGCCAGGCAGGCAACGGTTTGCACGTACACATTTCGATCCTGGACAAAGACGGCAAGAACATCTTTGCCAGCGAGGATCCCGAGCAGAACGCCGCATTGCGTCACGCGATCGGCGGTGTGCTCGAGACCCTGCCCGCCCAAATGGCGTTCCTGTGCCCTAACGTCAACTCCTACCGTCGTTTCGGCGCACAGTTCTACGTGCCGAACTCGCCGTGCTGGGGCCTGGACAACCGCACCGTGGCGATTCGCGTACCGACCGGCTCGTCCGACGCCGTACGTATCGAACACCGTGTGGCCGGCGCCGACGCCAACCCTTACCTGCTGATGGCTTCGGTATTGGCAGGCGTGCATCACGGCCTGACCAACAAGATCGAGCCTGGCGCACCGGTGGAAGGCAATAGCTACGAGCAGAACGAACAAAGCCTGCCGAACAACCTGCGCGATGCATTGCGCGAGTTGGACGACAGCGAGGTGATGGCCAAGTACATCGATCCTAAATACATCGATATCTTCGTTGCCTGTAAGGAAAGTGAGCTGGAAGAGTTTGAACACTCCATCTCCGACCTTGAGTACAACTGGTACCTGCATACCGTGTAAGCGGTTGCTGCTTTAAAAGATGCCGCAGGCTTATGGCCTGCGGCATTTTTTTGCACTGCGATCTCGTTCCCACGCTCCGCGTGGGAATGCAGCCAGGGACGCTCTGCGTCCCAAGAGCGGACGCGGAGCGTCCAGTAAGGCGTTCCCACGCAGAGCGTGGGAACGATCATCAGGTCGCGTACAATGCCCGCTGCCTTGTAGGAGACTTCCATGACCACCCGCCCCGCCGCCCCTCGCAAACCCCGCGCCCGCAGCCAGGCCCGGATCGACGCGATCCTCGATGCTGCCCGCACCTTGCTGGCGGCCGAAGGCGTGGCGAGTTTGTCGATCTACAGCGTGGCGGAACGTGCGCAGATTCCACCGTCGTCGGTGTATCACTTTTTCGCCAGCGTGCCGGCGCTGCTGGAGGCATTGACCGCGGATGTGCACGCAGCATTCCGCGCGGCGATTCAGGCCCCTATCGAGCATGAATCACTCAAGCACTGGCGCGACCTGTCCTGCATCGTCGAACAGCGCATGCTCGCTATCTACGAACACGACGCCGCCGCGCGGCAGTTGATCTTGGCGCAGCATGGATTGACCGAAGTGACCCAGGCGGATCGTCAGCATGATCTGGAATTGGGGGATTTGATGTTGGCGGTGTTCAGCCGTCACTTTGAAGTGCCGACGTTGCCCAGTGATGTGGATGTGTTTGCGTTGGCGCTGGAATTGAGTGACCGCGTGTACGCACGTTCGATACACCAGCACGGGCAGATCACAGCGCGCATGGCCGATGAGGGCATGCGGGTGTTTGATGCGTATGTGGGGCTTTATCTGCCGGCGTATTTGCCCAAACGGGCCTCATCGCAGGCAAGCCAGCTCCCACATTGACTGTGTTCACATATCAAAAGGTGGGAGCTGGCTTGCCTGCGATGGCGGTCCTGAGATCACAACTTGGCGATCGACACCTCGGTGGACTTAACGAACGCAATCACTTCGCTGCCAATCACCAACTCCAACTCTTTCACCGAGCGGGTAGTAATCACCGAAGTCACAATGCCGGACGCCGTCTGCACGTCGATTTCCGACAGCACGTCGCCTTCGACGATTTCCTTGATGGTGCCTTTGAACTGGTTACGCACGTTGATGGCTTTAATAGTCATGGTCTTCTTCCTTCAGGGGACAAGTGAGTTATTGAGCCCAACGCAATTGCGTAGGCAGCGGTGAAACAGGTTCAGGTTCCGGCGGCGAGCCGGGCAACGACAGCACACGGTTGAGCACTTCAGCTTCCAGCGCAGCCAGGCGATGTGAGCCGCGGGCGCGTGGGCGCGGCAGGTCGACGATCAGGTCCAGGCCGATTTCGCCGTCTTCGATCAGAATCACCCGGTCGGCAATCGCTACGGCTTCGCTGACGTCATGGGTCACCAGCAACACGGTGAAGCCGTGCTTCTGCCAGAGGTTTTCGATCAGTTGCTGCATCTCGATGCGGGTCAGCGCATCCAGCGCGCCCAGCGGCTCGTCGAGCAGCAGCAGGCGTGGCTGGTGAATCAACGCACGCGCCAGGGCCACGCGTTGCTTCTGGCCACCGGACAAGGCCGCTGGCCACTCATTGGCGCGCTCGGCCAGGCCGACCGCTTCCAGAGCTTCCAGCGCTTTTGGACGCCAGTTGCCTTTGAGGCCCAGGCCTACGTTGTCGATGATCTTTTTCCACGGCAGCAAACGCGCTTCCTGGAACATCAACCGCGTGTCTTCAATCGCCTCGCTCAGCGGCGCAGAGCCCGCCAGCAGCTCGCCGCCGCTGGCTTTGTCCAAACCGGCGAGCAGGCGCAGCAAAGTACTTTTGCCGCAACCACTGCGACCGACCACGGCGACGAACTGGCCCGCCGGAATATGCAGGTCAATCTCTTTGAGCACTTCCCTCGCACCAAAGGCCTTGCGCAACTTGCGCACCGCCAGCGGAATGCCTTTAAGCAGGCGCGGAGGTTGTTGAGCGGTCATGCCGCACCTCCTTTATTCACTTGGTAAGCCGGGTGCCAGCGCAGCCACACACGCTCAAGGCCACGCGCAGCAAGGTCGGCGAGCTTGCCGAGGATCGCGTACATCACGATGGCGAGCACCACCACGTCGGTTTGCAGAAATTCACGGGCATTCATCGCCAGGTAACCGATACCGGAGCTGGCCGAGATGGTTTCCGCCACGATCAGCGTCAGCCACATAAAGCCCAGCGCAAAGCGCACGCCCACCAGAATCGACGGCAGCGCGCCCGGCAGGATCACCTGACGGAACAGGCTGAAACCGGACAAGCCGTAGCTGCGCGACATTTCCACCAGCGCCGGGTCGACGTTGCGGATGCCGTGGTAGGTGTTCAGGTAAATCGGGAACAGCGTGCCGAGGGCGACCAGAAAAATCTTCGCGGTTTCGTCGATGCCGAACCACAGGATCACCAGCGGAATCAGCGCGAGGTGCGGCACGTTGCGGATCATCTGCACCGAGCTGTCCAGCAGGCGTTCGCCCCACTTCGACAGGCCAGTAATAAAGCCTAGAATCAGGCCGATGCTGCCACCGATCGCAAAGCCCAGCCCGGCACGCCAGCCGCTGATGGCCAGGTGCGTCCAGATCTCGCCGGTGCGCACCAGGTTAACCCCGGCTTCGATCACGGCGCTCGGCGCCGGCAAAATGCGCGTCGACAACCAGCCTGCCGACACCGACAACTGCCACACCGCCAGCAATAGAATCGGCAGCACCCAGGGCGCCACGCGATGGCTCAGTTTTTCAAAATTCATGGCAGCGCCTCAGCTCTGTGACGCAGCTTTGGGAAGGATGTCGTTGGCGACCATTTCGCCGAACGGGCTGACGTAACCGGCGCCTTTGGGCAGCTCGGGACGTTCGATATCCAGGTGTGGGAACAGCAGTTCGGCGACCCGGTACGACTCTTCCAGGTGTGGATAACCGGAGAAGATAAAGGTGTCGATGCCCAGCGCCGCGTACTCATTGACCCGCGCCGCAACCGTTGGGCCATCGCCCACCAGCGCGGTACCGGCCCCGCCACGCACCAGGCCGACGCCGGCCCACAGGTTGGGGCTGACTTCCAGGTTGTCGCGACTACCGCCGTGCAAGGCGGCCATACGCTGCTGGCCCACCGAGTCAAAGCGCGACAGCGAGGCCTGGGCGCGGGCGATGGTTTCATCGTCCACATGGGAGATCAGTTTGTCGGCGGCTTGCCAGGCTTCGGCATTGGTTTCACGCACGATCACATGCAGGCGGATACCGAAGCGCACGGTGCGCCCAAGTTTTGCCGCCTTGGCGCGCACCTGTGCGATTTTCTCGGCAACGGCGGCCGGTGGCTCGCCCCAGGTCAGCACCATTTCCACCTGTTCGGCTGCCAAGTCCTGGGCCGCTTCGGAAGAACCGCCGAAGTACAGCGGCGGGCGCGGTTGTTGAATGGGCGGGTAGAGCAATTTGGCGCCTTTGACGCTGATGTGCTGGCCGTCGTAATCGACGGTTTCGCCCTCCAGCACACGGCGCCAGATGCGGGTGAATTCCACGGAGGCCTGATAACGCTCCTCGTGGGTGAGGAACAAGCCATCGCCGGCTAATTCTTCCGGGTCACCGCCGGTGACCAGGTTGAACAGCGCGCGGCCACCCGACAAACGGTCGAGGGTCGCGGCCTGACGCGCCGCCACCGTCGGGGAAATGATCCCGGGGCGCAATGCGACAAGGAATTTCAGCCGCTGGGTCACCGGGATCAGCGAGGCGGCCACCAACCACGAATCTTCGCAGGAGCGACCGGTGGGGATCAGCACGCCGCCAAAACCCAGGCGGTCAGCCGCCTGCGCGACTTGCTGCAAATAACCGTGGTCGACGGCGCGAGCGCCTTCGGCGGTGCCAAGGTAATGGCCGTCGCCGTGGGTAGGCAGAAACCAGAAAATATTGAGGCTCATGGAGTTGTCTCCTGAAGAAGTCGGATTACGGCGCTTTGGCAACGGCGGCGGGTGGCGTCCAGATCACGTCCTTGATGTTCAAGGGCTTGGGGATCAATTTGAGTTGGTAAAAGCTGTCAGCGATTTTCTGTTGGGCGGCGACCACTTCCGGGGTCAGGAACAGCGCGCCGTAGCCTTGGCGTTTCACCGAGGTCAGGGTGATGTCAGCCGGCAGGCCGAGCAGCGGCGCGACTTGCTCAGTCACCTCCTGCGGGTTGGCCTTGGACCATTCGCCCACCGCGCGCACTTCTTCCACCAGCGCCTTGATCACTTCAGGGTGCTGTTCGGCGTAGGGTTTGGTGGCCAGGTAGAACTGGTGGTTGTCGGCAATGCCGGTACCGTCACGCAGGGTGCGCGCTTGCAGTTGTTTCTCGGCGGCGGCCTGATACGGGTCCCAGATCACCCAGGCGTCCACGCTGCCGCGCTCGAAGGCGGCACGCGCGTCGGCGGGCGGCAGGAACACGGTCTGCACGTCGGTGTATTTCAGGCCGGCATCTTCCAGCGCACGCACCAGCAGGTAGTGCACGTTGGAGCCTTTGTTCAGCACGACTTTTTTGCCCTTGAGCTCGGCCACGGATTTGATCGGCGAATCTTTCGGCACCAGGATCGCTTCACTGGTCGGCGCTGGCGGCTCGTAGGCCACATACAGCAAGTCGGCGCCGGCGGCCTGGGCGAAGACCGGCGGGGTTTCGCCCGTCACGCCAAAATCGATCGAGCCGACGTTCAGGCCTTCGAGCAATTGCGGGCCGCCGGGGAATTCAGTCCATTGCACTTGCACGCCCTGAGCGGCCAGGCGCTTTTCCAGCGAGCCCTTGGCCTTGAGCAGCACCAGCGTGCCGTATTTCTGATAACCGATCCGCAGGGTTTCAGCGGCCTGGGCTTGAACAATGGCGCCGAAGGACACAGCCGCAGCAAACAGTGCGACCAGACCACGACGCAAGATGACAGTGCGCATGGCGCTCTCTCCAAATAGTGCGATGAGGGGGTTGGCTGCACCTGCTTGGCCGTTGGCGGCTGAGTAAGGTGAGTAGATCTTTAAATCGGTGAGGCTCAGATGCTCCAGCGAGCACTCAACAAACGTTCATTCAACACATGGGGGTCAAGCGGTTTGGGGCGACGGGCCATGGCGCTGTAGAAGGTCTCCAGGGCCTCGTGCAAGCGGTGTTCGAGCACCGGCACCAGTTGCGCCTGGGCGCTGCCTTCGCCGTATGCGATCTGGCTGTCTTCGGCAAAAATGCCGTGGAGCAATTCCTGGGCTTTGAGCGCTGACAACACTGGCTTCAAGGCGTAGTCCACCGCCAGCATGTGGGCGATGCTGCCGCCGGTGGCCATCGGCAAGACGATCTTGTGGGCCAGGGCGCGTTCGGGCAGCAAGTCGAGCACGGTTTTCAGCGCGCCGGAAAACGAGGCTTTGTACACCGGCGTGGCGATGACCAAGCCGTCGGCGTTGGCCACTTGTTGCAGCAGGTCGATGACCTTGGGGCTGTCGAAGCGCGCATGCAGCAAGTCTTCGGCCGGGAAGTCCCGTATCTGATAACTCACCACTTCCACGCCTTTGTCCTGCAGCCACTGACGGGTTTTATCCAGCAAGACCCCGGAGCGCGAACGCTGGCTGGGGCTGCCTCCAAGTGTTACGACCAGCATGCGGGTATTCCTTGAGCAAGTGTCGGCGGTTCGCTGTGTGGCGATGTCGCCAAGATGGAGAGACCTTAGCAGCAGATTTATATATCTATAAATCTCATTTTTTCATTTGTTTATTCTTAAATTGAATATGAGCTTTATTAATCTGCGGGCGAAAAAAAAGGCCGTCGAAACGGCCTGAAAACCCCTGCTATGTGATTCGGTTTCAATCCAGAATGTGTGGTGCATGTACCGGCGCCATCGCGGGCAAGCCCGGCTCCCACAGGGGAATGCGGTCAACTGTGGGAGCCGGGCTTGCCCGCGATGGCGGTCTGAGCCTTAACGGTTAGGTTGTGGGGTCAGTCGCAGGTACGGCTTCACCGCACGATACCCCTTCGGAAAGCGCTTCTTGATCTCTTCCTCGTCCTTGAGCGACGGCACGATCACCACTTCATCGCCATCCTGCCAGTTGGCGGGGGTGGCGACCTTGTGGTTGTCGGTCAGCTGCAGCGAATCAATGACCCGCAGGATTTCGTGGAAGTTGCGGCCGGTGCTGGCCGGGTAGGTAATGGTCAGGCGAATCTTCTTGTTCGGGTCGATCACGAACAAGGAACGCACGGTGAGGGTGTCACTGGCGTTCGGGTGGATCAGGTCGTAAAGGTCCGACACTTTGCGATCGGCATCGGCCAGGATCGGAAAGTTGACGACGGTATTCTGGGTTTCGTTGATGTCTTCGATCCACTTGTGGTGCGAGTCCACCGGGTCGACCGACAGGGCAATGGCTTTGACGCCGCGTTTGGCGAATTCATCCTTGAGCTTGGCGGTGAAGCCCAGCTCCGTGGTGCACACCGGGGTGAAGTCAGCCGGATGGGAAAACAGCACGCCCCAGCTATCGCCCAGCCATTCGTGGAAACGAATTTTGCCGGCGCTGGAATCCTGCTCGAAGTCGGGGGCGATGTCGCCCAGTCTTAGGCTCATGGTGTGGCTCCTGATGGGTGCTTATGGAGCCCACTGTGCATGGGTTGGAGATTATTTAAAAAGAATAAATATCGATTTATTTAGACGATAAAAGAATATTAAAAATCTGTTCATTGGACGCCGCAACGGGCGAGGAGCACCATTGATTCCAAGGTTCGAGAAGGCCTTGAGACGCTGTACAAAGAGGGGATTCAGGAAGGGCTTGCGGGGGTTGAGCCCGACTTGAAGCAACATACCTTGCCCGGCATTGCGCCGGGCAAGGCTTTACGCAGTTACTTGAACGCGTAGCTGTAGCTGACGATTACGCGGTTTTCGTCCTGGGAACGGGTGTTCACCAGGTCGGTACGCCACATAGCGTTTTTCCAGGCTACGCCGAGGTTTTTCAGCGGGCCTTCCGGAACAACGTAAGCCAGAGTCAGGTCGCGTTCCCACTCGGTTTTTTCACCGACGACGGTGTCGATGTTGCTGCCTTTGAGGTAAACAACACCAGCGGTCAGGCCAGGTACGCCGACTTTGGCGAAGTCATAGGCATAACGTGCTTGCCAGGTACGCTCGCCAGCGCGGGCGAACTTCTGGATCTGCATGTCGGTGGTGGTGCTGTTGGACGAACCGTCACCCTGGTTCAACCAAGGGAAGTCGCTGTCGCCCTTGGTGTACTGGTAGCCAGCACCGAAGGTGTGACCGGCAACCGAGTACAACGCCAGGTAGCTGTACAGATCGTTGTCGACCTTGCCTTTAACCTTGGTGGCGTTGGTCGGGTGATCCGAGTAGTAACCGGTGGTGTAGTAGCCCGCTTCGTTACCGTTGGCACCGTTGTCACGGCTGCGGTAGTAGCGCAGGTCACTTTTCAGCACGCCAGGACCGATAGCCCAGTTGTGGACCAGGCCCAGGAAGTTCTGCGCGTAGAAGTCCTTCAGCTCGCCGAAGTAGTACGAAGCGGTCAGATCTTTGGTGATTTTGTAGTCAGCACCGGCGTAGTAGAACTTGTTGACGAAGTTGCCTGCGTCGTAGTTCGAGCTACCGTTGGCGCCAGCCAGCGACAGGCCTTCGTTGTTGCTGGAGTTACGGCCTTTGGCGTGCTCGATCTGACCAGCGGTCAGGGTCAAGTCTTTGATCTCGTTGGAAGAGATCTCGCCGCCCTGGAAGGTTTGTGGCAGCAGACGACCGTCGTTGGTCTTGATGACCGGGTTGTTTGGCTGCAGGGTGCCGATTTTCAGCACGGTCTGGGAGATTTTGACCTTACCGGTCACACCCAGGCTGGCAAAATCGTTGACGGCTTTGTTGCCATCGCTTGGGAACACGGTACCGCCCGAAGCAGTGCCAGTGTAGTTACCGTGTTCGGCACGGCTGGAATCCAGGCGCACGCCGTACAGGCCGATTGCATCAAGACCGAAGCCAACAGTCCCTTGGGTGAAGCCGGAGATGAAGCGCAGGTCGAAACCCTGGCCCCATTCAGCGTTCTTGTTGCGGGTGTTGGACGTGCCGGATGGCTGGCCATCGCGGTTGTCGGTGTTGATGTAGAAGTTACGCAACCCCAGCGTAACCTTGCTGTCATCGATGAAACCGGCGGAGTTCGCCTGTTGGGCAACCGCAGCCAAAGCTACAGCCAACGCCAATGTTGACTTCTTCATGTACCGCTCCTCTCATTTCTAATTTTTGTATTTCTTAGGTCCCGGGTCTGACGCCCTGGATCCACAGATGCGCGATTAGCGCCGGATAGTGACTACCAAGTCAATCGTAACTTTGTATGTCTACTACCTTCGTCTAACCGCAGTTGATTTGGTCCCTGCAGGGTAATGAGTTTTTCATACACCCAAAAAGAATGTTTTCATTCTTTTTCATACGATTCAGGCATAAGACTTTTCATAAAGCGAGCCGGCAGCGTAGACCAACTGCTCCATTAGCTAATGCCTGAACGGTATTTATCTGCCTTTTTTTAGATCGATTAGCGTGGCCGTACTGTTGCATACGTCACCGACGATCAAAAAGGCGACGCCATCATGGCCAAACGCACATCCTCCCGTCAATTTGTTACAGTTTTTGTGTCACTAATAATTTCTTTTGGTGTCCAAGCGGCCAATTTCACCGGCGGCTACCAAACCGGTATTAGCCCCTTTCGTATCGGCACAGATCAGCGCTTCTGAAGACTTACCGCTGAGTCTGGCGGGCAATGCCCTTCGTCCCAATCTCTCATTACAGCCTGCTCGATGCCCTGAAGCATTGGAGGCCGGACACCCAACAGGTCAACGTGGTGAAGCGGCAGCCGGGCGAAATTCGCAAGACCGATAAAACCCTGAAAGACACGACCCAATTGAGCGGGTGGGCGCTCCGACGTTTGAAACGTGGGTGGCACGCAAGGATTTGGCGGGAAAATATCTTGACGTAGTGGACAGGTTTACAAGGATTCAGAGCAGGCTCAAAAAATCGCCAAATTGACAGGTTACTCGGCGCTCGTCACAGACACGTTCATCTGCCAATAAATGCAACCAACTGTGGGAGCTGGCTTGCCTGCGATGCTGACAACTCGGTCTTCCAGTGAAACCGAGGTGATGCAATCGCAGGCAAGCCAGCTCCCACACAAGCCAGCGTTGCGCTTGGGTCAGAGAGCCTTCTCGAAAATCTTCGAATTACGCTGATAGTTGTACAGCGACGCCCGCGCCGACGGCAGGCGATCCACCGTACTCGGCACAAACCCCCGCTCACGGAACCAGTGAGCGGTTCGGGTGGTGAGTACAAACAACGTCTTCAACCCCTGCGCGCGCGCGCGGGTCTCGATGCGCTCCAGCAACTCATCACCGCGACCGCCGTGGCGGTACTCCGGGTTCACCGCCAGGCACGCCAGCTCACCGGCATCGGAATCGGCGATCTGATACAGCGCCGCACAGGCGATGATCATGCCTTCGCGCTCGACCACGCTGAACTGCTCAATCTCACGCTCCAGCACTTCCCGCGAACGCCGCACCAGAATGCCCTGCTCTTCCAGCGGGCTGATCAGGTCGAGCAAACCGCCGACGTCTTCAATTGCTGCTTCGCGCACCAGCTCGAATTGCTCCTGAGCCACCAGCGTACCGCCGCCGTCCCGGGTAAACAGCTCGGTGAGCAAGGCGCCGTCCTCGGCGTAACTCACAATATGGCTACGCCCTACCCCGCCACGGCAAGCCTCGGCAGCGGCATCGAGCAGTTCCGCCTGGTAATTGCTGCCCAGGCGCAGGAGGTGCGCCGGTACTTGCTGTGGACCCAATTCACGCACCAGACGGCCATGCTCGTCGATCAGGCCCAGGTCGGCGCCAAACAACAGCAACTTGTCGGCGCCCAGGTCAATGGCGGCGCGGGTGGCCACGTCTTCGCAGGCCAGGTTGAAGATTTCACCGGTGGGCGAGTAGCCCAGGGGCGACAACAGCACGATAGAGCGCTCGTCCAGCAGGCGGTTGATGCCCTTGCGGTCGACGCGGCGCACTTCGCCGGTGTGGTGATAGTCCACGCCTTCGAGCACGCCGATCGGCCGCGCCGTCACCAGGTTGCCGCTGGCCACGCGCAGGCGCGAGCCCTGCATGGGCGAGGACGCCATGTCCATCGACAGGCGCGCCTCAATGGCGATACGCAAGTGGCCGACCGCGTCGATCACACACTCCAGCGTCGCGGCATCGGTGATGCGCAGGCCTTCGTGGTAAGCCGGGGTCAGGCCGCGTGCTTCAAGACGGGTTTCGATCTGTGGGCGTGAGCCGTGAACCAGCACCAGCCGCACACCCAGGCTGTGCAGCAGCACCAGGTCGTGGACGATATTGCCGAAGTTCGGATGTTCCACACCGTCGCCGGGCAGCATGACTACAAAGGTGCAGTCCCGGTGAGCATTGATGTAGGGCGAAGCGTGACGAAGCCAATTAACGTATTCGGGCATAACACCTGGGCCTGTAATAAAAAGCAGCCGAAAAAGGATGAATCGTGAAAGCGCACAACGGGCTGATGGTTATCGTCGGAACAGGCTTGGCGACACGCTCGCTCTCCTTCTATGTACGAATGGGCAGGGGTTAATTTACGCGGGCTTCAGGCAGTAATGCCCGATCAGTTCACGCAATAGACGCACTGTAGGCGTCAAGCGTGACATTTCAAGGTACTCACCCGGCTGGTGAGCGCAGGCGATATCGCCGGGGCCCAATACCAGGGTTTCGCAACCGAGGCGCTGAAGATAAGGCGCTTCGGTGCCGAACGCTACTGCTTCGGCGCGATGACCGGTCAATCGTTCCGCAACCCGCACCAGCTCGGCGTCTTCGGCTTGCTCGAACGGCGGCACTTCGGGGAACAACGGCGCGTAATCAATCTTCACTTTATGGCGCTCGGCCAAGGGCTCGAGCTTCTGCCGGATGGCGTCGCGCAGTACCTGAGGGTCCATGCCCGGCAGCGGCCGCAGGTCGAATTCCAGGGAACACTGGCCGCAGATACGGTTGGGGTTATCACCGCCATGGATGCAGCCGAAATTCATGGTCGGTTGCGGCACACTGAATTGCGGGTTGCGGTACTCGCGCTGCCAGGCCAGCCGCAGGCCACGCAGCTCACCAATGGCGTCATGCATGGCTTCAAGGGCGCTGTGGCCCAGGCTTGGATCCGACGAATGGCCACTTTGGCCGAGGATGTCGATGCGCTCCATCATCACGCCTTTGTGCAGGCGGATCGGCTTGAGGCCGGTCGGCTCGCCGATGACTGCCGCGCGGCCCAACGGGCGCCCGGCCTCAGCCAGCGCGCGGGCGCCGGACATCGAGCTTTCTTCATCGCACGTGGCAAGGATCAACAGCGGCTGCTTGAACGGTTGGTCCAGCAACGGCAACACGGCTTCAATCGCCAAGGCGAAAAAGCCCTTCATATCGCAGCTGCCCAGGCCTACCCAGCGGCCGTCGACTTCCGTCAACTTGAGCGGATCGGTCTTCCACAACGCGGCGTCATACGGAACGGTATCGCTATGCCCCGCCAGCACCAGGCCACCGGGGCCGCTGCCGAAAGTCGCCAGCAGGTTGAATTTGCCGGGGCTGACTTGCTGGATGTCGATGGCGAAACCCAAATCGCCCAGCCAACTGGCAAGCAAATCGATCACCGGGCGGTTGGTCTGGTCGAGAGACGCTTGGGTGCAACTGACCGAAGGCGCGGCAATCAATGCGGCGAACTGCTCTTTCATGGACGGTAACGGCATGCGCGGTCTCTCAACTTCCCGGATGAGCCCCACTATAGAGCCATCTGCACACCACAATAAACCGTTGCGGCACGTTGCCGGGCTCAGTCCTGTACACTGCACGGCCTTGGCAGCCTCTCTTTTCCCCGGCTGCGCTCCCGATCCTGGATTTTCCGGCCATGCAGAAAGAAACCGAAATCAAGCTCCGTGTCAGCCGCGAAACACTCGCCGCGCTGCGTGAGCACCCGTTACTGAAAAAACGCAACAAAAGTGGCTGGGAACGCCGTGAGTTGATGAACCAGTATTTCGACACCCCCGAGCGCGACCTGGCCCAGGCCAAAGTCGCCCTGCGCCTGCGCAAGGACGGTGACGAGATCATCCAGACCCTCAAGACCCGCGGCCAAAGCATCGCCGGCTTGTCGGAACGCAACGAGTACAACTGGGACTTGCCCAAAGCCAAGCTTGACGTGAAGAAACTCGACGGCGAATGCTGGCCCGAGCAACTGGCCGAGCTGGACAAAAAGACCCTCAAGCCAATCTTCACCACCGATTTTGTGCGTGAACGCGCCGAAATCGCCTGGGGCCGTGGCAAGGCCAAAGTGGTCATCGAAGCCGCGCTGGACCTCGGTCATGTAGTGGTCGGCAAGCAGAAAGAAGAAATCTGCGAGCTGGAACTGGAACTGCGCGAAGGTGAACCGGCTGCTCTGCTCGAATTGGCTGCCGAACTGGCCGCGACCCTCGCACTGATGCCGTGCGATATCAGCAAGGCCGAGCGCGGCTACCGTCTGTATGACGCCAGCAGCTACTCCCTGAGCCTGCCAGCACCCGACATTCAGGCCGAAATGCCGTTGGACGATGCCTTCGCCGCGATCATGTGGCACCTGCTCGGCAGCAGCCAGCGTCTGGCCGAGCAATACCGTTTCAACGGCCACTGGCGTCTGTTGCAGGACTGGGTCGACAACCTCGGCGAATTGCGCGCGCTGATCGGCAGCCTCGGCCAGGCCGCGCCGCGTCAATCCACCAGCGAACTGCGCAGCGCACTCGATGCCTTGCTGGAAGACTGGCGCCCGCTGGTACAAGCCGGCGACGATGATGAAGACATCCGCAAAGCCGCGCCGGAACAGTTCGTCGAAGAATTGGACGACGTGCGCTGGGGCCTGTTCTCACTGAGCTTGTCGCGTTGGTTACTCGCCCGTACCTGGACTGCCGACCGCAACGTGCGTGGCAACCGCCAGGGCGCCGCACAAATCACCAACTGGCTGCCGCGCCTGTTGGCCGACGACGCCGTCGCCCTGCAACTGCCGCGCTACCAGCAGCAGCCGGAAGATTTGGCCGAGCAACTGCCGCGTATCGAGCGTATTCAGGCGTGGCTGCACCATGCACGTCAGGTGGTGGACATTGCAGAGCTGGACCGTTTGTATGGCGAGCTGAACAAGTTGGCGCAACTGGCCAATCAGCCGATCACCGATGAGTCGCTGGATGCGCGTATGCATCAGGCGATTGCGGTGTATCAGAATCGCGCCTGGAAAACCTTGCTGCGCCTGTAAGATCGCTATCGCGGGCAAGCCCGGCTCCCACAGTGGAATGCGTTCCAATGTGGGAGCGGGCTTGCTCGCGAAAGCGGAGTGTCAGTCACTGAATGTGTGTCTGATCCACCGCTTTCGCGAGCAAGCCCGCTCCCACACGGTCAGCGCAAGACCGGCAGGCTGGTGGTGGACTTGATCTCCGACAACGCCACAATCGAATTCACCTCCTGAATCCCCGGCACCATCGACAGCTTCTCGAAGAAAAACCGCTCGTACGCCTCAATGTCCGACGTAACAATTCGCAGCAGAAAATCCACCGCCCCCATCAGCACATAACACTCCAACACCTCCGGAAACCCGCGAATCGCGTCGGTGAACTCTGTGAAGTTCGATCGCCCGTGGGCGTTGAGTTTGACCTCGGCGAAAATCTGCGTGTTGAGGCCGATCTTCTTTCGATCCAGCAGGGTGACCTGACCGCGGATCACGCCCTCTTCCTTGAGCCGCTGGATACGCCGCCAACACGGCGACTGTGACAGGCCGACCTGCTCGGCGATCTGCGCGCTGGAGAGCGAGGCGTCCTCCTGCAACAGGGCGAGGATACGGCGGTCGTACACGTCCAACTCACTGTGCATAAAAATACCTTTGATAGTGCTTACTTCGAATCAATCTATTCTATCAGGCTTGAATAAGCTCAATTTTAGATAAGAAATCTCAGCGGACGCGTGTAAAAATTTCTCCAGTCGAATCTGGAGAATCAGCATGCACGCCGTCGAAACCACCTTCCCCGTCTCCCGCGTTGATGCCTGGGCCGTCACCAGCGTCCATTGCCTGGCGCATTACCGGATCGTCGCTGAGGCGGAGCCGGACGTCCTGTGTCGGGTCCTCAACTATTTCGCGCTGCAGTTTTTGACGCCGCAAGAGGTGCTTGTGAACCGGGAATCCGACTTGCTGAGCATTGATATCGTGATGGACGGTTTGAGCTGGCATCGCGCCCAAGTCATCGGTGAAAAGATTCGAAACCTGATCAGCGTGTGTTCGCTGGACCTGTGGCCCGCTGATTCTGCGCGGCCTGAAGCGGTGACGGCGGCCGCTCAGTAAAAGCCTGCAATACACGCCAGGGGGAGGACTGTCAGGGGCTGACTAGTCTGGGATCACACCCCTACCCTTCAGGAACCCCTCATGGCCGCCCCACTGCCAGATCGCCCATTGCACCTGCATCAATTGTTGCCAGCGTTGCTCGAGCAAAGCTTGATCACGACGCAAGCGGCGCATAGGTTGTCGACCGTTTCTTCCACCCGGCACCCGCTGGAATGCATTGCGGCTGAGGGGGGTTGCCTGGAAACGTTGACGCAATGGCTCGCTCAACGTGCCGGGCAGCCTTATTTGCGTATCGACCCGTTGAAAATCGACGTGGCGACGGTTGTACCCTTGATGTCCCACGCGTTCGCGCAGCGCCACGCCATTCTGGCGGTGGCCGTGGATGCGCACACCGTCACCGTCGCCAGCGCGCAACCTTTTGTCAGCGGTTGGGAGGCCGGCCTGGCGCAGGTGCTAAAACGCTCAATCATCCGGGTGGTCGCCAACCCACAGGACATTCAGCGTTGCATCGGCGAGTTCTACCGGTTGGCCAAGTCGGTCAGCGGCGCTGATCAACGGGTGATGTCGCCAGCGAACCCCGAGTTGCTCAACCTGGGGGCCGGCGACAAGGAGCCGGATGCCGACGACGCCCACATCATCAATATCGTCGATTGGCTGCTGCAGTACGCTTTCGACCAACGGGCCAGCGATATCCATATCGAAGCGTGCGGCGATCAGGGTCGTGTTCGCTTTCGCATCGACGAGTTGCTGCATGATGTCTACCAGTTTCCGCCCCAGGTCACCCTGGCGGTGATCAGTCGCTTGAAAAGCCTGGGCCGCATGAACGTGGCTGAAAAACGCAAACCCCAGGACGGGCGGGTCAAGACGAAAAGCCCTGCAGGCGTCGAAGTCGAGTTGCGCCTCTCAACCCTGCCGACGGTGTTTGGCGAGAAGCTGGTGATGCGGATTTTCGACCCGCAGGTACTGCTCAAGGATTTTGACCAACTGGGCCTGTCGCCCGAAGACCAGCAGCGTTGGCACACCATGACCCACCAAGCCAACGGCATCATCCTGGTGACCGGCCCCACCGGCTCGGGCAAAACCAGCACCCTCTACGCCACGCTCAAACAGCTGGCGACCCGGGAGGTCAACCTGTGCACCGTGGAAGACCCGATTGAAATGGTTGAGCCGGCCTTCAACCAGATGCAGGTCCAGCACAATATTGACCTCACCTTCGCCAGCGGCATTCGCGCACTGCTGCGACAAGACCCGGACATCATCATGATCGGCGAGATTCGCGACCAGGAGACGGCCGAAATGGCAGTTCAGGCTGCACTGACCGGCCACCTCGTGTTTGCGACCCTGCATACAAACGATGCGCCAGGCGCAATCAGCCGTTTGCAGGAACTGGGAATCGCTCATTACTTGATCAAAGCTACGTTGATTGGCGTGATGGCGCAGCGCCTGGTGCGCCTGCTATGCCCTCATTGCAAACGCGCGACGGGTGCGCAGGAAATCGAGCACGAGGCGGGTGGCTGCGTGGAATGCCGCGACAGTGGCTATCGGAGCCGCGCCGGACTCTACGAAATCATGGTGATGAACGAGGCACTCAAAGCACTGATCACTCCCGGGGCCGACGTGCAGACGCTGCGCCGGGCGGCGCTGGAGCAAGGCATGTCAAGCCTGCGAATGGCCGGATTACGCAAAGTGAAAGCCGGGCTGACAACCATGGCGGAGGTATTACGGATTACTCCGGGGGATTCAGAAACAAATCCTTTGATAGTTGGGCGATGAAACCGTTCTTATCGGTGACCAGACCGTTACAATCGGCCCAATGTCGTTTCACTGACACCTTCAGATAGGGAATCGCTATGCAGATCGGAACCGTACTGCTTCTTTTCGTGGGATTGGCCGTGGCCATCCTGTTCATGGGCTTTAAAGTGGTACCTCAGGGCTACCAGTGGACCGTCGAACGTTTTGGCCGCTACACCAACACCCTCAAGCCCGGCCTCAACATCATCATTCCGGTCATGGACCGCATCGGTCGCAAGATCAACGTGATGGAAAGCGTGCTGGATATTCCGCCCCAGGAAGTGATCACCGCCGACAACGCCACCGTGCAGATCGACGCCGTGTGCTTCTTCCAGGTGGTCAACACCGCCCAGGCCGCCTATGAGGTGAACAACCTCGAACACGCCATCCGTAACCTGCTGCAAACCAATATTCGTACCGTGCTCGGCTCCATGGAGCTGGACGCGATGTTGAGCCAACGCGATGGCATCAATGAAAAACTGCTGCGCACTGTCGATGAAGCTACAGCGCCGTGGGGCATCAAGATCACCCGTATCGAGATCAAGGACATCAGCCCGCCTGCCGACCTGATGGCCGCCATGTCCGGCCAGATGAAAGCCGAGCGGATCAAGCGTGCGCAGATCCTCGAAGCTGAAGGCCTGCGGGCGTCGGCGATCCTGACCGCCGAAGGCAAAAAACAAGCGCAGATCCTCGAGGCCGAAGGTAGCCGCCAGGCCGCATTCCTCGAATCGGAAGCCCGTGAGCGTCAAGCTGAAGCCGAGGCGCGTGCCACTAAAGTGGTCTCCGAAGCCATCGCGTCGGGCAACGTGCAAGCGGTCAACTACTTCGTCGCGCAAAAATACATCGACGCCCTGGGCAAACTGGCTTCCGCCAACAACAGCAAAGTGATCCTGATGCCGCTGGAAGCGAGTCAGATGATTGGCTCCATTGGTGGCATCGGCGAGATCGTCAAGGCAACCTTCGACAACAAGAAAGGCTGAGGCAGTCGCCATGTGGGAATTCCTGCAGCATCTGTCGTTCTGGGACTGGCTGGCACTGGGTACGGTGCTGTTGATCCTTGAGGTATTTGGCGCCGGTGGGTACCTGCTATGGATGGGTATCGCCGCGGCGGCCGTCGGTGTGATCAAGTTTCTGGTCCCGCCACTCGGGCTGGAATGGCAACTGCTGCTGTTCGCGGTGTTGTCGATCCTGACGGCGGTGTACTGGTGGAAGCGCCAGCGCAGCAGCGCCAAGGTCAGCGACCAGCCCGGGCTGAACATGCGTGGCTCAGAATTGATCGGGCGCACCTTTGTGGTGCATCAGGCGATAGTCGATGGCCGTGGCAAGATAAAAGTCGGCGATGGCGTGTGGATGGCGACGGGCCCGGACAGCCCTGTAGGCGCTCAAGTCCGCGTGATTGGGCAAAACGGGGTGATTTTGCAGGTTGAAACTGTTTAGTCAGGATTGAACTCGATTGGGGTAATTACAATCATAAAGTACAGATAACCCACCCGGAGTCACCCATCATGCGTCTCAAATATGCTGTCGCAACCCTCGCTGTGCTTTCCCTACCTGTCGGTTCAGCCATGGCCGACAGCTTCTGGCGCAATGTCATCTCGTCGGGCGCCACTACCGGCTCGACGTACCTGACCTTCAAGGACCATAAGCTGGTGGTTGCGGCCCAGGACGACGCAGGCAGCTTTGTTGCCAGCGACGGCGGCATTCGCGGCCCATACCTGGAAGCTGCCATGCAGAAAGTCCGCGCCGACAACCCTGGCCTGCAAGCCACGGACATGGAGCTGGCTAACGCCATCCTCGCGAAAAACGCTGTGACCGAGTAACACTCGACCGATAAAAAATGCCGCTTTTTCAGCGGCATTTTTTTATCTTTTCAGTGATCGTCGATTGCTTATTGCACCATATTTCCGATTTTTCCGTCTGCTGTCAGATAAGTCCTATCGAACCCTCAAGGGCCAGGCAACAAGCTGAAGATTCCTTTTATATAAAGCGAATCAACCCCATGCAAAAGCTTGTCTACGCGCTACTTCTCTCAGCGTTTGCCACCTCTTACGCCCAGGCAGAAACCTGGTACGGGTCAGCGAAACTCAATAGCGCTCGCCAGAACCTGTCAAGTGCCCTGCTGACGAGTCCTCGTGTCACCCAGCAAGTGGAGGCCCCCGATAGCAGCAAGTCCTTTACCGGCTCGTTCGCCCTGGGCTACGCCTTTTCCGATGGCTGGCGTCTGGAAAGTGAATACACCACGCGCAGCAGCTCAACGTTCGATTCTTACTGGGCGCCATTCAATGCCAACGTCAACCGCCTCGAAGTCGACAGCCAGCGTTTGATGTTCAATGGTTATAAAAACATCCCGATCAACGACTGGTTGTCGTTTTACGGTATGGCCGGAGTGGGCGTGGCGAAAATTGATGCAGGGGGCTTCCAGAGCAACCCTACCCGTCAGTTTGCCAGCAATACCCAATACAACTTCGCCTACAGCGTAGGCCTGGGCCTGGATGCCAAAGTCAGCGATAAACTCACCCTGGGCACAGGCTGGCGTTATGTTGACATGGGCAAAGTCGAGACGGGGTACAACACCTTCGCCAACCGAATAAACGCCCGCGATGAGCAGCTCAAAGGCAAACTCAAGGAACAAAATGTGTTCCTCGAAGCCCGGTTAGCCTTCTGACACACCGCAAGAAATGCCGCTGAGAAAGCGGTATTTTTTTGCCCGCAACATGACGATTCGTTCACGCACGACAGGCTATATTCAGTCAAACCGTGCAACCATGCGGTACTGATACCTTTAACACTCATCGCCTATCTGAAACGGATGCATTCGTCGTCATGAGCCAACAGCCTTTTCTGCCGTTTTCCAAACCTACCATTGATGAAGCCACCATTTCGGCGGTCGGCGATGTACTGCGCTCGGGCTGGATCACCAGCGGGCCGAAAGTGCAGGCGTTTGAAGCACAGTTGTCGGAATACTTTGGCGGCCGCCCGGTGCGCACCTTCAACTCCGGCACGTGCACCATGGAAATTGCGTTGCGCATCGCCGGCATTGGGCCTGGGGATGAAGTGATCACCACGCCTATTTCCTGGGTCGCCACCGCCAACGTGATTCTGGAAGTGGGCGCCACGCCCGTGTTTGCCGATATTGACCCGGTCACCCGCAATATCGACCTGGCGCAGGTCGAAGCCGCCATCACCCCGCGTACCAAGGCAATCATCCCGGTGTACCTGGCCGGCCTGCCCCTGGACATGCCGATGCTGTATGCACTGGCCAACAAGTACAACCTGCGCATCGTCGAAGACGCCGCCCAGGCCCTGGGCTCCAGCTGGGACGGGGAGCGCATTGGTGCGACTGGTGATTTCGTGTCGTTCAGCTTCCAGGCCAACAAGAACATCACGTCGTCTGAAGGCGGTTGCCTGGTGTTGAACAACGCTGAGGAAGCACGCCTGGCGGAAAAATATCGTCTGCAGGGCGTTACCCGCACCGGCTTCGACGGGCTGGATGTGGATGTGTTGGGCGGCAAGTTCAACATGACCGATATCGCCGCAGCCATCGGCTTGGGCCAGTTTGCTCATATCGAGAAGATCACTGCGCACCGCCAGAACCTGGCACGGCACTACTTCAAGTGCTTCGGCAGTGATTTTGAAGCGCAATACGGCGCGCAACTGCCACCAGCCGATTTCGAAAACAGCAATTGGCACCTGTTCCAGCTGGTACTGCCGGAGCGTCAGGATGGCCTGCCGGCTCGCGCGACGTTCATGGAGCAGATGCAGGCCCACGGCGTGGGCATTGGCTATCACTACCCGCCGATCCACCTGCTGAGCCTTTATCGGGCGCAGGGGTTCAAGGAAGGCATGTTCCCGGTGTCGGAAAAGGTTGGGCGTCTGATTGTGTCGTTGCCAATGTTTACGGCGATGACTGAGGCTGATGTGGAGCGGTCTGTAGCAGCAGTAAAAGCAGTACTGAAGCCGGAATAAACCCCAATCAACTGTGGGAGCTGGAAAGCCAGCTCCCACATTGGTTTGTGCTGTTTCAGCTATCTGCCTTTATTCGCCGATGGCAGCTTTGTAGCCTGCAGCATCCAGCAGCTTTTCCAGATCAGCCGGGTTGCTTGGCTTGAGCTTGAAGATCCAGGCGCCGTACGGGTCGGAATTCAGCAGCTCAGGGCTACCGCCCAGCTCCTCGTTGACAGCAATCACTTCGCCGGCAACCGGTGAGTAGATATCCGAAGCAGCCTTCACCGACTCAACCACACCCGCCAGGCCTTCAGCTTCAAACTGAGCGCCGACTTCGGCCAATTCAACAAATACCACATCACCCAAGGCTTCCTGGGCATGGTCGGAGATACCGACAGTCACGGTGCCGTCAGCTTCCAGACGGGCCCATTCATGGCTTTCGGCAAAACGCAGGTCGGCAGGGATATCGCTCATAATCTGTGTCCTCAATTAGAAATGTCAGCGGCCTTTGGCCTGCCGGAAATAGGTTAGATCAAGGTTTTGCCATGGCGCACGAAGGTCGGTTTGACCACTCGAACCGGGTACCACTTGCCGCGGATTTCCACTTCGGCCCGATCGGCGGTGGCCGTCGGTACACGTGCCAGGGCAATGGATTTGCTCAGCGTAGGAGAGAAACTACCACTGGTGATCTCTCCTTCGCCAACATTGGCGATACGAACCACCTGGTGAGCGCGTAAAACTCCACGTTCCTCCAGTACCAGCCCGACCAATTTGAACTGCACACCTGCCGCTTTTTCCGCTTCCAGCGCAGCGCGGCCGATGAAGTTACGCTCGACAGGCTCCCAGGCAATGCTCCAGGCCATGTTGGCCGCAAGCGGCGAAACCTCCTGGTGGATGTCCTGGCCATAGAGGTTCATGCCAGCCTCCAAGCGCAGGGTATCGCGGGCGCCGAGCCCAATGGGTGAAATACCGGCGCCCACCAGGTCGTTGAAAAAACCCGGAGCCTGATCGGCAGGCAGCACGATTTCGAGGCCGTCTTCGCCGGTGTAACCCGTACGGGCGATAAACCAGTCGCCGTCTGCCTGGCCTTCAAACGGCTTGAGCTGATGGATCAGGGTGCCGCGCGACTGGGTGACCAGTTCGGCGATTTTCTGCCGAGCGTGGGGCCCCTGAATGGCGAGCATGGCCAATTCGGGCCGCTCATGAAGTTGCACTGAATAGCTGCCCAATTGCGCCTGCATCCAGGCCATATCCTGATCACGCGTGGCGGCGTTGACCACCAACCGGTAACCGCTTTCTGTGCGGTAGACGATCATGTCGTCCACCACGCCGCCCTGCTCATTGAGCATGGCGCTGTAAAGCGCACGGCCGCAGCCATGCAAACGGTCGACGTCATTGGCCAGCAAGTGCTGGAGCCATTCCCTGGCCTGAAGGCCTGTGACATCGATCACGGTCATATGGGATACATCGAACACCCCGCAGTCGCGTCGCACCTGATGGTGTTCTTCAACTTGCGAGCCGTAATGCAGAGGCATATCCCAACCGCCAAAATCGACCATTTTCGCGCCTAGGGCGAGATGCAGGTCATACAGAGGCGTACGCTGTCCCATGGGTTTCTCCTTCCGGGCTTGGCGAAGGTGCGCGGAGCAGCTGTTTGCGCCTGAATGCCTTGAATTACAAGGCCTGCAGCCACGCCCAGCGACCCGCTCCGAAAGACGAAGCGCACCGAATGCCGCGCATTGTAGCCGCAAGCCGTAGGACTGGCACCTAACCGATTGGCCGTGCAGAGCGTCGAATCAGCCCGATCACCGGCAACAGGCCGACCAGCACCAGGGTCAGCGCCGGCAACGAAGCCCGCGCCCACTCGCCTTCACTGGTCATTTCAAAGATGCGTACTGCCAGGGTGTCCCAGCCGAACGGGCGCATCAGCAGGGTGGCGGGCATTTCCTTGAGCACATCGACAAACACCAGAAGCGCCGCGCTCAAGGTCCCCGGCAACAACAACGGCAGATACACTTTGCAAAACAGTCGCGGCCCGCTCACGCCAAGGCTACGTGCTGCTTCCGGTAACGACGGGCGGATTCGCGCCAGGCTGTTTTCCAGTGGCCCATAGGCGACCGCCAGAAACCGCACCAGATACGCCAGCACCAGCGCCGCCAGGCTCCCGAGCAGCAGCGGTTTGCCTGCGCCGCCCAGCAGGCCCGACAGCGGCACCACCAGTTCACGGTCCAGATAGCTGAACGCCAACATGATCGACACCGCCAGCACCGAGCCCGGCAAGGCATAGCCGACATTAGCCAGGCTGATGCCGGAGCGAATTGCCCGGGTCGGCGCCAGGCGGTTGGCGAAGGCCAGTATCAGCGCCACGCTGACCGTAATCAGCGCCGCAATGCCGCCCAGGTAGAGCGTGTGGACGATCAGGCCCGTGTAGCGTTCATCCAGGTCGAACCGACCGCGCTGCCAGAACCAGACGACCAGTTGCAGCACCGGAATGACAAACGCACACGCGAACACCAAGCCACACCAACCAGTGGCCGCCGCCGCCTTGAACCCACGCAGGTGATACAGGGCTTTGCCTCGCGGTCGTTCATTGCTCGGGCGGCTGGCACCGCGGGCACGCCGCTCGCCGTAAAGCACCAGCATCACCACCAGCAGCAACAGGCTGGCCAACTGTGCAGCGCTGGACAGACTGAAGAAGCCGTACCAGGTCTTGTAGATGGCGGTGGTGAAGGTGTCGAAGTTGAACACTGATACGGCGCCGAAATCGGCCAGGGTTTCCATTAAGGCCAATGCCACACCCGCGCCGATCGCGGGCCGCGCCATAGGCAGCGCCACGCGCCAAAATGCTTGCCAGGGCGATTGGCCCAGCACCCGCGCCGCTTCCATCAGGCCTTTGCCTTGAGCCAAAAACGCAGTGCGCGCCAGCAGGTAGACGTAGGGATAGAACACCAGCACCAACACGATAATCACGCCGCTGGTAGAGCGCACGCGTGGCAAACGCAAACCTGTGCCAAACCATTCACGCAGCAGGGTTTGCACGGGGCCGGAGAAGTCCAGCAGGCCGACGAATACGAACGCCAACACATAGGCGGGAATGGCGAAAGGCAGCATCAGCGCCCAGTCGAGCCAGCGCCGGCCGGGAAATTCACAGAGACTGGTCAGCCAGGCCAGGCTGACGCCCAACACCGTCACGCCAACGCCGACGCCCAGCACCAGCGTCAGGGTATTGCCCAGCAGGCGCGGCATCTGGGTTTCCCAGAGGTGGGACCAAATCTGCTGGTCGATACTTTGCCAGGACAGTAACAGTACGCTCAGCGGCAGCAACACCAGGGCGGCGACAGTGAAGACCGGCAGGTACCAGCGGCGCTGGGCGGGGTGGGCCAAGGAAAAGCTCTCTGGGGAATGATGATTTTGAATTCGCCTCGAACCAATGTGGGAGCGGGCTTGCTCGCGAATGCGTCGTGTCAGTCGGTACACGTGTGACTGATACACCGCCTTCGCGAGCAAGCCCGCTCCCACATTTAGATCTGCGCAGTCCTGCTGATTGTACTTAGTTCCAGCCGGCGCGATCCATCAACCGAATGGCCTCGGCCTGGCGCTTGCCCGCCACTTCCACCGGCAAGGTGTCCGCCACAAACTTGCCCCAGGTCGCCACTTCGGCCGACGGCGGTACCGCCGGGTTGGCCGGGAATTCCTGGTTCACATCAGCAAAGATCTTCTGCGCCTCAGGCGTGGTCATCCACTCCACCAGGGCTTTGGCGGCTTCCGGGTGCGGCGCGTGTTTGGTCAGGCCGATGCCGGACAGGTTCACGTGCACGCCACGGTCACCCTGGTTCGGCCAGAAGAGTTTTACCGCCAGGTCCGGCTTCTGTTTGTGCAGGCGGCCGTAGTAGTAAGTGTTGACGATGCCCACGTCGCACTGCCCGGCGTTGATGGCTTCGAGCACGGCGACGTCATCGGAGAACACGTCGGTGGACAGGTTGTTGACCCAGCCTTTGACGATTTCTTCAGTCTTGGCTGCACCATGTGTTTCGATGAGGGTGGCGGTCAGCGACTGGTTGTAGACCTTTTTCGCCGTGCGCAGGCACAGACGGCCTTCCCACTGCTTGTCGGCCAGGGCTTCATAGGTGGTCAGGTCGCCCGGTTTTACCCGCGCAGTGGAATAAGCAATGGTTCGTGCGCGCAGGCTCAGGCCGGTCCAGGCGTGTTTGGAAGAGCGGTATTGCAGGGGGATATTCTTGTCGATCACTTCGGAGGTGAACGGCTGCAGGATGCCCATTTGCTCGGCCTGCCAGAGGTTGCCGGCGTCGACGGTCAGCAGCAGGTCGGCGGTGGCATTTTCGCCCTCGGCCTTGATGCGCTGCATCAGCGGGGCTTCCTTGTCGGTGATGAACTTCACCTGTACGCCGGTCTTTTGGGTGTAGGCGTCGAACACCGGCTTGATCAGTTCGTCGATACGCGAGGAGTAGACCACCACTTCGTCGGCCGCCTGCACGGTGGTGGTGCCGATAAGGGTGAGTGCCAGGGCAGTCAGGAGGCGCTTGGGTGCCGACATGGTTGCGGTCTCTCGTGATCGAAGGAGCGCAAATGATAAGGACTCACATTTGGTGGCGCTTGGTGGAGGCGTTACGAGATGTTGCGTGGCCGGGGTTTGCGCTGGGGCTGATGGCCTCATCGCGGGCAAGCCCGGCTCCCACAGGGGGCTGCATTTCAGGTTCAGGGTTTGGCCAGGTCCGGGAGGTCACCGGTGAGGCCGAGGGCTTGGCGCACGAACACGGCCTTGGCTTCGGGCATTTGGTCGACCATTTTCAACCCGGCGTTGCGCAGCCAGCGCAGCGGCAGTTGATCGGCCTGGAACAGCCGCTCGAAACCTTCCATCGCCGCCATCAAGGCGAGGTTGTGCGGCATGCGCCGACGCTCGTAGCGGCTCAGCACTTTCACATCCGCCAGGCGCTCGCCGCGCTCGGTCGCAGACAACAGCACTTCGGCCAATGTCGCTGCATCGAGGAAGCCCAGATTTACGCCCTGCCCCGCCAACGGATGAATCACATGGGCCGCGTCGCCGATCAACGCCAGGCCTTCGGCGACGTAGCGTTTGGCGTGGCGCTGACGCAGCGGCACACAAACGCGCGGATCAGCGCTGATTACGCTGCCAAGGCGCCCTTCAAAGGCGCGCTCCAGCTCACGGCAGAAGCTCTCATCATCCAGTGCCATCAGGCGTTCGGATTCAGCCGGCGTGGTCGACCAGACGATCGAACACCAGTCCTCCTGCCCGTCCCGCACCAGCGGCAGAAACGCCAGCGGGCCGGTGTCGGTAAAGCGTTGCCAGGCCGTGCGCTGGTGCGCCTGGCTGCTGCGCACACTGGTGACAATGGCGTTGTGCAAGTAATCCCATTCGCGGGTCGCGGTGCCGGTCAGGCGCCGTACGGCAGAATTTGCACCGTCGGCGGCGACCACCAGCGGCGCGCGCAGTTTGCGACCATCGGCCAGGGTCAGCAGCCAATCGTCGCCAGAGCGGCGCATCTGCTCCAGGCGCGCGTTGGCCAGAAGGCCCAAATCGCAGTCGTGCAGGCGGTCGAGCAAGGCATCCTGAACCACACGGTTCTCGACGATATGCCCAAGCACCTCAGCGTGCACACTGGCCGCCGAAAAGTGGATCTGCCCGGTGCCGCTGCCGTCCCACACCTGCATTTCGCCGTAAGGGCTGGCGCGCCGGTCGACGATGCCCTGCCACACACCAAGGCGCTCGAGGATGCGCTGGCTGGCCGCCGACAAGGCGCTCACGCGAGGTTCGAAAGCTGCAGCACGGTCAAACGGTTTGACGCTCAGCGGGCTACCGTCGAGCAGCAGCACCTGCAGGCCACTGCCCTGCAACGCCAGCGCCAGGGCGCTTCCGACCATTCCGGCCCCGACAATCAGCACATCTGCGCGCATGTCCATGCTTTAAGCCTGCCTTGCTGGCGGCTTGCGCCGCACGTAAAGGGTTTTGTCGACGCACGCCACCAGAGTGCCGGCGCCGTCATGAATCTCGACCTTGAGCTGGGGCAAATACTTCTCGCCCCCTTCGGTCTGGCGACGCACCTCATCAAGCAAGGTTTCGTCGATGGAAAATTCGGCGTACACCGGGCCTTTGCCCGGCGAGATGAAGTCGATGCTCGCGGCCTTGTCCCACACAATGTAGTCGCGGCCCAGGTTCTCCATCAGCATCAGCATATAAAACGGGTCGACCATCGAATACAGGCTGCCGCCGAATTGCGTGCCGACGTAATTGCGGTTGTACCAGCCCAGGCCCATGCGCACTTTGACGTGACGAAAGTCGGCGCTCATGTGTTGCACACTGATGCCCGCGCCCAGGTATGGCGGGTACAAGGTCATGATCCAGCGCAGCAGCCGCGCCTTGCCCAGCCGTTGGATCAGCCACTTACCCATCGGAGCGCGTGCCCAGGCCCATGGCCTGACGAGCAAACCAGCGTTTGGCCGGCGGCAGCAAGTCCAGGCCCAGCAGGCCCATGTTGCGGCCCAGCGCGACCAACGGTTGAGCGCTGCCAAACAGGCGCGTGACTTGGTCGGAGAAGCCCACGGTCAGTTTCTGATCCAGGCGCTGACGCTCGCGATAGCTTTGCAACGTCGCCAAATCACCCGGGGTCTGCGGCCCGGCCAGCAGGGCTTCGGCCAAGGCATTCGCATCGCGCAGGGACAAGTTGAACCCCTGCCCGGCAATCGGATGCAGGCTGTGAGCGGCATTGCCGAGGACGACCAGGTGCGAGCGCACTTGCTCTTCGGCCTCTACCAACGTCAGCGGATACAAATGCCGGGCACCGACTTGCTTCAAGGTGCCCAGGCGATAGCCGAATACGCCCTGCAATTCACTGAGAAAACTGCGTTCATCAAGGTTGGCCAAGCGCTGAGCGTCCATGCCAATGCGCGTCCACACCAGCGCGCAACGGTTGTCGGGCAGCGGCAGCAAGGCCATCGGGCCTTCGTCGGTGAAGCGTTCGAATGCCTCGCCGTTGTGAGATTCGCTTGGGGTGATATTGGCGATCAGCGCGCTCTGGTTATACGGGCGGGTTTTCACGCCGATGCCCAGTTGCTCGCGCAAACCGGAGCGGCCACCGTCCGCCAGTACTGCCAGATCACATTCAAGGACCGTTTCATCGTTAAGCGTCAGGCGATAACCGTCGGGCAACGGCTCCATGCGCGTGACTTCCGCCGGGCAGCGCCAACTGATCACTTCTTTATCCAGACCTTTCCACAGGCATTGGCCGAGCCAGGCATTTTCCACGACGTAACCCAGCGCGGGCACGCCCTCTTCCATCGCCGACAAACGCGCGGTGGAGAAACGCCCACGGTCGGACACGTGGATCTGCTTGATCGGCTCGGCGCGGCGGGCGATGTCCTGCCACAGGCCCAAGCGTTGGTAAATCTGACGGGCACCAAACGACAGCGCCGAAGACCGCGCGTCGTAGCTCGGCTGGTAGCTGTCGCCCGGGGCGAACGGTTCGATCAGCACGATCTTCCAACCACGCGCCTTGGCCCCGGCCTGCAACGCCAGCGCCAGGCTGGCGCCCACCAGGCCGCCGCCGATAATCGCCAGGTTGACCCGGCTCATCGGGCGGCCGCCATCAGCGCTTCGATATCGGCGACAGTCTTGGGCACGCCGTCGGTCAGGATTTCACAGCCTTTCTTGGTCACTACCACGTCGTCCTCGATGCGTACGCCGATGCCACGCCATTTCTTTGCAACGTTCTGGTTGTCCGGCGAGATGTAGATGCCCGGCTCCACAGTCAACGCCATGCCGACTTCCAGCACGCGCCATTCACCGCCCACTTTGTATTCGCCCACATCGTGCACATCCATGCCCAGCCAGTGGCCGGCGCGGTGCATATAAAAGGCGCGGTAGGCTTCGCTGGCGATCAACTCGTCGACGTCACCTTGCAGTAAACCGAGCCTCACCAAACCCGCGGTGATGACGCGCACTGTGGCCTCGTGGGCCTGATTCCAGTGTTTGTCCGGCGCAATCTCGGCAAAGGCCGCTTCCTGGGAAGCCAGCACAATTTCGTAGATCGCCTTCTGTTCCGGCGAAAACGTTCCGCTGACCGGCCAGGTACGGGTGATGTCGCTGGCGTAGCAGTCGATCTCGCAACCGGCGTCGATCAGCACCAGATCGCCATCCTTGAGCACCGCGTCATTCTGCTGGTAATGCAGGATGCAGCTGTTGCGCCCGGCGGCGACGATCGAGCCATAGGCAGGCATCTTCGCGCCGCCCTTGCGAAATTCGTAGTCCAGCTCGGCTTCCAGGCTGAACTCATACAGCCCGGCGCGGCTGGCCTGCATGGCCTTCACGTGGGCGGCGCAGGAAATTCGTGCGGCCTCGCGCATTACCTTCACTTCTGCCGCCGATTTATACAGACGCATGTCGTGAAGCAGATGATCCAGGGCAACAAATTCATTCGGCGGCTGGGCGCCGAGGTGCGCTTTGGAGCGGATCACGTTGATCCACTCCATCACATGCCGGTCGAATTCGGCATTGCTGCCCATGGCCGAATACACCCGGTCACGGCCTTCGATCAGACCGGGCAGGATGTCGTCGATATCAGTAATGGGAAAGGCATCGTCGGCACCAAAGTCGCGGATCGCGCCTTCGGTGCCGGCGCGCAGGCCGTCCCAGAGTTCGCGCTCGGCATTGCGTTCGCGGCAGAACAGCACGTACTCGCCATGCTGGCGACCGGGCATCAGCACAATCACCGCTTCCGGTTCGGGGAAGCCGCTGAGGTACTGGAAATCGCTGTCCTGGCGGTACACATGCTCCACATCACGGTTGCGGATCGCCACAGCGGCAGCGGGCAGGATCGCGATGCTGTTGGGTTCCATCTGCGCCATCAGCGCCTTGCGGCGCCGGGTGTATTCCGCTTTGGGGATATGGATCATGGGCAGATGGGTGTCCTTTCTTAATGCAGCGACGGCTTGGGCGAAGCAGGTTCAGCAGACTTTTTGGTCTCGGTGAACAGCAGCAGCGGCGCAACGCGCAGGTATTCCATGACTTCCATGTAGTCGCCTTCGCCGTCTTCGGATTCTTCCAGGGCATCTTGCACCTGGGAGATGGCTGCCAAATCCTGCAACACTTCCTTGGCGTCGGTGCTCAGCTCGAGGCCGCCGGCGTTCACCCCAAAACCGTGGAGGAAACCCTGGCACCATTGGCCCAGCGCTGCGGCGCGTTCGGTCAGCGGCGCGTCGTCGGTCGGCAGCAGCAGGACCACGGTGACGTCATCACCGGTGAGCTCGCCCTTGACCATTTCCTGCAGGCCGATCAGCGCGTTACGCACGTTGTCGGTAGGTTCGGTTTCCAGCAGCTCGGCCACATCGGCCAGCCAGTTGTCGGCATCGAAGCCAACACCGGTGCAACTGCGGCCCAGCAACACGCCGTGCAGTTCAGCAGGCGAGCAAGGGTGACCGCTGGTGCTCAGCAGTTTGGAAAAAGCGTCGTACGGGGAGTTCTGAATAGGCATGGTGAGCTAGGCGCCAGACGGCGCAATGTCTAGAATGGAGCGCTGTATCCTAGCACCGGCAGACGTACCAAGACTATCAAGGGCGTCAGATCGTTTATCCTGCAGTTGCCATTCATCAGACAAATCCAGTGGAACCCAATGGAAGACACCGACCTGCAAGCGCTGATGGCCAGACTCGAACTGCTAATTGATCGGGTCGAGCAACTTAAGAGTCAAAACGGACTCCTATTAGCTCAGGAAAAGACCTGGCGCGAGGAACGCGCTCACCTCATTGAAAAAAACGAAATCGCCCGGCGTAAGGTCGAATCGATGATTTCGCGCCTGAAGGCCCTGGAGCAAGACTCATGAGTTCAAGCAATAGCGTAACCGTGCAGATCCTCGACAAAGAATATTCGATCATCTGCCCCCAGGAAGAGCGCAACAACCTGGTGAGTGCCGCCCGCTACCTGGATGGCAAGATGCGTGAAATCCGCAGCAGCGGCAAAGTCATCGGTGCCGATCGCATCGCCGTGATGGCCGCACTGAACATTACCCACGATTTGCTGCATAAGCAGGAACAGCCTGACGTGCAGGCCAGCGGCTCGACGCGCGAGCAGGTGCGTGACCTGCTGGAGCGCGTGGATCTGGTACTTTCTACCGATCCAGAGCCACCCAAGGGCTGATTGCCGCGACTGTTTAAGGTATACTCGCCCCACTCCCTGGCGTGTTTGCCAGTCGGCGATGTCCCTGAGCCGATTCGCACTACCCTGGAAGTTGCACGTTGGGCTGGTGTGCATGTCCGCTAGACGGAAAGCCTTAAAGCCTACTGCATCTTCCACCTTGAACTTTCGGGTTCAAGGGCTAAGTCGACAGCGGCTCTGTCGGGGAGCCTGAATTCCCAAACTCAATGCCAGTCCTCGGACTGGCATTGTTTTATGAGCCGAAAACCATGACCGAACCTGCGCCGCTTTCCCGTCCGCACCTTCGACGCATGTTGCGTAAAGCCCGCCGCGAACTGTCGCCGAGCGAGCAGCGCAAGGCCGCCCTTGGCCTGTATCGGCAACTGGCACAGCACCCGCTGTTTCGCCGGGCCAAACATATCTCTTTATACCTACCGACGGACGGTGAAATCGATCCGCGCCTGCTGCTGCGCGCCGCTCAGCGCCGGGGCAAAGCCACCTACCTGCCGGTGCTCAGTGCCTGGCCACGAACAAAGATGGTGTTTCAACGCGTGCGGCCTGGGGATAAGTTGCAGCCCAACCGCTTTCGCATTCTTGAACCGCGGGTGAATGCCCACCAGCAACGCCAGGTCTGGGCCCTGGATTTGGTGCTGTTGCCGTTGGTGGGGTTCGATGATGTCGGCGGACGCCTGGGCATGGGCGGCGGGTTCTACGACCGCAGTCTCGCTTACCTGGCTCGACGCAAAAGCTGGCGCAAACCGACGCTGCTGGGCCTGGCCCATGAATGTCAGAAAGTCGATCGATTGGCGCAGGCAAGCTGGGACGTGCCGTTGGCAGGCACTGTCACCGATAAGCAATGGTATATCGCAGAAACGTCGCCGGAATCAGCGACGCCTTGAAGCCGTGTTAACGCTTGAACGGTTGCGGCTGCTGCTGAGCCAGTTCAACGGGTGCATCGGTCTTGTTCGACCATTTGCTCTGCGCATACCCGGTGGTCACGACGCCCAGACCAAACAAAATAACCAAAATCCATAGTAAATCCGGTTTACGTTGCATCGATTGCCCCCCTGCAGGCACCTCGTACACGATGACAACAACGTTCCAAAGTAGTCCGTTGCAGCTGCGTCAAGCTTGAAGGCGGGCATTCTGCGGTAACGTGAACCAACACGCAAACCTTGACGCCAACCGACTGTCGGTTTGTCATGGAATTGCCCGACAACTTGCCCAATGCCTTTTTCAGGAGCCCAAAAATGGCCTACTGGCTGATGAAATCCGAGCCCGACGAACTCTCCATCGACGGTCTGGAAAAGCTCGGCGAAGCCCGCTGGGACGGGGTGCGCAACTATCAGGCGCGCAACTTTCTGCGGGCCATGGCAGTGGGCGATGAGTTTTTCTTCTATCACTCCAGTTGCCCGGAGCCAGGCATTGCCGGCATCGGCAAAATCGTCGAAGCGGCATACCCGGACCCGACGGCGCTGGAGCCGGAAAGCCACTACTTCGACGCCAAAGCCACAGCCGAGAAAAACCCGTGGAGCGCCATCAATGTGGCCCACGTTAAAACCTTTCCCAAAGCGCTGGGCCTTGGCTACCTGAAACAGCAAACCGCCCTCGCCGAACTGCCGCTGGTGCAAAAAGGCAGCCGGCTTTCCGTAATGCCGGTGACCGCCGAGCAATGGGCGGCCATCATTCAATTGCGTTGAGAGCGTTACTGGATGATCAGGTTGTTGAACAACAGGTCTTCAACCACCGGCTTGCCGGTCTCGTCGTTCATCACTTGCTGGGTTTGCTTCAAGGCTTCCTGGCGCAGTTTTTCTTTGCCTTCGACCGTGCTCATGGCCTCGCTGGTCTGCTGGGTGAACAGCGCGACCAACTGGTTGCGGATCAGCGGGTCATTGGCTTTGACGGCCGCAGCCGCTTCAGGCCCGGTCACGCGCAAGGCGATGTCGGCCTTGAACACCTTGAGCTTTGCCGTGCCGTCCAGGCCATAGTTGCCCACGAACGGCGGGGTCAAGCTGATATAGCTGACCTTCGGTGCCTCACCTTCTTTGGCTTCTTCGGCCTGGGCTGCCATCGGCAAGGTCAGGGCCAGCATCAACAGGATCCACGCTTTCACAGTTCATTCCTCGAATTCGGTTGCGGGCTAGCATAACGCTAGCAAGGCTGAGCACAAGCTTATGGCGGCTTATCAGGCCCGGGCATGCTCGTTGACCCACGGGCGTACCCTCCTACACTTATCGGCCACGATGCCAAAAGGAATAGTCCGATGAAAGCTGTGCTGTGCAAAGCCTTCGGCCCCGCCGAAACCCTGGTGCTGGAAGAGATCGAAAGCCCTGCGATCAAGAAGAACGAAATCCTGCTGGACGTGCACGCCGCCGGGGTCAACTTCCCGGACACCCTGATCATCGAGGGCAAATACCAGTTCAAGCCACCCTTCCCGTTTTCGCCAGGCGGCGAGGCGGCGGGCGTGGTCAGTGAAGTCGGTGAAAAGGTCAGCCATTTGAGGGTGGGCGACCGCGTCATGGCGCTGACCGGCTGGGGTAGTTTCGCCGAACAGGTCGCAGTGCCGGGCTACAACGTGCTGCCGATCCCGCCAAGCATGGACTTCAACACCGCCGCCGCCTTCAGCATGACCTACGGCACCTCGATGCACGCGCTGAAACAACGCGCCAACCTGCAACCCGGCGAAACCCTGCTGGTACTCGGCGCCTCTGGTGGCGTGGGCCTGGCTGCGGTGGAAATCGGCAAGGCCATGGGCGCCCGCGTGATTGCCGCCGCCAGCAGTGCCGACAAACTCGCGGTGGCCAAGGCGGCCGGCGCTGATGAGTTGATCAATTACAGCGAAGCCAATCTTAAAGACGAAATCAAACGCCTGACCGACGGCAACGGCGTAGATGTGATCTACGACCCGGTGGGCGGTGACCTGTTTGACCAGGCCGTCCGTGGCATTGCCTGGAACGGCCGTCTGTTGGTGGTGGGTTTTGCCAGCGGGCGCATTCCCGAGTTGCCGGTGAACCTGGCGCTGCTCAAGGGCGCCTCCGTGGTCGGGGTGTTCTGGGGTTCGTTTGCCCAGCGCCAGCCGCAGGATAATGCGGCGAACTTCCAGCAACTGTTTACCTGGTATGCCGAGGGCAAGCTCAAGCCATTGGTATCGCAGGTGTACCCACTGGAGCAGGCCGCCCAGGCTATCAATGACCTGGGGCAGCGCAAGGCGGTGGGCAAAGTCGTGGTCCAAACCCGGTAATGACTTGAAATGTGGTTAATGTGGGAGCTGGCTTGCCTGCGATAGCGATATCACTGACAGACCGCCATCGCAGGCAAGCCAGCTCCCACATTTGATCTTCAGTGTTCTTGAGCACCTATCACGACCCACACTTATCTATTCACGACATGTTCATAAGAGAACATGCAATTGCTCCCATTTCCTGTGTTTGCAGATAAGAGGCGATGCTATTTTCGGTAACGAAACTGTAACATTCGCATCCGCAGTCAAAACAAGAAATTTGGAGCTCTTGAATGTTTGCTTTCTTTCGACCTGCCGCACACCAGGCACGCCTGCCTGAAGAAAAAATAGACAGTACCTACCGACGACTGCGCTGGCAGATCTTCGCCGGTATTTTCTTCGGTTACGCCGGGTACTACCTGCTGCGTAAAAACTTCTCCCTGGCCATGCCCTACTTGATCGACGAGGGTTACACCCGTGGTCAACTGGGCCTGGCGATGTCGGCGATTGCGATTGCCTACGGCTTGTCCAAGTTCCTCATGGGCCTGGTGTCCGACCGCTCCAACCCACGCTACTTCCTGCCCTTCGGCCTGCTGATATCAGCGGGCGTGATGTTCATTTTCGGTTTCGCACCTTGGGCGACGTCCAGCGTGACCATGATGTTCATTTTGCTGTTCATCAATGGCTGGGCTCAAGGCATGGGCTGGCCGCCAAGTGGACGAACGATGGTGCACTGGTGGTCGCAGAAAGAACGCGGCGGCGTGGTGTCGGTGTGGAACGTGGCGCACAACGTCGGCGGCGGCCTGATTGGCCCGCTGTTCCTGCTCGGCATGGCCTGGTTCAACGACTGGCACGCAGCCTTCTACGTGCCGGCGACCGTGGCGTTGGCAGTGGCGGCGTTTGCCTTCATCACCATGCGCGACACCCCGCAATCGGTGGGCCTGCCGCCGATCGAGGAATACAAGAACGATTACCCGGAAGGCTACAACGCCAGCCACGAAGAAGAATTCAGCGCCAAGGAAATCTTCGTCAAGTACGTGCTGCGCAACAAAATGCTGTGGTACATCGCCTTCGCCAACGTCTTCGTCTACCTGCTGCGCTACGGCGTGCTGGACTGGGCGCCGACTTATCTCAAGGAAGCCAAGCACTTCGACGTGGATAAAACCTCGTGGGCGTACTTCTTCTATGAGTGGGCGGGCATTCCGGGCACGCTACTGTGCGGCTGGATGTCGGACAAGATCTTCCGTGGCAACCGTGGCCTGACCGGCATCGTATTCATGGCGCTGGTCACCGTGGCGACGCTGGTTTACTGGCTCAACCCGCCGGGCAACCCGATGGTCGACATGATTGCGCTGTTCTCGATCGGCTTCCTGATTTACGGCCCGGTGATGCTGATCGGCCTGCAAGCGCTGGAACTGGCACCGAAGAAAGCCGCCGGTACCGCTGCGGGGTTCACCGGTTTGTTCGGTTACCTGGGAGGCTCGGTGGCCGCCAGTGCAGCCATGGGCTACACGGTCGACCATTTTGGCTGGGACGGGGGTTTCGTACTGCTGGTAGGCGCGTGCCTGTTGGCAATCGCGTTCCTGATCCCAACGCTGTGGCACACCAACAGCATCAGCACGGCGCGTTAATCGCCGCCTGAACATCCCTTCGCACAACGCTTGAGCCGCGCCTCCAGATTTTTGTCTGGCATGGCGTGGCTACGCAGGGCGTTGACGGTCTGCTCGACATAATCGCGCGTAGTGCCGTAACGCCCGCAAGCGCTTTCCAGCACGTGGTTGAGCACGATGTCGGGCAGGTTGCCGGCATAGCTTGGCAAGTGCCGCTCCAACACAAACCCCAACGCCTGTACCTGGCTGCCATCTTCGAGACGGCAGTTGAGCCAGTGCGGCCGGTAGGAGGGGTAAGGCATCTCACGCTGCCACAAAGCGTAAAGCGAGGCTTCGAGCTGGTCTTCCGGCAAGCGGTAGGCAAACCCGCTGCAGGAGCCGCCGCGATCCAGACCAAAGACCAAACCCGGCAGCTCCGGCGTACCCCGATGCTCATGCGACCACAGATACAGGCCCCGGTGATAACCGTGGACCCGTGCCCGCACGCGCTCGGTCGAGGAGCATTCGGGACGCCAGATCAGCGAACCATAAGCGAATAGCCAGACCGGCCCACCCTTATGCCGGGCCATGGTGGCCTGCATTGAGCTCATCAACTGTTCGTGAGTGAGTTGCGGCCCCAGATCGAGCCGCGGAGGGTAAGCCAATTGCATAAGATCGGATTCAATAACAGTCATGGCGAATCGCTTAGGTCTCCTGCGTACTACCAGTTATAGGCAACTTTACCGTAATAAAACGCGCCGCTGTAACCGTACGGCGAAAAAGTACTGTAGGCGAGGTTGCCGCCACTGCTGGCGAACGCGTTGACCTTCTCCGGGTATTTGTCGGTGATGTTGTCGCCACCCAGGGTGAAGGTCCAATTCTTGAGCTTATAGTCCGCCGACAAATCCAGTATCCAGGTCGCGTTGAAAGTCTGATCGTTGACCTTGTCCGTCTGGTAACTGGTGAACTCACCATAGCGCACCAGGTTGCTGTGCAGCGCCCAATTGCCGTAGGTGAAATCGTTACCCAGCGTCAGTTTGTGCTGAGGCGTGGTGTCGCCGAGCAAACCGATCTGCTCGCGACGGTCTACCCGCAGAAGGTTGGCGCCCAAGCTGTCGAGGATGGCCGGGTTGGCCTTCACGTCGGTCACTTTGGTGTGGTTGTAGTTGTAGCCCACGGTGCTGTTCCAGCGGATGCCGTTATCGAACTGGTAGCGGTAGTTGGCCACCAGATCGACGCCGTCGGTGCTGGTGTCTGTGGCGTTGGTGAAGTAACGCGCCGTGGTGTAGTTGATGTTGCCGACCCCGTTGGCTTGCAGGTAGGCAATGGTCGCCGGGTTGAGGTTGAGGTTGGACGACAGGCTGATGCGGTCGCGGATGTCGATGCGGTACACATCGAGGGTCACGGTCAGATCATCTGCCGGTTCCAGCACCAGGCCCAGGCTGTAGTTGCGTGATTTCTCGGCTTTCAGGTCTTCGGCGCCCAACAGACGGGCGACCTGGCTATTGGCCGGGAAGGTGCCCGCCTCCTGGATAGTGCTGCCAATCAACTGCGACGAGGTGTAGGCAAAGTTCTGCTGGGCCAGGGACGGCGCGCGGAAACCGTTGGAAATACTGCCGCGCAAGGCCACTTGCGGGGTGAAGTCGTAACGCGCCGACAACGAGCCGCTGACGTTGGAGCCGAAGTCGCTGTAATCCTCGTGGCGCACGGCCGCCGAGGCACTGAGTTTTTCGGTGAAGTTGGTTTCCAGGTCCAGGTACTGGGCCCAGTTGTGCCGCGAGCTGCTGCCGGCGTCGGCATCGCGGAAACCACCGAGGCCCGAACTGCCGGTCTGGTAGTAGGACGCTGGCTCGCCCGCTTCGATTTCATAACCCTGATGCAGGTATTCACCGCCGAAGGCCACCGACACCGGGTAAGGCAGAAAGCCCAGATCAAATTCGCGGGACAGGTCCAGGCTGACCTGTTTCTGGTCATTGCTCAGTGTGCCGTTGTTGAATTTGCGCGGCGTCGCCAGGCCGAGTGAGGTGTTGATGGTTTCGGTGCTCAACTCATATTGGTTCTTGCCATAGTTGGCCGACAGGTCGTAATGCCAGTCGTAAGCCAGCAAGCCACGCAACCCGACCACCAACGAGGTATCTTCCAGATCACCCTTGATCAGCGGCAAGTAACCATTGGGGTTGAGCGCGGGGATGTTGTTGGACGCATTGCTCGCCCGGTAAAACGCCGCCGTTTCGCCGCGCCGCTTGCTGTAGCCGCCGAAACTGTAGAACTCGGCCGCGTCGTTGAAAGAATATTCGGAGTTGAACTGGAATTTGCCTTCATTGGTTGCCGGCTCGCCCTGACGGAACACGCGCTGGCCGTAAGTAGTGGAACCTACACTGCCCGGTCGGAAATCGTCGCCTGCGCGGTTGGTGTAATCGTTGTCGGCGCCTTCGCCCGACACGTTGATAAAGCCATTGTCACCCAGCGCAAAGCCGGTATTGCCGCTGACATTGCGCTGGATACCGTCACCTTTTTTGTATTCACCGAACTTGGTCGAAATCGAACCACCGTGGTCGTCGTGCTTGAGGATCACGTTGATCACCCCGGCAATCGCGTCGGAGCCATAACGGGCGGATGCACCATCGCGCAGCACTTCGATGTGGTCCACCGCCGACAGCGGGATCGCATTCAGGTCCGCGGGTGCCGAGCCACGGCCCACCGCACCGCCCAAATTGACGAACGCACTGGTGTGGCGGCGCTTGCCGTTAACCAGCACCAGCACCTGATCCGGCGACAGGCCGCGCAACTGCGCAGGCCGCACCAGCTCCGCGCCATCCACCAGGCTTGGGCGCGGGAAGTTGATCGATGGAATCAGGCGCGCCAACACGGCGCCCAGCTCATCGGAGCCGGTGCTGCGCAGGGTATCGCCGGAAATCACATCGATGGGTGACAGCGAAGCACTGGCGGTGCGCTCTTGGGCGCGGGTACCGGTGACGATGACGGTGTCGAGCTTTGGTGCGTCGGCGGTGGTTGTTTCGGCCGCCGATACCGGGTTGAAGCCTGCAGCGGTCAGCAAATTGGCTGACAAAATCGCTGAGTACAGCGCGTGTTTCCTGTAACTCCCCATACCGCTCCCCTTTGAATCAACAATCAGAACGTCAACGCTCTGAGTTCGTACGATCGATCCGGCTGGCGGGCGGTGGCGGTCAGTTATTGGTTATTGGAATAAATCGGTAGTCCGTTGAGATATAGCTTAAAGATATTTATGTAACAAATTAAATACCTTTAAGGAATAAGCGAATGCATAAGCCCGGTGCCCCACTCGTCAGGATTGCGCGCAGCAATCCCGGTACTTTCAGCCCCGGTTCAGCCTGGGCATGTGCCAAGCCGTCAAAATAACGCGCACATCACGACCCACCTAGCCGCCCATCACACCGACTACCGAGGTCGCACCCATGAAGAAATTCCGACTGCCCGGCTTGTTGTTCCTTGCCCAGGCCACTACCGCACTCGCCGCCGAAGTACCGCCGGCCAATGACGACAAAGGTTTTTGGTATGCGCAGACCAGCGTATACACCCGGCACTTTTCGCCCGACCCCAAGCACAACAACAATCAGGATCTGATCAACCTGGAGCGCAATGAAGCCTCAGGTTTTGTGTATGGCGGGGCGACGTTTCGCAACTCGTTCAGCCAGCGCTCGTATTACGCCTACGCGGGCAAACGCTATGACATGGCCGACTATCCGGTGTATCTAAAACTCACGGGCGGGGCGATCCAGGGCTATCGCGGCAAATACCGCGACAAGATTCCATTGAACCGTTTCGGCATTGCGCCGGTGATTATTCCGTCCGTGGGCACCCATTACGGGCCGGTTGCGGCGGAAGTGGTGTTGCTGGGGTTCAATGCGGCGATGATCACGACCGGCGTGCGCTTCTAAAAGCAGACACAAATCCTTGATGCAAACACAAATCCCTATGGGAGCTGGCTTGCCTGCGATGGCGGTGGGTCAGTGCACTGTGTGCAAGCTGACACGCCGCCATCGCAGGCAAGCCAGCTCCCACAGTTTGATCGGTGATCGGATCAGGGCCGAGGCGCGTAGGCGAACACATCGGCGCGCATCTGGTGCGCATCCATGCCGGCTTCGACCAGCGCATCCAGCGTGCCGTAAATCATCGCCGGCGAACCACTGGCGTAAACGTGCACGGCCTTGAGGTCGCTGATGTCTTCACACACCGCCTCATGCAACAGCCCGCAGCGCCCTTCCCAGCCGCACAGGTCGCTGACGACTTTGTGCAGGAACAGGTTAGGCAGCTGCAGCCACTGGTCCCAGTGTTCAATTTCGTAGAAATCTTCCGGGCGGCGCACGCCCCAATACAGATGCACCGGGTGCTTGAAGCCGGAGGCGCGACAATGCTCGATGAGGCTGTGCATCTGCGCCATGCCGGTGCCGGCGGCGATGAGCACTAGCGGCCCGTCCGGCAATTCGGCCAGGTGAGTGTCACCAAAGGGCAGTTCAATGCGCGCCATCTGGTTGCGTTGCAACTGTTCAAGCAGGTTGCGTGCGCTGTCCTCGCGGGCCAGCACATGCAACTCCAGCTCGCGCCCGGCATGGGGTGCGGAAGCCAGAGAGAACGCCGATTTTTCGCCATTCTCCCGCTCAATCATCAGGTATTGCCCGGCGTGGTAACGCAGCGCTTTGCCGGCCGGGGCACGCAGGCGCACGCGCCACACATCGCCACCGACCTCCACACACTCACTCAATTGGCACGACAACTTGCGCAATGGCAACTCTCCCGGCGCCAACACGCCATCCCACAACACAATGCAATCTTCCAGCGGTTCGGCGATGCAGGTGAAGAACTCACCATGGTCGCGAACCTCACCGGCTTGTTGCACCCGGCCCTCCACCAGCAGCGCCGCACACACGTGGCATACGCCATTGCGACAAGCCTGCGGGCATTCATAGCCCAGGCGGCGCGCCCCTTCCAGGATTCGCTCGCCAGGTACCAGCTCCAATATGGCGCCGGAAGGTTGCAGTGTTACACGCATCAATCTATTCCCAATTCTTTCCACATCGCGTCAACACGCGCGGTGACGGCTTCATCCTTGACGATCACCCGACCCCACTCCCGGGTAGTTTCACCCGGCCATTTGTGGGTGGCATCCAAGCCCATTTTCGAGCCAAGGCCCGACACCGGCGAAGCGAAGTCGAGGTAATCGATCGGCGTGTTATCTATCATCACCGTGTCGCGCTTGGGGTCCATGCGCGTGGTGATGGCCCAGATCACGTCGTTCCAGTCGCGGGCATTGATATCGTCGTCGGTGACGATAACGAATTTGGTGTACATGAACTGTCGCAAAAACGACCACACACCCAGCATCACACGCTTGGCGTGGCCCGGGTACGACTTCTTCATGGTCACAATGGCCATGCGGTACGAGCAGCCTTCAGGCGGCAGGTAGAAGTCGGTGATCTCGGGGAACTGCTTCTGCAGGATCGGTACGAACACCTCGTTCAGTGCCACGCCCAGAATGGCCGGCTCATCCGGCGGACGGCCGGTGTAGGTGCTGTGGTAGATCGGCTTGATACGGTGGGTGATGCGCTCGACGGTGAACACCGGAAAGCTGTCGACTTCGTTGTAGTAGCCGGTGTGGTCACCGTAAGGGCCTTCATCGGCCATTTCGCCCGGATGAATCACGCCTTCAAGAATGATTTCGGCAGTCGCTGGCACTTGCAGGTCGTTACCACGGCATTTCACCAGCTCCGTGCGGTTACCGCGCAGCAGGCCCGCAAAGGCATATTCGGACAGGCTGTCAGGCACCGGGGTTACGGCGCCGAGGATGGTCGCCGGGTCTGCGCCCAGGGCCACCGAGACCGGGAACGGCTGCCCCGGATGCTTTTCGCACCACTCACGGAAGTCCAGCGCACCGCCACGGTGGCTCAGCCAGCGCATGATCACCTTGTTGCGGCCGATCACTTGTTGGCGGTAGATACCGAGGTTCTGGCGGTCCTTGTTCGGGCCTTTGGTGACGGTCAGGCCCCAGGTGATCAGCGGGCCAACATCGCCGGGCCAGCAGGTCTGCACCGGGAGCATCGCCAGGTCGACATCATCACCTTCGATGACCACTTCCTGGCACACCGCGTCCTTGACCACTTTGGGGGCCATGGCAATGATCTTGCGGAAGATCGGCAGCTTCGACCAGGCGTCCTTCAAGCCCTTGGGCGGCTCGGGTTCCTTCAGGAACGCCAGCAGCTTGCCGATTTCGCGCAGCTCGCTGACTGACTCGGCGCCCATGCCAAAGGCCACACGGTCGGGCGTGCCGAACAGGTTGCCAAGCACCGGGATATCAAAGCCGGTCGGGTTCTCGAACAGCAGCGCCGGGCCCTTGTTACGCAGGGTACGGTCGCAAATCTCAGTCATCTCCAGGACCGGGGAGACCGGCACCTGGATGCGTTTCAACTCTCCGCGCTGCTCAAGTTGCTGCACGAAATCCCGAAGATCCTTGAATTTCATTAACCATGCCACCCGTAAAATAGGCGTACATCCTACCTGCTCTTACGGACGCTGGCAGCTTATTGCACGTCATTACGACTCACACCCGACTCGACGGAGACGTTGCGCAAGGTGTTGAAGAACGGATCAAGGAAGCCTTCCACATAATGCGTGCCCACGATAGAAAGGTGGTTATCGTCGGTATACAGCGCCTGACCGCCCAACTCGACCCGACACCAGCCATTGGCATCACACAGCTTGGGCGCCGGATCCAGGAGTTGCACACCCGAGTCTGCTGCCGCGATCTGCTCAAAAACAGCGCTGATCGTGGCTTGTCGCTGCAGGTGTTCGGTGACTGGCAAACCTTCCTTATCGGTCGGGCGCCCCAGCATTGCCAGGCGGCTGAGCCGGTAAGGCACGTTGAATTCCTGCAACGGTACTTCCTTGACCAGCCACACACGGTGGCCACTGGCTCGCAGTTGGTGCACCAGCGCAGTGACGCCCTCGGAGAATTTGCGCTCAGCGACGGCACGGTCATATTTCCCTGTCGCCGGATCATGAATCGTAGGGCCTGTATCACCGTTGCGCTGGCCATAAACGTAAAGGCTCCAACGTGCAACGAGCACCACATCACTGAACGACTCGTGGCTCAGCAACTGGGTGACGCGATCATTAAAAGCGTTGCAGCCCTGCGTGTTTTCTTTGCGGTAAAAAGGCAGGCAGCCGGCGTATCCGGCCTGCGTGATGCCGAAGTCGTACTTGCCAGCACCGTCTTTCAACGCAGGAATCAACGCCGAGGCATGGCTGTCACCCCAGACCAGGGCACGCGCCGCGCCGCCTTGCGGGCCAAAATGGCACAGCTCACGGTGTTTGTTTTTCTTGTCATCCGACAGGCAATTCACCAGCTTGGGGCTCCAGGTGTAAGCCTTGGCAAATTGCAGCGCCTGAGGCGACAACCGCCAGGTAAAACCATCCGACCACACCAGGCCTTTGCCGATCAAACCCAGGCTGACCAGCCCAACGACCGCCGCTGCCAGCACTGCCCGATTTCCAGCCAACAGGCGTCGCTCACGAAATGGCCCCTCGACAAAGCGCCAGGACGCATACCCCAGCAGCAGGCTCAGGCTGAACAGGGCCGCAAGCTGAAAAGGCGTCAGATCAGCAATATTCGCGTATTTGCCAAACACCAGCACCGGCCAATGCCACAGGTACCAGGAATACGAAATCAGCCCAATGCCGACCAACACGCGGCTGCCCAGCAACCGCCCGACCCACGTGGTGTGTTGGCCGTTGGCCCAAATCAGCCCGACCACGCCCAACACCGGCAACAGGGCCGCCAAACCCGGGAAGGCGGTGCTGTCGTCATAGCCAACGACTGCCACCAGGATCAGCCCCAGGCTGATAGCGCTGACGGCTTGCGCCAACATCGGGCTTGTACGTTTGGCGCGCGCGGGCATAACGGCCAGCATGGAGCCCGCCAGCAGCTCCCAGGCACGCATAGGTAGCAGGAAAAACGCTTTGTCCGGCGCGTGCGCCACAGCCCACACGCTCGCCGCAAATGACACCAGCAGCAACACGAACAACGCGCTGCGCCAGTGCTTGAGCCGGCTCGACAACAGCGCCAGCAACAGCGGAAACGCAATGTAGAACTGTTCTTCGACCGACAGCGACCAAGTGTGCAGCATCGGCTTCATATCAGAGGCGGTTTCGAAATAGCCGTCCTGCCGCATGAAGAATAAATTGGAGATGAAGATCGCCTGGTTATGGATCGATCGGCCCAGCTCGGAATAGTCCTTGGGCGCCATCAGGAACCATCCGACGATCAAGGACACAGACATCATCACCAGCAACGCTGGCAGGATACGCCGGGCCCGGCGCGCCCAAAAATTCAGAAAGCTGAAATGCCCACCCTCGCGCTCACGCAGGATGATCGACGTGATCAGGAAACCTGAAATCACAAAAAAAACATCTACGCCGACGAAGCCGCCGGTGACGCCAGGAACCCCAAAGTGGAACAACACTACAGCCAGGACAGCGATAGCGCGCAGGCCATCAATGTCTCTTCGGTAAGCAAGAGCGGTCATAAATCGTAATCAGCCTGATACATATGGAAGAGAGCGTAGGCGTACTCGCCCTTTTTGTTTCTCTACTGACACTCTCGGCACACAAACCTCCCTGTTTGGCGCAAAAAAAATGGCACCCTCAAGGGCACCATTTTTTCTTCGACCTGAATCGTCGTGTTACTTACGCTTCATCGACAGGAAGAACTCGTCGTTGGTTTTGGTGGTTTTCAGCTTGTCGATCAGGAACTCGATGGCGGCGACTTCGTCCATCGGGTGCAGCAGCTTGCGCAGGATCCACATGCGCTGCAGTTCGTCGTCGGCCGTCAGCAACTCTTCGCGGCGGGTGCCGGAACGGTTGATGTTGATGGCCGGGAACACGCGTTTTTCCGCGATGCGACGGTCCAGGGGCAGTTCCATGTTGCCGGTACCCTTGAACTCTTCGTAGATCACTTCGTCCATCTTCGAACCGGTTTCAACCAGTGCGGTGGCGATAATGGTCAGTGAGCCGCCTTCTTCGATGTTCCGCGCGGCGCCGAAGAAACGCTTCGGTTTCTCCAGGGCGTGGGCATCGACACCACCGGTCAATACCTTGCCGGAGCTCGGGATCACGGTGTTGTAGGCACGGGCCAGACGGGTGATCGAGTCGAGCAGGATCACCACGTCTTTCTTGTGTTCGACCAGGCGCTTGGCCTTCTCGATCACCATTTCGGCAACCTGCACGTGGCGGGTTGGCGGCTCATCGAACGTGGAGGCAACCACTTCGCCGCGCACGGTGCGCTGCATTTCGGTCACTTCTTCCGGACGCTCATCGATCAGCAAGACGATCAGATGAACTTCAGGATTGTTACGTGCGATGTTCGCTGCAATGTTCTGCAGCATGATGGTTTTACCGGCTTTCGGCGGTGCAACGATCAGGCCGCGCTGGCCTTTACCGATCGGAGCGCACAGGTCGATAACACGACCGGTCAAGTCTTCGGTGGAACCGTTACCGGCTTCCATCTTCATGCGCACGGTCGGGAACAGCGGCGTCAGGTTCTCGAAGAGAATCTTGTTTTTCGCGTTCTCGGGACGATCGAAGTTGATCGTGTCGACCTTGAGCAGGGCGAAATAACGCTCGCCTTCCTTTGGAGGGCGGATCTTGCCGACGATGGTGTCACCGGTGCGCAAGTTGAAGCGACGGATCTGGCTCGGCGAGACGTAGATATCGTCTGGGCCGGCAAGGTAGGAAGCGTCTGCAGAGCGGAGAAAGCCGAAGCCGTCCTGGAGAATCTCCAGCACGCCATCACCGGAGATTTCCTCGCCGCTTTTCGCGTGCTTTTTGAGCAGGGAGAAAATCACGTCCTGCTTGCGCGAACGGGCCATATTTTCTATGCCCATTTCTTCGGCCAGTTGAAGCAGGTCGGTAATCGGCTTTTGCTTGAGTTCAGTCAGATTCATATAGGAATGACGTAATCATTTATGGAGGGGGGGAAATTAAGCTTTTGGCTTAATGAGGCCGCGCCGCAGAGAAGGCGACAGGATCGCGTACTAATCGAAAAGGAATGCGTCGGCGACGGCTTGCAGGGGGCAGTGGAGAAACCAGTGCGGGGCCGAATGTACCACCTGAATTTCGGAGCGTCTAGCCCTGTTTCACGAAAAAGCCCCGCGGGTTGGCGGGGCTTTTTTGACGACGCTTAGATGTTCGCGTCGAGGAAAGCTTGCAGCTGGGACTTCGACAGCGCGCCCACTTTGGTGGCTTCAACGTTGCCGTTCTTGAACAGCATCAGCGTCGGGATACCACGCACGCCATGCTTGGCCGGGGTTTCCTGGTTGTCGTCGATGTTCAGCTTGGCAATGGTCAGCTTGCCTTCGTAGGTGGTCGCAATGTCGTCCAGAACAGGAGCGATCATTTTGCAAGGGCCACACCATTCAGCCCAGTAGTCAACCAGCACCGGGCCTTGAGCCTTGAGTACTTCGGCCTCAAAGGTCGCGTCGGTGACGTGCTTGATAAGATCGTTGCTCATGGATGTCTCCGGATTGTAAGCAAAAAAAACGTGGCCCATCATAGCCGCCCTTCCCCCGTTCAGGAAGCCGCCTCTGATTGAGTCTTGCTATGGTGGCGCATGAGTGTGGGTATCGCCCACTCAGGGTGCCACGGGGGTCACGAAGGCGATGCCGGTGCGCAAGGCCGCATTGCGCACGTGCTCCTGCATGGTTTTCTGCGCCGCGGCACTGGCGCGCCGGGCCAGGGCACGCAGGATCTTGCGGTGCTCCTGCCAGGTTTCCATGGCACGTTCCGGTCGGATGAACGGTAGCTTCTGGCTCTCCAGAAAGACCTCGGCGCTGGCACTCAGAATGCTCACCATCGCCTGATTACCGCTGGCCAGCAGGATGCGCTGGTGAAATTCGAAGTCCAACCGGGCCGCCGCTTCGAAGTCGCCGGCCTTGAGCACCTTGCGCATCGCCTCGACGTTGTCCTCCAGGGCGTCCAGCTCATCCAGAGTCAACGTCATGGCTGCCAGCCCTGCCGCAAACCCCTCAAGGGCATAGCGCAGCTGGAAGATGTCCAGCGGCGTGGCCTGCGCCGCAAAGGGCCAGGCAAACCCCGGCGCTTCGTCAACCGCCTGCACGAACACGCCTTTGCCCGGCTGCACACTGACCACACCCAAGGCGCTGAGGGACGACAACGCCTCGCGCAACGACGCACGGCTCACGCCCAACTGCACCGCCAGGTCGCGCTGGGACGGCAATGCATCACCCGCACCGAAGCCCTGCTCCTTGATCAGTTTGCGGATGGCCTGCAGGGCCGCTTCCGGTACGGCTTGGGCGATGGAATTCATAAAAAACTCAAGGTTCCAGACAACTGAGCGGCTAGTTGTAAAGCTATTCGCGGCCGTCGGCAAGCCACGCCCCAAAGGGGCTCGCGGGGTTTTGGCGACGCTCGAAAACGGTGCGAAAAATACACGCACTGTTCAGACCAGTAAGACCACCCCGCCCCAACAAATTCCAGCGTTACAGACGATCCAGGCAGTGATGGCATGGGCTGTGCACTGCCCAACAGCAGAAAATTCCTTCGCCATTCCCGGAGAGTTGCCATGACCAAGCGCTACAGCGCCCTGCTCACTGCCCTGTTTGCCAGTTTGATGCTGAGCCAGGCACCCGCCCATGCCAATGGTCTGGACGATATCATCGCCCGTGGCACCCTGAAGGTCGCCGTGCCCCAGGATTTCCCGCCCTTCGGCTCGGTCGGCCCTGACATGAAGCCCCGCGGCCTGGACATCGACACCGCCAAGCTGCTGGCCGACCAGCTCAAGGTCAAGCTGGAGCTGACCCCGGTCAACAGCACCAACCGCATCCCGTTTCTCACCACCGGCAAAGTCGACCTGGTGATTTCCAGCCTGGGCAAAAACGCCGAGCGCGAAAAGGTCATCGACTTCTCCAAGGCCTACGCGCCGTTCTACCTGGCCGTATTCGGGCCGCCTGACGCCGCCATCAGCACCACCGACGACCTCAAGGGCAAGACCATCAGCGTGACGCGCGGCGCCATCGAAGACATCGAACTGACCGCCGTGGCACCGAAAGAGGCGACCATCAAGCGCTTCGAAGACAACAATTCGACCATCGCCGCCTACCTGGCCGGCCAGGTCGATCTCATCGCCAGCGGCAACGTGGTGATGGTGGCGATCAGCGAGCGCAACCCGAAACGCGTCCCGGCACTGAAGGTAAAACTCAAGGACTCGCCGGTGTACGTGGGCGTGAACAAGAACGAGCCGGCGCTGCTGGAGAAGGTCAACCAGATCCTCGTCGCAGCCAAGGCTGACGGCAGCCTGGAAAAGAACGCGATGCAATGGCTCAAAGAGCCGCTGCCAGCCGACCTCTGAAGCGGAGCTGATTCATGGCGTATCAATTTGACTTTGTGCCGGTGCTGGCCAATACCGACCTGCTGTTGCGCGGCGCCCTGTTTACGCTGGAGCTGACCGCCATCGGTGCCATCCTCGGCGTAGCCCTGGGCACCCTCGGCGCGGTGGTGCGGGCGTGGAAGATCCAGCCCTTCGCCTGGTTCTTTGGCGTGTATGTCGAGTTGATCCGCAACACACCGTTTCTGGTGCAGTTGTTCTTCATCTTCTTCGGCTTGCCGTCCCTGGGGCTGAAAATCACCGAGTGGCAAGCCGCCGTATTGGCAATGGTGATTAACCTCGGGGCGTATTCGACGGAAATCATCCGCGCGGGTATCCAGGCGATCCCTCGCGGCCAACTGGAAGCCGCAGCGGCACTGGCGATGACACGTTTCGAAGCGTTCCGCCACGTGGTGCTGCTGCCGGCGCTGGGCAAGGTGTGGCCGGCCCTGAGCAGCCAGATCATCATCGTGATGCTCGGCTCGGCGGTGTGCTCGCAAATCGCCACTGAAGAGCTGAGTTTTGCCGCCAACTTTATTCAGTCACGCAACTTCCGCGCGTTTGAAACCTATACCCTGACCACCCTGGTGTACCTGTGCATGGCGTTGATGATTCGCCAGTTGCTCAACTGGATCGGCCGTCGCTACGTGATGAGGAACAGCCGATGAGTGATTTTTCCTTTTGGGACATTGTGCGCAACCTGTTCACCGGCCTGCAGTGGACCCTGTTGCTGTCGCTGGTGGCGTTTATCGGCGGCGGTGTGATCGGCTTGCTGGTGATGACGATGCGCATCAGCCGCAAGGCGTTCCCGCGCAATGTCGCGCGCACGTACATCGAACTGTTTCAGGGCACGCCGCTGTTGATGCAGCTGTTCCTGGTGTTTTTCGGCATTGCCTTGCTGGGCATCGACATCTCGCCGTGGTTGGCCGCGGCAATCGCCCTGACGCTGTTTACCAGCGCCTACCTCGCTGAAATCTGGCGCGGTTGCGTGGAGTCCATCGCCCATGGGCAATGGGAAGCCTCGGCCAGCCTGGCACTCAACCCGCTTGAACAACTGCGCTACGTGATCTTGCCCCAGGCGCTGCGCATTGCCGTAGCGCCCACCGTGGGTTTCTCGGTGCAAGTGGTCAAAGGCACCGCGGTGACCTCGATTATCGGCTTCACCGAACTGACCAAAACCGGCGGGATGCTCGCCAACGCCACCTTCGAACCCTTCATGGTCTATGGGCTGGTTGCGCTGGGTTACTTCCTGCTCTGTTACCCCTTGTCCCTCAGTGCGCGCTACCTGGAAAGGAGACTGCATGCCTCTGCTTAGAATTTCCGCCCTGCATAAGTATTACGGCGATCACCACGTGCTCAAGGGCATCGACCTGACGGTTGAAGAAGGCCAGGTGGTGGCGATCATCGGCCGCAGTGGCTCTGGCAAATCCACCTTGCTGCGTACCCTCAACGGCCTGGAGTCGATCAACGACGGCGTCATCGAAGTGGACGGTGAATACCTCGACGCAGCCCGCGCTGACCTGCGCAGCCTGCGGCAGAAAGTCGGCATGGTGTTCCAGCAGTTCAACCTGTTCCCGCACCTGACCGTAGGCGAAAACGTGATGCTCGCGCCGCAAGTGGTGCAAAAAGTGCCCAAAGCCAAGGCCGCGCAGCTTGCCAGGCAGATGCTCGAGCGCGTTGGACTGGGGGAAAAGTTTGATGCCTTTCCCGATCGCCTGTCCGGCGGCCAGCAACAGCGCGTAGCCATTGCCCGCGCACTGGCGATGTCACCCAAAGTGCTGCTGTGCGACGAAATCACCTCGGCCCTGGACCCGGAACTGGTCAACGAAGTGCTCAGCGTGGTGCGCCAACTGGCCAAGGACGGCATGACCTTGATCATGGTGACCCACGAAATGCGCTTCGCCCGGGAAGTCGGCGACAAACTGGTGTTCATGCACCAAGGCAAGGTGCATGAAGTGGGCGACCCCAAAACCTTGTTCGCCAACCCCAGAACGCCGGAGCTCGCCAACTTCATTGGTTCGGTGGAACAGCCGGGCTGATCAGCTCGAAACTGCCCTGCCCTTCCAACAGTGCCTCACTTCGTACTTCCAGAGCGCTGGCGGGCAGTTCGGTGTCGATCTCGACCTGGGCTGTGAGTCGCCGGCCTACCATCGGCATCCCTGCTACCCGCGCCATCAAGGTCTGGCCGGGCAGCAATTGCCCGCTGGCCGGCTCACCGGGCAAGTGCGCCGCTACCCAGCCGACTGCATGCCCATCCACCTGAGCGTGTTTGAGGCTCAGGCGAAAGCGCCCCTGCCGACCAAACTGAAACCCCTGCCCGTCGGCTGCAACCCCGATAAAGCGCAGCGCCATGGCCGCAGGCTCTGCGCACTGGATGTTCAGGTGCCGCACGCGAGTGCCGAGGACCAGGGCAAGTTTATCGACCGGACCCTCCCGGCGAATCACGCCATAGTCGATACGCGGCTGGCTCAGTGATAACCGGCAGTTTTCCGCCCACCCGTCTGGGGCCACCAGTAATGTGCAGAGCACCATCCCGAACAGGCTTGCGCGCTTAACGGGCATGGCACACCGCCGATGCAGTTTCATAGAACTTGTCATTATCAGGCGTGCTCCCAGGGGCAATGCGCAACAGGCAGGAGGAAGAATCCGGCAGCGCAACCCGCAGGCTTTGCGACTCATTGACGTCGTTCAGAAAGATCATGCCGTCGCCCACCACACTGGTCAGGAAGCGATCACCTTTGCCGAATACCGCGGCGCCCTGGGGCAAAGGCCGGCCTTGCTGATCACGGGCGGTGAGCAGCACACGGCGCACTTTCACCACCTCGAAATCCACAGCATTAAAAGACCCACGGCCCGCGGCGAGCACCTGGGTGCCGTTCTTCAGGTCGACGCGCTTGGGCAATGATTGGGTCTGCACTTCGACCCGGCTGTTGGAGTACGCCGGCAAGCCTGCGATCACCGCTTGCCCACTGAAGTCGGTCCACACCGGCCCCTGCGGGGTCTCGATTTTTGCAGAACCGATGTCGCCCACCTTGATCACGCCAAAGGTGTCCTGCACGGCATAGGGCGAGAAGGTCAGCCCGCCCTTGTGGGCCACCACGCCGCCCTGCAATTGCCCGGTGTAGCTGGCGCCCGACGGGTCGCGGCTGACGCCCAGGCCAACGCGGGTGTAACGCGGCAGGATATCCACTTGCCCTCGAACCGATTGTTCTCGGGCCCTGAGGTCGCGTTCCACGCCCACCTCGTAGTTCACATACTCATTGACCCTGTCGCTGAGCGCCGTACCGGCGGTGAACTGGTTTCCACGGCGGCTGGTGTAGCTGTTCACACGACGGTCACCGCCCAGCGGAACGCTGACTTGCAACCGTACCGACACGTTATCGCCTGGTGACGTGTCGCGTCGATTGCTGTTTAAACCTGCGTCACGACGAGTACCGCCCACCTGCGAATCGGCGATCAATGCGACGTCGGCATAGCGCATGGAGGTGTTCCAGGAGGCAAACACGTGTTCGGACGTTTGCCGGTCAAATTGTGCACTGCGGGTATAACCCACGGAAAACACGCCCAGCGTGGGATCGGCCCAGCTCATGCCCGCCGTGTATTGATTTTTGAAGCGGGAACCCAACTCATCGGCCGTGGACGACCCGCCCGCTTCAAGCACTTCGCGATAACCCCGGGTCTGGGTGGTTGCACTCAGGTTGACGTCGATATTGCTGAACAACGGGCTACTGACCGACACGCTGCTGCGCGAGCCGGACACTGCATTTTTGCTGTCCCGGGACAGGTTTTGACGGACGCCCAGAGAAACCCGCTGAAAAAACACGCTGCTCAACGTACCGCCTGCCGACCAATAATCATCGGTGCTTAACAAGCCAAAGCCCGCGGACGAATCACGCCCCAACCCCCAGGTGCCGCTCCCCATGGCGACCACCGGTGAAGGCCCCTCTTCAGCGGTACTTCTACGCAGCTTGCCCAGCGAAAAGTAATACCCGGGCGCAGTCGGTACAGCCCCACCGAAAGACGCTGCGGGCACCACAAAACTGCGCCTGCCACCGCGCACGTCGATCACGCTGACTTCAAGGTCGCTGGTGCCATTGAGCAAGGGCAGCCCTGTCAGGCGGAAGGGGCCTTCAGGCACCAGGGTGGTATGGATCAATACACCAGACTGACGCACTTCAATTCGCGACTGGCTCTGGGCCAGGCCCTCGACCACCGCATTGTTGGCGCCTGCCGGGCCGCGTGATTGACCATCCGGGGAAAATTGCAGGCCGGACAGCTGAATGCCGCCAAACAACGGGTTATTACTGGAGAGCTGGCCCACCTGGAAAGTCGACTGCAGTACGGCGATATCCCGCTGGGCAAAGGCGTACAGGTGTTCGGTACGCGCCTTGCCGTTGTCGGACACGTAGAACTGGCGACTGCGAACAATCCAGTCCTCAAGGTTAAAGCCCGCCTCGGTGTACGCCGACACAAACCGGCTGGGCCCACTGCGCGAGCGGCTGTCGAACCCCAGCACGTCGTAGTTGAACAACGCCGCCGCCCCGCCCCGGGAAAAATGCCCGGCGCCCCACTCCGGCCCGCGCAAGGACTGGGTCGGCACGACCAGCGCCACTTCATCCGTGCCGGGGCGCAGCCTGACCATGGTCGTCGGGAACGCCCCGAGAAAATCATGGCAGGCCTGATCTGGCGCAGTGCCTTCGAGCAAGATCGCGTTCGGTTTCACCAGCCCGGCTTTCTGGAGCAACCCAGGGGTGAAACACAGCCGGCCCTGTTGATCGAACCGGGCATCCACCAGCCCGAGCGGGTTGCCATTGACCCGCAACCCCACCACGTGGACACCTTCGCGAAAGCGCGCCGCATTGCGAAAATAGTCGGAAACGTTAGGGTCAATGCCGTGGGCGGTGAGTGCCGCAAGGTCAAAACCCTCCCCGAGCTCCAGCGCAAGCACCAGGCCGGGCAGACTCCACAACGCCGCGACCCCCACGAACATCGACGGTCCGCGAGGCCAGGGCGAGGTCGCAAAGCGGTTGTTCCACAGACCGTTCATGCGTCGATCAACCCCCATTGGCACTGATCGGCGCCCGGTAGTGATCTACCGAAAAGCCATAGACCGTGGCGGGCTGAATCTCGACCTCGGCCACGCCGCCCAGGGGGCTGTCGACCTCCGCCGTCAACGCCTCACCCGGCAGGATGTAAGTGCGTGGCAAGGTGCCCACGAGGCCCTGTGGCAACAACCGTAAGTCCGGGGCCAGGCGCACAACGTAGGCGCTGTCGTTGTGGACCCTCAGGCGCTCCCCCTCCCGCGTCCACTTCAGAAGCTCCCAGGGTGTGTGGTGCCGAGGCAAACCTTTTGGGTGCAGGATCAGCGGCAAATTCTGGCGCAGGGTGATACCGATGGTCGCACTGCCCGCCGCGCGCGCCTGGGGGATGCCCTCGAACGACACGCGCTTTAGCCGCTGAGTCTTGAGTGGCGCCTCCAACGTGCTGATAAAACGCACCAGCTGAGTGTCGCCCGCCTCCACCCGCGCAATGGGCGGCGTGACAATTAATAACGGATCCACGTCTTCGGGCACGTTTTCCACTACCGAATGCAGCAATGCAGGTCCGGAATCGGTGTTCTTGATAGTTAAGGTGGCTTCGCCGTCTTCTTCATACAACACAACAACGGTCGTTTCCGGCAACATTCCGTCCGCAGTTGCAACAGCAGAAAACAAAAGACACACACTTACACACGCTAACAACACGTTATTTATTATCGAAAAACCACGCACTCAATATTCCCCGCAAGCGGTCAGATTGACGATTGGTAGCCAAGCGCCCACGAAAAAGCAGCCAACCAGGAAGTGAGAGTTTCTTGATTGGCTGCTTTCAGTCGTTTAGATGTAACTCAGTACCAACGTGGCGCGGCCATCAATAGCGATGTCGCGACTCAGGTCGAGGTCCTGGGCCCTGTTGATGACCGCCTTCACCACAAGGGTGCCGGTCAGTTGGGAAATAGCGGCGGGTGTAATCGCGCCGCTGTTGCGCCACGAGTATTGGCTAGGCGATTGAGCGACTTTGCCATCGCTGATCTGCCAGGCGCCCGCACCTGTGCGCATGATGGGGAGCAGGGCCGCACCGGAGGTGCGCAAATCCCTGAGGGTGACTGAGTAACCGCCCGTACGGCGGGTGGCGACCGCACCCAAACCGAAGTTCTGAGCTTCGGTATAACCGGCACCCAGGATGCCCGTGACCTTGCTGCCCGCCTGCAAATCGGTAAAGGTGATGCCGAACCGGGCCGGCGTGGTGCCGCAATTGACAACCAGGGAAGTGCTCCGCTCTTCGCGCGGGTTGAACGCCGCCTGGGACAATTCGCCGGAACGGATGGTGCCGTAATCGATGATGCCACTGCCCGCCAGGCTGAGGTTGCAGGCCGCCGGTGTAATCGTACCTCTGACGACCAGTTGGGCACTGGTGGTTGCCTGGGCGCTGAGGGCCGAAGCCAGGCACACGATACCGAGAGTCAATCCAACAATCTTTTTCATGCTTGTCCTGTCACTTGAAAGTTATCAGGCGCTTTTTATTTGTGCCTTGGCGATTCCATCGCCAACCACTTCATCTTCCGAGACATACGCAACTATAAATAAATAACACCCAGGCAAAATTGCCGGGTGACAGTCTGTTCCTTTGGTACTTCATGAAAGAATCAGACAACACATCAATAAGTGTGGGAGCGGTGAATATAAGCAGTCGCTCGCAAGCGCTATTAAAGTAGTCCAGAACAAAATAACGAGGAGAACATCAAGCACTCCACTGTAGGAAAACTCAGTAAGAACTTGCGACAAGCACAGGTTAAAAATTCCTACGTGATCGATAAGCGCATTCGCTGGCCGCTTACAAAATCAGCCTACATTTCCCACGATATTTCCCCACAGACAGCGTCAGGAAAATTACTGAAGCACAACGCGTTGGCGTCAGCGGTCGATCGTGGCACGATGGCTGGGTTATCGACCGAGACCCCCAAACCATGCCGCAATCCCAAGCCAAGAATCTGTCCCTGATCGCCGCCATCGACCTGGGCTCCAACAGCTTTCACATGGTCGTGGCCAAGGCCCAGAACGGCGAAATCCGCATCCTTGAGCGGCTCGGCGAGAAAGTCCAACTGGCTGCCGGGATCGACGACGCGCGCCAGCTCAATGAAGAATCCATGCAGCGCGGGCTCGATTGCCTCAAGCGCTTTGCCCAATTGATCAACGGCATGCCCTTGGGCGCCGTACGAATCGTCGGCACCAACGCCCTGCGTGAAGCACGCAACCGTGGCGAATTCATCCGCCGCGCCGAGGAGATCCTCGGCCACCCGGTTGAAGTCATCTCCGGCCGTGAGGAAGCGCGCCTTATCTACCTCGGCGTGTCCCACACCCTGGCCGACACGCCCGGCAAACGCCTGGTCGCCGACATTGGCGGCGGCAGTACCGAATTCATCATCGGGCAACGCTTCGAGCCATTGCTGCGCGAAAGCCTGCAGATGGGTTGCGTCAGCTACACCCAGCGTTACTTCAAGGACGGCAAGATCACCCCGGCGCGCTATGCACAGGCCTATACCGCGGCGCGGCTGGAGATCATGAGCATCGAGCACGCCCTGCATCGCCTGACCTGGGATGAAGCCATCGGCTCGTCCGGCACCATTCGCGCCATAGGCCTGGCCCTCAAAGCCGGTGGCCATGGCTCCGGCGAGGTCAACGCTGAAGGCCTGGCGTGGCTCAAACGCAAGCTGTTCAAGCTCGGCGATGCGGAAAAAATCGACTTCGACGGCATCAAGCCCGACCGCCGCACTATCTTTCCGGCAGGCCTGGCGATTCTCGAAGCGATTTTCGACGCCCTCGAACTGCAACGCATGGACCACTGCGACGGCGCCCTGCGCGAGGGCGTGCTCTACGACCTGCTGGGCCGTCATCACCACGAAGACGTGCGTGAGCGCACCCTCAGCTCGCTGATGGAGCGTTACCACGTTGACCTGGAGCAAGCCGCCCGCGTGGAACGCAAAGCCCTGCACGCCTTCGACCAGGTCGCCGAAGACTGGGACCTTGAAGACGGCGTGTGGCGTGAGCTGCTCGGCTGGGCCGCCAAGGTGCATGAGGTGGGCCTGGACATCGCCCACTACCATTACCACAAGCACGGCGCCTACCTGATCGAGCACTCGGACCTCGCCGGTTTCTCCCGCGAAGACCAACAGATGCTGGCCCTGCTGGTGCGCGGCCATCGCCGTAACATCCCTAAAGACAAGTTTGCCGACTTCGGCGACGAAGGCATCAAGCTGATTCGCCTGTGCGTGCTGCTGCGCTTTGCGATCCTGTTCCACCACATCCGCGGCACCCAGGAAATGCCCCAGGTGACCCTGCGCGCCAATGGCGACAGCCTCGACGTGGTATTCCCAAAAGGTTGGCTGGATGAAAACCAGCTGACCCAGGCGGATTTCGCCCAGGAAGCGGAGTGGTTGACGCGGGTGGGGTTCAGCCTGAATTTGCGCTAAAGAACACTGCAAAACCAATGTGGGAGGGGGCTTGCTCCCGATGGCAGTGGGTCAGTTGATGAATAGGTCAACTGACACACCGCTATCGGGAGCAAGCCCCCTCCCACATTTTTAGTCCGTATTGGCCGTTAGTTCACCGACAGAATCGGGCTGCCCAGCTTCTCCAGCAACGTCGCCTGCGCACTGCGCGGGTTCTGGTTGCCGGTTGGCGTGTTACGCACGTAACGGCCATCCGGCTGCAGGCTCCAGCTGTGGGTGTTGTCGGTGAGGTAGCTTTCCAGCTCCTTCTTGACCCGCATGATCAGCTTCTTGCCTTCCACCGGGAAGCAGGTCTCCACACGCTTGTCGAGGTTGCGCTCCATCCAGTCGGCACTGGAGAGGAACATCTGCTCCTCGCCACCGTTGAGGAAGTAGAACACGCGGGTGTGTTCCAGGAAGCGGCCGATGATCGAGCGCACGTGGATGTTGTGCGACACCCCGGCAATGCCTGGACGCAGGCAGCACATGCCACGCACCACCAGGTCGATACGCACGCCGGACTGGCTGGCCTTGTACAGCGCGCGGATGATCTTCGGATCGGTCAGCGAGTTGAACTTGGCAATGATGTGCGCCGGTTTGCCGTCGAGGGCGAATTGGGTTTCGCGGGCAATCATGTCGAGCATGCCCTTCTTGAGCGTGAACGGCGCGTGCAGCAGCTTCTTCATGCGCAAGGTCTTGCCCATACCGATCAACTGGCTGAACAACTTGCCGACGTCTTCACACAAGGCGTCGTCAGAGGTCAGCAGGCTGTAGTCGGTGTAGAGCTTGGCGTTGCCGGCGTGGTAGTTGCCGGTGCCCAAGTGGGCGTAACGCACGATCTCGCCAGCTTCGCGGCGCAGGATCAGCATCATCTTGGCGTGGGTCTTGAAGCCGACCACGCCGTAGATCACCACCGCACCGGCCGCTTGCAGGCGGCTGGCCAGTTGCAGGTTGGACTCTTCGTCGAAGCGTGCACGCAGCTCAATCACTGCGGTGACTTCCTTGCCGTTACGCGCGGCGTCAACCAGCGCATCGACGATTTCCGAGTTGGCGCCGGACCGGTACAGGGTCTGGCGTACGGCCAACACGTGCGGGTCTTTGGCGGCCTGACGCAGCAGGTCGACCACCGGCGTGAAAGACTCGAACGGGTGCAGCAGCAGGATGTCCTGTTTGCTCACCACGCTGAAAATGTTCTCGCTGTTTTGCAGCAGTTTCGGGATCTGCGGCGTAAACGGCGTGTATTGCAGCTCCGGATGGCTGTCCAGGCCGGTGATGCTGAACAAACGCGTCAGGTTCACTGGGCCATTGACCTGGTACAGCTCGGACTCGGCCAGGTTGAACTGCTTGAGCAGGTAGTCCGACAGGTGTTTAGGGCAGGTGTCGGCCACTTCCAGGCGTACCGCATCGCCATAACGCCGCGAGAACAGCTCGCCGCGCAGGGCACGGGCCAAGTCTTCGACGTCTTCGGAGTCCAGCGCCAGGTCGGCGTTTCGGGTCAGGCGGAACTGATAGCACCCCTTGACCTTCATGCCCTGGAACAGGTCATCGGCGTGTGCGTGGATCATCGACGACAGGAATACATAGTTGTCGCCAGCGCCGCCCACTTCTTCCGGTACCTTGATGATGCGTGGCAACAGGCGCGGTGCCGGGATAATCGCCAGGCCCGAATCGCGACCGAAGGCGTCGATGCCTTCCAGCTCAACGATAAAGTTGAGGCTCTTGTTCACCAGCAACGGGAACGGGTGCGTCGGGTCGAGGCCGATCGGGGTGATGATCGGCGAAATCTCGTCACGGAAGTAACGGCGCACCCAGGTCTTGATCTTGGTGGTCCAGTGACGGCGACGGATGAAGCGGACCTGATGTTTTTCCAGTTCCGGCAGCAGGATGTCGTTGAGGATCGCGTATTGGCGGTCCACATGGCCGTGCACCAATTCGCTGATGCGCGCCAGCGCTTGATGCGGCTGCAGGCCATCGGCGCCGGCCTGTTCACGGGCAAAGGTGATTTGCTTTTTGAGGCCGGCAACACGGATCTCGAAGAACTCGTCCAGGTTGCTGGAGAAAATCAGCAGGAATTTCAGCCGTTCCAGCAGCGGGTAGGACTCATCCAGCGCCTGCTCCAGCACGCGGATGTTGAATTGCAGTTGTGACAACTCACGGTGGATGTACAGGCTGCTGTCATCCAGGTTGGTCACGGCGACGACCGGGGCCGCCGGGGCAGGCGTTTCAGCCACTACCGCCGGCGCGGCCGGCTCATGCTCCGGCGGGGTTTCGGTGACTTGTTCCACCACCGGGTGAGCGTCTTTTACGGCAACTTCGGAGAGTCCTTCGGTATTCATCGAGTGTTCCTGTGAGGGCTATTGTTGCTCTCTAAGCAATTGGGCAGCGCGGGCGGCGAAATAGGTCAGAATGCCATCAGCCCCCGCACGTTTAAAGGCAGTCAGGGATTCGAGGATCACCCCTTCACTCAACCATCCATTCTGGATCGCGGCCATGTGCATGGCGTATTCACCGCTGACCTGATAGACAAAGGTCGGCACCTTGAATTCCTCTTTGACCCGGTAAAGGATGTCCAGGTACGGCATCCCGGGTTTGACCATCACCATGTCAGCGCCCTCGGCCAGGTCGGCGGCCACTTCGTGCAGGGCTTCCTGGCTGTTGGCCGGGTCCATCTGGTACGAGGCTTTATTGGCCTTGCCCAGGTTCAGCGCCGAGCCCACCGCATCGCGGAACGGGCCGTAGTAGGCGCTGGCGTATTTGGCCGAGTAGGCCATGATTCGTACATTGACGTGGCCGGCCAGCTCCAGGGCTTCACGAATCGCCTGGATGCGGCCGTCCATCATGTCCGACGGTGCCACGACTTGAGCGCCTGCGGCAGCGTGAGACAGGGCCTGCTTGACCAGCGCATCGACGGTGATGTCGTTCTCAACATAGCCTTCTTCGTCGAGAATGCCATCCTGACCGTGGGTGGTGAACGGGTCCAGCGCCACGTCGGTGATCACGCCCAACTCCGGAAAACGCTCGCGCAGGGCGCGGGTGGCGCGCTGGGCAATGCCTTCAGGGTTCCAGGCTTCGGCGGCGTCGAGGGACTTGAGCTCGGGCGGCGTGAACGGAAACAGCGCGACTGCCGGAATCCCCAGTTCGACCCAATTCGCAGCTTCGATCAGCAGTTGATCAATGCTCAAACGCTCCACACCCGGCATCGACGCCACGGCTTCCCGGCGATTTTCGCCGTCCAGCACAAATACCGGCAGGATCAGATCGTTCGTCGTCAGCACGTTTTCACGCACCAGACGGCGAGAAAAATCATCACGGCGATTGCGACGCAGACGGGTGGCTGGGAACAGGCGATTGGCAGGGGTAAAGCTCACGACAGACTCCTGAGCCCGCGTTTACGGGCGAGCGTTGCAGTTATAAGCGGCCATTATGACGAAGGAATGACAGTTGTGCTTATCCGTGCGACCTGTAGTCGCATTCGTCATTTACGTAGGAATTGTTCACTTCGTGACACATCTCGATACTTTCATGAATCTTCGTGAAGGCGTAGGCTGCGCGTTCATTTCGCCAGCACCCTAGACCATGCTTCAACAATTTCTGCATGACTTCGGCTACTTTGCCCTGTTCCTTGGCACCTTCTTCGAAGGCGAGACCATCTTGGTGCTCGCAGGCTTCCTGGCGTTCCGTGGTTACATGGATATCAATCTGGTGGTGATCGTTGCCTTTTGTGGCAGCTACGCCGGCGACCAGCTGTGGTATTTCCTGGGGCGCAAACACGGGCGCAAACTGTTGGCGCGCAAACCGCGCTGGCAATTGATGGGCGACAAGGCGCTGGAGCATATCCGCAAGCATCCGGATATCTGGGTGCTGAGCTTTCGCTTCGTGTATGGCTTGCGCACGGTGATGCCGGTGGCGATTGGCCTGTCGGGCTACCCGCCAGTGCGCTATTTGATCCTCAACGGTATCGGCGCGGCCATCTGGGCGGCGGCGCTGGGGGCTGCGGCCTACCACTTCGGCGCGGTGCTGGAAGGCATGCTGGGCAGCGTCAAGAAGTACGAACTGTGGGTATTGGGTGCGCTGCTGTTGCTGGGGCTCGGCCTGTGGCTGCGTCGGCGCTTCAAGAACGCGCGTATTGCCCGCCAGGCCTGCGCTGACGCCAAGGCCCGGCTCGCCGCCGAGCCGGTGCAGGTAGAAGCGCCTAAGACGCCAATCGAGTAAGCCGGTCTCTGCAGCAGTAGAGACCGATCACGCTGAGCAGGCTGTAACTCACCAGGCCCAGCCAGCCCAAGCTGCTCGCTGGCCACAACCCGACCAGCGGCGCCAGCCACACCAGCGGCACATTCAGCCCCAGGCGCACCCATTCGGCCTTCAGTGCCCAAGGGCGGTTCTCCAGGGCCACGCCCAGGGTAAACAACCCCACCGCCATCGTGCCCCAGCCCACCACCAACGCCGCCGCGGGCAACCCTTCACCAAAATTCATCAGGTAGCTGCCAAACCCTACGTACGCCGCAAATTGCAGGGCGATGTAGATTTGCTGGCGTGCGTCCAGCGGCACTTCGAATTTGCGGAACTGGCTCAGGTCGTGTTTCACCAGTGGATATTTGGCCTTTACGTCCTCAGGGCGCCAGCCCGTACGCATGAACCAGATGCGCAGCTTGTCCCGCCAACGCTCGGTGCGTCGCGCATCACTCCACAGCTGCGCATAAAACTGCAGGTTGGCCCACAGCGGGTTCCAACTCGCCAAAGGTGTCGTCACGCCAAAGATCACCGGCTCGTTTTCGTCTTCTTCCTGGAAGGAGCCGAACAGACGGTCCCAAATAATGAACACCCCGCCGTAGTTGCGATCCATGTAGAGAGCATTCTGTGCATGGTGGGCCCGATGATTGGACGGCGTAACGAAAAACCATTCGAACCAGCCGAGCTTGGGCACGTGGCGTGTATGTACCCAGAACTGGTACAGCAGGTTCAGCGAGGCCACACTGATAAACACCACCAGCGGCACCCCGAGCACGGCCAGAGGCAGGTAGAAGATCCAGCTCAGCAGGAAACCGGTACTGGTCTGGCGCAGGGCGGTGGTGAGGTTGTAGTCCTCGCTCTGGTGATGCACCGAGTGCGCGGCCCACAAGATGTTGCGCTCGTGGCCGCAGCGATGCAGCCAGTAGTAGCAAAAGTCATAGAACACGAAGGCGAACACCCAGGTCCACACGCTTTGCGCGGGCAACTCGATCAGTGCCAGGTGTTTGAGGGCGAAGGCATAGGTCAGCAGCCCCACGCCTTTGGTCAGCAAGCCGGTTGTAGTCGACAGCACGCCGGTACTGAGGCTGTTGATGGCATCTGCCACCCGATAGTTGCGTTCGCCGCGCCAGCGGTCGGCAAGCAGCTCCACCACAATCAGGGCGATGAAAAACGGTACCGCGTAAGGCACGAAGTCCATGGGCTAGTCCGGTCTATTTTTGTTACATCAAGATTAGGTGTAGCGGCCGCGGATCCCATTGGCAACAGGTGACAAATTAGTAGACATTTAACGCCACAAAAAATGGAGAAATGCCCATGAGCAAAAACATTGCAGTGATCCTTTCCGGCTGTGGCGTATACGACGGCGCAGAGATCCATGAAAGCGTGATCACCTTGCTGCGCCTGGACCAGCGCGGCGCTCAGGTCCAATGTTTTGCCCCTGATATCGCGCAATTGCACGTGATCAACCACCTCACCGGTGAGGAGATGCCCGAGACACGCAATGTGCTGGTGGAATCGGCGCGTATTGCCCGGGGTGAAGTGAAAGACATTCGCGAAGCGGACGCCGACGCGTTCGATGCGCTGATCGTGCCAGGCGGGTTTGGCGCGGCGAAGAACCTGTCGAACTTTGCCGTCGAGGGCGCCGGTTGCAGCGTCAACCCGCAGGTGCTGGAACTGGCCGAGGCCTTTGCCGAGGCGGGTAAACCGGTGGGGCTGATCTGCATTTCGCCGGCGCTGGCCGCGAAGATCTACGGCCCGGGCGTGACCTGCACCATCGGCAACTGCCCTGACACGGCGGCAGCACTGAACAAGATGGGCGCCACCCACCGTGAGTGTGCGGTGGAAGACATCGTCGAAGACACCGCGCGCAAACTGGTGAGCACACCCGCCTACATGGTCGGCAAGAGCATCAGTGAGGTGGCTTCGGGGATCAACAAACTGGTGGACCGGGTGTTGGAGCTGACCCACGAAAACGACTAGCTGGCGCGCATCAACCGGGTGAGGATCCGGTCCAGGGCATTGGCGAACGCCTGCTTGTCCTTTTCCCCATGGGGTGGCGGGCCGCCGCCCATCTGGCCTTGCTCGCGCAGGTCAGTGAACAGGTTACGCACCGCCAGCCGCTCGCTCATGTTCGCCGGGCTGAACTCCTTGCCGCGCGGGTCGAGGGCCGTGACGCCCTTCTTCACCAGCCGATCGGCCAGGGGCACGTCGCTGCAGATCACCAACTCACCGGGCACGGCATGTTCGACAAGGTAATCATCTGCCGCGTCCGGCCCGCTGGGCACCACGATCAGCTTTACGCAGGCGAAGCTCGGCTTGATCTGGCTCTGACCGGCGACCAGCACTACTTCGAACTGGCGCTTCAACGCGAACTTGACGACTTGGTCCTTGGCGGCCCGGGGGCAAGCGTCGGCATCGATCCACACGCGCATATTTCCACCTTCCATTACCAATATAGATCCAATGTGGGAGCGGGCTTGCCCGCGATAGCGGTGGATCAGCCAACATTTCACCAACTGACACACTGCAATCGCGGGCAAGTCGAATCGTCGCACCGCCGCTCCCACAGTTTTGACCTCGTTCGTTCAAGCAGGAATGCGGCGCTTCTCGGCCAACCGACTGCGACCATACAGCACCACAATCGCCAGGATCGCCACGGCCTGCGCGCTCAGTGAATACGCATCAGCGTGAATACCCAGCCAGTCGAAGTCAAAAAACGCCACTGGCCGCGTGCCGAAGATGCCGGCTTCCTGCAGCGCTTTTACGCCATGCCCGGCGAACACCACCGAGAGTGCGCACAGCAACGCCGCGTTGATGCCGAAGAACAACGCCAGCGGCAGCTTCGCCGAACCCCGCAGGATCACCCACGCCAACCCCACCAGCAGCACCAGCGCCGTGGCGCCACCGGCCAGTACCGCGTTGTGCCCGGCAGGTCCCGCTTGCAGCCACAGGGTTTCGTAGAACAGGATCACTTCGAACAGCTCGCGGTACACCGAGAAGAACGCCAGCATCGCAAAGCCAAACCGCCCGCCGCCGCCCACCAGGCTGCTCTTGATGTAATCCTGCCAGGCCGCCGCGTGGCGCCGGTCGTGCATCCACACACCCAGCCACAACACCATCACACTGGCGAACAAGGCTGTACAGCCTTCCAGCAATTCACGCTGAGCGCCGCTGACGTCAATCACATACGCCGCCAACGCCCACGTAGCCAAGCCTGCCAGCAGTGCCAGGCCCCAACCGACGTTAACGCTGCGCACCGCCGATTGTTGGCCGGTGTTACGCAAAAACGCGAGGATCGCCGCCAGTACCAGGATCGCTTCCAGACCTTCGCGCAACAAAATCAGCAAGCCAGAGATATAGCTTAGCGACCAGCTCAGGCCGTCGCTGCCCAGCAAACCGGCAGATTCGGTGAGTTTGCCCTTGGCCACGTCCAGGCGTTGCTGCACCTGCTCGATCGGCAAACCGTCCTGCAACGACTGCCGGTAAGCCATCAGGGCCTTCTCGGTGTCTTTGCGCACATTGGCGTCGACGTTGTCCAGGGAGCTTTCCACCAGCTCGAAACCTTCCAGGTAGGCGGCCACCGACAGGTCATAGGCCTGTTCGTGGTCACCGTTGCGGAAGGCCGCGAGGCTCTTGTCCAGCGTGGTGCCGGTGTAATCGAGCAACTGCGCCGGGCCACGTTTGACCTGCGGCGGCTGAGCGCGTTGAGCGCGGAACGTGGCGGCGGCGGCCGGGCCGCTGGCAGCCAGTACTTCATTCGGGGTTTGGCGCGCAAGGTCGGCCAGGTTGAAAGGTTGCTCGCTCTTGGCGGCAGCCGGGTCGGCGGTGAAGCCCGCGATGTAAGTCGCCAGGTCCCAGCGCTGGCGGTCGTCCAATTGATCGGCGAAGGACGGCATGTCCGTGCCTTCGACGCCCAGGCCCAGGGTGTTGTAGATCGCGTAGAGACTCAGGCGATCGAGGCGCGTGGCATCGCGCAGGTTTGCGGGCGGTGGAATCATGCCTACGCTTGCAGGCCCATCACCGGCACCGGTGGTGCCATGGCAGACCGAACACTGCTGAACGTAAAGCGGCGCACCGCGTGTCGGGTCGGGCGTGATGGCCGGGGCCTGACTGACCTCGTACGCCACCGCCAGCTTGGCGCCCAACTGACGCGCTTGACGGGCAACCGCGGCACCGTCCTGACGGGCGGTGACCGCCGCCAGTAACTCATCGACACCCTTCACCAGCTCGGCGCGCTCGGGTTTATCCGGCAATTGCGAGACCAGCCCCTGCAACACGCCGAGAAACTCCACCTGTTCGCGGTATTCCGACTCGTCAACAACGGTGCCCGCCTCGACGGTCGGCAGGTAGTCGGCGCCAATATAGTCCAGCAAATGCAGGGCTTGTGGAGCGCCTTCAGCCGTCGCGGCCAACAGATTGAAGCTGCACGACATCAACACCGGCAATAACAGCCAGCCGAGAAAACGGAAGGGGGCAGTCATGAATGAATCTCAAGGGAAAATACGAAGTAACACTATTGTTCAACGTTAAGAGGTTTGACTCAAGGCGTTAGTGCAGCCGCGACATGCGTGTCCGCCTGAACGGGCCGGGTGTAATCGGCTCGCACAAAACAAATGTGGGAGCGGGCTTGCCCGCGATTACGGTGTGTCAGTCGAGAGATAAGTTGACTGGTTCACCGCTATCGCGAGCAAGCCCGCTCCCACATTTTTGATCCGGTTGAGTCAGTCAGGCTGTCGCGCGATGCAAACTGGCGAGGAAGCCCGCCGCCCCCACGAATAACCCGGCAAACGTGCGGTTCATGCGTTTCTGCTGCTTGGGCGTGCGCAACAGCCGCAACACCTTCGACGCCAACCCCGTATACCCCGCCATCACGATCATATCGACGCTGATCATCGTCGCGCCCAGGATCAGGTACTGGGTCAGCAACGGCGCGTGCGGGTCCACGAACTGCGGCAACACCGCCAGCATGAACACCAAGGCCTTGGGGTTGCTGGCGTTCACCAGGAAGCCCCGGAACATCATCGCCAACGGCTTGCCGATCGGGCGCACGGCGGAGTCATCGGCCATGTCCATCGGCAAAGCGCGCCATTGCTTGATGGCCAGGTACACCAGGTACGCCACGCCGAACCATTTGATCGCATAGAAGGCGGTAGAAGATGCCGCCAAAATGGCACCCAGCCCGCCCGCCACCACGGCAATCTGCATCGCCAGCCCCAGTTGCAGGCCAATGGCATTCCAGTAACCGCGCAGGAAGCCGTATTGCAGGCCGCTGGACATCGAAGCGATGGCGCCGGCACCAGGAGAAAGGGAGATGATCCAACTGGCCACGAAAAAGGCCAGCCATGTATCGAGTGCCATTGCACACCTCAAGGAAGAGTCAGCGTTTATTGGCTAAAGCTAACTCTGTCGACAGAAGGCTGGCTATAGGTTTTTACAAAATGTGAATGCTAGCGGTCGCCCGGGAATACGTGCGTACCCGGCCAACGGCGCACCGAACGCTGGAAGAACAGGCTGTTGGGCACCTGCACCATCGCGCTGTCGGTGCCGGCTTCTGCCACTTCGATCAGCGTGGTGTACAGCAGGTTGATCGCAACCACCCGCCCTTTCACGCCCGGTTTGTCGACGGTATCGACCAGTTCGACGATGTCGCCGAGGCGAAACGGCCCAACCGTAAAGATCAAAATCGCGCACAGCAGGTTCGACAACACCGACCACATGGCAAAAAACGCTACGGCGGCAACCGCGACAAACCCTGACAACGCCGTCCACAGCACCGTGGCGGACACGCCCAGACGGCCGAGGACGAAAATCAGCGCACTGCCCATGATCAGCCAGCGCAAGCCACCGCGCAGCGGCATCAGCAATTGCGGCGGGAACGGGTAGCGCTCGCCCAGTCGAGTGAGGCCCTTGGCGACAAAGCGCTGGGCGAGGTAGCCAGCCAACAGGATCAGCAGGATTTGCACGCCGATCCACACCGGTTCGACCCATTGCGCCGGCAGCGGCAGTTGCAGCGCTTCCATCAGGACAGCGCCTCCAGCTCCGCTTGCAGGGTTTCGAGCAGTTCGAGGGCCTCCATCCAGGTTTCCTCCAATTGCCCTTCGCGCACCTTGAGCTTGGCCTGCTCGGCCAGCAGGTCACGTAGCTCGTCCTTGCGTGCGGCCTCATACACGCCGCTGTCGCCCAGACTGGCTTCGATCTTGGCCAGGCGCTCATGCACCTTGCCCAGCTCGGCTTCCAGCTTGTCGGCTTCGCGTTTATGCGGCGCCAACTGTTGGCGCAGCGCAGCCGCAGCTTGGCGCTGGGCCTTCTTGTCGGTTTTGTCCGGGTTGACCGGCGTGTTGCTGGTCGGCGCGTTGCGCAGGCGGTAATCGGTCAACCAGCGTGCGTAGTCGTCGAGGTCGCCGTCGAACTCTTCGACTTTGCCGTCGGCCACCAGCAGGAAGTTGTCGGTGGTACTTTTGAGCAAGTGGCGATCGTGAGACACCACCAGTACCGCGCCGCTGAACTCTTGCAGAGCCATGGTCAGCGCCAGGCGCATTTCCAGGTCCAGGTGGTTGGTGGGCTCATCGAGCAGCAGCAGGTTCGGACGGTCCCAGGCGATCAACGCCAGGGCCAGGCGGGCCTTTTCGCCGCCGGAGAAATTCAGCACCGGCTCATCGATACGCGCGCCACGGAAGTCAAAACCACCGAGAAAGTCGCGCAAGGTCTGCTCGCGCTCGGTCGGTGCCAGGCGTTGCAAGTGCAGCAAGGGGCTGGCTTTGGAGTCGAGGGAGTCCAGCTGATGCTGGGCAAAGTAGCCCACAACCAGGTTCTCGCCACGGGTCAGGCGGCCGGCCAATGGTTGCAGCTCGCCCGACAGGTTCTTGATCAGCGTCGACTTGCCCGCGCCGTTGGGCCCGAGCAAACCGATACGCGCGCCCGGCGTGAGCTGCAGCTTGACCTTCTCCAGAATGGTTTTGTCGCCATAACCCAGGCGGGCATCGGAGAGGTCGAGCAAGGGGCTGGAAATTTTCACCGACTCGCGAAACACGAAGTCGAACGGTGAATCGACGTGGGCCGCCGACAGTTCTTCCATGCGTTCCAGCGCCTTGATCCGGCTCTGGGCCTGACGGGCCTTGGTGGCCTGGGCCTTGAAGCGGGCGATGTAGCTTTCCATGTGCGCACGCTGCGCCTGTTGCTTCTCGAACGCCTGTTGTTGCTGGGCCAAACGCTCGGCGCGCGCGCGTTCGAACGCGCTATAGCCGCCACGGTAGAGGGTGATTTTCTTCTGTTCAACGTGAGCGATGTTGTCGACCACGGCGTCGAGGAAGTCCCGGTCGTGGGAAATCAGCAGCAAAGTGCCCGGGTAGCTCTTGAGGAAATCTTCCAGCCACAAGATGGCATCGAGGTCCAGGTGGTTGGTCGGTTCGTCGAGCAGCAACAGGTCCGAGGGGCACATCAACGCCTGGGCCAGGTTCAGGCGCATGCGCCAGCCGCCGGAGAAGTCGGCGACCGGGCGGTCCATCTGTTCATTGGTAAAACCGAGGCCAGCGAGCATTTTGCGCGCGCGGGCGTCGGCAGTGTAGCCGTCGGCACTGTCGAGTTCCGAGTGCAGGCGGGCCTGGGCGGCACCGTCCTGGGCTTTCTCGGCCTCGGCGAGGTCGTGTTGCACCTGGCGCAGGCGCAGGTCGCCATCGAGCACGTAGTCGATCGCAATGCGGTCCAGGGTGTCGATCTCCTGGCGCATATGGGCGATGCGCCAGTCGGCCGGCAGCAGGCAGTCCCCGGAATCCGGGGTCAGCTCACCCAGCAACAGGGCAAACAACGTGGATTTACCGGCGCCGTTGGCACCGATCAGGCCGGCTTTGTGACCGGCGTGCAGGGTCAGCTCGGCGTCTTCGAGAAGACGTTGCGGGCCACGCTGTAATGTTAGGCTTTGAAGTCGGATCATAATGGCGGCGGAGTCTACCAGCTTCGTTGCCCGCTGGCTTGGGTGTGAATATGTGCGCTGACCTGTGGAGCTTTGCCCTTTCGACTTACGCCCGGCCGGGCGTCGAAGCCGCTTGCCTGCGCTTGCAGGAGCAAGGCGCAGATGTGTGCCTGTTGCTCTGCGGGGCCTGGCTGGAACAAAGGGGTGTAGCCCTGACAGCCGAGCGTGTCGAGGCACTTGAACAGATTGCCGGGCCCTGGCAGTTGCAGGTGGTCTGGCCGTTGCGGCAAGTGCGTATTCAATGGCGCGAAATGGCGCAGCAGGATGAGCAATTGGCAGGGTTACGCGAGCGCGTCAAAGCCCTGGAGCTGGAGGCCGAGCGGCAATTGTTGGCGCGTCTGGAGAAGTTGGCACAGGCATGGCCGATGAAAACAGGTCACCACCGATGGCTTGAAGGCTTGGCGCCCGAAGCCGCCAACCTTGACCACGACGCGCTGCAACTGCTGCGCGCCGTGGTCACCGGCACTTAGGAAGCGCTGGTTGGAGTGGTGCTTGGCGCTACCGGTGCAGGGGTGCTGCTGGCCGATGCGGTTGGAGCGGTGGACGCTGCCGGGGTAGCAGCCGGTGCTGCCGGCTTGGCGGCAGCTGGTTTTGCAGCGGCAGGTTTGGCGGCAGGCTTGGCAACTGGTTTTGCAGCAGCAGGCTTAGCAGCTGGCTTGGCAGCTGGTTTTGCAGCAGCAGGTTTAGCAGCTGGCTTGGCGGCTGGTTTTG
>NZ_MSDF01000014.1:416810-828882 GCF_002022275.1 Pseudomonas fluorescens
GGCGGCTGGTTTTGCAGCAGCCGATTTGGCAGCTGGCTTGGCTGCAGCTTTAGCTGGCGCCTTGGCAGCAACTGCTTTGCTCGCAGGCTTTTTCGCTGTGCTCGCGGAAACCGCTTTTGCCGGGGTACGAGTACCCAGTACTTTAGCCACAGCTTCTTTCACACGACCAACGCCCTGGGCCAGTTTCAGGCTTTCCTGAGCATCTTTTTTGAGTTGGGAAATGTAGGTGCGGGTTTCAGCCTGGCGATCCTTGAGGGCGTCCAGCAGGTCCTCAAGTTCTTTGACAGCGTCTTTGGCTTTGGCTTGCGCCTTGGCCTTGCCGGCAGTAGCGGCGTCTTGCAGTTTGGTGCGGGATTTATGCAGCTTTTCTTGCGCTTTACCGCGTTGTTTTTCCAGCTTGGCGAGCAGTTTTTCTGCATCGGCCAAGGCTTGGGAACAAGCGCTTTCCAGATGTTCGAGCAAGCTGCCCGAGAGTTGTTGGAGTAAATGCAACGGGGTATTAACAGGCTTCTGTTTGGCCGACATGGTTTACCTCCTGGCTGACGTGGGTGCGGCTCATACTAGCCCTCTGCTCTTACCGCCGCTAGGGCATGTTGACAGTATCGTTTGCCTTGCGTTGCACCGTGAGAAAATTCTTATCGATATAACGAAAAACCGCGGCACTTTTTAAGCACTCACACTGGCATAATCCGTCGCACTTTCGGCGGGAGCATGCCCATGTCGCGTTACCTTTTTCTAGTGCTTGGCTTGGCGATTTCGGTGGCCAATGCAGGCGAGCAAGCGCCACCAAAAACTACTACGCAAGACCCGCATGACCTCGCCTACAGCCTGGGCGCAAGCCTCGGTGAGCGCTTGCGCCAGGAAGTCCCCGACCTGCAGATTCAGGCGCTGCTCGATGGCCTCAAACAAGCTTATCAAGGCAAGCCACTGGCATTGGATAACGCGCGTATCGAGCAGATTCTCGCGCAACACGAAGCGCAAAGCGCTGCTGATGCTCAGGCACCGCAGAGTGAAAAAGCACTTGCCGCCGAACAACAATTTTTGACCAAAGAAAAAGCCGCGAATGGCGTGCGTGAATTGGCAGATGGCATCCTGCTCACCGAGCTGTCGCCCGGCACAGGCAGCAAGCCGTCAGCCAATGATGAGGTACAAGTAAACTATGTGGGCCGCCTGCCCGACGGGACCGTCTTTGACAAGAGCACTCAACCGCAATGGTTTCGCCTGGACAGTGTGATCAGCGGCTGGAGCAGCGCGTTACAGCAGATGCCGGTGGGTGCGAAGTGGCGCCTGGTGATTCCATCCGCCCAGGCCTATGGCGCCGACGGCGCTGGAGAGTTGATCCCGCCGTATACACCCCTGATTTTCGAAATCGAGTTGCTTGGCACTCGCCACTGACCCAATAAAAAAGGTGCGCCATGCGCACCTTTTTTTATCTCGCCCGCAGGGGTCAAACCTGGGTGGCGGACTCTTCCTTGTGGGCGTTGTGCAGCACTTCGATCAAGCAGTCTTCCAGCTCGAAACGCTCGTGAAGCAGCCCGCCCAATTCCTTGAATTTTTCAGCAACACAATTACCGGCATCACACAGGTCGGTGAATGCCAGCAGCTTTTCAGTGATGACATCGATGCGCGGGTAAATGGTTTCGGCCAAGTCCAGACCACGCTGATCGTCAAAGGCTTCCGCCTCTTTGGTCAGTTGCTCGTAAACACCGAAATGGCCGGCAGACACGTAGTCCACCAACACACCGCAAAAATCCTGCAACGGTTCGCGATTCTCAGCCAATGCTTCGGGCTTTGCGCCGAGAGCATCAAAGGCCCGAACCAGTTCGTGACGTGCCTTCAACCAGCTGTCGATCAGCTTGTGCACACCACCCCAGCGTTCCTGAGCATTCTGACAACTTTCCAGCATGATGATCTCTCTTCCCTATAGGGGCGCTGCTGCCCGGTGACCGCTCAATACTTCAGGGGTAGAGCAGCAGGCGGACAAGGCCGCGTCTGACAAACGGTTTCATTAACGCGTGCGGGCCAGATTATGCCCGCATGACTATGGCTTCAAGGTACGCAGGAGAGAAAGTTCATACAAGTGTTTAATCCTGTCCTACACACCACAACGCATTTTCAGTGCTGCACGAGCTGCAAGCGGCGGCTCGAGAGCGAGTGTGAAAACTGCATGACGCCCAGGATCAACATCGACAGGAAGAACAACAGGCTCCACTCCGGAAGGCTCAAATCAAACAGCGTCCAGCTGATTTCAACGCAGTCGACAGTGCCTCTGACCGTCGATTGCAGCGCCTGCCAAAACGACAGGTTTTCAATCATGAACTGCACACTGGGCCAGCAATCCGACGCCTGCTCAGGCGTGGCATTTTGTAGCAGCACCTGGCGCACCGCCGTGATGGCGCCAAGCAGCGCGCAGCCCATACTCGCCAGCCCATAGAGGTAGGCCGTGGTGCGCTTGGGGCTATGAACTGCCGCGACCAGATTGATCAGGGTGAAAGTGGCCAGGTAGAGGCGCTGCATCTGGCACAGGAAACAGGGCCGGAGCAGCGCGCCAAATTCAAGATAAAACGACGCACCCAACGTCAGCGCACCAGCCATGAACGCCAGGAGAAACAGGGAGCGTGAAGGTGCCAAAGACATTTTTATCCGTACCGCAAGAGATAGGCCGTTACGGTAGAGGAAAGGCCCGACCGCTTTCAATACGCACTGACGCAGACAATTCCGCGAGAGCATAGGGATATGCCGTCAGAACCTGGATGACTTTGGGCGGATGGCGGTAGGAATTTGCTACGTAGCGCTTTAGACCTTAGCTTCCAAAGCGTATGGAAGATTGGCCCCACGAAATATCCGGGCCAACCTTCGCTTTTTTCCTACGTTAAACGCGCGCAGGCACTGGCAACGGCGATGCCAGCAGGCGGCTGTCCAACAGGCCCAGGCCTTCCTGGAACAACTGATTACTACGCTCGGTATCGCCCAATTGTGCCAGCAGGCGTGCCAGCTCGGCACAGGCTTCAGGGTTGCGCTGCACTTGCAGGCTACTTTCCAGGTAGTCCCGCGCCTTGCCCCACAAGCTGTTTTGCAGGCAAAGCCGGCCAAGGGTCAGCAGCAGGCTGGCGTCATCCGAATGGTCCTTTAGCCAACCTTCGGCAAACTTCAGTTGCCGGGCCGGGTCGCTGCCGCGCAGCAGCCCATAAAGCCGAATCAAATGGCTGTCGTAACCGCGCTTGATTGCACCGCGCAGCACTTCTTCGGCCTTTGCATCCGCGCCCAGCCGACGCAATTGTTCAGCGTACGCCAAGACCAGTTGTGGCTCCTGACGCTGGGCGGAAGTCAGTTGCTCCCACGCCCGTTCAAGGGACTGCAACCCCGCTTCGCCCTGCTCTTCACGCTGGACGGCCAGGCCGAGGTTCTCGCCCCAGGCGCGACGCTCCAGTTCGGCCAACTCGGTAGCCGGAAGTACTTTGTCTTTACGCAGTTCGGGCAGCAGGCGAATCACCGACGACCAATCGCCGCGCTGCTGATGCAGGCGCTGCAACTGACGCAAGACCTGCGGGTTATGCGGATGACGCTCATGCATCGCCTGCAAGGTGACCAGAGCACCTTCCGTATCGCCACGGTCCATCTGCAATTGCGCATGGCTCAAGGCGACGGCCAGTTCCGCCTGGGGCTGGCGCTCGAGGGCGCGCTCCAGCAAACCGTCGGACTCTTCATAACGGCCCTGTTCATTGGCCGCACGGGCCGCGCCGAGGTAGTACAGCAAGGGTTGGCGCTCCGCCTCGGCAGCGCGATGCAAATGGCGCTCGGCACTGGCCCAGCGGCCTTCGGCGAGGTCCATCTGGCCCTGCTCGATCGCAATCTGCACGCGGCGGCTGCGATTACGCCGAGACCACGGGTTAACCACACCTCCGGAAGTAGTAACCAGGCTTATGAGCACGCGAACGAGGTAGATCGCCAGACCGATGGCAAACAACGCCAGCAGCGTCGCCCACACGCTCGATTCGTAATGCAACACGTGGGGATAAGTAATCAGCACATAACCGGTGTGTTTGGAAATGCCCACAGCCAGCGCCAAGGCGATCGCAATCGCCAGCACCAGGACCACATAGAAACGCTTCATCGGCTCTACTCCTGGGCCGCCGGCGCGGCCGCCGACGACTTGGCTTCATCGGCAGACAGATGACGGCGCTCAAGATAGGCCTGCACAGCCGCCAGGCTCGCGGCCAGGTCGGGGGTCACCACGGAAACCGCCTTGGGCTCAAGCTCGGCAATACGCGCCAGCATGGCCTTGCTCTGCGGGTTGTCCTGATTGAAGTTGTCTTGCAGCACGCTGCGCGCTTCACCCAACGAGCGGCTGTATACCGCTGTTTCGCCATTGAGCGCCGCCCATTGCGCTTGCTCCAGGGCCAGGCTGAGGGCCAGGCGTACCTGGTTCAAGCCTTGGCCGGCGAGTAGAGGGCGGATGTTGTCGTCCGGGTTGAAATTGATGCGGAAGTAGCGGGAAATCTGCTCCCACCATTGGCTCCAGCGATTGTCTGTATCCGTAGTCGGGCGCCCATCAGACCCAGGTTCAGTGAGCTGGTATTCGGGTGCGATCGCCGCCAGTTGCACGACCTGATCACGCAGCGCCGCCAATTGCAGGTACAGGCCGGTGCGATCCGGTTGTTCGGTGCTGCGCAGCGCGGCAAGGCTCTTGGCCAATTGTTCGCGGGCTGCGTAGGAACCCGGATCGCTTTGTTCACGAAGAATCTCGTCGGCGCCCTGTACCAGCGACTGGGCACTGTTGATGTCCTGCAAGGCGGACAAACGCAAGCTGGCCAGGCGGATCAAGTGCTCGGCCTCGGCCAGTCGCCAGTCCTGTCGGCTGGCGCCCAGCACGGTTTCCAGACGCTGGCTCAAACGCTGCTGATCACCCTGCAACTGGGCGACCAGGCGGCGGCGCTCCTCCAGCTCGTCCCCCGCAGGCAACTGCGCCAGGCGTGCAGCCAGTTGTTGCTGACTCTGCTTGAGGGACTGGGATTGATCATCGAGCGTCTGCACCTGGCCCAGCTGCTGCTGGCTGCTGGCTTGCAGGGCGCGGACCTGCCAGATCCCCCAACCGCCGGCGGCAACACCTGCGGCGCCGAGCAACAGGGCGAGGATTGCCAGGCCATTGCCACGGCGTGGCGCGGTGACCTGTGACTCAACCGGCGCATCAAGTGCGGGTTGGGTTTCATCTTTAGGCAAGGCTGTTTCGCTCACGTATCCGTCCTTTGCGTATCAGAGAGTGGGGGCGGCCTGCTTCATGGGGCAGAACTGCGCAACGCCACTAACAAAGCCGCGGCACTCGCGCCGCGACAATCCACAACTTTTTCGGCGCCAGCAGCGCGCGCCATTTCATACACACGCGGGCTGGGCACGAACAACGGCAACTGCGCCACCTGCGGCCAATCGCCGCCGGCCAGGGCCTGCAGGTGTAAAAAACCCTGCCCACTGCTGACCACCAGGCCGTTCAAGCGTTCCAACTGGATGCGTTCCATCAACTCTGCGCCGGTGTAAACCGGCAGGAAGCGCCGATACAACTCGAGATAATCGACACTAGCACCTCTCGCGCGCAAGTGCTCAGCCAGCAGCCCCCTGCCACCCTCGCCGCGCAGGATCAGCACCCGGGCATCAGGGCGTGCAATAGCCTCGCGCAAGGCGGGCAATTGAAGCAAGGCCTCGCTGTCGTCGCCAGTAGGGGGGTACTTAACATTCAGGCCATGTTCGGCAAGCACCTGCCCGGTGGCTGCGCCGACACTGAACCATGGCAACTGTGGCCATGCTCGCTCAAGTTGCGCCACGGCAAGGCGCGCCGCAGGCTTGCTGACGACGATCACCGCACAATAACGGCCCAGGTCACGGAAGACCGCTTGCTGTTCAGGTGTAACAGGAAGCGGTTCGATGCCCAGCAAAGGCAAGCTGCTGCTGAAGATACCGGCTTCGGACAACGACGCCGCCAGGGCCATCGACTCCTCGGCAGGCCGCGTCAGCAGCACACGCCATTGGGTCACTGTGGACCCGCCTCGCCGTAGATTTTTTGCAGGATGGCGCCGGCGCCTTTTTCCAACAGTTCTTCCGCGACCTGAATGCCCAAGGCTGTGGCATCACGCTGTGGCCCGCGCACCTCGGCAGTCAGCAACAAACCGCCTTCAGGATCACCGACCAGACCGCGCAGCCAGATATTTTCACCTTCGAGCACGGCGTAGCAGGCGATTGGTACCTGGCAGCCGCCATTGAGGTGTTTGTTCAGTGCGCGTTCGGCCGTGACACGGACTTCGGTGTCGGCGTGATCAAGCGGTTTGAGCAATGCATGGATTTCACTGTCGGCGGTGCGGCACTCGATGCCCACCGCGCCCTGCCCGCCTGCCGGCAAACTGTCTTCGACGCTGATCGCCGAAGTAATACGGTCTTCAAAACCCAGGCGGATCAAGCCAGCCGCCGCCAGGATGATCGCGTCATATTCACCGGCATCCAGCTTGGCCAGGCGGGTATTGACGTTGCCGCGCAGAAAGCGAATCTGCAGGTCCGGGCGCCGGGTCAGTAATTGCGCCTGGCGACGCAGGCTGGACGTGCCGACGATGCTGCCCAACGGCAACTCATCCAAGGACGCGTAGGTGTTGGACACAAAGGCGTCGCGCGGGTCTTCGCGCTCGCAGATGCAATACAGGCCCAGGCCTTGCGGGAAGTCCATCGGCACGTCTTTCATCGAATGCACGGCGATGTCGGCTTCGTTCTCCAGCAGCGCGGTTTCCAGTTCCTTGACGAACAAACCCTTGCCGCCGATCTTCGACAGTGGCGAGTCAAGCAGCTTGTCGCCGCGACTGACCATGGGCACCAAGGAAACCTTGAGGCCCGGATGGGCCTGCTCAAGGCGTGCTTTGACGTATTCGGCCTGCCACAAGGCAAGGGCGCTTTTACGGGTGGCGATGCGGATTTCGCGAGAGGACATGGATCAATCCGTACTGAATAGATACGGCAGATAATAACAGCTCAGGCAAACACGCTTTGATTTGAATCAGCAAGTGCGGGGCCTCCCTGGCCGCGTCGCACCGGGATAAGGGTTAGAGGCCGCGCCACAGCCCTCGGGCTAAAGCTGCTGCATCATTTTGCGCACGCCAGCGACGTGGCGGCGGCTGACGATCAAGGCATCGCCGTTAAGCCCTTTCAAAAACAGCTGAAAGTGTCCCAGGGGCGTGCGTTGCAGACGCTCTATTCGCTCTCGCGCCACCAGCGCGTTGCGGTGGATACGCACAAAGCGGTCGCCGAACTCATCCTCAAGCGCCTTGAGCGGCTCATCGAGCAACACTTCGCCAGCCTCGTGACGCAGGGTCACGTACTTGTGATCGGCAATAAAATAGACCACCTGGTTCAGCGGGATCAGCTCGATACCTTTGCGGGTCCGTGCGCTGATATGGCTACGCGGCCCATTGCCACTTTGAGCGGCGGGCTGAGTCAGGGCGGCGAGCTGGACGCGGTTGGGGCGCTCGGCCTTTTTCAGGGCCTTGAGCAATGCCTCGCCCGTGACCGGCTTGAGCAGGAAGGCAACGCCACTGTCTTCCAGCGTCTGCTCGGGAAACTCATCCTGCGCGGCGCACAACACGACCGCAGGCGGCGATTCTCGCTCACTCAGGCGAGCGGCGACTTGCAGGCCATCAAGGCCTGGCAGGCGGATATCAAGCAGCACCACATCCGGTTTGAGGCTGTCGATCAGCGTCAACGCCTCTTCCCCCGTGGTGGCGCTGGGTTCAAGGACTGTATAGCCCTCAAGCTCACTGACCAAACGGCTCAGTCGCTCGCGGGCTTGGGGTTCGTCATCAACGATCAGGACATTCATATTGCGCTGGATTCCTGCGTGAGTCTCGCACAAGGATAGCGTAGACAGGTGCGGTGACTTGCGTCACAGCGATCCACGCTAAGACTAGCGCGAGCGGCAAAAAGTGCCCCGAGAGCGGCACCCAAATTTACCCGGACCTGTTCAATAACGCCCAAGACCTGCTGCCTTTGCGCATCGTCATAGGGTTTGCTGATACACAATCCGAATACCCCCCTTTTTTAATGGATAGTCTGGGCTATGACCGCATCACCCGACTTTGGTGCATTCACACACTATCAGTCCAACTGTAGACGCTCGCTGAGACGATATAGCTCATTCGTAAAATATCGCATCAATAAGCCTCTGCTTGCAGTCTCGTCCCGGACGCGGTCGGCGGCAAGGCACTTAGCCATCTGTGGCGCAAATAAAAATGCCGACCACCCGCAGCACCGCCTCCACGGGCAACCCTGTTATTATCGGCGGCACACCTCCACGCCTCTTTTAAGCAGATCACGAGCGAATCCATGAGCACCGACAAGACCAACCAGTCCTGGGGCGGCCGCTTCAGTGAACCCGTCGACGCCTTCGTCGCCCGCTTCACCGCCTCCGTCACCTTCGACCAGCGCCTGTACCGCCACGACATCATGGGCTCCATCGCCCACGCCACGATGCTGGCGAAAGTCGGCGTGCTGACTGACGCCGAGCGCGACAGCATCATCGACGGCCTGACCACCATCCGTGGTGAGATCGAAGCCGGCACGTTCGACTGGCGCGTCGACCTGGAAGACGTGCACATGAATATCGAGGCTCGCCTCACCGACCGTATCGGTGTGACCGGCAAGAAATTGCACACCGGTCGCAGCCGTAACGACCAAGTGGCCACCGATATCCGCCTGTGGCTGCGCGATGAAATCGACCTGATCCTGGGCGAAATCACCCGCCTGCAAAAAGGGCTGCTGGAGCAGGCCGAGCGTGAGTCGGGCACCATCATGCCCGGTTTCACCCACCTGCAAACCGCACAACCCGTGACCTTTGGCCACCACCTGCTGGCCTGGTTCGAAATGCTCAGCCGCGATTACGAGCGTCTGGTGGATTGCCGCAAACGCGCCAACCGCATGCCGCTGGGCAGCGCAGCACTGGCCGGCACCACGTACCCGATCGACCGCGAATACACCGCGCAACTGCTGGGTTTTGACGCCGTGGGCGGCAACTCTCTGGACGGCGTGTCGGACCGCGACTTCGCCATCGAATTCTGCGCCGCCGCCAGCATCGCGATGATGCACCTGTCGCGTTTCTCCGAAGAGCTGGTGTTGTGGACCAGCGCGCAGTTCCAGTTCATCGACCTGCCGGACCGCTTCTGCACCGGCAGCTCGATCATGCCGCAAAAGAAAAACCCCGACGTGCCGGAGTTGGTACGTGGCAAGAGCGGCCGTGTGTTCGGCGCGCTGATGGGCCTGCTGACCCTGATGAAAGGCCAGCCTCTGGCCTACAACAAGGACAACCAGGAAGACAAGGAACCGCTGTTCGACGCCGCCGACACACTGCGCGACTCGCTGCGCGCGTTTGCCGACATGATCCCGGCGATCAAGCCCAAGCACGCGATCATGCGTGAAGCGGCGCTGCGCGGGTTTTCCACCGCGACCGACCTGGCGGACTACCTGGTGCGCCGTGGCCTGCCGTTCCGTGATTGCCACGAAATCGTTGGCCACGCCGTGAAGTATGGTGTGGACACCGGCAAAGATCTGGCGGAAATGAGCCTGGAAGAGTTGCGCAAGTTCAGTGACCAGATCGAGCAGGATGTGTTTGCGGTGCTGACGCTGGAGGGTTCGGTGAATGCCCGTGATCACATCGGCGGCACTGCGCCGGCGCAGGTGAAGGCAGCTGTCGTGCGCGGCCAGGCACTGCTCGCCAGCCGCTGAAAGCTAAAAGCATCGCAGGCAAGCCAGCTCCCACATTTGACTGCATTCCAGCTTGGAACTCGGTCAAGTGTGGGAGCGGGCTTGCCCGCGATAGCTTTTTCATAGGCACCGAGAATCTATTTCTTGGCCGCTATCATCGCCATAAACGCCGGCATCGCCGCCTCCCTGTCCGCCGCCACCTTCTGTGCATTCGGCATTGCATGCAGCTTTTCCAGCAACGCTTTCGCCGCAGGCATTTCAGCCAGCAAATCCAGCCCAAATAACTTCTCGCCCACCGCGCAGGCGAGGTTCACGCTGTACATAAAGTACACATCCGCAATCGTGAAGCTCTCCCCCGCCACATAGGGCGCGAACTTGCCGTGCCGACCTAACGAAGCGATCCCGAGCAACAGCTCGGACTTGGATTTCTCCTTGATCGCTTCCGCCACCGGCATGCCGAAAAACGCTTCGGCGAAACACGCGCGGGCAGGCAGTTCGATGTACAGCTCGATTTCCCGGCACAGCGCCAGCACTTGAGCGCGCTGAAACGGCTCGCCAGGCAGCAACGCAGGGCCTTCCTGGGTTTGCTCGATATATTCAAGGATCACGCTGGTTTCGTTGATAAAACCCTGTTTGACGCCCAGCACCGGCACTTTGCCCCGAGGGCTCACGGCCAGCGCTTCGGGGGTCTGGCCCGCGTAAAACGGCACCTCTTCAAACGGCAGCCCCTTCTCCAGCAGTGCCAGTTTGACCATGTTGTAGTAGTTGCTGACCGAAAATCCGTAGAGCTTGAGCATTGCGACTGCCTCCAGGCCGGGTGTGGGGTTGGCTGCAAGAGTTATAGATCCCAGGGCCCGTCCTGACCAGCAGCATCACCCGTCTGAATGGGCGTAGACTGGCGGCCTTTCCTTGAGGAGCCTGCCATGAGCGAGCCAACCGATATCGACAACGACGAAGAAGATTTCACCGAAAGCACGCTGATCCAGGCGATCGAAAACCAGCTTGAGAGCGACAACCCGCCTGCGGCCAAAGCGACATTCAACAAGTTGACCCTGGTGGGCTACGAGCGGGATGACATCCTCAACCTGATGGCCCACGTGCTGGCCGTCGAAATCGACAAAATGCTCGAAGAAGACCGCGCATTCGATACCGAATGGTACGAAACAGCGCTGCGGGCCCTGCCCGAATTGCCGCCAGAGAACCAATAACATCCAAAACTCCAGGCGGGTGCTGATCCCTGTGGGAGCTGGCTTGCCTGCGATGGCATCGCCTCTGCGCAACCGTTAAACCGAGTCGCCAGCATCGCAGGCAAGCCAGCTCCCACAACCGGCTGGACAGTTCAGCAAAGTGCGTTCACCTTATGCCCTGCTAGCCTCTAATAAATTCTTAGAAAGTCTGGAGTCCTTATGTCGTATACCCCTGAATTGGTTGCCGAACTGGAAATCCTTACACTCTTCAGCCTGGGCAGCACCCAGGAAGGTCTGAAAGTCCACCAGACCGCCGCACCCACTGCCATCGCCGCTGCCAAGCGCCTCCACGCGAAAGGGCTTATCGACCAACCGGACGGCGGCTACCTGACCAGCCTTGGCCGGGACGCTGCAGAGCAGGCCCAAACCCTGCTGACCATCTTGACCACCGCCTCCACCAAAGAAGCCGCGTAACACCTGAAACCGCCCATGGAGTCCGCCCCTTGCGGATTCCGAGGGCGTTGCTGTGGATTACTCAAAATTCTGACGCCAAAAACCATTTCCCTCTAAACCTCCTACGCTTCTGTCTGTAAACTCCTACACGGCCGCCCACGTCGGGCCCTGCGAGCCACCGAGTTCGACATGACCCGCACCCATGAAATCCGCCCCGACCTGGACGAAGGCATCGACCGCAAGGTGCTGGCCCAGCTGCGCGCGCGCTTCATGGCCCTCAACGAAGGCCGCATGGCGCGAGCCGTCGAGGGGCTGACCCCGCGCCAGCAAAGCGTATTGACGCTGCTGCCACTGTTTTTTCACGTCAATCACCCGCTGTTGCCAGGCTATGTGTCGAGCAGCACGCCCGCCGGGCTGTCGAATTTCGAACCCGACGCCCAAGCCCTGACCGAAGCTCAGCGCCTGACCCGTTCGTTTTCCTACAAGCCGCGCCATGGCAACCCACCCCGGCCCATCCACGGCCTGTTTCTGATGGGCAGCCTTGGCACCCTGGCCCAGGCGGACCAAAGCGATATGGACGTGTGGGTGTGCCACGCGCCGAACCTGAGTGAAAACGAACTGGCCGAGCTGCGCAAAAAATGCCAGTTGCTGGAAGTCTGGGCCCAGACCATGGGCGCCGAGGCGCACTTTTTCCTGATCGAGCCGACGCGCTTTGTGTTGGGCGAACGCGACACGCAACTGAGCTCCGACGATTGCGGCACCACCCAGCACTACCTGCTTCTGGACGAGTTCTACCGCACCGCCATCTGGCTGGCCGGCCGCACGCCCATCTGGTGGCTGGTACCGGTCTACGAAGAAAGCCGCTACGCCGAATTTACTCACGCGCTGATCTCCAAACGTTTTATCCGCGCGGATGAAACACTCGACCTCGGTCATCTGGCGCATATCCCGCCAGGGGAATTTATCGGCGCCGGGCTGTGGCAGCTGTTCAAGGGCATCGAGTCGCCCTACAAGTCGGTGCTCAAGCTGCTGCTGACCGAGGTCTACGCCAGCGAGCACCCGAACGTGCATTGCCTGAGCCTGCGCTTTAAACGCGCGGTGTTTGCCAACCAGATGGACCTGGATGAGCTGGACCCATACATCGTGGTCTACCGCCGTATCGAGGAATACCTCAAGGCGCGCAACGAGCCGGAACGCCTGGAACTGGTACGCCGCAGCCTGTATTTGAAGGTCAACCGCAAGCTCAGCGCCGGCCAGCGCAGTACCAGCTGGCAGCGCTTGCTGCTCGAGCGTCTGGCCCATGAATGGGGCTGGGACCAGCGCCAACTGGCCTTGCTGGACAGCCGCAGCCAGTGGAAAGTGCGTCAGGTCGCCTCGGAGCGCCGCGCATTGGTGAATGAGCTGAATTACAGCTACCGGTTTTTGACCCAATTCGCCCGCACCGAGCAAACCGCCAGCCTGATCAACAAGCGCGACCTGAATGTGCTGGGCCGCCGCCTGTATGCCGCGTTTGAACGCAAGGCCGGCAAAGTCGAATTCATCAACCCAGGCATTGCTCCAGACCTGGCCGAAGACACGTTGACGCTGGTGCAATCGCCCAATCGCAAAGAACCGGGCCAGCACCACTGGGGCCTGTACAACGGCAACCTCACGGCCCTGGAGTGGGAGCACTTCGCGCCGATCAAGCGCAGCCGCGACCTGCTGGAAATGCTCACCTGGTGCCACCGCAACGGCGTGATTGACAGCAGCACCCGCCTGGCGCTGCACCCGGGCGTCAGCGACATGACCGAATTCGAGCTGTTCAACCTGCTGGGCAGTCTGCAACAGACCATCGCCCTGCCCCTGACGGGCGTCGATGAAGAGCGCCTGTTGCGCTCGGCCGTGCCGGAAGAAGTCTTGCTGCTGATCAACGTTGGCGTCGACCCACTCAAGCATCACCGCGACCTGAACATCCTGATGACCACCGAGCGCACCGACTCCTTGAGCTACGCCGGTGTGCGCGACAACCTGGTACTGACCCTAGACCAGGTCACGCTTAACAGCTGGAACGAGGTGATGGTCAGCCGCTACGACGGCCCGCACGCACTGCTCGACTGCCTGCGCGACTACCTCAATCAGCTGCCGCCGGACCATCTTCCCCGGCTGCGAGTGCGCTGCTTCTGTCACAACCGTGCGCAGTTCATTGCCCAGCGCGTGGAGGAGGTTTTCGATACCGCGCAAAACCTGCTGCTCGGCCAAAGCAATCATCGTTACCTGCTTCAAGTGCAGCAGCACTATCACGTCATGGAATTGATGCCGGGCCAGGCCACGCATGTGTCACTGCCGACTCAGGACGCGCTGATCGCCTATCTCAGTGAAGAGTTGGCGGCATATAGCCCACTGCACCTGGACGCCAGGGCGCTGGAAGACCATGACCTCGCGCTGCTGCTGCCCATGGGGCTGGCCGATTGCGTGCAGGTGTTCTACCGGGTCAACGAAGGTTTCGCCGAGCTGTACGTGCTGGATGAGTTCAACGCGCTCTGGCAGCAGCGCTTGCCGTTCCATGATGAGCAGAGTTTGTTGGCGCCACTGCAGCGTTTTCTGCAATCCATCCTCTTTCGCCGCGAAGCGCTCTCGCCCCTCGACTCGCAACAGCCGCTGGGCGAAGTGCAAATCTTGTATTACCAACTGTTGCCGTCGGGAAGCTTACGCGCGCGCGGCATCGAACCGCGACCCGCCCCTTCCACCCCCGCCAACAAAGCGTTTTATGACGTGCAGGCGATTATCGGCAAGGCCGCACCGGGTCAGGTGGGAATTACCCTGTATTGCAATCAGCGAGAGTTTTCCGAACTGGAGTTTGGCGACCAGCTGTTTGCAGTGGTCGCCCAGGAGATCGTCGGGCAACGCCAGGAAACCGAGCGTTACCGCTGCTACATCACTGACCTGGATTTGTCCGGGCTGCTCGGTGATGTGCAAAGCCCGAGCAATCTGTATTTGCGCTACAAGGCCGAGCTGGAACTGTCACTCAATTCAGCGCTGAGCCAAATTTAAAGAGCGAAAGCGCCGCCGTCTTTAGGCTGGCCTTCAACATTGAGCAATTCCAGCTTGAGGGTCTTGCCGCCGGGTGCCGGCCAGTCAATGTGCTGACCCACCTGCAAGCCCAGCAACGCGCTGCCCACAGGTGCGAGGATCGAAATCTTGCCTTCGTCGGCATTCGCGTCTTTCGGGTAGACCAGGGTGAGGTGGTAGTCCTTGCCGCTGCTCTGCTCACGGCAGTGCACGCTGGAGTTCATAGTCACGACACCTGCAGACACTTCATCGTGACCAACCACGTCTTCAGCGCGGTCGAGTTCGGCTTGCAACGCTTCTACGCCAGGAAACTCGTCGCCCAGGCGGTCGATCAGTTGCTCCAGACGCTGCACGTCCAGACGGGTGAGGATGATGGAAGGTGCGGTCATGATTCAGGCAGACTCCTTTTTTCTGCACAAAAAAGCAAAACCCCGCCAGAAAAAGGCGGGGTTCTCACGGGCCTCGATGAGTTGAGGCGTACCCGGACACTACCACAGCGACACAAATAAACAAGGCGACCTCAGGCGTGCGCCCTGCGCTGCTCAGCCTGGGCGCAAATCACCCGGCGGCGGGCATCGTCGGCGGAGCGCCATTCACGGATGTCTTCCACGTGGCGGAAGCAACCGAGGCAGACTTTCTGATCGTCCAGGCGACACAAACTGATACAAGGTGACGGCACCGCCGGGCTGACATTGCTGAACAGCGGCTTGGGCGGACGTACAGGTGCAGGCTGGGTCACGGTCAGATCTCGTCCTGCCCCAACTCATCAAAGTCCAGCGCTTCGCCGGTATATTCCTCGACCAGGCGCGCGAGCATTTCACCCAACAGCTCCTCACTCTTGTCGCACTGCCATTTACCGCTTTCTTCGTCATAGTCGAAGTGAACACCACCGGAGCGCGCCGCCAGCCACAGCTGACGCAGCGGTTCCTGGCGACTGAAGATCAACTGTTGGCCGCTCTCGAACTTGACGGTCAACACGCCGGCCGAGTTTTCGAGGTCCACGTCCAGGCCGCTGTCGTCGAAAATATCTTCCAGCGCCTGCTGGGTCGAATCCACCAAGTCGTGAAAACGGGCTTCGGTCAAACTCATTGTGGCAACCTCAAAAGTGTCTGGTCTTGCTCAAGCGCCGCACGATACGGGCGAGCTTCGCCGATTGCAAAGGATACTGATTTCATCCGCGCCAGCTGCATGAAAATTCCTCAGCCAGCGTAGCCTGCTTCTCAACTATCTCGGCAAACCCCCGCCGGACGGGTATTCCGGCGCATAGGCAAGCTGGCGGGTGGTCGGTATACTCGGGCGCAATTAATGCATATTCAAGGATTTCGCCATGAAGCGCCTGATCTCTTCCCTTGCTGCGCTCGTCGCGGTCGCTTGCCTCGTTAGTGCCTGTGGTCAAAAAGGCCCGCTGTACCTGCCCGATGACAGCAAAGACCCGAATGACCAGGCGCAATCGTCGCAAAAGCCATCAAAAGCGCACAAGCACGACACCTACGAATAAGGGAACTCCATGGACGCTTTTAACTACCGGGACGGCGAGCTGTTCGCGGAAGGCGTGGCGTTGTCCGCGATTGCCGAGCGCTTTGGCACCCCGACTTATGTGTACTCGCGTGCGCATATCGAAGCCCAATACCGTTCTTTCACCGACTCACTGGACGGCGTTCCACACCTGGTGTGCTACGCGGTCAAGGCCAACTCCAACCTGGGTGTACTGAATGTCCTGGCACGCCTGGGCGCCGGTTTTGACATCGTCTCCCGTGGCGAGCTGGAACGTGTACTGGCGGCCGGTGGCAAGCCTGAAAAGATCGTGTTTTCCGGCGTCGGTAAAAGCCGCGAAGACATGCGCCGCGCGCTGGAAGTGGGTGTGCACTGCTTCAACATCGAATCCACCGACGAGCTGGAACGCCTGCAGGTCGTGGCCGCCGAGATGGGCGTTCGCGCGCCGATCTCCCTGCGCGTCAACCCGGACGTCGATGCCGGCACCCACCCGTACATTTCCACCGGTCTCAAAGAGAACAAGTTCGGCATCGCCATTGCCGACGCCGAGGACGTGTACATCCGCGCCGCCCAACTGCCAAACCTGGAAGTGCTGGGCGTGGATTGCCATATCGGTTCGCAGCTGACCACGTTGCCACCCTTCCTCGACGCCCTCGACCGCCTGCTGGCGTTGATCGACCGCCTCGGCGAATGCGGCATCTACCTGCACCACATCGACCTCGGTGGTGGTGTAGGCGTGCGTTATCGCGACGAAGAGCCGCCGCTGATCGCCGACTACATCAAAGCGGTGCGCGAGCGCATTGAAGGCCGTGACCTGACGCTGATGTTCGAGCCGGGCCGCTACATCGTCGCCAACGCCGGCGTGCTGTTGACCCAGATCGAGTACCTCAAGCACACCGAGCACAAGGATTTCGCCATCGTCGACGCGGCGATGAACGACCTGATCCGCCCGGCGCTGTATCAGGCCTGGATGAATGTCACCGCCGTGACGCCTCGCAACAGCGAAGCGCGCGCCTATGACATCGTCGGCCCGATCTGCGAAACCGGCGACTTCCTGGCCAAGGATCGTCAGTTGGCGCTGGAAGAAGGCGACCTGCTGGCCGTGCATTCGGCCGGTGCCTACGGGTTTGTCATGAGTTCCAACTACAACACCCGCGGCCGTACCGCCGAGGTGCTGGTGGACGGTGATCAAGCGTTTGAAGTGCGTCGCCGCGAGACGGTAGCCGAGTTGTATGCTGGCGAAAGCCTGCTGCCGGAGTAAGCCATGCTGCTGCGTTTTACCAAAATGCACGGGCTGGGCAATGATTTCATGGTCCTGGACCTGGTCAGCCAGCACGCGCACATCCTGCCCAAACACGCTAAACAGTGGGGCGATCGCCACACCGGCATTGGTTTCGACCAGTTGCTGCTGGTGGAAGCGCCGAGCAACCCGGAGGTGGATTTCCGTTACCGGATCTTCAACTCCGACGGTTCCGAAGTGGAACAGTGCGGCAACGGTGCGCGCTGCTTCGCGCGCTTTGTGCTGGACAAGCGCCTGACTGCCAAGCGCCAGATTCGCGTCGAGACCAAAAGCGGTGTGATCGAGCTGGATATCCGCAGCGACGGCCAGATCAGCGTCAACATGGGCGCGCCACGCCTGGTGCCGGCGGACATCCCGTTCCAGGCTACCGAGCAGGCAGCCAGCTACGCGCTGGACGTTGATGGCAAAAGCGTTGATATCGCCGCCGTGTCCATGGGCAATCCCCATGCCGTGCTGCGCGTCAACGACATCAACAATGCCCCGGTGCATGAACTGGGGCCGAAGATCGAACACCACCCGCGCTTTCCGGCACGGGTGAATGTGGGTTTTCTGCAGGTGATCGACCGTTCCCGCGCGCAATTGCGCGTGTGGGAGCGCGGCGCCGGCGAAACCCAGGCCTGCGGTACCGGTGCTTGCGCCGCTGCCGTGGCCGCGATCAGCCAGGGGTGGATGGATTCGCCCCTGCTGATCGACCTGCCTGGTGGGCGTTTGTCCATCGAATGGGCAGGCCCTGGCCACCCGGTATTAATGACCGGGCCGGCCTCGCGTGTATACGAAGGACAGGTCCGTCTATGAGTGAGCCAAGCCAATGACCGATAAGCCTCAAGTACCCGCCCAAGCATCTCCAAGTGAAAGTCTGGAGGCCGCTGCAGTTGCGGCGTTCCTTGAGGCTAATCCGGACTTCTTCGTCGAGCACGAAGAACTGCTGCCGGCCTTGCGCATCCCTCACCAGCGCGGCGATACCGTGTCGCTGGTGGAGCGGCAAATGAAGATACTGCGCGAGCGCAATATCGAAATGCGCCATCGGCTTTCACAGCTGATGGACGTTGCCCGCGACAATGACCGCCTTTTCGACAAGACCCGGCGCCTTATTCTGACGCTGATGGACGCTACCAGCCTGGAAGAAACGGTGATCGCCGTGGAAGACAGCCTGCGCCAGGACTTTCAGGTGCCTTTTGTCAGCCTGATCCTGTTCAGCGACAACCCGATGCCGGTGGGCCGCTGGGTCAGCGGCAGCGACGCACAGACCGCCATTGGCGGCTTGCTCTCCGAAGGCAAGACCATCAGCGGTACCTTGCGTGAGCACGAGCTGGACTTTCTGTTTGGTGCCGAACAGCGCAAACAGATCGGCTCCACCGCCGTCGTCGCCCTCAGCCACCAAGGCCTGCACGGCGTATTGGCCATCGCCAGCCGTGATCCTGCGCACTATAAAAGCTCCGTGGGCACGCTGTTTTTGACCTACATCGCCGAAGTGCTGGGCCGCGTGCTGCCGCGCTTTACCACCGCCCTGCGCGCGGTGCGCTAGCCATGGAACGGCAACTGGACGCTTACTGCGCTCACCTGCGCAACGAGCGCCAGGTGTCACCCCACACACTGGAAGCCTATCGGCGGGACTTGAACAAGGTCCTGGCGTACTGCGAAAAACATCACATCAGCAGCTGGAAGGCCCTGGATATCCAGAGCCTGCGTGGCCTGATCGCGCGTTTGCACCAGGCTGGTCAGTCTTCGCGCAGCCTGTCGCGCTTGCTGTCGGCGGTGCGTGGGCTCTATCACTACCTCAATCGCGAAGGCCTGTGCGACCACGACCCGGCCAATGGCCTATCGCCGCCCAAGGGCGAGCGGCGCCTGCCCAAGACGCTGGATACGGACCGCACCCTTCAACTATTGGATGGCGCCGTCGAGGACGACTTCCTGGCCCATCGTGACCAGGCGATTCTGGAGTTGTTCTACTCCTCGGGCCTGCGCCTGTCGGAGCTGACCGGCCTTAATCTCGATCAGCTCGACCTCGCGGACGGCCTGGTGCAAGTGCTCGGCAAGGGCAGCAAAACCCGCGTGCTGCCCGTGGGGCGCAAGGCTCGCGAAGCCTTGCAACTGTGGCTGCCACTGCGCCTGTTGACCAACCCGGCGGACGACGCGGTGTTTGTCAGCCAGCAAGGCCGACGCCTCGGTCCACGCGCCATTCAGCTGCGGGTCAAGGCGGCCGGCGAGCGTGAGCTGGGGCAAAACCTGCACCCGCACATGCTGCGCCACTCCTTCGCCAGCCACCTGCTGGAATCATCACAGGACCTGCGCGCCGTGCAGGAATTGCTCGGCCACGCCGACATCAAGACCACGCAGATTTACACCCACCTCGACTTCCAGCACCTGGCAACGGTGTACGACAGCGCCCATCCACGGGCCAAACGCATCAAGGGCGGCGACTCATGAGTATCAAGCTGATCACCTTCGACCTGGACGACACACTCTGGGACAACGTACCCGTCATCATCGGCGCCGAAGCGTCGATGCGCGAGTGGCTGGCGGTGAACGCCTCCAAAGTGGGCGACCTGCCGCTGGAGCACTTCGCAAAGCTGCGCCAGACCGTGCTGGAGCGCCATCCCGAGCTGAAATACCGCATCAGCATTCTGCGCCACCGCGTGCTGATGCACGCGTTTGAAGAGGCGGGTTATCCACAGCCGCAGGCCACTGAAATGGCGGACGTGTGCTACGAGGCGTTCATCCACGTGCGGCACCAGCTCACGCCCTTTCCTGAAGCAGAGCCGATGCTTCAAGCCCTACGCGAGCACTTTCTGCTGGGGGTGATCACCAACGGCAACGCGGACGTACAGCGCGTAGGCCTGGCACATTACTTCCACTTTGCCCTGCGCGCTGAAGACATCGGCATCGCCAAGCCGGACGCGCGATTGTTTCAGGAAGCGTTGCAGCGTGGCGGTGTGGAGGCGAGCCAGGCGGTGCATATTGGTGATCACCCTGGCGATGACATTGCCGGGGCGCAACAGGCAGGGCTGCGGGCGGTGTGGTTTAACCCGACGGGCAAGGCCTGGGAGGGCGAGACAGCTCCAGATGCGCAGATTCGCAACCTGACCGAGCTGCCGCCCTTGCTTCGTAGCTGGAACCAACACTAAACCCCTGTGGGAGCTGGCTTGCCTGCGATAGCGGTGGGCCAGACATCACAGAGCCAGCTGATAGACCGCCATCGCAGGCAAGCCAGCTCCCACAGAGGATTTATTCCAGGCATGAAAAAGCCCGCAGCGACGGCGGGCTTTTTCTTACAAGCGATAACTGACCTCAGATAGGTCGGCTGCCGTACTTGTTATCAGGCTTTTTCGGTGGATCAGCCACCACGTTGGCCTCGACTTCCTGCACTCTGCCGCCTTTAGCGAGGAATTCTTCCATCGCACGGGCCAGCGCATCGCGCTCTTTGTTCTTGGCTTCAACGCTTGGCAGCTCGTCTACCGACACTGCAGCCTTGGCTTTGCCTTTGGCTGCTTTGGCAGGTGCGTCTTCGCCACCGTCATCGCCCTCGTCAGCAACGTCTTCGACCGCTGCCTCAAGACCTTCTTCGGTATCGTCTTCGTCACCCGATTCGAGTTCGTCGTTTTCCAGATCATCGTCGCTCATGTTCTACCTCATGACTTGCGAAAAGCAGATTAGTTATAGCCCAGCTTCACCCTCTGTCGAGGTCGCCGGAAAAAAATCAACATCCACTGGTTAACCAGTGGCTTATGCCTCATCACCATGCAACGTGGCGAGGACTTTACGAGCACCGCCATGATCACGGTGCTCGCCCAGATAAACACCTTGCCAGGTCCCCATCGCCAAGCGGCCGGCGTTCACCGGCAAACTCAGCTGGCAGCCCAGGAGACTGGCCTTGAAGTGCGCCGGCAGATCATCCGGACCTTCGTCGTCATGTTCGAACCCTGCACGCCCTTGCGGCACCAGCGAGTTGAAAAAACGCTCGAAGTCACGGCGAACCGCCGGGTCGGCATTCTCGTTGACCGTCAACGAGGCCGAGGTGTGCTGCAGCCACAGATGCAACAGGCCCACACGGCACGCCTTTAATTCAGGCAAGCCGGCGAGCAACTCGTCCGTCACCAGGTGAAAGCCCCGGGGCTTGGCCCGCAGGGTTATCAGGGTCTGTTGCCACATACAGTTCTCCGCCCATCGGCGCGCATTCTAGCGCGCTCTGGGAAAAAACAAAGTGTCGAATACGCCTACATACCTGTAAGACTTTCACACGCTGAAAAGTGCCGTGTGCGCTCCATCACAAACTTTGCGCAAAAACCGGTACAGCGCCCTATCACTGACAAACGCCAGACAAAAAAATGCCCGGCAAGCCGGGCATCTTTTTTACGCGTACTTACAAGTTGTAGCCGCGTTCGTTGTGTTGCGCCAGGTCGAGGCCGACCGCCTCTTCCTCATCGGTAACCCGCAGGCCCATGACCGCATCCAGCACTTTGAGGATGATGAAGGTCACGATGGCCGTGTAGATCACGGTGAAGCCGACGCCTTTGCACTGGATCCAGACTTGCGCCGCGATGTCAGTGGTGGTGGCGTTGAAGCCGCCCATCGCCGGTGCAGCGAACACGCCGGTCAGGATTGCGCCGAGGATACCGCCGATACCGTGCACGCCGAAGGCGTCCAGGGAGTCGTCGTAGCCCAGTTTGCGTTTCAGGGTCGTGGCGCAGAAGAAGCACACGACGCCAGCCGCCAGGCCGATCACCAGAGCGCCCATCGGGCCCACAGTACCGGCAGCCGGAGTGATTGCTACCAGGCCTGCAACCACACCCGAGGCGATGCCCAGTGCGCTTGGCTTACCGTGGGTGACCCACTCAGCAAACATCCAGCCCAGCGCCGCAGCAGCGGTAGCGATCTGGGTAACCAGCATCGCCATGCCGGCAGTGCCGTTGGCCGCAGCAGCAGAGCCTGCGTTGAAGCCGAACCAGCCAACCCACAGCATGGCGGCGCCGACCAGGGTGTAACCCAGGTTGTGCGGTGCCATCGGGGTGGTCGGGAAGCCTTTGCGCTTGCCGAGTACCAGGCACGCCACCAGGCCAGCCACACCGGCGTTGATGTGAACCACGGTGCCGCCTGCGAAGTCCAGCACGCCCCAGTCGCCCAGCAACGAACCCGGACCGCCCCACACCATGTGAGCAATCGGCGCGTAAACCAGGGTGAACCAGATGCCCATGAAGATCAGCATCGCGGAGAACTTCATACGCTCGGCGAAAGCACCCACGATCAGCGCAGGAGTAATGATGGCAAACGTCATCTGGAAGGTGACAAACACCGACTCAGGGAACAACGCCGCCGGGCCGGTGATGCTGGCCGGGGTCACACCCGAGAGAAAGAGTTTGGACAGGCCGCCCACAAACGAGTTGAGGTTGACGACGCCTGCTTCCATACCGGTGGTGTCGAACGCCAGGCTATAGCCGTACACGAACCAGAGGATGGAGATCAGGCCGGTGATGGCGAAGCACTGCATCATCACCGACAGAATGTTTTTGGAGCGAACCATGCCGCCGTAGAACAGCGCCAGGCCCGGAATGGTCATGAACAGTACCAGCGCGGTGGATGTGAGCATCCACGCCGTGTCGCCGGAATTGAGGACTGGAGCTGGGACTGGGTCCGCCGCCAATGCCAGGGCCGGCATTACGAGGGACAACAGGGCTCCTAGCCCTGCGAATTTACGCAGAGTCATATTGTTTTCTCCTGGGGCGTTGGGGGTTTGGCGGCTTAGATTGCGTCGGTATCGGTTTCGCCGGTACGGATGCGAATAGCCTGTTCCAGATTGACCACGAAGATCTTGCCGTCACCGATCTTGCCGGTGTTGGCCGCCTTGGTTATCGCCTCGATAACCCGGTCAAGATCCTTGTCGTCAATGGCGACATCAATCTTCACCTTTGGCAGAAAATCGACCACGTATTCCGCGCCGCGATACAGCTCGGTGTGACCCTTCTGCCGACCGAAGCCTTTGACCTCAGTAACGGTAATGCCCTGCACGCCGATCTCGGACAACGACTCGCGTACATCGTCCAACTTGAACGGCTTGATGATGGCAGTGACTAGCTTCATGAAAACTCTCTCCCGAATTGGTGGACTTGCCCCAGGAAAACAAACCCGTCTCAAGTCTAAGCGCAGTGCCTGGCTTTGTAACGCGTCGTCGCCTCGGCATTTACCGTTGCGACGCCAGCGAACCACTGGTGACGAAACCTGTACCCCTGATCCGTCGGCGCACTGCATTCGTCACAGCGACTGCATCAGTGCATGGGTCATGATCGTCTAAGCAGAAACCTTGCCAGCTCCGTAAAAATCACTGAAATCAGTCCTTTGCCCACTTATGCCCACCTGCGGGGCTTTCCGGCAACACCAATGCGCACTCAAACAGTGCGCGACTGCCCGGTACGCTGCGCGAAAAGCGTGCGTGGCCGGCGCTGAAAAAGACTATAGACGCTGCGTGATACACTGCCGGCCAACAGTTTTCCGGAATATTTCCCATGCTCGCGCCCAAAGACCTCCTCGACGCCCTGAGCGGCCACGCCTCTCGCCTGTTCAGCGGCGACACCCCGCTGCCCCGCAACGAAATCGAAAGCCAGTTCAAGGCGCTGCTGCAAAGCGGCTTCAGCAAACTCGACCTGGTGAGCCGGGAGGAGTTTGATAGCCAGATGGTGGTGTTGGTGCGCACGCGTGCACGGTTGGAGAGCCTGGAGGCGAAAGTGGCCGAGCTGGAAGCCAAGTTAACGCCGCCCACTGCTGAATAAACTCGGCCCCTGTGGGAGCTGGCTTGCCTGCGATAGCGGTGGGCCAGATATCACAGGGCTAACTGATAGACCGCCATCGCAGGCAAGCCAGCTCCCACATAAAGCGTTGTGATCCACTCTGGATACGTTCTGTAAAACCTCCCCCGCCTCACCTTTCCCCACCTCGTCTACCCTTGAAAAAACCCGCAGGAAGCGGCCTCCCTTTCAAGGAACGAGCATGTCCCTCGCCATTGTCCACAGCCGCGCCCAAATTGGCGTTGAAGCCCCAGCCGTCACCGTTGAAGTGCACATGGCCAATGGTCTGCCGTCCCTGACATTGGTCGGCCTGCCCGAAACCGCCGTCAAGGAGAGCAAGGACCGCGTACGCAGCGCCATCCTCAACTCCGCGCTGCAATACCCGGCCCGGCGCATCACCCTCAACCTCGCGCCCGCCGACCTGCCCAAGGACGGCGGGCGTTTTGATTTGGCGATTGCCCTGGGGATTCTGGCGGCCAGCGTGCAAGTCCCATCATTGATGCTCGACGACGTGGAGTGCCTGGGCGAGTTGGCGCTGTCCGGCGAAGTGCGCGCGGTCAAAGGCGTGTTGCCGGCAGCGCTGGCGGCACGCAAGGCCGGGCGCACCGTGATAGTGCCACGGGCGAATGCCGAGGAGGCTTGCCTGGCGTCGGGGTTGAAGGTAATTGCGGTGGATCACCTGCTGCAAGTGGTGGCGCACCTGAATGGGCATGTGCCGATTGAGCCGTACAAGTCCGACGGTTTGCTGTACCTGAACAAGCCCTACCCGGACTTGAGTGAGGTGCAAGGTCAACTGGCGGCCAAACGCGCGCTGCTGATTGCCGCAGCCGGCGCGCATAACCTGCTGTTCAGCGGGCCGCCGGGCACCGGCAAGACCTTGCTCGCCAGCCGCCTGCCCGGCCTGCTGCCGCCCTTGAGCGAGCAGGAAGCCCTGGAAGTGGCAGCGATTCAGTCAGTGGTCAGCCTGGCACCTTTGAGCCATTGGCCACACAGGCCGTTTCGTCAGCCGCATCACTCCGCCTCAGGGCCGGCCCTAGTGGGCGGCGGGTCGAAGCCGCAACCGGGTGAGATTACTTTGGCCCATCACGGCGTACTGTTTCTGGACGAGCTGCCGGAATTCGATCGCAAGGTACTGGAGGTGCTGCGCGAACCTTTGGAGTCGGGGCAAATCGTGATTTCCCGTGCCCGTGACCGAGTCAGTTTCCCGGCACGCTTCCAGCTTGTCGCGGCGATGAACCCATGCCCTTGCGGCTACCTGGGCGAACCCAGCGGTCGCTGTCGTTGCACACCGGAGCAGATCCAGCGCTACCGCAACAAACTTTCAGGGCCGTTGCTGGACCGGATCGATTTGCACCTCACCGTCGCCCGGGAAACCACCGCGCTCAATCCAACCCAACAACCCGGTGACAACACGGCAAAGGCTTCGGCAGAAGTCGCCGAAGCCCGCGAGCGCCAGCAAAAGCGCCAGGGCTGCGCCAACGCTTTCCTTGATCTACCGGGATTACGCACGCACTGCAAACTGGCGAAGGCTGACGAAGGCTGGCTGGAAAGCGCCTGCGAACGGCTGACCTTATCGCTGCGAGCAGCCCATCGGTTGCTCAAAGTCGCGCGCACCCTGGCTGACCTTGAACAGGTTGAGAACATCGCCCGGCATCATTTGGCCGAAGCGCTGCAATATCGACCAGCGGCATTGAGCTGACTCCCTGTGGCAAGCAGGTCTGTTGTGGTGAACGGGCCTGCCCTGGCGAGCGGGCTTGTTGTGGCGAGCGGGCTTGCCCGCGTTGGAGTGCGAAGCGCTCCCAATTCGGCCGCTGCGGTTCAACTGATAGACCGTGTCGTCGGGTTCTGGGGCCGCTGCGCAGCCCAACGCGGGCAAGCCCGCTCGCCACAACAAGCCCATTCACCACAACAAGCCCGCTCGCCACAAAAACCAGCCCTGCTCACCACAGTGGGATTTGGCAGCCGTCGAATGTTATGTAGTTGCCGGGGCGGAGAAACCCAACAACAACCGCGCCACCTCCATCACCTCATCCAGCGCCGCTTCTGCAGACTCAGTGGACGGTTTAAGCATCAAATCATCGGCATACCCCATCGCCACAGCAAAGATCTGCCGGGCGGCGCGTTTCGGCGAATCACAGCGGAACACTTCGGCAACCACGCCCCGCTCGATCACCTCAGCGAGCATGCCTTGCCACTGGGCGTTGATCACCAGATAGGCCTCGGCCATTTGCGGGTCATGCATCGCCTCATCCCAGGCATCCAGCCACAGCGCCCAGCCTGCGTCGGCGGTACTTGGCAGGCAGTCGCGCAAAAATCCGACCAGCGCTTCCTGCGGCGGCAGGCCCACCAACGGCGCGCGCACTTCATCCAGTTGCTCGTTGGCAAAGCGCACAAAGGCTTCGCGGCGCAACTCATTCCAGTCGCTGAAATAGTGATAAACGTGACTACGCGACAGCCCGGCATGTTCAGCCAGGTCACGGGTGGACACATCAGCGAAACCCTTGCTGCGAAACAGCTCCAGGGCGGCGGCGATGATCTGGTCTTTACGGTCGATACGCGACATGGGCAATTCCTTCAGGCGCCGCTAGATGAGCGGCGCTTGCTTTTTGAGCGGTCGCTCAAGGATACTTGAGCAGTCGCTCAATAATAGCGTCTTACACTCCTTTGGTGCACCCCATGTCATCCGTCACACCGCAAATCCTGATCGAAGAAAGCCAGAAAATTGGCCAGCAATCCGCCAGCCAAACCCTCAAGGCAATCGCCAAGGCCTACCCCGGCAAGCTGTTCTGCACGCTGTCGCTGGTGGCGCTGGAGAACGCGCTGCTACTGGCGTATCCGCTGTTTGCAGGGTTCGCGGTGGACTCGATCATTCGTGGCGATGCCGGCAGCGCGCTGTTCTACGCCGCTGTGGTGCTGGCGTTCTGGGTCGTGGGCGCGGCACGCCGTGCGTTGGACACGCGCACCTTTACGCGCATCTACGCCGACCTCGCGGTGCCGGTGATCCTCAATCAACGCCTGCAAAACCACAGCACGTCACGGGCCGCAGCACGGGTAGTGCTGGCGCGGGACTTTGTGGATTTCTTCGAAAAACACGTGCCCATCATCGCGACGGCACTGGTGTCCATCGTCGGTGCGGCGGTGATGTTGCTGGTGATCGAACCGTGGATTGGCCTGGCGTGCCTGACGGCTTTACTGCTGTGCACCACCCTGCTACCACGCTTTGCGCGTCGCAATCAGCAGTTGCATGAGCGCTTGAACGACCGTTTGGAGAAGGAAATCGGCCTGGTGGAAAAGGTCGGCGCGCAGACGTTGCAGCGTCACTATCACGTGCTGTCGCGCCTGCGCATCTGGCTGTCTGACCGCGAGGCCGCCGCCTTCCTGTTTATCGGCACGCTGGCAGCCCTGCTGTTTGTGGTCGCGATCAGCCAATTGGCCCTGTCGCCAGCGGTGAAGGCTGGCCACATCTACGCGGTGATGACCTACCTGTGGACCTTCGTCAGCAGCCTGGATGAAGCGCCAGGGATGGTCGATCAACTGGCGCGTCTCAAAGACATCGGCAAGCGCGTTGACCCAGGCCTGGGCGAGCGCTAAACCTTAACGAAACCGGTCCACTTCATGGCGCAAGCCGGCCGCCAGGGTTTCCAGTTCCTTGGCGGTAACCGCCAGGTTCGACACCACTTCGCGCTGCTCGCTGTTGGCCAGTGCAATGCTTTGCAGGTTGCTGCTGAGCAAGGTCGCGGTGCTGCTCTGCTCTTGGGTCGCGGTGGTAATCGCGGCGAATTGCTGACCAGCCGAACGGCTTTGCTCATCAATGCGCGCCAGGGCCGAAGCCACGTCAGCGTTACGCGACAGGCCTTCCTGCATCAGCGTGTTGCCGTGTTCCATGGTGCTGATGGCGTTGCCGGTTTCCTGCTGGATGCTCTGGATCATCACCGAAATTTCGTCAGTGGCCTGACGGGTACGCGACGCCAGGTTGCGCACTTCGTCGGCCACCACGGCAAAACCACGGCCTTGCTCACCGGCGCGGGCCGCTTCGATGGCAGCGTTGAGCGCGAGCAAGTTGGTCTGCTCGGCGATCGAGGTGATCACGCCGACGATCCCGCCGATCTCCTGGGAGCGTTGACCCAAGGTGTTGATCACCGTGGCCGTGCTGTTCAGGGAAGTGGCGATATGTTCCAGGGACGACGACGCCTCTTGCATCGAGTTACGACCAATCCGGGTCTGCTGCGCGTTTTCCTGAGCCAGGCGCTCGGTGTTGCCCATGTTGTCGGCGATGTTCAGCGAGGTAGCGCTGAACTCTTCCACCGCGCCGGCCATGCTGGTTATTTCGCCGGACTGCTGCTCCATGCCTTCATAGGCCCCGCCGGACAACCCGGACAGCGCCTGCGCCCGACTGTTGACCTCTTCGGCCGCCGTGCGAATGTGCGAAACCATGGTCGACAGCGCTTCACCCATCTGGTTGAAGCTGCCCGCCAACTGGCCGATTTCATCGTTGCTGGAGACGTTCAAGCGCGCACTCAAATCGCCCGCCCCCAAGGCTTCGGCCTGACGCACCAGATCACTCAGGGGCTGCAATTTGCTGCGCAGCAACCAGACCGCCGCGCCCACCGCCAGCAACATCGCCAGCACGCTGCCAATCACCAAGCGAATTCCGACAGCCCAAGTGACGGCGCGGATTTCCGATTTCGGCATGCTTGCCACCACCGACCACGGCCCGCCTTCGAACGGTACCGAGACGCTGTAGAAATCTTCGTTCTTGTCGCTCCAGAAGCGGCCTTCACCCGGTTTCTTGGCCAGGTCGAGCATCACCGGAATCGCCTGATCCAGCGCCTGCACGCCCGCCGGTGGTACCAGCCAGTGCTTCTGCTCATCCAGCAGCGCCAGGGAACCGGTCTGGCCGATGCGGAAGCGCTTGAGGTTGTCGAACTGGGCTTTCTGCTCGTCGGTGTAATCAAAACCGATAAACAGCACGGCGATGACTTTGCCGCTGGCATCACGCACCGGGCTGTATTGGGTCATGTAGGAACGGTCAAACAGCACCGCGCGGCCTACATAACTCTGACCGGCCAGCAGGCGTTGGTAAGCCGGGTGCTGGTGGTCGAGTACGGTGCCGATGGCGCGGTTGCCATCCTGCTTGGTCAGCGAGGTGCTGATGCGGATGAAGTCTTCGCCGCTGCGCACGAATACCGTGGCCACGCCGCCGGACATTTGCTTGAACTCGTCCACTTCATCGAAGTTGTTGTTCAGCACGTCCTGGCCCAGGTACAGGCTCGGAGTCTGCACGCCGGCCACGGTCACCGGCTGGTCCGCCCGTACACTCAAGCCCGCGCCGAAGCGCTTTTCAAACAGCCCGCTCAAACGCTGGGTACTTTCGCGCAAGGTGCTGTGGAAGGTATTGAGTTGGTCGGCCAGCAAGCGCGCCTCGCTCGCCAAGTGTTCCTCGCGGGTGTCGAGGTTGGCGGAGTCGAGGGAACGCAAGGCGAAAACCGTGCTGCCGCTGATGACGACAGCCAAAATAACGGCCAATGCGAGGCCTAACTGGGAGGCGATCCGAGCGCGGGGTTGAGACATAAAAGCTCCTGGCCGAGGCCAGGATCATCCTGATCTCATAGCGCTACTCGGCAAATTATCTGGTGGGAAACGTCGAGGCGAGAAGGCTCCAACACACCTTCTTCGGCGGGCACAGCGAATACTTGAGCGATTCGCAGGGGTATCGCGCAAACGATTGCACGAATGGTCAATCGAGGCGCTCAACCTGGGGCAGTTCCATGGCCTTGACTTCACCTTGAAGAAACTCCGCCAACCGGCGCAAACGCTCGCCGCCGGGACGGGTTTTCGGCCACACCAGATAGTAATTTTCCCTACTCGCCACTGCCGTCGGCCAAGGCAAGCTCAATCGACCCTGGGCCACGTCTTCGGCCACCATCAACAGGTCGCCCATGGACACGCCATAACCCCGCGCGGCGGCGATCATGCCCAGCTCCAGCGTGTCGAACACCTGCCCGCCCTTAAGTGAAACCTGGGACGACAACCCCATGCGCTCCAGCCAGTTGCGCCAGTCGCGACGATCGGGGGTGGGGTGCAGCAGCTCGGCGGCGGCCAAGCGGTTTACGTCCCACGGGCCATCATTCAACAAGTTGGGCGCGCCCACCGGAATCAGCAGTTCGGGGAACAGGTAGCTCGCCTCCCAGTCCGCCGGAAAATGCCCGTAGCTCAACAGCACCGCGCAGTCGAAAGGTTCGTTATTGAAGTCCACTTCATCCACGCTCATCCACGCGCTGGTGAGCTGCACCTCGTTGCCCGGCTGCAAAGCCCGGAAACGACTGAGTCGCGCGAGTAACCAACGCATGGTCAAGGTCGACGGCGCTTTCATGCGCAGGATGTCGTCTTCGGCATTCAACGTGTGACAAGCCCGCTCCAGCGCTGCGAAGCCTTCGCGCACGCCGGGCAGCAGCAAGCGCGCGGCTTCAGTGAGTTGCAAGGTGCGTCCGCTGCGCTGGAACAGACGGCAGGCAAAGTGCTCTTCAAGCGTGCGGATATGTCGGCTCACCGCACTTTGAGTAATGGACAGCTCTTCTGCCGCGCGGGTGAAAGAGTTGTGCCGCGAGGCGGCTTCAAAAGCACGCAGGGCATAAAGCGGAGGTAGACGACGAGACATAGGGAAAGCTCCGACGGCGCAATGCCCAAACCCTACCAGAATCGCTCTTACATGAGTTTTAATCATGCACGCCATCGCTTTTATCCTTTTGTGCAATGGGCTGAAAGCGCCGAGAATCAACCCTTCCCCAACCCTCTGACTTTTTGAGCGCGATGATCATGCAACATCCTGCACGTACCGAACTTTGGGCCATTCTGCGGCTGTCAGGGCCGTTGATTGCCTCACAGTTGGCGCACATGCTGATGGTGCTGACCGACACCCTGATGATGGCGCGCCTGAGCCCCGAAGCGCTGGCCGGTGGTGGCCTGGGCGCGGCGAGTTATTCGTTCGTGGCGATTTTCAGCATCGGCGTAATTGCGGCTGTAGGCACCCTCGTCGCCATCCGGCATGGCGCTGGCGATATCGAAGGCGCCACCCGACTGACGCAGGCCGGGCTTTGGCTGGCCTGGCTGATGGCATTGGGCGCGGGGTTGCTGATGTGGAACCTCAAACCGGTGCTGCTGATGTTCGGCCAGACCGAAACCAACGTGCACGCGGCGGGGCAATTTCTGACGATCCTGCCCTTCGCCCTGCCTGGCTACCTGAGCTTCATGGCCTTGCGCGGTTTCACTAGCGCCATTGGCAAAGCCACGCCGGTGATGGTGATCAGCCTTTGCGGCACGGTGCTCAACTACCTGCTCAATCATGCCTTGATCGAGGGCATGTTCGGCCTGCCGAAACTGGGGCTGATGGGTATCGGCCTGGTGACCGCCATTGTCGCCAACTGCATGGCACTGGCGCTGTGGTGGTACATCCGCATTCACCGGGCTTACACGGCCTACCCGCTCGGCAAGGGTCTGCTGCGCCTCAACACCCAGTATTTGCGCGAGCTGTGGCGCCTGGGCCTGCCGATTGGCGGCACTTACGCGGTGGAAGTCGGGTTGTTTGCCTTCGCGGCGCTGTGCATGGGCACCATGGGCAGCACGCAATTGGCAGCGCATCAGATTGCCCTGCAAATCGTCTCGGTGGCGTTCATGGTGCCGGCGGGGATGTCCTACGCGATCACCATGCGCATCGGCCAGCATTACGGTGCCGGGCAGTTGCATGACGCGCGATTGGCCGGGCGTGTCGGCATCGGCTTTGGTGCGGCGGTGATGTTGGGATTTGCCGTGGTGTTGTGGCTGTTTTCCGACCCGCTGATAGGGCTGTTCCTTGATCATAACGACCCGGCCTTCCATGACGTGATCGTGCTGGCCGTCAGCCTGTTGGCCGTCGCGGCCTGGTTTGAGTTGTTCGACGGCGTGCAGACTATCGCCATGGGCTGCATTCGCGGGCTGAAAGACGCCAAGACCACCTTTCTGGTGGGTTTGGGGTGCTATTGGCTGATTGGTGCACCGTCCGCGTGGTTGATGGCGTTAACATGGGGCTGGGGCCCGACGGGTGTTTGGTGGGGTTTGGCGCTGGGGCTGGCGTGTGCGGCGGTGAGTTTGACCTGGGCGTTTGAGGTGAAGATGAGGCGGATGATTCGGCGGGAGCCGCAGGTTCGTGCACAGTTCCCGGCTATGCAGCCAGACTGAAAAATGTACTCGGCCAATGTGGGAGCTGGCTTGCCTGCGATGGCGGTGTGTCAAGCAAAGGACTTATTGGCTGGCCCACCGCTATCGCAGGCAAGCCAGCTCCCACATTTTTTGATTGGGTTTACAACACTCAGCCCAATAGCGCCTGCTGGCTCTTGCCGAACGTCAGGTATTCCACCAACTCCGGCAACGGCAACGGCTTGCTGATCAAATACCCCTGGGCCTGATCACAACCAAACAACCTCAGCAACGCCAACTGCTCCGGGGTTTCCACCCCTTCAGCCACCACTTCCAGATTCAGGTTGTGCGCCAGGTTGATCATGGCGTGCACCAGCTTGCGGTTCTCTTCGCGCTCTTCCATGCCGCCAACGAAACTTTTGTCGATCTTCAACAAAGCAATCGGCAGGCTGTTGAGGTGCACAAATGATGAGAAACCGGTGCCGAAGTCATCCAGGGAAAAGCGCACACCGAGCCGCCCGAGGGCGTCCATGGTCTGCTTGACCAGATCACTGCGGCGCATCACGGCGGTTTCGGTCAGCTCGAATTCCAGCCATTGCGCTTCCACGCCACGCTCGGCAATCAACCGGCTCAACGTCGACAGCAACTGGCTGTCCTGGAACTGGCGAAACGACAGGTTCACCGCCATGTGCAACGGCGGCAGGCCACGTTCGCGCAGGTCTTGCATGTCGCGCAAGGCGCGGGAGATCACCCAGTAGCCCAGCGGCACGATCAACCCGCTTTGCTCGGCCAAAGGCACGAATTCGCTCGGCGGCAACAGGCCTCGCTCGGCATGGCGCCAGCGCACCAACGCTTCCAGGCCGACGATATGCCCGTCGTCCAGGTCCAGGCGCGGCTGGTAATGCAGCTCCAGTTCATCACGACGCAACGCACGGCGCAGTTCACTTTCCAGGTCGGCCAGGCTGCGCGCGTTGCGGTTGATGCGTTCGTTGAAGATATGAAAGGTGCAGCCCTGAGTGCTCTTGGCTTGCTGCATGGCGATATGCGCGTGCCACATCAACGGGTCGGCACCGGCGCGGGCGCGCGCATGGGCCACGCCGAGGCTGCAGCCGATCAGCAAGCTTTCGCCATCCACCCAATAGGGCTCGGCCATGGCTTCGGTGATGCGCTCAGCCATCCACTCGGCGCGCTGAGGGGCACGACGGGTGTCGATCAGCAAGGCGAATTCATCGCTGCCCAGACGCGCGAGTTGGTCCCCGGCTTCGAGCTGGCTCTTGAGCCGCGACACCACTTGCAGGATCAACCGGTCACCCGCCTGGTGGCCGAGGGCATCGTTGGCATGCCGGAAGTTATCGAGGTCCAGATGGCCGAGCGCCAGGCCGCGACCTTCGTTTTCCGCCAGACGCGCCGCCAGCAAGGTCTGGAAACCCTGGCGATTGGCGATACCGGTCAGCGGGTCCTGTTCGGCCAGGCGTTGCAGGGTGTTTTCCAGCACGCCGCGCTCGCGAACATGGCGCAGGCAGCGGCGCAGCGTATCGGCGTCCAAACCGTCATGGACCAGCCAGTCACTGACGCCCAGCGGCGACACCAGCGGTTCCTGCTCCAACAGCAATACACACGGCAAGCTGCAGCGGCCTGGGCCGGGTTGCAAGCCAGGTGTGGTCAATAACACGGCACCGTGGTCGTCATCGAACAGACGACTCACCGAGTCCCAGTTGGGTGCACTGATCAGCACAGCCCCTTCGCCCATCGGCACCAGGCACTCGCGCAACAACGCTGCCCACGCTGGCTCATCGGCCAGTAGCAGCAAACGCAAGGGTTCGACAGGCGTAGACAAGCTAGCTCCCTAGACTCTGCAAGATTTCGTTGGCGGCGGGCATTATGACGTGCGGCCTGACAATCACCAATGATAGTAATTATCAAACACGCAGACTACGGACCTTAATCGCAACCTTAGCCGAAAAAAGCCCACCACATCCTGCGGCAAAGTATCAAAACCGGCAAATTTAGATCGAGTGGTACGTCACACTGTCGTTCTGTGAGAGCAGAATCCTGCGAGCCTGTTAAAATGCCCGCCCTTTTGATAGACGACTCCCTGAACTCTTTATGTCCCGACTCAATCCCCGGCAGCAAGAAGCCGTGAACTACGTCGGCGGCCCTCTATTGGTGCTCGCCGGTGCCGGTTCCGGCAAGACCAGCGTGATCACCCGCAAGATCGCGCACCTGATCCAGCAGTGCGGCATCCGCGCTCAGTACATCGTCGCCATGACTTTTACCAACAAGGCGGCGCGGGAAATGAAGGAGCGTGTCGGCACGCTGCTCAAGGGCGGCGAAGGCCGTGGCCTCACGGTGTGTACCTTCCACAACCTGGGCCTGAACATCATCCGCAAGGAGCACGCGCGGCTGGGCTACAAGCCGGGCTTCTCGATCTTTGACGAGACCGATGTGAAGTCGCTGATGACCGACATCATGCAAAAGGAATACGCAGGCGACGACGGCGTGGATGAGATCAAGAACATGATCGGCGCCTGGAAAAACGACCTGATCCTGCCCGCCCAGGCCCTGGAAAACGCGCGCAACCCCAAGGAACAGACCGCGGCCATCGTCTACACCCACTACCAGCGCACGCTCAAGGCGTTCAATGCGGTGGACTTCGACGACCTGATCCTGCAGCCGGTAAAGCTGTTCGAGGAACACGCCGACGTTCTCGAAAAATGGCAGAACAAGGTGCGTTACCTGCTGGTGGACGAATACCAGGACACCAACGCCAGCCAGTATTTGCTGGTGAAAATGCTGATCGGCAAGCGCAACCAGTTCACCGTGGTGGGCGATGACGACCAGTCGATCTACGCCTGGCGCGGCGCCCGCCCGGAAAACCTGATGCTGCTCAAGGTCGACTACCCGTCCCTGAAAGTGGTGATGCTGGAGCAGAACTACCGCTCCACCAGCCGCATTCTGCGGTGCGCCAACGTGCTGATTTCGAACAACCCCCACGAGTTTGAAAAACAGCTGTGGAGCGAGATGGGCCACGGCGATGAGATTCGCGTGATCCGCTGCCGCAACGAAGACGCCGAAGCCGAGCGCGTGGCCGTCGAACTGCTGACCTTGCACCTGCGCACCGACCGGCCGTACAGCGACTTTGCGATCCTGTACCGCGGTAACTACCAGGCCAAGCTGATCGAGCTGAAGCTGCAGCATCACCAGATTCCGTATCGCCTGTCGGGCGGCAACAGCTTTTTCGGACGCCAGGAAGTGAAAGACCTGATGGCCTACTTCCGCCTGATCGTGAACCCGGACGACGACAACGCGTTCCTGCGCGTGATCAACGTGCCGCGCCGCGAAATCGGCTCGACCACTTTGGAAAAGCTCGGCAACTACGCGACCGAACGCAAGATCTCGATGTACGCCGCCACCGACGAAATCGGCCTGGGCGAACATCTGGACACGCGCTTCACGGACCGCCTGGCGCGCTTCAAGCGCTTCATGGACAAGGTGCGCGAGCAGTGTGCCGGCGAAGACCCGATCAGCGCGCTGCGTAGCATGGTCATGGACATCGACTATGAAAACTGGCTGCGCACCAACAGCTCCAGCGACAAGGCCGCGGATTACCGCATGGGCAACGTCTGGTTCCTGATCGAGGCGTTGAAAAACACGCTGGAGAAGGACGAAGAAGGCGAGATGACCGTCGAAGACGCCATCGGCAAGCTGGTGCTGCGCGACATGCTCGAACGCCAGCAGGAAGAGGAAGATGGCGCCGAGGGCGTGCAGATGATGACCTTGCACGCCTCCAAGGGCCTGGAATTCCCCTACGTGTTCATCATGGGCATGGAAGAGGAAATTCTCCCACACCGTTCCAGCATTGAAGCTGACACCATCGAGGAAGAACGCCGACTGGCCTACGTGGGCATTACCCGCGCGCGTCAGACCCTGGCTTTCACCTTTGCCGCCAAGCGCAAGCAATACGGCGAGATCATCGACTGTGCACCCAGCCGGTTCCTCGATGAGCTGCCGCCGGACGACCTGGCCTGGGAAGGCAATGACGACACCCCCACCGAGGTGAAGGCCGTTCGCGGCAACACCGCCTTGGCGGATATACGCGCGATGTTAAAGCGCTAGAATCGACTACTTTTTAATCTACTTTCGGCGCACCGCGCGCCATTAGAGGAAGCTTTCCGTGGAAGCACTGCACAAGAAAATTCGCGAAGAAGGCATCGTGCTTTCCGATCAGGTACTCAAGGTCGACGCCTTTCTGAACCACCAGATCGACCCGGCGCTGATGAAACTGATCGGCGACGAATTCGCCGCGCTGTTCAAGGACTCGGGCATCACCAAGATCGTCACCATCGAGGCGTCGGGCATCGCGCCGGCGATCATGACCGGCCTGAACCTCGGCGTGCCGGTGATCTTCGCCCGCAAGCAACAGTCCCTGACCCTGACTGAAAACCTGCTGTCGGCGACGGTGTATTCCTTCACCAAGAAAGTCGAAAGCACCGTGGCGATTTCCCCGCGTCACCTGACCAGCAGCGACCGCGTGCTGGTGATCGATGACTTTTTGGCCAACGGCAAGGCGTCCCAGGCGCTGATTTCGATCATCAAGCAGGCCGGTGCGACCGTGGCTGGCTTGGGAATCGTGATCGAGAAGTCGTTCCAGGGCGGCCGTGCGGAGCTGGATGCGCAGGGTTATCGGGTTGAATCGCTGGCGCGGGTTAAATCGTTGGCCGGTGGCGTGGTTACCTTTATCGAGTGACTCGATAACACCGCAGTAAAAAATGTGGGAGCTGGCTTGCCTGCGATGAGGGCCTGACAGTCGACATCTCTGTCGCCTGACACACCGCTATCGCAGGCAAGCCAGCTCCCACAGTTAGTTTTGTGTTGGTTTTTAGTGGGCGGTGGCCTGTAAACCGGCGAGCAGCAACCGCTGGTAGAGGTCTTCCTTCAGCCCCTCCGGGTTGTTCAACCGCATCCGCTTCAGATGCTCAGGAAACGCCTCCGGCTCCGGCGCATCCAGCGCGGCTTTGCCCAGCTCCAGAATCTCCGTCAGCTTGAATTTGCTCTTGAGCCAGTTCAGCGCCCGCAACAAATCCCGCTCTTCATCGGTGAAATCACTGCCCAACGGATACTCCGGGAACAACCGCCGGTGTTTAGCCTGAATGGCTTTCAAGCGTTCTGGCGTGTTGTCGGCAAAGCGCGGATCCAGCTGGAAATCCTTGGACAACTTGCCGGCCTTCTTCGCGTGTTCGATCAGCTCATCCTGGAAGCGTGAATCGGTAATGTTGAGCAATGCCTCGATCACCTTGGCATCCGTCTGCCCCCGCAAGTCGGCAATTCCGTACTCGGTAATCACGATATCCCGCAGGTGCCGGGGAATCGTGCAGTGGCCGTATTCCCAGACGATATTGGAACTGACCTCCCCCGCCGACTCGCGCCAGCTGCGCAAAATCAGGATCGAGCGCGCACCTTCCAGTGCATGGCCTTGCGCAACAAAGTTGTATTGCCCGCCGACACCGCTGAGCACGCGGCCGTCTTCCAACTGGTCCGCCACACCCGCGCCGAGCAAGGTCACCATGATTGCGCTGTTGATAAACCGTGCGTCCAGTCGCTGCAGGCGCTTGAGTTCCTCCTGACCGTACAGCTCGTTGATGTAGCTGATGCGGGTCATGTTGAATTCGAGGCGTTTGGCGTGGGTCATTTCCTGCAAGCGCTGGTAAAAACTACGTGGCCCTAAGAAGAAACCGCCGTGGATCGACACGCCATCGGGCTGGGCGGCGTCATCCAGCGTGCCTGCGTTGGCTTGTTCCTGAGTCGCGACATCCGGGTAAACCTTGCGCCGGATGATCCCGGCATCCGCCAGCACCAGCAGGCCGTTGACGAACATTTCGCTGCAACCGTAGAGGCCACGGGCAAAAGGGTCGACGCCGCCTTCTCGGCTGATCAACGGCGCCCACTGGTACACATCGAGGTCCGTCAGCAGCAGGCGGTAGGCCTCGTTATCGGCCTGGCGCGCCAGCAAGGCGGCGGTCAGTGCGTCACCCATGGAGCCGATGCCGATCTGCAAGGTGCCGCCGTCGCGCACCAGGGTGCTGGCGTGCAGGCCAATGAAATGATCCTGAAACCCCACCGGCATGTTCGGCGTGGAGAACAGCGTGGTGCTGTCCTTGGCGTCGATCAGGTAGTCGAAGGCGTCCATGCCCAGCTCGGCGTCGCCGGGCATGTAGGGCAAATCGCTGTGGACCTGGCCGACCACCAGAATGGTTTCACCCGCGTCGCGGCGCTTCTCGATCATCGGCAGCAGGTCGAGGGTGATGTCCGGGTTGCAGCTCAGGCTCAGGCGGTCGGGGTGTTCGGTGCTGCTGGCCACCAGTTGCGCCACCAGGTTCAGGCCGGCGGCGTTGATGTCACGGGCGGCATGGCTGTAGTTGCTGCTGACGTAGTCCTGTTGGGCCGACGTGCTGTGGAGCAGGCTGCCGGGCTGCATGAAGAACTGCTGCACGCGGATATTGGCGGGGAGTTTGTCTTTGTGCAGGTCGGCGAGGAAATCCAGTTCGGGGTAATCACCGAACACCCGCTCGATGAAGGGTTCGAGAAAGCGCTTCTGCAAACCATCGCCGAAAGGCGGGCGGCCCAGGCTCAGCGCGGTGTAGATCGTCAATTGCCGCTCGGGCAATTTGGCGATGCGCCGGTACAGCGCGTTGGCAAACAGGTTCGGCTTGCCCAGCCCCAGAGGCATGCCCATGTGGATATGCGCCGGCAAGCGCGCCAGCACGTCGTCAACTGCTTGCTCGATTGAACACAACTGCACCATCCGACCCTCCTGAACATTCCATGATTAGGGGTTGGACCGAGCTTGCCGGGTCTTTGCTGCAATGAACAGCCTGGAAATACAAATCCTGGGCACAAAAAAGCCGCTGGTCAGCGGCTTTTTGGCGAAGATCGGTTTATTTCAGGCCCGACATCTTCTCGATTGCACCCTTGAGCTCGTCGTCCGAGCAATCACTGCAGGTGCCTTTTGGTGGCATGGCGTTGATGCCGGTAATAGCCTTGGCGAGCAGACCATCCACCCCGCCTTGCTCCTTGGCGCGCTTGCCCCAATCGGCGGCGTCACCGATTTTCGGTGCACCCAACAGGCCGGTACCGTGGCAGGCGTTGCAATGCTTGGCGATCACGTCGTCCGGCGTTTTCGCACCGCCGCCGCCGCCCGCTGCCACTGCAACCTCCATCCCTTTGCATTCCTGGCCCTGAACACAAACCTGGCCGACAGGCTCCAGGCGCTTGGCAATTTCATCATTGGTCGCAGCTTGAGCGCTGACAGCCCATAGGGCCAGTACGGTTGCTGGTGCAGCCAGCATTTTCATAATTAGGTTCACGCGTTCACCCTCAATGGTGGCTATTCACGCCTGCGGCCACGGTTTCGCAGGCGGCGAAATTATAACGGTTAGCCCGCAAGCCCGAAACAACCCTATTAAATAAAGGGAGATTCAGCCGTACGGTTACTGCGACGGGCGTGTCTGCAACGCTGGCAGCACGCCTCTTCTGTCAAAAGTTCGCGGGTGTGGCTGCGCTGATTAGTCGCGCCGGCACGTCGAACGGATTGCGGAAACGATGGGGCTTGGTACTTTCAAAGTAGTAGCTATCGCCAGCTTCGAGCACAAAAGTTTCAAGGCCGACCACCAATTCCAGACGCCCTTCAACCAGAATCCCGGTTTCCTCGCCTTCGTGGGTGAGCATTTCTTCGCCCGTGTCGGCGCCCGGTGGGTAGATTTCGTTGAGAAACGCAATCGCCCGTGTCGGGTGCGCCCGGCCCACCAGTTTCATGGTGACGGCGCCGTCAGAGATGTCGATCAGCTCATTGGCTTTATAGACGATCTGCGTCGGTATTTCCTGGAGGATCTCCTCGGAAAAGAACTCGACCATGGACATGGGGATGCCGCCCAGCACCTTGCGCAAGGAGCTGATTGAGGGGCTGACACTGTTTTTTTCGATCATCGAAATGGTGCTGTTGGTGACACCCGCGCGCTTGGCGAGCTCACGCTGGGAAAGACCTTTCAGTTTACGGATGGATTGCAGTCGTTCGCCGACGTCCAATGCAGGAGCCTCCTAGGATTCAGCTTTGTTGTAATTGAGCGTTATCATGGCGACAGCGTTCAGTATTTACAACACTTGGGCCTAAATCCTGGAAGGCTTGGCTCGTCGTCCCGCCTCAAGCGCCGGAATAGAGCCTTGGCACGCGGCGCAGGTTGCAGAAGATCTGGTAGGGAATGGTCTCGGCGGCGGCGGCGACGTCACTGGCGAGGATATTTTTGCCCCACAGCTCCACCGTGGAGCCGAGCCCGGCTTGTGGCACGTCGGTGAGATCGACGCACAGCATGTCCATCGACACACGCCCGAGCAATTGGCTGCGCTGCCCCGCCACCAACACCGGCGTGCCGGTGGGGGCGTGGCGCGGGTAACCGTCGGCATAGCCCATGGCAACCACACCGATGCGCATCGGTTTGGGTGTGATGAACTTGGCGCCGTAGCCCACCGGCTCCCCGGCCGGCAGTTCGCGCACACTGATCACTTTCGATTCGAGGGTCATCACCGGCTGCAAACGCGCGGCGATGGCCTGATCCTCGCCAAACGGCGTCGCACCGTAGAGCATGATGCCCGGGCGCACCCAGTCGCTGGACACACTCGGCCAACCCATCACCGACGGCGAGTTGCGCAGGCTCACTTCAGCCGACAACCCCTGACGCGCCGCCTCGAACACCGCGACCTGCTCGTTACTGCGCACGCAATCGAGCTCGTCGGCGCGGGCGAAGTGGCTCATCAGTACGATTTTGGCGACTTTGCCACTGGCCAGCAGGCGCTGATACGCCTCGTGGTAGTCCTTGGGGTGCAGGCCGACACGGTGCATGCCCGAATCCAGCTTGAGCCAGACGGTCAGCGGCTTGCTCAGCCTGGCGTGCTCAATCGCCTCCAGTTGCCACAGCGAATGCACCACGCACCAGAAATCATGCTCAATGATCAGCGGCAACTCGTCCGCCTCAAAAAAACCTTCCAGCAACAGCACCGGCGCACGAATGCCGGCGGCGCGCAGCTCCAAGGCTTCCTCAATGCACGCGACCGCAAACCCATCCGCCTCGGCTTCCAACGCCTGAGCCACGCGCACGGCGCCATGGCCGTAGGCATCGGCCTTGACCACGGCAAGCGCCTTGGCCCCCGTGACTTCACGGGCCAGTTGATAGTTATGGCGCAGGGCTTGGAGGTCGATCAGGGCACGGGCAGGACGCATGGCGGCAGGCTTCTAGGCGGCAAAGTGAAGAAAAAACCGGCGCCGACAAACACGTCGGCACCGCAAGAGGGATCTGTGTTTAAGGCAGCGCCGCCACGACGGACAGCTCTACCAGAATGTCCGGTTCGCACAATTTGGCTTCGACGGTTGCACGGGCCGGAGCGACGCCTTTAGGCAGCCACTTGTCCCACACCGCGTTCATGCCGGCGAAATCGGCGTCGATGTCTTTCAGGTAGATCGTCACCGACAGCAACCTGGTCTTGTCGGTGCCAGCCAGATCCAGCAAACGCTCGATATTGGCCAGGGTTTCACGGGTCTGCTTTTCAATCCCGGCACTCATGTCGTCGCCGACTTGCCCTGCCAGATACACGGTACCGCTGTGAACAACGATCTGGCTCATGCGCTCATTGGTGAGCTGGCGCTGGATTGACATGTTGTGCGGACTCCTGGTGGTTACCGTAACGGGAAATATCGAGGCCGGCGGCGCTGATCTGCGGCGTTTTCTTCGCCATCAGGTCAGCCAGCAAACGGCCGGAACCACAGGCCATGGTCCAGCCGAGCGTGCCGTGGCCGGTATTCAGAAACAGGTTCTTGAACGGGGTGGCACCGACAATCGGCGTGCCATCGGGCGTGGTCGGGCGCAGACCGGTCCAGAAACTGGCTTCGGTCAAATCGCCGCCCTGAGGATAAAGGTCGTTGACGATCATCTCCAGGGTTTCACGCCGACGCGGGTTCAGCGACAGGTCAAAACCGGCTATTTCAGCCATGCCACCGACGCGGATGCGGTTGTCGAAACGGGTGATCGCGACCTTGTAGGTCTCGTCGAGAATGGTCGAAGTCGGGGCCATCGCCGGGTTGGTGATCGGCACGGTCAGCGAGTAACCCTTGAGCGGGTACACCGGCGCCTTGATGCCCAGCGGCTTGAGCAACTTGGGCGAGTAGCTGCCGAGGGCCAGCACGTAGCGGTCGGCGGTTTCCAGCTTGCCGTCGATGAGCACACCGTTGATGCGATCACCCGCGTAGTCGAGGCGCTGAATGTCCTGTTCAAAACGAAATTCCACACCCAGCTGTTTACACATCTCGACCAGACGCGTGGTGAACATCTGGCAGTCACCGGTCTGGTCGTTTGGCAGGCGCAGTGCGCCCGCGAGAATATCGGTGACGCTGGCCAGGGCCGGTTCAACGCGCGCAATCCCGGCGCGGTCCAGCAGCTCGAACGGCACGCCGGACTCTTTCAGCACGGCGATGTCTTTGGCGGCGCCATCAAGCTGGGCTTGGGTTCGGAACAATTGGGTAGTACCGAGGCTACGGCCTTCGTAGGAAATGCCGGTTTCGGCGCGCAATTCGTCGAGGCAGTCGCGGCTGTACTCGGACAGGCGGACCATGCGCTCCTTGTTCACCGCATAACGGCTGGCGGTGCAGTTGCGCAGCATCTGCGCCATCCACAGGTATTGGTCGATATCAGCGGTGGCCTTGATCGCCAGCGGCGCGTGGCGTTGCAGCAGCCACTTGATGGCCTTGAGCGGCACACCCGGTGCAGCCCATGGCGAGGCGTAGCCAGGCGAGACCTGGCCGGCGTTGGCGAAACTGGTTTCCATGGCAGCGGCTGGCTGGCGGTCGACCACGACGACATCGAAGCCGGCCCGCGCCAAATAGTAGGCACTGGTCACACCAATCACGCCGCTACCCAAGACCAGAACGCGCATTTTTATATCCTCATCGCGGGCTCTGCCGCTGACGTGTGTTATTCGAGCAATGATGAGCGCAGTGTAAAAAACTATTGCCAGTGCATTTCACTATATAAGCACCTATATTTGGCGACAATTCTCGGCAAAAACCCTTTTCACAGAGGCGTATCCCCTATGCGTACCAACACCCAGACCAAGCGGGAGCTGGACAAGATCGACCGCAATATCCTGCGTATCCTGCAAACGGACGGGCGAATTTCGTTCACCGAGCTTGGGGAAAAGGTCGGGCTGTCGACCACGCCGTGCACCGAGCGAGTACGCCGTCTGGAGCGCGAAGGCATCATCATGGGCTACAACGCACGGCTCAACCCGCAGCATTTGAAGGGGAGTTTGCTGGTATTTGTCGAGATCAGCCTGGATTACAAGTCTGGCGACACCTTTGAAGAATTCCGCCGCGCGGTGCTGAAACTGCCCCACGTGCTGGAGTGCCATCTGGTGTCGGGGGATTTCGACTACCTGGTGAAGGCGCGTATTTCGGAGATGGCGTCTTATCGGAAATTGCTCGGCGATATCCTGCTCAAGCTGCCGCATGTGCGCGAATCCAAGAGCTATATCGTGATGGAAGAGGTGAAGGAGAGCCTTAACCTGCCGATTCCGGACTGACTGATAGAACACGATCAAAAAATGTGGGAGCTGGCTTGCCTGCGATGGCGGTCTGTCAGGCGAAATATGTACTGACTGACCCACCGCTATCGCAGGCAAGCCAGCTCCCACATTGACCGAGCTAGACCAGTACTTGCCGCGTGCTCGCCATGTATTCATGAATCTGCTTCTCCACCCGCGGATGAATCAGCTCCACCGGCCCACGCCCATTCGGGCATGGCAAGGTCTTGGTGGTGCCAAACAACCGACAAATCAGCGGCCGCTCGTCATACACCGTGCAGCCGTTCGGCCCCAGGTGCACGCAGTTCAGCTCGTCCATCGCAGCGTCCTGCTCGGCGGCGGTCTTGCGCGGCAGGCGCGACATTTCCTCGGGCGATGTCGTCACCGGCCCACAGCAGTCGTGGCAACCGGGGACGCACTCGAACGAAGGAATCTGCCTGCGCAGCGCGCTGATTTTCTGACTGTTGCAACTCATCGAAACACTTACCGAACCGCGAATAGGCGTGAATTCTGCCGCAAAAAGCCCCGCGCAGACAGCTTCGTCCGACCGCTGTATCCTGCGTCAAATTTTCCAAACAGGGATGCTCCCCATGACTGCCAGCGCCCGGCACACCGCTTCCTACTACGCCGCCAGCAGCGTGCCGCAACCCGATTACCCGGCGTTGACGGGCGAAGTGCGCGCCGATGTGTGCGTGGTGGGCGGCGGTTATTCCGGGCTGAACACTGCGCTGGAGCTGGCTGAACGCGGCTTCAGCGTGGTGCTGCTGGAGGCGCGCAAGATCGGCTGGGGCGCCAGCGGACGCAACGGCGGCCAGTTGATTCGCGGTGTCGGCCACGGACTGGATCAGTTCGCCAACGTGATCGGCGCCGACGGCGTGCGCCAGATGAAGTTGATGGGCCTGGAAGCCGTCGAAATCGTGCGCGAACGCGTCGAACGCTACCAAATCCCCTGCGACCTGACGTGGGGCTACTGCGACCTCGCCAACAAACCGCGCGACCTGCAAGGCCTGGCCGAAGACGCCGAAGAACTGCGCGACCTCGGCTATCGCCATGACGTGCGCTTGTTACAAGCCAGTGAGATGAACAGCGTAATTGGCTCCGACCGCTACGTGGGCGGCATGATCGACATGGGCTCGGGGCATTTACATCCGCTGAACCTGGCGCTCGGCGAAGCGGCGGTCGCCCAGCAATTGGGCGTGACGCTGTTCGAGCAATCCGAAGTCACGCGCATCGACTACGGCCCCGAGGTCAACGTGCACACCGCTCAGGGCAACGTGCGCGCCAGGACCCTCGTGCTGGCCTGCAACGCCTACCTGAATGGCCTGAACGCCCAGCTCAGCGGCAAAGTGCTGCCAGCCGGCAGTTACATCATCGCCACCGAGCCGTTGAGCGAAGCCCAGGCCGCCGACCTGCTGCCGCAAAATATGGCCGTGTGCGATCAGCGCGTGACGGTGGACTACTTCCGACTGTCCGCCGACCGACGCTTGCTGTTCGGCGGCGCCTGCCATTATTCCGGACGCGACCCGCAGGACATCGGCGCCTATATGCGGCCGAAAATGCTCAAGGTATTCCCGCAATTGGCCGAGGTGAAAATCGACTTTCAATGGGGCGGCATGATCGGCATCGGCGCCAACCGCTTGCCGCAGATCGGCCGGCTGGCGGACCAACCGAATGTGTATTACGCCCAGGCCTATGCGGGCCACGGCCTCAACGCCACGCACCTGGCCGGCAAGCTGCTCGCCGAAGCTATCAGCGGCCAGCAACAGGGGCGCTTCGATCTGTTTGCCCAAGTGCCGCACATCACCTTCCCTGGCGGCAAGCACCTGCGCTCGCCGCTGTTGGCCTTGGGGATGCTGTGGCACCGGCTCAAAGAACTGGTGTGAATCAGCTGCGCCAGAAGGGTTTAAGGCCTTCCTGGCGGGCCTGCTCGGCGGTCAACCCAATATCGCGCAACTGCTCTGGGGTCAGTGTCAGCAAGGCTTTACGGGTGTGGCGACGGTGCCAGAAAAGACTCCAGCCGCTGATAGTGCGTGGCGCTGTCGCCTGCTCTTGCCCCGCCACCAATTCCTGACCGTGTAACGCCAACCGCGCATCGCTCATGCCGCTCATTTTGCTGCCCCTCATTTGCTTGTTGCCATGAGTGACTAGAGTGAGCGCACGGGCAAAACCATTACAGATTCAACCCTCTTTTATTAAATCCATACAGACACTGCCTGTCGGCGCCTGAATCCTGTATTTTCCCCCTATCTGTACTGGTCCTTCAGGAGCGACCGCCATGACCCTCTACGTCAACCTCGCCGAATTGCTGGGCACGCGCATCGAACAGGGCTTTTACCGCCCCGGCGATCGCTTGCCGTCAGTCCGTGCATTGAGTGTGGAACACGGGGTCAGCCTGAGCACCGTGCAACAGGCTTATCGCATGCTCGAAGACAATGGCTTGGCGATGCCCAAGCCCAAGTCAGGCTATTTTGTGCCCGTGGGGCGTGACCTGCCGGCCTTGCCGGAAGTAGGCCGCCCGGCCCAGCGCCCGGTGGAAATTTCCCAATGGGACCAAGTGCTGGAGCTGATTCGCGCAGTGCCGCGCAAAGGCGTAATACAGATGGGCAGAGGCATGCCGGATGTATTGTCACCGACGATGAAACCCCTGTTGCGCAGCCTGGCGCGCGTGAGCCGTCGCCAGGACCTGCCGGGTCTGTATTACGACAATATCCTTGGCTGTATGGAGTTGCGCGAGCAAATCGCCCGACTGTCTCTGGATTCCGGCTGCCAGCTCACCGCCGAAGACATTGTGATCACCACCGGTTGCCATGAGGCGCTGTCCGCCAGCATCCACGCGATCTGCGAGCCTGGAGATATCGTCGCGGTGGACTCGCCGAGCTTTCACGGCGCCATGCAAACCCTCAAGGGCCTGGGCATGAAAGCCCTGGAAATCCCCACCGACCCCATCACCGGCATCAGCCTCGACGCCCTGGAACTGGCGCTGGAACAGTGGCCGATCAAGGTCATCCAGCTGACCCCCAACTGCAACAATCCCTTGGGCTACATCATGCCGGAGGCGCGCAAAAAGGCGCTGCTTACCCTGGCCCAGCGCTTTGACGTGGCAATCATCGAAGACGATGTGTATGGCGAATTGGCCTACAGCTACCCGCGACCACGCACCATCAAATCTTTCGATGAGGATGGCCGTGTACTGCTTTGCAGCTCATTCTCGAAAACCCTGGCGCCAGGCCTGCGCATTGGTTGGGTCGCCCCGGGTCGCTACCTGGAACGGGTGCTGCACATGAAATACATCAGCACCGGCTCCACGGCGACCCAGCCGCAAATTGCCATCGCCGAGTTTCTCAAAGGCGGCCATTTCGAGCCGCATTTGCGCAGGATGCGCACTCAATACCAGCGCAATCGCGACTTGATGCTGGATTGGGTCAGCCGCTACTTCCCGGCCGGCACCCGCGCCAGCCGGCCTCAGGGCAGCTTTATGTTGTGGGTGGAGCTGCCGGAAGGCTTCGACACCCTCAAGCTCAACCGCCTGCTGGTAGAACAAGGCGTTCAGGTGGCCGTAGGCAGCATCTTCTCGGCGTCGGGCAAGTACCGGAACTGCTTGCGCATGAACTACGCTGCCAAGCCAACGCCGCAGATTGAAGAAGCCGTGCGCAAGGTCGGTGCCGCCGCAATACAGATGCTGGCAGAGGCGGCAGACTGACCTTTCATGGGAAATAGCCGTCATATGCCCACAATCGCCCTGACCTGGAAGCAGCGCCCTTGATGATTCGACGGCTTTTACCGTTTTTCCTGTTGGGCGCCCTCGCCCTGGGCGGCTGCGCCACAGTGGATTCACCGCGCATACCCAGCGACGCCCTGCCCGCCGCGCAATCCTCCTTCGGCCGCTCGATCCAGGCCCAGGCGGCGCCGTATCAAGGCCGCTCCGGCTTTCGTCTGCTGCCCAACAGCAGCGAAGCCTTCATGGCCCGTGCCGAGCTGATCCGCAACGCCCAGACCAGCCTCGACCTGCAGTACTACATCGTCCACGACGGCATCAGCACTCGCATGCTCGTGGATGAGCTGCTCAAGGCTGCCGACCGTGGCGTGCGCGTCCGCATCTTGCTGGACGACACTACCAGCGACGGCCTTGACCAGATTATTGCCACCCTCGCCGCCCACCCCAAGATCGAGATTCGCCTGTTCAACCCGTTGCACCTGGGGCGCAGCACCGGCGTAACGCGGGCCATGGGGCGCCTGTTCAACCTCTCGCTGCAACACCGACGCATGCACAACAAGCTGTGGCTGGCGGACAACAGCGTGGCCATCGTCGGCGGGCGCAATTTGGGCGATGAGTATTTCGATGCCGAACCCAACCTGAATTTCACCGACATCGACATGCTCAGCGTCGGGCCGGTCGCGGAGCAACTGGGCCACAGCTTCGACCAGTACTGGAACAGTGCGCTGAGCAAGCCCATTGATGATTTCGTCTCCAGCGCCCCGTCCAAGGGCGACCTGGCGGCGGCCCGAGTGCGCCTGGAAGCGTCGCTGGCCGAGTCGCGCCAGAAGAACCACGCGTTGTACAACCGTTTGCGCACCTATAAAACCCAGCCGCGCATGAACATCTGGCGCCGCGAGCTGATCTGGGCCTGGAACCAGGCGCTATGGGACGCGCCGAGCAAAGTGCTGGCCACGGCCGAGCCGGACCCACGCCTGCTGCTGACCACGCAACTGGCGCCGGAGTTGGAAGGCGTCAATCATGAACTGATGATGATCTCGGCGTACTTCGTGCCGGGGCAACCGGGGCTGGTGTACCTGACTGGCCGGGCGGATGCGGGTGTCTCGGTGAGCCTGCTGACCAATTCCCTGGAGGCTACCGACGTACCGGCCGTGCACGGCGGCTACGCGCCCTATCGCAAGGCGCTGCTGGAGCACGGCGTAAAACTCTACGAATTGCGCCGCCAGCCGGGCGACCCGAGCGGCGGCAGTGGCCCGCACTTGTTTCGCCGGGGTAGCTTCCACGGCTCGGACTCCAGCCTGCACAGCAAGGCGATGATCTTTGATCGGGAGAAGTCGTTTATCGGCTCCTTCAATTTCGACCCGCGCTCGGTGCTGTGGAATACCGAGGTTGGGGTGCTGGTGGACAGCCCGGAACTGGCGGAGCACGTGCGTAACCTGGCGTTACAGGGCATGGCGCCAGCCTTGAGTTATGAGGCGAAATTGCAGGACGGCAACGTGGTGTGGGTGACCGAAGATAACGGCCAGATACATACGCTGACTCGCGAGCCGGGCAGTTGGTGGCGGCGGTTTAATGCCTGGTTTGCCACTTCTGTCGGGCTTGAGCGAATGCTCTGAAACCAGAGGAGATTAAAACTGTGGGAGCTGGCTTGCCTGCGATAGCGGTGGGTCAGCCACTTATTTATGGCCTGATACACCACCATCGCAGGCAAGCCAGCTCCCACAGTTGATTGCGTTTCAAGGTCAGGCAGGTTGTGCGGCGCCGAACGCGCCTTGGCGCAGCAGAAGCACCACCAGGCCCAGCGCACCGGCCGCCATCAACAGCGGCAACGCATGCCCGCTGATCCACTGGCTCCCCGCCCCCGCCACCAACGGCCCGATCAGGCAACCAATCCCCCACAGTTGCGCGATATGCGCATTGGCGCGCACCAGCGCATCGTCGCGGTAGCGCTCGCCGATCAGGATCAACGACAGCGTGAACAACCCGCCGGCACTGGCGCCAAACAGCACCCACACCGGCCAGATCAACAGCGTGTGCATCAACAGCGGAATGGCCAGGCTCGACACCAACAGCAATACCGCACAACTCAGGAACAGCGTGCGCCGCGGCAAGTAGTCCGCCAGCGCGCCAATCGGCAGTTGCAGCAACGCATCGCCGACCACCACCGTGCTGACCATCGCCAAAGCGATCTCGGCGCTGAAGCCCTGTTGCAGGCAATACACCGGCAACAGCGTCAGAATCATCGCTTCGAACGCGGCGAACAGCGCCACGGCCCACGCAATCGCCGGCAGACTCTGGCAGAACCGCCACAAGTCGCCAAAGGTGACGCTGAAGGATTCAGCCGTCGGCGCGCCGGAACGGCCCAGCAACAGCAGCGGCGCGACCATCAACAGGCCCACGCCGACCCAGAAGCCGTAATCATGGTCAGTACCCAGCACCCCCAGCAGCAGCGGCCCCGACAACTGGCTCAAGGCATAACTGCAGCCATACAACGCCACCAGCCGGCCACGCCATTGCTCCACCACCAACTGGTTGATCCAGCTTTCGCCGAGAATAAACACGATGGTCAGGATCACGCCGATCATCAATCGCAGTACCAGCCATATTGGATAACTGGGCAGGATTGCCAGCAAGCCGATGGAGACGGCGCCCGCCCACAGGCACAGACGCATCAGGTTGGCGGTGCCCAGCCATGAGGCCAGTCGGCTGGACACCTTGGCGCCCAGCAACACGCCGAACGCAGGCATCGCCGCCATCACGCCGATGGCGAAACTGCCGTAGCCCCAGCCTTCGAGGCGCAGGGACACCAGCGGCATGCTGACACCCAGCGCCAGGCCAACGCTGAGCACCGAGGCAAGAACGGCGAAATAAGTCGCCCAACGCATTTCCACGCTCCTGTGGATAATTTTTTGAGGGATCAAAACGAACTGTAGGAGCGAACCTATGTGGGAGCCGGGCTTGCCCGCGATGCAGGCACCTCGGTGTGTCAGCCACACCTCGGTGATGCTATCGCAGGCAAGCCAGCTCCCACACAGGCTTGCTCCTACAGGGGATCTGCGGTGTTGCTTACAGCTTGATCCAGGTCGACTTCAGTTCGGTGTACTTGTCGAACGCGTGCAACGACTTGTCGCGACCATTACCCGACTGTTTGAAGCCACCAAACGGCGCGGTCATGTCGCCGCCGTCGTATTGGTTGACCCACACGCTACCGGCGCGCAGGGCCTTGGCGGTCAGGTGCGCCTTGGAAATATCCGCGGTCCACACGGCGGCTGCCAGGCCGTAGACGGTGTCGTTGGCGATCTTGATCGCTTCTTCCGCGCTGTCGAAGGTGATCACCGACAGGACCGGGCCGAAGATCTCTTCCTGGGCGATTTTCATGGCGTTGGTCACGCCGTCGAAAATCGTCGGCTCGACATAAGTGCCTCCGGTTTCTTCCAGGGTGCGCTTGCCGCCCGCCACCAGCTTGGCGCCGTCGGCGTGGCCAGCTTCGATGTAGGACAGCACGGTGTTCATCTGCTGGGTGTCCACCAGAGCGCCGACGTTGGTTGCCGGGTCCAGCGGGTTGCCTGGCTTCCAGCCTTTGAGGGCCTCGATCACCAGCGGCAGGAATTTGTCTTTGATCGAACGCTCGACCAGCAGGCGCGAACCGGCGGTGCACACTTCGCCCTGGTTGAAGGCGATGGCGCCCGCAGCGGACTCAGCAGCGGCCTGCAGGTCCGGGGCATCAGCGAACACGATGTTCGGGCTCTTGCCGCCCGCTTCCAGCCACACACGCTTCATGTTCGACTCGCCGGAGCGAATCAGCAGCTGCTTGGCGATCTTGGTGGAACCGGTGAACACAAGCGTGTCGACGTCCATGTGCAAAGCCAACGCGTTGCCCACGGTGTGGCCGTAACCCGGCAACACGTTCAGCACGCCTTTTGGAATGCCGGCTTCAACCGCCAGGGCAGCGATGCGGATGGCGGTCAGCGGGGATTTTTCAGACGGTTTGAGGATCACCGAGTTACCGGTGGACAGCGCAGGGCCCAGCTTCCAGCAGGCCATCATCAACGGGAAGTTCCACGGCACAATGGCGCCGACCACGCCGACGGGCTCGCGGGTCACCAGACCCAATTGGTTGTGCGGAGTGGCGGCGACTTCGTCGTAAATCTTGTCGATCGCCTCGCCGCTCCAGCTCAGGGCATTGGCTGCGCCAGGCACGTCAATGCCCAAGGAGTCGGAGATCGGCTTGCCCATGTCGAGGGTTTCAAGCAGCGCCAGCTCTTCGGCATTGGCATTGAGCAGCGCGGCGAAACGGAGCATGGCGGCCTTGCGTTTGGCCGGCGCCAGGCGCGACCAGACGCCGGAATCGAAGGTGGCGCGGGCGTTTTCCACGGCGCGCTGGGCGTCGGCGGCGTCACAGCTGGCAACCGTGGCCAGCAAGCGGCCATCGACCGGGCTGATGCATTCGAAGGTGTCACCGGAAGCGGCGGCGGTGTATTCGCCATTGATGTAGGCGCGGCCTTCGATCTTCAGATCCTTGGCGCGTTGTTCCCAATCGGCACGGGTCAGGGTGGTCATGCGAGTGTCCTCCTCTTATTGAATACAAGGGCCAGGTGATGTCCCCCGGCAGCCTCAAAGAATTCTTGCCCGGCCAGCCTGCTGTTCGGCTCAAGGCAGCTGCCACCCTAAACCAGCGGCCGGGGGTGTTTCAATATATTTGACATAACACCGCTAAACGCCCTTGCGATGTTCATTTTAATAAACATAGACTTTGGGCTCTCCAACCGCAGGCCAGACGGGACACGCACATGAGCATCCAGGACATCGTCGACTTCAGCCAAGCCAACACCGCCCCAGACCGCTACCGCCCCGCCGCCGAGAAAATCCTCAAGGGCGATCCCGAGCAAACGATTTATAACCACTACAACAGCCCGTGCGGCCAGATGAGCGCCGGCGTGTGGGAAGGGGAAGTCGGGCAGTGGAAGGTCAATTACACCGAGCACGAGTACTGCGAAATTGTGCAGGGTGTGTCGGTGCTGCGCGATGCCGACGGCAACGCCAAGACCTTGCGTGCCGGCGACCGCTTCGTGATCCCGGCCGGGTTCAGCGGCACCTGGGAAGTGCTGGAAGCGTGCCGCAAGATCTACGTGGTGTTTGAACAGAAAGCTTGATCAGCAAATCGCAGGCAAAAAAATCTATCGTTTGATCGTTCCCACGCTCTGCGTGGGAAAGCATCCTGTGACGCTCCGCGTCACCATTGCGCAAGTGGCGGACTTTGCGCCAAAGCGGGACGCGGAGCGTCCGGGGCAACATTCCCACGCAGAGCATGGGAACGATCAGGTAAACACCAGGCAAAAAAAAGCCCGACTCGTGAGAGACGGGCTTTTTTTCACAAGGAGGAAAATCAATTACTTGATTTTGCCTTCTTTGTAGATCACGTGCTTGCGAACGCGCGGGTCGAACATTTTCTTTTCGAGCTTGTCCGGGGTAGTACGCTTGTTCTTGTCGGTAGTGTAGAAGTGACCAGTACCGGCGCTAGAGATCATTCGAATCAATTCACGCATGATAGAGCTCCTTAGATCTTGCCAGCGGCACGGATTTCGGCCAGCACGACAGTGATGCCACGCTTGTCGATGATGCGCATGCCTTTAGCGGATACGCGCAGACGGACAAAACGTTTCTCTTCTTCAACCCAGAAGCGGTGATGCTGCAGGTTTGGCAGGAAACGACGACGGGTTTTGTTATTTGCGTGGGAAATGTTATTCCCAGTCACCGGACCCTTACCGGTAACTTGACATACTCTCGACATGCCTCAGCCCTCTAAAACCACATGCCCAACCCGGCATGGGTTGGCCGCTTAATCTCTCAGTCATTTGGCGCCAGGCGCCGCGTTTCTTTAGGGTCTTACCGGCTACACCTACAAGCGAAGGAACCGGGCCCCTAGAAAAGAGCGCTGCTTTATACCAGAAAGACCCCGGTGCAACAACAGCCCGTGAGTTTTTACTGGCGTAAATCCTGGTAAAAGGCGCCTGAACCGTTGCTACTGGGGGCCGCTGGAACAGCCGACCACTCGTCGCACAGAATGATTTACAACGCCCGCGCGCACTGGAAAGTGCACAGCCAAACGCGCTGAGGCGCCATCAAAACAGCATTTGCGGCAAAAGCACAGGCAAAAATGGGCTAGTCATTTATCAATCAGACCACTACGGTAGGACTTTTCCAGACTGCACTTGCAGATGGGCCTTCGATCTGTAAAGGAAACCGAATATGCGCCTCGCTGCCCTACCGCTATTGCTCGCCCCTCTATTTATCGCTCCGGCGGCCTTTGCGGCCACCAATCTGAGCGTCTGCACCGAGGCCAGCCCCGAAGGGTTCGATGTGGTGCAATACAACTCGCTGACCACCACCAACGCCTCAGCCGACGTGCTGATGAACCGCTTGGTGGACTACGACGCCAACAGCGGCAAGCTGGTGCCGAGCCTGGCGGATAGCTGGGACGTTTCGCCGGACGGCCTGACCTACACCTTCAAGCTGCACCCGAACGTGAAATTCCACCGCACCGAGTACTTCACGCCAAGCCGCACCCTGACCGCCGAAGACGTGCGCTTCAGCTTCGAACGCATGCTCGATCCGGCCAACCCGTGGCACAAGATCGCCCAGAGCGGTTTCCCACACGCGCAGTCCCTGCAATTGCCGACACTGGTCAAGAAGATCGACGCCCTCGACCCTCTGACTGTGCGCTTCACCCTGGACCACGCCGACTCTACCTTCCTCGCCGCCCTGAGCATGGGCTTTGCCTCAATCTACCCGGCTGAATATGCCGACAAACTGCTCAAGGCCGGCACGCCGGAAAAACTCAACAGTCAGCCAATCGGCACCGGGCCCTTCGTTTTCGTGCGCTTCCAGAAAGATGCCGTGGTGCGCTACAAAGCCAACCCGGACTACTTCGCCGGCAAACCGGCTGTGGATAACTTGATCTTCGCCATCACCCCGGACGCCAATGTGCGCCTGCAGAAACTGCACCGTGATGAATGCCAGATCGCGCTCTCGCCCAAACCGCTGGACGTAGGCGAAGCCCAGAAAGACCCGGCACTCAAGGTCGAAAAAACCGCCGCTTTCATGACCGCGTTTGTCGCCATCAACAGCCAGCACCCGCCGCTGGACAAGCCGGAAGTGCGCCAGGCAATCAACCTGGCGTTCGACAAAGCCAGCTACCTCAAGGCCGTGTTTGAAGGCACCGCCGAAGCGGCCAACGGTGTTTACCCGCCCAATACCTGGAGCTACGCCAAGGACTTGCCGGGTTACCCGCAGGACATTGCCAAGGCCAAGGCCCTGTTGGACCGCGCCGGGCTCAAGGATGGCTTCAAAACCACCATTTGGACTCGCCCGACGGGCAGCCTGCTGAACCCCAACCCGAACCTCGGCGCCCAACTGCTGCAGGCGGACTTGGCCAAAGTCGGCATCCAGGCCGAGATCCGCGTGATTGAGTGGGGCGAACTGATCCGCCGCGCCAAGGCTGGCGAACATGACCTGCTGTTCATGGGCTGGGCCGGCGATAACGGTGACCCGGATAACTTCCTGACCCCGCAGTTCTCCTGCGCGGCGGTTAAATCCGGCACCAACTTCGCCCGCTACTGCGACCCGGCTCTGGACAAGCTGATCAGCGCCGGCAAAACCACCAGCGAACAAGGCGTGCGCAGCAAGCTGTATCAACAGGCCCAGGCGCAAATCCAGCAACAGGCCCTGTGGTTGCCGCTGGCGCACCCGACGGCCTTCGCCCTGACGCGCAAGAATGTCGAGGGTTACCAGGTCAGCCCGTTCGGCCGCCAGGACTACTCCAAAGTCAGCGTCAAGCCATGAGATTCAGCCCCGCCCTGGCGGGCGGGGCTAGATCCAGCCAAATTCCGCCATCGACAGCGGGTCGCCATCGCCGACGATGATGTGATCCAGCACCCGCACATCGACGGTTTCCAGCGCCTTTTGCAGCATTTTGGTTAATTTTCGATCAGCTGCACTCGGCTCGACGCTCCCGGAAGGATGGTTGTGACACAGGATCAGCGCCGCCGCGTTGTACGCCAGGGCGCGTTTGACCACCTGCCGTGGATACACGACCGCCGTGTCGATGGTGCCTTGAAACAGCGCCTCGAAGCCCAGCACCCGGTGTTTTGAGTCAAGAAACAGGCAGCCGAAAATCTCGTGTGGCTCATGGCGCAACAGGGCTTTGAGGTAATCACGCACGGCCAACGGGCTTTCCAGCACCGAGTCAGCGCGCAGCCGTTCGGCCATGTGGCGCCGCGACATTTCCAGCACCGCCTGCAACTGGGCAAACTTTGCCGGGCCCAAGCCCAGATGCTGGCTGAAGAGCGTCTGGCTGGCCTCAAGCAGCGGGCGAAGGCCACCAAATTGCGCCAGCAGATGACGCGCCAGGTCGACCGCGCTGCGCCCGGAAACTCCGGTCCGCAGGAAGATCGCCAACAGCTCGGCGTCAGACAGACTCGCCGCGCCCCACTCCAACAGCTTCTCCCGTGGACGCTCCGCCACAGGCCAATCGCGAATACTCATCCCACCTCCCTTCCATCCATATGCGCCGTGTGCGCCGCTGTTGCTGAACGGACGCTGTGTTATCGTAAGCCCTCTTTTTTGCCTGCCATTTCCCCTGGGGAGGGGGCTTTGCAGGCGTCACTGAACTGGCATCACTGAACTGGAAAGGCAAACCAATGCAGCGTCTGTATCGGAAACGCATCGTTCTCGGCGTCGGCGGCGGCATTGCCGCCTACAAAAGCGCAGAGCTGGTTCGCAGGCTCCTGGACCAAGGCGCCGAAGTGCGCGTGGTCATGACCCGTGGTGGCAGTGAGTTCATCACCCCACTGACCATGCAGGCCTTGTCCGGCCACCCGGTTCACCTGGACCTGCTGGACCCGGCGGCCGAAGCCGCCATGGGCCACATAGAACTGGCCAAATGGGCCGACCTGGTGCTGATCGCCCCGGCCACCGCCGACCTGATCGCCCGCCTGGCCCAAGGTATCGCCGACGACCTGCTGACCACCCTGGTACTGGCCACCGACGCCACCGTCGCCATCGCCCCGGCCATGAATCAGGCCATGTGGCGCGACCCGGCCACCCAGGCCAACACCCAACTGCTGCAAAGCCGTGGCCTCAAGGTGTTCGGCCCGGCGTCCGGCAGCCAGGCCTGCGGCGACGTCGGCATGGGCCGCATGCTCGAAGCCACCGACCTCGCGCTGTGCGCTGCTGAGTGCTTCCAGCACCTGGCCCTGACCGGCAAGCACGTGCTGATCACCGCTGGCCCGACCCAGGAAAACATCGACCCGGTGCGCTACATCACCAACCATAGCTCAGGAAAAATGGGCTTTGCCTTGGCGGAAGCGGCGGTCGAGGCAGGCGCACGTGTCACCCTGATCACTGGCCCGGTGCATTTGCCGACCCCTGATCGCGTCACGCGAATCGACGTAGTCAGCGCCCGCGACATGCTGGCGGCCTGTGAAGCGGCAATTCCCTGCGACCTGTTTATCGCCTCGGCAGCGGTTGCGGACTACCGCCCGGAAGTCGTCGCCCCGCAAAAACTGAAGAAAGACCCTACAAGCGGCGACGGCCTGCTCCTGCAAATGGTGCGCAACCCGGACATTCTGGCCACCATCGCCACGCGTCCGGACCGCCCGTTCAGCGTTGGCTTTGCCGCCGAAACCGAACACCTGCTGGACTACGCAGCACGCAAATTGAAAGACAAAAACCTCGACCTGATCGTTGCCAATGATGTCGCCAACCCGAGCATCGGCTTCAACAGTGAGGAAAACGCCTGCAGCGTGATCGACCGCGACCTGCACGCCACCCTTTTCGCCCAGACCAGCAAGGGCAAGATTGCCCGCCAACTGATCTCTTTTATCGCCCAACGGCTGAACCAGGTTTAATTTCCATGCACGCTTTGCAAGCCAAGATCCTCGACCCCCGCATCGGCACTGAATTCCCGCTGCCGGCCTACGCCACACCGGGCTCCGCCGGCCTGGACCTGCGCGCCATGCTCAAACAAGACACCGTCCTTGAGCCGGGCCAGACCCTTTTGATTCCCACCGGCCTGTCGATCTACGTCGGCGACCCGGGCCTGGCGGCGCTGATCCTGCCGCGCTCCGGCCTGGGCCACAAACACGGCATCGTGCTGGGCAACCTCGTCGGCCTGATCGACTCCGACTACCAGGGCGAACTGATGGTGTCGTGCTGGAACCGTGGCCAGACCGCGTTCAACATCGCCATCGGCGAGCGCATCGCCCAGCTTGTACTGGTGCCGGTGGTACAGGCGCACTTCGAACTCGTTCAAGAGTTCGACGAGACGCAACGCGGCGCGGGCGGTTTCGGGCATTCCGGCAGCCACTGACTAAGCTGAATCTGGCCGGACGCTGTTGTCCGGCCAGATGCCACCGGCCGGCGTTTCAGGATGAAGAATGCGCGGCGTTAATCAGCGAGATTTAATCAATAAAATCAATTAATTACGCGAAAGCCAAGGCGGAGCCAGTACGCCGATGGCACTTTTGCACCACGAACTCTCTGCCGAAAACGCCGTCATACCCTTCAGTTTGAGCCCGCCGGTCAGCCACATTCAGGCCAGCTTTGCCCCTTTCAGATGGAGTTTCCCCCCGCGATGAGTACCGCAGCCCGAGTAGCCCCGACATTCCCCGACAGCATCTTCCGCGCCTACGACATTCGTGGCGTCGTGCCCAAGACCCTGACCGCCGAAACCGCCTACTGGATCGGCCGCGCCATCGGCGCCCAAAGCCTGGCCCAAGGCGAACCCAACGTGTCGGTAGGCCGTGACGGCCGCTTGTCCGGCCCGGAGCTGGTGGAGCAGCTGATTCAGGGCCTGGCCGACAGCGGCTGCCATGTGAGCGATGTCGGCCTGGTGCCGACCCCTGCGCTGTACTACGCCGCCAACGTACTGGCCGGTAAATCCGGGGTGATGTTGACCGGCAGCCACAACCCGTCGGACTACAACGGCTTCAAGATCGTCATCGCCGGTGACACCCTGGCCAACGAACAGATCCAGGCCCTGCACACGCGCCTCAAAACCAACGACCTGACCCGCGGCGAAGGCAGCATCACCAAAGTCGACATTCTTCAGCGCTATTCGGATGAAATCACCGGCGACGTCAAGCTCGCGCGCCGCCTGAAAGTGGTTGTGGATTGCGGTAACGGCGCGGCTGGCGTGATCGCCCCGCAATTGCTCGAAGCCCTGAACTGCGAAGTCATCCCGTTGTTCTGCGAGGTCGATGGCAACTTCCCCAACCACCACCCGGACCCGGGCAAGCCTGAAAACCTGGTGGACCTGATCGCCAAGGTCAAGGAAACCGGGGCTGACGTGGGCCTGGCCTTTGACGGCGACGGCGACCGCGTAGGCGTTGTCACCGAGACTGGCGAAATCGTGTTCCCGGACCGCCTGCTGATGCTGTTTGCCCGTGATGTGGTGGCGCGCAACCCAGGCGCCGAAATCATCTTCGACGTGAAGTGCACCCGCCGCCTCACGCCGCTGATCAAGGAATACGGCGGTCGCCCGCTAATGTGGAAGACCGGCCACTCGTTGATCAAAAAGAAAATGAAGGAAACCGGCGCCCTGTTGGCCGGCGAAATGAGCGGTCACGTGTTCTTCAAGGAGCGCTGGTTCGGTTTTGACGACGGTATTTACAGCGCCGCCCGTCTGCTGGAGATCCTCAGCAAGGAAAAATCCACTGCCGAAGAGCTGTTTCAGACCTTCCCGAATGATATTTCTACGCCAGAGATCAATATCCATGTGACCGAGGAGAGCAAATTCAGCATCATTGACGCACTGCACGATGCGCAATGGGGCGAAGGCGCCAACCTGACCACCATTGATGGTGTGCGAGTCGATTACGCCAAAGGCTGGGGCCTGGTTCGCGCGTCCAACACCACACCGGTGCTGGTCCTGCGTTTCGAGGCGGATACCGAGGCTGAGTTGCAGCGCATCAAGGACGTGTTCCACGCCCAGTTGAAACGTGTTGCCCCTGATCTCCAATTACCGTTCTGATTTTTTACCGGAGCCCTGAATGACCCTCGAACGCGAAGCCGCTGCCAACACTGCCAAGGTCCTGTCCGAAGCGTTGCCTTACATTCGACGCTACGTCGGCAAGACGCTGGTGATCAAGTACGGCGGCAATGCCATGGAAAGCGACGAGCTGAAAACCGGCTTTGCCCGCGACATCGTGTTGATGAAAGCCGTCGGGATCAACCCGGTGGTGGTGCACGGCGGCGGCCCGCAAATCGGCGACCTGCTCAAGCGCTTGTCGATCGAGAGTCACTTCATCGATGGCATGCGCGTCACTGACGCGCAGACCATGGACGTGGTGGAGATGGTCCTCGGCGGCCAGGTCAACAAAGACATCGTCAACCTGATCAACCGTCATGGCGGCAGCGCCATCGGCCTGACCGGCAAGGACGCTGAGCTGATCCGCGCGAAAAAACTGACCGTGACCCGCCAGACGCCGGAAATGACCCAGCCGGAAATCATCGACATCGGCCAGGTGGGCGAAGTGATCGGCATCAACACCGACCTGCTGAACCTGTTGGTCAAAGGCGACTTCATTCCGGTAATCGCGCCAATTGGCGTGGGTGCCAACGGTGAGTCCTACAACATCAACGCCGACCTGGTGGCTGGCAAAGTGGCGGAAGCACTGAAGGCTGAAAAGCTGATGCTGCTGACCAACATCGCCGGTCTGATGGACAAGGAAGGCAAGGTGCTGACCGGTTTGACCACTCAACAAGTGGACGAACTGATCGCCGACGGCACCATCTACGGCGGTATGCTGCCGAAGATCCGTTGCGCACTGGAAGCGGTGCAGGGCGGCGTGGGCAGTTCGTTGATCATCGACGGCCGGGTGCCGAATGCGGTGCTGCTGGAGATCTTCACCGACACCGGCATGGGCACGCTGATCAGTAACCGCAAGCGCTCTTAATCGCTGAAAACCAAAAAGCCCCCGCTCAATTGAATTGAGCGGGGGCTTTTTATTTGCACGCGGTCCAAATGTGGGAGCTGGCTTGCCTGCGATGACGGCGGAACATTCAACAACTCTGTCGACTGAGACACCGCTATCGCGGGCAAGCCCGCTCCCACAGGGGATCTACGTCAGACGCCGAATTGCTCGCGGTATGCACGAACTGCTGGCAAATGCTGCTTGAGCTGCGGGTCATCTTCCAGGAACTGCAATACCTGGTTCAACGACACGATACTCACCACCGGAATGCCGAAATCACGCTCCACTTCCTGGATCGCCGACAACTCACCGTTGCCGCGTTCCTGGCGGTTCAGCGCGATCAGCACGCCGGCAGCCTTGGCGCCTTCCTGGGAAGCGATGATCTGCATCACTTCACGAATGGCGGTGCCGGCGGTGATCACGTCGTCGATGATCAGCACATCACCCGTGAGCGGTGCGCCCACCAGGCTGCCGCCTTCACCATGGGCCTTGGCCTCTTTGCGGTTGAAGCACCACGGCAAATCTTTGCCGTGGTGCTCAGCCAGGGCCACCGCAGTCGCGGCCGCCAGAGGAATACCCTTGTAGGCCGGGCCAAACAGCACGTCGAAGGAAATACCGCTTTCAACGATGGCCGCCGCATAGAAACGACCCAGTTGAGCCAGAGCCGATCCCGAGTTGAACAGGCCTGCATTGAAGAAGTACGGGCTGGTGCGCCCGGACTTCAGAGTGAACTCACCGAAGCGCAAAACGCCGCGATCGATGGCAAAACGAATGAAATCGCGTTGATACGCCTGCATGAAAAAAGCCTCAGATACCACGGATTTAGCTAATTAGGTAGACGGCGTGTATCATACACGCACGCGATTTTTGGGGCCATTTATGCGGATCATCAGTGTGAACGTCAATGGTATTCAGGCTGCAGTCGAGCGTGGTTTGCTCAGTTGGCTGCAAGCACAGAATGCCGACGTCATCTGCCTGCAGGACACCCGCGCCTCCGCCTTTGAACTGGACGACCCAGCCTTCCAACTGGATGGCTACTTCCTTTATGCCTGCGATGCCGAAGTGCCCACCCAAGGTGGTGTGGCTTTGTATTCGCGGTTGCAACCCAAGGCGGTCATCAGCGGCCTCGGCTTCGAGACAGCCGACCGCTACGGGCGCTACCTGCAAGCCGATTTCGACAAGGTCAGCATCGCGACCTTGCTGCTCCCTTCGGGGCAGAACGGCGATGAAGACTTGAACCAGAAGTTCAAGCTAATGGACGATTTCGCCCGTTACCTGGATAAACAGCGACGCAAACGTCGCGAGTACATTTACTGTGGCTCGCTGTACGTGGCGCAACAAAAGCTGGATATCAAGAACTGGCGCGACAGCCAGCAATCTCCGGGTTTCCTGGCGCCGGAACGGGCCTGGATGGACGAGATTGTCGGCAACATGGGTTATGTGGATGCCCTGCGCGAAGTCAGCCGTGAAGGCGACCAGTACAGCTGGTGGCCGGATAACGAACAGGCCGAGATGCTCAACCTGGGCTGGCGTTTCGACTACCAGCTGTTGACCCCGGGCCTGCGCCGCTTTGTACGCAGCGCACGCTTGCCGCGTCAGCCACGCTTCTCGCAGCACGCGCCGCTGATCGTGGACTACGATTGGACTCTGACCATCTAAGGTCTTTTTCCAGGCACAAAAAAACCGACATCGCTGTCGGTTTTTTTGTGGGCGCTCATTATTTGACCAGTCGCCAGGTCAAGGGATAGCGATAGGCGATGCCCTTGTTGGCTTTGATCGAACCGATGATCGTCAGCACCACGCTGGCGATGGCCAGGGCAGTCATCAGGAAAAAACCGATAACCGCGAAGGCCAGCACGATGCACACGATCCAGGCGATGGCCACGGTGATCTGGAAATTCAACGCTTCCTTGCCCTGATCATCAATGAACGGGTCCACTTCCTTCTTCATCTGCCACAGGATCAATGGCCCCACGACACTGCCAAAGGGGAACACAAACCCGAGAAACGCCGCGAGATGGCACAACATTGCTCCCTGGCGCACTTCGTAGGACGGCGTGGGCACGGGCATTTGGCTGTTGTCATTCATGGCGCTTCTCCTTGAGGCGGGCTCAGTCAGCCAGTGCGGCGTTCTGCAGTTCGAAGATTTCGGTCATGCCTTTCTGGGCCAGGGCCAGCATCGCGTTCAGGTCAGCAGGCTGGAATGGCGCGCCTTCTGCGGTGCCCTGCACTTCAATGAAACCACCGGTGCTGGTCATCACAACGTTCAGGTCGGTCTCGGCGGCCGAGTCTTCCAGGTAGTCCAAGTCCAGCACAGGCTCGCCTTGGTACATGCCCACCGAAACGGCAGCGATCATCTGCTTGAGCGGGTCGCCGCCCTTCAGGCCGCCGCGCTTTTTGATCACTTTGAGGGCATCAACCAGAGCAACCATGGCGCCAGTAATGGACGCCGTGCGGGTGCCGCCGTCAGCCTGGATCACGTCGCAATCGACATAGAGGGTCACGTCGCCCAGCTTGGACATGTCCAGGGCTGCGCGCAGGGAACGGCCGATCAGGCGCTGGATTTCCAGGGTGCGGCCGCCTTGCTTGCCACGGCTGGCTTCACGCTGGTTACGCTCACCGGTGGCGCGCGGCAACATGCCGTATTCGGCGGTCAGCCAACCCTGGCCCTGGCCTTTAAGGAAACGCGGCACGCCGTTTTCGACGCTGACGGTGCAGATGACTTTGGTATCGCCAAACTCGACCAGTACAGATCCCTCGGCGTGTTTGGTGTAGTTGCGGGTGATGCGGATCGAGCGGAGCTGATCGGCAGCGCGACCACTTGGACGTTTCATAGGGGATACCTGTACGAAGGACGAAAAACTGCCGAGCATTATAGAGCCGCGAACCGTTTCGGGGCACTTCTAAAAAATCCGGTTACGAATGATCGACCTGTCGCCCATTGTTTGGGCGCGCTCGTCCCACTGCGCTACAATCCTGCGCCTTCTTAACCATCAGCCCGTATTTGCGGGACTGCATCGCGAGGTACCGCCATGGTGCACAGCATGACCGCCTTCGCCCGCGTCGAAAAAGCCGGCGTCCAGGGCACCCTGAGCTGGGAATTGCGCTCGGTCAACAGCCGCTACCTGGAGCCGCACCTGCGCCTGCCGGAATCGTTCCGCGACCTCGAAGGCGCTGTGCGTGAAGCGCTGCGCCAGGGCATCTCCCGGGGCAAGCTGGAATGCACCCTGCGTTTTACCGAAGAATCCACCGGCAAGCCGCTGCAGATTGACCGTGACCGCGCTGCGCAATTGGTCGCCGCCGCCGAAACCATCGCCGGTCTGATCAAGCAACCCGCTGCGCTGAACCCGCTGGAAGTACTCGCCTGGCCAGGCGTGCTGGTGGCCGACGCCACCGACCCGCAAGCCCTCAACGCCGAAGCCCTCGCCCTCTTCAACCAGGGCTTGAAGGAACTCAAGGCCGGCCGCGAACGCGAAGGCGCAGAGCTGGCCCGCCTGATCAGCGAGCGTTTGACCTCAATCGAAGAAGACGTGGTGACCCTGCGTGAACTGGTGCCGCAGATGCTCGCCACCCAGCGCCAGAAGGTCCTCGACCGTTTCACCGACATGAAGGCCGACCTCGACCCGGTGCGCCTGGAACAGGAAATGGTCCTGCTCGCTCAGAAAAGCGACGTGGCAGAAGAGCTCGACCGCCTGAGCACCCACATCCTTGAAGTGCGCCGGGTGCTGAAATCTGCCGGTGCCGCCGGTCGGCGTCTGGACTTCCTGATGCAGGAACTCAACCGCGAAGCCAATACACTCGGTTCCAAGGCATTTGACCCGCGCAGCACCACGGCTGCGGTCAACCTCAAAGTGTTGATCGAGCAGATGCGCGAACAAGTACAGAATATTGAGTAAGGCAACCTCCATGACCCACAGCACCGGCACCCTTTACATCATTTCCGCCCCCTCGGGCGCGGGCAAGAGCAGCCTGGTCAAGGCCTTGACCGACGCTGACGAGCAAATCCGCATCTCGGTGTCCCACACCACCCGCGCCATGCGCCCGGGTGAAGTGAATGGCGTGCACTATCACTTCGTCGAGCGCACCGAGTTCGTCAAAATGATCGAACACGGCGACTTCCTCGAGCGCGCCGAAGTGTTCGGCAACCTCTATGGCACGTCCCAGAGCCACCTGCAGCAGACTCTGGACGAAGGTCACGACCTGATCCTGGAAATCGACTGGCAGGGCGCCGAGCAAGTGCGCCAATTGATGCCCAAGGCGCGCTCGATCTTCATCCTGCCGCCGTCGCTGCAAGCGTTGCACCAGCGCCTGACCAACCGTGGCCAGGACAGTGACGAGATCATCGAAGGCCGCATGCGTGAAGCCGTCAGCGAAATGAGCCACTACGTCGACTACGACTACCTGATCATCAACGACGATTTTGCCCACGCACTTGACGATTTGAAGGCGATTTTCCGCACCAATCAGCTTCAGCAAAAGCGTCAACAGCAACGTTTTGGCAAATTACTCGCCGAACTGCTCGGCTGATTGGCTCTTCCCAAAACCGCTGCAAGGGCTTTACATTGGCACTTGTAGCGGTTTTGCGAGGACGCGGGAAAAATCAGCGCTTCCCTTAACGCTGGTGATTTTTTAAACTGTTTAGTCCGCTCGCCCAACCGGGCAGCGCGCATCTTGCATTCGCTCCGAGGAATACCATGGCCCGCGTAACCGTTGAAGACTGCCTAGAACACGTGGATAACCGCTTTGAGCTGGTCATGCTCTCTACCAAGCGTGCCCGTCAACTGGCCACTGGCGGCAAAGAGCCCCTGGTCCAGTGGGAAAACGACAAGCCTACCGTAGTCGCCCTGCGCGAAATCGCTGAAGGCCTGATGAGCTACGAGTTCATCGCCAACGCCGAAATCGTTGAAGACGAACCGCTGTTTGCAGCGTTCGAGGACGAGTCCAACGAGGCCGTCTAAGCCTATGCCTGGTCGACGTAGCACGGCGCGGGGTCACAGCCAACGGCAGGAGTTCACACTTTGCCGAGCATAGACGCCCTCGCCGATCGCTTATCGGCCTACCTCGGCCCAGACCAGGTCAACCTGGTCCGCCGAGCGTATTTCTACGCCGAACAAGCCCACGACGGCCAACGCCGCCGCAGTGGCGAGGCGTATGTCACGCATCCTCTTGCCGTGGCAAATATTCTTGCCGACATGCACATGGACCATCAAAGTTTGATGGCCGCGATGCTGCATGACGTGATCGAAGACACCGGCATCGCCAAGGAAGCGCTCAGCGCGCAATTTGGCGAAACCGTGGCCGAACTGGTCGACGGGGTCAGCAAACTGACCCAGATGAACTTCGAGACCAAGGCCGAAGCCCAGGCGGAAAACTTCCAGAAAATGGCCATGGCCATGGCCCGCGACATTCGGGTGATTCTGGTCAAGCTGGCCGACCGGCTGCACAACATGCGCACGCTGGAAGTGCTGTCCGGCGAAAAACGCCGGCGCATCGCCAAGGAAACCCTGGAAATCTACGCGCCCATCGCCAACCGGCTGGGCATGCACGCCATTCGTATCGAATTCGAAGACCTCGGCTTTAAAGCCATGCACCCGATGCGTTCGGCGCGCATCTACCAGGCCGTCAAACGCGCCCGGGGCAACCGCAAGGAAATCGTCAACAAGATCGAAGAGTCGCTGAGCCATTGCCTGGCGATCGACGAGATTGAGGGCGAAGTCAGCGGCCGGCAGAAGCACATCTACGGCATCTACAAGAAGATGCGCGGCAAGCGCCGGGCCTTCAACGAGATCATGGACGTGTACGCGTTCAGGATCATCGTCGACAAGGTCGACACCTGCTACCGCGTGCTGGGCGCTGTACATAATTTGTACAAACCTCTGCCGGGCCGCTTCAAGGATTACATCGCAATTCCCAAGGCCAACGGCTATCAGTCGCTGCATACCACGCTGTTTGGTATGCATGGTGTGCCGATAGAGATCCAGATCCGCACACGCGAAATGGAAGAAATGGCCAACAATGGCATCGCCGCTCACTGGCTGTACAAATCCAGTGGTGACGAGCAGCCAAAAGGCACCCATGCCCGCGCCCGCCAATGGGTCAAAGGCGTGCTGGAAATGCAGCAACGTGCCGGCAACTCCCTGGAATTTATCGAAAGCGTGAAGATCGACCTGTTCCCGGACGAGGTCTACGTGTTCACGCCCAAAGGCCGGATCATGGAGCTGCCCAAAGGCTCCACGGCGGTCGACTTTGCCTATGCGGTGCACACCGATGTGGGCAATAGCTGCATCGCCTGCAGGATCAATCGTCGTCTTGCGCCGTTGTCCGAGCCGCTGCAAAGCGGCTCCACGGTGGAGATCGTCAGCGCCCCGGGCGCGCGTCCGAACCCGGCATGGCTCAACTTCGTGGTCACCGGCAAGGCGCGTACGCACATTCGCCACGCCCTGAAGCTGCAGCGCCGTTCCGAGTCCATCAGCCTGGGCGAACGCCTGCTGAACAAGGTGCTCAACGGTTTCGACAGCGCTCTGGACAAAATCCCGCAGGAGCGCGTGCAAGCGATGCTCCACGAGTATCGCCAGGAAACCATCGAAGACTTGCTCGAAGACATCGGCCTGGGCAACCGCATGGCCTATGTGGTCGCTCGCCGCTTGCTTGGCGAAGGCGAGCAGCTGCCAAGCCCCGAGGGCCCGCTTGCGATTCGCGGCACCGAGGGCTTGGTGCTCAGCTACGCAAAATGCTGCACACCGATCCCGGGCGACCCGATTGTCGGCCACCTGTCGGCGGGCAAGGGCATGGTCGTGCACCTGGACAACTGCCGCAATATCACCGAAATCCGTCACAACCCGGAAAAATGCATCCAGCTCTCGTGGGCCAAGGATGTCACCGGCGAATTCAACGTCGAGTTGCGCGTGGAGCTGGAGCATCAGCGCGGCCTGATCGCCCTGTTAGCCAGCAGCGTCAACGCGGCCGACGGCAATATCGAGAAAATCAGCATGGACGAGCGCGATGGTCGCATCAGCGTGGTCCAACTGGTGGTCAGCGTACACGACCGCGTGCACCTGGCCCGCGTGATCAAGAAACTGCGCGCCTTGACCGGGGTCATCCGCATCACCCGTATGCGTGCCTAATAAACCTCTTACAAGGAGTCACACATGACCAAGACCGTTATCACCAGCGACAAAGCCCCGGCCGCCATCGGCACTTACTCCCAGGCGATCAAGGCGGGTAACACCGTCTACATGTCCGGCCAGATCCCGCTGGACCCAAAAACAATGGAACTGGTTGAAGGTTTTGAAGCACAGACCGTACAGGTCTTCGAAAACCTCAAGTCAGTGGCCGAAGCGGCTGGCGGCTCGTTTAAAGACATCGTCAAACTGAACATCTTTCTCACCGACCTGAGCCACTTCGCCAAGGTCAACGAGATCATGGGCAAGTACTTCGACCAACCTTACCCAGCCCGCGCCGCCATTGGCGTTGCTGCCCTGCCAAAGGGCGCGCAGGTTGAGATGGACGCGATTCTGGTCATCGAGTAAAACACCCGGCGCAGCCTGTCCAGGCTGCGCCGACTTCGTTTCAGAAGGATTTCGTAATGCGCAAAGCGCTTGTAGCTTCTTCGTTGCTCGCCCTGTTGCTTGGCGGCTGTGCCACCAACCCCGCCGACCTGGATGTAAGCGGCACCTGGGTCAACCAGGCCGCCATCGATGCGGCAGCCAAGGGCGGCCCTTTGCGTGAAGCCTTGCAAACCTTCGGCCCGAACCTCGAATGGGAGGTGAATCCAAAGGCTTCGCAGGCCCGCTACTACAACGGTTTTGAAGTAGCTGAAGGCAAGTTGCTCGGTGAAAAATCCGGCGCCTGGAGCGTCGAGTTCTACGGCAGCTCCGCCACCGAACTCAAGCGCAAAGGCAAACAACTGCTGCAAGTGGCCAACGACAATGAGCCCGAGCAACTGTTCGCCCGTGCCAAAGACCCCGCTCCGGAAGGCGCACCTTTAGGTGCCAACTTCGAACGGGCACTCTATGCGGCCTACCTCGGCGGCGACTGGAAGATCAAAGACGGCAACGGTGACGGCGCCATTGTGCAGTTCCAGGCGAATGGCAAAGTGGCAGGCTTGCCTGGCGTTGATCAGTATTCGCTGTGCCTGGCTGGCGACTGCGCGTCCATGAGCGGCGGCTACGACAGCATCTGGCTGCAACTGAACGGCCAGGGCAACCCGTGGATCTTCACGCGCAAGGGCAAGAAGCTGGAAATCTTCCAGGCGGTGAATACGGCGCAGGCGGATGAAGTGCCCCAGTTCACCCCCGGCCCACGGCAGTGGCTGCTGGAAAAGCAATAACCAGCATGATCTGAATCCAAATGTGGGAGCTGGCTTGTGTGGGAGCTGGCTTGCCTGCGATGGCATCACCTCGGTGTAGCTGAGCAATCAGGTGAAGCTATCGCAGGCAAGCCAGCTCCCACATTTTTGACCGCGCCTCAGCCCTTGAGAATCGCCGCATACCCCTCGCGATAAGTCGGATACGTCGGCACCCAACCCAACGCCTTCGCCCGCGCATTACTGCACTGCTTGCTCCCCGCACGCCGCACACTGGCGTCGTCCGCCCACTCCGTCACACCCAGATACTCACGCAACCAGCCCACCACCTCGGCCAACGGCGCGGGCGCATCGTCCACGCCGATGTAGACCTTGTCCAACGCACCACCCTGCTCCACATGCCGCAACAAAAACGCGAGCAAGCCTGCTGCGTCATCCGCGTGAATCCGGTTGCCATATAAAGGCGGGTCGATCGCCACGCGATAGCCTTGGCGCACTTGGGTCAACAGCCATTCGCGGCCCGGGCCGTAGATGCCGGTCAAGCGCACGATGCTCGCCGGAATACCGCTGTTGAGCGCCACTTGCTCGGCTTCCAACATCACTTTGCCTGAATAACCTTGCGCGTGAGTGTCGGACGTTTCGTCGACCCACTCACCCTTCTGCTGCCCATACACACTGCTGCTGGAAACAAACAACAGGTGTTTCGGCGCCTGGCCGTAGTCGCCAAGCCACTCCAGCACATGCTGCAACCCTTGCACATAAGCCGCGCGATAACCGGCCTCGTCGTGGTCGGTGGCCGCGGCGCAGTACACCAAATAGTCCACCCCGCCGATCGGCCAGGTATCTGGGCAATCTTTGTTGAACAGGTCGCCGGCAATGCCGATCACACCGTCGGGAAGCTTCGAAACATCACGGCGCAGGCCGTGAACCTCCCATTCCGAGGCCAGCAATTGGCTAGCCAGCCGACTACCCACATCGCCGCAACCGGCAATCACAACAGAAGGCGCAGACATCACAAAACTCCATTCTTAAAGGCGCAGATTAGCCGCGGGACATGACCGGCGGCCAGCAAAAGGACAAATAAAGTAACTGTATTACTTCTGTTAACAAGAATTACTTGCAATAATGACCACCCATTTGTCCTCGACCTTTCTTCGGGTCTGGCAGGACGATCACTCATTTTTTCTCTCAGGTCCGGCCAGCATGACACGTAATACAAACCCCGCTTCGCCAACCAAGCCTCACAGCCCATCCCGCGCCTGGCGTGCGATTGCCGCGATGCTGTTCAGCGTTCTGCTGGCACCGACCGCCGCATTCGCTGACGCTACCGCCCCCGCTGCTCCAGCCGCAGCCGAACACAACACGGCGACGCCGGCAGCACCTGCGACACCTGCAGCCACCGACCCGACGCAGGCTGCCACCCCGGCCCCCGCTGACGATTCGGGTGTGGTGCTGGAAGAAGACAACAGCCTGGGCATGGCACACGACCTGTCGCCATGGGGCATGTACCAGAACGCTGACGTGGTGGTAAAAGCCGTAATGATCGGCCTGGCCATCGCCTCGATCATTACCTGGACCATCTGGATCTCCAAGGGCTTCGAGCTGCTGGGCGCCAAACGCCGCCTGCGCACTGAAATCGTCCACCTGAAAAAAGCTACCACCCTCAAGGAAGCGAGCAGCACCGCGACCAAGCAGGGCACCCTGGCCAACCTGCTGGTGCACGACGCACTGGAAGAAATGCGCCTGTCAGCCAACACCCGTGAAAAAGAAGGCATCAAGGAACGTGTCGCTTTCCGCCTGGAGCGCCTGGTTGCAGCCTGCGGCCGTAACATGAGCAGCGGCACCGGCGTACTCGCAACCATCGGTTCTACCGCGCCCTTCGTCGGCCTGTTCGGTACCGTGTGGGGCATCATGAACAGCTTCATCGGCATCGCCAAAACCCAGACCACCAACCTCGCCGTTGTTGCCCCCGGTATCGCCGAAGCCCTGCTGGCAACTGCCCTGGGCCTGGTAGCCGCGATTCCGGCGGTGGTGATCTACAACGTCTTCGCCCGTTCGATTGCCGGCTACAAGGCCCAGGTGTCGGACGCGTCGGCAGAAGTCCTGCTGCTGGTCAGCCGCGACCTCGATCACCTGCCTACCGAGCGCAGCTCGCAACCGCACATGGTGAAAGTGGGGTAATCGGCCATGGGCCTGCATTTGAATCAAGGCGACGACGAGCTCGTCGAGAACCACGAGATCAACGTCACGCCGTTTATCGACGTGATGCTGGTGCTGCTGATCATCTTCATGGTGGCCGCACCGTTGGCCACCGTGGACATCAAGGTCGACCTGCCCGCGTCCAGCGCCAAGCCTGCGCCGCGGCCGGAGAAGCCGATTTTCCTCAGCGTCAAGGCGGACCAACGCCTGTTCCTGGGCGAAGAAGAAGTCAAAGCTGAAACCCTGGGCCCGGTGCTCGACGCCAAGACCCAAGGCAAGAAAGACACGACGATCTTCTTCCAGGCCGACAAAGGCGTGGACTACGGCGACCTGATGAGCGTGATGGATGCCCTGCGGGCAGCCGGCTACCTCAAGGTAGGCCTGGTCGGACTTGAGACGGCAGCCAAGAAATGATCACGACGCGCCACAAACTGACGCGGTATGGCGCCAGCCTTGCCGTCGTGCTGGGCGTGCATGCCGTCGCGATCATCATCGCGCTCCAGTGGTCCGCGCCACATCAGGTGTTGCTGCCGCCGGCTGCCATGGTCATTGACCTGGCACCGATGCCAGCCCCACCGCCGCCGGCACCGCCCAAGGTGATCACGCCGCCGCAACCGCCTGCACCGGTGGAAGAGCTGCCCCTGCCGAAACTGGCCGAGGCACCGAAGCCAACGATCCAGGTGCCCAAGCCGGTCAAACCCAAGCCCAAGCCTGCGCCGCCCAAGCCTGTGGAGAAGAAGCCCGAGCCGCCCAAGGAGAAACCGTCCGAAGAGCCGCCGAGCGAAACCCCACCGACCAACGCGCCCGCAGAAAAATCGGCCCAGCCGGTGCCTGGCCCATCGCCGCAACAGGTTGCTGCCAAAGCTTCCTGGGAAGGCACCCTGCTGGCACACCTGCAGAAGTACAAGAAGTACCCGCCAGGCGCACAGCAGCGTGGCAAGGAAGGCTTGAACCGCCTGCGTTTTGTGGTCGATGCCGAAGGCAACGTGCTGTCCTATGAGTTGGTGGGCCGCTCCGGCAACGCCGACCTGGACCGTGCAACCCTGGACATGATTCGTCGTGCCCAGCCATTGCCCAAGCCACCGGCCGACATGTTGAAAGGCGGCAGCGTCGAAATCGTCGCGCCGTTTGTTTACAACATCGAGAAGCGTCGCCGCTGAGCCACTCCCGATGGGCACCCGCCGGTGCCCATTACCCCTCTTTTATCTCCTCGCTCTACGGCTGCTGAACCGCAGCTGAATGCATGACCGATGTCATGCACCTTCACTTGTAACATTTCAATACAAAGCCAAGCATGCGCGAACAGTTCTCATTTGAGAGGTTTTCGCGATGCCCCGCTCCCTGCGCATCCCCGCCCTACTGCTCGCGCTCGCTGGCGCGTCTTGCGCAGCCCATGCCGATCAGGTGGTCACCCTGACCGTCCAGAACCATACCTTTTCGCCCTCGACCTTCACGGTCCCGGCCGGCGAACGCTTTCGCATCCAGCTAACCAATAACGACGACAGCGTGGACGAGTTCGAAAGCTACGACATGAAGTTCGAAAAAATCGTCGTGCCCGGCAACACCATCACGGTATTCGCCGGGCCGATGCACCCTGGCACCTACAGCTTTTTCGATGATTACCACCCGGACCAGGCCAAAGGCACCGTCACTGCCGTTGAAGCCAAGGAGTAAGCCATGCTCGCTTGCCTGTTGATTGTGTTTCGAGAAGTGCTGGAAGCCGGGATCGTAATCGGCATTGTCATGGCCGCCACCCAAGGCCTGGCCCGGCGCGGGCTATTCATCGCAGGCGGGATCGCTGCAGGCGTTTGCGGAGCCGGCATTCTGGCGTTGTTCACCGGCGCCATCACGCAAGCGCTGGACGGCTTCGGCCAGGAGATTTTCAACGCGGCCATTCTGATCGTCGCCGTGGTCATGCTGGGCTGGCACAACCTGTGGATGGCCAGCCATGGCCGTGAGCTGGCGAACGAGCTGCGCAGCACCGGCCTGGCCGTGCAAAAAGGCGACAAATCCCTGCTGGCCCTGGCCGTGGTCATCACCGTTGCGGTGCTGCGCGAAGGCTCGGAGATTGTTCTGTTTCTGTATGGCATCGCCGCCTCGACCCACACCGAGCCCCTGACCATGCTCATCGGTGGCCTGCTCGGTATTGCTGGTGGCGGCGCGCTGTCGTGGTTGCTGTACCGCGGCCTGCTGGTCATCAGCCTCAAGCGGCTGTTCTCGGTCACCAGCTGGATGATCGCCGTGCTCGCCGCCGGCATGGCCGGGCGCGCCGCCGCGATTCTGGCTGGCATCAACCTGATTCCCGCCTGGGGCTATCAGCTCTGGGATACCTCTTGGCTGGTCTCCGACGCCAGCCTCGGCGGCCGGGCCCTGCAAGCCATGACCGGCTACACCGACCGCCCCTTGGGCATTCAGTTGTTCGCCTGGCTGATCACACTCGCCGTCCTGGTGCTTGGCAGCCGCCTGATTCACTCCCGCCCCTCCCAATCATGAACACCCACCCTGGAGCGTCACCCATGAAGCACCTGTACAAACCCGTCGCCGCAGCACTGGCACTCGCCACCACCCTGGCGTTTTCCACTTACAGCCAAGCGCGTGAGTATCCGATTGGCGGGCCCGTGCAGGCCCACGACATGGAGATCGCCTCGTCCTACCTGACTGGCATCGAAATGGCGCCGATGCCGCCAGGCATGGTGATGGACAAAGATTCGGTCCACCTCGAAACCGACGTACATGCCACCGCCGACAACAAATACGGGTTCGCCAACGGTGAGTGGATTCCGTACCTGAGCATCAGCTACTCGCTGGTCAAGCAGGGCTCGCCGAACTACAAGGAAATCGGCACGCTGCTGCCGATGGTGGCCAAAGACGGCGCCCACTACGCCAACAACGTGAAGATGGACGGCCCCGGCACCTATACCGTGGTGCTGCGCTACGAGAGCCCGCAGATCAAGGGCTTCTTCCACCATGTCGACAAGGAAACCGGCGTACCTGAATGGTGGGGCCCGTTCACCGAGACCTTTACGTTCAAATACCCGCAGAACTGAGTGATTGAAAGGGCCTGCGACACCCGATTAGCGGTGTCGCAAACCTCAAGGCGTCTGATAACGTGCGTCTATCGATTGCAGCCGGTATGCTTGGCCCGCAACCTCATGGACGCTCGCTATGACCCTTACAGAATTACGCTATATCGTGACCCTCGCTCAAGAGCAGCACTTCGGCCACGCGGCCGAGCGTTGCCATGTCAGCCAGCCGACGCTGTCGGTGGGTGTGAAAAAGCTTGAAGACGAACTCGGTGTGCTGATTTTCGAGCGCAGCAAGAGCGCCGTGCGCCTGACTCCGGTCGGCGAAGGCATCGTTGCCCAGGCCCAGAAGGTACTGGAACAAGCGCAAAGCATTCGTGAGCTGGCCCAGGCCGGCAAAAACCAGCTGACGGCACCGCTGAAAGTCGGCGCCATCTACACCGTCGGCCCGTACCTGTTCCCGCACCTGATTCCGCAACTGCACCGCGTCGCGCCGCAGATGCCGCTGTATATCGAAGAAAACTTCACCCACGTGCTGCGCGACAAACTGCGCAACGGCGAGCTGGACGCGATCATCATCGCCCTGCCATTCAACGAGGCAGACGTGCTGACCCTGCCGCTCTACGACGAGCCGTTCTACGTGCTGATGCCGGCCTCGCACCCGTGGACGCAAAAAGACACCATCGACGCCAGCCTGCTCAACGACAAGAGCCTGCTGCTGCTCGGCGAAGGCCACTGCTTCCGTGACCAGGTGCTGGAAGCCTGCCCGACCCTGGCCAAGGGCAACGACGGCGCCAAGCACACCACCGTGGAGTCCAGCTCCCTGGAAACCATTCGCCACATGGTCGCCTCCGGCCTGGGCATTTCGATCCTGCCGCTGTCGGCGGTGGACAGCCATCACTACGCCCCCGGCGTCATTGCTGTGCGCCCACTCACGCCGCCGGTGCCGTTTCGCACCGTGGCGATCGCCTGGCGTGCCAGCTTCCCGCGCCCGAAAGCCATTGAGATCCTCGCCGACTCGATCCGCCTGTGTTCGGTGGCCAAGCCGCCTGCTGCGAGCTAAGTAGACGTATGACTGAGCTGTCGCAGGTGTCGGTGACGGCACTCAAGGGTGTCGGTGAGGCCATGGCCGAGAAACTAGCCAAGGTCGGCCTGGAAAATCTCCAGGACGTGCTGTTCCACCTGCCCTTGCGCTATCAGGACCGTACCCGCGTGGTGCCCATCGGGCAGTTGCGCCCCGGCCAGGACGCAGTGGTCGAAGGCACCGTCAGCGGCGCGGATGTGGTGATGGGCAAGCGGCGTAGCCTGGTGGTGCGCCTGCAAGACGGCACCGGCGGCCTGAGCCTGCGCTTCTACCATTTCAGCAACGCCCAGAAAGAAGGCCTCAAGCGCGGCACTCGCGTGCGTTGCTACGGCGAAGCGCGCCCCGGCGCCTCCGGCCTGGAGATCTACCACCCGGAATACCGCGCCATTACCGGCGACGAGCCGCCGCCGGTGGATACCACGCTCACACCGATCTACCCGCTCACCGAAGGCCTGACCCAGCAACGCCTGCGCCAGCTGTGCATGCAGACCCTGACGATGCTTGGCCCGAAAAGCCTGCCCGACTGGCTGCCGCTGGAGCTGGCCCGCGACTACCAATTGGCGTCGCTGGACGATGCGATTCGTTACCTGCATCACCCGCCGGCCGATGCTGATGTCGATGAGCTGGCCTTGGGTCATCACTGGGCCCAACACCGTCTGGCTTTCGAAGAACTGCTGACGCATCAACTGTCCCAGCAACGGCTGCGCGAAAGCATGCGCTCGCTGCGTGCACCGGCAATGCCTAAAGCCACGCGCCTGCCTGCGCAATACCTGGCCAACCTTGGCTTTGCGCCGACCGGTGCCCAGCAACGCGTCGGCAATGAAATCGCCTATGACCTGAGCCAGCACGAACCGATGCTGCGGCTGATTCAAGGCGACGTGGGCGCGGGCAAAACCGTGGTCGCCGCGCTCGCCGCGTTGCAGGCGCTGGAGGCCGGTTATCAGGTGGCACTGATGGCGCCCACCGAAATTCTTGCCGAGCAGCACTTCATCACCTTCAAACGCTGGCTCGAACCTTTGGGCCTGGAAGTCGCATGGCTGGCCGGCAAGCTCAAGGGCAAAGTCCGCGCCGCTGCCCTCGAGCAAATCGCCGGCGGCGCGCCGATGGTGGTGGGCACCCACGCGCTGTTCCAGGATGAAGTGCAGTTCAAGAACCTCGCGCTGGTGATCATCGACGAACAGCATCGTTTCGGCGTGCAACAGCGCCTGGCGCTGCGTCAGAAGGGCGTGGGCGGCCGGATGAACCCGCACCAGCTGATCATGACCGCCACACCGATTCCGCGCACCCTGGCGATGAGCGCCTACGCCGACCTCGACACATCGATCCTCGATGAACTGCCGCCCGGTCGCACCCCGGTCAACACCGTGCTGGTCACTGACACCCGTCGTGTGGAAGTGATCGAGCGCGTGCGTGGCGCCTGCGCTGAAGGGCGCCAGGCCTACTGGGTGTGCACGTTGATCGAAGAATCCGAAGAGCTGACGTGCCAGGCTGCCGAAACCACCTTTGAAGACCTCACCAGCGCCCTTGGCGAACTCAAGGTCGGCTTGATTCACGGCCGCATGAAGCCAGCGGAAAAAGCCGCAGTGATGGCCGAATTCAAAGCTGGCAACCTGCAATTGCTGGTGGCCACCACCGTGATCGAAGTCGGTGTGGACGTACCCAACGCCAGCCTGATGATCATCGAAAACCCCGAGCGCCTGGGCCTCGCGCAGCTGCACCAATTGCGCGGCCGCGTCGGTCGGGGCAGCGCCGCCAGCCATTGCGTGCTGCTGTACCATCCGCCGCTGTCGCAGATCGGGCGTCAGCGCCTGGGCATCATGCGCGAAACCAACGACGGTTTTGTCATCGCCGAAAAAGACCTCGAACTGCGTGGCCCCGGCGAAATGCTCGGCACACGCCAGACCGGCCTGCTGCAATTCAAGGTCGCCGACCTGATGCGCGACGCCGACCTGTTACCCGCCGTGCGCGATGCGGCGCAAGCGCTGCTCGAGCGCTGGCCGGAGCATGTCAGCCCGTTGCTCGATCGCTGGCTGCGACATGGGCAGCAATACGGCCAAGTGTGACGCCTGACTCACTTATCCAACCTACAGTTGTATCAAGCTGGTTATACTTCGATGACTGTACGAATTTGGATCAGGCCATGTCAGAAGTTGCCCTCGCCACAGCCCCACTGACCGCACCGCCGGTCATTCGGGCTCTGCTCGCAAAGCTCGCTATTCCGTTCACGGAGGTTGCAGAGCAACCTGGCCTGAATCCCGCGCAAAAGGTCCAGGCAGTCTTGCTGGAAGATGCCGTTGGCGCGCTGATGGTGCTGTTCCCCCAGAACCAACTGCTTGACCTTAACCGCCTCGCCGAACTGACCGGCCGCCGCCTCACGGCCGTGTCGCCGGATCGTGTCGAGCGCATGCTGGGCAAGCATGACCTGAGCCTGCTGCCGGGCCTGCCCGCACTGACCACTTCACCCTGCTTGTACGAAGGCAGCCTGCTCAACGAGCCGAGCCTGCTGGTGCACTCGGGCGAAGCCGGGTTGTTGCTGGAAATCGCCAGCGGTGACTTCAAGACCATGCTCACCAAGGCCAGCGCCGGCCACTTCGGCGAGCCACTGAGCAACATTCGCCCCAACCTTGACCGCCCGAATGATGACCGCGAGGAAATCACCCAGGCCATGCAGGCGTTCACCGCCCGCCGCATCCAGCAGCGCCTGGAAGCAACCCTCGAAATTCCGCCACTGGCCGACACTGCGCAGAAGATCATCAAGCTGCGCGTCGACCCCAACGCCACCATCGATGACATCACCGGCGTCGTCGAAACCGACCCGGCCCTGGCCGCCCAAGTGGTGAGCTGGGCCGCGTCGCCGTACTACGCCTCACCGGGCAAAATTCGTTCGGTGGAAGACGCCATCGTGCGCGTGCTGGGCTTTGATCTGGTGATCAACCTGGCGCTGGGCCTGGCCCTGGGCAAAACCCTGAGCCTGCCCAAAGACCACCCGCATCAGTCGACGCCGTACTGGCACCAGTCGATCTACACCGCCGCCGTGATCGAAGGCCTGACCCGCGCCATGCCGCGCGCCCAGCGCCCCGAAGCGGGCCTGACGTACCTCGCAGGCCTGTTGCACAACTTCGGTTATTTGCTGCTGGCCCACGTGTTCCCGCCGCACTTCTCGCTGATCTGCCGTCACCTGGAGGTCAACCCGCACCTGTGCCACAGCTACGTCGAGCAACACTTGCTGGGCATCAGTCGCGAGCAAATCGGCGCCTGGCTGATGCGCTACTGGGACATGCCGGACGAACTGTCCACCGCCCTGCGCTTCCAGCACGACCCGAGCTACGACGGCCAATACGCCGAGTACCCGAACCTGGTGTGCCTGGCAGTGCGCTTGTTGCGCAGCCGCGGCATTGGCTCCGGGCCGGACGAGGCGATTCCGGATGCACTGCTTGAGCGCCTGGGCTTGAGCCGGGACAAGGCGGAGGAAGTGGTGGGTAAGGTGTTGGATGCTGAGGTGTTGTTGCGCGAACTGGCATCCCAGTTCAGCCAGGGCTGAATTTCCCACCTGTCAGACCGCTATCGCAGGCAAGCCAGCTCCCACATTTTGATATGTGAACACCGTCAAATGTGGGAGCTGGCTTGCCTGCGATGAATCCACCTCGGTCTATCTGAAAGCCCTACTTCTTTTTCTTCGGCTTCAAATACTTGGTCAGCCCCTGGAACCAGATCACCAGCGCCGGGTTGCCCTTGATCTGGATCGTCTTGTCCTGGATCCCCGTCATGAACGCCAGTTGCTTGTTCTTCGCCTGCATCGTGGCGAAGCCGAAGGCGGCATCTTTAAATGCGATGGCAAACGCCGGCGCCGGGTGAACGCCCGAGCGGCTGGTGATGCGCTGGTCTTTGACGATGAAGTGACGGGCAACCTTGCCGTCGAGGGTCTGCAACTGGAACGCCAGGTCTTTGTCACCCAACTGTTGCTGGAAGGCAGGATTGGTGCGGCTGGCTTTGCCCATCATCAGGCCAAGCACCCACAACAAAAGACGAAATTTCATGCAAACGGCCTCGGTATCATTATTAAGTGGCCGAAGCAGTGTAACGATTTGCAAAGAGAACGCCACCGATCTTGCGCATTAGCGGAAGATCGGCTGGCGTTTGACGCTTATAGCAGCATGTTACTTAAACGTTAGGGCACGGCACCGGCGCCCAGTCGGCGAGGTTCGGGTCGCGGCAAGTGCCTTCGATCTGCGCTTTACCGGCGCTGGCCACTTGCTTGCTTTCAGCTTGCTTGGCCTGCACGGTCTGGATGCTCTTCTCGGTGGTCACCGCTTCTTTCGGCACGGTTGGCAGCACCGCTTTTTTCGCCGGCTTCACGGCTTTTTTGCCTTTGGCCGGAGCCACTGGCGGCGTGGTGTCGGCGCTGGCGACAGTCACTACGTCGGCACGCTGCACGCCCACTTGTTGCAGGTCTTGCTCGTAGGCCTGGGTGTAGTTGTTGAGGTCTTCGCTGGCCTTACCGTTAACCGCAACGATCAGGTCGTTCGACTCTTTCAGGCCGGAGACGATTTCCGCCAGGCGCTTGCGGCCTTCGGTGTCGTTGACGGTCTTGGCCTTGCGATCATTCACCAGCTTGGTGAACGCGCTCTGGTAGCACTGCTGGGACGCCTTGGCGTACGCGGTGCTGCGGTCGATGTCGGACGCACTTTTGTTGAAGTCGGTGGAGTACGACGCGATGCGCTGGTTGTCATCGGTGATCTGCTTCTGACGCTCGGTGTAGTAACCCGCCGCGCCGCCCGCAAGGGCACCGCCCGCTGCGCCGATGGCTGCGTTACGGCCGCGCTTGTCGGAGTCGCCGGTCAGGGCGCCCAGCAGTGCACCGCCGGCTGCGCCGATGGCCGCACCGGTCACGACCGATTTGGTCATGTTCGAATCGGTTGCACGCAAGTGCTGCACCGGCTCGTAGCAGTTCGGGTAGTACTCGACCTTGGTGCTCGACGCGACCTTGGAGGCTGGCGACGTGGCACAACCGGTCAGCACGGTGCTGAAACCGGCCGCGATCAGCAGCAGGTGACGCTTGGAAACCGCCTTACGTGAAAAAAGCATAGGTGTGTTCTCTTTTAAGTTTGACTTGCCCAGCACGGCCCACCGCCGCCTGAGTCCCTTCCAAGCTCGCTATACAGCCATCGGTCAAGACCGCTGACCGCTTGCTGCGAGCAATTCCTTCAAGATCGTTGCCGGGTCGGCCCGCTGTTGCTTGCGGTAGTTGCCGACATGGCGAACGAACAGTGTCGCGCGCGTCACCAGGCTCTTGCCGAGCACTGGCTTGCGATCCAACTCTTCCTTGATCCGTTGAAACTGCGCCTGGATCACCGCATCGGTGTAGCGCGTGCCGGTGGCCAGGTTGTCGATATAAATCGCCACGGCGCCGTCGAGGGCGCTGCGGCCATTGGTGATGGCCATGTCGAACAGCTGCGCGCTGGCCTCATCCTTATTGTCTTTGGCTTGCTGGCGACTTTTCTGCAGGTTGGCCAAGCGGATGTTGTAGTTGCTGATGGTCTCGGCCACCAACGCAGCCGACTGAATCAGGTTGCCCGCCGCTTCCTCGCGCTGTTGGGCGATAAGCGAAACGTTGCGCTTGAGCTCTTCGTTGACCAGCCCGAGTTCGGCTTGCAGCTTGGGGTCGACGCTGCTGGCGATGATGCTGTCCAGGCGTTTGGTTGGGTCCTGGGCGTCATCGATGGCGTCGGTCAGCGAGGCCAGACGGCCCTCTTTCTGCCACTGCTCGAACAATTCCTTGTAGCGCGAGCGCGGCGCCGACAGCGCGCCAATTGCCACGCGAAATCCGGTGGTCTCGTTACTCTGTTCGGTGCCGTCGGCAGCAAACAACGGGTACTCGCGGCGCATGCCGGTAAACAACGTGCCCTCGCCTTCCAGGTAGTTGCCGCCCTTGACCACAAAGCCGCCGTAAGTGCCCTGACGGCGCCCGGCATGCACCAGTTGGAAGGACTCCTGGACCATTTCCGCGGCGTTGCCAATCACGTCGAACATACCGATCGGGTTGGGCAATTTGGTGCCAATCGGCATCAAGCGCGCGGCCTGACCGGTGCCGCCTGCGACCTGATTGAACACTGCGTAATCACCCAATGGGCCGTCGCTTTCGCTCCCTTCAACACGCCGAGGAAACAGGCGCCCTTCCAGATCCTGGCGGCTCACCGCCTGGCCACCGCGCGCGGCGAACTCCCACTCCACCTCGGTCGGCAAACGCACAAAACCCAGGCCGCCGTCTTCGGCTGAAGAACCACGCCCACTCACCGGCAATAACTCACGGTGGTATTTCATCAGCCAGGCGCTGTACACCGCCGAGAAGCGCTCGGCCTCAAAGCGCGACAGCTTCACCTTTGGCAAACGCGCAGCCATACCCGTGGGAATGTCGCAGGCTGGCGCCGGTTCATTGCTCGCCAAAGACTGCGCCTGCGCCATCACGGCGGCGTATTGGCGCGCGGTCACCTCGTACTTGCCGATGAAGTACAGCATGGGCTTGAGCGGGGTTTTGGCGTCGGTCTTCGGCATCAGCGGCGCGATGACCTTGTTCCAGTCTTTGGGCAGGTCCTTGAGGGTGAACTGGCCATTGATGAAGTCGCGGCGGTAGCCGGAAATAAACGATTGCTGATAGCCCGCCTCGCCTTCAGCAAAGGGGTAGCCGAGGCTGATTTCACGGTCATCCAGGGTGCCTTGCGCCAGCACGTAGGCGTAGCGAAACACCATGCTGCCTTCGCACGGCAGCGGCAGGCTCACGTCATCCGCCAGCGGTTTTGGATTGTCGAGTTTGTCGCTCGCCTCATCAGCCCAGGCCATCGAGGCCAGGCTCAGCGCCACGGCGGCGCCCAGTAACTTATACATCTCTGATTCCTTCAGAAGCCTGGATACGCGCCACTCGCCAACCACCACACGCCGCCGCCACGGCGCTGACGCCGAAAACAGCCGCCAGGGCCACACCGTAATGCCGCGCCAACAGGTGGCTGGCGTACTCGCCCGGCACCTGCACAAACAGCTTGTTCAACGCCGCGTCAGCCAACCCATACAGCCCGGCACTCAACAGGGCGGCGAAGCCTGCGCTGTACAGCGCCTGCAGCACCACAAACACCAACAACCCGCCGGTGGAAAACCCCAACAGGCGCAACACCGACAACTCCCGACGCTTGCGCGCCACCGCCGCCAGCGCCCCGGCGAAAATCGCCGCAAACGCGCCCGCCAATGCGAGCGCGGCAATGACCCAAAACACAATTGACAGGTTGCGGCTCAAGGATTGCACCTGGGCAATGGTGTTCGCCTGCGTCGACACCAACAGATTCTGCGCGGCGAAATACACCCGCAGCGGTTCCACATCGGTGAGGCTGCGCGCGTACAGGCGAAACGCCGGGTACACCCGCTGCTCACCCACACCCACCGCTTCACCTTCCCAACCCAAGGCGGGTACAGCGCGACCATCGCGGTAATCTTCTGCAGCCTCCAGCAGGCTTAAATCAGCCAATAAACCGTCTCGGGCGAAGGCTTCCAGGGGCAATACCGCCAGCACCTGCACCCGCGTGCGCTGCGCTTCGACGCGCCCCGCCACCTGCCGCGCAAAGCTGGTTTCCAGCCAGTCGCCAGGCCGCGCCGCGAGCTTCTCGGCGGCGGTGTGGCTCAACACGACCTGGTCCAACCCCTTCGGCACCGGCAAGCCGCTCAGCAAAGGATCACCCGGCGCAGTCGGCAGCATTTCCAGAGTCAACGTGCCCACCTGCGCCGTCGCCGCAATCTGCCGCGTACGCGGGAGGGCGAACGCCACATCACCGCGCCCGCCAAGCTGCTCGACAAATACGCGACTGAATCGACCGCCGCCCAACGGAATAATTTCACGGGTGGCGGGGTCGGTCTCCAAACGTTCGGTCAAACTGCTAACCAGTCCAAATTTCAGGCCGAATAACACCAGTAACGGCGCGATGACCGCGACTAACGCCAGCACTGAACAGGCCGACAGCCACGCGTCGTTGCGGTAATCCTGCCAGGCCAGCGACGCCACCAGACCGATACGCATCAGCACGCCTCCCCGAGGGTGGCCGTGACGCCGCCGTCGGTGTCGCGACGGCAACTGATGCGCCGCACCTGCAAGCCACTGGCGCGGGCCAGGGGTTCGTCATGGGTGGCGATCACACAGGCCGCGCGGTGTTCGCGGGCTTGAGCCAACAGCGCCTGCATCACGCGCTCGGCGTTCAACGGGTCGAGGGACGCAGTCGGTTCGTCGGCCAGCACCAGTTGCGGCGCATGGGCCAGGGCGCGCGCGCAACTCACGCGTTGGCGCTGACCCACCGACAACGCGGACGGCTTCTTGGCCAATTGGTCACTGATTTCCAGTCTCTCGGCCAGGCGCACCACGCTGCCGTCATCCTTCAACCCCAACAGCTGGCGAGACAACGCAATATTGCCGCGCACATCGAGAAAGCCCAGCAGCCCGCCGGTTTGCAACACATAGCCCAAGTGCTGGCCTCGCAGGGCTGCGAGGGCAGACTGCTGATCCGCGCGCCACAGCCCGCCAATGTCCTGCTGATGGAACTCAAACTGCCCCACCTGATCCGGCGCCAACACCAGCGCCAGCAGATCCAGCAACGTACTTTTGCCACAACCGCTCGGCCCGACAATCGCCACTTGCTCACCCGCGCGCAGCGTCAACGCCGGAATCACCAGGCTATAGCGCTGGCTACCGACACCCCGGCTCTTGTGCACTGCGTTCAGATTCAGCATTACGGCAGCGTCGACAGCGGAACGCGGTACAACGCATCGCCCGGCTCGGCATCGCCGAAACGGACCCAGTTGGCCAGGTCATTGTGGAAGGTTTCGTAGAGACGGATTTTCGAGTCCAGTTCGTCGATAAAGTCTTCCTGCTCAGCCACGCTCAACGACAACCACAAGTCCTGGGTCATGTTCAGCGACTTGCTGCGGTACGGCAGGCCTTCCAGGTATTCACCGAGAATGCCGCCGTCAGCCAGGTTGCCGCCCTTGCGCAGGGCTTGCGGGTCGCGGCTCATGTAGGCCGAGGCGCTGGCGATTTCCTGGAAGAAGTCCTTGGGCGAAGTCTGGGTTTTGCGCGCCGCGTCCACGATCAGTTTCAGCGATTGCTGCAGGTCGTTGAGCTGCAATTTGGTCAGCATCACGCACACTTGAAACGCCGGCAGTGCCGGGTTGGTGAGGTCGCGGTCGGCGGTCCAGGCGCTGACCAGTTGCGGCGCCTGGCTCGCGGTTTTGCGGCCGAGGAAGTCCATGTGCATCGCGTAGCCGACGGCGGCGGATTTGTCGGCCAGAGTCGGTGCGGCACTCAGCAATGGCACCGGCTGCGGCGTGTTGCTACGCACCTGATGGACGAGGTTGGCAAACACGCTGCCGATCTCATCGACACGCTCACCCAGCTTGTGCACATCGCCGCCCGGCACGGGTGTGTAGAGGTCGCCAATCTGCGGGTTGGCGTCGGCTGTGAGAATGCGGTATTGGCTTTCGGCGCCTGCATGGGTTTTCTTGCCGGCGTCGGTGCGCAGGTGCAGGGCGTAGATTTTGATCTGCTTGCCCAGCGCGGCCTGGCGTACTTCGGCTTCGTTCATCTGGGTGGTGGCGAACGGGTCGTTCTTGCGCAGGGCGCCGGCATCGGTGACCAGCAAAATAATGCGACCGCCGTAGCCCGACCAATCCATGCCGTCCACCGCCTGCATCACCCCGGCAAACGCGTCTTCGTTGAACGAGTGGCTCGACACAGTGGACGCTTTGACTTGGCGCGCCATGTCGAGAAAGCGTTGCGGGTCGCGGCCCTGGTCGAGGGTGATCAGGGTTTTGGCGACGTATTCCAGGCCCGGGGTTTTCTTGATGCTGTTGCGAAAGCCCACCAGGCCAAAGCTGACGCTGTCGAGCTCGCCGCGTTCGGCGATGCGGGTTTGCAGCTCGTGCACCACGTCGCGAACCTGGTCGATGTAGGGTTGCATCGACACAGTGGTGTCCACCACCAGCACTACGGCGGTGCGGAAGGCATCGGCGTTGGCACTGGAATTTATCGCCCGCGTGGCAGGCTTGGCCGCCACACTGCCCGGGTCGATGGAGGCCACATTGAGCAACTGCACCGGCTGGCCATTTTCGTCGAAGCTCTCTTTGGAATCAAAGATCGGCAGCAGGTAGAACTGGTTCTGCGGGACGGCGCTGGCGGTTGGCTCAAGCGCTAACACCCGTTGATTGTCTTCGCCGTTTTTCTGCGCCTCGGCCAACACGCTCTTGGCCGCGGCAGGGTCAGCCAGCAGCTTCTCGACTTCAGCCGATTGGCGCAGGAACATCACCGGCGCCCGGCCCGAACGCTCGGTGAACTTGAGCACCAGGCTTTGCTTCCAGTCGCTGACTTGCGAGGCCGGCAGCCAACCGTCGCTGCGCCCGTCAGTGGCGGCGCCGACGCGAATCCACGGGCTGCCGTCGACATCCTTGCGCTGGTAAACGTAGAGCACGGAAAACGCCGGCAGGCCTTCGCCTGAAGCACCACCGGCGTCATGGGAGAGTTTCGCGCCGGGCTTGCTGAGCACACGCTGGAACAGCGTTTTTTTGCCCGCCATCAGCAGAGGCCGCTGGCCGCCATCGACTTCGACCACCACCGGCTTCAACTCCGGCGGCGGGGTTTTCGGGACCACGGCAACGGGCGGTTTGGCGGGCGCATCGCCGCCACTCAACCACCAGTAACTGGCGCCACCAATGGCCAGCGCAACCGCGACGGCCACGGCCGCCAGCGCCAACACCGGCCCACGGCGCTGCTCGGAAACGGCACGGTGCTGCGTCGGTGTGACCACGGGTTGGCGCACCGGTTGGGGCTGGGGCTTGTCGGTGGGAATCTCGATGGATTCGGGCGTGATGCCGGCCAGATCAAAACTCAGCGGAATCGGCAGCGGCCGCACCAGCGTGGCTTCCAGCGACTCTGCCGGCAGTTGGTCCAGCGCCCTCAGCAACGCCGCCGCATCCGGGAAACGTTCGGCCGGGTCTTTGGCCAACAACTTGCGCAACACGTCCTGATATCGCCCGTGGTGTACCGGCAGTTCCGGCAACGGTTCGGTCAGGTGCGCCAGCGCCGTCGACAGCGCATCGGTGCCGTTATACGGCAGCTTGCCGACGAGCATTTCATACAGCACCACGCCCAACGCATACAGGTCGGCGCGGCCGTCAATCTCCTGGCCTCGCGCCTGTTCCGGGCTCATGTAGCTCGGCGTGCCCACGGCAAAACCGGCCTGAGTGAATTGGGTGCGATCATCCAGCGACTTGGCGATACCGAAGTCCGACAGCACCGCCGTACCGTCAGCGCGGAACAGAATGTTCGCCGGTTTGACATCGCGGTGCACCAGCCCCTGGGCGTGGGCATAACCCAGCGCCGAGGCAATCTGGCGGATGTAGGTAAGGCCCTGCTCCGGCGTCAGCCCGGCAGCGATGCGCTCTTTGAGCGTGCCATTGGGCAGGTATTCCATGGCCATGTAATACAGCTCACCGACATTGCCGATGTCATGGATGGTCACCGTGTGCGGGTGCGACAAGCGCGCCAGGGTTTTGCCCTCGCGCAAAAAACGCTCGCAGAAACTCGGGTCGGCCGCCAGCGCCGCCGCCATCACCTTCAGCGCCACTTTGCGCTCCAGTGAGCGCTGGGTCGCCAGGTACACGCTGGCCATGGCGCCTTCGCCGATCTCGCCGTCGATGTCATAACCCGGAATCACGATGTTCATGGCGAGACCTTCACGACAATGGCGGTGATGTTGTCGGGCGCGCCCCGGTTCAGCCCCAGGTGCACCAGGCTGCGCACGATTTCATCCGGCGCGTCATGGCCCAGAACTTCGCCTATTTCGTGGTCTTCGACGGTTTTGTTCAGGCCGTCGCTGCACAGCAGGTAGCTGTCGCCGGGGGCGATCAGCAGGTCGACCACCGCCAGCTCCAGCTGGGCTTCCACGCCCACTGCGCGGGTCACGATATTGGCGCGCGGGTGCACGCGGGCATCGGCTTCGCTGAGCAGGCCGCTGTCTTGCAGGTCCTGCACGTAGCTGTGATCGCGAGAGATGCTTTCCAGCACGCCGTCGCGCAGGCGATACAGGCGGCTGTCGCCCGCCCACAAACACACGCCGCGCAAACCACGGGCGGCAAACACCACCACGGTGCTGCCCATCATGGTCACGCCACGGTTGGCGGTTTCTTCGCGCACGGCGGCGTTGATGCGAATCAGGTCATTGCGCAGCGCCGCCGAGTATTCATCGAGGGAACGGCCCACCGGCACATTGCGCAGGCTGTCGACAATCAGGCTACTGACGTAGTCGCCTGCCGCATGGCCGCCCATGCCGTCGGCTACCACCCACAGGCGGTTTTCCGGCAGGTCCAGGCACGCGTCTTCGTTGACCTGGCGAACCATGCCCACATGGCTTTTGCTTGCGGATTTGAACGTCGAGCCCATCTACACCACACCTTCTTGTCCAAGCAAAAACTGCGCAAAATCGCTGGCGGCAGGCAGGCCCTGACACCGCAATAAACCGGGGGAAATACGTTCGGAACCTCGGCCCCACCACAGGCTCGCGCCTTCGCAGGCAAATTCTGCGAGTGCGGTCATTCGGCTGTGAGGCACGGTGGCGGCCACCCGCTGCAGGCCGGCAAAGCGGCTGTCTGCTGCGCGCAGCTCGCTGGCTGGAATGCCGAGGTTGTCGACGCCATCGCTGAAGCTTTCAAAGGTGGCACCGGCATCCAGAGTGCTGAGCAACAGCTCCTCGGCCTGCTCGAACCACGTGTCCGGGCCGCCGACCAAGGAAGCGGGATTGGTGTCGTGATCCAGCAACGCCACCACCGCCAGCGGGAAATAGCGCCCGACGCGATCAATGCTCGGCATCACCACACCCGCCGCCGCATCCGGCCCGCACACGCCCGGCGCGAGCACAAAACGCCACAGCGGGCTGACCAGGTACACGTTGAGCCAGTCGCCGCCGAGGCTGTTCTGGCTGGCGAGCAAACCCGACGCCAGCCAGCTGTCCCAAGGGCCGATAAAACTCTGGGGCAAGGCGCGGCTGACAAAGTCCCCGCGGCTGGCCAATTTGCCGTAGAAACCGGGCGTCGTCATAGCCGCTCCGGCAGGCTGAAGCCGCTGAGCACACGGCTCTTGAACGGGTTGAAGGCACTGTTCGCGCGCAGCTCATAGGCGATGCTCGCGCCATCAACCCGCAAGCGCAGGTTGAAGCGGTCCGGCGAATTACCCGCCGTGAGGTCCGATTGTTCCAGCAGGCGGAACCAGGCCCACGGACCATCAAGGGTCACGCCCGAACGCCCGCTGGCCGACGGCGGCATGATCGAAATACGCACCACACCAATGCTGCCGGGGTTCGGCCATTGCATCGCAACCGGGCGGCTCGGGCCGTGGTCGTAGCTCAATTGCTGGCCATCGAGGTCGAGCAGGAACTGAGTGATGGTCGGGTCCATCGACACCGGTTTGAGTTCGAAACGCACAATCGGCTGAGTGCCACCGGCGCGGAAAAACGCATCACGAATCGCCGCCGCCCGCTGGAAGGTTTGCAATACGCCCGGCGCGATGCCGAGCTTCTGCGCCGCGCCCGGCTGCCAGCGCCACGTCTGAGTAGACGTGTCCACGTAAGGCTGCAGGTATTTGCGGAAGTAATTATCCATCACCCCGCCCACGCCGAAGAACTGGCCGAAGTCATCCAGCGTTGCATCGCGGGCACTGCCCGGCGACATCGGGTAACGCCCGGCCAGGGACTGGCGATACACATTCACCACTTCGCTGACCCAGGCCGCATTCAGCTGGTTACGCACCCCGCCCATCATGCTGTTGGTGGTGGAATTGACCACCGACTTGACCATGCCCTGCACCAACGGCGGCTGGCGTTCGGCATTCAGGCTGACCCGCGTGGCAGCCGCCGCGGCCTGGTTCTTCGCTTCGCCGAGCAACGCATCGCCACTGGCGCCCACCATGGCGCTGACCTGCACATACAGCGCGTTCATATCGGCCAGCAGACCGTCGATGGCCGCCGGTTCGCCTTCGTTTTTACTGACGATGCTGTTGAGTTCGGCAAAGTGCGCGGTCACCGGATCATCCGCCGCTTCGGGCTTGCTGGCCGTCTGTTGCTCCTGGCCAAGCAAGTTGCCGAGGCGCTCTTTAAGCTTGTCGACGCCGCCTTCCACCGGCACGCCTTTGGCGGCCAGCTGGCGTTCTTCGGCTTGCAGATCGGTTTCCCTGGCCACGGCCACCAGCAGTTTTTTTAATGGCGAGGTCGGGCCGGAAATCACCCGCAGCACGTCGGCAGCCTGGGCCACGCTGGTAATCGGCACAAAGTCGATGTCGGCCAGCAGCGCGTCCCACTGGCGCTGATAGTCCTGGAAATACAAACGGCGCACATCACCGGCCAGGCTCACCACATTTTGCTGATCGGCCTGCTCATGGCCGAGCACCCATTGCTCTTCGGCGAGGGTGCCGGTCTGGTTCAGGCTGCTCAGCAGGAAGGCCTGGCGATAGCCCTTGGCGGTGAAAAAACCACTCAACGGCTCGCCCAACGGCTTGCCACTTTTGCGGCTGAACACCAGCGCGGCGTCACGGCCGGCGGCTTCGTTGATCCGAAAATCCGGGATGCCGTCGGGCAGTTTCTGACGCTTGACCCGGTCATACACGCGCTGGGCCACCGGCAGTTGTTGCAGCTGTCGACGCAGGTCGTCGATCAGCCGTGGGTCGAGGCGCGCATTGGGTGGATGGCGTTCGAACAAGGCCTGCAAATGGGTGGTCAACGCCTGACGCTGATCGGCCGGCAGGTCGCGCGGCAAGCTGCGGTCCCAGTCCAGTGCGATCCACGCCTTGATGAAGTCCGGGTCGTAATGCTCGGCATCCGCCAGCATCAGGTAGGCCTTGAGGCCTTCGTAGAGGAAGTCGGAATTGCCGCCGCCGTGCAGTTGCTCCTCGATACGCGTCACCAGACGCGGCGCGAACACGGCGATCAACAGCTTGCGGTACACGCTGCCCGACTCGGCTTCGAGCATGTCGCCCTGATACAGGCCCAAGCCTTCGGCCCAGTTCGGTGAATCGCCGGCAAGGCCTTTTACCGCGTTGAGCAGCGGCAGCACGGCGAGTACATCGCGCTGCGCCGGGCTGAGGGTTTGCACGGCCTGGCCGAGTGGCGCGACTTTCTGATCGACCTGCGCGATATACGCCTGGTTGGCGCGATAACTCACCCACCACAGGCTGCTGACCACCAGCACCCCAACAACAGTGGCGGCCAGCACACCGCGCGCAATCCACTTGCGTCGACGTTCGACCTTGGGGTTCACCCCCACCAGCCCGCGTTCGGCAAAGGCCACGGCGGTGAACAGTTTTTCGATGAAGTAACTGCGCCCGGTGCCGCTCTGGCGCGCCAGGTGCTGGCGGTCCAGGTTCATGCTCTGGGCCATGGCGCCGATCAGGCGGTCAATCGGGCTGCCTTCCTGGGTGCCGCTGGTGAAGTACACACCGCGCAGCAACACGCGCTCTTCAAAAGCATTGGGCTTGAACACGCCTTCGAGGAAGCTTTGCAGACAATCCTTTAAAGCGCCGAACTGCTGCGGGAAGCCGTAGATCAGGTCACGCCGCGCCGGGTCGCGCTCTTGTTGCAGACGCTCGACCAAACGTTCGTTGAGGCGTTGCTCCAAACCGGCGAATTCGCTTTGCAGATGGGCCAGCGGGCTGTCGGTGTTTTTGCCGTCGTCCAGCGCGAAGGTCATGCCCCACACCTGCGCGCGGTCTTCCTTGCTCAGGTTGTCGAAAAACTCCATGAAGCCGGGCACAAGATCAAGCTTGGTCAGCATCAGGTAGATCGGGAAGCGCACGCCCAATTGGGTGTACAGCTCCTGGATGCGCAGGCGGATCGCGGCGGCGTGGGCAGCGCGCTCGGCGTCCGTGCCCAGCAGCAAATCCGACAGGCTGATGGCAATAAAAGCGCCATCGATAGGGCGACGCGAACGCTGCTTTTTCAGCAGGTCGAGGAAGCCCAGCCACGCGGCTTTATCCACCGTGGAGTTGCTGTCCTGAGTCGTGTAGCGCCCGGCGGTGTCGAGCAGTACCGCCTGATCGGTAAACCACCAATCGCAGTTACGCGTGCCACCCACGCCGCGCACCGCACCGGCGCCCAGCTGCGCGGCCAGCGGAAAATGCAGGCCGGAATTGACCAGCGCCGTGGTCTTCCCCGAACCCGGCGGGCCGATGATCACGTACCACGGCAGCTCGTAAAGGTTGCGGCGCTCGTCGCCACCGAGCTTGGCTTTCTTGAGCAGCGTCAGGGCCTCGTCCATGCGCTGGCGCAGGGTGCTGAGTTCTTCGGCAGTTGCGACAGAATTGGGGTCAGCCGGGGTTTCCGCCGCCAGGCTGCGCATCACTTCAGCAGCCTGTCGACGGGCCTGGATAACGCGGAACACGCGGTAGGCGATCCACACGGCAAACACCAGAATGATCAGCGCCCAGCGGCGCCCTTCCGGCATCAGCACATCGAGCAGCGGCCCGACAAACCAGATAATCAGGCTCAGGGCGATCAGGCCCAGCAACGGGATCACCCAGCGAATCATGAAACTGAAAAACGCCTTCACTCGACGCCCTCCGCCAATACGGTGATTTCAACCCGACGATTGCGGGCACGGCCCTCGGCGGTAGCGTTCGTTGCCACAGGCTCGGTGTCGCTTCTGCCCTCGGCACTGAAGCGGTCCGCCTGGCCGGTCTTGGCCGCCAGAATCTCCAGCACGGATTTGGCCCGTGCCTCGGACAAGGCCCAGTTGGACGGGAAGCGCAGCGTGGCAATCGGGCGGTTGTCGCTGTGCCCGGTCACGCGCACCTGGCCCTTGACCTTGCGGATGGCGTCGGCGATGCGCAGCATCAGTGGCTGGTAGTCGTCGACAATGCTGGAGCTGGCGGAAGGGAACAGCTCATCGCCGCGAATGGTCACGACTGAGCGATCCACTTTGTCTTCGACGGCGACGCGACCGGCCTTGATGTCTTCCACCAAGAAGCCCGCCAGACGCGGCCGTTCCACCACTTTTGGCTGCACCACCGGGCGATCGATGGCCTGCACCGGGATCTCGCCAAGGGCATGGATATTCTTGAACACCGGCTCGGCATCCGACGCCAGCTTCAGGCGCAGCCCGAACAGCAACGCCAGCAGCAGCGCCAGGCCGATGGCCACGGCGATCCACGGCGGCATGAATTGCGCCAGGCGATCGCGCGCCACGGTCACGCCGCGCCAGTGCGGCGACAGCTCGCGCTCATGCTCGCCACGCGCGCTGCGAATCGCCGCGGCGGTGCGTTCACGCAGGGCTTCCAACTGGCTGCGACCGTCGTTCATTACGCGGTAGCGGCCTTCGAAACCCAGGCACATGCACAGGTACAACAGCTCCAGCAGGTACAAACGTTCGCGCGGGCTTTGCAGGCAGTGGTCGAGCAACTGGAAGACTTTTTCGCCGCCCCAGGCTTCGTTGTGCACGGTGATCAACAGGCTCTGTTTGCCCCAGTCGCTGGTGCTGCCCCATGGTGTGCTCAGCACGGCTTCGTCGAGCGCAGTACACAGCGCGTAACGCGCCAGCAGCACTTCGTTGCGCGCTACACCGGCGGCTTCGGCGCGCTCTTCGAACTGGCGCAGATAGGCCAGCAGCTGCGCACGCAAACTGGCCGGCGCCGGGTGGGCGATGGTGTTGCGCAGGCGCGTCAGCAAAGCCAGGAGCGGGCCGGCGGCGCTTTCCAGCGGGTTCAGGCCATGGCTTTTACCGGTGAGGATCGGCGCGGCGGGCATGGACAAAGGGGCCGGTTCCGCGCGAGCAGGTTGCCCGTTTGCAGGTTCAGGCGAGCGGCCACCCGGACGCGGCATGAACTGGGTGCGTTCATCATCATTGGGATGCATCGCGGATTATCCTCGGATCGCCCAGAAGGCCAGGTTCAAGCCCGGGAACTGCCCGGCGATATGGAAGGCAAAACCACCGGAATTGCTCAGTTGCTGCCAGTGTTCGCTGCCACGGTCCAGCTCGTAATAAGTGGAGCCCGCGTGGTAAGGCAACTGGCGTGGCGCCACCGGCAACGGCAGCAAGCCGATGCCCGGCAGTTGCAGGTTGACCAGGTCGCGGATGTGCTCCACCGAGCCGACCTTGCTCTGCTGGCCGAAGCGCGCGCGCAGGGTTTCGCCGGGCACATCGGCGCGCACCACGAGGATGAAGCTGGCATTGTCGATGAGGGTTTTGTCGGCCAGCATCGCCACGTGAATGCCGTAGGCTTTTTCCACAATCGGGATTGGCGTGGCTTTGCTGTCAATCAGCATCGACAGCGCTTCACGCAGCGCCTGCATCACCGGCGCGAAGCTCAGCGCCAAGTCGTCGTGCTGGTATTGCGGGTATTCCTGCGGGCGTCGGCCAGAGGTGGAGAACGTCGAAAATTCACCCGCCAGGCTCACCAGTTCGCTGAAAAAACGCTCCGGGTGCAGCGGAGTCAGCTGGCTCAAATGCTGGATCAACGGTTGCGCGCGGTTGACCAGTTGCAGCAGCATGAAGTCGGCAATTTCCGACGCGCCCCCGGCGCCCGAGGCGACCACGCGGCCCGCCAGCGCTTCGCCGCGCTGGTGCAGCAAGCCGAGCAGTTCACTGCGAAACGCGGTCAGCGGTTTGCTCGCAGCCACATCCAGCACGGGCGGGATGTAGGTGTCGTCGAGCACCAGCGCGCGGTCGGCGCGTTTTTCCTTGATGCGCACCAGCCCGATGGCGGCGTAATCGCTGACGCCATCCTGGGCAGTCAGCAAGCGCAGAGCGCGGGAGCCGACAGCCACAGGCGCGCGGTTTTCGAACGGCGCGTTGTCGTCGCGCACTTCGCGCACCTGGCTCACATAACGCGCCGCTTCCAGCGCTTCGCCTTCATCCACGGTGTCACGGGCGCCCGCTCGCTTGAGCGGCAGCGCCAGATAGACCAGCCCGTCGCGCAGGCTGTCGTCAATGTTCAACGGGCTCGGCGCCACATCATCCTGAGGAATATTGAACGGCGTGCCATCCGGCAGCAGGCCTCGCGCCGACACGATCGCCAGCTTGCCCTGGGCCAACAGGCCCTGATCGATCAGTAACTCGGAAAAACCCCAGGCACCCGCCGACAGCGGGCGGCTGCGCGCATCGATCAGGTTTTCCAGGTAACGGTCATGCTGCTGGAAGTGCTGCGTTCCGATGAACATGCCTTCCGACCAGACCACGCGATTGTTCCAGGACATGGGGGCTCCGATCTCTTGTTATTGGGCAGTGCTTGCGGGGGGAACCACGACGTCGGCACGCACGGCGTGCACATCGAGGCTGATCTGGTATTCGGTGTATTGGCGCGCCGGCACATCGATCACCGTGCGCCATTGCGCGCGGTCAAGTTCGCGATAGCCGACCAGCAAGCCGATCTGGCGCGTGGAAGGATCGAGGTCGCGCTTGATGCTCAGTTGCTGGCCGGGTTGCACCATCACTTCGTCCTGATCAAGCAGGTCCAGGCCGAGCGTGGATTGCGCGCGGTCAGCCAGCGCGAAGTAATCGGAACGGCCGAAAGTGGCGGCGTTTTTCAGTTCGAAAATGCGCACCCGCACCGGGGCGGCCTGGCCATTGGCGCCCGGGTTGAGCCCGGCAATGGCGTGAAAGTGCAGCTCGGCGGTGGTGTCGGGTTTGGCGGCATCCTTGGCACACGCCGTCAACAGCAACGCGGTGGCAACTGCGAGTAGAAACCTGGGAATCATCCTGCGTCCTCAATGACGTATTTAGCTATCCGTTAAATCCATGTGTTACAGGTGGTCAGCGACGCTGTCGTGCACTGTGTTCTTCGTAAGCCCGGCTGAATTCGCGGCCGAAAAGGTCCTGGAAATCTTCCTGGGCCTCGCGGGAAATATTGCTGTAGAGCTCGGTGAACTGCTGCCAGTACTGGGCCTGGCGCGAGCCGTTGAAAATACTCGACAGCCCGCCGGGCTTGCCCATGCGCTCTTCCAGCTGACCCGGCTCAAAGCGCGTCAGCAGGTGCTTGATTGCGGCTTCCACCCCGGCCATCACTGCCAACTGGTGGGCGCGCAAGTCGTCGAAACTGTCGCGCACCGCGGCGTCCGGCGCCATAAACGCTTGGTTTCCATGGCGCAGCAGGAGCAACAAGGCTTCGTCGGCATTCGGGGCGAATTTCAACGGATTGTTTTCGGCGGGCCGGATCATGGTTTGCTGCATGCGGAACTCGCCCTTGAGGCTGGCCCGCGCACGCAGTACGTCGATCAGGCCTTCGACCATCAGCCGGTAACTGCGGCCGATGCTTTCCATTTGGGCTTCCGCCTGGGCTTTGTCGAGGCGCAGTTGGTCGAGGCCGGCACCGCGCAGGAACGCGTTCAGCAGATCAGCTTGCTGCGCCGTTTCGGCCACGGGGAGCGCAGGCTCAACCACAGGTGGCGGCTGGATGATTGCAGCGGGCGCAGAGGTGACGGGGGCGGGTGGTGTATCGGCAAACAGGTCCCAGTCGTCGGGAATCACGGAAGCCGAGACCACCGGCTTTTCGACCAGCGGTACTGAAACGGGCGTCGGCGGACGGAAATCGTGCTGCTCGGAGGGCACGTGGTCCGCCACGGTCGGCGGTGGCACGGCGGTCGGGCTGAGGAAGTCGAACAGGTCCGGCAAGGTATCCATCGACGAGGCGCCCTGAAACTGCGGCGCGATCACAGGAACCGGCGTTGGCGTGTTGACCACGGCGCCCATCAGCGCTTCAAAGCTATTCGGCGAGTCACCGGCAAACGGTTGGCTATCAACGGCTTGCACGCTGAAATCAATGCGCGCCTGAATTTCGTAATCGCCGATGCGGATCAACTCGCCATCCTGCAACAGCTCGCTATTACCCCGGCGCAAACGAATACCGGCGTTAACCAACTCGACACCGTTTGTGCTGTTGTCGGTTAAATAATAACGGCCCTCTTTGTATTGAATAACACAGTGTTGCGAAGAGACCAGACGCTCTGGGTCGGGCAATACCCAGTCATTGTCGGAACTGCGGCCGATCGCCATCGAGCCCTGGTTCAAGGACTTTTCGGGGCACTGCCCAGGGGTGATCTTGTGATAACTAGTAATAGTCAAACACAGCGACATCTTGCCTCCTTGCTGATACTTCGCGCGCAGTCGATCCCCGGGGCTACGCTTCCCGAGGAGTCCCACCAGGTCGTGCAAACGACCCTCACAACCTGCTTTTGTCAGCATGATCGCTGATCTTAACTGGGCTCCATGACAAAAATCCTGTTCCGGTGTGCCACTAGACCCACCAGTCGCGCAGGTTGTTAAACACCGCACATCTGTCACAGAGGGCGAATAGCTTACCTTGACAAGGCCCAACTACTACACCAAAAATGCACAACTTCTTGAACACCAGTGATGGCACTTTGAAATCAACTTGAATTCAAAGTTCCACTATGACCAAGAAAACATGCCTAGTTCATCGCGCAACTAGTGCATGCGTTGCCCGCCATCTAACGGGCTGATAGGGAGATCAAATTCAGTGGATGTGCCGTTGCTGCTCACCGCCGTTTCCGCGACTTCGCCGTGTGGCGAAGACATGGAATATGACGCGCAATTTCTCCAGCTGGAACGTGACGCCAAGGGCCAACCCGAGCGCAGCATGGGCGACTCGATCCTGCCCGCCGAACCGCCGGAGTGGCGCAGCATCCAGCAGCAAAGCCTCGACCTGCTGCAACGCAGCAAAGACCTGCGCATCACCCATTTCCTGCTGCAAAGCTCCCTCGCCCTTCAGGGTGTGGCCGGGCTGGCTGAAGTCCTTACCTTGATCAACGCGTTGCTGCGCGAATACTGGGCCGACCTGCACCCGCGCCTGGATGCCGACGACGATAACGACCCTACCGTGCGCGTCAACGCGCTGTCCGGCCTGACGAGCGACACCACCATTCGTCTGCTGCGCGAAAGCATCCTCACGCGCTCGCGCACCTTCGGGCCCGTGAGCCTGCGCGCGGCGCTCAACGCCAGCGGCCTGCAGATTTTTGCCGATGAACAGCTCGGCAGCCAGCAGCTCAACGCGGCGTTCCTCGACAGCGACCCCGAACAGCTGCAGGCCACCCGCGATGCCCTGAGCGCGGCGCGCGCGGCGTGCGAAGCCATCGAACAACAGGTCAACGATCAAGTCGGTTCCGCCCAAGGCGTGGACTTGAGCGGCTTGAAGCAACCGCTCAAGCAGGCCCTGCACATACTCAACCAAGCGGTGCCTGGCACCGACAGCAGCAGCGAACCCGAGGCCGTCAGTGACGACAATGCCCCCTCGGTCGAGTACGCCGCCGCACCCGCAGCCCCTCGCCCCGCTGGCGACATCGCCACCCGTGATGACGTGCTGCGCAGCCTCGACAAGATCCTTGCGTACTACACCCGGCACGAGCCTTCGAGCCCGCTGCCGGTGCTGTTGAACCGGGCGAAACATCTGGTGCACGCCGACTTTGCGGCGATCGTGCGCAATCTGATTCCCGACGGCATGTCCCAATTTGAAAACCTGCGCGGCCCGGACAGCGAGTAAGCCGCCGGACCGTGCAGTAACAACACCGTCGCTCAAGCGACCAGGAGCAGCATCGTGGCGAAGCAAAGTTCTCAGAAATTCATTGCGCGCAACCGCGCGCCTCGAGTGCAGATCGAGTACGACGTCGAGCTTTACGGCGCCGAGAAGAAGGTCCAGCTGCCCTTCGTAATGGGCGTGATGGCCGACCTCGCCGGCAAGCCTGCCGAGCCGCTCGCCGCTGTGGCCGACCGCAAGTTTCTTGAAGTGGATGTCGACAACTTCGACTCGCGCCTCAAGGCCATGCAGCCCCGCGTCGCGTTCCATGTACCGAATGAGCTGACCGGCGAAGGCAACCTGAGCCTGGACATCACCTTCGAAAGCATGGACGACTTCAGCCCGGCCGCCGTGGCCCGCAAGGTCGACTCGCTGAACCAACTGCTCGAAGCCCGCACTCAGCTGGCCAACCTGCTGACCTACATGGACGGCAAGACCGGCGCTGAAGAAATCATCATGAAAGCGATCAAGGACCCGGCACTGTTGCAGGCCCTTGCGAGCGCGCCGAAGCCGGCAGGGAACCAGTAATCATGACCGAGAATACCGCCCGCGAAGGCTCCCAGATCCTGGGCGCCACCGAAGAAGCCAGCGAGTTCGCCAACCTGCTGCTGCAAGAGTTCAAGCCCAAGACCGAGCGTGCCCGCGAAGCCGTGGAAACCGCCGTGCGCACCTTGGCCGAACAAGCCTTGGCGCAAACCGACCTGGTCTCGAATGACGCGATCAAGTCGATCGAATCGATCATCGCCGCCATCGACGCCAAGCTGACCGCCCAGGTCAACCAGATCATCCATCACCAGGATTTCCAGCAACTGGAAAGCGCCTGGCGTGGCCTGCACTACCTGGTCAACAACACCGAAAGCGATGAGCAGCTGAAGATTCGCGTGCTCAACATCTCCAAGCCGGAACTGCACAAGACCCTGAAGAAATTCAAGGGCACGGCGTGGGACCAGAGCCCGATCTTCAAGAAGATGTACGAAGAAGAATACGGCCAGTTCGGCGGCGAACCGTATGGTTGCCTGGTGGGCGACTACTACTTCGACCAGTCGCCACCGGATGTGGAACTGCTGGGCGAGCTGTCGAAAGTCTGCGCCGCCATGCACTCCCCCTTCATCGCTGCGGCCTCGCCGACCGTGATGGGCATGGGCTCGTGGCAGGAACTGTCGAACCCGCGCGACCTGACCAAGATCTTCACCACCCCGGAATACGCCGGCTGGCGCTCGCTGCGTGAATCGGAAGACTCGCGCTACATCGGCCTGACCATGCCGCGCTTCCTGGCGCGCCTGCCGTATGGCGCCAAGACCGACCCGGTGGAAGCCTTCGCTTTCGAAGAAAACACCGACGGCGCCGACAGCTCCAAGTACACCTGGGCCAACGCCGCGTACGCGATGGCGGTGAACATCAACCGTTCGTTCAAGCACTACGGCTGGTGCTCGCGCATCCGTGGGATCGAGTCCGGTGGTGAAGTGGAAAATCTGCCGGCGCACACGTTCCCTACCGATGACGGTGGTGTGGACATGAAGTGCCCAACCGAAATCGCCATCAGCGACCGCCGTGAAGCGGAGCTGGCGAAGAACGGTTTCATGCCACTGCTGCACAAGAAAAACACCGACTTCGCCGCGTTCATCGGCGCCCAATCGTTGCAGAAACCGGCCGAATACGACGACCCGGACGCCACCGCCAACGCCAACCTGGCCGCGCGTTTGCCGTACCTGTTCGCCACTTGCCGTTTCGCCCATTACTTGAAGTGCATCGTGCGCGACAAGATCGGCTCCTTCAAAGAGAAGGACGAGATGCAGCGCTGGTTGCAGGACTGGATCCTCAACTACGTCGATGGCGACCCGGCCCACTCCACCGAAACCACCAAGGCCCAGCATCCATTGGCTGCTGCCGAAGTGATCGTGGAAGAAGTCGAAGGCAACCCGGGTTACTACAACTCGAAGTTCTACCTGCGCCCGCACTACCAGCTTGAAGGGCTGACCGTGTCGTTGCGCCTGGTATCGAAGCTGCCTTCGGCAAAAAGCGCATAAATAACGGTTGAACCGGCTCTTCTGTGGGAGCCGGGCTTGCCCGCGATGCAGGCGCCGAGGTGTATCAGTCACACCTCGGTGATGCTATCGCAGGCAAGCCAGCTCCCACAGAAAAGCACAGCCCCATTGGGCTTAAACAAATATCGTGGCATGGGCCACACAGGGAGAAAACATGGCTGTTGATATTTTCATCAAGATCGGCGACATCAAGGGCGAGTCCATGGACAAGGCCCACAAGGACGAAATCGACGTATTGAACTGGAGCTGGGGCATGGCCCAGTCCGGCAACATGCACGTGGGCGGTGGTGGCGGCGCGGGCAAGGTGAATATCCAGGACCTGTCGCTGACCAAGTACGTCGACAAGGCGTCGCCCAACCTGATGATGCACTGCGCCAGCGGCAAGCACATCGACAAGGTCAAGCTGACCGTGCGCAAGGCCGGTGGCGAAAGCCAGGTCGAGTACATGATCATCAACCTGGAAGAAGTGCTGGTCACGTCCCTGAGCACCGGCGGTTCGGGTACCGATGACCGCCTGACCGAGAACGTCACCCTGAACTTCGCCCAAGTGATGGTCGACTACCAGCCGCAGAAAGCCGACGGCACCAAAGACGGCGGCGCGATCAAGTTTGGTTGGAACATCCGCTCCAACACCAAACGCTGATAGCCCTGGTGGCCGTGGCTTTGCGCCACGGCCACAGCCACTTTGTTCTTCTCGCAACCCGTCCGTGGAGCTGCTTTGGTGGTAACTGAAATCGCTTCCCGCGACCGTCTGCAACCGTCCCTGCTGGACCGGCTGACCGACGACGACCCGACCAACCCCAAGGAAAGCGCCGACAAACGCGTGCTGTCTCTGACCCAATTGAAAGCCTCGGTGCTGCGCGACCTGGCGTGGCTGCTCAACACCACATCGTTGCTCGATGCCGATGCCACCTTGCACACCCCGGCCGGTACTTCAGTGGTCAATTACGGCCTGCCGGCGCTGGCGGGCAACAGTGTTTCCAGCGTCGATATCAAAGCGCTGGAAGCCCTGATTTACCAGGCCATCGCCACCTTTGAGCCACGCATTCTGCGCCACACCCTGCGCGTCAAAGCCCGCGTCGGCCATGGCGAAATGAACCACAACGCGCTGAGTTTCGAGATCGAAGGCGACCTGTGGGCGCAGCCGGTGCCGTTACGCCTGCTGCTGCAAACCGACCTGGACCTGGAGTCCGGCCATGTCCGCGTGGTGAATGCCGACCAGCGGAGGCGCCCATGAACCCGCGCCTGCTGGAGCTGTACAACCAGGAACTGCACCATGTGCGCGAAAGCGCCGCCGAGTTCGCCAAGGAATACCCGAAGATCGCCAGTCGGCTGACCCTGTCCGGCATGGACTGCGCCGACCCGTACGTCGAACGCTTGCTCGAAGGTTTTGCCTACCTCACCGCCCGCGTGCAGCTCAAGCTCGACGCCGAGTACCCGACCTTCACCCATAACCTGCTGGAAATCGCCTACCCGCACTACCTGGCGCCGACGCCGTCGATGACCGTGGTGCAGTTGCAGACCGACCCGGATGAAGGCTCGCTGGCCAGCGGTTTTCCGCTGCCGCGCGACACCGTATTGCGCGCCGCCCTGGGCCGTGAAACCCAGACCTGCTGCGAATACCGCACCGCGCACCCGGTAACGTTGTGGCCATTGCAGGTCAGCAATGCCGAGTACTTCGGCAACCCCGCCGCCGTGTTGGGCCGCCTGGCTGCGAGCGAGCCAAAGGCCAAAGCCGGTTTGCGCCTGACCTTGCGCACCGGCGCCGAACTGCCGTTCAACAGCCTCGACCTGGACAATCTGCCGCTGTACCTCAGCGGCGCCGATGAACAACCATTTCGCCTTTACGAACAACTGCTCGGCAATGCCTGCGCGGTGTTTGCGCGCAAGCCCGGTGGCGATTGGGTGGAACGTCTGCCGCCAGACGCGTTGCGCTCACGAGGTTTTGACGATGCCGACGCGGCCATGCCCGTGGTGGCGCGCGCGTTCCAGGGCTATCGGCTGCTGCAGGAATACTTCGCCCTGCCCCATCGCTTTCTGTTCGTCGAATTCGCCGAGCTGAGCCGAGCGGTCAAACGCTGCGATGGCCAGGAGCTGGAGTTGATCGTGCTGTTCGACCGTCACGAGCCAAGCCTGGAAGGCAGCGTCGGCGCGGCGCAGTTCATGCCGTTCTGCACGCCGGCAATCAACCTGTTCCCCAAGCGTGTGGACCGTATTCACTTGTCCGACCGGGTCAACGAGCACCATGTGATTGCCGACCGCACCCGGCCCATGGATTTCGAGATTCACTCGCTAAGCGGCCTCACCGGCCACGGCACCGGGCCGGAGCAACCGTTCCTGCCGTTTTATGCCGTGCGTGACCCGTCGCGCTATGGTCGCGATCAAGCCTATTACACCGTACGCCGCGAACCCCGCGTGTTGTCCAGCGACCAGCGTCGTAACGGCCCGCGCTCGACGTATGTGGGCAGCGAAACCTTCGTGAGCCTGGTGGACAGTCGGCAAGCCCCTTATGGCCACGACCTGCGCCAGCTCGGCGTGATTGCGCTGTGCACCAACCGCGACCTGCCGCTGTTTATGAGCGTGGGCAACGGCAAGACTGATTTCACGCTGGCCGACAGCGCCCCGGTGTTGTCGGTGCGCTGCGTCGCAGGCCCAAGCCGCCCGCGCGCCAGCCATGCCCACGACGCAAAAGCCTGGCGCCTGATCAGCCAGTTGTCGCTCAACTATTTGTCGCTGAGTGAACAGGGCCAGGGCGCCGGCGCCTTGCGCGAACTGCTGCGCTTGTATGGCGACAGCAACGACGCCGCGCTGCAATTGCAGATCGAAGGCCTGCGTGAAGTCAGCAGCAAAGCGGTGACCCGACGTTTGCCGATGCCCGGTCCGATCGTGTTTGGCCGTGGCCTGGAAATCACTTTGGAATTTGATGAAAACGCGTTTCGCGGCACCGGCGTATTCCTGCTCGGTGCGGTGCTGGAACGCTTCCTGGCACGTTACGTGTCGATCAACAGTTTTACCGAGACGGTGATCCGTACCACCGAACGCGGCGAGATCATGCGATGGAAAGCCAAGCCCGGGCGTCGTCCGACCCTGTGAACACACTGGATGCGATGCATCAGGAGCCCTGGGAATACGATTTCTTCCAGGCGCTGCGGCGTATCGAGTGCGAATCGCCACAGCTGCCGCGCCTGGGCCATTCCCTGCGTTTAACGGACGACCCGCTGCGTCTCGGTCAGCAGGCCGATTGCACCTTTGCCCCCGCCACCCTGGCATCGGTCGACCCCGGCGGTGACGGAAAACCCGCACGGCTGGAGCAATTCTTCTTCGGCCTCGGTGGCCCCAACGGCCCGTTGCCGCTGCACATCACTGAATACGTGCGCGAGCGTCAGCGCAACAACGCCGACAGCACCAGCAAACAGTTCCTGGACGTGTTCCACCACCGCCTGCTCAGCCTGTTTTATCGGGCATGGGCCGAGGCGCGGCCGACGGTCAGCCACGACCGGCCGGACGATGACTACTGGTCTGCACGCCTCGCCGCGCTCAGTGGCCGGGGTATGCCGAGCTTGCTCAATCAGGGGCTGATTCCCGACACGGCGAAGCTGCATTACAGCGGCCACTTGTCGGCGCAAACCCGCTACCCGGATGGTTTAAAAGCAATCCTCGGCGAGTACTTCGGCCTGCCGGTAGAGATCGAAGAATACGTCGGCCAATGGCTGGAATTGCCCGAGCGCAGCCGCGTGAGTGTGAGCGCGAACAGGCTGGGCGTGGACTTTTGCCTGGGCAGCCATGTGTGGGACCGCCAGCATAAATTCCGCATCCGTCTGGGGCCGCTCAAGCTGGATGACTACATGGGCATGCTCCCTGGCAGCCAGCCGTTCAACGAGCTGGTGGCGTGGGTCGCCGAGTACCTGGGCCATGAACTGGACTGGGACTTGAACCTGATTCTGCAACAACCCGAAGTACCGGCGCTGCAACTCAACGGCAGCTTCCGCCTGGGCTTCAACACCTGGCTCGGCAAGCCCGAACAGGACGCCAACGACCTAATCCTGGCCCGGCACTATGCCGATCAGGCCACCACCTCAAGGAATCCAGAGCATGGGTGAAATCAGTCGCGCCGCACTGTTCGGCAAACTCAACAGCGTGGCCTACAAGGCCATCGAAGCCGCCACCGTGTTCTGCAAACTGCGCGGTAACCCGTATGTGGAACTGGCCCACTGGTTTCACCAGTTGCTGCAATTGCAGGACTCGGACCTGCACCGCATCATCCGCCAGTTCAACGTCGAGCCGGCACGCCTGGCCCGTGACCTGACCGAAGCGCTGGACCGCCTGCCACGGGGCTCGACGTCGATCACCGACTTGTCCTCCCATGTGGAAGAAGCCGTGGAGCGCGGCTGGGTGTACGGCAGCCTGATGTTCGGCGAAAGCCAGGTGCGCACCGGCTACCTGGTGCTGGGTATTTTGAAGACGCCAAGCCTGCGCCATGCGCTGCTGAACCTGTCTTCGGAGTTCGACAAAATCAAGCCCGAAGCCTTGAGCGAGCGATTTGACGAGTACGTCGGCGACTCGCCGGAAAACGCCCTTACCGCCAGCGACGGTTTCAACGCCGGCGCCGTGCCGGGTGAAGCCAGCGGTGCGATGGCGCCAAGCGCGATGGGCAAGCAGGAAGCCCTCAAGCGCTTTACCGTGGACCTGACCGAACAGGCCCGCAGCGGCAAGCTCGACCCGATTGTTGGCCGCGATGAGGAGATCCGCCAGTTGGTGGATATCCTGATGCGCCGCCGCCAGAACAATCCGATTCTGACTGGCGAAGCGGGCGTGGGTAAAACCGCTGTCGTCGAAGGTTTTGCCCTGCGCATCGTCGCCGGGGATGTACCGCCTGCGCTGAAAGACGTGGAACTGCGCAGCCTCGACGTGGGCCTGCTGCAAGCCGGCGCGAGCATGAAAGGCGAGTTCGAACAGCGCCTGCGCCAGGTCATCGAAGATGTGCAGGCCTCGCCCAAGCCGATCATTTTGTTTATCGATGAAGCCCATACGTTGGTGGGTGCCGGTGGCGCCGCCGGGACCGGTGATGCCGCCAACCTGCTCAAGCCCGCGCTCGCCCGCGGCACCTTGCGCACCGTGGCCGCCACCACCTGGGCCGAGTACAAGAAACACATCGAAAAAGACCCGGCCCTGACCCGCCGATTCCAGGTGGTGCAAGTCGCCGAGCCCTCGGAAGACAAAGCGCTGCTGATGATGCGCGGTGTGGCCTCGGCCATGGAAAAACACCATCAGGTGCAGATCCTCGACGAAGCCCTGGAAGCCTCGGTAAAACTGTCGCACCGTTACATCCCGGCGCGTCAGTTGCCGGACAAATCCGTGAGCCTGCTGGACACCGCCTGCGCCCGCGTCGCTATCAGCTTGCATGCCGTACCCGCCGAAGTGGACGACAGCCGCCGCCGTATCGAAGCGCTGGAAACCGAGCTGCAAATCATCGCCCGCGAGCATGCCATCGGCATTGCGATTGGTGCGCGCCAGAGCAACAGCGAAGCGCTATTGAGTGCTGAACGTGAGCGTCTCGCCACACTTGAAAGTCGTTGGGCCGAAGAAAAAACACTGGTGGATGAATTGCTCGCCACCCGTGCCACCTTGCGCGAGACAGCCGGTGTTGTGGACAGCGGCAACGATGAATTGCGCGCACAGCTTGTGGACCTGCAACAGCGCCTGACCGCCCTGCAAGGCGAAACCCCGCTGATCCTGCCGACCGTGGATTACCAGGCCGTAGCCTCGGTGGTTGCCGACTGGACCGGCATTCCGGTGGGCCGCATGGCGCGCAACGAACTGGAGACGGTGCTCAACCTCGACCAGCACCTGAAAAAACGCATCATTGGCCAGGACCATGCGCTGCAGATGATCGCCAAGCGCATCCAGACTTCCCGCGCCGGCCTCGACAACCCAAGCAAGCCGATTGGCGTGTTCATGCTGGCCGGCACCTCAGGCGTGGGCAAGACCGAAACTGCACTGGCCCTCGCCGAAGCCATGTACGGCGGCGAGCAGAACGTGATCACCATCAACATGAGCGAGTTCCAGGAAGCTCACACGGTATCGACCCTCAAGGGCGCGCCACCGGGGTATATCGGCTACGGCGAAGGTGGCGTGCTGACCGAAGCGGTGCGGCGCAAACCCTACAGCGTGGTGCTGCTGGACGAGGTGGAAAAAGCCCACCCGGACGTGCATGAAATCTTCTTCCAGGTGTTCGACAAGGGCGTGATGGAAGACGGCGAAGGCCGGGTGATCGACTTCAAGAACACCCTGATTCTGTTAACCACCAACGCGGGTACCGAGCTGATTTCGCGCGTGTGCAAAGACCCGGCGAACGTGCCTGAGCCGGAAGAAATCGCCAAGGCTTTGCGCCAGCCGCTGCTGGAGATCTTCCCGCCGGCCCTGCTCGGCCGCCTGGTGACGATTCCTTACTACCCGCTGAGCGATGAGATGCTCAAGGCGATCACTCGCCTGCAACTCAACCGCATTAAGAAGCGCGTGGAGACTACGCACAAAGTCGCGTTCGACTACGACGACGCGGTGGTTGATCTGATTGTCTCGCGCTGCACCGAAACCGAAAGTGGCGGGCGCATGATCGATACCATCCTCACCAACAGTTTGCTGCCGGACATGAGCCGTGAATTCCTCACGCGCATGCTGGAAGGCAAGGCGCTGGCGGGGGTGCGGATCAGCAGTCGGGATAATGAATTGCACTACGACTTCAGCGACGCCGACTGATCTGACGAAACACGGTCAAAATGTGGGAGCTGGCTTTGTGGGAGCCGGGCTTGCCCGCGATGCAGGCACCTCGGTATGTCAGTGAGACCGAGGTGATGCTATCGCAGGCAAGCCAGCTCCCACACAAGCCAGCTCCCACATTGGATTAGGTTTCTTCAGTGACTACGCAATTTATGGGTTAACCGATGCTATTCAACCAAGCCTCACGCCTGGCCAAAATCACCAGCCCTCTCGGGCCGGATGTACTGTTGCTCAATGAAATGGGCGGCGGCGAGGAGCTGGGCAGGCTGTTTAACTATGAGCTGCAACTGACCTCTCTCGACGCCAACATCGACCTCAACAGATTGCTCGGCAAGCCGATGAGCGTCGGCGTGCAACTGGCAGACGGCGGCGAACGGTATTTCCACGGCCTCGTCGCGCGCTGCAGCCAGAACATCGATCATGGCCAGTTCGCCAGTTACCAGGTCACGCTGCGCCCGTGGTTCTGGCTGCTGAGCCGCACCTCGGACTGCCGGATTTTCCAGAACCTGAGCATTCCGCAGATCATCAAGCAGGTGTTTCGTGACCTTGGGTTTTCCGACTTCGAAGACGCCCTGAGCCGGCCGTACCGCGAGTGGGAATATTGCGTTCAATACCGCGAAACCAGTTTCGATTTCGTCAGTCGCCTGATGGAACAGGAAGGCATCTACTACTTCTTCCGCCACGAACAGGACCGTCATGTGCTGGTGCTGGCCGACGCCTACGGCGCCCACACCACGGTGCCGGGCTACGCGTCGATTCCGTACTACCCCAAGGACGAGCAGCAGCGCGAACGCGACCATATGCACAACTGGCACCTGGCGCAGGAGGTACAGCCGGGGTCGCTTGAGCTCAACGACTACGACTTCCAGCGCCCCAGCGCCCGCATTGATGTGCGCTCGGCCATGCCGCGCCCGCACACCGCCGGCGACTACCCGCTGTACGACTACCCCGGCACCTACGTGCAAAGCGCCGACGGCGAACACTACGCGCGCACCCGCATCGAAGCCCTGCAAACCCTGCATGAACAGATCGAGTTCGCCGGCAATGCACGCGGCTTGGGCTCCGGGCATTTGTTCAGCCTCACCGGCTTCAGCCGCCAGGACCAGAACCGCGAATATTTGATCGTCGGCTGCCGCTATTACATCGTTCAGGAAAGCCTGGAAAGCGGCGGCGGCTCAGGGTCGGCGCAGTTCGAAAGCAGCCTGACCTGCATCGACGCACAGCAAAGCTTCCGCCCCTTGGCCAGCACCCACCGGCCTATCGTCAAAGGCCCGCAAACCGCGCTGGTGGTGGGGCCCAAAGGCGAGGAAATCTGGACCGACCAGTACGGCCGCGTGAAGGTGCACTTTCACTGGGACCGTCACGACCAGTCCAACGAAAACAGCTCGTGCTGGATTCGTGTGTCGCAATCCTGGGCCGGGAAAAACTGGGGCTCGATGCAGATTCCACGCATCGGCCAGGAAGTGATCGTGAGCTTCCTGGAAGGCGACCCGGACCGGCCGATTATCACCGGGCGCGTGTACAACGCCGAGCAGACCGTGCCTTACGACCTGCCGGAAAACGCGACCCAGAGCGGCATGAAAAGCCGATCAAGCAAGGGCGGTACGCCGGCCAACTTCAATGAAATCCGCATGGAGGACAAGAAGGGGCTGGAGCAGCTGTACATCCACGCCGAGCGCAATCAGGACATCGTGGTGGAGGTGGATGAGAGCCATTCGGTGGGGCATGACCGGAACAAGAGTATTGGGCATAACGAGACGGTGACGATTGGGAATAATCGCGTGCGCATCGTCAAGCAGGAAGACATCCTTTCGGTGGGCCTGCGCAAAACCGACAGCATCAGCCAGAGCTACGTTATCGAAGTGGGTGAAAACCTGCGGCTGGTGTGCGGTGAAAGCATTCTGGAGTTGAACGCCAGCGGGCAGATCAACCTCACCGGTGTGAACATCAGCTTCTATGCCAGCGGCGATGCCGAGTTCAACACCAAGGGCGTGTTGCACCTCAATAACGGCGGCGGGCCCGGCGCCACTCCCGATGGCCAAGGCAAAAAATCCAGCATTGATGCCAATATCAAAGCCGCGTTCCCCGCGCCCAAAAGCTCCTGACGAGATCTGCTTCCATGACGTACCGAATCAATGAGTTTCAGTTTCAACTACCGGCCGCTGAGCTGCAGGACGCGACGATCAATATCCTCAAGTTCCCGGAATTGGGGACTTCCCTGATCGTCAGCCGCAGCCTGCTCAACGAGGGTGAAACCCTGCACAGCAACTTCAACGACCAGCTTCAGCGTCTGGAAAAACAGGTGCAGGACTTGCGCTGCCAACCGAGTGCCGATGTGCGTTTGGGCGCGGCTCAAGAGGTGGAAGGCATTGAGTTGCGCAGCCAGTTCAACAAGGGCAATGACAAGGTGTTCCAGTATCAGCTGGCGGTGGTGATTCCGGGCACGCGCAAGATGCTTGCCTTGAGTTATGTAAAGGCAGACAAGCTCGGCGATGACGAGGCGGCGCACTGGGCTTTAATAAAAAACTCGCTGTCATTCGACGCTATTTCTTAATGAGCCATTCGAATGTCTGACGCGCTATGGGCAGCCCGCATGGGCGATGCGCTTTCCCACACCTCGATGATGGCCGACATCCTCGGCGGTGTATTGGAGGTGGCGGCCAATATCGCGATCACGGCCGTGGCGACTGCGGCGGTAGTTGCTGCTACCGGTATTACCGTCGCCACCGGCGGGCTCGGCTGTTTCCTGCTGGGTGCGGTGGTGGGCACAATTGTCGGTCTGCTCATGAGCAAGAGCGGGGCAGACAAAGGCCTGACCAAGATATGCGATGCCTTCAGTAACGCCCTGTTTCCGCCCACGGTGCAGGCGAACATTCTCAGCGGCTCCACCAATACCCTGACCAATAACATGCCTGCCGCCCGTGCGGCCGGGGCAATCAGTTCCCATGTCACACCGGCCGGTACCGAGCTGGAAGAAGCCAAACCTGAGCCGGAACCCAGCTACCTGGACATGGCCGAGGGTTTCTTCTCGCAGATGTGGCGCCCCACCGTAGCAACGCCTGCGCCGGGCGCTGTGCCCAAGCCGCTGGACCTGGTGGTGTGTATGAAGCACCCGCCAATGCCGCCGCAGTTTCTGGCCGAGGGTTCGGAAAAGGTCACGATCAACGGCCAGCCCGCCGTGCGCAGTGGTGATCGCAGTACCTGCGATGCGACGGTGGTGTCGTCGGGGCTGATTTCATCGAACGTGACCATTGGCGGCGGTTCGGTGGTGGTGCGTGAGATTCGCAGCGGCAAGACGCCTGGCGTCGGATTAGCCGTCTCGGCGTTGTTGATGCTCAAGGGCGGCAAGGGCAAATTCTTCAGCAAGCTGCCGTGCATGATTCTCGGCGGGGTGACCTCAATGGCCATCAGCAGCGCGATGGGCGCTGCGGCCAACGCCGCCATGGGTTCGTCGAACCCGGTGCATGCCGCGACGGGCGCGAAGGTGCTGGGCGATACCGAGGAACTGGATTTCGCGCTGCCGGGCATCTTGCCGATCGACTGGCAACGCTTTTACAACAGCCGTGACGAGCGCGCGGGCAGCCTGCTGGGTACCGGCTGGAGCGTGCCCTATGAAGTGTGCGTCGAGATCCAACCACATCCCGAAGGCGGCGACACGCTGGTTTACACCGATGAGCAGGGTCGCCCGATCGACATGGGCTGGATCCCCCTTGGCGGCGCAGTGTTCAGTGCCGGTGAAGGGCTCGCCGTGCGGCGGCACCTCAATGGGCAACTGCTGATTGAGAGCGATGACGGCCTTTACCGTTTGTTTGAACCCACTGCGGCCAACCCGTCACATCTGCGTTTGAGCCAGCTGGGTGATCGTAACGACAACCGTATCCATGTCGACTATGACGATGCCGGGCGCCTTGTGCGGCTGCGCGACACCTTCGATCTGGTGCAGGTTGAGTTGATACGCGATCAGGGTCATTTGACGCGAATCGAACGGCTCTATCCCGATCAACGTCGTGACGTGCTGGTCAGCTACGGCTACGACGCGGCGGGCAATTTGGCTGAAGTACGTGACGCAACGGGTCAGGTGCAGCGGCGTTTTGCATACGACAGCGGTCGCAGAATGGTGGAGCATCAACTGCCCACCGGATTGCGCTGCTTCTATGAATGGTCGCTGGTTGAAGGCCTGGAATGGCGCGTGGTCCGGCACTGGACCGATGAGGGCGACGCTTACCAATTCGACTATGACTTGCAGGCGGGTATCACACGGATTACCGATGGCTTGCAGCGTGTCAGTACCCGGCACTGGAACACTCAGCACCAGATCATTCAGTACAGCGACAACCTCGGCCAGACTTGGCTGTTCGAATGGGACGACGAACGTCAGTTGCTCAGCGCGACTGATCCGCTGGGTGGGCGCTATGAATATAGCTACGATGAGAGCGGTAACCTGATCGGCGAAACCGACCCGCTGGGCCGCAGTGATTCGACCTTGTGGCTGGAACATTGGGCATTGCCGCTGGTGGAAACCGACGCTGCCGACAACAGTTGGCAGTACCGCTACGACCCACGCGGTAATTGCATCGCCGAGACCGATCCGCTGGGCTATATCACCCGCTATCGCTATGACGCCCACGGCCAGCCAGTAGAAATCATCGATGCCACTGGCAAAAGCAAACAACTGCGCTGGAACCCGTTTGGGCAGTTGGTCGAGCATATCGATTGCTCGGGCTACCCGACGCGTTTCAGCTACGACGAGCGCGGTTATTTGCAGGTCATCACTGATGCCTTGGGTGAACGCACGCAGTTCAGCTATGACGCCCAGGGGCGTTTGCTCACCAGCCAATTACCGGATGGGCGCACCGAGCAGTATCAGCGCGACGCCAGCGGACGGTTGGTGGGCTATACCGACCCCGCCGGGCACACCACGCTCTACCAACACAACCGACGCGGCCAGGTACGCCAACGCACCGATGCCCACGGTCGGCAGGTGCAGTTTGGCTACGACAGCTACGGGCGACTGCAAGCGCTGGTCAACGAGAACGGTGAAAGCTATCGGTTCGCATGGGACGCCGGGGATCGGCTGACCGAGCAGCAAGATCTCGACGGCAGCGCCAAGCGCTACGACTACGACCGGCTGGATAACATCACGGTGGTGACTGCCGTTGCAGCGCCTTACGGCGACGGCCTGGCGCTGGTTCCCGAGACACCGCCAGCGCCCATCGTGCACCAACTGGAACGTGATGCCGTCGGCCGGTTGACGGCCAAGACCACTGACGATGGCCGTACCGAGTACCGCTACGACGCGCTGGACCAACTCACCGCCGTCACCTTCACCGACCTGCAAGGCAAAGCGCAGGCCCTGGGCTTTGCCTACGACGCCCTCGGCCAGTTACTCGCCGAACAGAGTGCCGCCGGCAACCTGCAACACCACTACGACGAACTCGGTAACCTGATCCAGACCCAGCTACCAGACGGCCGCTGGCTCAACCGCCTCTACTACGGCAGCGGCCACCTGCACCAGATCAACCTCGACGGCCAGGTCATCAGCGACTTCGAACGCGACCGCCTGCACCGCGAAGTGCTGCGCACCCAAGGCCAGCTCACCACCCGCAGCGAATACGACCGCAGCGGCCGCCTGCGCTCACGCCAACGCCGCCTGAGCAGCCAGCCAACGCTGATGCCCTCAGCGGCGCAAAAGCAGTTTGAATACGACCCCGCCGACAACCTGATCGGCAAACTCGACCAGCAACACGCCGCGCAACATCGCCAACTGCTGCACTACGACGCCACCGGCCGCATCATCGCCAGCCAGGACAGCCTGCACGGCCAGCGCGAAACCTTCGCCTACGACGCCGCTGCCAACTTACTGGATGGCCCGCAAGCGGGCGCCGGGTTGGTGGTGCATAACAAGCTGCTGACCTATCAGGACAAGCGTTATCGTTATGACGCGTTTGGCCGGATGATTGAGAAGCGCAGCGCCAAACGTGGCGTGCAGCGGTTTGCGTATGACGCTGAAAGTCGGTTGGTTGAGGTGCGTGATGAAAGCGGCAGCGTGGTCAGGATGAACTACGACCCGCTGGGGCGGCGCATCGAAAAGACCGAGCATGGCAGCGATGGGTATCCGCTGGGCGAAACCCGGTTCGCGTGGGATGGCCTGCGGTTGTTGCAGGAGCATAAACACAGTCAGACCAGCCTTTACGTCTACCAGGACGACGGCTACGAGCCTTTGGCCCGTGTCGATGGCAGCGGGCCGCTGCAAAAAATTCGCTACTACCATAACGATCTGAATGGGCTGCCGGAACAACTGACCGAGGCCGATGGGCATAGCGTCTGGCAGGCGACTTATCGGGTATGGGGCAACACGCTGGAAGAGGTGCGTGAGCCTTATTACATTGAGGAGCAGAATTTACGGTTTCAGGGACAGTATCTGGACCGGGAGACGGGGCTGCATTTCAATACGTTCAGGTTTTATGATCCGGATGTGGGGCGGTTTACGACGCCGGATCCGATTGGGTTGGCGGGGGGCATCAATCATTACCTGTATGCCGATAACCCCTTTGGCTGGATCGATCCATTAGGGCTGACGTGTGGAGGCAGTGGAAAGGTCCACGGAAACAGCCATGCAAGCAAAAACCCTAATCACGTCTATGTCATCGTTGATTCGAAAACTGGCCGGATGATGAAGCCGGGAATCAGCGGGCGTCCATTAAATAAAAATGGCACATCACCTCGTGCAAACCAACAGCTCAATGTGCTAAACCAGCCCCAAGCAGGGCGCTACAAGGCAGTGATTGTCGAGAAAAACAAGACACGACTTCAAGCTAAAGCTACGGAACAAAAAATTACAGATAAGCACGCGGCAAGAAACAACGGCGACATGCCTTCACCGATTCACAAAAACCCATTACCGCAGGTTGACACAAGAGATGGCTACCTTAAATTATACGGCATGCCTGATAATCGTTAGTTTTTTGAAGTGAACACTGCCATGAATTTAAACCTGCTTGTTCTGCAAGAAAGTGATGCATCCGCTCTCACCGAGGGTGTTCGTATACGTCAGTTGAGCCATCACATTACTCAAATATTCATGACCTTGCTGCCCAAGATCGAGATAAACGGAAGTAATAAAATCGTTGTTTCGCTAGGTCCTCGTGGCGAAGAAGATTTATTCAATAACGTTTTGGGCGTAACAAACATCTTTGTAGAAACCTTCGACTTCAAAAATTTTCTCACTCTGGATCGATTAAATCAGGACACACAATTGCTGGAGGAGTTACGCCAAGCGCTCGTTGCAATCGCAAAAAAAACAGAAGGCAGCTCCGCGATTGTAGACGTTATCAATTCGACTTCCGAGGCTGTATTGAGAGCGAATTTTGAGCTAGAAACACCAATTAAAAAACTCTCAAAGAGCAGTAAAAACAAAAAACATAAAATAAATGTTTACAGGGCACTCAATGCCGCTGTGGGTGAAGCTTGGTATTGTGAAGAACAAAGTGAGGTAAAGAATAAAATCTGGATGCATGAACTACCGGGATTTATTGATAGAAGCGAATTATTCAAAGTCGCAGAAATTAACGAAACGAGCTATCAAATTAAAAACCGCATGGGGAAAGTGGTTTTTGAATTTCCTCTTTGACAAATGGCAGTGTTATCCAATCAGGATAATTCTGAAAAACTATTTATAGTGCCCACAGGAAAATTTATTTAATTTTTCCATGATTAGCGAGAACTTTTGCGAGCTAATCGAAGTGGCTTCACGCCAGCGCCGCCTTAACAGTCAGCCCTCGCTGATGCCTGCAGCGGCGCAAAAACAGTTCGAATACGACCCCGCCGACAACCTGATCGGCAAACTCGACCAGCAACACGCCGCGCAACATCGCCAACTGCTGCACTATGACGCCACCGGCCGCATCATCGCCAGCCAGGACAGCCTGCACGGCCAGCGCGAAACCTTCGCCTACGACGCCGCTGCCAACCTGCTGGATGGCCCGCAAGCGGGCGCCGGGTTGGTGGTGCATAACAAGCTGCTGACCTATCAGGACAAGCGTTATCGTTATGACGCGTTTGGCCGGATGATTGAAAAGCGCAGTGCCAAACGTGGCGTGCAACGGTTTGCGTATGACGCTGAAAGCCGGTTGGTTGAGGTACGTAATGACAACAGCAGCGTGGTAAGGATGGCCTATGACCCGTTGGGTCGCAGGATTGAAAAGACCGAACATGCCAGCGATGGGTATCCGCTGGGCGAGGCGCGCTTTGTGTGGGACGGGCTGCGGTTGTTGCAGGAGCACAAGCACAGCCAGACCAGCCTCCATGTTTATGAAGAGGATGGCTACGAACCCTTGCCCGCGTCGACGGCGTTGGTGCATTGCAAAAGATTCGCTACTACCACAACGATCTGAACGGGTTGCCGGAACAACTGACCGAGGCGGATGGGCACAGCGTCTGGCAGGCAACTTATCGGGTGTGGGGCAACACGCTGGAAGAGGTGCGTGAGCTTTATTACATCGAAGAGCAGAATTTGCGGTTTCAGGGGCAGTATCTGGACCGGGAGACGGGGCTGCACTTCAATACGTTCAGGTTTTATGATCCGGATGTGGGGCGGTTTACGACGCCGGATCCGATTGGGTTAGATGGCGGTTATAACCTCTACCAGTACTCGCCTAACCCCTTCACATGGATCGATCCATGGGGCCTGAAGACGTGCTATCACTAGAGAACGAAGAGTGAGATCAAAAAAATTCGCGCCAACTTCGATAAGAAAGGCGGCGCCAAAGAGAAATACATGAAGAAATTGGCCAAAGACCCCAAATCACTTCTGAAATATGGTCCGGCCGGGGTAGATAGAATGAAAAAAGGCCAGGTTCCGGAGGGCTTTGACGTGCATCATAAAAAGCCAATATTCAGGGGCGGCAATAATCGCCAAAGTAACCTTGAACTCATGGACAAGTCCTACCACAAAGCAAATAGCAAGGCCCTGCATTGGTATCCTGAAGGGGAAAATCCGTATGGACTCAATTAATAACGCCCGCTGCCAGCTCTGCAAAGAAACATTTGAGCTGGACGCGAAGCAGAAACAATTCATTGCGCCACTCGTTGCAAAGGGCCAGCGCTTTATCATGATCGAGTGCCCTTCCTGCGGCTCTTCAACCCAATATGTGAAAGCTGAGCAACCCTTAGTAACAGCAATGCAGGCTGCCAATTACCGTTGCCCGATTAGCCAATGCGCTGGCTGGGTTGATCTGATTGATGAGCAATCCCCGCCCTTCTGGGGATGTGGCGAATGCGGCAGTGTTTGGTACGAAGAAAAAAATCTGCAAAAAGAAATCACAGTCATCATCAACTCATTTCCGTACAGAGCCGGGAGTTACAAGAAGCTGAACGGCGAATGGATTCCAGGTGATTTACATTCAGAACCTAAGGATTACGAAGAGCTCGTCGCGAAAGAACCGGCAGACGAGCATGATAAATTGGTTAGAGGATAAACCTGAGACGTAAAAATGCATTGAACGCTGTAATTACACCGACCAACAAAAATGGGCACCCAACCCAGTCGGCGTGCCCATTTTCTTTACCACCCCGCCTCCCTTCAGACGGTCCTGCTATTACGGGTTGACGCTGTCTTTGAGCGACTTGCCCGGCTTGAACGCAACGGTATTGCTCGCCTTGATCTTCACAGGCTCACCGGTTTGCGGGTTTTTGCCGGTGCGGGCGCCGCGATGGCGTTGCAGGAAGGTGCCGAAGCCAACCAGGGTGACGCTGTCCTTGCGGTGCAGGGCGCCGGTGATTTCTTCGAGAACGGCGTTGAGTACGCGATTGGCCTGTTCTTTGGTGAGATCCGCTTTTTCAGCGATGGCGGCTGCGAGTTCTGGTTTACGCATATATGAAGCCTCTTTGACGGTTTTTTGTTGTTATGTCCGTGCTGCTCTCTGACGGAGCAGCGCCCAAGGCGCCGCAGGCTCTACTCTGCGGCAGACGGGAGTGAGGATGGCATGCCCCAAGGCGCCGCGCCAGTCTCGCGGCGACCTTTCTGGGGGTAGGAACGTGCTGATTCCGACAGAACGACCGCTATTTACGCCAGCAGCGGCGGAAGTTCTTTGTTCAGGGCCAGTTTTTCCATCACGGCGCTGCCGGTCAGCGCATACCCCAGCAGGCGGCCGCTGGCGTCGCGGCACACGGCCTTGATGTCGGCGCCCTGCCCTTCAACGCTCCACACGCCTTCGGTACCGCGTGGCGGTGGCGACACCACCAGCGGGCAGATCGGGGTTTTCACGGTGATTGGCATCGGGCCGTAGCTGACGGCGGTGGCATTGCCGGCCAGGGTTTGGGCCAGGGCGCGGGCGCAGCTCATAAGCGGCATCACGTACAGCAGGTTCAGGCCGTCGACCTCGGCGCAGTCGCCCAGGGCGTAGATGTTGGCGTGGGAGGTCTTGAGGTGGCGGTCCACCATGATCCCACGGTTGATTTGCAGGCCGGCGGCGGCGGCGAGGTCGACGCGCGGGCGCAGGCCGATGGCCGAAACCACCAGGTCGCAGTGGATCACTTCACCGTCCGATAAGTGCGCTTCCAGCCCTTCCGCCGTGCGCTGTAGGCGGTTGAGCACCGGGCCCAGGTGGAAACGCGCACCGAGGCCTTCCAGCCCGCTTTGCACGGCAGCGGCCGCCGCCGGGTGCAGCAGGGTCGGCATGACTTGCTCGCAAGGCGCCACCAGGTCGATTTCGTAGCCGCCCAAAATCAGGTCATTGGCAAATTCGCAGCCGATCAGGCCAGCGCCGAGCAACAGCACACGGCGTTTGCCGGCCGCAGCGGCGCGAAAGCGTGCGTAGTCTTCGAGGTCGTTGATCGGGAAGATCAGGTCCGCCGCATCGCCTTCGACCGGAACACGCACGGTTTCAGCGCCCCAGGCCAGGATAAGGTCGCGATAGGCCACCGCTTCCTCGCCGATCCACAGGCGCTTGTGGCCCGGGTCGATGCCGCTGATGCGCGTGTGAGTACGCACTTCGGCCTTGAGTTGCTCGGCCATGGCACCCGGCTCAGCCATGCTCAAACCGTCGGCTTCCTTGTTTTTGCCAAAGCCGGTGGAGAGCATGGGCTTGGAGTAGGAGCGCCCGTCATCTGCGGTGATCAGCAGCAATGGGGTCTCGCTGTCGAGTTTGCGAAACTCCCGGGCCACGTTATAGCCGGCCAATCCTGTGCCGATGATCACGACAGGTGCGTTCATTCCTTTCTCCTTGTAAACCATTTCTTAAAGTACAGATCAGCCGATTTCGATCATTTCGAAATCCATTTTGCCCACGCCGCAATCCGGGCACAGCCAGTCTTCCGGGACGTCCTGCCAGAGGGTGCCCGGCGCGATGCCGTCATCCGGCCAGCCGTCTTTTTCGTCATAGATCAGGCCGCAGACTACACATTGCCACTTCTTCATTTCTTGCTTCCTCAGGGTCCAGGCATCTTGGCCGACGGTCGATAGACCTACGTTGCCGCGCGGCTCAGGGCGTTTTGTACTGATCAGGGCCGCCAGATGCAAGCATGATCGATGCGTGGGGCCGGTTCAGCCCGGCAAAAGTCCAGGGCGCCATGGTAAGCTCGCCGCCTCTTTTGCTGCCGATACTGACTCACCGTGCCGCACTCAATCGACTTTCCCGATGCTTGCCAATGGCTGACCCAGAGCCTTCTGAGCCCCCTGCCCTCGCCTGAAACCCTTGACTGGCTGTTTGATGAAGGCTCGATGACGCGCCGCCTGACCCGGCTGTCCACTAACCGCTTCAGCATCACGCCCTTGTTTGAAGGCTGGCAAGCGCTGCGCGACGATGAATGCGCCGCCCTGGACTTGCCGCCGGCGACTATCGGCTGGGTACGCGAGACCTACCTGCACGGTAACGGCGAGGCCTGGTTATTTGCCCGCTGCGTGGCCGCCCGCAGCACGTTGCAGGGTGATGGCTTACACATGGACGCCTTGGGCAGCCGCCCGTTGGGCGAGTTGCTGTTCAGCGACGATGCGTTCAACCGCCAGACCATCGAGGTCTGCCACTACCCCCGACAGTGGCTGCCTGCTGACAACCAGATCGACGGCTTGTGGGCACGCCGCTCGCGATTTGATCGCGGGTCGCTGAGCGTGCTGGTGGCGGAAATTTTCCTGCCGAGCCTGTGGCAAGCGGTGCACGACCACCCGGAGAACTGCTGATGTACCAACGCCTGCTTAAATCCTTGAACCGCCTGAACCCCAGGGCCTGGGATTTCATTCAGCTGACCCGCATGGACAAGCCTATCGGCATTTACCTGCTGCTGTGGCCGACGCTGTGGGCACTGTGGATTGCCGGCAAGGGTTCGCCGTCCTTTATCAATATCGTGATTTTCGTGCTGGGCGTGGTACTGACCCGCGCCGGCGGCTGCGTGATCAATGACTGGGCCGATCGCAAGGTCGACGGCCATGTGAAGCGCACCGAGCAACGCCCGCTGGTCAGCGGCAAGATCAGTTCAAAAGAGGCGCTGGTGTTTTTTGCGCTGCTGATGGGCATCAGTTTCCTGCTGGTGCTGCTGACCAACGCCACCACTATCCTGCTGTCCCTCGGCGGCCTGGCGCTGGCGGCGAGCTACCCGTTCATGAAGCGCTACACCTATTACCCGCAGGTGGTGCTGGGCGCGGCGTTTTCGTGGGGCATGCCGATGGCGTTCACCGCCGAGACCGGTCATTTGCCTGCCACGGCATGGTTGCTGTACATCGCCAACCTGCTGTGGACGGTGGGTTATGACACGTATTACGCGATGACTGACCGGGATGACGACTTGAGGATCGGCGTGAAATCCACGGCGATCCTGTTTGGCGATGCCGACCGCGTGATCATTGTGAGCCTGCAGGGTTTGTCCCTGGTCTGCCTGTGGCTGGCAGGATTGCGGTTTGAGCTGGGCGGCTGGTTTCACGTGGGGTTGCTGGCGGCGGCGGGGTGTTTTGCCTGGGAGTTCTGGTACACGCGGGACAAGGACCGGATGAAGTGCTTCAAGGCGTTTTTGCATAACCACTGGGCGGGGTTGGCGATTTTTGTGGGGATTGTGCTGGATTACGCCTTGCGGTGATTTCTCCGACGCCATCGCGGGCAAGCCCGCTCCCACAGTTGGAACGCGTACTCTTGTGGGAGCGGGCTTGCCCGCGATGATTTCAGCAGCGCCGCAGGTTCAGGGCTTGATCACATGCCACGCCCCACCCTTGCCATCACCGGTCTTGTCACCGGCCTTCTTGTCATCCTTGTAGGTGTACACCGGCTTGCCTTTGTAAGCCCACTGACTGGTCTGGTCGTCGCGGGTGATCACCGTCCAATCACCCACCTTCGTATCGGTAGACTCCGCCTTCAGCGGCGGCCAGTTGGTCGCGCACTGGTCTTTGCACACTGATTTGCCATCGGCGTCCTTGTCGAAGGTGTAAAGGGTCAGGCCCTTGTGATCCACCAACAGACCGTCTTTGGTCATCGCCGGCTCCGCGGCAAACGCCAGGGTCGGCAGCGTCAACGCGGCCGTGACCAGCAGGGCTTTCCAGGAAATAGTGCGGTAAGTCATCGGAACCTTCCTTTTTTGGTTGTCAGGATTCGGACCCAAAGGGTAGTCCAGAGTGCCGTTATTTGCCTGAGCGACTAAATTACTGTCACACGACTGCAATAATTCCGTTATCTAATGCGGCGCAAGACAGTTAAATGACAAGAGGATTTAGGCATGGTTGGCAGGAGCATTCTGATCGTTGACGACGAAGCGCCCATTCGCGAAATGATCGCCGTTGCGTTGGAAATGGCCGGCTATGACTGCCTGGAGGCGGAGAACTCCCAGCAGGCCCATGCCATTATCGTCGACCGCAAGCCGGACCTGATCCTGCTCGACTGGATGCTGCCCGGTACCTCCGGCATCGAGTTGGCCCGTCGCCTCAAGCGTGACGAGCTGACCGGGGATATCCCGATCATCATGCTCACCGCCAAGGGCGAAGAGGACAACAAGATCCAGGGCCTTGAAGTCGGCGCCGATGACTACATCACCAAACCTTTTTCCCCACGCGAACTGGTCGCCCGCCTGAAAGCGGTATTACGCCGCGCTGGCCCGACCGATGGCGAGGCACCGATCGAAGTCGGCGGGCTGATTCTCGACCCGATCAGCCACCGTGTGACCATCGACGGCACGCCGGCCGAAATGGGCCCGACCGAATACCGCCTGCTGCAATTTTTCATGACTCACCAGGAACGCGCTTACACCCGTGGCCAATTGCTCGATCAGGTCTGGGGCGGCAACGTGTACGTGGAAGAGCGCACCGTGGATGTGCATATCCGCCGCCTGCGAAAAGCCTTGGGCGATGCCTACGAGAATCTGGTACAAACCGTGCGCGGCACCGGCTACCGGTTCTCCACCAAGGGCTGAGCCAGTCGCTGCCTGACTTAACTGCTGACAAGGACGCATGTTCAAGTGAATCAAAACTGGCATGGCACCCTGATCCGCCACATGCTTCTGTTGATCACCGGCTGCCTGGTGGTGGGCCTGGTCACTGGCCAATATGGCTGGGCGCTGGCCGTGGGTATCGCTCTGTACCTGGGCTGGACCCTCAAACAACTGCTGCGCCTGCATGAATGGCTGCGCCAGCACAAACCCGACGAAGCGCCACCCGACGGCTACGGCCTGTGGGGCGAGGTGTTCGACAGCATCTATCACCTGCAACGCCGCGACCAACGGGTACGCGGGCGCTTGCAAGCGGTGATCGACCGGGTGCAGGAGTCCACCGCCGCGCTCAAAGACGCGGTGATCATGCTCGACAGCGACGGCAACCTGGAATGGTGGAACCGCGCCGCCGAGACCCTGCTGGGCTTGAAGACGCCCCAGGACAGCGGCCAGCCGGTGACCAACCTGGTGCGCCACCCGCGCTTCAAGGAGTACTTCGAACAGGAGAACTACGAAGAAGCCCTGGAAATCCCCTCGCCCACCAATGACCGCGTGCGCATCCAGCTGTACCTGACGCGCTACGGCAACAACGAACACTTGATGCTGGTGCGCGATGTCACGCGCATCCACCAGCTGGAACAGATGCGCAAAGACTTCGTCGCCAACGTCTCCCACGAGCTGCGCACGCCGCTGACGGTGATCTGCGGCTACCTGGAGACGCTGCTGGACAACGTCGACGAGATCAACCCGCGCTGGAGCCGTGCCCTGCAGCAAATGCAGCAGCAAGGCTCACGCATGCAGACCCTGCTCAACGACCTGCTGCTGCTGGCCAAGCTGGAGGCCACGGATTATCCGTCGGACAACCATCCGGTGGCCGTGCAAAGCCTGTTGCAGACCATCAAGAACGATGCCCAGGCCCTCTCTGGCGAACGCGGGCAGCAAATCAGCCTGGAAGCCGACCCGTCGATCCTGCTCAAAGGCAGCGAAGGCGAATTGCGCAGCGCGTTTTCCAACCTGGTGTTCAACGCCGTGAAGTACACGCAGGACAAGGGCAATATCCGCATCCGCTGGTGGGCCGATGAACACGGTGCGCACCTGAGCGTGCAGGACTCCGGCATCGGCATTGACGCCAAGCACCTGCCGCGCCTCACCGAGCGCTTCTACCGTGTTGATTCCAGCCGCAACTCCAACACCGGCGGCACGGGGTTGGGGCTGGCGATCGTCAAACACGTGCTGCTGCGTCACCGTGCACGCCTGGAAATCAGCAGCGTGTTGGGGCATGGCAGTACGTTTACCTGCCATTTCCCGCCGGCGCAGGTGACGCGTTCGCAGGAGCTGGGGAATGATGAGTAGCCTGAAAACAACATTGAATTAAGTGTGGGAGCTGGCTTGCCTGCGATGGCGGTGAGTCAGCTGAAAATAGGTCAACTGATAGCCCGCTATCGCAGGCAAGCCAGCTCCCACATTGGATTTGTATCGTTTCTGCAGGCCCCGCCCGGCAGCGGGCACTAGGCAAGCGCCCCGTCAGCCGCTACATTGGCCGACTTGCGCCTGCCTTTCAGGCCCTTCTGTCACCCCTTATTGAACACACGGAACCTGCAAAACCCCATCATGGACCCTTCCCCTGGCATCACCCTCGCGACACTCTTCGCCGACTTCGGCATGATTCTTTTTGCACTGATCCTGGTACTGCTCAACGGTTTCTTCGTTGCGGCGGAATTTGCCATGGTCAAACTGCGTGCTACCCGGGTCGAGGCGATTGCCCACAAAAACGGCTGGCGCGGCCAGATCCTGCGCACCGTGCACAGCCAGCTCGATGCCTACCTATCGGCGTGCCAGCTGGGTATTACCCTCGCCTCCCTGGGCCTGGGCTGGGTCGGTGAGCCGGCGTTTGCCCACATCCTGGAGCCGCTGCTCGGCGCCGTGGGCGTGCAGTCGCCGGAAGTGATCAAGGGCGTGTCGTTCTTTGCCGCCTTCTTCGTGATTTCCTACCTGCACATCGTGGTCGGTGAGTTGGCGCCCAAATCCTGGGCCATTCGCAAACCCGAGCTGCTGTCGCTGTGGACCGCCGTGCCGCTGTACCTGTTCTACTGGGCCATGTACCCGGCGATCTACCTGCTCAACGCCAGCGCCAACGCCATCTTGCGTATTGCCGGCCAAGGCGAGCCCGGCCCGCACCATGAGCACCATTACAGCCGTGAAGAACTCAAACTGATCCTGCACTCCAGCCGTGGCCAGGACCCGAGCGACCAGGGTATGCGCGTGCTGGCCTCCGCCGTGGAAATGGGTGAGCTGGAAGTGGTGGACTGGGCCAACTCCCGCGAAGACCTGGTAACCCTGGACTTCAATGCCCCGCTCAAGGAAATCCTCGCGCTGTTCCGTCGCCATAAATTCAGCCGCTACCCGGTGTATGACGCCGACCGCAATGAATTCGTGGGCCTGCTGCACATCAAGGATCTGCTGCTGGAACTGGCAGCGCTGGACCACATTCCCGAATCGTTCAACCTGGCCGAGCTGACCCGCCCGCTGGAGCGCGTGTCGCGGCATATGCCGCTGTCGCAGTTGCTGGAGCAGTTCCGCAAAGGCGGCGCGCACTTCGCCCTGGTGGAAGAGGCCGACGGCAAGATCATCGGCTACCTGACCATGGAAGATGTGCTCGAAGTGCTGGTCGGCGACATCCAGGACGAACACCGCAAGGCCGAGCGCGGCATCCTCGCCTACCAGCCGGGCAAACTGCTGGTGCGTGGCGACACGCCGTTGTTCAAGGTGGAGCGCCTGCTGGGCGTGGACCTGGACCACATCGAAGCCGAAACCCTGGCCGGCCTGATCTACGACACGCTCAAACGCGTGCCGGAAGAGGAAGAGGTGCTGGAAGTGGAAGGCTTGCGCATCATCATCAAGAAGATGAAAGGGCCGAAGATTGTGTTGGCCAAGGTGTTGCTGCTGGATTGATCGGAAACGCGCAGGAGTGAGCAACTCGCTCCTGCGCTACAGATTATGCCGGTAGCGCAGAGAAGCAGATATCGACCTCCAACTGCGCTGCCGCTGACAAATTGACCAGTGCGTCCAATGAGAACTTATCGATCTTTCCATTCAGGAGATCGTTGAGCCGAGGCTGACTGATCGTGAGCCGCTCCGCGGCCGCTTTCTGCGACAACTCCCAACCTCGAACGGTATTGCACAATTCCAGCAGCAACTTTGAGCGCAGCCGCATGTTGGCGGCTTGCTGAGGAGTATCTTCCAGCGCATCCCAGACACAGCTGAAACGTTCGGTGTGAATTTTTGAGTCTGTCATGGCCTTAACCTAACTCCTGCAATCTGGCACGCGCCAGTTCGATATCCCGCCCTTCGGTTTTCTGTGTGGTTTTACGCAACGCGTGCAGCACATAGACCGCTTCCGGCCGACTGACCACATAGAACACTCGAAACGCTCCCGACTCCTCAGTGATCCGAATCTCACTGACGCCCCGCCCGATGGTTCTCATCGGCTTGCAATCAAAAGGCTGCTCACCCTGTTGCAAAAGATCCAGCTGGAAACCGGCAGCCCTTCGAGCGTCGAGCGGAAACGCTTTGAGATCCTTGAGCGAGCTTCCTAGAAACACCACATCCTTGTGCCTTGGCATCGGCTTCTCCTTTCCTGGAAAGAGGAAGCGTAATCGACGATTCAGCCAGAGGCGGTGGCGGTTTGTTTCAAGGCATAGCAAAGGCTCGGCAACGCGGCGGCGTCATCGAGAGACTATATCGAAACAGATATAAATCAAGCCGGCTGACGGGAATCAGACAGTCGGTCGACTCCCGTTATTCAGGTGATTACGCACCCGGCACAAAGTGCTTCTGCGCCGTGCCGCGCGCAATCAGGCGGGAGATGTAGTCGAGCTTTTGCGCATCCTGGTCGATAAACCGGAAGGTCAGTTGCAGCCAGTCGCTGTCGGGCTTGGGTTCGTAGGCGACGATGGCATGCAGGTAGCCGTTGAGACGGGCCACTTCGGCATTCTCGCCCTGCTCAAGGTCGAGTACAGCACTTTCCAGTACCTGAGGCAGCACGTCAGTGCGACGTACCACCAGCAGCGCTTCCTTGATGCTCAGCGCCTTGATCACGCACTGCTGGGTGCCGCTGGACAGACGCAACTGGCCTTGCCCCCGACCACCCGCAGGCGCTGCAGAGGCTGGCGCTTGTACCGGTGGGCTGTTGAGCAGGCCCTTGCTCGGCGCAGTGGCAACCGCCGCAGGCTTGACGGCTTCAGGCTTGCCGCCGGTCAGCGCGCTCAGGGAATCGTTGCCGAATGCCGAGTTCATCTTGGTCGGTGCGCTGGCGATCAGGGCGTCGAGGCGGCCGATCTTGTGCAGGGCCTGCTTGACCTTGTTCAGCAACTGTTCGTTGGTGAAGGGCTTGCTGACGTAACCGGAGACACCGGCCTGAATCGCCTGTACCACGTTTTCCTTGTCGCCACGGCTGGTCACCATCACGAACGGCATGGCCTTCAGGTGCGGTTGTTCACGGCACCAGGTCAGCAGCTCCAGGCCCGACATTTCGGGCATTTCCCAGTCACACAGCACCAGATCAAAGGTCTCGCGCATCAGGATGGATTGCGCCTTTTTGCCGTTGACCGCGTCTTCAATCTTGATCCCCGGGAAGTAGTTGCGCAGGCACTTCTTCACCAGGTCGCGGATAAACGAGGCGTCATCCACCACCAACACACTGACTTTACTCATCGACCCTTCATCCTATAAAAACTTCGGCACGCAAAACGCCTGACTGATGGCAGTTTGCCAAAACTCGCGGGTCACAGAAGGACTTAATTACGCCTGCTGTGCAAAAAATTCAGAGGCCACAAACGAAAACGCCCGACCAAAGGCCGGGCGTTAATTTCTCGGGCAACCTTACTTATCGTCAGTTTCGCCCGGAACATTAGGGATTTGGTCGGCTGTGCCTTCAACTTCGGCTTTCATGCGCTTGAGGCCCATGTGTCGCACGTCGGTGCCGCGCACCAGGTAGATGACCAGTTCGGAGATATTGCGCGCGTGGTCGCCGATACGCTCCAGCGAACGCAGCACCCAGATAATGTTCAAGACCCGCGAGATAGAGCGCGGGTCTTCCATCATGTAGGTGGCCAGCTCGCGCAGTGCGGTCTTGTATTCGCGGTCGATGATCTTGTCGTACTGGGCGACCGACAACGCCAGGTCGGCGTCGAAGCGGGCAAACGCGTCCAGCGCATCGCGGACCATGTTGCGTACCTGGTCGCCAATGTGGCGCACTTCCACGTAACCGCGCGGCGCTTCGCCTTCTTCGCACAGTTGGATGGCGCGGCGGGCGATCTTGGTGGCTTCGTCGCCGATGCGCTCCAGGTCGATCACCGACTTGGAGATGCTGATGATCAAACGCAGGTCGGAGGCCGCCGGCTGGCGACGGGCCAGAATGCGCAGGCATTCTTCGTCGATGTTGCGTTCCATCTGGTTGATCTGGTCATCGATCTCGCGCACTTGCTGGGCCAGGCCCGAGTCGGCCTCGATCAGCGCGGTGACGGCGTCGTTGACTTGCTTCTCCACCAGCCCACCCATCGCCAGGAGGTGGCTGCGCACTTCCTCAAGCTCGGCGTTGAACTGCGCGGAGATGTGATGGGTAAGGCCTTCTTTGCTGATCATGTGGGTGTCCTTGGAGCGTCCGGTAAGGTGCGGGAGGCCGCAGCATTCAGTGCAATCAGAACCACCGCGGGCTAGCCGTAACGACCGGTGATGTAGTCTTCGGTCTGCTTCTTGGCCGGGTTGGTAAACAGGGTGTCGGTGTCGCCGAATTCCACCAGTTTGCCCATGTACATGAACGCGGTGTAGTCGGAAACCCGCGCCGCCTGTTGCATGTTGTGGGTCACGATGACGATGGTGAACTTGGATTTGAGCTCGTAGATCAGCTCTTCGACTTTCAGCGTCGAGATCGGGTCGAGTGCCGAGCACGGTTCATCAAGCAGCAATACTTCCGGCTCTACGGCGATGGTCCGCGCGATCACCAGACGTTGTTGCTGGCCGCCGGACAGGCCGAGTGCGGATTCGTGCAGGCGGTCTTTGACCTCGTCCCACAAGGCTGCGCCTTTCAAGGCCCACTCAACCGCTTCGTCGAGGATGCGTTTTTTGTTGATGCCCTGAATACGCAGGCCGTAGACCACGTTTTCGTAGATAGTCTTGGGGAACGGGTTCGGTTTCTGGAACACCATGCCCACGCGGCGACGCAGCTCGGCCACGTCTTCGCCCTTGCGGTAGATGTTGGTGCCGTAGAGGTTGATTGCGCCTTCAACGCGGCAGCCGTCCACCAGGTCGTTCATGCGGTTGAACGTACGCAGCAGCGTGGACTTGCCGCAGCCCGACGGGCCGATAAAGGCAGTCACGCGCTGCTTGGGGATGTTCATGCTGACGTCGAACAGCGCCTGCTTTTCACCGTAGTACAGGCTCAGGCCCGGTACTTCGATGGCCACGGTTTCCTGGGCCAGGCTCAGGCTCTGCTTGTCGCGACCCAGGGCCGACATGTTGATGCCGTGGGTGTGGGTTTCATGTTGCATGGGATGCTCCCTGTGCTACCAATTCGTTTCGTTGAACCGCTGTATGAACGGTTTACTTGATCTCAATGTCCTGCGCGGTCTCCTGTGGGAGCTGGCTTGCCTGCGATGGCATCAATGCGGTTTTCCTGAAACACCGCGTCGTCTGCATCGCAGGCAAGCCAGCTCCCACAGGGAATCGCATTAGCTGTCCAGCGCTTTATATTTCTCGCGCAGGTGGTTACGAATCCACACCGCCGACAGGTTAAGCGTGGCGATCACCAGCACCAGCAGCAAGGCCGTGGCGTACACCAGCGGCCGTGCCGCTTCAACGTTCGGGCTCTGGAAGCCGACGTCATAGATATGGAAGCCCAGGTGCATGATCTTCTGGTCCAGGTGCAGGTACGGGTAGTTGCCATCCAGCGGCAGCGACGGCGCCAGCTTCACTACACCCACCAGCATCAGCGGCGCCACTTCACCGGCGGCGCGGGCCACGGCGAGGATCATGCCGGTCATCATCGCCGGGCTGGCCATCGGCAGCACGATCTTCCACAGCGTTTCCGCCTTGGTCGCGCCCAGCGCCAGGGACCCCTCACGCACGGTGCGAGGAATCCGCGCCAAGCCTTCTTCGGTGGCCACGATCACCACCGGCACCGCCAGCAGCGCCAGGGTCAGCGAAGCCCACAACAGGCCCGGTGTACCGAAGGTCGGTGCCGGCAGGGCTTCGGCGAAGAACAGGCGGTCGACCGAGCCACCCAGTACATACACAAAGAAGCCCAGGCCGAACACGCCGTAGACGATGGCCGGTACGCCGGCGAGGTTGTTCACGGCGATGCGGATGATGCGCGTCAGGGCGTTCTGCTTGGCGTATTCACGCAGGTACACCGCCGCCAGCACGCCGAACGGCGTCACGATCATCGCCATGATCAGGGTCATCATCACGGTGCCGAAGATGGCCGGGAAAATCCCGCCCTCGGTGTTGGCTTCCCGTGGGTCATCGCTGAGGAATTCCCAGACCTTGCTGAAGTAGAAGCCGACCTTGGTCATGTAACCCATGGCATTCGGCTGGTAGGCGTGCACGACTTTGCCGATGCCGATTTCCAGCTCTTTACCGTTGGCGTCGCGGGCGGTCAAGCTGTCGCGGTTGAACTGGGTGTGCAGGTCAGCCAGGCGCGCTTCGATGTCCTTGTAGCGGTTGTTCAGCTCAGCACGGCCGGAGTCCATATCCGCCTGGGCGGTGGCGTCCATCTTGCCTTCCAGCTCCAGCTTGCGACCATGCAGGCGGATGCGCTCCAGCCCGGCGTTGATCGCGCCGATGTCGGTTTTTTCCAGGCTCTTGAGCTGGGCAGCCAGTTTGTTCACACGGTCAACGCGGGCTTGCAGCTCAGGCCACGCAGCCTCGCCTTCGGCGATAACCTTGCCATCCTGTTTGACGTTGACCAGGGTGCCGTAGAAGTTACCCCACTCACGCCGCTCGATCGCCATCAGGTTTTCCGGCTTGGTCTGGTCCTTCAACCACTCGCCGACGATCCAGGTGAAGTCGTTGCCGTTCAGGTCGCGGTTGCCGACCTTGATCAGCTCGCGAGTCATGAACTCCGGGCCTTGATCCGGCACCGGCAGGCCAGCACTTTTCAGGCGCTCGCGCGGTACTTCTTCTTTCTGCACCACTTCGCCAATGACAATGTGGTTTTCCTGGCCCGGCACGCTGTAGTTGGCCTGGATCAGGTCGGCCGGCCAGAAGTGGCCCAGGCCACGCACGGCAATCACAGCCAGCAAACCAATGGTCATGATGACCGCGATGGACACCGCGCCACCGCTGATCCAGACGCCTGGGGCGCCGCTCTTGAACCATCCATTCAGGGAGTTCTGTTTCACAGACTTCTACCTTTCTTAAAGCGACGAGTATTTCTTGCGCAGACGCTGACGGATCAGCTCGGCGAGGGTGTTCATGATGAAGGTGAACAGCAGCAGCACGAGTGCCGAGAGGAACAGCACGCGGTAGTGACTACCGCCCACTTCCGACTCTGGCATTTCCACCGCGACGTTGGCCGCCAGGGTGCGCAGGCCTTCGAACAGGTTCATCTCCATCACCGGGGTGTTACCGGTGGCCATCAGCACGATCATGGTCTCGCCGACAGCGCGGCCCATGCCGATCATCAGCGCCGAGAAAATCCCCGGGCTGGCGGTCAGGATGACCACACGGGTCATGGTCTGCCATGGCGTGGCGCCCAGGGCCAGCGAGCCCAGGGTCAGACCGCGCGGCACGCTGAACACGGCGTCTTCGGCGATGGAGTAGATGTTCGGGATCACCGCGAAACCCATGGCCAAGCCGACGACCAATGCGTTGCGCTGGTCGTAGGTGATGCCCAGGTCGTGGGAGATCCACATGCGCATGTCGCCGCCGAAGAACCAGGTTTCCAGGTACGGGCTCATGTACAGCGAGAGCCAGCCCACAAACAGGATCACCGGGATCAGGATCGCGCTTTCCCAACCATCGGGAACGCGCAGGCGGATCGACTCAGGCAAGCGGCTGAACACAAAGCCGGCGACCAAGATGCCAATCGGCAACAGCATCAGCAGGCTGAAAATCCCCGGTAGATGCCCTTCCACGTACGGCGCCAGGAACAGGCCGGCGAAGAAGCCGAGGATCACTGTCGGCATCGCTTCCATCAGCTCGATCACCGGCTTGACCTTGCGGCGCAGGCTCGGGGCCATGAAGTAAGCGGTGTAGATCGCAGCAGCCACCGCCAGTGGCGCGGCCAGCAGCATGGCGTAGAACGCGGCCTTCAAGGTACCGAAGGTCAGCGGGGCCAGGCTCATTTTGGGTTCGAAGTCGGTGTTGGCGGCGGTCGATTGCCAGACGTATTTAGGCTCGTCGTAGTTCTCGTACCAGACCTTGCTCCACAACGCGCTCCACGACACTTCAGGGTGCGGGTTGTCCAGCAGCAACGGTTGCAGCTTGCCGCCGGCTTCCACGATCACGCGGTTGGCCCGTGGCGACATGCCGAACACGCCTTGGCCGTCGACCACCGGGTCGACCAGCAGAGTGCGGTGCGCAGTGCTGTGGAACACGCCGAACTTGCCGGAGGCGTCGAGGGCGGTGAAGCCTTTGCGACGTTCTTCAGCGGTGATTTCAACGATTGGCGTGGTGCCCATCTGGAAGGTACGGATCTGCTTCAGGCGCTGCTCGCCATCCGGGTCGCGGGCCATGAACCACTGAGCCAAACCACCTTTGGAGTTACCGACGATCAGCGAGATACCGCCCACCAGCTGGGTGCTGGCGGTGATTTCGGCGTTGCCGTCCTCAAGCAGTTTGTAGCGACCGTTGAGGCTCTTGTCGCGCAGGCTGAAGACATCAGCGAGGGCACGACCGTTGATCACGTACAGCCACTGTTGGCGCGGATCGATGAAGATCGCCTTCACCGGCTCGGTCATTTGCGGCAGCTCGATACGCTTCTGCTCGCTGGTGACTTCGCCAGTCATCATGTTTTCTTCGCGGCTCAGGCTAAGCACGTTCAAGTAGGAACCTGCGGAACCTGCAACCACCAGCGAGGAATCGGTGGCGTTGAGCGCGACGTGCTCCAGCGGGCGACCCTGTTCGTCGAGGACGATCGGCGTTTCGCCGTAAGGGTATTCAATCGCTGGGGTAATGGTTTTCTTGCCGTCCGGGTAGGACACCTTATAGGTGTGGCGGAACACCAGGGACTGGCCATTCGACAAACCGAGGATCACCAACGGGCTGCCCGGCTGGTCTTCACCAATAGAAGCAACGCTTGCACCGGCGGGGAGTGGCAAGTCGACACGCTTGAGCTCGGCGCCGGTGTCCACATTAAAGAACAGCGCCTGGCCCTTGTCGGAAACCCGCATGGCGACTTGGTTCTGTTCTTCGAGGGAGATCATCAACGGCTTGCCGGCGTCCTGGATCCACGCAGGCGTCAGCGCGTTTTCCTTGGTCAGCGAAGCGCCCTGGAACAGGGGCGCGACTACATAGGCCAGGAAGAAGAAGATCAGGGTGATGGCGCCGAGAACGGCGAGGCCGCCAATCAACACGTACCAACGGGTCAGGCGATCTTTGAGCGCGCGAATGCGGCGCTTGCGTTGCAGCTCAGGCGTATTGAAATCAATGCGCTTGGGAGGAGAAGTCGTCGTCATGGTGGAATTGGCCAGATCATTCATGCGCACACCCTAGCGGTCCTGTATGACAGAAAGATGACAGTGCAGTGACGCAACAAAGCCGCCGCGTAGCAGAGCTGGCAGCGGACTGAAAATTAGGGGTGTAGACGGTTAGTGTGGGAGCGGGCTTGCCCGCGATGGCATCAATACGGTTTCAGCTCTACACCGCGTCGCCAGCATCGCGGGCAAGCCCGCTCCCACAGAACAGCATGCGTCTACACCAGGTCTTGCAGGCTTAGTTGCCTTCTTTCAGACCCAGGTCAGCCAGTGCCTTGGCGGCAACTTTGGCTGGCAGTGGGATGTAGCCGTCCTTGACTACAACTTCCTGGCCCTGTTTGGACAGAACCAGTTTCACGAACTCAGCTTCCAGCGGGGCCAGAGGCTTGTTCGGGGCTTTGTTGACGTACACGTAGAGGAAGCGCGACAGCGGGTATTTGCCGTTCAGGGCGTTTTCTTCGCTGTCTTCGATGAAGTCAGTGCTGCCTTTCTTGGCCAGGGCCACGGTCTTCACGCTTGCAGTCTTGTAGCCGATGCCCGAGTAACCGATGCCGTTCAGCGAGGAGCTGATCGACTGCACGACCGAAGCCGAGCCTGGTTGTTCGTTCACGTTTGGCTTGTAGTCGCCTTTGCACAGGGCTTCTTCTTTGAAGTAGCCGTAGGTGCCGGATACCGAGTTACGACCGAACAATTGAACTGGCTTGTTGGCCAGGTCGCCGGTCACACCCAGATCACCCCAGGTTTTCACATCGGCTTTGGCGCCGCACAGACGCGTCGAGGAGAAGATCGCGTCGACCTGTTCCATGGTCAGGTGCTGGATCGGGTTGTCTTTGTGTACGAACACAGCCAGGGCATCCACGGCAACCGGGATAGCGGTTGGCTTGTAGCCGTACTTCTGCTCGAAGGCCGCCAGTTCGGTGTCCTTCATCTTGCGGCTCATCGGGCCCAGGTTGGAGGTGCCTTCAGTCAGCGCAGGTGGCGCGGTGGCGGAGCCGGCGGCTTGAATCTGGATGTTGACGTTCGGGTATTCCTTTTTGTAACCCTCAGCCCACAGGGTCATCAGGTTAGCCAGGGTATCGGAACCGACGCTGGACAGGTTGCCCGACACACCAGTGGTCTTAACGTAAGCCGGGATTGCCGGATCAACACCAGCGGCCACCGCGTTGGCGGTCGCAACGCCAGCAGCGACAAAAGTCATTGCCGCCATCAAACGTTTCAGTTTCATGCCTTGCTCCTAGCAGATAGGGATAGTTGGATCGGGGCCAAGTATCGGTAGGCCGTGTGAACACTCTATGTCCGCAATGTGACAATTAGATGAAAGGCCAGTATTTGTGAAAAACCTGACAGGAAGGGGGAAAGCCAATCAAACCGGGGCTTGCGAGGAGTTTGAGGCGATTTCAGAAACACTCTGTAATTGTTGACGCCTATTCTGCCGAAACTTCCGACAGCTTTTTAAGGTTGTCGCTCGGAAGCGAGCTGACTAACCTCCTTCGCCTCCCATGCCCAAGCGTGAGCATTTACCTAAGGTTGACAAAATCAAAGTTGAGAATAGCCTTGTCAACCTAAGGAGACTTTCAATGATCAACGACCGAATTCGCCGCGCACGGCTATTAAGAGGCATGTCACTTGAAGCGCTGGCGCTTCGACTGGGAGACATCACCAAACAAGGCCTGAGCAAATATGAGAAAGGCTCAAGTACTCCAAACTCTCAACGCCTTCTGCAATTAGCCAAGGCATTGGAGGTAAGCCCGGAGTATTTTTTCCGCCCCGAAGCCTTGCCCCTCGCACCGCTGGAGTTTCGCAAGCTGGCCAAAATGCCCCAATACCGCCAGGTACAGGTCGAAGAGCAGGTTCGTGAGCATCTGGAGCGTTATATCGCCCTGGAAGATTGCTTCGATTCTTCGGATATCCAAACCGCCAAAACTCCAGCGCTCATGTTACCGGTTTCTTCGGTTGAAGCCGCCGAGCAGGCAGCGCAAGCGTTGCGTAAACAGTGGGGAATGGGCGACGACTCCATAGCCCACTTGACCGAACAACTGGAGGAGCACGGCATCAAGGTAGTAATGCTGGAGGGCCCGGATGATTTTGATGGTGCTTGTGCAGCTACCCATGATGGCGAACACGTGTTGATAGCGTTGAATGCTCAACGCCCCGGCGAACGCATACGCTTCACTGCTGCCCACGAACTGGGCCATTGGGTGATGCAATTTCCCAAGGAGATGCCAGAACGGGAAAGGGAAAACTGTTGCCACCGCTTTGCAGGAGCTTTTCTTTACCCGGCCAAAGCCGTTTTCCGCGACTTTGGCAGCCGTCCGCGCTCCAGAATCCATCCCCAGGAATTGCTGATTGCCAAGCGTCAGTACGGGTTATCAATGCACGCGGCACTGCGTCGATTGAAAGATTTAAATCTCGTAGGCGATGCAGGCTACAAGTTGCTCACCATCCAATTCAGCACCAATGGCTGGCGCAAGACCGAGCCCGAGCCCCTACCCTGCAAACCGCCACAACGTTTCGAGTCTTTGGTGTTCTGGGCATTGGCAGAGGAGCTGATAACCAAGTCCCGAGCTGCGGAGCTATTGCGAAGGCCAATACAGGCACTGGAGAGTGCATGAGCCTGATTTACATCAGCGACACGAATATCTGGATTGACTTCAGAAATGCCGGACTGCTGGAACAAATGTTCAGACTGCCCTTTACGCTTTGCTGTACCGACTTCGTCCTCTATGAGCTGGAAGACTTCCCGCACGACCAATTGCTCTCCAGAGGACTAGTGGTTGAGTCGTTTGACGAAAGCGGCGTACGAGAATTGCTCAATCTGAAAGTTGAGCACGGGAATAGCTCATTGGCCGATGTGTCCTGCTATTTACTGGCTCGGTCAACGGGCAGACCGTTGCTCACCGGAGATGGTAAGTTGCGTCGCCAGGCGCAGAAAGATGGCATCCAGGTACGCGGTGCACTGTGGCTACTGGACCTTATGGTCGAACACCATGCAATCACATCTTCAGTCGCCGCGCAGGCCCTGGAAAACATGCTTTGGCACGGCGCCCGGTTGCCTGGCGCAGAGTGCGAAACAAGGCTCTCCCGTTGGAGAGAGCCAGATTAAGTTTTACCGACCGCGTTTCCACAGATAGGCACCCACCAACGTCCCCATCACACACAGCACGGCGACATAGTAAGAGGGCCCCATCGGGCTTTCCTTCATCAGCAGCGACACCGCCAGCGGCGTCAGACCGCCAAACACGGCGTAGGCAACGTTATAGGAGAACGACAACCCGCTGAAACGCACCACCGGCGGGAAAGCTTTCACCATCACGTAAGGCACCACACCGATCACGCCCACAAACAGGCCGGTCAGGGTGTACAGCGGGAAGAGCCAGTTCGGGTGGTCGATGAGGCTGTGGTAAAGCGTCCACGACGTCGCCAGCAGCAGCAGGCAACCGATGACCAGCACACGACCAGCGCCAAAGCGGTCGGCCAATGCGCCGGAGGCGATGCAACCCAGGCTGAGGGTGACGATCGCCATGCTGTTGGCTTGCAGCGCAACGGTGGGGCTGAAGTGGTAAACGGTTTGCAACACGGTCGGGGTCATCAGGATGACCACGACCACACCGGCCGACAGCAACCAGGTCAACAGCATCGACAGCACAATGGCGCCACGGTGGTCGCGCAATACCGCGCGCAGCGGCAGCTCCGCCGCCAGGGCTTTGCGTTGCTGCATCTCGGCGAAGATCGGCGTTTCATGCAACCAGCGGCGCAGGTACACCGAGAGCAGGCCGAACACGCCGCCGAGCAGGAACGGGATCCGCCAGGCGTAATCCGAGACTTGCTCGGGGCTGTATAGGGTGTTGATACCGGTGGCCACCAGCGAGCCCAGCAGAATGCCGGCGGTAAGGCCACTGGTCAGCGTGCCGCAGGCGTAGCCGATGTGACGCGGCGGTACGTGCTCGGAAACGAATACCCAGGCGCCCGGCACTTCGCCGCCAATCGCTGCACCCTGGATCACGCGCATCAACAGCAGCAGCAGCGGCGCCCACAAACCGATCTGCGCATAGGTCGGCAGCAGGCCCATGATCAGGGTCGGCACGGCCATCATGAAGATGCTCAGGGTGAACATTTTCTTGCGGCCCAGCAGGTCGCCGAAGTGCGCCATGATGATGCCGCCCAGCGGGCGCGCCAGGTAACCGGCGGCGAAGATGCCGAAGGTCTGCATCATGCGCAGCCATTCAGGCATGTCGACGGGGAAGAACAGTTTTCCGACCACGGTGGCGAAAAACACGAAAATGATGAAGTCGTAGAACTCCAGCGCCCCGCCCAAGGCAGACAGCGACAGGGTTTTGTAGTCGTTGCGGGTCAGCGGGCGCGAAGGTTGCGCACTGCTTGCGGGCACGGAGGACATGGCAAGGCTTCTCTTATTGTCAGGACGGCGAACGCGAGACCCCGGCACGCGCCGGGGTCGGTTTGGCACGATAACAAATCGCCCGCAAAAGCACAGCGTTGCTTAACGCCCGCGTTTCCACAGGTAAACACCAACGGCCATGCCCACGACACACACCAGCGCCACATAATAAGCCGGGCCCATCGGGCTCTCCTTGAGCAGCAAGGACACAAACACCGGGCTCAAGCCGCCGAGCACGGCGTAGGCCAGGTTGTAGGAAAACGACAGGCCACTGAAACGCACCGCCGCCGGGAAGCCGGTGACCATCACAAACGGTGCCGCCGTCACGGTGCCCACGAACAACCCGGTCAACATATACAGCGGAAACAGCCATTCAGGATGGCCGGCCAGGCTGGCATACAGCGCCCAGCACGTCAGCATCAAGCCGAAGCAGCCAAACACCAGCACCCGGCCCGCCCCCACGCGGTCGCACAGTTTGCCGGCGATGACCAAGCCCAGCGCCATGGCCACAATCGCCAGGCTGTTGGCCTGCAGGGCAACCCGGGGAGCGAAGTGGTAAACCCCTTGCAACAGCGCGGGCGTCATCAGAATGACCACCACGACACCGGCGGACAGAAACCAGGTCATCAACATCGACAGCACGATCGACTCACGGCTATCACGCAGCACCGTGCGCAGCGGCACTTCGCGGGACAACGCCTTGCGCTGCTGCAACTCGGCGAACACCGGCGTTTCATGCAACCAGCGGCGCAGGTACACCGACAACAGCCCGAACACACCGCCCAGTAGGAACGGGATACGCCACGCGTAATCCGCCACCTGCTCCGGCGTGTACGCGCCATTGATGCCCGTCGCGACCAGCGAACCGAGCAGAATCCCCAGGTTCAAGCCCACCGATAACACACCGACGGCATAGCCAATACGCTTGGCCGGCACGTGTTCAGCCACGAAAATCCACGCACCCGGCACTTCACCACCAATCGCTGCGCCCTGGATGATGCGCATCAACAGCAATAACACCGGCGCCAGCAGGCCGACCTGTGCATACGTCGGCAACAAGCCGATGGCCAACGTCGGCAGCGCCATCAGAAAGATGCTCAGGGTGAACATCTTCTTGCGCCCCAGCAGGTCGCCAAAATGCGCCATCACGATGCCGCCCAGCGGACGAATCAGGTAGCCGGCAGCGAAAATGCCGAAGGTCTGCACCAGACGCATCCACTCGGGCATGTCGGGCGGGAAAAACAACTTGCCCACCACCGCCGCGAAAAACACGAAGATGATGAAGTCATAGAACTCCAGCGCACTGCCCAGGGCGGACAGCGACAGGGTTTTGTAGTCGCTGCGGGTGAGCGAGCGCGCATGGGGCGCAGACGTAGGCATGGCAAGGCTTCTCTATTAAGGCGAGTACTTGCCGGAACAACACCCCAGCACCTGCAAATATTCCGTGCCATGAGCACAGTTGCCGGAAAAAGCCCCGTTACAGCCGCGATTTACCGACCAAATGAGCCGCGGGAGGTCGTCGCGGCGCCAGCGTCTCGATATACTCGGCCCTTGCCAGCGCCAAACCCGCTGTCTTGAGGGGCTGCTGTGCCAAAACGCCGTTGGGTGCCATCCAGCCGGTTTGGCAGAGTTTCCCTTTAGTACGCCTTACGAGAAACGCATCACGCGGTGTATGTTGGTGCTGAAACGTTTTTCCAGAAGACGGCTATCCACTTGAAATACCCATGAAGCGTCACGGGTCAGAGGCACCCTCGGCATGATCGAACTCGAACAAGAAGATCCTATCCCGCAAGGCGATCTCGCCCTGCAAATCACTGCGCTCCCGCGTGAAACCAATGGTTTTGGCGATATCTTCGGCGGCTGGCTGGTCGCGCAGATGGACCTCGCCGGCACCGCAATGGCCAGCAAGGTCGCAGGTGGCCGCGTGGCCACCGTGGCGATTGATCGCATGGCGTTCCTGGTCCCTGTGGCCGTGGGCGCGCAGCTCTCCTTCTATACCCAGGCCTTGGAAATCGGCCGCAGCTCGATCCAGATGATGGTCGAAGTGTGGAGCGACGACCCGCTGTCCAGCGAATGGCGCAAGGTCACCGAGGCGGTGTTTGTATTCGTCGCCATCGACGGCAGCGGCCGCACGCGTTCGGTCCCGTCGCGCGCGCGTTAAACCTCGCGGGGTTTTGACGGTCAATTGCCCCATTGCCTGCCATAAAGAGTGCTTCGTATGCCTGTGCCCCACGTTGAAACCGTGAAAATCGACGAGCTGGACTGCTGGCGCATCCGCCATAACGGCGCCGAACTGATGGTGGCCCAACAGGGCGCGCATATTTTCAGTTACGGCCGCGATGGCGAGCAGCCGCTGATCTGGCCAAACCCCGAGGCGGTGTTCAAGAAAGGCAAAGGCATCCGCACGGGCGTCCCGGTGTGCTGGCCGTGGTTTGGCGTATTTGACCGTAACCCGCAAAGCGTTAAGGCGATGCGCCACAGCGAGCAACCTGCTGGCGCTCACGGCTTTGTGCGCACGGCGCTCTGGGAACTGGCCGGAACCGAGCTTGAAGGCGAAGCACTGCGGGTCGATCTGGCGTTGCCGGTGCCTGCGGGCGGCTTTCCGGGCTGGCGGCATGAAGTCGACTTGAAGCTGAGCCTGCTGCTGGACGATCAACTGCATATCCGTCTGACCAGCTACAACCGTGGCACTGAAACCGTGACCTTGAGCCAGGCGCTGCACACCTACTTCGCCGTGAGCGATGTGCGCAACCTGCAGGTCGAGGGTCTGGACGGGCTGGCGTATATCGACACGGCCGACGGCTGGACCGAGAAAAACCAATCCGGCCTGCTGCACTTCACCGCCGAAACCGACCGCATCTACCTCGATACGCCTGCGCAATTGAACATTGTCGATAAAGACTGGCAGCGCCGTATCCAGCTCACCAGCCAGGGTTCGAACTCGACGGTGATCTGGAACCCGTGGACCGAGCGTGCCAAGGCTTTTGACGACATGGCCGACGATGGCTGGCAGGGCATGCTGTGCATCGAGACGGCGAATGTGCTGGATGATGTGGTGACGTTGGCGCCGGGCGAAAGCCATACGCTGGGCGTGAGCATCAACAGTCTCGGCCTGTAAACCCCGATCAAAAATGTGGGAGCTGGCTTGCCTGCGATAGCATCACCCGGCTATCACTGATACACCGAGGTGCCTGCATCGCAGGCAAGCCAGCTCCCACATGGGTTATGTACTGAGTTCTAGAGATCGGATTCCTTTACTGCCCGCACTTTCCCCGCATCCAGCGCATACGCCGCATCAGCCAAATCGTTATTCACTTTCTCCACCTTCAGCGTGCCGGTCACCCACAGCGGCGTGTAGATATCATCCAGCTTCAGCCCCTTGGGGTAGCGCACCAGCACCAATTGATTTGGCGGCGGTGGCGGCACATGGATGCAGGCGCCCGGGTACGGCACCAGGAAGAACAACGTGCTGCGGCCTTTTGCGTCAGTTTCCAGCGGCACCGGGTAACCACCGATGCGGATGTTCTTGCCGTTCATGGCCCCCACTGTTTTGGTCGAATACATCACCGCCGGCAAGCCTTTGCTTTGCTTGAGGCCACCTTTGTCAGTGAACGTGCCTTGGGCTTCGGGGGAGTTGTGGTCGATTTCGGGCATGGCTTCGAGGGCTTTCTGGTCGGAAAGCGGCATCAGTTCGAGCCAGTCGGTTTCCGGCAGTTCGCCGGCGTGCGCCAGGCCGGAACCCAGCAGGAGGAGAGTCAAAAGAAGACGGCGCATGGAGAGGCTCGGCAAAGTCGGAAGCCGAGCATTCTAGCCCTCTGCGCCTGCGTAGCGCAGAGGGCTTCGTCGCTAAATTACTTTTTGCGCAGCAAGCCGTAAATCACCAGCAACACGATGGCGCCGATCAGCGCACCGAGGAAGCCTGCGCCCTGGCCAGCCTGGTAGATGCCCAGCGCCTGACCACCGTAAGTGGCGACCAGCGAACCTGCGATACCCAGCAGGATGGTCATGATCCAGCCCATGCTGTCGTCGCCTGGCTTGAGGAAACGCGCGAGCAGACCGACGATCAGGCCGATAAAGATGGTTCCGATGATACCCATGGCATTTCCCTCTGAATGAAGTGAACTACGCGAAAGCCTAGTCAGACTTTGGCGTCCTGCAATGAGAGAGGCGGCGGCAACCAATGGTTCCCGCCGATCCCAGGATTACTGTTCGGCGATCAGCGCTTCGACCTTGAGGATCTGCGCTTCAAGCGTCGCGCGGTCCTTGCAGCGCAAGTTGGCGTGGCCGACCTTGCGCCCGGCCTTGAAGGCCTTGCCGTAGTGATGCAGGTGGCAGTCATCAATCGCGATGACTTTTTCCACCGCCGGCACCGTGCCGATGAAGTTGAGCATCGCGCTCTCGCCGACCTTGGCCGTGGAACCCAGCGGCAAGCCCGCCACCGCCCGCAGGTGGTTTTCAAACTGGCTGCACTCGGCGCCTTCGGTGGTCCAGTGCCCGGAGTTGTGCACGCGTGGGGCGATTTCGTTGGCCTTGAGGCCACCGTCGACTTCAAAGAACTCGAACGCCATCACGCCGACATAATCCAGTTGCTTGAGCACACGGCTGGAATAATCTTCCGCCAGGGCCTGCAACGGGTGATCGGTACTGGCCACGGACAACTTGAGGATGCCGCTGTCGTGGGTGTTGTGCACCAACGGGTAGAAGCGGGTTTCGCCATCGCGGGCACGCACGGCGATCAACGAGACTTCGCCGGTGAACGGCACGAAGCCTTCCAGCAGGCAGGCAACGCTGCCCAGCTCGGCGAAGGTGCCGACCACGTCAGCCGCGGTGCGCAGGACTTTCTGGCCCTTGCCGTCGTAACCCAGGGTGCGGGTTTTCAGCACGGCCGGCAGGCCGATGCTGGCAACGGCGGCGTCCAGGTCCGCCTGGGACTGGATGTCGGCGAAGGCCGGGGTCGGAATGCCCAGGTCCTTGAACATGCTTTTCTCGAACCAGCGGTCGCGGGCGATGCGCAAGGCTTCGGCGCTCGGGTACACCGGCACGAACTGCGACAGGAAGGCCACGGTTTCAGCCGGGACGCTTTCGAACTCGAAGGTCACCAGGTCGACTTCATCGGCCAGTTGGCGCAGGTGGTCCGGGTCGCTGTAGTCAGCGCGCAGATGCTCACCGAGTGCGGCCGCGCAAGCGTCCGGCGCAGGGTCCAGGAAAGCGAAGTTCATCCCCAGCGGGGTGCCCGCCAGGGCCAGCATGCGACCCAGTTGGCCGCCACCGATTACACCGATTTTCATCGTAAAAAAACCTCAGGCGATGCGTGGGTCTGGATTGTCCAGCACGCTGTCTGTCTGCTCGGCACGGAATTTTTTCAGCACCGCGTGGAACTGCGGGTGCTTGGCGCCCAGGATGCTGGCGGACAGCAGGGCTGCGTTGATCGCGCCAGCCTTGCCGATGGCCAGGGTTGCCACCGGAATACCGGCTGGCATCTGCACGATGGACAACAGCGAATCCACGCCCGAGAGCATTGCCGACTGCACCGGCACGCCGAGCACCGGCAGGTGGGTCTTGGCCGCACACATGCCTGGCAGGTGCGCTGCACCGCCGGCACCGGCGATGATCACCTCGATGCCACGGGATTCTGCTTCATCGGCATACTGGAACAGCAAATCCGGGGTGCGGTGGGCAGAGACCACTTTCACTTCATACGGAATGCCGAGTTTTTCCAGCATATCGGCGGTGTGGCTAAGGGTGGACCAATCGGACTTGGAGCCCATGATCACGCCAACCAATGCACTCATCGTCGTGCCTCTTCTCTCTGGGCGCCCGCAGGCGCGTCAAAAAACAACAAGCCACGCGGGAAATCCGGCGTGGCTTGTTGTACGAATTTTGGCCGATTGGACCGGCCGAAGGCCGCGCAGTATACCGTAATAATCCAGATAAACAGCCCCTTGGATGACCATCTGTCTTACCGGCCAACGTGGCGGTTTTATTGACTCAAGAGTCAGCGAAAAGCTCAAGCCGGTGGGTCTTGGCGATGGCATCCATCAGGGTCGGCGACACCCCCACGTTTGCCGCGATTACCGGCCATTGCAAGACAGCCTCGTGTACTTCGCGGATGATCTGCCGAGGTTTAAGCCCCTTGATCTGGCTCGCGACACTGAGCAAGTCTTCAAGTACAAAGTTATCGCGCTTACCGTTAATGCTCATCTGATGGCTATCGACCCAGAAATTACCGGGCATATAGGACCACGTCACGTCATAGGCAGGTGACAGATACCAAGTGCCATCTGTGTCCAACAGAAAGCTGATGTTCTTGGTGTGATCGTCCTGGTTTCGGGCGATAACGTTGAACACCATCCGCCGGAAAAACTGCTCTGCCTCGCGACGGCTCAACTTCAATGCCCTGAACACGCTCAACGCCTCAACGTACGAGTACTCACCAGGCTTTTTGTAGTCGGCATGGTCCAGCGCGCACAGCGTAGCCGTATGAATTTTCTCGCCATCATCCGTGCGATCGAATCGTTTGGTCATGAAATGGGCGCGGCCGCCCTCTTCGAGTAGACGGCATTCGGTCATCACCACACCGGCCTGCCTAGCCATCAGGTGATACGCGTATTCGATACGGCCAAATCCCTGGCTATCGGCAAGCACGTCAGTGTTTTTTGCGACGTCAAACTTGAGAAGCCAGTAGCTATACCCCTTTGGCGCCGTCACCTGGCCCGACCTGACATGCCCTTCGTCGTTGATCGCAATGATTGCCTTCGCACGCGCACCGCCCGCACTGGTGCCGACCTGAATCAAGCGCTGCAACGCGGCATCATCCACCGTGGGATCGTTGGACGTCAGGCGATCCTCCAGACTCTCGCGCCCCGCAAGGACTTCGCCAGCCAACTGCACCAGAGCCTCGATCTCGATACTGTCCGCCTCGTTAGCCTCTGTCTTTATGGCCGGCCGATATTCCAGGGCGCCCATGCCGCGATTACCCTGGTACAGCAACCGATCCAGCGGGGTGAAAGAACGCTTGTCGCGACCTTGCTGGGCCAACCAGGCATCGATCAGGGCATTGCCGAAGTCATCCGGGAGCGAGTCGGCAAAGATCGCCGGAAGCGCTTTATAGGTTTCCCGGTTCAGTTGTGTGAACGCATAGGTGTAACCCACACGGGCGGGCATATGGATTGGCGAGATTTCCAACCCGGTGGCGACGAACTCGGAAGAAAACTCGAACTCGCCCACCTGGCTTGCCTCATCCCAATTGAGCGCGCCAACGTACAGGCCCCATAAGTAGATTTGTGCGATCACCAACTCGTGTCCTTCTCTGATGCGTCAGGAACGATGAGCTTCTTCTGGCCCGCCACCAACGCGCCTGTGGAGAGTGGCTTGCGGGTGGTGTAGGCACGTTGACGTTTCTTCCCGGCCATCTTCGCCATCTGGATGGGACTTGAACGCACCTCCTCGACAAGAGAACTCAACCGGTCCAACTCCCCGATCACGCGCAACACCGCAATCAGGTTGAGCAAGGTGCCCTTGCCCGCCATCAACTGGCGTAACGTGGTGCGAGAGATGCCCGCCTCTTCAGCGACGGTTTGCTGATTGATGTTCTTTTTCACCCTCAAGGCTTCAAGGCGCGAGCCGATCACTTGCGCGATGGCTTGCTCACTCATCGTAGTCATCCGCATTTTGTCTGGCTTCCTGATCGATAGGTGAACTTCAAGCACTTATTGATCAGTATCCTAGCCAATAATCCGGCGACATGTAAGTCGATGTATAGGACCTTATTTTTTGGATAGAAACATGATCAAAATATGGCTTAAAGCTCAATATTGATCAGTAAACTATCCAATTTATAAAAATCAGGCCTAGCTACGTTCTGCCACAGGATTCTGAGCAGCACCACCTTCCAGCTTGCGCCACAACAACCGCACGTTCGCCTTGCGCACCAACGCGCAGCGATACAAGCGAATCTCCAGCGGTACATGCCACTGCGGCCCGCCGCACACCACCAATTCACCCCGGGCCAACTCGGCGCGCACGCTCAACTGCGGCACCCAGGCAATGCCCAACCCTTCGAGCGCCATGCTTTTGAGGCTGTCGGCCATCGCCGTCTCGTAGACAGTGGTAAAGCGCAACGCGCGCTGGCGCAGCAGCAGATGAACCGAGCGCCCTAGAAACGCACCGGCGCTGTAGGCCAACAACGGCACACTGCCCTCGCCTTCCAGGTCGAACAACGGCTTGCCGTCAGCATCCGCCGCGCACACCGGAAGCATTTCGGTGTTGCCCAAGTGCAGCGAGGGGAAGATTTCGGCATCCATCTGCATCGCCGCGTCCGGGTCGTAGAACGCCAGCATCAAGTCACAGCCGCCTTCACGCAGGGCGTGCACCGCATCACCCACGTTAGTGGCGACCAGCCGCGTGGCAATGTTCAGCCCCTCATTGCGCAGTTGCGCGATCCAGCGCGGGAAGAAGCCCAACGCCAGGGAGTGCGCCGCCGCCACTTGCATGACTTCGCCCTGCCCGCCTTCCAGATGATGCAAATGGCGCAAGACTTCACCCAGCTGTTCGACCACGGTACGCGCCGTTACCAGAAACAACTGCCCCGCCGCCGTCAGCTCGACCGGCGTGCGCGAACGGTTGACCAGCGTCAAACCCAGCGCGGCTTCAAGGCTGCGAATACGTCGGCTGAACGCCGGCTGGGTCACAAAGCGCCGCTCTGCCGCCTGGGAAAAACTGCGGGTCGCCGCCAGGGCGCTGAAGTCTTCCAGCCATTTGCTCTCAAGGTTCATTACTTCCTCCCACGGGTACGCACCATTTTGGCACACACGACTGCCATGATAACCGGGTCACAGCTACATTATGCCGTTTGTGCATAGGCCAGCGGTTAACAGCATTGGCCCAAAAACTTCTACAAGCCTAGCATTCGCAGCGTTCCGGCCAGTTCCGGGTCCTTATTGAGATGATTTCCGTCATGTCCTCCGCTGCATCATTCCGCTCAGAAAAAGACCTGCTTGGCGTACTCGACGTACCCGCTCAAGCGTATTACGGCATCCAGACCTTGCGAGCGGTGAATAACTTCCGCCTCTCAGGCGTTCCGATTTCGCATTACCCGAAATTGGTGGTCGGCCTGGCAATGGTCAAACAGGCAGCCGCTGACGCCAACCGCGAGTTGGGCCAGCTCAGCGAAGCCAAGCACGCTGCCATCAGCGAAGCCTGTGCCCGTCTGATCCGCGGCGATTTCCACGAAGAGTTCGTGGTGGACATGATTCAAGGCGGCGCCGGCACTTCAACCAACATGAATGCCAACGAAGTCATCGCCAACATCGCGTTGGAGGCCATGGGCCACAACAAGGGTGAGTATCAGTACCTGCACCCCAACAACGACGTGAACATGGCGCAGTCGACCAACGACGCCTACCCGACCGCGATCCGCTTGGGTCTGCTGCTGGGCCATGACGCGCTGCTGGCCAGCCTCGACAGCCTGATTCAGGCCTTCGCCGCCAAAGGCGTCGAGTTCAGCCACGTGCTGAAAATGGGCCGCACCCAATTGCAAGACGCCGTGCCGATGACCCTCGGCCAGGAATTCCGCGCCTTCGCCACCACCCTCGGTGAAGACCTGGCGCGCCTGAAAACGCTGGCACCAGAACTGCTGACTGAAGTGAACCTGGGCGGCACCGCCATCGGCACCGGCATCAACGCCGACCCGCGTTACCAGGCCCTGGCCGTACAACGCCTGGCCCTGATCAGCGGCCAGCCGCTGGTACCGGCTGCCGACCTGATCGAAGCCACCTCCGACATGGGCGCGTTCGTGCTGTTCTCCGGCATGCTCAAGCGTACTGCGGTGAAGCTGTCGAAGATCTGCAACGACCTGCGCCTGCTGTCCAGCGGCCCACGTACCGGTATCAACGAGATCAACCTGCCGGCGCGTCAGCCAGGCAGCTCGATCATGCCCGGCAAGGTCAACCCGGTGATTCCGGAAGCCGTGAACCAGGTTGCATTCCAGGTGATCGGTAACGACCTGGCCCTGACCATGGCGGCCGAAGGCGGCCAACTGCAGCTGAACGTGATGGAGCCGCTGATCGCCTTCAAGATCTTCGACTCGATCCGCCTGCTGCAACGCGCCATGGACATGCTGCGCGAGCACTGCATCGTCGGCATCACCGCCAACGAAGCCCGCTGCCGCGAGCTGGTGGAGCACTCCATCGGCCTGGTCACTGCGCTGAACCCATACATCGGCTATGAAAACGCCACCCGCATCGCACGTATCGCCCTTGAAAGCGGCCGCGGCGTGCTGGAACTGGTGCGCGAAGAAGGCTTGCTCGACGACGCCATGCTCGACGACATCCTGCGCCCCGAAAACATGATTGCCCCACGCCTGGTCCCGCTGAAGGCCTGACGTTTGTTGCACCGCTCACCAGGTTGAGGGACTAGACACCTCTCACCTTTTGAGGGCTTGGAGAACCATTCTCCAGGCCCTTTTTTTTGCCTTGCGCAAAGGCACAATAAATATCAAGGCAAGCGCCGTTCTGGCGTTATGTGAAGTCCTGCCTGGACATTGCAAGCAAAGACGAAATTCTTCATTTTTACCTGCTGTTAAAAAGGACTAAGTTCGGTCATACAGTCTGTGCACTTTTGTGCTGGCGGAACCTGCGACAAAAAAGTCGTCCTGTACCGCCAAACGGAACGTTACGTGCATAGCAATAGAAAAGGGATATCCCCTTTCGTAATAAAAATAGTCAAGGAGGACACCACCGTGAAAAAAGCCAGGATTGAACTCGATTCGGTTGATATGAAAATTTTGGGCCTCATACAGGCCGACTGCCGGATCACCACCTCCAAACTTGCTGAAGTCATGTCCATGAGCGAAACCCCCTGCTGGCGCAGGGTCAAACGCCTTGAAGCGGAAGGCTTTATATCGGGGTATCAAGCCATCCTGAACAAAGAGGCATTAGGCTTTCAAATTACCGCGTTCCTGCATGTATCCGTCGACACGCATACAGAAGAAGTGACACGCCGACTGGAGCATAAGATCGCCTCATGCCCCGAAGTTATCGGGTTATACAATGTAACTGGCGACTATGACTTCTTGATACATCTGGTTTGCAGAAATATTCAGGAGTGTACTTTCTTTATTGAAAATACACTGCGCGACATTGACTGCGTGAAGCAAATAAAAACATCCATTACCTTGCGCGAAGTTTACAAGAGCAACTTGTTGCCGCTGGCCGAGTGCGTGTAGCCAGGACGGCCAAAAAGCACAAAAGGCGCTGCTTTTCGTCACGAGCAGCTGCCGCCACGCAGGCTCATTCGTAACCCGTTGTTACAATTAGAAAAAACCGAGAAGCAGGAGAAATATTTCAAATTGACATAGCCGAGCGGAATAATCTTGCTAACTTTCAGGGTTCCACAGCTGAATTAGCAATTTTATTTTGTTCAGCGTGTGGAAGTATTTCGGGTGAGCCGGGGTCAGGTATTGCGTAGCGAGTCTGTATATGAGCTACGCACATAGCGCCCGTTGAAGGTGGCTCGCCCATAATCTATCTGATGAGGAATACTCAATGTCCAACAATACAGAAGTTCAGCGCCCTCAAGAGCCCGTTGTCACCACGCAGAAAAAGATTGTGATCAAAGCCAAAAGCGATCGTCCGATCCTGATGGCCTCCCACCTGTAATACAGCGCCGCACCGGGCAACTTATGTTGCCCGGTTTATCCATGGAAAATAGGATGGACTGTCATGGGCGAAAGGTATGTAACTTACGGTCGTTTCTCACACAGTGACGATGCCGCAGTTAAACTCTACGTGGCTTCTGGTATCGAGCATGAAATACAGAATCTGCAAGGCGACTACGTTGAGTGGAACAGGGCACTGTCTCTGTTTGATGGCACTCACTCCACGGCCACCGTGTGCGAGCAAAACAAACAACTCGACGCCAATGAAATTCATGATTTTATAACCGCTCTGGACGACGCCAATCTGGCATTCAAGCAAGAGTCCGGCGTACAGTTTGTCAGTGGTGACGAAGCAATTCTCGAGATCGAAGACCTGCAGGCACAACTGCTGCATGATCTCCTGTACAAGAACAAATTCTGGTTGGCCATGCAGCAACCCGAGACGGTTCCCCAGAATGTTTACTATGGTATGGCCATTGAGAACTTTCATTTTCTTTTTCGAGAAAGCTGGTTCGATTCTCCCGTGCTCAACTTCGTAGCTTCAACAAAAGCACGTTTGATAATGAACGAGTTTTATGCCGAGGAATACGGCCACGACGAACTGATATTCAAGGCTCTGCAAACCCTCGGTGTGTCTCGCGACAGTATCAAGGAGACTATCCCTCTGCCTGAAACCCTTGCACTTTGTAACGCCCTGGCTTACTGGGCGGCAAACGACCCGTTGTTTTTTTTCACCACCATGGGCGTGCTCGAAGGAAAGGATATAGAGGTTGATAGCTTTATCCTTGCCATGCAGAACAGCAAAAAAATAAGCCCCGAATTCATCAAGCCCATCCTCGATCACGCCAACATCAACATTGGTGCCGAGCATGGCGTCCTGACCCGAGAGCTGTTCAGGGAAATCCCTGTGGTCACCCTTGAGCAGCTACGACAAATGCGTGCCAACACGCATATTTTTGTCGAGCTCTACGACAATTTCCACTCAGCCGTATGGAACCATTATTCCACCTCACCTGAGCTATTGAGGACGCTGTCAGGCTTGACTCTCGGGGGACCAGCACATGCAAACTAGTATTAAACGCTTCAACTATCCAAAACTTCGCCACGGTGTTGTTTACACTCAAATCGCCAATGAACATCACCTGGACTATCGAAAACAAAGCATTGTTTTAGAGCAAGACGATACGGCGTCACTCAACAGGGTCATTCAGGACCTTCAGCAAGGCACATTGACGACCGAGGCCTTTTATACCAAGCATGCAGCGGACTATCCTGACGACCAGCTGGAAGTCTTGATTGCCGACCTCGACAAAAACTATTTGCTCACCGAAGGTCAATACCCGCAGATACAGGGCGTACTCTCCGGCGTAGAGTTTGCGAAAAAGCTCAAACTGCTCACCTCAGCGCTTCATGGCAAAATTGGCAACTCGACGCTGTATGAAAAGATGCGTGATGGCTCAGCCACCCGCTCTCAGTTAATCGGGTTTGCCATTGAGTATTACCATATTGTCAAGAGTGCGCCAAAGGTGATTTCACCGGCATTGGCGCACAATAGCCCGGCCGATGTTTACCAGGGCATCAAGCAATTGTTTCTTGAGGAACATGACCACGAATCGTTATTGGCCAATGCACTGAGCCATGTAGGCGTTGAGCGTGCACAATTAGCCATGACGTCGCCTCTCGACACGACGTTCGCTATTTACTCAACGCTGGGAGTGTACGCACGCCAGCACATCATCAGTTTCATCAGTGCGTTGTTTTTATTTGAAGAGCCCTACCCGGAGTTCAATAAGCTGTTTGTAGAGTCGTGTTCACGGCTGGAACTGCCGGAAGCATTCTGGAAACCGATTATCGGGCATTCCGACGTAAACAGTGATGCCGATCATGGGGCAATCACGGATTCACTGCTGGTTCATTATTCGGCGATTTCTGAAGAAGAGTGCAGGGTCACGCTGATTCATATCTGTGCACTGTTAGAGCTGATGGCGGCCTGGGACAAGCAAATTTGTACGCACTATGGTAGCGACGTTACGCTCAGACTCTTCAACTAATGCGAGGATAAGCAATGGACGCCTGGTCGCTGGAAGCATTTAAAAAGCCTTATTTGAAAGTTGGTCATATTGAAAAGACCGGCGCCGGGATTTTTGAACTGGGGGAGACCGGCTCCGAGTTTGTGATAGAAACCCAGGCGTGCGATGAACTTATCGCCACTGTTCAGGACTTGAAGAGTCCCGACAACGCACAGTGGCGCTCGCTGACCGAGCGTCATGAAGCAGACGAAGTTCGCGCGCTGATTGATCACTTGAATGAAGCCGGGTTAGTTCGCGAGTCCAGTCCTGAACATACGTTGCAGGGTAAGCGAAACATTACCCAGGACAGCTTGGCGGAAGCCATGGATGCGCTGCAGAACACTGACTTTGACGACCCCGCGCTGTGCCATCGATTGCTCGATTTCATCGAAAACCTGCACCACACCTCTGTCAGGAAAGTGCTTGCCGAAAGCGGGCACGTGTATATCAAGTACACCAAGCTCACACTGTTATGTTGGACCGTTACCTGCCCGCCCGCCGTCATGGCGGCGAAACAACTGCTGCACGCCCTGACCGGTCACCACGACAACGCGTCCTCGATCGAATATTCGGCATTTTGGGCCGGCGAGCTAAGAAAGTGTCTCAGTGTGTTGGTGTGGCTCTTGAACAAGAGCCAGAAGATTGATGCGCGCAAGGTGGATTTCCCGGCACTGCAAATCGAGGAAATAGATTCCGGGGTCAACCTGGCTGTTCGTCTGGAGCGCTGGGGGCTGGACTTCATGGAGCACGTAGCACCCAGCCAGTATCAGCAAGCACTGGTCACAACCGGCCGTGGTCGTGATGCTTTGATTGCCGCCAGCTACGCGCAGGAATACTACATTACAGATCGATTTGTAGACCTCATCTCACCGGCCATCGCGCAGCGTCTGCCTCGCCCTTTGAAAAAACTGGCTCGCCGTTATTACATGGAAGAGGCGGGTCACGAGCTGTATGAATTGAAGACCTGCAAGGCGCTGGGAATGACCGAAGCACAGTTGCATTCGTCGCTACCCACCCCCTTTGGCCAACTGGTTTGCGATCTCTACACCTGCCTGGCCTCCAAAGAATTGGTGGCTTATTTTGCTGCGGCTACGATCACCGAAGGCTTGCCTGGCCAGGTTAATTTGCTGAATGAATTGTCCGCAGCGAACAACGCCACGCCGTTGTTCAACAAAACCTCGCGCAAGCACGAGTCACTCAACGAGAAGCTGGGCCATCAGTACATCTCCAGAATCATGCTGGCCGAAGTCGGTGAATTGAGTATCGAAGAACAGCAAACGGCGGCCAATGCGTATGCCTTGCTCCTGGACCTGAATATTCGCGCGTGGGAGCAGCTCCATGACTACCACATTACCTTGCAAATGCCCGCCATCAATTACCGCATGCTTGATTACATTGCATGAGTGCCTTGATTGCGCGCTATGAAGCGTTCATCAACCCTCATTGGAGTGAGGTGCTGCACCAACTGGGGGAACAACCGGTATTTGTGCGTGCCAAGGGTGAGTATTTATACGATGACTCAATGAGCCCTTGGCTGGATTTGGTGGGTCATTACGGCGCAGCGATATTCGGCCATAACCACCAGGCGCTCAAGGATGCGTTATCTGCCGCCCTGGAGGCGGATATCCCCTGCGTCACACCGCTGGGGCTCAATGACCTTTCGGCACAGCTGGCGATCGCATTAATTGAACGACTGAACCTGAGCGGCCCTTGGCGGCTCTCCACGCTGACGACCGGAACCGAGGCGGTGGAAGGGGCGATCAAGGCGGCGCTGATACACACCGGCCGCTCTCGCCTTTTAGTCCGTCGTGGGTGCTTTCACGGCAGCAGCAGCCTGGCGATGCATCTCACCGATAATGAGTTGTGGCGCCAGGGCTTTGAAGCACTGCCTTGCCCGCTGGACGTGGTGTACTTCGAAGACATCGACCAGGCAACACGCGAACTGGCCAGCGGGACATTTGCGGCAATGCTGATAGAGCCATTCCAGGCCATCGGCGGCGGCGTCAGCTGTTCGGCGCAGGATGCTGAACGGCTGCTGCTGGCCTGCACGGCGTCGGGAACGGTGAGTATTTGCGACGAGATTTTTTCCGGGCTCGGACGCTGCGGTCACTACAGTGCAATGCAGGCACTGGGCTGGACAGTGCGACCGGACATCTTATTGCTCTCGAAGTCATTGACGGGCGCTTTCTTCCCCAGTGCCCACCTGCTTATGAGGGCACCCATTGCCGACTCGATTTTCGGTCGGCCAGGCTGTCAGAAAATACTCGGATCAACCTTCGCGAACAATGCGCTGGGCTTCAGTGTGGCCCTCACAGCACTGGCGTTACTTGACCGATGCCTGGCGGACAGCGTTGCCAACCAACATCGCAATGCCTTTATACAGGCACTGCATGGGGTGGCCGAGACTGTTGACCCGCCGCTTCAGGTTCAAGCACTGGGCGCCTGCGTCATCGTGGAGTTTGGCGATGCCCAGACCTGCTTTTTCGTCTGGCATTCGCTGTTCGCCAATCAAATATTGACCACGGTCTGCAGCAACAAACCCAGCTGTCTGAAAGTGCTGCCATCGTTGACGATGAATGCAGACAACTACAGCAGATTTATCGATGTATTCACCGCAGTCGTCGCGGAGTGTTAACCCATGGATAGCAAGCCTACTGTTTTGTTACTCGGGCCCACCGATGATTACCTGAAGAAAGTCGAAGCCAAAGCTTTCGTAATACTGATCACTGAACCTGCTCGGGTCACGCCCTACCAGCGTGGGCTTGTCGATCCGGACAACCTCTTGGACTTCAATGACGTCAACGCATTGGTAAGACGTGCGCTGGAGTTACAGCGTCAGTTCACGTTTGACGGGGTTTACTCGTTTACAGAGTTGGGCATGGAATGCGCGTCGATACTTGCATCGGTACTGGAGGTCCCTGGACCCGACCTGCACTGCTCCTTTACCTGCCGGGACAAATTAATGACCCGACAGGCCCTCGAACGCAGGGGCCTGAACACGGTGGGGTTTGAATGGGTTCGGCCTGGCGATATCGACGAACCCTGGATTGCTTCTGGCAAGAAAGTACTCAAGCCCGTCGATGGCACCGGAAGTGTGGGCGTGCGCATTATTGAGGAAGGTGGCCTGATTGGCCCGCCCTCCAGTCGGTGCATCCTTGAGGACTATGTCGAGGGCCGCGAGTTCAGCTGTGAAACCTTCAGCATTGATGGGCAGCACTTCAAGCTGGCCGTGACCGAGAAGCGCTTGTCGCAGCCCTGCGGAGTGGTGGAAGTCGGTCACGTTATTGATCCCGCACAGACGTTTATCAGTGCCGCCCAGTGGGGCTATCTACAGCAGATACTGGATGCGATCGGGCTACGAAACGGTCCGGGCCATATCGAGTTCAAGCTGCACGATGAAGCGATCCATATCATCGAGTGCCATAACCGGCCTGGCGGTGACAGGATCTGGAGCCTGGTGGAAATTGCGACCGGTTTCGACATGGTCTCCGCCTCGATTGACCGACTGCTGGGCACGCCCGTCGAGGTGCAGCTGCTTAATCGCCGTTGTGCCGCCATCCATTACTTTGAGTACTTACCGGGCACTGTCCGGCACTGCCAAGCCTGGCAAGGGAGTTTGCCGGCGGATATTCACTGGCTGGACTGGAAGCTTTCTCCCGGGATGGTGATAGCCCCCATGACCAATTCCTCGGATCGCTACGGCAGCTTCATTGTCTCGGCCGGTTCAAGAACTGAACTGCTCGAACGTATCACTGAGGTCGAGCAACAGTTCGAGGTTGAAATAGCGTGAATGTCTTGTCGATGATAAAAGCCCTGCCGGTGCCGGCAATGCGCGTGCTGTTGATTCAATGGTTGACGGCAATCGGGTATTTCTCGGTTATCCCGTTCTTCATGGTTTACCTGGTGCGGTACCTGCATTTTTCTCCGGCCTTCGCCGCCACTCAGCTGACACTTTTCCTGGTCGGCCAATATGGTGCTTCTTTCCTGGGTGGCTATATCGGCCACACCAAAGGCCCACTGTTGGCGATGCGGCTGGGGCTGGGGCTGCAAATTATCTGCTACCTGGTATTTGCCTGCGGGATCGACGACGCGCTGTACCTGAGTTGTTTCAGCTTGCTGTTAGGTGTCAGCAAAGCGTTTTTCACACCCGCCTCCAAGGCGTTGCTCTCCACGCTAACGCCTGGGCAGGATCAGCTCTTGCTGTTTTCCCTGCGTAGCACCATCAACAACCTGGGGGTTGCCATCGGCAGTGCCATTGGCGCGTCCATGCTTGACTTCAATGTCGTCGGTTTTTTCATCGCCGCCGCCGTTGTGCAAATGGTTGCCCTCTTTCTGTTATTGACCCTGCGATTACCCGCGATTGCCATCGTGGCGGACCTGAAGAAAGCGAGCTTTAGCACCGGCGTGAAAAGCTTGATGGTTAAGCCTTTTTTCCTGTTATTGCTGGCGCTGTACGCCCTCTACAGCTTTTTATACATCCAGCTCGAATATTCATTTCCGCTGCATGCCGCGCATTTTTGGGGCAATGAAATGGTGGCCTATATCTTTTGGGTCAACGCCGGGGTGGTGATGTGTCTTCAAGTGCCGCTGAACATGTACTTATCGCGCTTCATTTCTCACTGGGCCGCCATTTTCATTGGCTTTCTGTTCATGGTGCTGGCGTTTCTGATCATAGGCATGTCCGGCATCAGCACGCCTTTTTTGCTGGCCATCGCGTTCTTCACGCTGGGCGAGTTAATTATTGATCCTGCGATTGATACCGTGGCCGGAAGTAGAAGCGAAAAGCACTACTTGGCGATCGCGTTCTCCCTGCTGGGGCTGGCAGGCCTGGTAGGCAGTGTCAGTGGAAACCTGATAGCGGGAGCATTCAGTACAGAGGACGGCGCCTTTGAGCACAACCTGTGGTTTTTGAATGTGCTGTTGGCTATGGTGGGAGCAGGGCTCGTCGCCCTCACGGCCAGGGTCAAATTCTTTAGTAAAATGGAACTTTATAATGAAAAAGAATGATGATTTTTTTACCGCTGAGGGCTACAGCCTGAGCGCAGACAAGCACCTGCTGGACGTGGAGTTTATCCATGGGTTTCTGGTTCAGTCGACGTGGGCCAAAGGCATTACCCGTGATCGGGTGCAACTAAGCATTGATAACAGCTTGTGCATGGGCGTCTATCACCATGAACGGCAAGTCGGCTTTGCCCGACTGGTGACGGATTTTGCGACGTTCGGCTATTTGTGCGATGTCTTCGTCGACGAGCAATATCAAGGTAAAGGCCTGGGTCTCTGGGTGTCCGAAGGCATATTGGCGGGCCCCGAGGCCGGGCAACTGCGCCGAATCATACTGGCCACCACGACGGCTCCGTGGCTGTATGAAAAGATGGGGTTTGTGCCAGTCAACCAACCGAACTATATCTGGCAAGTCTTCCGTTCCGACATCTACCAGCGCTGAAACCCCGATAGACCTGCGCCTGGGTGACGACCCCAGGCGTGAGCGTACAGCGCTCCCTGCATCCATTGTCACTGGCCACCGCAGCGTCCTTTAATCGCCTCATGCAGACGTATGCCGCTCGGCTAGGTATAGTGCCGCCCCTCTTCGCGTCTGCGGCCGTCAGTAACGAGGCCCGGGTACAACGCGAAACCGCATGAATAACAACACCCGCAAAAGGATTGGGGTCGAAGCGTCGTGCACTGCCTGGTGCTGAGCGATGCCTAGGACCGTCCTGCGTTTGCCATTAGAAAAATCAGCGAGGAACACTCCATGCTCGAAGTCATCAACGACTTCCTCTCAGGGAAAGTACTGATCGTGCTCATTGTCGGGCTCGGCGGTTATTTCACGATCCGCTCGCGTTTCGTTCAACTGCGTCACTTTTTCCACATGTTCTCGGTGTTTAAAGACAGCCTGAAAAGCAGCTCCGGCCAACTCAGCTCGTTCCAGGCGCTGATGCTCAGCCTGGCCGGCCGCGTAGGCGCAGGTAACATCGCCGGTGTCGGCATTGCCGTGACATTGGGCGGCCCGGGCGCCGTGTTCTGGATGTGGGTCACCGCATTGGTGGGCATGTCTTCGAGCTTCATCGAGTGCTCTCTCGGCCAGCTGTACAAGCGCACCGACGCCGACGGCACCTACCGTGGCGGCCCGGCTTACTACATCCAGCACGGCCTGCAAAAACGCTGGTTGGGTATGGTCATCGCGTTCCTGCTGCTGGTGACCTTCGGTTTCGCCTTCAACGGTCTGCAAGCCCACGCCGTGACCCACTCGCTGAACAGCGCCTTTGGCCTGGACACCACCTACACCGGCCTGGCGCTGGCGGTATTGCTGGGCCTGGTGTTCATCGGCGGGATCAAGCGTATCGCGTCGATCGCCGACCTGCTGGTGCCGGTCAAGACCCTGGTCTACATCGCCGTGACCCTCTACGTGATCGTGCTGCAATTCGACCACGTGCCGGCCATGCTCGCGACCATCGTCAAGAGCGCCTTCGGTCTGGACCAGGCATTCGGTGGCCTGGTGGGCAGCGCGATCATCATGGGCGTGAAACGCGGCGTGTTCGCCAACGAAGCCGGTTTGGGCAGTGCGCCTAACGTCGCAGCAGTCGCCTCGGTAGAACACCCGATTGCCCAAGGCGTGGTCCAGGCGTTCAGCGTGTTCCTCGACACCTTCGTGATCTGCACCTGCACCGCGCTGCTGATCCTGCTCTCCGGCTTCTACACCCCGGGCTTCGAAGGCGACGGTATTGCCCTGACCCAGAACTCCCTGGCCGCGGTAGTCGGCGACTGGGGCCGGATGTTCATCTCCGTGGCCCTGGCGTTGTTCGTGTTCACCTCGATCATGTACAACTACTACCTCGGCGAGAGCAACCTGCGCTTTTTGGTCGGTAACAACCGCAAGGTGTTGATGGGCTATCGCGCATTGGTGCTGGCACTGATTTTCTGGGGCTCGATCGAGAACCTGAGCACCGTGTTCGCCTTTGCCGACATCACCATGACCCTGCTCGCGTTCGTTAACCTGTTCGCCTTGGCGTTCCTGTTCAAGATTGCCATGCGCATCCTGAACGACTACGACAACCAGCGCGCAGCGGGCATCAAGACGCCGGTGTTCGACTCCAGCCAGTTCCCTGACCTGGACCTGGACCGCACCGCGTGGCCGGCGAATCCGGCAAAACCGCAAGTGGCTCCATCGGCTGAACTGAACGCTCAAGCGCAACGCTAAAACGATCAGCAGTGACACGCCGCCCGGCCTTGGGCATGCTCTGGGCCCGGCGGCGTTTTTCGTTCAGGAGAATCTCAATGTCAGCATCCAATAACGTCATGGTGCTCTACACCGGCGGCACCATCGGCATGCAGGCCAGCGCCAACGGCCTGGCCCCCGCATCCGGTTTCGAAGCGCGCATGCGCGAGCAACTCGCCAACCAGCCACTGCCCGCTTGGCGCTTTCAGGAAATGGCGCCGCTGATCGACAGCGCCAACATGACGCCCGCTTACTGGCAGCGCCTGCACACCGCCGTGATCGACGCAGTGGATCAGGGCTGCGATGGCGTGCTGATCCTGCACGGCACCGACACCCTGGCCTACAGCGCGGCCGCCATGAGCTTCCAACTGCTGGGCCTGCCGGCGCCGGTGCTGTTCACCGGCTCCATGTTGCCGGCTGGCGTGCCCGACAGTGATGCCTGGGAAAACGTCAGCGGTGCATTGGCCGCATTGGGCGAAGGCCTGGCAGCCGGTGTGCAGCTGTATTTCCACGGTGCGCTGATGGCACCGACCCGCTGCGCAAAAATTCGCAGCTTTGGCCGCAACCCGTTTGCCGCTCTGCAACGCAATGGCGGTGTGGCCCAGGCAGACATGATCCCTGCAGCCCTGCATTACCGCCAACCCAAGGCGCTGGCCAATGTCGGCGTGTTGCCGCTGGTACCGGGCATCGCGGCCATTCAACTGGACGCGTTGATCGACAGCGGCATCCAGGCACTCATCCTCGAATGCTTCGGCAGCGGCACCGGGCCGAGCGACAATCCTGCGTTCCTCGCCAGTCTGCAACGGGCGCACAACCAAGGGATTGTGGTGGTGGCGATCACCCAATGCCATGAAGGCGGCGTGGAGCTGGACGTCTACGAAGCCGGCAGCCGCCTGCGTGGCGTCGGCGTGCTGTCCGGTGGCGGCATGACCCGCGAAGCGGCGTTCGGCAAGCTCAATGCGCTGATCGGTGCCGGGCTCGATACTCAGGAAATCCGCCGTCTGGTGGAGCTGGACCTGTGCGGTGAGTTGCGCTGAGCGCCAGCGCCAACCTACATAAGCACCACCGTTGCTGAGCGTGCGTTTTCTAGCATGACAACACCCCGGGACAACCCTGGGGTCGTTGCCATTCTCATGCACGCCAGGACGCTCCATGACCGCCACCCTTTCAACGGCCCAACCTCACAACCTCACCGCAGCACTGATCACGCAAATGTCCATCGGCCCCGCTTTTCGCGAAGTCGCCGCCGGGTTACTGCGCGAACAATTGCAGAAGCTGTATCCGTCACTGGACATCGATCCCGATATTGCCGTGGTCGGCACGCCGGCATGGGCGATTGTCGATGACCATGTCGTCCCTGCCGGTCGCTATTACAACGCACTGACCGACCTTCTGGCGATCCAGTCAGTGGTAGCGATTCCCGCCCTGTACCTGGAGGGAGAACACTTCCTGACCCAATTGCCTATCGTTGAGCCGGCGGTGCATCTGCCGGTGCGCATTCTCGACATTGCCGAAATGCTCAATACCCTGGCGCCCGTGATCCTGCGTGGCTATCAACAGACTCAGCTGGCGTACTGGAATGGCGCCGAGGGTGACAGCGGCCCGCGCTGGCATTCGCTGTCCACTGCGTTACGTGAATTCTGGGATGTTAAAGATCTCTCTGGCTGGACCGCCGCAGACCGCGAGATGGCGAATGAGCTGTACCGCACACCCGACCTCACGACACGCCTGCTCAGTGATCCCAATGCTGTGCGGGCCTATGTGATCGATATCGACGAGATCGACGCGGCTGGCAAAGTCACGCACCTCAACGAGCACCTGATCAGCGTCGTCATCGGTCAACAGGAAGGCCGCGACGTCATCCTCACTCAGTCACTGCTCCTGGGCTTCAAAAAATACAGCACCTTGGAACTACTCGCTAAGGACCTGCCCAACCTTCTGGATAACTCCATCACCCACAAAACCATTCAGTGGCGCCTGCTTGAACCCGATGGTGATTTTTTCGACTACCTGGCGTGTGCCTTCGTCAGCTTGCAGGTTGCCGCCATCGGTGCCATTGATTTTTCGGATTTACGCGAACCGGACGCTCCCCAGAAACCCCTGGCGTCACCGCCAACCCCCCAATCCACCGTGGCAGCCCCCGATCTGCAACCATTCATCCATGCTCTCCCCGAGTGGCTCACCAGCGCCTCTGACTCAGACCAGAACACCTATTCGCGTTATCTCAAGGACCTGGCGGCCTTGCACAGTTCAAATCAGGGCCAGTCTTATCAGGATGGCATCAGCCCGATTCAGGAATACGCACTGGACGTGCTGAATGCCCAAATGCGTAAGGATCACCCCAACGCCGCCCCTCAACTTCTCGAAGACCTGGACATTGGGGTCAAGAGCCCGGTGCTCTGGGGATTATTCCCAATGCCAGGGCAATTCGACACGTCAGTATTCAGCGTTGCAGAACTGGCATTGCAGAACCTGATCGCCTTGCCCATAGGCGTCACCACGCTGCGCAAGAAAAGCGCTCAAGCCCTTCCTGACTGGCTGACCTTTGACTACTTGAAAACGCTGATCAGCCGAGCGGACATCGGTAACGCCTACCCCGCGCTGATCAAGCAAAAACTGCTCGCCGACCCACAAGAATCCAAACGCCGTCAGACGCTCTACGCGCAGCACCTGCGTCTTCAACTGCCGTTGCTTGCGCTGCAGTGCAAGATTCGCGACGAGGCCGGCATTGATGAGCTCGGCTTTCGTTACGTGGTGGCGGTGATGCAGGCGGAACCCGATGACCGCTTTGTGCAGGGTCAACCGATCGTTATGCGGCCGTTGGCGTTCGAGCCGACAAGGCGACTGGACACCACGCAGGACACGGTCGCCAACATGTTCATCATCGGCCCCATCGACCCGGCGGCTGGCCCTTGCTTGCTGTACCGGCCACTGCTCGACCAGCCGCTGAGCCAATACCCCTCGCCCACCAACTTGATCTACGCCCTCCAACAATCCGCGAGCCTGCGGGACTCGGTACTCGCCTGGCTGCCGGATGACTCAAGAAATGACTACGCCCAGTATGTGTTCCCGGGTCAACTACCCTCGCCCTGGACAGTGGTCGAGTTCGTGGTAGACCCCATCAAGTTGCTGATCATGAGCGGCCCGGTCGTGCTCGGCACGGACACATTGGCTGGCGATCAGTTCGTCACGCTGTATAACGCCAATGCCAACGCCCTGGTCGAACTGGCCGACCGCCAATCAGTCTCCAACAGCGATGCCCGATGGGCCACCTTCAAGCGCGCCGGCTGGATGATCTTCAATGCGGCGCTGCCCTTCCTCGGCAGGACAGTCGGCGTCGCTGCCTGGATTTGGCAGATCATGGATCAGCTGCAAAACGTGGTCGACGCCCAGGCCCATCCTGAACAACAGTCACCCTGGGCAGCCCTCACCGACTTGCTGCTGAACATCGGCATGGCACTCACCCTGCACAGCGTCAGCCGCAACGCGCCACGCCGTGAGTTCGACGCGCCTGCCGCTACCAAGCTCCCGCGCCCCATCGTTAAACCAAAAACCCCGATTATCAAAAAGCTGGCGACGATTACTTCGGACGCGCAGAGCAACCACGACCAACCCTTGCATACCAGTGGCGCAATAAACCGTACGCCGCTGCGCCTGGCGACCGTGCTGGACAGTTTCAAAGTAGCCAAACCCGCCGCGCTGGGGCCGGCCAACACCGCCTTGGGGGCACATCAACACCTGTATGGCAGAGGGCAAACCTGGTACGCGCCAGTGGGCACGCGATGGTTCCAGGTGTTGGTTGACGAAAACGACAGCGTGCTGATTGTCGACCCTGCTCAACCGGAGCGCACCGGCCCGCCGTTGATCCACAACAGCCAAGGGCAATGGTTTGTCGATACCCGCCTGCGCCTGCGCGGGGGCGGCCCCAAATACCTGACCCGCAAGGCACAGGCCTTGGCGCTCAAACGCGCACAAGAGCTACGCCTGCAGTTGGACACGTTCGAGAAAACCAAAAAAACCGCCCAACGCCAGTTGGAACAAACGCGCTTGGCCATGGAAGCGGGACCTTCCACGTCAGCCGAAGCGCGTCGACAGACCTACCTCCAAACCCTGGATAACCAGCGCAAGGAGTACGAATCGGCCTTGCAAAAACTCAAGGAATTGAGTGTCAACGCACCCACACCGGACTACCCGCAAAAAGCCCTGGGCTATATCAAGGCGCAAACTAAAATGACAGGCGAAAGTTTGCGCGAAATCCTCACTCGTTTTACCCCGAAACTGCGCACCACACTGGAACAAATCGAGCGCCAGGCCGAGTCGCCACAAGACCGCCACATCGAAGATGGCCAAAGCCTGAACGAGCTGATTCCGGTCACCATTGAACACCTGGAATACATGCAGAGCCGTTTCAGTGAGCTTGATCAGCTGGGCAGGGATGGCAAGCACCTGATCAGCATCATCCAGGGCACGCTGCCCGGCTATGGCGTGGACCAATTGAAAGCGTTACGCGTGTCGATCTCGCGCAACTTGTGCCTGGCTCCTACCAGTATTGAGACGGCGCCCGTTGCCTGGTCGACGCTCGATCAGATCGTAAACAGCGCCGAGATATCGATTCAGTGCTTGCAGGAAACCCTGCTTGAACAAAGCGAGTCGCAACTCGACGAACAGATCGACACCCTCAACAGCTTGATCGAGCAGTTCCAGACTCAGGACGAACAACTGCAGGATTTTGCCACCGATTTTTCAGAGCACGCCCTGCCAACGCCGCTGCAAACGCTGCGCAGCCAACTGGCCGCCTATCAGCGCCAAGCCATCAGAGGCCTTGGCGTGTCGACGGCCGAACGAGACCGCGTACGAAGCCGTCCGACACCGCCGCCCACCCCGCCCAGGCTGCACAAAAAATACATCCGCACGCGCTTTCATGGGCAGCTCATTGGCGAACCGCGGTTGACTGATCTGGCGAAAGAAACCTGGCTGGTGGATGTCACCTCGCCGGTCACCAGCAAAGTAATCGCCACCTTCCATGAAAAAACCAAAGGTGTCTGGGCCCTACGCCTCAAGACACCGCCCACGACACCTTCGCCAGTGGATATCCAGACCCATATCCGACGCGGGCAGGCGTTGCTCGACGAGTTGCCGGCATTTCAGGTGCGCGCCAGCGCCCGCGCTGTCAGGCCAGACCGAACGCCTATCAGTATCGAACAGCTCTACCACCAGCAGGCGGCTCGCCTGGAGCAGGCCGCCAATGCCATCGAACACGCGCTGACGTCAAGCAACGACACCGAGAGCGAAACGCTTCCAGCCAGTAGCGTAAAAAAAGCCTTGGTCGATGCTGTTGACGTCCTTTTTCAGAACAGCAACACGCGAGTGCTCAGCGCGATCAAGCAACACCCGCCCACCGCTTGGGCACTTGATTGGCTCAAGCAGCATGACGCGATCACCATCAAAAAGACCCTCAACCGCCGGCAGAGGGGGCACAAGGCCGATTACGTGTCGGAATACAGCATCAGCGAACGCCTCAGTCATGAAGTACTTTGGTATGCCGAATTTCATTACAGTGCCGAGTGGACGCCCGACAAGGCCTACTTGTCGGCACGCTTGAAGACCGTCGAAGAACATCGCATGGGGGCTGCAGCCAACACTCTCAAAGGCTTGACCAGCAAGCAGAGAGTCAATTTTTTGCGTAGCGAGATCAGCCTGGAACAAGCCCGACGCCTATTTTTCGAGAGGCCGAAATCCGAATCCGGTAATTGATCCGCGCTGCCGGCGGGGCGGCATGCAACTTGCTGCTTGTGCTGTACACCCTGGCACCGGTTTTCCCATGCTGCATTCACACCTGACCACCCTCAACGCCGTATCCCTGGTCCTGACCACCTTCCAGGGTCAGGGCCTGGCGAGCGACGTACTGCTGGCTGGCAGCGGTATTGGCGTGGCCGATCTAAACCGCGCCGACACGCGCATCACCACCTGCCAGGAGATGCGCGTGTGCGCCAATGCCGTGGCCCTGCGCCAGGACATCGGCCTGGAACTGGGCCAGCGTATGCACGTGTCTTGCTATGGGTTACTCGGCTACGCGCTGCTCACCAGTGCCACCTTAGGTGACGCTTTGCGCCTGGCGCTGCGCTACCCGGCGCTGTTGGGAACACTTTTCGAGCTCAGCCTGGTGGAAGACGGCGAGCAGATCTGGCTGACCGCCGGCGACTATCGGGAAAATCCCGAGTTGGCAGCGTTCAACGTGGAGTTTTGCCTGGTGTCGATGAAAGTCATCTGTGATGACTTGCTTGGCCGCGCCCTACCCTTGCGTGAAGCACGCTTCAATTACACGGCGCCGGATTACCACGCCCGTTACGCCGAACGTTTCGACTGCCCCATGCAATTTGACGCACTGACCAATGGGTTTGCCTTCGACCAGCAGTGGCTGCAACAACCGTTGCCTCTGGCGGATGCCATCACCCACCGGGCCATGGCGGAGCGTTGCCGCAAACAGAACTCTGAATTCACCGGGCGCCAGGCCTGGCTCAATCGCGTGCGCCAGTTGCTGGCCGACCAGTTGCACGCCGCGCCCGGTCTGGATGGCTTGGCCGCGCAGATGAATTGCTCGGCGCGCACCCTGCGCCGGCACTTGCAGGCGTTAGGGTGCAGCTACCAACAATTGCTCGACGAGCTGCGTTTTGAGCAGGCCAAACTGTGGTTGGCACATGACCAGATGCCGATTCATCAGATCGCCGAACAGTTGGGCTTCAGTGAGACAGCGAGCTTTCGCCATGCGTTTGTGCGCTGGAGTGGCGTAGCCCCCAGCCTGATGCGCCACTAACAACCACTAAAAACCCGTGGCGAGCGGGCTTGCCCCGCGTTGGACTGCGCAGCAGTCCCATTTTTGGGGTTGCTACGCAACCCAACGCGGGGCAAGCCCGCTCGCCACAGGAACAGTGTTCGTCTTCAACTCATGCCATTGAAGGGCGAATTACGGTCACTTACTTTGGCCATATTTATCCCCTTCTGGCCGCTCCTGCCATTCTCTTGAACTCCCCGCCCCGCAACACTGCAAGGCACAACAACAGGCCTGCGGGGAGTACCCATGCTGACGATCTACTCCGACGATCACCATTTGCACCATGGACGCTGTGAACTGATGGATGGGCAACTCATGCCCTGTTTCGAAATGCCCTCGCGCGCCGACCATGTACTGCAACGGGTCAAAGACCGCGAGCTGGGCCCGGTGCAGGCGCCACAGGACTTCGGCCTGGCCCCGCTGGAGCGCATTCACAGCCGCGACTACCTCGACTTCTTCAAAGGTGCCTGGGCGCGCTGGACCGAATTCGGCCAGGACGGCGACTTGCTGCCCTACACCTGGCCCGCCCGCACCCTGCGCCGCGTGCTGCCCACCAGTTTGCACGGCCAACTTGGCTATTACAGCTTTGACGGCGGGGCACCAATCACCGCCGGCACCTGGCAAGCGGCGTACAGCGCGGCGCAAGTGGCGCTCACCGCGCAGCAGGCGATTCAGGCAGGCGCCCCCAGTGCCTTCGCCCTGTGCCGCCCGCCCGGGCATCACGCCGCAGGCGACTTGATGGGCGGCTATTGCTACCTCAACAACGCCGCGATTGCCGCCCAGGCGTTTCTTGATCAGGGCCACCAGAAAGTCGCGATCATCGACGTGGATTACCACCACGGCAACGGCACGCAGTCGATTTTCTATGAGCGCAGCGACGTACTGTTCACCTCGATCCACGGCCACCCGGAGGCAGAATTCCCGTTCTTCCTCGGTTACGCCGATGAGCTGGGCGAAGGCGCAGGAGAAGGTTTCAACTTCAACTACCCGCTGCCCGCAGGCTCAGGCTGGGGCCAGTGGAGCGCAGCGCTCGAAGAGGCATGCGCAGAGGTCGAACGCTACGGCGCTGACGTCATCGTGGTGTCTCTGGGCGTGGACACCTTCAAGGACGACCCCATTTCCCAATTCAAGCTCGACAGCCCGGATTACCTGGCCATGGGCCGACGCCTCGCGCGCCTGGGCAAGCCCACTCTGTTTGTGATGGAAGGCGGCTACGCCGTCGAAGAAATCGGCATCAATGCCGTCAACGTCCTTGAAGGTTTCGAACTGGAAGGAGTCACCCGATGAAGCTGCTCACCTCCCTCGCCTTGTGCGCCGCCGTGTTGAGCGGCGCGGCACAGGCTGAAGAAAAAACCCTCAAGGTCTACAACTGGTTCGACTACATCACGCCCAAGGCGCTGGAAGATTTCAAGGCGCAAAACCCGGCGATCAAGCTGGTGTACGACATCTTCGACACCAACGAAGCCCTGGAAGCCAAGCTGCTCACCGGCAACTCGGGCTATGACGTGGTGGTGCCGTCCAACGTGTTCCTCGCCAAGCAGATTGAAGCCGGCGTGTTCCAGCCGCTGGACCGCAGCCAGTTGCCGAACTGGAACCACCTCGACCCCAAGCTGATGAAGCTGATCGAAGCCAACGACCCCGGCAATAAATTCGCCGTGCCCTACATGTACGGCACTATCCTTATCGGCTTCAACCCGGACAAGGTCAAAGCCGTGCTGGGCCCCAATGCACCGGTGGACAGCTGGGACCTGATCTTCAAGGAAGAGAACATCAGCAAACTTAAACAATGCGGCGTGGCCTTGCTCGACTCACCCTCGGAAATTCTGCCGTTGGCCTTGCAGCACCTGGGCCTGGACCCCAACAGCAGCAACCCCAAGGATTACGTCAAGGCTGAAGCCTTGCTGATGAAAATCCGCCCCTACATCACCTACTTCCACTCGTCCAAATACATGGCCGACATTGCCAACGGCGACATCTGCGTGGCTGTCGGTTACTCGGGCAGTTTTTCCCAGGCCGCCAACCGCGCCAAGGAAGCCAAGAATGGTGTGACTGTGGACATGCGCCTGCCCAAGGAAGGCGCGCCGATCTGGTTCGACATGCTCGCCATCCCCAAAGGCGCGCAGAACCCGCAGGACGCCTACACCTTCATCAACTACCTGCTGCAACCTCAGGTGATCGCACCCATCAGCGATTTTGTCGGTTACCCCAACCCGAACAAGGACGCGACCGGGCTGGTCGACCCGGCGATTCGCAATAACCCCAACCTGTACCCGACCGAGGCCGCGATGGCCACGCTGTACACCTTGAAACCCTTGGGGCGTGATGCGGAACGGGCGAGGACGCGCGCCTGGACCAAGATCAAGTCGGGTACCTGATTCAGCGTTGCCAGGCCTGGCGCAACCGCGCCAGTGCCTGCGCAATGCCCGCTTCGGGCACGGCGGCAAAGCCCAGTACCAAGCCAGCACGCTGATCCTCGGGGGTGGTCGATTGTGCGAGCCAGTACGTGCTCAAACCGTTGATCTCGACATCCACCGCGTGCGCTTGCTCGAGCAATTGTTGCTCACGGGCCAAACTGTCCACACGTACGGTCATGTGCAGCCCCGCCGCCACGCCAGGCAACTCACCCACACCCGGCAACCCGCTGGGCCAGCCCGCCAGCAACGCATTGCGTCGGCTCAACGCCGCGCGACGCATGCGCCGGATGTGCCGCTGGAAATGCCCGGCCGCCATGAACTCAGCCATCACCGCCTGGGTGCTGACTTCGGAGTGGCGCATGTCGACGGCGCGGCGCCGCGAGAACGCGTCCACCAAACCCGGTGGCAATACCAGGTAACCCAGGCGCAATGCGGGAAATGCCACCTTGCCGAACGTGCCCACGTACAGCACGCGCCCGCTTCGGTCCAAGGCTGCCAAAGGCGACAACGGCGCGCCGCTGTAGCGGTACTCGCCGTCGTAGTCGTCCTCGATGACCCAGCCGCACGTGCGCTCGGCCCAGGCGAGCAGTTCCAGGCGTCGCGCCAGGCTCATCACCACGCCCAGCGGGTACTGATGGGACGGCGTGACGTAGGCCACACGGCAATCATCCAGCGTGTTGAGCACCTGGCAATCAATGCCCTCGCTGTCCACCGGTACGCCATGCAGTTTGCCGCCCGCCAAGGCGAATGCATGCCCGGCCGCGCGATAGCCGGGGTTTTCCACTGCCACCCCATCTCCCGGCTCTACCAGCAGCTGTGCACAAAGGCTAATTGCCTGCTGTGCGCCGCTGGTGATCACTATTTGCTCAGCCGTGCACTGCATGCCCCGCGCGCTGCGCAAGTAAGCGGCAATCAAGCCGCGCAAACGAGCGTCACCTGCCGGGTCACCGTAGCAGAGCTGCTCCAGGTCCGGGTTGCGCCAGAACGCCCCGTTCAACTTGGCCCACACCTCAAAAGGAAACAGATCGAATGCCGGTACGCCTACGCGAAAGGCCCGTGGCGGCCCGGACGGTGGCTGTGAAAGATGGTTGGTTTTTATCCGTGCCAACCCTGCGCTGTGGATAACTTCACTGTCCAGATCTTCAGGCAAATTTGCCCATTTTGTGGATAAGGCTGGGGATAAGCATGTTGATAACCCTGTGGATGGTTTTGTGGATAGTTTTTTCGCCCCGGGCAGTTGAGCGACATAAGTGCCATCACCGACCCGGCTCTCAGTAAACCCCTCCGCGTACAGCTGATCGTAAGCCCGCACCACACTGTTGCGCGAGATCGACAGTGCCGCCGCCAAGTCGCGGGTCGCCGGCAAACGCGTGCCGCTGACCAGGCGCCCGTCCAGCACGCGTTGACGCAAAGCTTCATACAGTTGGCGCGTCAGGCCCTGACGACGATCAAGTTCAATTCCGGCAGGGTTGAATGACAGTGGCGGCGCAATGGGCGGCATATTGGACCTATGAAATGGATGCCAGATGGCTCTTTAAACGAACCATTAGCCTGCCTAGGATGCAGGCATTCGCCAAGGAATATTTCCATGTACGTGCCCCGCGCCTTCACGCTCGACGAATTGCCCGAACTGCATCAATTGATCCAGCACACCCGCCTGGCGCAGCTGGTGACCTTTGGTGAGCAAGGGCTCATGGCCAGCCACTTGCCGCTGCTGCTCAACCCGGATGAAGGCCCGAACGGCACGCTGTACGGCCACCTGGCCAAAGCCAACCCGCAGGGCAAAGAGCTGCAGAACGGCAGCGACGCGCTGGTGATTTTTGCCGGGGCCGAGGCCTACATCAGCCCGGCGTTCTACCCGACCAAGGCCGAGCACGGCAAAGTGGTGCCGACCTGGAATTACATCGCCGTGCATGCCTACGGCAAAGCCGAGGTGTTCAGTGACGCCGAGCGTTTGCTCAGCGTGGTCACGGCGCTGACCGATCGCCACGAAGATGGCCGCGCCCAGCCCTGGAAAGTCAGCGACGCCCCCGCCGACTACATTGAAGGCATGCTCAGGGCCATCGTCGGCTTCGCCTTGCCGATCGAGCGGCTGATCGGCAAACGCAAACTCAGCCAGAACCGCAGCCCGGCTGACATCGCCGGCGTACGCAACGGCCTGGCCGCCAGCATTGATGTGCGCGACCAGACCCTGGCGCGCTTTATTCCCCAAGGAGTTTCAGAATGAGTCAGTTCGACATCCGCCCGGTCACCACCGCCGACCACGCCGCCTGGCTGCCGCTGTGGCACGCGTATTTGAAGTTCTACAACACCGAACTGCCGGACGCCGTCAGCCAAAGCACCTGGCAGCGCCTGATCGACCCGAGCGAACCGACCCACTCGGCGCTGGCCTGGCAGGACGGCAAGGCCGTGGGCATGGTCAACTTCATCTACCATCGTTCCAACTGGAGCATCGAAAACTCCTGTTACCTGCAGGATTTGCTGGTGGACCCGGCCCAACGCGGCACCGGCGTCGGCCGCCAACTGATCGAATTCGTCTACGCCACCGCCAAGGCCGATGGTTGCGCCAAAGTGCACTGGCTGACTCACGAAACCAACGCAACGGCGATCCAGCTGTACGAACGCATCGCCGAACGCCCGGGTTTCATTCAATTTCGCAAAGGTCTTTAAGGAGCGCAGCATGTCCACTTCCCTCGCCGACTGGAAAGGCGTCCCCGCACCGACCGTGCAACTGCTCGAAGGGCGCTTTATCCGCCTGGAAAAACTCGACCCGGAGCGCCATGGCGATGATTTGTTCCAGGCCCTGCAAGGCCCCGGCGCCGACCCGAAACTGTGGGATTATTTACCCTACGGCCCCTTCCCCGAGCGCGCCGCGTTTGATGCGTGGCTCAACAACCATGCCCAACACAGCGACCCGTATTTCTTCAGCGTGATCGACCGCGCCAGCGGGCAGGTGCAAGGCATTCTCAGCCTGATGTCCATCGTCCCGGCCCAGGGCCGCATCGAAATCGGCCACGTCACCTTCGGCGCGCCGATGCAGCGCTCGCCGAAAAGCACCGAGGCGGTGTACCTGCTCGCCAAGCACGCCTTCGACCAGGGTTACCGTCGCCTGGAGTGGAAGTGCAACAACGGCAACGGCCGCTCCAAATATGCGGCTGAGCGCCTGGGCTTCAGTTTTGAAGGCGTGTTCCGCCAGCACATGGTGGTCAAGGGCCAAAACCGTGATACCGCGTGGTATTCGATTCTTGACTCGGAATGGCCGAAGGTTGGCGCGGGGTTTGAAGAGTGGTTGTCGGAGGCGAATCAGAGTGGTGACGGTCAGGTGAAAAGCCTGGCCCAGTGCCGAGACTGAATTCCCCAAACACCATTAATCACTGTGGGAGCGGGCTTGCCCGCGATAGCGATTTGTCAGCCAACATCTCCATTGCTGACCCACCGCCATCGCGGGCAAGCCCGCCACATTAGATCTCTATCAAATTGAGCCTTGTGCTCGGCCGCCCTACAAACTTCTGCGAACTTTCACCACGCCCATCTTCATTCCGAACGGCCGGAACACAGCATTCAACGACTTCAATGTTTGATTCCCTTCACCCTGTTCGATATGCACCAACGTGCGCACGGAGATTTTGCACATCTTGGCGAACTGGCTCTGGTGAAGGCCGGTGACTTCGGTGCGCAGGCGGCGCACGGCGGCGCCTATTTCGAGCGAACCGTCAGCCAGGCCTTGTTCAATGCTCTCGATCATCAGAGCACGAGCATCAAGGGTAATCGTCATCTCAGGCCCCATTGTTTCAAGCGCAGGTCGAGTTTTCCCAACGGGATGCCGGGATGGTTAAAGGTCGCCGTGGGCAAGCCGCTGGCGACCAGGATGTCCGGCAACGCTCGCAGTTGTTCAGCGTCATGTCGCAACCGCTCATACGATTGTTCCGGGTCGACTGACTCGGCCAACGAATCGCACACGCCTCGCCAGTTGATATCACCTGCCACTTCCAACGCTTTGGGCCACTTGGTGGTTCGGGTAATGCCTTCGGCGTCCATCACCATCGGGGCCAGGTCATAAATAGGCGCTAGCCGCAGCGAGTCGCGCCCACGGATGATCGACGTGTTTCGCCCATGGTTATCTGCGTTGCCCAACACTTTGTTCAGCAAATCTCGACGCAAATAGTCCGCAACCAGATCGGCCACCTGGGCCTCTTGCCCCACCGCACGCCATTGGTTCACCAACAGCCTGATGACCTGCGAATGGTCCATGTAGCTGCCGGGTGTCGTCACGCCCGACAGGGAGTAAATCGATTCCACAGCCAATCGCTCGACGCCTTTCTCACTGACTCGGCGATCAAAGCGATGCATCCACAGGCTGGGCTTGGTGGCCTCTTCCAATGCCAGCCCTTCTGCGGCAACGGTTTCTATTCCGAGTGTTTGAAGTGCCTTGTAATAGTGATATTCACTTTTCAGGATGTCTTGATCGAGCTGCGTGGCCTGGTTGCGGGCGAACTTGATAAACCAGTGCTGAGTGACGTCGGCATCGTTCAGGATGGCGTCCGGGTACAACAGGCCATCAATGCCCTGCGTCATTAACAGTTTTGGCGCTTCACCGCCCGCCCCTGTCGCCCCGCCAATGGCGGCGCCCTGTTCATAGGCATATTCAAGGAAGCGGTTATCACGACTGATGACTTCATGACGTGGAAAACCCATGGAGACCCCACCACCCAACGCTTGCACTGACTCCTTGATACGCATGTTGCCAATGGGTGCCGGCGTGCTGCGCCCCAACAAGAATAAATCTGCGCTGATCTCCTCTGGCTTCTCGCGCCCGATTCGGCTCATCAAAAAGCGCTTGGCTGCACCCGCAGGCGCAATATCATGCAAAAAAGCTGGCGCTGATTTGAGGGCCGCTACATCCCACTCCAGTGGAAACCGCGCACTGACGGATGTGGAGAAAGGCAGCTGGATGTCCTGAAGGTTATCCACGAGGTAATCCTGCCTGTAATGAAACCGGCAGGGCCCATCAAAACCTTTTTGAGGATCAGAGAACTCCAACCGCATAGCATCACGCCACTGACCCTCAGTGAAGAGTTGCAACATCAAACTGAAGGGGGTGTCCATCTGCAATTTAGTGCACCTATTAAGCGATTTGCGAGGGTACTACTGCAATATAGTGCATTCAGCTCTGTCTTGCGGAGCGATTTTACGCATTAAAATGCATTTCAATGCCTGAAACCTTCCAAAAAGTGCAATTTAATGCAATCAGAGCATCTGCAACTTCTCTGACACATTCCTGCAACCCCCCTCCGCTATACAGGTCGACTCGTTTCCCATAACAAGGTCGCCTGCCATGCCCCCGTCTCCCCATCGCCTCGCGCTCGCCATCACTTTATTGGCCAGCAGCGGCTTCGTCGAAGCGGCGACTGCCCCGCCGAAAAACCTGCAGATCAACACACCCACCACCACGGGGCAAACCCTGGGTGGCAGTGATGCGTTGACCACGTCGGCGGCGGGCAGCATCACCACGCCCGGCGTGGCGGTGACCTTGAAAGATGGCACCAGCGGCGCGGGCGTGGTGATCACCAACGCGGGCAAGCTGGTTTCCAGCGGTGGGCGTGGCATCGACAGCTCGGGCTCCCTTACCGGGGCGCGCAACTACAGCATCTACAATCTCGCCGGCGGCGTGATCCAGGGCGCCAACGACGCGCTGCGCATCAACAGCAATTTCCCCAGCGGCAGCTTGTTGATCGACAACAGCGGCACCATTCGCTCGGCCACCGGCCAAGGGCTGGACCTGGATGCGATCCGCAGCAGCAACGTCACCACCACCATCATCAACCGCGCAGGCGGGCTGATTCGCGGTGATGCCAGCGACGGCATGAAGACCGGCGGCAACGCCACGATCACCAACTATGGCGAAATTTCGACGGGCGATACGTTCTCGCGCGACGACAAGTTCGACGGCGTGGACATCGACTCCGCCACCGGCGTGACGGTGACCAACTACGGCCTGATTTCCGGTGGCCGCCATGGCATCACCACTGACCTTGGCGCCACGCTGACCAACTACGGCACGGTCATCGGCCGCAACGGTTCGGGCTTCGGTTCCGACGGCGACGGCACAGTGATCAACCACGGCACCATCACTGGCGCGTTCTCCGGGCTGCAACCGGATGGCGACGGCGATGGCGTGGACATCGACAAAGTCGCCCACATTGAAAACTACGGAATCATCCAGGGCGTCGGCGCAGGCGGTGTGGACAAAAACGGCTTTGCCAACGGCAGCGAAGGTATCGCGCTGGGCGGCGGCTATGTGTACAACGCCAGCGGCGCGCTGGTCAGTGGCGCCAACAACGCGGTACTGGTGGACGACGGCAGCGACGGACCGGGCGTTGCGGCAACCACCCTGGAAAACCACGGCACCATTCAGGGTCTGAACGGCTTTGGCGTGAAGTTCGTCGGCAACTTTGCCGACACCGTGATCAACGGCGGCACCATCAGCGGCAGCAACGGCCTGGCTCTGGATTTGGGCGGTGGCGACGACAAGCTGGTGTTGCTCGGCGGCAGCCGCTTTGTCGGCCTGGTAGACGGCGGCACCGGCTATGACCGCGTGACCATGGACGACCCGGCCGGCGGCAGTTTCGGCAACAGCCGCAACTTCGAATGGCTGGACGTAAAACAAGGCACCTGGACCCTCACCAGCCAGGGTGACTTCAGCGACGGCGGCGAGATTTTCAGCGGCGCCAAACTGATCAACCAGGGCAGCATCGTGGGTAACGTGACGGTCGACGCGGGCGGTATTTATGCCGGTGGCGGCTCGGTGGGCAGCCTGCTGGTCAACGGCACCTTGCAAACCAGCACCGCGTTGGGCACTACGACCATCACCCGCGACTTGACCATGAGCAGCGGCTCGACCCTGGCCTATGGCGTAAACGCCGACGGCAGCAGCGCGCCGGTTCAGGTCGGCGGCACGGCCTATTTGAATGGCGCCACGCTGGCCGTCAACCCGGGTACCGGCACTTACCCGTGGCAGAGCCATTACACCGTGCTGCAAGCGGGCAGCATCAATGGCACCTTCGGCAACGTCACCAGTGACTATGCCTTCCTCACGCCGACGCTGGATTACAGCCCCACCCAAGTTGGCCTGACGTACACGCGCAACGACATCAATTTCAACCAGTTCGCCAGCACCGGCAACGGCAGCAACGCCGCCAACAGCCTGGCGAGCCTGGGCAAAAACAGCACGCTGTATAACGCCTTGCTCAATACCACCAACGCCACCGCTGGCGCGGCCATTGAGCAACTGGCGGGCAGCAGCACCGCCAACCTCACAGCTGCCACCCTCGGCGCCAGCGCCCAAGTGGGCAACAGCATGCTCGCGGCGATGCATCAACTGGGCGGCGGCGCAGGCTTGCTGGTCGGGCTCGATCAAAAAGACACGCCCGTACTCGCCGCCACCGGCGTGCCGAGCGATGCGCGTAACCTCAACGACCCCAACGCACGCGGCCGCCTGTGGCTGCAAGGCATCGGCAGCTACGGCAAGCTTGACGGCGATCACGGCAGCAATGGCCTGACCCAACGCACCAAAGGCACGGTGCTGGGCGCCGACTGGGCGCTGGACAACGAATGGCGCCTCGGCGTACTCGGTGGCTATTCCAGAACCGACCTGGACACCACCGGCGTCGACGGCAGCGTCGACAGCTGGCACGCCGGTCTCTACGCGCTGCGCCAAAGCGGCCCGTTGGCCTTGCGCCTCGGCGCGGCTTACAGCGGGCATCAGGGCGACAGCAAACGCACGGTGGCCTTCAACGGTTTCAACGACCGCCCCAAAGGCGACTACGATGCCAACAGCCAGCAAGCCTTCGCCGAATTGGGCTACGCCCTGGGCACCGGCCACCTGAGTGCCGAACCGTTCGCCAGCCTCGGCTACCAGCGTTACCAGCGCGACAGCTACACCGAAAAAGGCGGCGCCGCCGCGCTGCATGTGGACGGCCAGACCCAGGACAACTTCAGCAGCACCTTCGGTTTGCGCCTGGCACACCTGAGCCAACTGGACAACGGCATCAGCCTCACCCCAAGGGTCAGCGCCGGCTGGAAACACACCTATGGCGATGTCGACAACAGCACGCGCCAGGCTTTCCTCGCGGGTGGCACGGCGTTCAACGTCGAAGGCAGCGCCCTGGACCGTGACAGCCTGTTGCTCGAAGCCGGGCTGGACGTAGGCTTGTCAGCCCGCCACAGCCTGGGTGTGGGCTACACCGGCGAAATCGGCAGCAACAGCCGCAACCACGCGCTGGTCGGCCAATGGCAGATGAGTTTTTAATCGCGCTCCAGTAAGGACAACTCCCGCACATCACGGGTCAGTAGCCTGACAGTTATCGACCCGCCACCTCGCTAAATTCCCGGCCTCATCCATAAGAGGTTGGGAATTCATGCCCTTTACACCCTACAGAACCGTACTTGTGATCAGCCTTGCGCTGGCTGCCAGCCTGCAACAAGCGCAAGCGCGCGACCCCATCAGCTCGCCTGCGGACTATGACTGGCTTAATGATGAGTGGTTTTCCCCGCCAGAGAACAAAGCGGCCCCCATCGACGGCTCACTGACCCAAAACGCAACCACGCACAATGGCCTGCAGGTGGCGAAGGTGCTGGAACCCGCCCTGACTCGGCTGCTGCAATCTGGCCAATTGACCTCTGAACAAATCAAAAACCTGGAGAAGCTCGGCGCTCAGCTGGCGCAACAACCGGGCGGGATTGGCGCGGCGCTCGAACAGCTTGCAGGCAGCCAAAATGCAAACCTGGCCGCCTCCACGCAAAACACCACGCAGCACCTCAACCAGCAATTGCTCTCAACCCTGCGCACCCTGCCGGATGACGACGACGGCCATTTCTGGGTGCAAGGCTTGAGCAACGACGGCAGCCTCAAGACTGGCCTGAAACACGGCACCCAAGGCCTGATGCTCGGCGCCGACTGGGCGCTGGACCACGCCTGGCGGGTCGGCGTAATGGGCGCCAAATCCACCAGCCGCCTGGATGCGCAACGCTTCGCCGCCGAACTCGACAGCTGGCACCTGGGCGGTTACGCGGTACGCCGGGACGGCCCGCTGGCTCTGCGCCTGGGGGCGATCTACAGCAGCCATGGCGGCAAGAACACGCGCAGTGTCGAGCTACTTGATTACAAGGAGTCTCTCAAAAGCACATACGACGCCACCAGCCAAACCCTGTTTTCAGAGTTGGGTTATGAATTGGGTGACGCCGACCTGAGCGTCGAACCCTTTGCGGGCCTCGGTTACCAGCGCTATCACCGCGACCGGTTCAAGGAAAACGGCGGTGTGACGGCGCTGAACGTCGGCCCACAGACCCAGCAAAACCTGAACAGCACCTTCGGCCTGCGCCTGGCCACGGTGTACCGCTTCGACAACCGGATGAGCCTCACCCCCCACGTGAGCACAAGCTGGAAACACTTGTACGGCGCCGTTGACAGTCAGGTTCGCCAGTCCTTCAGCCATGCCGCGCTGCGTACAGACGACTTCACCATCAAGGGCACTGCACTGGACCGCAACAGCTTCAATCTGCAGGCCGGGCTGGACCTGGCGCTGTCCACCGAGCACAGCCTCGGTCTGGCCTACAGTGGTGAAAAAGGCGCCAACAGCAGCAGCCATGGCCTGATGGGGCAGTGGCAGATGCGGTTTTAAGCACGCCAAATCGCAGGCAAAAAAAAGGAGGGCACCTGCCCCCCCGAGGATTAAACGGTCGTGTCGAAGGCTGAATCAGCCTTCGATTTCAATCAGGATTTCGCCAGGGTTGACCCGGTCGCCCTTGGCCACGTGAACAACGGTCACCTTGCCGGCAATCGCTGCCTGCACTTCGGTTTCCATCTTCATGGCTTCGGTAATCAGCACGGCCTGGCCGGCTTTGACCATGTCGCCTTCCTTGACCAGCACATCGACGATGTTGCCCGGCATCGCCGTGCTGACATGGCCCGGCTCGGTGGCGTGCTTGCGCTTGCTGCCGCCGCTGCTGACAAATTCGTTGAGCGGTTCGAACACCACTTCTTCCGGCATGCCATCGATGGACAGGTAGAAGTGACGCTTGCCTTCAGCCTTCACGCCGACACCGGTGATGTCTACGCGGTAGCTTTCGCCGTGCACGTCGATGACGAACTCGGTCGGCACGCCTTCACCACCGGCACGGGCCACGCCGCCGGCTTCAGGGATTGGCAGCAGCACTTCCGGCGCCAGGGTGCCGGCGTCGCGCTCTTCGAGGAACTTGCGGCCGATGTCCGGGAACATGGCGTAGGTCAGCACGTCTTCTTCGGACTTGGCCAACGCGCCGATTTCGCCGCGCAGCTTGGTCATTTCCGGCTTGAGCAAATCAGCTGGGCGCACGTCGATGACTTCTTCGCTGCCAATGGCCTGACGACGTAGTTTTTCATTCACCACGCCCGGCGCCTTGCCGTAGCCGCCTTGCAGGTAGAGCTTCACTTCGTTGGTGATGGTTTTGTAGCGCTCGCCGGCCAGCACGTTGAAGAACGCCTGGGTGCCGACGATCTGCGAGGTCGGCGTGACCAGCGGCGGGAAGCCAAGGTCTTCACGCACCCGCGGGATTTCGGCCAGCACTTCGCTCATGCGGTTCAGCGCGCCCTGCTCTTTCAACTGGTTGGCCAGGTTGGAAATCATCCCGCCCGGTACCTGGTTGACTTGCACGCGGGTGTCGACGGCGGTGAATTCGCTTTCGAACTGGTGATACTTCTTACGCACGGCGTAGAAGTACAGGCCAATTTCCTGCAGCAGTTCCAGGCTCAGCCCGGTGTCGAATTCGCTGCCTTTAAGGGCGGCAACCATCGATTCGGTACCCGGGTGGCTGGTGCCCCAGGCGAAGCTGGAAATGGCGGTGTCGATATGGTCGGCACCGTTTTCGATGGCCTTGAGTTGGCACATCGCAGCCAGGCCAGCAGTGTCGTGGGAGTGAATGAAAATCGGCAGTGTCTGCTCGGCTTTCAGCGCCTTGACCAGCTCGCCAGTGGCGTACGGCGTCAGCAAACCGGCCATGTCTTTGATCGCGATCGAGTCGCAACCCATGGATTCCAGCTGCTTGGCCTGAGCCACGAACGCCTCGACGGTGTGCACCGGGCTGGTGGTGTAGGCGATGGTGCCTTGGGCATGTTTGCCGGCAGCTTTCACCGCTTCGATGGCCACGCGCAGGTTACGCACGTCGTTCATGGCGTCGAAGATACGGAACACGTCGATGCCATTCACGGCGGCCTTGGCAACGAAGGCTTTGACCACGTCGTCGCTGTAGTGGCGGTAGCCCAGCAGGTTCTGGCCGCGCAGCAGCATTTGCAGGCGCGTGTTAGGCAACGCGGCGCGCAGTTTGCGCAGGCGCTCCCACGGGTCTTCTTTCAAGAAGCGCACGCAGGCGTCGAAGGTCGCACCGCCCCAGACTTCCAGGGACCAGTAGCCGACTTTGTCGAGCTTGTCGCAGATCGGCAGCATGTCGTCAGTGCGCATGCGCGTGGCCAGCAACGATTGGTGGGCGTCGCGCAGGATGGTGTCGGTGACAAAGATTTTTTTGGACATTGTTGTATTCCTCACAGGCCTGCGTGGGCGGCGATGGCGGCGGCGATGGCCAGGGCCAGCTCTTCGGGTTTGCGCTTGATCGAGTAGTTGGTCAGTTCAGGGTGGGCTTCAACGAAGCTGGTGTTGAACTGGCCGCTGCGGAATTCCGGGTTGCGCAGGATTTCCTGGTAGTAGGCGGCGGTGGTCTTCACGCCTTGCAGGCGCATGTCGTCCAGGGCACGCAGGCCGCGGTCCATGGCTTCTTCCCAGGTCAACGCCCACACCACCAGTTTCAGGCACATGGAGTCGTAGAACGGCGGGATGGTGTAACCGGTGTAGATCGCCGTGTCGGTGCGCACGCCGGGGCCGCCGGGGGCGTAGTAACGGGTGATCTTGCCGAAGCTCGGCAGGAAGTTGTTCTTCGGGTCTTCAGCGTTGATACGGAACTGCAACGCGAAACCCCGGTGTTGGATGTCTTCCTGTTTCACCGACAGTGGCAGGCCCGAGGCGATGCGGATCTGCTCACGGACGATGTCGATGCCGGTGATTTCTTCGGTGATGGTGTGTTCGACCTGCACCCGGGTGTTCATCTCCATGAAGTACACCTCGCCCTCGGCGAGCAGGAACTCCACGGTGCCAGCGTTCTCGTAACCCACGGCCTTGGCCGCGCGCACCGACAGGTCGCCGATGTAGGCGCGCTGTTCCGGGGTCAGCTGCGGGCTTGGGGCAATTTCGATGAGCTTTTGGTTACGGCGCTGAATCGAGCAATCGCGCTCGAACAGGTGCACCACGTTGCCAAAGCTGTCGCCGAGGATCTGCGCCTCGATGTGCTTGGGGTTGACGATGCATTTTTCCAGGAACACTTCCGCCGAACCGAACGCCTTGGTGGCCTCGGAAATTACACGGGGGAAGGCTTGTTCGAGTTCTTCACGGCTGTTGCAACGGCGGATACCACGACCGCCACCACCGGAGGTGGCCTTGAGCATCACCGGGTAACCAATGCGGTCGCCTTCGGTGAGGGCTTCGGCGATGTCGGCGACGTTGCCTTCAGTACCCGGAGTGACCGGTACGCCAGCCTTGATCATGCTGCGGCGCGCTTCGGTTTTGTCGCCCATGCGGCGAATCACTTCAGCCGATGGACCAATGAATTTGATCCCGCGTTCGGCGCAGATGTCGGCCAGCTCGGCGTTTTCGGAGAGGAAACCGTAGCCGGGGTGCAGCGCGTCACAGCCGGTTTCCACCGCCAGGTTCACCAGCTTGCGCGGGTTCAGGTAACCGGCCAGAGGCTCGGCGCCAATGCTGTGGGCTTCGTCGGCACGTTTGACGTGCAGCGCATGGCGGTCGGCGTCGGAAAAGACCGCGACCGAGCGAATGCCCATCTCGGCGCAGGCACGCACGATTCGTACGGCAATCTCACCACGGTTGGCGATCAGGATCTTTTTTATCACTTGGAAATTCCCTTGAGCCGATTGCTGCGAACTACGACCCCCTGGATCCGGGTCGGCGCGTGACTAAATATTTCATGACAGTCGCGAGACACACACTATGCGCACCGGAGGATTAACAAAAATCAATAATTATTGGGTCGTGTATAAGTAAAGACTTATAGTTGACGCCACGGCAGCCGAAAGAAAGGTTTAGATAATGCGTAAGTCATTGATGCGTATGACATTGCGTCAGTTGCAGATTTTCAATGAAGTCTGTGATTTGCGGTCCTACAGCCGCGCCGCCGAGGAAATGTCCCTCACACAACCGGCCGTTAGCCTACAAATTCGTCAGCTGGAAGAGCTGATCGGCCAGCCATTGTTCGATTATGTCGGTAAAAAGCTCTACATGACCGAGGCGGCTGAAGCCTTGCAACGAGCCAGCCGCGACATTTTCGGGCGCCTGGAAAACCTCGACATGCAGCTGTCGGACATGCAGGGTTCGTTGCAGGGCCAGTTGAAGCTGGCGGTGGAATCCAGCGCCAAATACTTTGTGCCGCACTTGTTTGCGGCCTTTAAACGCCAGCACCCGGAAGTGCAGCTGCACCTGACGGTGGTCAACCGCGCGCAGGTGATTCGACGGCTGTCGGACAACCGCGATGACTTGGTGATCATGTCGATGGTGCCCCAGGACATGGGCCTGGAATTTCTGCCATTCCTCAACAACCCGATCGTCGCCGTAGCGCCGCCGGATCATCCCTTGAGCCTGCAAGGCCCGCTGCGCCTGCAAGACCTGGAACCTTACACGCTGCTGTTGCGCGAACCGGGTTCCGGCACGCGGCTGGCATGCGAGGAGTACTTCAAGGAGAAACGCGTGCACTTCACCCAGACGGTGGAAGTCGCCTCGGCCGAGGCGCAGCGTGAATGCGTGAACGCAGGTTTGGGCGTGGCCTTGCTGACGCGCCACGCGGTCAACCTGGAACTGGCCACCGGCGGGCTCAAGGAGCTGCCGGTGGAAGAATTGCCGCTGTACCGCAGTTGGTGCCTGGTGCAAGCCAAGGCCAAGCGCTTGTCACCGGTGGCCCATGCGTTCCTGGGCTTTATCCGCAGCGAACGGGTGCAGATCAGCGCGCTGGCTGAGCGTTTCGCTGGGCAGCCACGGGTGCCTGCCAGTGGAGTTCCGGGTAGTCACTGATGCTCTGGAGCAATTGGCGCTCCTCGCAACGGTCTTCGATTGCGCGACGGAACGCCATGCGGCGCTGGTCTTCTTGCTGACGACGGGTTTTGACGCTGCTGCTGTCTTCGTATTGCCGGGCCATGTTGAGTCTCCCAATGCGAGTACGGGGAGTACAGGATGGGCGCGGGGCATGACGGTTTGGCGGCGCGGGGGTTACAGGACGATGAATCTTCCAGCCTCGATGCAAATCAACGGTGGGAGCTGGCTTGCCTGCGATGCAGACAACTCGGTCTGTCAGTCAAACCGAGGTGATGCTATCGCAGGCAAGCCAGCTCCCACATGTTGACCAGGTATGGCCTTGAGGTCAGTCGTCGAGGGCTTTGACGGATTTGGGCGACAACCGCAGGCTGCGCAAGCTGCGCTTCACGCTCTTGAGGTGGTTCACCAGGCTCGGGCCACGCGCCATGGCCACGCCCATCGCCAGCACGTCGATCACCACCAGGTGGGCGATACGCGAGGTCAGCGGCGTATAGATCTCGGTGTCTTCATGCACGTCGATCGCCAGGTTGACCGTCGACAGCTCCGCCAGCGGCGTCTGGCTCGGGCACAGGGTGATCAACGTCGCGCCGCTTTCACGCACCAGGTTGGCGGTGATCAGCAGGTCTTTGGAGCGGCCGGACTGGGAAATGCAGATCGCCACGTCGGTTGGCTTCAACGTCACCGCCGACATCGCCTGCATGTGCGGGTCGCTGTAGGCCGCAGCGGTGAGCAGCAAGCGGAAGAATTTGTGCTGGGCGTCAGCGGCCACTGCGCCGGAAGCGCCGAAGCCGTAGAACTCGACACGCTGAGCCTGGGACATCGCCGTCACGGCCTTTTGCAACTCCACCGGGTCGAGCTTCTCGCGCACTTCCATCAGCGTGTGCAAGGTGGTGTCGAAGATTTTCAGGCTGTAGTCAGCGACGGAATCGTCTTCATGGATCGCAAACTGGCCGAAGCTCGCTCCGGCGGCGAGGCTCTGGGCCAGCTTGAGTTTCAAGTCCTGGAACCCGGAGCAACCGATGGCGCGGCAGAAACGCACGATGGTCGGCTCACTGATGCCCACGCTGTGGGCCAGGTCGGCCATGGAACTGTGCATCACGGCCGCAGGGTCAAGCAGCACGTGATCGGCAACCTTGAGTTCCGATTTGCGTAACAGGTGGCGCGACTGGGCGATATGTTGCAACAGGTTCAAAGGGCAGGACTCTTGTTATTGGCAGACGCCAGGGATGTAGCAAGCTTGTAGTTATACTACAAGAATTGTCGTTTTGCCCGTCCGATGCATCACTAAATCGCCCTGATGCCCTCTGATTCAGCGGGCAGGCACCATGTAGCCATACGGGCGTATCAACCGGCGTTAAGGAAAATCTGCATCTTTACGTAACAATTCTGCCAGCCCTTCGGCCTGCATCGGCCGGCTGATCAAGTAGCCCTGCACCTCGTCGCAGCGCTCGCCGCGCAGGAAATCCAGCTGCTGCTGATCTTCCACGCCCTCGGCCACCACTTTAAGCGCCAGCCCATGTGCCATGGCGATGATTGCGCGGGTAATGGCGGCGTCTTCCCGGCCCTGACCCAGCCCGCGAATAAAGGTCTGGTCGATCTTCACGTAATCCACCGGGATGCGCTTGAGGTAGCTCAGGGATGAATAGCCGGTGCCAAAGTCGTCAATCGCCAGCTTCACACCCAAATCGCGCAATTGCTGGAAGGTCGCAATGATGTGTTCGACGCTGTCGAGCAATTGGCTCTCGGTCAGCTCAAGCTCCAGGTATTGCGGGTCCAGGCCGGTCTCTTCGAGTACTTGACGAACCAGGCTGACCAGTTTGCCCTGACGCAACTGATGCACCGAGAGGTTCACCGACACCCGAATCGGCGCCAGCCCCTGGCGCTGCCACTCGCACGCCTGCCAACAGGCCTGGCGCAGCACAAATTCGCCCAGCGGCACGATCAAGCCGGTCTCTTCGGCCAAACCGATAAAGTCGCACGGAGGCACCATGCCCCACTGCGGATGTTCCCAGCGGATCAGCGCCTCGGCGGCATTCAGTTTGCCCGTCGCCAGGCACAGTTTGGGTTGGTAGAAGACCGTAAGCTGGCGGTCATCGATGGCCTTGCGCAGGTGGTTTTCCAGCTGCAAACGCTCAAGGGTGCTGGCTTGCAGGCTGTCGGTGAAGAACTGGAAATTGTTGCCGCCCAAATGCTTGGCGTGCTGCATGGCCATGTTCGATTGGCTGACCAGTGCGGAAATTTCCCGCGCATTATCCGGCAAAAGACTGACGCCCATCGAGGCGCTGACCACCAGCTCATGCCCTTCCACCGTGACCGGCACGCGCAGTTTGGCGAGCAATCGCGTGGCCACCCGCGCAAGGCTGGAAAGGCTGCCGTAGGCATCGAACAACACGGCGAATTCATCACCGGACAACCGCGCAATGGTGTCGGCCTCGGGTAACGCATTGATCAGCCGGCGCGCCATTTTCTGCAGCAACTGGTCCGCCACTTCATGCCCCAGGCTGTCATTGAGCAGCTTGAAGCGGTCCAGGTTGATGTGCAGCAGCGCAAGGCTACGCCCGCCCTGGCGCACGCGCGCATGGGCTTCGCGCAGGCGTTCGCGGAACAGCGAACGGTTGGCCAGCCCGGTGAGTTCGTCGTAGTGGGTGAGGTAGCGCATGCGCTCTTCGGACTCACGCCGTGCTGAAAGATCGGCGAAAAAGCCCACGATATGGCTGACTTTTCCGCGAACATCGCGCACTACATTCAATTGCAACCATTGCGGGTACAGCTCACCGCTCTTGCGCGTTTCTACCAGCTCGCCTTGCCAAGTGCCGTGGCTGAGCAGCGCCTGGCGGATCACCGGGAAATGGCGGCGGGCGTCGCGGCTGCTCGGCAGCTCGACGACGTTGCGCCCGATCATGTCGTCGATTTCAAAGCCGGTGACGCGGCTGAAGGCCTGGTTAACGGCGATCAACACGTAATCCGGGTCGAGGATCACGATGCCTTCGCTGGCGGCTTCGAACACGGTAGAGGCCAGCCGTTGTTGTTCTTCCAGGGCCTTGTCCGCACTGATGTCGCGGCGGGTACCGAGCATGCGCGTGACGCGGCCGCTCGGCGCGCGCTCCACCGCGCGACCACGGTCTTCGATCCACACCCAGTGCCCATCGCCATGGCGCACGCGGTATTCCACCTGATAATCCTCGCTGCGGCCTTTGAGGTGCTCCACCAGCGCACGCTTGAGCAGCGGCAAGTCTTCGGGGTGCAGGCGCGGTTTGAGGTGGCTGAGCATCGCCGTGACGTACTCGGGCTCCAGGCCGAACAATTCCTTGAGCTGGGTGTGATGGACTTCGTCGGTTTGCAGGTTCCAGTCCCACAACCCCAGCTCACTGGCTTGCAGCGCCATGGCCAGGCGCGCCTCGCTCTTGTTCAGGGCGAGGCTGGCAGCGTCCAGCTCCTGATTGCGCTGCGCCACGCGGTCTTGCAGGCCGACTTGCGCGTCGCGTAACTCCTGTTCGATTTGGCGGCGCTGTTCGACTTCGCGCACCAGCTCCTGATTCAACTGCTCACTGCGCTGCTGCGCCTGTTGCAGATGCTCGATCAGCGCCTGGTTCTGAAAGCGGCGCAGCAACCCGCGCTGGATCAGGCGGTTGACCTGCCACGCCACCAAGCTCAACGAGGCGAGCAGGATCAACCCCAACACGCCCCAACCTTGCTGCTGCGAGGTGCCGTCCCAGAATAGATAGACAATGGCCGGCAACAGGCACGGCACGGCAAAGGACAGGAACGCGGGCAGGCTCACGGCATAGGCCACGCTGGCCGACAGCGTCGCAGCGCCGATCAGCCCGAACACCCAGGCCTGCTGCATGAAGTTGTCTGCCGGCACCAGGGCGATGGCGGCTGTGGCGAGGGTCAGGCCGCTGACCGCCGAGCCCAGCATGAACATACGCCCCCAGACCGGCTGGGCCTGGCGGCTGGGCATCGCTGAATCAAAGGCCGCCACCTGAATGACGCGCAGTGCCACCAAAGCTAGCAGCCAGACGAGCCAGATACTGTCCAACACATATTGCTTGGGGTTCCACAACAACCAGGCGCAGACCAGACCGTTCACCAACATCAATAACGTCGGCAGCAATGAACCCTGGTACAGCAGGCGAGTGCGTTCGACCGCCATCTCGGTTGCGTAGTGTTTACGGATGACCTGCGCGGGCGCCGCCGAGGGGCCGAACAGGTCGGTGCTGAGGGTCATAGGCAGTGTTCTTATAATGGTGAGCCCGAAACGTGCACGGAGCATACACAAGCAAGCGCTTGGGCCAAACTGCTCCCGGTCATAAAATCTGTAGGACTTTTAACCGCAAACGGTTGGGCCAGACAGCTTGAACGAGACGCTGCGCGGGCTGCGGCCCATGACTGACCGGTCATCCCTCACAGCAGAATCTTCGCCTCGTCGCAAATGCCCCTGAAGTTTTCCGTCGACCACCCGGCATTGGCATTTGCCCCACTCCCCCGGGCACCCTAGAATGCGCCGATGCGCGATGATCTCTCCCTTTTGCTGAACTCCCTCAACGATGCCCAACGCCAGGCCGTAGCAGCCCCCGTTGGCCGTCAGTTGGTCCTGGCCGGTGCTGGCTCCGGTAAAACCCGAGTGCTGGTGCACCGTATCGCCTGGTTGATCCAGGTCGAAAACGCGTCCCCGCATTCCATCCTGTCGGTGACCTTCACCAACAAGGCTGCTGCCGAGATGCGCCACCGCATCGAGCAGTTGATGGGCATCAGCCCGGCCGGCATGTGGGTGGGCACCTTCCACGGCCTGGCGCACCGCCTGTTGCGGGCGCACTGGCAGGAGGCGGGCCTGGCCCAGACCTTCCAGATTCTCGACAGCGATGACCAGCAACGCCTGGTCAAGCGCGTGATCCGCGAACTGGGCCTCGACGAGCAACGCTGGCCGGCGCGCCAGGCGCAATGGTTTATCAACGGCCAAAAAGACGAAGGCCTGCGCCCGCAACATATTCAGGCCAGCGGCGATTTGTTTCTGGCGACCATGCGCAGCATTTATGAGGCCTACGAGGCTGCCTGCCTGCGCGCCGGCGTGATCGACTTCTCCGAGCTGCTGCTACGCGCCCTCGACCTGTGGCGCGACAACCCGGGCTTGCTGGCGCATTACCAGAAACGCTTCCGCCACATTCTGGTGGACGAGTTCCAGGACACCAACGCCGTGCAGTACGCCTGGTTGCGCCTGCTGGCCAAGGGCGGCGACAGCCTGATGGTGGTCGGCGACGACGACCAGTCGATTTACGGCTGGCGCGGCGCGAAAATCGAGAACATCTATCAGTACTCCGATGATTTCCCGGACGCGATCACCATCCGTCTGGAGCAGAATTACCGCTCCACTGCCGGCATCCTCAAGGCTGCCAACGCGCTGATCGCCAATAACACCGGGCGTATGGGCAAAGAGCTGTGGACTGACGGCGGCGAAGGCGAAGCGATCAACCTGTACGCGGCGTTCAACGAGCACGATGAAGCGCGCTACGTGGTGGAAACCATCGAAAGCGCCCTGAAAACCGGCTTGGCACGCAGCGATATCGCAATTCTGTACCGTTCCAACGCCCAGTCGCGGGTGCTGGAAGAAGCCTTGCTGCGCGAGCGCATTCCGTATCGCATCTACGGCGGCCAGCGCTTCTTCGAGCGTGCTGAAATCAAGAACGCCATGGCTTACCTGCGTTTGCTGGAAGGCCGTGGCAACGATGCGGCGCTGGAACGGGTGATCAATATCCCGGCGCGCGGCATTGGCGAGAAAACCGTCGAAGCCATTCGCGACCACGCACGCCATGCCGATGTGTCGATGTGGGAAGCCATGCGCTTGCTGATCGCCAACAAAGGCCTGACTGGCCGTGCGGCCGGGGCGTTGGGTGTGTTTGTCGAACTGATCGAGAACCTGAGCGCCAAGTGCATGGAAATGCCATTGCACTTGATGACCCAGACCGTTATCGAGCAGTCCGGGCTGATTGCCTACCACGAAGCGGAAAAAGGCGAGAAAGGCCAGGCGCGGGTAGAAAACCTTGAGGAACTGGTCAGCGCCGCCCGCGCGTTCGAAAACAACGAGGAAGATGAAGAGCTGACCCCGCTCGCCGCCTTCCTCGGGCATGCGTCGCTGGAAGCCGGTGATACACAAGCTGACGAGCATGAAGACAGCATCCAACTCATGACGCTGCACAGCGCCAAGGGCCTGGAGTTTCCGTATGTGTTTCTGGTGGGCATGGAAGAAGGCCTGTTCCCGCACAAGATGAGCCTGGAAGAACCTGGCCGCCTTGAAGAGGAACGCCGCCTGGCCTACGTGGGCATCACCCGCGCCATGCAGAACCTGGTGATGACCTACGCCGAGACCCGACGCCTGTACGGCAGCGAGACCTACAACAAGGTGTCGCGCTTCGTACGTGAAGTGCCGAAGGGGCTGATCCAGGAAGTGCGCCTTTCCAACAGCGTGAGTCGCCCGTTCGGCGGTGGTCAACAGCAGAGCGCCAGCATCCTGTTTGCCGGTTCCGAGATTCCGGAAACCCAGTTCAGCCTTGGCCAGCAGGTCAGGCATTCAGTGTTCGGCGAAGGCGTGATCCTCAACTTCGAAGGCGCGGGCGCCCAGGCACGGGTGCAGGTGAACTTCGCCGAAGGCAGTAAATGGCTGATGATGGGCTACGCGAAGCTCGAAGCAATCTGATACTGATCGTTCCCACGCTCTGCGTGGGAATGCCGCCTGGGACGCTCCGCGTTCCGCTTTAAAGTCGTGACGCAGAGCGTCACAGGATGCGTTCCCACGCAGAGCGTGGGAACGATCAGTGGTTTGCCCTTGTTTTTTGGCCGCACGGGCCAATATCTGTAACTAGTCCTACAGACCCTTCGGAATCGGTCTTACGCAAAAGCCCGAAACACTCTGCCGCTAGCCACTGTCACGACACCTGTGCAACATGGCGCGCGTGCAATCCACAAATGGGAATTCCCTTTATGAAACGTTTTCTTAGCATCGCCATGGCGTTGTGCATCGGCCTGACGATGAGCCTCGACGCCAACGCCAAACGCTTCGGTGGCGGCAAAAGCATGGGCTCGGCGCCGACTCACCAGACCAGCCAAATGGCTCCATCCGCCGGTGCCGGCGGTGCTGCGGCAACCGCAGGCGCAGCCGGTGCTGCGGGCGCTGCTGCCAAAGCCGGCGGTGCTTCGCGCTGGTTGGGCCCTCTGGCCGGCATCGCCGCCGGTGGCCTGCTCGCTTCCATGTTCATGGGCGGCGGCTTCCAGGGCATGCAGATCTTCGACATGCTGATCCTGGCGGTCATCGCCTTTGTGATCTTCCGCTTTATCGCCGCCCGTCGCCGCAAGCAGCAGGAGCACATGGCTCCCGCCGGCGCGCCAATGCAGCGTGAAGTGTTCGAGCAAAAACCTGCCATGGGTTCGATCTTCGGCGGTTCGGCTGCACCTGCCGCCGCCCGTCCGGTGATCAACGCACCGGCCTGGTTCAACGAAGAGCGTTTCGTCGAAGCGGCCCGCAGCCACTTCCAGTCCCTGCAGCAGCACTGGGACGCCAACGAAATGGACAAGATCGCCGAGTTCGTGACCCCGCAACTGCTGGAGTTCCTCAAGCGCGAACGTGCCGAGATCGGCGATGCGTTCCAGTCGACCTACATCGACGACCTGCGCGTCCAGCTGGAAGGTGTGGATGACCGCGCCGACAAGACCATCGCCACCCTGACCTTCAGCGGTGTGTCGAAGTCCTCGCGTTTCGACCAGGGCGAAGTGTTCAGCGAAAGCTGGAACATGGAACGCCCACAAGGCGAGAACCAGCCTTGGCTGGTCGCCGGTATCCGCCAGAACGGCTGATACCCGCGCGTTTGAGCCACCTGTGATACAAACCCCGGACATGTTCCGGGGTTTTCTATTTCACGGTTGCACTTATAGCGAGCTACTGTATAAAACGCCCCTATTAACCGCGCCATCAGCAAGAGGATCCCGGCCGTGGAAGAAATCATCGAACAATTGCGTGAAGCCAACGAACCGGTCCCGGTTCCTCTGGAACTGCCTGATGAAGATCAGATTGTGGAAATCGAGGAACAGCTGTTCATCGACATCCCGTTTGTCTTCCGTGAATTCCTGCTGACCGTCAGCGACGTGGTCTACGGCAGCCTGGAGCCAGTGACCGTCACTGACCCGCAATCCCACACCTACCTGCCGGACGTGGCGGCCAACGCCTGGGATGCCGGGGTTGATCGCAGCATGATCCCGATCTGCCAGGACGGCGACGACTACTACTGCGTCGAAGAAGACGGCACCGTGGTGCTGTGGTCCGGCGAAGAAGAACTGGTGACCGAAGAAACCTGGGAATCGGTATGGCACTGGGCGCGGGACGTCTGGCTGGAAAGCTGATCCCACACCCAGGCGCTTAGTGCTCCGGTGTGTCCTTGTGGTTATCCAGGGTCTCCAGCAAGGCGACCTGCATCCGCGTATGCACGCGGATGAACCACCGCCAGAGCACGGCCGCCACTGCTGCCGTCACCACGGCGATCAGCACCAGCAACTTGTTGGTCGGCAGAATACTGGCCGACAAGGCCGCCAATAGCAGGAAGATCACCAGCAGCGACAAAATGGGGATCAGCTCCGCAATCACCCGCCGCACACGCTGGGTATGCCGCCCGGCCATCTCCGGCTTCACGCTCATCTCCGCCAGCAGCATCGACAACGCCTTCAGCTTGCGATACGCCGCAATCAGGAACGGTAGCGACAACAGCAACGCCCCACCCCAGATCAACGCCTTCTGCCAGCTGGGGTCACTGATCCAGCCTTCCAGATACCCACCGATGCGCGCCGCAAAGAAGCTGCCGGTAAAAAAGATCGCAACTACCAGCGCCAGATTCACCCCGACTTGCAGAATGATCTTACGAATCATCGACGCCAGCATCGCGCCCTCGCCTTGCGGCTGAATGCTGCGCAGCCATTCGCCGTACATTCCGAACACCCGGCTCATGCGTGTTGGCATCACCGCGGCGATCTTCAATGACAACGGGTCTGCACTACGAATCAAGTACGGCGTCAGCAAGGTAGTGATTACCGAGACGGCTACGGCCACTGGGTACAAAAAGTCACTGGTAACCTGCAAGGTCATCCCCAGCGCCGCGATGATGAAAGAAAATTCGCCAATCTGTGACAGCCCCATGCCCACGCGCAGTGAGGTACGACCATCATTGCCGGCGATAAACGCACCCAGGCCGCAGGACAGCATCTTGCCCAGCACCACCGCCACGGTGATGACTGCAATCGGCCAGGCGTATTGCAGCAGGATCTGCGGGTCGATCATCAAGCCAATCGCCACAAAGAAGATGGCGCTGAACATGTCGCGAACGGGCTCGATCAGGCGCTCAATCTTAATCAATTGCCGCGACTCGGCCATGATTGCGCCGATCAGGAAGGCGCCCAGCACCATGCTGTATTCCAGCTTGACCACCAGCAGGCAGAAGCCGAAACACAGGCCCAGCACCGTGATCAGCAGCATTTCGTTGCTTTCGAATTTGGCCACGTACGCCAACAAACGCGGCACCAGCAAAATGCCGATCACCAACGCGACAATCATGAACAGCGACAACTTGCCGACCGTGGAGAACACCTCGCCGGAGCTGACCGTGCCGCTGACGGCGATGCTCGACAGCAAGGCGATGATACCGATGCCCAGGATGTCCTCGACGATCAATACACCAAAAATCAGCTGGGCAAAGCGCTGGTTCTTCATCTTCAGGTCATTGAGCGCCTTGACGATGATGGTGGTCGAGGAGATCGCCAGGATCGCGCCGAGGAACAGCGAATCCATGGTGTTCCAGTCGAACCAGCGGCCGATTTCGTAGCCGATCCAGATCATCAGGATGATTTCGAGGAAAGCCGCGATAAACGCCGTGGCGCCGACCTTGAACAGCTTGCGCAGGCTGAATTCCAGGCCCAGGCAGAACATCAGGAAGATCACCCCCAGCTCGGCCAGGGTCTTGATGGTCTCTTCGTCGTGAATCAGGCCGAACGGCGGGGTGTGGGGGCCAATAATGAACCCGGCGACGATGTAGCCCAGCACTACCGGCTGCTTGAAACGGTGAAACAGGATGGTGACAACCCCTGCCACCAGCATGATCACAGCCAAGTCCTGGATAAAGCTGATGGCGTGCATGGCGAGGGGCTCCTTGAGGGTACTGGCGCTTTTCCCACTTCCGCGCGCGCCGTTGAACGGTCGCAACATGCGGAAGGAAAAGTCGGCCTAAATCGTAAGAAATGCCCTGAGACGGGCTTTTGAAGGTTAACACCGCGACTTCCGGCAGAAAGCCGGTGCAATATATGGAAACAGATCGGCGCAGGCGTGACGGCAAGCCGCCCACCGGCGTCCCGTTAGGGATCGCTGCAAAGATTCCAGCACCCGCAGAGGTGCCCTCCCCAACAGATGCCTACAACCGTGAGTGTGCTATGGAACCCGGAAACGCCCAGCTGTCGATGACGGTATTGATGACCCCAGACATGGCCAACTTCTCAGGCAATGTCCACGGCGGCACCCTGCTCAAGTACCTCGACGAAGTGGCCTACGCCTGTGCGAGCCGTTATGCCGGCCGCTATGTAGTCACGCTGTCGGTTGACCAGGTGATTTTTCGTGAGCCAATCCATGTCGGCGAGCTGGTGACCTTCCTTGCGTCGGTCAACTACACCGGCAATACGTCGATGGAAGTGGGCATCAAGGTCGTGACCGAAAACATCCGCGAGCGCTCGGTGCGTCACACCAACAGTTGCTTCTTCACCATGGTGGCCGTGGACGACCAGCGCAAACCCGCCGCCGTCCCGCCGCTGCAGCCGCAGAACAGCGAAGACAAGCGCCGGTTTGTGCAGGCCCAGCAACGCCGGCAGATTCGCCAGGAGCTGGAGAAGCGCTATCAGGAGATCAAGGCCGACGGGCCTTGATTCCAGAGCTGTAAACCCAATCGAATGTGGGAGCCAGCTCCCACAATTTGATTTGTGTGCTTACAGACCGATCGGCGTGGCCTCAAAGCGCACGCGCGGGTGAGCAATACGGTCCTGCGCGCGCACCAGTTCCAGCTCGTAACTGCCGCAGGCCTGGGTTTCCAGCAGCACTTCATGCACCGCTGCAGCAGTGAACTCAAACGCCGCCAACAGGCTGTCACCCAATAACACGCGCGCCAGGAACAGCCCGGAGGTCAGGTCGCCCACGCCCACTGGCTGACGCGGGAACGCCAACAGCGGCCGGCGCAGGTGCCAGCTGCCTTCTGCGGTCACCAGCAGCATCTCAAAGCCCTCCGGCAACTTGCCCGGGTAATCCAGGTGCTTGACCAAAACCGCCTTCGGCCCGCGCGCCAGCAATGCTTTGGCCATACCCAGGCAGTCAAACAGTGATTGCGGCTTGCGCCCGGCGAAGCTGTCCAGCTCCAGCTGGTTCGGGCAGAGGAAGTCAGCCATGGCCGCCGCTTCGTCCAGCAGGAAATCACTGACCTCCTGAGGCACGATGCAACCCTTCTCCGGATGGCCCATCACCGGGTCGCACAGGTACAACGCCTTGGGGTTGATCGCTTTGATCCGCGCCACACCTGTCAGAATCGCGCGCCCCTGGTCGGCACTGCCGAGGTAGCCCGACAACACCGCATCGCAGTTGCCCAGCTCACCGATCGCCGCAATGCCTTCCACTAGTGCCGGAATTTGCTGTGGCGCCAACACTTCGCCCGCCCACTGACCATACTGAGTGTGGTTGGAGAACTGCACTGTGTTGAGCGGCCAGACATTCACCCCGACCCGCTGCATGGGGAACACGGCGGCGCTGTTTCCGGCGTGGCCAAAGACCACATGAGACTGGATCGCAAGCAGATGAGGTGTGCGTTTCATGCGGGAGATTTCCGTAAAGCCATTGAAATTCTGGCCGCGCAGTATGCGACTAAACGCAGCCTGTACGACAGACCGGCGACACAGTTAAGCTGCTCTCACTTTGTTGGAGTTCATCGCATGCTCACCCTGGGAAACATCTTCGTATTGATGCTGCTGGCGACCGGTGCCGCCTGGGTGTGGCACAACCACGGCCTGCGTGAGCGGGCACTGGAGCGGGTCAAGCAGCATTGCGCCAAGCTCGATATCGAGTTGCTCGACGGCGCGGTGGCACTTAAACGCATCGGTTTTGTGAAAGATGCCAACGGTCGGCGGCGCCTGGCGCGCATCTACAATTTCGAGTTCACCGTGACCGGCGAAACCCGTCATCCCGGAACCATCACGCAATTCGGCGCCCACAGCGCGCAGATTGAACTGGCGCCCTACCCGTTTGAGATCAAAACGCCGCTGCCGACCGCCGAAGTCATCGAGCTCAGCCAATGGCGCCAAGACCACGCCACTAAAAACCGTCACTGACGGCAGGCTGCCAGCGCAGCCTGTAACGCGGCCACGTCTTGTGGCGCGCTGAAGATCAATTCGATACGTGAATCACGGCGCCACTCACTGGGTTGCCAGGCGAGCGAGCTGTTATCCACAGCGTTGGCGGACACCCAACCGTCGGGGCTGTGGATAACCAGTTTGGCACGGCGCCAATGCATATCGGTGAGCCAGTGATGCAAGCGTTGCGTGTCGAATTGCTGACTCGGATGCCAGCGCCAGCCAATGCTCCAGCCGCCCTCTTGAGCCTGGCTCAAGCAAATCGGCAATTGCGGGTCGCTCCAGATCGCCGGCAGTTGCGCCAGCCCCTTGGGCACGTCGAAGTTATCCACAGCCGCAACGGCTTTTGCATTCAGACCGGGCAGTTGCGCCAGCGGCAATTGCGCCTGGCGGGTCCAATAGAGCGGGCAAGGCGCTAGTGTTTGCTCGATAGTCTGACGCTGCGCGGCGTCCAGCGCCTCGTCCTTGTTCAACACCAACAGCCCGGCACTGGCCAGCGTCTCGCGTTGCGCTTCAGGCAAAGGTTTGCCCGCCGCCAGTGCCTGCGCGTCCAGCACCAGCACGCAGGGCTGAACCGCCAGCACGTCCTGCCAGGGCGCCGCCCGTAGCTGCTTGAGTAATTGCGCCGGATGGCCGAGGCCTGAGGGCTCGATGAACAACCGGTCCGGCTTGGCCTTACGCAGCAAACGGCCCAGGCCTACCTGGAACGGTGCACCATTCACACAGCATAAACAGCCACCGGCGACCTCACCCAAGGCAATGCCGTCGTCATCCTGCGTGAGCAGCGCCGCGTCCAGGCCGATCTGCCCGAACTCGTTGATCAATATGGCCCAACGTTCGTCTGCCGGGCGTTGGGCGAGCAAGTGCTTGATCAGGCTGGTCTTGCCGGCGCCCAAAGGCCCGGCAATCATGTGAGTGGGAATGTTCTGCAGCATGGGTGGCATCATTCAGACCGTGTAGAGCGTTTGATCCTACGCGGTTATGCGAGCCAATCCAGCGTCAGAATCAACCGGCGTTCATCGGCCTTGAGCGCCGGCGAGCGGTGGATAAGCCCGTGACCTTCGTTACCGTGCCATTTGGTGCCTTTGAGCAAGGCCACTTCGCCGCAGTCAATCTGCTCGATGCGCTCGGTAGGTTCTGCATCCGGCTGGCTCAGTGTGCGACGGTCCATTACGCCTTCGCGCAACCATTGGCTGCCAATACCGGCGTAAGTGGTGATCAGCCGCACAGGCACGTGATCCACGTGAAAGCGCGGGCACATGGCCTTGTCCAGCAAGCGCAAACGCACGCCGATGCGCTTGGCGCCCAGCAGGCAGGCAAACGCGCTGACCAGCCAGGATACATCGGCGATAAAGCCTTCGTAGCCTTCAAGATCGCTGCAGCTGGACGCTAAACCCTGCAGGTTCGGTACAGCGCCCTCATCCTTGAGCTCAATCACCATGGAGTCGGCCAACGGCTCATTGAGTGCCACCAGCAAGGCGCCAAATTCGGCGATATGCAGCGGCAACTGGCGCTGCCACAGCGCCAGGTTGACGCCATCTTCGAGGATATCGGACAGCGCCAGCGGGGTTTCACCGCGGGTCTGACGAATCAAGGGGCGCAGGGAAATCACCGGGGCGAGCATCAGGCGGCTGCCTCCTCATACCAAGGGCCAAAAGGATCAGCCAGCAGGCGCCAACCGTCGACGCCCAGGGCCATTTCTTCATCGTTGAGCAGGCATGCGTCCAACTCGGCGCGCATCTGGTCGAAGTCAATGTTTTGCCCGATAAACACCAGTTCCTGACGGCAGTCACCGGTGCTCAGTTGCCAGTTGCCCATGATTGCCGCGACGCTCTCCTCGTCCTGCGGCCACTGGCTTTTCGGCACGAAGCGCCACCAGCGGCCGGCAAAACCATGGCGCATCAGGCCACCGGCCTGGGACCAGCTGCCAGCGTCCTGGTGTTTGCTGGCCAGCCAGAAGAAACCTTTGGAGCGCAGCAGCTTGCCGTTCACCCACGGGCGGTCGATAAAGTCGAAGAAGCGTTGCGGATGAAACGGTCGCCGCGCACGGTAAGCCGTGGACGCGATACCGTACTCTTCGGTTTCCGGCACGTGCTCACCGCGCAACTCCTGCAACCAGCCCGGGGCTTGGGCGGCGCGCTCAAAGTCGAAACGGCCAGTGTTGAGGATCTTGTTCAGCGGCACTTCACCCATGACCATCGGGATGATTTCGGCCTGGGCATTGAGGCGTTCGAGGATGGCGATCAACTCTTCGCGCTCGTGGCTGCTGATCAGGTCGATCTTGCTGATCAGGATGACGTCGGCGAATTCGATCTGCTCGATCAGCAAGTCGGTGATGGAGCGCTCGTCCTCCTCGCCCAGGGTTTCGCCGCGTGAGGCCAGGCTTTCGGCAGCCTGGTAGTCGAGCAGGAAATTCATGCCATCGACCACGGTGACCATAGTGTCCAGCCGCGCGATGTCGGCCAGGCTTTGTTCGTTTTCATCACGAAAGGTGAAGGTTTCGGCCACGGGCAGCGGCTCGGAGATGCCGGTGGATTCGATCAGCAGGTAATCAAACCGACCTTCCTTGGCGAGTTTTCCGACTTCTTCCAGCAAGTCTTCACGCAAGGTGCAGCAGATGCAGCCGTTGCTCATCTCCACCAGTTTTTCTTCGGCGCGGTTGAGGGTGACGTCGCGCTGAACCTCGCTGCCATCGATGTTGATTTCGCTCATGTCATTGACGATCACCGCCACGCGCAGGTTTTCGCGGTTACGCAGGACGTAGTTGAGCAGCGTGCTTTTACCGGCGCCGAGGAAGCCGGACAACACGGTAACGGGGAGACGATTGGTCATCAGGTAATCCTCATCAGGGGTGGCCGGTCAAACTGCCCGTTTATGGCGTTCGCGCAGCTCTTCACGTTCTTTGGCTTCGATACTCAAGGTCGCGGTGGGGCGCAGCAGCAGGCGTTTCAGGCCGATGGGTTCGCCGGTTTCGCGGCACCAGCCGTATTCACCGCGGGCGAGCAATTCCAGGGTGTCGTCGATCTTGTCCAGCAGCTTCTTTTCGCGCTCCAGCAGGCGCAGTTGCCATTGGCGCTGTTCTTCGGCGGCGCCTACATCGGCCAGGTCGCTGTTGGGTTCCTGCTCGCGCAGCAGCAGGAATTCGGTCTCGATGCGCGCTTGCAGCTCGTAGCGCTGAGTCAGCAGCAGCTCGCGGAAGAAGCCTTGCTGGGCTTCATTCATGTAGTCGGCGGGCGGTTGGGCCAGCAGGTCTTGTTCAGTCATGGAAAGCAGTTCACGGGTCAGGCTGATTTTCAATGTTATAGTATAACAATGCAAATAAGCCAATACTCCCCTTGCTCGCCACGACGAAGGGCGCAATGCTTGAACACTTCCTTGCCCCGAGAAGACCTATGAAATACCTGGTGTGCGCCCTGTTATTGGCAGCTGCAGGACCGGCCTGCGCGCAAGCGCCGAGCCTGCTGGCGAACTGCACGCGCAGCGCCAACCTGCTGGCCTGTGTCGACCCTTTGGGCAATGCCTACAGTGTGGCGACGGTGGGGAGCACCACGTATTTGCGCGGTTTTGAGGTGATCGGCAAACGCTATTGGGCACAGACCAGCAGCCGCTACGGGCAGCTGACGTTCTTTACCGGGTTGGCATCCGATGGTGAGGCTTGGGTCGGCTACACGCGCCGTGTGGGCTGGACCACTATCAACCGGTTTTCCAGTTCCGGTGGTGCCAGCGCCAAGTTCACGTGCAGCCGTATCACCGGCTGTTAGACCTGACCGTTCTTCTGATCCTGAACCCAGGCCATGTAGCTGTTCATCGGCGGGTTCTTCTGGAAGTACTTTTTCAGGCCTTCGAACAGGCCATCGGCCACAGCCTGTTGGTGACGCGCCGTGACCAGCCGCTGAGCGTCTTGGGTGTTGGAGATAAACCCGGTTTCCACCAGGATCGACGGCACATCCGGTGATTTGAGCACCGCAAAACCGGCCTGCTCCACACGCTTCTGGTGCAGCGTGGTGATATTTTGCAGGCTGCCCAGCACCGAGCTGCCCAGTTGCAGGCTCGAGGCGATGGTGGCGTTCATCGACATGTCGAGAATCACCCCGGCCAGCATCGGGTCCTTGTCCTTCAGATTGAGTAGCGTGGTGGCGCCCAGCAAGTCGGCGCCGTTCTCGCGTTGCGCCATAAAGCGCGCCGTGGCGGATGTGGCGCCACCTTCCGACAGCGCATACACCGAGGCTCCCGACGCCGTGAGGCGCGGCGCGGCATCAGCATGCACCGAGATAAACATGTCGGCCTTGTGCTGACGGGCGATATCCACGCGTTTGCGCAGCGGCACGAAGAAGTCGTCATTGCGCACCAGTTTCACGTCAAAGCCCTTTTCGCGCTTCAAGCGTTTGGCCAACAGTTGGGCGATCGACAGCACCACGTCTTTTTCGCGCTGGCCCTTGGAGCCGATAGCGCCCGGGTCTTTGCCGCCGTGGCCGGGGTCGACCACCACGATGATGTCGCGTTTGGGGTGCGCCTTGTCCACCGGCGCAACCAGCGGCTCGGGTTCAGCGGCAATTTGACGAGGTGCGTGGGTGGCATTGGTCAGGTCGAGCACCAGGCGATGGCCTTGGCCATCCTGCGGTGGCAACAAAAAGCTGTTGAGCTGCATCGGCGCGGCCAGGTCGAGCACGATGCGCGTATCACCCTTGCCGAAATGCCCCGAGCGAATCGAGGTGATCCCGCTGTTTTTCAACACCAATTGAGAGAAATCACCACTGAGCCCGGCGCCGCTGAGGTCGATGATCAAGCGTTCCGGTGAGGTCAGGGAAAAGGTTTTGTATTGCACCGGGCCGCTGAGGTCGAGCACCAGCCGCAGTTTATCGTCCGAGCGCCACAGGCGCGCATTGCGGACCTGCGTGGCGTAGGCCCCCAAAGGCAAGGTGAACAGGGGGCTGACCAGCAGCAGGTTAAGGAGCTGACGTCTGTGCATGACAAATACCGCAAATAAAGGAGCGTCCCTGCTCGACATGACTGAAGAAAGGCTGGAGCAGAAAAATCATCGTCGACTCAATAGTAATAATATAACATGTCTTTTTATTTCCAACGATGGACCTGCCCATGAATGCGCTGACTCTGCCGGACATCGCCGCGCAGGCTTCCCGCCAAGCCTTGCCACTCGACTGGGTGGGCATGTGCGGCATCGCCTTGCCGATCCTCATAGACGGCCAGCGCCTCACCGCCACTGCCGACGCTGGCGTGAGCCTGGATGACGGCGAAGCCCGTGGCATTCATATGTCACGCCTCTACCTGGCTCTGGAAATGCTCGATCAACAGCCGCTAACGCCTGCGCTTCTGCGTACTCTACTTGAGCGCTTTCTGGAGAGTCATGAAGGTTTATCTAAGAACGCCTACCTGCGCATCCACACCGATTTGCTGCTCAAACGCGCGGCGTTGGTCAGCCCGTTAGCCGGCTGGAAAGGCTACCCGGTGTGTATCGAAGCGCGTCTGGAAAACCAGATGTTCCACGTGGAACTAAAAATTGACGTGACTTACTCTTCCACCTGCCCCTGCTCCGCCGCGCTTGCCAGGCAGTTGATTCAGCAGCAATTTCTGAATGATTTCGCCAACACGCCGTTGCAGCATGAAGACGTGTTGAGCTGGCTTGGCAGCGCCAACGGCATCGTCGCCACCCCCCACAGCCAGCGCAGCAGCGCGCAACTGTCCATCCAACTCGACGAAGCGCTGCCGTTGCTGCCGCTCACCGGTCTGATCGACGAGGTCGAAGCCGCACTCGGCACCGCCGTGCAAACCGCCGTAAAACGTGCGGACGAACAAGCCTTCGCCCTGGCCAACGGGCAGAACCTGATGTTCTGCGAAGACGCCGCCCGCCGCCTGAACCTCGCCTTGAAACGCTCGGATGCCGTCAAAGCCTTCCACCTGAAAGTGATCCACGCCGAAAGCCTGCACGCGCACGATGCCGTGGCTGAAAGCCGCTGGACGAGAAACCCTGCATGATCACCTGTAACGCTTTGCGCTGGGGCGCCCCCGGCCAACCGCTGACGCCCTCCTTAGACCTCACGCTGGAAAAAGGCACCCTCACGGGCATCATCGGCGCCAACGGCACCGGCAAAAGCAGCCTGCTCAAAGTCATCGCCGGCCTGCAAAAACCGCTGGCGGGCAAAGTCAGCGTGGAGGTTCCACGCCGTGGCGGCCTGTCGTTTCTGCCCCAGCAACAACATCTGGATCGCCAGTTTCCGATCAGCCTGCAAGAGCTGGTCGCCGCCGGTTTCTGGGGTACCAAACTCACCCCCGAACAACGCAGCCAACGCCTGCAAGCGGTGCTGGAAGACTGGTGCCTCACTGGCCTGGAGCAACGCCCGCTGATGGCTTTATCCGGCGGTGAACTGCAGCGCGCCCTGCTCGCCCGCATGAGCCTGGCCGAGGCGCCGGTGTTGCTGCTCGACGAACCCCACGCCGCCCTCGACGAAGAAGGCCAGGCCCTGTGCTGGAAACACGTGCACGCCTGGCATGACGAAGGCCGCACGGTGGTCATCGTTTGCCACGACCTCGCCTCCGTACGCCATCACACCCAGCAAGTGGTGCAAATCAAAAGCAGCGGCTGCGTGTTTGGCCCCAGTAAAGAACTGATCCGCCCGCAAGCCCAGATGCAGGTGGCCTGATGCATTTCGCTGCCCACCTGTGGATGCCCTTTAACGACTTCGTTTTTATGCGCCGCGCCCTTATCGGCGGGCTGGTGCTCGCGTGCAGCACCGCGCCGCTGGGTGTGTTCCTGATTTTGCGGCGCATGAGCCTGATCGGCGATGCCGTGGCCCACGGCATACTGCCCGGTGCAGCCCTGGGCTTCTGGTTTGCCGGCATCAGCCTGCCCGCCCTGACTATCGGCGGCCTCGGCGCCGGCCTGGGCATGGCTGGCTTATCCGCATGGATCACTCGCCGCACCGGCCTGCGTGAAGACGCCAGCCTCGCCGCCATCTACCCCATTTCTCTCGCCGCCGGCGTACTGATCCTCGGCATCGCCGGCAAACGCCTGGACCTGCTGCACCTGCTGTTCGGCTCCGCCTTGGCGGTGGATGAAACCACCCTCACCGGCATGCTCTGGGTGTCTGGTTTCAGCCTGATCGCCATGGCGGTGATCTACAAACCGCTGCTGCTGGACACCCTCGACCCGCTGTTCCTGCAAACCGTCAGCCGTCTCGGCCCACTGGCCCACGGCTTGTTCCTGACCCTGGTGGTGTTGAACCTGGTGATCGGTTTCCAGGCCATCGGCGCCTTGATGGTGGTGGGATTGATGATGTTGCCGGCCATTGCTTCACGTTTCTGGAGCCGGCGCCTGCCGGTGTTGATTGCGGTATCGGCGGTGCTGGGATGCCTGTCGGTGTGGTTTGGTTTGTTGCTGTCGTTCTACTACTCACTGCCCAGCGGCCCGGCCATCGTGCTGGTGGCTGGCGCGGGGTATTTGCTGTCCGTGGTTTTCGGCCCGGTGCACGGTTTGCTGCGCCGCCCGCCCTCTCTTACATCCCAATGAGGTGTTTCCCGATGCGCGCTTTACTCGTGCTGTTCAGTATCCTGCTGCCGCTGTCGATGGCGCAGGCCGCCGACAAACTCCAGGTGGTTACCAGCTTCAGTATTCTCGATGACATCACCCACCAGATCGGTGGCGATCACATCCAGATCAGCAACATGGTCGGCCCCGACTCCGATGCCCACACCTATGAGCCAACCCCGGACGACGCCAAGGCGCTGCTCAAGGCCAAGGTCATCATCAAGAACGGCCTCGGCTTCGAGCCATGGCTGGACCGTCTGGTGACCAGCACCGAGACCAAAGCCACGGTGGTCACTGCCAGTAAAGGCGTGATTTCCCACACCATGGAAGAAGACGGCGAGACCATCCCGGACCCGCACGCCTGGCACAACCTGGCCAACGCCGAAATCTATGTGAACAACATCACCAAAGCACTCGTCGCCGCCGACCCGGCCAACAAGGCTGACTACCTGCGCAACAGCCAGACCTACCTGCAAGAAATCCACCGTTTGCTGGCCGAAGCCAAAACCAAGTTTGGCGCGCTGCCACCGGGCAACCGTCGCATCGTCACCTCCCATGACGCGTTCGGTTACCTGGGCCAGGCCTATGGCATTCAGTTCCTCGCACCACAGGGCTTGTCCACCGAACGTGAGCCGTCTGCCGCCGAAGTCGCTGCGCTGATCACCCAGATCCGCAAAGATAAGGTCAAGGCCGTGTTCATGGAAAACATCAAGGACTCGCGCCTGCTCAAGCAGATCGCTGACGAAAGCGGCGCGCAGATCGGCGGCACCTTGTACTCCGACGCCCTCGCCGCCGAAGGCCCGGCCAGCACCTTCACCGGGCTGTTCGAATACAACCTCAACACCCTGTGCGCCGCCCTGAGCAAGCCATGACCTTGAGCATGCTCGATCTGGAAAGGGCTGCCCTGGGCAGCCGTTTTCCACTCGAACCCGTGCTCGACGCCCTGCCGTGGAACAGCGATGGCTTGATTGCCGCCATCGCCCAGCAACACGGCAGTGGCGAGGTGTTGATGCTGGCCTGGATGAACCGCCAGGCCCTCAACGAAACCCTGGCGACCGGGCAGGTTTGCTACTGGTCGCGCTCGCGCCAGCAGCTGTGGCGCAAAGGCGAAATCTCCGGCCACTGGCAGCAACTGGTTGAAGCTCGGCTGGATTGTGATGGCGACGCGGTGTTGTTGATCGTCGACCAGCGCGGTCCGGCCTGCCATACCGGCCGGCCCACCTGCTTCTACAACGCCATCGACGGCGACTACGTTCACATCATCACGGAGCCCACTGCATGATCCGCAAGAACCCTTCCGGCGACCTGCCGGTGATTGCCGAATCGGCCTACGTCGATAAAACGGCGATCATCTGCGGCAAGGTCATCATCGGCGAGAACGTTTTCGTCGGCCCCTACGCGGTGATCCGCGCCGACGAAGTCGATGCCAGCGGCGCCATGGACCCGATCACCATCGGCGCCAACTCGAACATTCAGGACGGCGTGGTCATCCACTCCAAATCCGGCGCGGCCGTGACCATTGGCGAATTTACCTCCATCGCGCACCGCTCCATCGTCCACGGCCCCTGTGTCGTCGGCGATCGCGTGTTTATCGGCTTCAACAGCGTGCTGTTCAACTGCGCCGTGGGCGACGGCTGCGTGGTGCGCCACAACTCGGTGGTCGACGGCCGCGACTTGCCCGCCGCGTTCTACGTGCCCTCCACCACCCGCATCGGGCCGAACACTGACCTGTCGCAATTCCCGCCGGTGAGCGTCAGTGCCTCGGAATTTTCCGAGGACGTAGCGCGCACCAACGTCGATTTGGTACGCGGCTACAAAGCCCTGCAAAACGAGTTCTGAACCATGAGCCGCCTGCTGATTCGCAATGCCCGCCTGGTGAATGAAGGCCAGGAATTCGACGCCGACGTGCTGGTTGCCAATGGTCGTATCGAGAAAATCGCCACCAGCCTGGAAGGCTATAACGAGCCGGTTGAAATCGACGCCAAGGGCCAGTGGCTGCTGCCAGGCATGATCGACGATCAGGTGCACTTTCGCGAACCGGGCGCGCCGGACAAAGGCAGTTTCTACAGCGAATCCCGCGCGGCGGTAGCCGGTGGCATCACCAGCTTCATGGACATGCCCAACACCAACCCCGCCACGTTGAACCTGGAAGCCCTGGCCGATAAAAAACGCCGTGCCGCGCTGCACTCGGTGGCCAACTACGCCTTTCACTTCGGAGTGAGCAACGACAACCTCGACACCGTCGCCGCCCTCGACCCGCGGGAAGTCGCCGGGGTCAAAGTGTTCATGGGCGCCTCCACCGGCAATATGTTGGTGGACGATCCGCGAATTCTGGAGCGCCTGTTTGCTGAAGTGCCAACCATTCTGCTGGCGCATTGCGAACACACCCCGAGCATCCTCGCCAATGAGCAACGTCTGCGCGAGCGCTTTGGCGATCACATTCCCGCCGTCGCCCACCCGCTGATCCGCGATGCCGAAGCCTGTTATCGCTCATCCTCGTTTGCAGTGGAATTAGCCAAGCGCCACAACACGCGCCTGCATGTGCTGCACCTGACCAGCGCCCGCGAGCTGGAATTATTCGAGGACAAACCGCTCGCGGAAAAACGCATCACCGCCGAGGTCTGCCTGCATCACTTGCTGTTCGATGACCGCGACTACCACCGCCTCGGCCACCAGATCAAATGCAACCCGGCGATCAAAACCCGCGCCGACCGCGACGCGCTGCGCCTGGCCTTGCTGAGTGATCGTCTGGATGTGATTGGCAGTGACCACGCCCCGCATACCTGGGCGCAAAAACAGTTGGGCTATCGCGAGGCGCCGTCGGGGCTGCCGCTGGTGCAGCACGCATTGCCTGCGTTGCTGGAGTTGGTGGCGGACGGGCACCTGCCGCTGACCACGCTGGTGGCGAAGACCAGCCACCGCGTGGCTGACCTGTTCGCCATTCCGGATCGTGGTTATTTACGTGAGGGGTATTGGGCCGACCTGGTGTTGATCCAGCCTGAGGCCGAAGGTAAACCGGTGAGCAGCCAGCCGATTTTGGCGCGTTGCGGCTGGACACCGTTCGCCGAGCGCAGCTTCCGCCACAGCGTCAGCACCACCCTGGTGTCCGGCCACCTGGCGTGGCACAACGGCCAGGTGGTCGACAGCTGCCAGGGTTTGCCCCTGCACTTTCTGCGTTAAGCGCGGGGTTTGACCGTACCGCAATCATTGCCCAGCCACTGCGCGTGGCTGTCGAGGCTGCCCTTCTGCTGAATGCCGGTGGCATTGAAGGTGCCGTTGACCGTGGTGGTGAATTCCTGCTGACTCTTGAAGGTGGCCACGCCAGTGCCCTGGGCTTTCGGGCAACTGAAACGGAATTTCCACTGGTTGCCGGTCTTGTCGGTCACTTCCTGTTTGCAGCCCGATTGCGGGTCCGTCAGGGGGATCGAATCGGAGGCGACTTGCGCTGGCGTCAGGCACACCTGCACGCCCTTGCCGGCCATGGTGATGCCCTGTTTTTCCAGCATCGCGCGCTGTTCAGGGGTCATCTGTTGCTTGAGCTGGCCGAGGATCAGCGAAAGGTCCGGCAGGTCCTGGTTATCGACTTTCATATTGCTGGTGGTCAATTCCCACAAGCCCGGCGCCAGCATCTGCGCCTGAGCCGCCACGGGCAGCGACAAACCAATAACCATGGCCAAAACTGGCAGACGAGCATTCATCGGGTAACTCCTGGGTAATTGTGGGCGTTAGACGCCGCAAAGCCGCCAGTGTTGCACGGCAAATAAAATAGCGACATTCGCCGTCAGACATGGTCTGTTAGGCACCTGAACTGCCTGGAGAGATGTCGTTCATGGATTTTTTTGGCCCGCACCTGCTCGCCTACTTCATTGCCACGCTGCATTTTCTCGGGACCCTCGCCGCCATCCACGCGGTGCTGACCGTCAGGACCGCCCAAGGCTCGATCGCCTGGGCGTTGTCGTTGATGTTCATGCCTTACCTCACGCTGATTCCTTACCTGATTTTTGGCCGCAGCACGTTCGACGCGTACATCCAGGCGCGGCGCCAGGCCAACCAGGAAATGCACACGGCAATCACCGAGCTGAACTGGCGCCCGTGGGTCGAAGAAGCCTTGGCCGCGCGCAACTCCAGCGCCTACGCGTCGTTGCGCGCCATGCCCAAGCTGGGACGCATGCCGTGCCTGGCCAACAATGAAGTGCGCCTGCTGATCAATGGCGACGCCACGTTCAGCGCGATCTTCGAGGCGATTCGCAACGCCAAAACGGCGGTGCTGTTTCAGTTCTTCATCATTCATGACGACGAGCTTGGCAGGCAGTTGCACGCCTTGCTGAAGGAAAAGGCTGCCGAAGGCGTCGATATTCACGTGCTCTACGACCGCATCGGCAGCCACGCCCTGCCCCACCGCTACGTGCAATCGCTACGCGACGCCGGGGTCAAGGTCAAAGCCTTTGCCACCCGCAGCGGCTGGCTGAATCGCTTCCAGGTCAACTTTCGCAACCACCGCAAAATAGTGGTGGTGGACGGCATTACCGGATTTGTCGGCGGGCATAACGTCGGCGATGAATACCTCGGTAAAAAGCCGCCCCTGGCGCCGTGGCGCGACACCCATGTGCAAGTCACCGGCCCGGTGGTGGCATGCCTGCAGGAATCGTTTGCCGAAGACTGGTTCTGGGCCGCCCGCGAATTACCGCCGCTGATCCTGCCGGACGCCTACCCCGAAGACGGCGTGCTCTGCCAACTGCTCGCCAGCGGCCCGGCCGACCCGTATGAAACCTGCTCGCTGTTTTTCGTCGAAGCCATTCACGCAGCCACCGAGCGCGTGTGGATCACCAGCCCGTACTTCATCCCCGATGAGGCCGTTTTTTCCGCCCTGCGCCTGGCCGTACTGCGCGGCGTAGACGTGCGCGTACTGCTGCCGTCGCGTCCTGATCACAAAATTGTCTACGCCGCCTCCAGCCTTTATGCGATCGAAGCCGTACGCGCCGGGGTGCGGGTGTTCCGCTACAAACCGGGCTTTCTGCATCAGAAGGTGGTGTTGGTGGACAGCGAAATCAGCGCCATCGGCAGTGCGAACATGGACAACCGTTCGTTCCGGCTGAATTTCGAAGTGATGTTGCTGACGGTGGATGAGGCCTTCGCCAGCGAAGTGGAGCAGATGCTGCTGGATGACTTTGCCCAGGCCCATGAAGTCAGCAAGGAAGAAAGCCAGGAGACCCGCCGCCTTCAACAACTGGGCATGCGGGTGGCGCGGCTTATTTCACCGATTCTCTAGCTGACAACACCAAACAAATGTGGGAGCGGGCTTGCTCGCGAATGCGGTGGATCAGCCAACAAATCTATTGACTGACACCCCGCCTTCGCGAGCAAGCCCGCTCCCACATTTAGATCTTCATCGTTTGTGTAACCGTGGTTCAGCGGTAAATATCCTCCCGCGTCCACGGCAGTTCATGGCTGCCATCGGCATGCGGTTTCACCGCCAGAATCTGATGCAGGTTGATCCAGCCCCGTGCAAACGCATACGCACAACCGGCCAGGTACAGGCGCCAGATGCGCAACGCTTGCTCCGGCACCATCTTCGCCGCCGCCTCCAGGTTGTCTTCCAGGCGCTCACTCCAATGGTCCAGCGTGCGGGCGTAATGCAGGCGCAGGCTTTCGACGTCGACCACTTCCAGCCCGACTTCACTGAGCTCGGCGGTCATCATCGCCAAGTGTGGCAGCTCGCCATTGGGGAATACGTAACGCTCGATGAACTCGCCCGCGCCACGCCCCACCGGGCGACCGTCCGTGTGTTTGGCGGTAATCCCGTGGTTCATCACCAGCCCGCCCTCACGTACGGCACCAAACAGCGTCTTGCTGTACTCGGCCAGATTGGCGTGGCCGACGTGTTCGAACATGCCCACGCTGACCACTTTGTCGAAACGGCCGTCTTGCGGCAGGTCGCGGTAGTCGAGCAGTTGCAGGTCCACTTGGTCTTCCAGGCCTTCAGCTTTGACCCGTTCCCGGGCCAGCGCCAACTGCTCCTTGCTCAGGGTGATGCCAAACACTTTGACCCCGAACTCCCGCGCGGCAAACCGTGCCAACCCGCCCCAACCGCAGCCGACATCGAGCAAATACTCCCCCGGCTGCAGCCGTAATTTGCGGCACAGATGGCGAAATTTGTCTTGTTGGGCTTGATCGATGGATTCGCTGCCGGTTTCGAAATAACCGCAGGAGTACGCCATGTCCTGGTCCAGCCAGAGCTGGTAGAACTCGTTGGACAGGTCGTAATGGTAGGAAATGGCCGCTGCGTCAGTCGCCTTGTCGTGAATCGAACGAACCGGACGTGTGTCCTCTTCATCGACCAAGGCGGTACTCAGTTCATCACACACCCGGATCACTTCGGCGATGGAGCCTTCCAGCTCCAGTTTGCCCTCTATGAAGGCCTCACCGAGTGAGTTAAGCGTGGGATGGGTCAGCTGACTGACAACCGTGGGGTCCTTCACCACGATGGTCACACTGGGCTCGGGGCCCAAGTTGAATTCATGGCCGTCCCAGAGTCGAAGACGCAACGGTAGCTTGAGATTCTGTAAGGCCGGTGGAAGTTGCGCGAGCATGAGTAGTCCCCCCTTGTTTCAGACGTCTGGTGTGAGGGTAGACCATCCGAAGACAAAGTAGGAGGCTATCGATTTGATAGCTCTTTTCTATGGGGCTCGGCGCTCGAGCAAACCGTCCTGGATCCACTGTTTCAGCCACGTAACGGCCTGCAGGGGGGCACCCTCTCCATAAGTGACTGCCAGCTCGGCGCACAGTTCTGAAAAATTCCAGCCGGTGGTCACCATGCCTGCCAGGGCGCAGGCTTCTGCAGGCTCCAGGCTGCGGTAATGGCATACGTTCTGATGGCGCCATACCAGGCAAATCTGCGCCAGCTCAAGTGCATGGCTGTCGGGGAAATCCGCTTCATCCTTGCTCGCCCGCCAGATCGCCACGGTGTTGAAATGGCAGAGTTGCTGCTGCACTGACGGTGCCAGCGTGACCTGCAAACCCGGCCAGTCTTCAGGTGGCAGGGAGGCCATGTCATTCAGGCTCAACGGCTCACCGCCAGGGGCGTCGAACGCCAGAGTAAACGCCCACTCCAGACGCGCCAACTCAACCAGCGGCGGGCTCTGTTCAGGCACCAGATGCTCAACGATAAATGCGGGGAAACGCTCACCCAGCCAGCGCAAGCTGTAATGGGCGGAGGGATTACGGCGCACATAGGCTTCTGTCAGTAACGCGAATTCATCATCGCCCAGCCAATACCAGATGGCACCGAAGTCATGGCGCAACACTTCCTGCAACCGCGACACGTAGGCGTTGTGATAAATCGCCAGGCCCGTGTCCACGTCCAGCGTCGGACCGCCCAGCAAGGTTGCGGCAAAACCGCTGTTGGCGGTGGAGGTTTCAGACAACAAATGCTCTTCAAAGGCCAATTGCCAATCGGTCAGGCGCATAGCGTTCTCCGGGCCAGGGCGGTGGCGCCGAGTTCGCGGGCTTTGCTCAACTCGGTGAGCAACTCTTCGAATGGCGGAAAATGGTCATCGCGCTCCAGCAGCGTCGACACCGGCCCCAAATGCTCCAGCGTCTGTTGATACAACGCCCACACCGGGTCACACACCGGGTGATCATGGGTATCGACCACGTAATCGCCGTAGTCCATATGCCCCGCCAGATGCAGCTGACGGATGCTCTCGGGCGGCAGGCTGCGGATAAACGTCCACGCGTCGAACCCGTGGTTGCGCGAGCTGACGTACACATTGTTGACGTCCAGCAACAGTTGGCAGCCAGTCAGATGGGCCAGTGCGTTGAGAAATTCCCACTCGGTAAACTCATCCGCCCTGGAGCGCACATAGCTGGAGACATTTTCCAGCACCAGCGGCCGTTGCAACACGTCCTGCACTTGGCGAACGCGGGCGGCCACGTGGTAGAGGCTTTCTTCGGTGTAAGGCAGCGGCAGCAAATCGTGCAACTGGTGCGCACTGCCACGGCTCCAGCACAGGTGATCGGAAATCCACGCGGGCTGAATGCGCTCGGCGAGCTGTTTGATGTTTTTCAGGTAATCGGTATCGAGGGCGTGGGGCCCACCGATGGACAGGGACACGCCATGCATCACAAGGGGATAGCGCTCGGCTATCGCATCCAGGTAATACAAGGCCTTACCGCCCTGAACCAGATAATTCTCGGAGATCACTTCGAACCAATCCACGGCGGGCGATTGTTCGAGGATCTGCTGGTAATACTCACTGCGTAAACCCAGGCCGTAACCCAGACTTGGAAGGGAAGCGGACATCAGACACTCCTGGGCAAAGTGTCCGCAGCGGTGGGGGGCATCCGCTGCGGGAGCACTCGGTGCCGGTTATTCGCCGACTTTGCCGCCAGCCTTGGTGCAAGCATCAGCACTGGCTTGAACTTTGAAGCCCTGGCCTTTGCAAGAACCCTGACCTTTGCACGCGTGGTCTTTGGTTTTGCAATCGTTCTGGCCTTTGCAAGCGTTGATGCCGTAGCAGTGCACGGCGGTGTCAGCGGCTTGAGCCTGAGTGACAACACCAGCAAACATGGTAGCGGCAGCCATTGCGAGGGCGGCACCAGCAGCAGCGGATTTGAAGTTCATTTTTGTATCCTCATGATCGGTAGTGGAGTCGGTCTGAACGGAATGTTCAGTCTCGACATACCACTAGAGTGAGGTCCCTCATCGGCGTTACAGCCCGGCGCAAATATTTCTAAATATTTTTCTCGGGCCTTTTAAACCCTTATTCATCCAGCTTCAGCAGCGGCTCATGAAAGCGTAGCAAACGCCCGGCATTACCCAATACCAGCAAGGTGCTGAGGTTGTGCAACACCGCCGCAATCATGGCGCCCGCCGCACCCAGCCAGCCGAACGCGGCGAATACGACGATGGCCAGCGTCCAGCCCAGACCGATGATCACATTGACCTGCAACGTCTGCCGGCACTGGCGACTCAAGCGCACGCACGTGCCCAAGCGGCGCAAATCGCTGCCGATCAACACCACGTCCGCCGATGCCAGGGCGATATCCGCCCCGCCCGCGCCCATCGCCACGCCCACTACACCGGCCTTGAGCGCCAGCGAGTCGTTAATCCCGTCGCCCACCACCATTGGCCGGAAGCCACTGCTGATTTCCCCCAACACGCGGTTGAGCTTGTCTTCCGGCAAGGCTTGGGCTTCGACGTCGCTGATGCCCACGTCCAGCGCGAGGCTGTCGGCGACGCTTTGGCGGTCACCGGTGAGCAGCAACTGTCGGCCCAGGCCCAGGTCCCGCAGTTCCTGCAGAGCCTGGCGCGCTTCCGGCTTGACGCTGTCCGCCAGCAGCAGCCACGCAAGGAACTGCCCATTCAGCGCCAGCCCGGCAATCGGGCCGTCGTGATTCGGAACGGCCGTGGTGACGATCCCCAGTTGCTCAAACAACTCCGGCCGCCCCAGTGCCGCTTCGCCCTGTTCGGTCTGCGCCACCACGCCAAGGCCCTGGCGTTCGCGGATATCCGTCAACACCAGCAACTGTTCCTGCGTCGCCAACCCCGCCAACGCGCGGCTGACCGGGTGGCTGCTGGCAGAACCCAGGCTGGCTGCCAGGTTCAACAACACCTGCCGATCCGGCGCGGTGGTTTGTATGGATTGCAGGCGCAACGTGCCAAAGGTCAACGTGCCGGTCTTGTCCACCACCAACGAGGTCAGGTCCGCCAGTTCCTCCAGAAACGCCGAGCTGCGAATCAAAATCCCATGCCTTGCTGCCACGGCAATCCCGGCAATCGCTGTGGCGGGAGCCGATAGTACCAGCGCGCACGGGCACGCCGCGACCAGCACGGCGAGCATCGCCTGGGCGTCATTGGTGACAAACCAGGTCACCGCCGCCAGCAGCAACACCAGCACCATATAACTGCCGGCATAACGCTCCAGCAGCCGCGTGATCGGCGGCTTGGAGCGCTCGGCGTTCTGCATCAGCGCGATGACCTTGCCCAGGGTCGACTCATCCCCCGTGCGCGTCACCTGCAAGCGCAGCAGGCCATCCAGGTTGATCGCGCCGCCAAACACCTGCACGCCCACACTGGCTTCCAGCGGCACCGATTCGCCGGTGATGGGCGCCGTGTCGAGGCTCGCCTGGCCAGACAGGACCACGCCATCAGCGGGCACCCGGTCACCGGCGCGCACTTCGACGATATCGCCCGTGTTCAGCGTGCCGTTATCCACTTCGATGATGCTGCCATCCGCCTGCACCAACCGCGCGCGGCTGCGGGTCAGTTTGCCCAGGGCGTGGATCGCTTCCTGGGAGCCGATCACGCTGCGCTCTTCCAGCACATGGCCGAAGATCATGATGATCGGCAACAGCGCGGCGGTCAGCAGATCACCCGTGGCCCACGCGCCCATCATCGCCAAGGCGATCAACTGGTCGGTGATGCCATGCAGGCTCGGAAAACGCAGGCTGTACCAGGCCGAACGCATCACCGGCACGGCCACCAATAAAGACGCCACGCCCAGCAATAACTGGCTGACGCCATTCTGATCCGGCGCCAGCCAGCGCCATACCAGGCCCAATATCAATAACCCCAAGGCCAGCATGGCCAGGGTCAATTGCCGCGCAGCACTGCGCTGCTCGGCGGACGTCAGCATGGGTGCGCTCATTGTTCGGCTCCCTGAATGATCAAACGGGAGTCGTCTTTAGGGTCGACCGTGGTGACAGAGCCCGCCTGGCCGAGAATCTTCGGCAGGCGCTCGCGGTACAGGCGCAGCAGCAAGCCCGGGTCTTTGACCTGAGCGAGGCTCGCGACCGTGGCCGTTTGCGCCTGCGCATTGGCCAGGCGCTCGCTGGCCTGGGCATGGGCAACCTGCACCACACGATCGGCCTCCTGAGTGGCGGTCTGCGTGAGCTTTTCCGCTTCGGTGCGCGCATTGGCCACGGCTTTATCGGCTTGCTGACTGGCCGTGAGCACCGCGTTGAACGCATTCACCGCCGGGGCGGGCAGGCTCGATTGCACGTCTACACGCGTCACTTCAATGCCCAACCCCAAACCGGTGGACGCCAGTTCCGCCAAGCGTTTATTGATGCCTTGCACCAGATCACCGCGCAGCCGCTCACGACGCTCGGCGGCGCCGTTATCGGTGCCGATCAATTCGGGGCGCGCCACCAGAATGGTGTCCAGGTCGCGCGCCGCCGTGAGGGCCACGGCGCTGCGCGTCACCAGCCGATCCAGCGCGGGCAACACATGATCGCCCTGCAACACGAAAGCGTATGGCTCGGTGACCTTGTAAAACACCCGCACATCCAGCTGCACCACGCCGGCATCGCCGGTCAGCAGGTAACCGGAACCGGCCAGTGCATCACTCAGCGGCGTGGCGAAACTCGCCACGCGATCGGCCTGAATCGCGGTGTCTGAACGCAGCAGGTTCTCCACCCGGCGCTCAATCACGCGGTCGGCCGCTGGCAACAACACCACCTGCTCGAACGGCTGCGGCCACGCCAATAAAAGCCCGGCATTCTGAATGCGGTCGAGCGCGCCGAAGTGCAGCACCACGGCACGGTTCTGCGGGTCGATCTGGCGCACATTGGAAAATGCCCAGGCCAACGCTGCCAACACCGTCACCGCGTACAGCGCCAGGAAGGTCAGGCGCCCGGCCTGGATCCACGGGCTGTCCGGGCCGTCACGCTCGGTCATGGCTGGACGTCCTTCGGCCCGTCAACCAGCGCGCGAAACGGCGCCGCGTCGGTGCGCAGGATGATCTTGGTGCCCGGCGTCACCACCGTGCCCAAGGTATCGAGAGAGCGCAGCAGGTTATACAGCTGAGGATTACCCGCGTAGGCGCGGCCATAAATCTGTGCGGCTTCCACCCGCGATTGCGCTTCGATGTCGGCGGCTTTCACCGTCGCGTCCGCCTGCACAATGCGCGCATCGCGCTCGGCAGCGGAGCGAATCTGCGCCGCTTCACGCTTGCCCACGGCAGTGCGTTCGGTGGCAATGGTTTCACGCTCGGCGCGCATGCGGTCGACGGTGGCAGTCAGCGTCACCGACGGCAGGGTCAGCCGCTCAACGCCGACTTGCGCCACCCTTACGCCATAGGTGGTGAGCAATTGTTGATCAATCTGTTGACGCAACTGCGCTTCAAAATCAGCGATGCGCACCTGGCTGGCGTCGGTATTGATCAGGCTCGACAGGTCGAAGCTGGCCGCCGTGGTTTCCAGCGCCGAGCCGACAAAAGTGCGAATCTGCCGCGCCGCCTCGTCCGGCTGGTTCTGCACCGCGCGCATAAAGCGTTGCACGTTGTCGGCATCGCCTTGCACCTGCCACGCCACATAGGCCTGCACGATAATGCGCAGGCCATCGCGGGTGCCCACGTCCTGCAAACCGCTGGACGTGGTGCGCAGGCGCAGGTCCACCGGGATCGCCGCTTCAAACGGCGCCGGCCAGCGCCAGCCCAGGCCCGGCTCCAGCAGCACCCGCGACGGGTTGCCGAAACGGGTAATCACCGTGGCTTCGCCGGAGCGCACTTGCACCAGGCTGGCGGCCGCTACCGCAAACAACACCAGCAACACGGCCCAGGCCATGCGTCGCCATGGAAACGGGCCTGCAGCCTGTTCATCGCCGTGATGGTGGTGGTGATGGCCATGATGGTGGTGATGACCGTGATCGTGAGAATGAGCGCTCAACAGACAGACTCCTTATTGAACGGCTTTGCGCGGCGCCGAAGGATCGGCCGGCAACGTAAAAGAACGCAGATCGATCGTCGGTGCGCCGTCGGCGCCCAGGCGATGATCCAGAATAAGCAGCTTGGCGTGAGCCAGGCCCAGGCTCAGTTGACCGAGGTACTGTTCCAGCACGAACGCCTGACCCGCCGTGGCATACGCCTTTTGCTCGGCGGCAAAACGCAGGTCCGCAGCCTGGGCACCGGCATTCACTTCGCGCGCGGTGGCCAGGGCCTGGTCGCGCGCGGTGCTGGCTTGCAGCAAGGCCTGGTTGGTTTGCTCGCTGGCTGCGCCGCGCTCGCGGGAGATCAACGCCTGGGCGCCGATCTGCGCGGCTTGCACGCCGTGGTAGGCATTGGCCGCGCCCGCCGGTGGGTGAATGGCTTCGACCACCGTGGCGAGAATTTCCACGCCGCTGTCGAGTTTTTGCAGGTCGGCCTGCACGGCGCGACCGACTTCGTCAGCGAGAAGGGTGCGCTGTTCGCCGAGTAATTCGTCGAGGGTGCGCGAGGCAAAATCGTGAACCAGGATGCGGCTGGCCGTGCTGCGGATCAGCGTCGGCACGTCGGCCGTGTTGTAGGTGGCGGCGAGCGCGGCGTGATCGGTAAGGCCAATGCGGTAGACGAACCGCACATCCATATTGACGATCTGGAAGCTCTGCTTGTCGCCGCTGCTGCTGGCGATCACCTGGGATTTGTCATTCACATGGCTGGCGTCCCACAACCGGTTGGCAATGGACGGCGCCGGGCCTTCAGCAGGAGCCAGCTCAGGCGCGGCGGCTTCGCTGACGCTGGTGGCCAGTTCATGCACCACGCCGTTTTCCACATTCAGTACACGGCCCAATGGCCATGGCAGCCCGGCATGCAAGCCTGGGCCGAACACTTCGACCGGTTTGCCAAAGCGTTCATAAATCCCACGACCTTGCAGGGGCACTTCGTGCACGCCGGTCAACGCCCAGCCGACGGCCAGCACCACCAACAACACGGGGAAAAAAGCCCGGCGCATGTAGGTAAACGCCCAGATCTGGCGCAGGTCGATGCCGAAACGGTTGTGCAACTCGTGCTGCAGCGCCAATAAGGGCTGGGGCGGCCAGCGCAGCAATCCGGCGATAAAACTTTGCGCCATCAGGCGTGGTTCCACCCGCGGCTGGCGCGGGCTGAACAGCGACAGCACGGCCCGGAGCAAAAATTCCGCTGCGACCAGCCCCGGCAACACACCGATCAGCACCGCCACGCGCAGTGGCCATACCGACTCTGCGCCGGCGAACAGCAAGCAAATCGCACTGACCACCAGGCTCACAATCGCCACCCGGCTCAACTGCGCCAGCTGCGATGCTTCCGGCCATTGCGCGGCGGTTTCCTGCGCCAGGCGGCGCTCGAACACCAGCAAGCCAAACGCCAGCGCCAATGCCAGCGCGGCGCCGATGCTCGCCGACTGGCCGACAGCGGCAGACGGCAACGCCAGGTTCCAGAATTCGACGATGCTGACCAGCGCCAGCAACGACCAGCCGGCCAGCCACAAAACGGGGGCGCCGATTTGCGCGATCAGACCGCTGCCGAAACGCCCCACAAGGCGCGCGTACAAACCTGCATCTTCAACCGGTGCATCGACTACGGCCGTCGTCGGCTCTTCCAACGCTTGAGCGCGCCAGTCGGCCGCCCACCACGCCGACTGCAATCCGGCCACCAGCACCAGCAGCGCAGACGCGCAGTTGATCAACACCACCGGCCAGATCGACAACGGCGTAAACAACGCGACAAACAGCGCCAGCACCCAACCGCACACGGCCAGGGCCGTCAGGCTGATGCCGGCTTGCCGGAGCCTGCGTGCGTGAAACAACCCCTGCTGAAAACGCGGCAGGCCCTCGACCGAGGCGCCGTCCGCTTCTAGATCCACTTGCATCCACTCAACGCCTAGATGTACACAATTCGTTACGATATAACACGGAGCGTGAAATTTTTGTTCGAAAACAACACAAAACCCTGTGGGAGCGGGCTTGCCCGCGATGACGGAGGGTCAGTTATCGGTGGTCAGCCTGATAGACCGCTATCGCGGGCAAGCCCGCTCCCACATTTGTACGGCGGTGTGCAGAAGACCGTGATTAAACCCCCAGAAACACGAGCCATCACTGGTGCAGGCCACGATTAGTCGGCACACTCCAAAACAGTTTTTCGCGGGTTCACGGACAAGGAAGCGCCATCCCCCATGATTTCGATCTATCAGCTCAAGCCGCGTTTTCAAAACCTGCTGCGCCCCCTTGTGCAGCGCCTCTACGACAACGGCACAACCGCCAACCAGATCACCGTGCTGGCCGGCGTGGTTTCCCTGCTGGTCGGCCTGTTGATCGCAAGCTTCGCCCAACACCTTTGGCTGTTTGCGCTGATCCCGCTGTGGATGATCCTGCGCATGGCCCTCAATGCCATCGACGGCATGCTCGCGCGGGAATTCGGCCAGCAGTCGCGCCTTGGCGCCTACCTCAATGAACTGTGCGACGTGATCGCCGACAGCGCGCTGATCCTGCCCTTTGCACTGATCCCCGGCGTGAGCCTGGCGCCGGTGCTGCTGGTGGCGTTGCTGGCGGTGTTCAGCGAATACGCGGGCGTACTCGGGCCGATGGTCGGCGCTTCGCGGCGCTACGACGGGCCGATGGGCAAGAGTGATCGCGCCTTTGTACTCGGCGTGCTGGCCACCGGCGTGGCACTCGGCTGGCTCGGTGCGGGCTGGGTCGACACGGTGATGTGGCTGGTCGCCGCCCTGCTCGCCTACACCCTGGTCAACCGCGTGCGCCAAGGCCTCAAAGAAGACAATACCTCTCCGATTGCATAAGGATTTTTGCGATGCGCGAACAGCAAGAACACACCTTCAGTACCCATGATGGCGTCGAGCTTTTCTACCGGCACTGGCCGGCCACCGCCCCACAGGGTGATGAGCCGCGAAAGGCGATCCTGCTGTTCCATCGCGGCCATGAGCATTCGGGGCGCATCGCCCACCTGGTCGATGAACTCGATCTGCCGCAGTTCGACTTTTTCGCCTGGGACGCCCGCGGCCACGGCCAATCCCCCGGCGAACGCGGCGACAGCCCGAGCTTCGCCACCAGCGCCCGCGATGTGCAGACCTTCTGCGACCACCTCGGCGCCACGTACAGCATTGAAGAGCAAGACATCGCCGTCATCGCCCAAAGCGTCGGCGCAGTGATCGCAGCCACTTGGGTGCACGACTACGCGCCAAAGATTCGCGCGTTAGTGCTGGCCTCCCCGGCGTTCAAGGTCAAACTCTACGTGCCCTTCGCCCGCCCGGGCCTGGCGCTGATGCGCAGGTTTCGCGGCAACTTTTTCGTCAACAGCTACGTCAAGGCCAAGTTCCTCAGCCACGACCCGCAGCGCGTGGCCTCCTACGACAGCGACCCGCTGATCACCAAGGCCATCTCGGTGAATGTGCTGCTCGGGCTGTACGAAGCCGCCGACCGCGTTGTAGCCGATGCCCAAGCGATCCAGGTGCCCACCCAACTGTTGATCTCGGGCTCGGACTTCGTGGTGCACCGCAAACCCCAGCAGCAGTTTTTCGACCGCCTCGGCAGCCTGAAAAAAGAGCTGCACATCCTGCCCGGTTTTTTCCACGACACCCTCGGCGAACGCGACCGCGCGGTGGCCGTGAGCAGCGCCAAGCGCTTTATCCTGCAAAACTTCACGCAGCCGCTGGACCGCGCCTCGTTGCTCGACGCAGACAAGCTCGGCGCCACCTGCGCCGAGTCCGAATCCCTCGCCGCACCGCTGCCGCGCAATTCCTTGCGCGACCTGTACTGGCGCATGACCCGCGCCAGCATGGGCCTGGGCAAGAACCTGTCGAGCGGCGTAAAACTGGGCTTCGACACCGGTTTCGACTCCGGTAGCACCTTGGATTACGTGTACCGCAACACGCCCACCGGCAAGGGCGGGCTGGGGCGAATGATCGACACCAACTACCTCAACTCCATCGGCTGGCGCGGCATTCGTCAACGCAAGCTGAATGTCGAGGAGCTACTGCGTTTGGCCATGGCCAAGTTGCGAGCTGATGATCGCGAAGTGCGCATTGTCGACATCGCCGCCGGCCACGGCCGCTACATTCTGGAAGCCTTGCAGGGTGTGTCGCCGTTGCCGGAATCGATCCTGCTGCGCGACTACAGCGACATCAACGTACGCGACGGTGGCGCGCTGATTCGTGAAAAAGGCCTGGGGGATATCGCCCAATTCGTCAAAGGCGATGCGTTTGACCGTGCCGACCTCGCCGCGCTGGACCCCAAGCCAACGCTGGCAGTGGTGTCCGGGTTGTATGAGCTGTTTGCCGACAACGGCATGGTCGGCGGTTCATTGGCAGGCCTTGCCGAAGCGGTGGAGCCAGGCGGTTATCTGGTCTACACCGGCCAGCCGTGGCACCCGCAGCTGGAACTGATCGCCCGCGCATTGACCAGCCACCGCCAGGGCCAGGCCTGGGTGATGCGCCGTCGCAGCCAGGCGGAAATGGATCAACTGGTCGAGGCGGCGGGTTTCCGCAAAATTACCCAGCGTGTGGATGAGTGGGGCATTTTCACCGTGTCCCTGGCACAGAAGATCTGAACATGCGCGAGCCCGGCTTATTGAAACCAGCGGTGCTTTGGCTGCTGCTGTTGGCGCCGCTGTTTTTCAGCACCTACGGCTTCGCCACCTGGGTCACCAGCCAGCGCAGCGACGTCGGCACACTGGTGTTCGGCTGGGAAACCCATATGCCCTTTTGGGCGTGGACCATCGTGCCGTACTGGTCCATCGACCTGCTCTACGGCTTTTCCCTGCTGCTGCCCAACACTCGGCATGAGCTGAAGCAACACGCGCTGCGCCTGCTCAGTGCGCAAGTCATTGCGGTGAGCTGCTTCCTGATCTGGCCGCTGCGTTTCACTTTCGAACGGCCTGAACTGGATGGCGTGTTCGGCTGGCTGTTTGCCGTGCTGGCGGGGTTCGACAAGCCATTCAATCAAGCGCCTTCGTTGCATATCGCGCTGCTAGTGATCCTGTGGGTCATGTACCAGCGGCATACCCAGGGTTTCTGGCGCCTGCTGGTGCACGGTTGGTTCGCGTTGATCGGGGTTTCGGTGCTGACCACTTATCAACATCACTTTATCGACTTACCCACAGGCGCCCTCGCCGGTTGGATATGCGTGTGGTTGTGGCCGGTGGAACATCCGAGCCCGTTGTTGAATGTAAGGCTGACGCGCGATCCCAAGCGGTGGCGGCTGGGCGTGCGTTATGGGCTGGGCGCATTGGTTTTGGTGATTCTCACCTTTGTATTGGGCGGATGGTGGTTATGGCTGCTGTGGCCCGCAGTTTCTCTGGGTTTGATCAAGGCGAATTACCTGCTGCTTGGTGCAAGCGGCTTTCAGAAGCGCGCCGATGGCCGACTGACACCTGCCGCGCGCTGGCTGTATGCGCCCTATGTGGCAGGCGCGTGGATAAATTCGCGCCTGTGGACCCACAAGCATCCCCAACCCGATCTGATTGTGGATAACGTTTGGCTGGGGCGCATTCCTGCGATAGGAGAGCAAGGTTCATTCAAAGCGATCGTCGATCTCTGCGCCGAATTGCCGATTAATCCACAGGGCCGCGCCTATCAATCCATCCCCGTGCTGGACCTTGTCGCCCCCACGCCTGACGAATGCCTGCAAGCCGCGCACGCCATCGAGCGCCTGCGCACACACGGCCCATTGCTGGTGTGTTGCGCCCTCGGCTATTCACGCAGCGCCACGGCCGTAGCCGCCTGGCTGTTGCACAGCGGGCGCGCGGCAACCGTCGACGACGCACTGGCTATTATTCGTACAGCGCGGGCCCATGTGGTCCTGCACCCCGCTCACCGTGAAGCTTTGGAGGGGTTATCCCATGCCCGCTGATATGGAATTGCAGGTTGTCGCCAGCCTGCTGCGCCGTGGCCGTTCGCTGGATCAGTTATCCACAGGCCTGACGCTGCTCGGCTTTTTATTCGGTCTGGCGCAGCTGTTGATGGCGAGCATCTCGACCATCTGCCTGTTGCTCGCCCTGTGGATGATTGCGCTTGGGCTGCTGCAAAAGTACTGGGCGTTGCGCGTGGCGTTCGACGCCGACCTGTTCGCCCTGCTGGCCCGCGACACCGAACGCACGCCAGACCTCGACCAGGCCCTGCAAACCCTCGGCCTGCAATCGGCCAAGCGCGTCGGCCGGCCTTGGACCGAACGCCGTCGCGGCGCCCTCAAACTGCTGCGCAAGCAGGCCTGGTTATTGGGCGCACAAGCCGCACTGACCCTGGCCGTGATCCTCGCCAGCCCTTGGCTACCTTTCGCCGGATAAGGAATCCCCATGTTCGAACCCGTGGTCGCCACGCTGATTACCTCCATGGCCCGCACCGTCACCGGCGCCCGCAGCCTGTGGCTGGGTTGCGCGCCGGTGCCGGTGCAGCGCATCTACTTCGCCAACCACAGCAGCCACGGCGACTTCGTGTTGCTGTGGGCCTCGCTGCCGCAAAACCTGCGCAAATTCACGCGCCCGGTGGCGGGCAGCGACTACTGGAACAAAAGCGCCTTGCGCCGCTACATCATCACCCGCGTGTTCAATGGCGTGTTGATCGACCGAGAGCGCAAGGACCCTGTGGATAACCCCTTGCAGCCCATGCTCGCCGCGCTTGAAGGCGGCGACTCGCTGATCATCTTCCCCGAAGGTACGCGAAACCTCGAAGACGGCCTGCTGCCATTCAAAAGCGGCCTGTATCACCTGGCAAAAAGTTACCCACAGGCCGAGCTGATCCCGGTGTGGATCGCCAACCTCAACCGGGTCATGCCCAAGGGCCGCGTGCTGCCACTGCCTCTACTGTGCACCACCAGCTTCGGCGCGCCGCTGCAACTGGAGGACGGCGAAGACAAAGTCGCTTTTCTCACCCGCACCCGCGACGCCTTGCTCGCCCTCGCTCCGGAGCACGTCTGACATGGATAGCCAAACCCTGATGTTATTCGGCGGCATCGGCGCGATCCTGGTGCTCGCCTCGCTGATCGGCCTGATCCTCAAGCTGCGCACACGCAGCGCGCCCAACGCGGTGGTCGAAAACCTCAACGCGCGCATCAACGCCTGGTGGGTGATGGTAGTGGTGATCGGCATCGCCTTCTGGCTCGGCACCGGCGCGGTGATCCTGCTGTTCTACGCGGTATCGTTCTACGCTCTGCGCGAATTCCTCACCCTCACCCCCACCCGCCGCAGCGACTACCCGGCACTGGTGGCCGCGTTCTACCTGGCGCTGCCGCTGCAATACCTGCTGATTTATTCAGACTGGTACGGGCTGTTCTCGATCTTCATCCCGGTGTACGTGTTTCTGCTGCTGCCAATCCTCGCCTCGCTGGGCGGCGACAGCACACACTTCCTGGAACGCGCGTCGAAAGTGCAGTGGGGCCTGATGATCGCGGTGTTCTGCGTGTCCTTCGTGCCCGCGCTGCTGACCCTCGATATACCCGGCTACGAAGGCCGCAACCTGCTGCTGATCGCCTACCTGGTGATCGTGGTGCAACTGTCGGACGTGCTGCAGTACGTGTGCGGCAAGCTGTTCGGCAAGCACAAAATCGCGCCCAACCTGTCGCCGTCCAAAACCGTGGAAGGCTTTGTCGGCGGCATTTTGCTCTCGTCCCTGATCGGCGCGGCGCTGTGGTGGACCACGCCGTTCAACCCGTGGCAGTCGTTCTTGATCGCACTGCTGATCAACCTGCTGGGCTTTGCCGGCGGCATCGTGATGTCGGCGATCAAGCGCGACCGCGGCGTGAAGGACTGGGGGCACATGATCGAAGGCCACGGCGGCATGCTGGATCGGCTGGATTCGGTGTGTTTTGCCGCGCCGATTTTCTTCCACCTCGTGCGGTATTGGTGGACCTGAATCCTCACGCCGATCGTTCCCATGCTCCGCGTGGCAATGCATCCTGTGACGCTCTGCGTCACGACCTCAAGAGCGGACGCGGAGCGTCCAGGGCGGCATTCCCACGCAGAGCGTGGGAACGATCCAATCCAAAGGCTGATGAACATCAAATGTGGGAGCTGGCTTGCCTGCGATGACGGAGTGTCAGCTGACATAAATATTGGCTGTGCCGACGCTATCGCAGGCAAGCCAGCTCCCACAGTGATTCGGGGCAATGTCGAGAGTGCGCAAAGTCTGAAACTGCCGTTCCTACCTGCCCCGTCCCTTTCTTTCGCAGGACATTTCCGAGAGAATCCCAGCCGCTTGTGCCCTGCCTTTTCGGTGGCTAGTCTGCGTTCGTCACTGCCAACTCAGTGACCGGGTTTAGTCGCCCGGAAAGATTTACATTGGGCGCACAAGCGCCATCGCAAGCCTGGCGTTTTTTTTCGCCAACGCTTTTTGGTGGCTGTGCGCAGGGCATCTTCGGGTGCGCCGGGTTCCCAATGTTCCGGTCGACTAACCTGCGTACAGCTGCCACCCCATCGTTTAGTCGCGATTGATGGCAGCTCCAATTACCTACATTGGAGTTACCGCAATGAGCAAAGTAAAACCTGATCCGCCCCACCACTTTTTCACCCCCCACCCCGACCTCAGTCTTGAAGACGCCCTGGCTTACGCCTCAGACCTGCTCCACTGCGCCGAAGGATTAAGTGATTCGCCCAAAGCCGCCGGCTACTTGATGGAGATGGCCAAGGTCATGGTGGACCGTTCACTGGACTGCATGAGCCCGCAGTAACCCTGTGGGAGCTGGCTTGCCTGCGATGACGGAGTGTCAGCTGACATAAATACTGGCTGTGCCGACGCTATCGCAGGCAAGCCAGCTCCCACAGGGGTTGGGCGGTGGTTTCAAGTACGCTATCAGCCGGGCAAATGCCCCAGCGGCAACGCCCCTGGGGTTTTCACGGTTTGAATCGCGAAATTACTGCGAATATCCCTCACCCCCGGCAGCTTCAACAGGCTGCCGGTGACAAACCGCTCATACCCGCGCAAATCCGGCACCACCACCTGCAACAGAAAGTCCGATTCCCCCGACACCAGAAACGCCGAGATCACCTCCGGCAGCGCCATCACGGCCTCGCGAAAGGCGTTGGCCTCGGTGTCGTTGTGGCGCTCCACCTTCACGCCAACAAACACCATCATCCCCAGGCCCACTTCATCGCGGTCGAGGGTGGCCTGGTAGCCGCGAATCACCCCGGCTTCTTCGAGCAGGCGCACACGCCTCAGGCAAGGTGAAGCAGACAGGCCGATCTCATCGGCGAGCTGCACGTTGCTCAGGCGACCATCGCGCTGCAGGGCTTCAAGAATCTTGCGGTCAAAAGCATCGAGTTTCAGATTTGGCATAAGTGAATGGCCGCAGTAGTGATTATTGGCAGACAGTGCCAAGACTAGACGCTTTTCTGGCTGACTACGCAAGCACCTGCCCCACCCTTCAACTCTAGAATTAGCCAACATTTGAGGAGGTGAAACATGGCGGAACTCTGGTTATTTCTGGTGGCTCTTTCGGTGGCGTATCTGTTGCCGGGGCCGGACATGATCCTGCTGCTGCAAACCGGCGCCCGCCAGGGCAAAGCCTTGGCGCTGACCACGGCGATTGGCCTGGGGCTGGCGCGAGCATGCCATGTGGCACTGGCGGGCATGGGCTTGGCGACCCTATTCAAGGTGGCACCGTGGACGTTTGACGTGGTGCGCCTGGGTGGCGCGGCCTATCTGTTGTGGCTGGGCGTGCAGTGCCTGCGCGCCAACATGCTGCCCGCCCTCGACTCGGCCAATACCGCGACAACAGCCCATGCCTGGCGCGCGGCATTCCAGCGTGGCCTGCTCACAAACCTGCTCAACCCCAAGGCGCTGCTGTTCTGCTCGGTGCTGCTGCCGCAGTTCATCAACCCGCAGGCCGGCCCGGTGGCGGCGCAGTTTGCTTGGCTGGGCGTGATTCTGGTGGCCGTCGGTTTCGTGTTCGATTGCTGTTACGCCCTGGCCGGTGCGCGTATCGGCCACTGGCTGGCGCGCAATCGCTCGGCGCAACGCGTGCAGCAGTGGTTGTTTGGCAGTCTTTTGATCGGTTTTGCGGTACGCCTCACCTTTGTGCAACACGCCTGAGCCGATCGGCGTATCACGGTCATCTTTTGTATCAAAGACGCGTGTAATATACGCCGCACTTAGCCAGGGATGCTCACCATGTTCGATTCGTTGAAAGCGATCAGCCGCCGTATTGCCGGTGCGTTATTGACTGTGGTGAGGGCCGTCTTTGGCCAATGGCAACCGCCTTCGTGGCTGCGGACTATCGGCCGTGGGCTGGGGAACTTGGGAGGCAAGGCTCGCGCTTATCCGCGCCAGGCGGGCGCCGGGGTCTTGGGCCTGGTATTGCTGGCCGCCGCTGGCTTCTACGGCTGGCAGTGGTATTCCCATCTGCCGCAGCCGCACACCGTGGGCTATTCGCTGCACAAACCAAACCTCACCGACTACACCCAGCCCGTACCGGTTGTGGATAACTTGCAGGTGCGTTTCGCCGAATCCGTGGCCCCCCTGGCGGCGATTGGCAAGCCGGTGACCGAAGGCATCACCCTCAAACCCGAGGTCGCGGGTGCCTGGCGCTGGTCCGATGACCACACCTTGCAGTTCGTGCCGGAAAAAGACTGGCCCATCGACGCCCATTACACCCTCGACCTGGCCAAGAAAAACCTGATGGCCGACGGCGTGTTGCTCAGCCAATACAGCAGCCAGTTTTCCACCCAGCCATTTCGCGCGACCCTGGCGCAAAACGAGCTGTATCAGGACCCGTCCAACCCGACGCTGAAACAGCTGGTGGCGACCTTTCATTTTTCCCACCCGGTGGATGAAGACAACCTGCGCAAACGCGCGACGGTCATCCTCGGCAAAGGCCTGGCTTACCGCGACGCCCAGTTACCGAACCGTCCGGAAATCACCTTCGACGATAAAAAGCTCAATGCCTACGTGCGCTCGGCCGCCCTGGCCACGCCGCTGGAAAGCACGCCGGTCAGCGCCAAGCTCGACGAAGGCATCAAGGCCCGCGACGGCGGCAACGCCAGCACCGCACCGCTGGTGTCGGAAGTCACCGTACCGGGCCGTTATCGCCTGACCTTCACCGCCGCCGAAGTGAGTTTTGTCGACAATGAACGCGGCGAGCCGGAGCCGGTGCTGATGTTCAGCAGCTCCAGCGCCGTGGCCGATGAGACCATTGCCGGTAAGGTTCAGGCCTGGCTGCTGCCGGAAAAAGCCCAGGACGACACACGCCCCTATAACAGCAACGACATTGATGACGCCCTGCTGGCCCGCAGCACCAAGGTCAAACTGACCCACGTACCCAGCGTCGAGCCGCTGAACACCTTGCACGCCTTCAAGTTCAAGGCCCCGGCGGGTCGCGCGCTGTATGTGCGCGTGCCGGCCAACCTGGAAGCCATCGGCGGCTATCTGGCGAAAAATCCTACGGCGTCGCTGATCAGCATGCCGGCGTATCCGCGCACCTTGCAGTTTTTGTCTGACGGCGCGTTGCTCAGCCTTAATGGCGAAAAACGCCTGGGCTTCATGGCCCGTGGCGTACCCGGCGCCCATGTGGAAATCGCCCGCCTGCTGCCCAACCAGCTGCAACATTTGGTGGACCAGAGCAGCGGCAGCTTCGCCCGGCCCAACTTTGGCAACGAGTATTTCGATCGCATGGTCGAGCGCCAGTCCCTGGACATTCCGCTGTCGTCCAATGACCCGGCGAAAACCGTTTACGACAACGTGGACCTCAGCCACTACCTCACCGCCAATGGCGGCCGACGCGGCATTTTTGTGCTCAAGCTGAGCCCGCAGGATGATCCGGCGGAACGCACCTTCGAGTACGACAGCACGAGCACCAGCGACCTGCGTTTCATCGTGGTGACGGACTTGGGCATCATCGCCAAACGCTCCAGCGACGGCAGCCATGATGTGTACGTGCAGTCCATCGGCAATGGTTCGCCGGTGTCCGACGCGCAAGTCGACATCATCGGCCGCAACGGTTTGCCGGTCAGCAGTGGCCGCACCGACGCCGAAGGCCACGCGCATTTTGCCAAGCTGGATGAACTGCGCCGTGAGAAAACGCCGCTGATGTATGTGGTCACGCGCGGCAATGACCAGTCGTTCCTGCCGATTGCCCGTCGCTCCCAACAGCTGGATTTGTCGCGCTTTGATGTAGGCGGTTTGGAAGAAGACGGTGCGATTGATCGCCTCAGCGCCTATATGTTTACCGACCGTGGCCTGTACCGCCCGGGCGAAACCGCGCATTTGGGCATGATCGTGCGCAGTGGCAACTGGAAAGGCGCGCTGCAAGGCCTGCCGGTGGAACTGCAAATTACCGACCCGCGCGGCCTGGAAGTGATTCGCCAACCGCTTAAGCTGTCCGCCAGCGGTTTTGAAACCTTTGATTTCCCCAGCAGCGAAGTCGCCCCCGCCGGGGAGTACACCGCAACCTTGCAACTGATCGGCGAGAAGCAAACCCGCACCGACCTGGGCAGTGTCAGCTTCAAGGTCCGCGACTTTGAGCCGGACCGCATGAAAGTCAGCCTGAGCCTGCACGACACGCCTGTGCAGGGCTGGATTCCACCGGACCAAGTGGTGGCCAAAGTCACCGCCATGCACCTGTTCGGCGCCCCGGCGTCGGGCCGTCGCGTCACCGCGAAAATGTCCCTGAGCCCCACGCTCGCGGCGTTCGACCGTTACCCGGATTACCGCTTCCGCCTCAATGATTCCCTGGAAGATGCCAGCACCGAAGACCTGGCCGAAACCACCGTCGACGATAACGGCCAGGCGGTGCTCGACCTCAACCTGCAACGTTTCGCCAACAGCACCTATCGCCTGCAAGTGATGACCCAGGTGTTCGAAGCCGAAGGCGGTCGCAACGTGGCGGCGCAAAGTGCCTTGCTGGTGTCGTCCGCGCCTTACCTCGTCGGTGTGAAAAGTCAGGATTCGCTGTCGTACGTCGCCAAGGACGCCCCGCGCGAGGTGCAATGGCTGGCCGTCGCACCCGACCTGACCCCGCTGGCCGTAGAGGGCCTGACCAGTGAAGTGGTCGAACACCGTTACGTGTCGGTGCTGGTGAAACAGTCCAACGGCACTTACAAATACGAGTCGCGCATCAAGAACATCAGCCAACCGGCCTCGCCGTTGGTGATGAGCAAAGACGGCGCCAAGCAGGCCTTGAACACCGGCACGCCGGGGGATTTCACCCTGCAAGTGAAGGACGCCAACGGCAACCTGCTGAACCAGATCGACTACAGCGTGGCCGGGCGTGGCAACACCTCTCGCTCGCTTGAGCGCAACGCCGAACTGCAACTGCGCCTGGATAAACGCAGCTACGCCAGCGGTGATGAGATTGCCATCAGCATTCGCGCGCCGTACACCGGCGCGGGCTTGATCACCATTGAGCGCGACAAGGTCTACACCCAGCAGTGGTTCAAGGCCGACAGCACCAACAGCGTGCAACACATCCGTGTGCCTGCGGGGCTTGAGGGCAATGCCTACGTCAACGTGCAGTTTGTGCGCGATATGGGCTCGGCCGAGGTGTACATGAGCCCGCTGTCCTACGGCGTGGTGCCGTTCAGCATCAACCTGGATGCGCGACGCATGGCGTTGAAGGTTGAAGGGCCTGTGAAGATCGAGCCGGGGCAAACGCTGGACATCAAGGTGACGGCCGACCGCCCGGGCCGCGCAGTGGTCTACGCGGTGGACGAAGGCATCCTGCAAGTGGCGCGCTATCAGACGCCGGACCCGTTGGGGTTCTTCTTCCAGAAACGCGCGTTGGAGGTCGGCACCAGTCAGATTCTTGACCTGATCCTGCCGGAATTCAGCCGCCTGCTCAGTGGGGCAGCGCCCGGTGGCGATACAGAAGGCGCCCTGGCCAATCACCTGAACCCGTTCAAACGTAAACATCAGCCGCCAGTGGCCTGGTGGTCCGGGTTGGTCGACCTGCCGGCCGGTGAAACCGTGCTGCATTACCAGGTACCGGACAGCTTCAACGGCAAGTTGCACCTGTTTGCGGTGGCGGTGGATGCCGACAGCGTCGGCGTCAGCGAGGCCAGCACCGACGTGCGCGGGCCGATCGTGATCACGCCTAACGTGCCCGCCTTTGTGGCGCCGGGGGATGTGTTCAGCGTCAGCGCCGGGGTGTTCAGCAACCTCGACGCGGCGGCCGATGTGAAGTTTGAAGTGCAGACCAGCGCGGGGCTGATCGTGCAGGGCGACAAGGCCAGCACGCTGTCGTTGCAACCGCGCAAGGAAGGCACCGCCGAGTTCAAGATCAAGGTGGGTGAAACCCTCGGCTCGGCGGACCTGCGTTTTGTCGCGGTACTGCCCGACGGCAAGCGCATCCAGGTGGCCGAAACCACCTCGATCCGCCCACTGAGCGAACACCGCGTAGCCCTGAGCCTGGGCCGTTTCGACAGCGCCAGCAAAGAGCTCAAACCCACCCGCGAGCTGTTCAGCCAACTGCGCGACGTGCAACTGGGCGTGGCGGCCTCGCCGCTGGTGTGGGCCAACGGCCTCAAGCATTACCTGGATGACTACGGCTACGCCTGCACCGAGCAATTGGTGTCCAAGGCCATGCCGGCGTTGATCTGGGGCGGCAACGCGCCCGAAGCCGAGCAGGCCTTCAGCAGCGCCGTACGCATGCTGCGCCAGCGTCAGAATCAGGCCGGAGGCTTTGGCTTGTGGGCGGCCAACCCGGACGTGGCGCCTTACGCCAGCCTGTACGCCACCGACTTCCTGATCGAAGCCAGGGAACGCGGGCTGCCGGTGCCGGAAGACCTGTTGGTACGCTCGAATGCCTATCTGACAGATTTGGCCAACGGCCCGAGCGAAGGCCTGTCGGAATTGCGCAACCGCGCGTACGCCAGTTACCTGCTAAGCCGTCAGGGGATTCTGGTGAGCGGCGCCTTGAGCGATATCCGCGAGCGCTACGAGACTTACTTCAAGGACACGTGGCAGAACGATCTGGGCGCCGCGTACCTGGCCGCCAGCTACAAACTGCTCAAGCAGGATCGTCAGGCGGACGCGCTATTCCGCAAGGTTCCATGGCGCTCGCTTGTGGATAAGTGGGACAGCGACGGCCTGTATTACGACCCGCTGGTGCACGATGCCGAGCACCTGCACCTGCTCGCGCGGCACTTCCCCGAGTTGCTGGACGACGTGCCGGCGGCGCTGCTGGATAAACTCGGCAAGCGCCTTAACGAGCAGCGTTACAACTCGTTGTCGGCAGCCCTGTTGCTGCGCGCCCTGGACAATTACGGCCAGCGTGCCCAAAGCGACATGACCCTCAAGGCCACCGCCTGGCTGGGCGACAAGCAACAACAATTGCTGGAAATGGCTGGCCAACCGCCGCGCGCTGCCGTACCGGGCGCCACGCAGAAGCTAGTGATGGAAAAAACCGACGGCCCGGCCGCGTTCTACATGCTCAGCGAAGCCGGTTTCGACAAGGGCGCCAAGCTCAAGCCGATCACCAATGGCCTGGAAATTATCCACGAGTACCTCGACCTCAAAGGCGAGCCGGTGAGCAAAGTCGCGGTAGGCGATGAGTTCCTGGTGCGCCTGCGCCTGCGCGCCACCGACCGTGACCAAGTGCAGCAAGTGGCCGTGGTCGACTTGCTGCCGGGGGGCGTCGAGCCTGTGTATAACTTGCCGCCGGAGCCGGAAGCCGCCAGCACCGAGGAAAGTGAAAGCGATGATGCCGAGTACGTGGAAACCGCCGACGGCGAAGAAACTGAAACCTGGCAGGCGCCCATCGGCGAAACCGAGCTGAGTAACTGGCAGCCGGACTACGTGGACGTGCGCGATGATCGGGTAGTGTTGTACGGCACCGCGCTGCGCGACGTAGGCACTTTCGTTTACCGCGTGCGCGCCACCAACGCCGGTACCTTCAACACGCCACCGGCCTACGCCGAAGGCATGTACGAAACCACCCTGCAAGGGCGCGGCAAAGTAGGCCAGCTTGAAATTACCAAGCCTTAAACGCCTGACGCCGCTGCTGGCAGCGGCGGCGCTCTTTGTGGGAGGGCTGGCGGGGCTGCGGCTGTGGCCGCATGCCCCGCTGGAGCAAGCCGTGACCTCGTCGCGGGTGGTATTGGCCGACGATGGCTCGCTGTTGCGCATGACGCTGGCTGACGACGGCCAATACCGACTTTGGCTACCGCTGGAGCGTATGTCACCGTCATTGGTCGAAGCCTTGCTGCTCAAGGAAGACCGCAATTTCTACTGGCACCCGGGGATCAATCCCCCGGCGTTGCTGCGCGCGGCGCTGGCCACTTACAGCGGCGGCCAGCGCCAGGGCGGCTCAACCTTGAGCATGCAATTGGCACGGCGCCTGTGGGACCTGAACACCCGCCAGGTACCCGGCAAGTTGCAGCAGATGGCATTGGCGTTGTGGCTGGAGGCGCGTTACAGCAAACACGACATCCTTGAGGCTTACCTGAACCTGGCGCCCATGGGCGGCAATATCGAAGGCGCCGAGGCGGCCAGCCGCATCTATTTTGGCAAGTCGGCCGCGCAGTTGTCGTTGTCCGAAGCCTTGGCGCTGGCGGTGATTCCGCAGCAACCGGGACGGCGCGCACGCTTCGGGCCTTCGCTGCAAAACGCACGGCTGCGGTTGATGGCGGACTGGCGCGAAACTTATCCACAAGACCCGCGTAACGACAGTTTGCTGGACTTGGCGCTGGAAGCCCGCAACCGCCAGCAAATACCGTTTCTGGCGCCGCACTTGAGCGAGCAACTGCTGGCGTCCCAGGCCGGCAATGAAATCAACAGCACGCTTAATCTGCCGTTGCAGCAATTGCTGGAGCGCCTGATCACCGGCTTTATCGCCGAGCGGCGCAGCACCGGCGTGGAGAACGCCACGGCGATCCTCATCGACAGCCGCGACCAGAGCGTGAAAGCGCTGGTGGGCTCGGCGGATTACTTATCCACAGGCATTCACGGTCAAGTCAACGGCGTGTTGTCGCGGCGCTCGCCGGGTTCGACCCTCAAACCATTTTTGTATGGGCTGGCGCTGGATCAGGGCGTGATCCACCCCATGAGCATCCTTAAGGATTTGCCGACGAACTTCGGCTACTTCCAACCGGAAAATTTCGACGGCAGTTTTGTCGGCCCACTGACGGCACGGGACGCGTTAATCCGTAGCCGAAATATCCCGGCGGTGTGGCTCGCCAGCCAGGTGAAATCCCCCTCTTTATACGGCCTGCTGCAACGCGCCGGCATCAAAGGCTTGCGTGACGAAAGCCATTACGGCTTGGCCCTGGCCCTCGGCGGCGGCGAGATGACGCCGGAGGAACTGGCGCGGCTGTACGTGATGCTGGCCGGTGACGGGCATTTGCGGCCGCTGCGCTATGTGCAGGAGCAGCCGCAATCCACCGGTGCGCAACTGCTGACGCCGCAAGCCGCCTTTATGGTGCGCGACATGCTGCGCCGCAACCCGCGGCCCGACGGTTTGCCCGGTCGCCACTGGCGCACCGCCTGGAAAACCGGCACCTCGTGGGGTTTTCACGATGCATGGAGCGCAGGGCTGGTCGGCCCGTATGTGCTGGTGGTGTGGGTGGGCAATTTCGATGGCCGGCCGAACCCGGCATTTATCGGCGCCAAGACCGCCGCGCCGCTGTTTTTCCGGATTGCCGACGCGCTGCCACTGGCGCAGCCCAACGTGGTGATCAAGCCCGACAAGCCGCCCGCCGGGCTGGTGCGCATCGACGTGTGTGCCGCGTCTGGCGAGTTGCCCAACCGCTGGTGCCCGCAAACCCGAAAGACCTGGTACATCCCCGGCGTGTCGCCGATTCGCGTGTCCAACCTGCACCGTCCGGTGCTCATCGACACACGCACCGGCAAGGCGGCGTGCCCGCCGTTCGAGGCGCAATACACCCGCGAAGAAGTCTTCGAATTCTGGCCCAGCGATGTGCAGCGCCTGTACCGCGCCGCCGGCCTGCCTCGGCGCACGCCGCCCAACGTGATGAAAAACTGCCAGCCCAACCGCCTCAGCGACCGCAGCGAAGCGCCGCAAATACGCTCGCCGCTGACCCAAGTGAGCTATCAGTTGCGCCTGTCTCAGCCACAGGAAAGCATCCCGCTGAACGCCAACGCCGCCAGCGATGCCGCGACGCTGTACTGGTTTGCCAACCAGACCCTGATCGGCCAGGGCCCGCCGCAAACCACGCTGAACTGGCGGCCGGGCAAGTCGGGGGAGTACCGGCTGCGGGTCAGCGATGATCAGGGACGCAGCACCAGCCGGGGTTTGAAAGTGGAGTTTGTGCCCTAGACGAGCACCTTCATTGTGGCGAGCGGGCTTGTCCCGCGTTGGACTGCGTAGCAGTCCCATTTTTGGGGTCGCTGCGCAACCCAACGCGGGACAAGCCCGCTCGCCACAAGGGTGTTGCTGTTCTATCGCGGGCTCACTGGGTGTCTGCCCTGTTGCTCACGCGCTTGGCAAAATGTTGATAGGCAACGCCCATCTTTCGTTGCTCAAACAGCGAGAACACCAGGGTGCCGAGCAGGATCAGCATCCACACCAGAAACAGCTTCATGACATCCACGTGGGCGACAAACAGCAGCAGGGTCACCACGCCGCCGATGACCATGCCGAACCCCGTCCAGGCGCCCAGCACGCGGGCTACGGCGATGCGCATGCCTTTGGGCAGCAGCAGCCGGGTCGCCATGATCACCACGATCAGCGTCAGGAAAAAGCCAAACGCGGCCATGAAGGGAATCGGGAAGCCCTCTTCGCGGTACAGCCAGGCGAGCAGTTGATAAAACGGGCCCTGCCCGGCCATCTGTTGATACGTCTCGGGGCCCGGCAAATGCAATTGAGTGAAATGCTCAGGGGTCATGGCCATGATGCCGACCCCGAGCAAGTCCACCACCGCGCCATAAAAGCCACCGGCCCGCCACAATGGCGCCAGAACGCGGCGGTTTTCCACATCCTCGGTCAGCGCCACGCCGAACACGGCCTTCGGGTGCTTGCCCTGGGCGATCACCGTCTGACCCGCCCGCTCGCAGGCATCGCCGATCAGCATCACGTCCAGGTCCTGAACCAAGAGGATTTCACCTTGGCGCCGGGAGCTGCCAATCAGCTCGTATTCGTCGGGCGATTTATTGCCGAACAGGTCAATGCCCTCGGCAACCACGCCGACCTCACCGCTGGCGTCCTGCAGCCGGAAGTCATTGCAACGCGCGTCGCTCGATATGCGGCTCCAGCTCCAATCGCCGTCTTTGTCTTTCGTCCCCTCTTCGACAATCCACACATAACCCACGCACGGCTTGCCCAGCACCGGTGAGAGCAGCGTTTTGTCGGCTATCACCTTGCCGCGCACTTCCACCAGGCCCATGGCCAGCGAGCGTATCTGGCTGGTGGCCAGGCGCTGTTCGGTTTTATAGAAGGTGGGGCCGAAGCTGACCAGCAGGCCGATCAGGATAAACATCGGGAAAAACAGCGCGATCAGGATGTTGGGGGCGTACACCATCAAGGCGATAAAGCCAGCGAGAAACACCAGCCCCAGCAGGGTTTTCCACTTTGGCTTTTTCACCACGACGCCCGCCTGGGTGGTTTTCATGCGCCCGGCACCTCAAGTTTCACGCCGTCATAGCGGGTTTCTTCTGCACTGACCGCCAACAGCGGAATGCGCTGATAGCTGAGCATCCGCGCGAAGAACAGGTCCGGAAACACCGCGATGGCAATGTTGTAGAGGTTCACCGACTCGTTGAAAAACTCGCGACGGTCGGCAATGCGCTCCTCCACGGCCGAGATGGCGTGCTGCAACTCGACCATGTTCGGGCCCGAGATCAGGGTGGGATAACTCTCCGCCACCGCAATCACCGACTTGAGCGCCGCGTTGAGCTGGTTGGACGCCTCGACCTTGTCGTTGAGGCTGCTGGCGTTCAGGTATTGAGTGCGCGCGTCACTCAGGCGCGTGAAAAGCGCGTTCTCATGGTTCATGGCGGTTTGCACCACGCGCATCAGATCAGGGATTTGATCCGCGCGTTGCTTGAGCAGTACATCGATGTTGGCGAAGGCTTTATCCACATCATTACGCCGCATCACTAGGCCGTTGTAGACGCCGACCATCCAGCCGATCAGGCCGACGACGATGATAATCACGACGATGCCGGCGATAAGCAGTTCAATATTCATGGTGAAGGCGTCCCTGGCTGAAGTTATCCACAGGGAGGCATTCTAGGGGTAAAGCCGGGCGACGCGCCCGGCAGTAGCCCACAGTTTCGACAGGAGGTCGTTAATTCAGGGCCGCCATGCGCACCACCTCATTGCGGTCCACCTTACCCAACGCGTTACGCGGAATTACATCGCTCAGCACAATCCGCTCCGGCAATTTGAATGGCGCCAGTCGCGTACGCAGCCAATCGAGAATCTCATTTGCCGAAGTACCGGCGGCATCGGGCGCCAGCCTGACCAGCACCACCACGCGCTGCCCGGCTTCGCAATCCGGTGCGCCGGCTACGGCGGCATCGGCGACGGCCGGGTGCAGGATCAGTTGGTTTTCCACTTCCACCGGGGAGATTTTGTCGGTAAAGCGCACGATCTGGTCCTTGCAGCGCCCAATGAATCGATACTCGCCATCGGGTTGCTGCACCATCAGGTCGCCGGAGGAAAACCAGCCGTCACGGCTATGGCTGATGATGTCGCCGGGGCCGGTCCAGTAGCCGAGGCTGAGGTTGGGGCCGCACATCTGCAATTCGCCGACTTCGCCTGGCGTGACTTCCACGCCGTGGGTATCCACCAGTCGCGCGCGACCGGGGACGGCGGTCAGGGTGTCCCAGGCAGAACCAAACGCCATGCTGCCCAGGCATTCCGTCAGGCCATAGGTGTTGTTCAAGTGGAGCTCGAAGGCGCTTTGGAAGGTTTCGGCAATGGCTGGCCGACAGGCGTCCCCGCCGACGCCGCAGACGCGCAGCGAGCTGAGGTCACGCGGGCGTTTGCGTTGGGCGTCCACCAGCGGTTGGCAGATAAACGGCGCGACAAACAGCATGGTGCCGCCTTCGCTCTCGATGGCGTCGAGGAGCTTGTCGGCATCGAAGCGGCTGAACATGACCTCCTGACAACCACGAATGACCGTCGCCATCAGCACGAAGGTGCCGGAGACATGCGCCACCGGCGTGCTGCCAATCGTGCAGGCGTCAGAATCCAGCTTCCACGCACTGAGTGCGCCGGCAACGTGGGAAATGGCGCGCTGGTTGTAGGCCACCAGCTTGGGCATGCCGGTGGTGCCGGAGGTCGCCAGCAGCAGGCAGGTTGAATCGATGTCCACGGGGACTACGGCAGTGTGGCGGCTGCCATCGCCCAGCAGTGCTTCCCAATTTGCACTGGTAAACCTGCGCGTACGTTCGAGGACGTCGCTGTCCATCTGCGAGACCACGGGCTGCAAATCTGCTTCGTGGATAAACAATTTGGGGCGCAGCCAACCCAGGAACTCATCCAGTTCACGGGCCGTGAATTCCGTCTTGAGCGGCACCATGATCGCCCCGCTCATCATCGCGGCGAACAGGAACACCGCGTACAGCGGCGACGTGCGCACCAGCATGACGATGCGATCACCCGGTTCGACGCCTGCGTGCTTGAGCCCATTGCTCAGGCGCACCACTTCACTGGCCAGGCGGTGATAGGACCAGACGTCACCGTCAGCGATCAGCGCAATGGCGTTGGGCCGTTCGTCAGCGTGATGAAACAGCGCGTGCAGCGGCGTTTGCGAGGGGGACGGGGCTTCAGCAGGTTCGAAACAGGTCAGCATGATCGTCTTCCAGGGGGCTAGAACTACCCGCGCAGTTGCGCGCTGTCCCAAGGGAACACCTGGAAGGGCCGATTTATTTCGTGAAGCTTCGGTTACGCAACGACTTCATCGAGGAAGCTGTAATCGATATAGCCTTCGCCACGACCACCGTAGAAGGTGTTGCGGTCGTAATCATTGAGCGGTGCACCCGTGCGCAGGCGCTCAGGCAGGTCGGGGTTGGAGATGAAGAGTCGGCCGAACGCCACTAGGAAGGACTCAAAAGTACGGGGAGAGGCACATTCCTTGTTAAGGGTGGCCAATCATGACGGTTATTCCGTAAAGGAATATTTTGGTGCTTTGAGGAACAGGACTGGGTCTACCGAGATGCCTCCACCATCCGCGACTCGACGAACGTCACAAAAGCCCGCGCTTTGGCGCTGGCTTGGCGGCCGGTCGGGAACACCGCCCACAGGTCGATGGGTGGCAAGGTCCAGTCTTCGAGGGCGGCTTGCACGGTTCCAGCCTTTAATTCGGGTGCGAACATCCACTCCGAAGAGATGGTCAGGCCCAGGCCCGCCAGCACCGCTTCGCGAATCCCTTCGGCAGCGCTGATGCGCAGCCGCCCGCGAAGGGTCACGTTGGTTTTTACCGACTCTTGCTGGAATGCCCACACCGCGCCGCCGCCTCGTTGGTCATAGACGACGGCCTGGTGAGCATTCAGGTCGGCAGGTGTCTGCGGTTTGCCAGCCGTTTCGAAATAGGCCGGCGTGCCGAGCACGAGGCGACGGCCTTGAGCGATTTTTCTGGCGGTTAAACCGGAGTCGACCAAGTCGCCCATCCTGAGGGCCACGTCGATGCCCGCTTCGATCAAGTCGACATTGCGATCATCGAGCACCACCTCGACATCCAGCGACGGGTGTTGCGCCAGAAACTGCCCCAGATGAGGCACGATGTGCAGCCTCGCAAAGGTCACGGCAGCGCAAATCCGCAAACGGCCGGACAGCGTCGCCCCGGCCCCGCGAGCAGCCATGTCTGCCTCATCGGCCTCCTGGATCGAACGCTTGGCGTGTTCGTAAAAATTTTGCCCCGCCTCCGTGGGCGTCAGGCCGTGCGTGGAGCGCAGGAGCAGCCGAACGCCCAGCCGCTCTTCGAGCTGGGCGATGGATTTTGAAATCGCTGGCTGACCCACGTGAAGCTGTCGTGCTGCGCCGGAAAACGAACCGGTTTCGATGACGCGCACCAAGGCTTCCATGGCAGCCAGTCGATTCATCGCGCTTTACTCAACCGTCACCGATTTGGCGAGGTTGCGCGGTTGGTCAACGTCAGTGCCCTTGAGCACGGCAACGTAGTACGACAGCAACTGCAGCGGGATGGTGTAGAGGATCGGCGACAGGGTGTCATGGATGTGCGGCATGTTGATGACGTGGGTGCCTTCGGCATTGGTCATGCCGGCTTTCTCGTCGGCAAACACGATCAATTGGCCGCCACGCGCGCGCACTTCCTGCAGGTTGGATTTGAGCTTCTCCAGCAGTTCGTTGTTGGGCGCAACGGTGACCACCGGCATGTCGTCATCCACCAAGGCCAATGGGCCGTGCTTCAACTCACCCGCCGGGTAGGCTTCGGCGTGGATGTAGGAGATTTCCTTGAGCTTGAGCGAGCCTTCCATCGCCACCGGGTACTGCGCACCACGGCCGAGGAACAAGGTGTGGTTCTTGTCGGCGAACAGTTCGGCGACTTTTTCCACGGTGCTGTCCATGGCCAGGGCTTCGCCGAGGCGCGTCGGCAGGCGGCGCAGTTCTTCGACCAGGGTGGCTTCAACGCCTTCGGCGAGGGTGCCGCGAACCTGGCCCAGCGACAGAGTCAGCAGCAGCAGGCCGACCAGTTGGGTGGTGAAGGCTTTGGTGGACGCTACACCGATTTCGCGACCGGCCTGGGTCAGCAGGGTCAGGTCGGATTCACGCACCAGCGAGCTGATGCTGACGTTGCAGATCGCCAGGCTGCCCAGGAAACCCAGCTCCTTGGCGTTGCGCAAGGCGGCCAGGGTGTCGGCGGTTTCGCCGGACTGGGAAATAGTCACGAACAGGGTGTCGGGCTGCACCACCACCTTGCGGTAGCGGAATTCGCTGGCGACTTCGACCTGGCACGGGATGCCGGCCAGTTCTTCGAGCCAGTAACGGGCAACCATACCGGCGTGGTAGCTGGTGCCGCACGCGACGATCTGCACGTTACGCACTTTGGCGAACAGCTCGGCGGCTTGAGGGCCGAACGCGTTGACCAGCACCTGGTTCTGGCTCAGGCGGCCTTCCAGCGTGCGTTGCACCACGGACGGCTGTTCGTGAATTTCCTTGAGCATGAAGTGGCGGAACTCGCCTTTGTCGGCGGCTTCGGCACCGTCGCGGTACTGCACGGCTTCGCGCTCGACGGAATTGCCGTTGACGTCCCAGATTTGCACGCTTTCACGACGGATGTCGGCAATATCGCCTTCTTCCAGGTACATGAAGCGGTCGGTCACCTGACGCAGGGCCAGTTGGTCGGAGGCGAGGAAGTTCTCGCCCAGGCCCAGGCCAATCACCAGCGGGCTGCCACTGCGGGCGGCAACCACACGGTCAGGCTGGCTGGCGCTGACCACGGCCAGGCCGTAGGCGCCGTGCAGTTCCTTGACGGTGGCCTTGAGGGCGACGGTCAGGTCGCCCAGATCCTTGAGCTTGTGGTTCAGCAGGTGCGCGATGACTTCGGTGTCGGTGTCCGAGGTGAACACATAACCCAGGCCCTTGAGCTGTTCGCGCAGCACTTCGTGGTTTTCGATGATGCCGTTATGCACCACTGCCAGGTCACCGGAGAAGTGCGGGTGGGCATTGCGCTCGCAGGGCGCGCCGTGGGTGGCCCAGCGGGTGTGGGCGATGCCGAGGCGGCCGACCAGTGGCTCACCGGCCAGGGCTTGCTCCAATTCGCTGACCTTGCCCGGGCGACGCACGCGCTCAAGCTTGCCCGCGTTGGAGAAAACCGCCACACCGGCGCTGTCATAGCCACGGTATTCGAGGCGCTTGAGGCCTTCGAGCAAGATGGCTGTTACGTTACGTTCAGCGACTGCGCCAACAATTCCGCACATGGTGTTTCTCCTAGATGATTGCCGCGCATATCAGCGTAATGCCGCGGGCTTGGATCTGGTCGCGGGCCTCAAGCGGCAGGCGATCATCGGTGATTAGGGTATGGACGCTGCTCCAGGGCAGTTCCAGGTTGGGAATCTTGCGGCCGATCTTGTCGGATTCGACCATCACCACCACTTCACGAGCGACGTCGGCCATCACACGGCTCAGGCCCAGCAATTCGTTGAAGGTGGTGGTACCGCGCTGCAGATCGATGCCGTCGGCGCCGATAAACAGTTGATCAAAGTCATAGGAGCGCAGCACCTGTTCGGCGACCTGACCCTGGAACGAGTCCGAGTGCGGGTCCCAGGTGCCGCCGGTCATCAACAACACCGGCTCGTGTTCCAGTTCGCTCAGGGCGCTGGCTACGTGCAGAGAGTTGGTCATCACCACCAAGCCGGGCTGGTGGCCCAGCTCGGGAATCATGGCGGCGGTGGTGCTGCCGCTGTCGATGATGATGCGAGCGTGTTCGCGCAAACGCATCACGGCCGCACGGGCGATGGCGCGCTTGTAGACCGAGATGGGTTGAGCGGCGTCGCCCACCAGTTCCTGAGGCATGGTGATTGCGCCACCGTAGCGACGCAGCAACAGGCCGTTGCTTTCGAGGGCAGCCAAATCCTTGCGAATGGTCACTTCCGAGGTTTCGAAACGCTTGGCCAATTCGTCCACGCTGACTTCGCCCTGTTCATTGAGCAAGGTCAGAATGTTGTGGCGCCGTTGGGGTGTATTTCGTTTCGACATGGTGACGATAAGTTTCGTTTCGAAAGATAACGAAGGCAATCAAAACCTATTGGTGAAAGATCGTCAAGTAGGGAGAACAATTTTTTGTTTGTCACCAACCCAATGTGGGAGCTGGCTTGCCTGCGATAGCGGAGTGTCAGGCGACATCAATGCAGAATGTCAGACCGCTATCGCAGGCAAGCCAGCTCCCACAGGAGGTAGGGTCAGCCAGCTGGATTGTGGATAACTCAGGTTTTTTTGATTTTTACCGGGCGTTTCCAGCCGTCGATGTTGCGCTGGCGGGCACGGGCGACGGCCAGTTGGGACTTATCCACATCCTGGTTGATGGTGGAGCCGGCAGCGGTGTTCGAGCCATCGCCGATGGTCACCGGTGCGATCAGCGAGTTATTGGAGCCGATGAACACGTCTTCACCAATGGTCGTCTGATATTTGTTCGCACCGTCGTAGTTGCAGGTGATCGCACCGGCGCCGATGTTGCTGCGCGCGCCGATGACGGCATCGCCCAAGTAGGCCAAATGGCCTGCCTTCGCGTCATCACCCATCACCGCGTTTTTCAGCTCAACGAAGTTACCCACATGAGCCCTCGCCCCCAGCACGCTGCCAGGACGCAGACGCGCAAACGGACCCGCATCGCTGCCCTCGCCCATCACCGCACCGTCGATATGGCTGTTGGCTTTAACCACCACGCCTTTGCGCAAGGTGCTGTCCTTGATCACGCAATTCGGGCCAATCACCACGTCGTCTTCGATGATCACGCGGCCTTCGAGGATCACGTTGATGTCGATCAGCACGTCGCGGCCCACGGTGACTTCGCCGCGCACGTCAAAGCGCGCCGGATCGCGCAGGGTCACGCCTTGTGCCATCAGGCGGCGGCCTTCGCGCAACTGGTAGTGACGCTCCAGTTCGGCGAGTTGCTTGCGATCGTTGGCGCCCTGCACTTCCATCGGGTCGTGAGGTTGTTCGGTCGCGACCAGCAAGCCATCACTCACGGCCATCTCGATGACGTCGGTGAGGTAGTACTCGCCCTGGGCGTTGTTGTTGGACAGGCGGCTCATCCAGTCAGCCAGCTTATTGGCTGGGACCGCCATGATCCCGGTGTTGCCCTCGGTGATCGCACGTTGGGCATCGCTGGCGTCCTTATGCTCTACGATGGCGGCGACCCTGCCGTCGGCATTGCGCACGATGCGGCCATAGCCGGTGGGGTCATCCAGCTCTACGGTGAGCAGGCCCATCTGACCCGGCACGACGTGCTGGAGCAGGCGTTGCAGGGTTTCCACTTCAATCAGCGGCACGTCGCCGTACAGGATCAGTACGGTGTCGGCATTGATGAAGGGCACGGCTTGCGCAGTGGCGTGGCCAGTGCCGAGTTGTTTGTCCTGCAAAACAAAATTCAGGTCATCTGCGGCCAGACGCTCACGGACGGCATCGGCACCATGGCCGATCACTACGTGAATCCGCTGGGGGTCGAGTTGCCGGGCGCTGTGGATAACATGACCGAGCATGGAGTTGCCGGCCACCGGGTGCAGCACCTTGGGCAAGGCTGAACGCATGCGAGTGCCTTGACCTGCGGCGAGAATGACGATTTCGAGAGACATGAATGGCTACCAATCCTGGGCGGTCCGACTTCAGACCAAAGAAGTGTTTTGCAAAAAAGAAAAAGGGTAGCCGAGGCTACCCTTTTTAATCAATCGCGCATGAAACAAGACGGCGTGGCCGCTTACTTCTTGCGGATCTGCTGGAGCGTGCGCAGCTGGGCTGCAGCCTCGGCCAGACGTACAGCAGCAGCGCTGTAGTCGAAGTCCGCGCCCTTTTCGTTCAGGGCCTTCTCGGCAGCCTTGACGGCTTCCTGAGCGGAGGCTTCATCCAGGTCGCCAGCACGTTGCACGGTGTCGGCAAGTACCTTGACCATGTTCGGCTGAACCTCGAGGAAACCACCAGAGATGTAAAACACCTCCTTTTCCCCGCCTTGCTTGGTCAGAGTGATCGGACCTGGCTTCAAGCTGGTGATCAGCGGTGCGTGGCCCATGGCAATACCAAGGTCACCCAGTTCGCCGTGTGCAATCACCATTTCTACCAGACCGGAGAAGATTTCCCCTTCCGCGCTGACGATATCGCAATGGACTGTCATAGCCATCTGATTGCCTCAACCTGATGAGCGCCCGTTGCCGGGCGCCGGGATTACAGTTTCTTGGCTTTCTCGATCGCTTCTTCGATGCCGCCGACCATGTAGAACGCTTGTTCTGGCAGGTGGTCGTAGTCACCGTTGAGGATGCCTTTGAAGCCAGCAATGGTGTCTTTCAGGGAAACGTATTTACCCGATGCACCGGTGAAGACTTCAGCCACGAAGAACGGCTGCGACAAGAAGCGCTGGATCTTACGAGCACGGTTTACCAACTGCTTGTCGGCTTCCGACAGCTCGTCCATACCCAGGATCGCAATGATGTCCTTCAGTTCTTTGTAACGCTGCAGCACGTACTGAACGCCGCGAGCGGTGTCGTAGTGCTCCTGGCCGATCACGTTCGGGTCCAGCTGGCGCGAAGTCGAGTCGAGTGGATCGACCGCCGGGTAGATACCCAGGGAAGCGATGTCACGGGACAGAACGACGGTGGCGTCCAAGTGGGCGAAGGTGGTCGCAGGCGACGGGTCAGTCAAGTCATCCGCAGGTACGTATACCGCTTGGATCGAGGTGATCGAACCTTCTTTGGTCGAAGTGATACGTTCTTGCAGAACGCCCATCTCTTCGGCCAAGGTCGGCTGGTAACCTACTGCGGAAGGCATACGGCCCAGCAGTGCGGATACTTCAGTACCGGCCAGGGTGTAACGGTAGATGTTGTCGACGAACAGCAGAACGTCGTTACCTTCGTCACGGAACTTCTCGGCCATGGTCAGGCCAGTCAGTGCTACGCGCAGACGGTTACCCGGCGGCTCGTTCATCTGACCGTAAACCAGTGCCACTTTGTCCAGAACGTTGGAGTCCTTCATCTCGTGGTAGAAGTCGTTACCCTCACGGGTACGCTCGCCCACACCGGCGAACACGGAATAACCGCTGTGCTCGATGGCGATGTTACGGATCAGTTCCATCATGTTTACGGTTTTGCCTACACCGGCACCACCGAACAGACCGACTTTACCACCTTTGGCGAACGGGCAAACCAGGTCGATAACCTTGATACCGGTTTCGAGCAGATCGTTGCCGCCAGCTTGTTCGGCGAACGAAGGTGCTGGACGGTGAATGCCCCAGCGCTCTTCGGTGTCGATCGGGCCAGCTTCGTCAATCGGGTTGCCCAGTACGTCCATGATCCGGCCCAAGGTCGCTTTACCGACCGGTACGGAGATGGCAGCGCCAGAGTCGATAACGTCCAGACCGCGCTTCAAGCCTTCGGTGGAACCCATCGCAATGGTACGAACTACGCCGTCGCCCAGCTGTTGCTGAACTTCCAGAGTAGTTTCCGCGCCTTGTACTTTCAGCGCGTTGTAGATGCTCGGTACGCTGTCGCGTGGAAATTCCACGTCGATAACGGCGCCGATGATTTGAACGATACGTCCGCTACTCATAGCTGGATCCTCTGAATATTTGAACCGTTAAACCGCGGCAGCGCCGCCGACGATTTCCGAGATCTCTTGGGTGATCGCAGCCTGACGCGCCTTGTTGTAGATCAGCTGCAAATCGCTGATCAGATCACCGGCGTTATCGGTAGCGTTTTTCATCGCGATCATCCGCGCCGCTTGTTCAGCTGCGTTGTTCTCGACCACCGCCTGGTACACCTGCGACTCCACGTAGCGCACCATCAAGCCGTCAAGCAGCTCTTTGGCGTCTGGTTCGTAGAGGTAGTCCCAGTGGTGCTTGAGTTCCTGATCCGGAGTCGCCACCAGTGGAATCAATTGCTCCACGGTTGGCTGCTGGGTCATGGTGTTGATGAACTTGTTGGATACCACGGACAGGCGGTCAATCCGGCCTTCCAGGTACGCATCCAGCATCACCTTCACACTGCCGATCAAATCATTGATCGACGGCTCTTCACCCAGGTGGCTGATAGCTGCTACGACGTTACCGCCGAAGTTACGGAAAAAGGCCGCACCCTTGCTACCAACAACACACAGATCGATCTCGACGCCCTTTTCGCGGTTTACCGCCATGTCCTTGACCAGGGCCTTGAACAGGTTGGTATTCAAACCACCGCACAAACCACGGTCACTGCTCACTACCACATAACCTACACGCTTAACTTCGCGCTCGATCATGAACGGGTGGCGGTATTCCGGGTTGGCGTTGGCCAAATGCCCAATTACCTGGCGGATACGCTCCGCATAAGGACGGCTAGCAGCCATGCGCATTTGTGCCTTGCGCATTTTGCTGACCGCCACTTTTTCCATGGCGCTGGTAATCTTTTGCGTGCTTTTGATGCTCGCAATCTTACTGCGAATCTCTTTTGCGCCTGCCATGTAACACCTATCAGGTTAGCAAGCGGGAGCCTTGCGGCTCCCGCTGCGGCTTACCAGGTTTGGGTGGCCTTGAACTTCTCGATACCGGCTTTCATGCCAGCGTCGATTTCGTCATTGAAGTCACCCTTCACGTTGATCTTGGCCAACAAGTCGGCGTGATCGCGGTTGAAGTAAGCAATCAGCGCTTGTTCAAAGCTGCCGACCTTGGTGATTTCGACGTCAGTCAGGAACCCACGCTCAGCGGCATACAGCGACAACGCCATGTCGGCGATCGACATTGGGGCGTATTGCTTCTGCTTCATCAGCTCGGTAACGCGCTGACCATGCTCAAGTTGCTTACGGGTCGCTTCGTCCAGGTCAGAAGCGAACTGGGCGAATGCCGCCAGTTCACGGTACTGAGCCAGAGCGGTACGGATACCACCGGAGAGCTTCTTGATGATCTTGGTCTGAGCGGCACCACCCACACGGGATACCGAAACACCGGCGTTCACTGCAGGACGGATCCCGGAGTTGAACATGGCCGATTCCAGGAAGATCTGACCGTCGGTGATGGAAATCACGTTGGTCGGAACGAACGCGGAAACGTCGCCAGCCTGGGTTTCGATGATCGGCAGTGCGGTCAGGGAACCGGTTTTGCCGGTCACTGCGCCGTTGGTGAACTTCTCTACGTACTCTTCGGACACGCGGGATGCGCGCTCCAGCAGACGGGAGTGGAGATAGAACACGTCGCCTGGGTAAGCTTCACGGCCTGGTGGACGGCGCAGCAGCAGGGAAATCTGGCGGTAAGCCACTGCTTGCTTGGACAGATCGTCATAAACGATCAGCGCGTCTTCACCGCGGTCGCGGAAGTATTCGCCCATGGTGCAACCGGAGTACGGTGCCAGGAATTGCAGCGCAGGAGATTCCGAAGCACTGGCAGCCACGATGATCGTGTTGGCCAGGGCGCCGTTTTCTTCCAGCTTGCGAACCACGTTGGCGATGGTCGATTGCTTCTGACCGATCGCTACGTAGACGCAGAAAATGCCGCTGTTTTTCTGGTTGATGATCGCGTCGATGGCCAGAGCGGTTTTACCGATCTGACGGTCACCGATGATCAGCTCACGCTGGCCACGGCCGACAGGGATCATGGCATCGACAGCCTTGTAGCCAGTCTGTACAGGCTGGTCTACCGACTTACGCCAGATCACGCCTGGAGCAACTTTCTCGACCGCGTCGGTCTCGGTGTTGCCCAGTGGACCTTTACCGTCAACAGGGTTACCCAGTGCGTCGACTACGCGACCCAGCAGTTCCTTACCAACCGGAACCTCCAGGATGCGGCCTGTGCACTTGGCGCTCATGCCTTCGGCAAGAGACTGGTAAGCGCCCAATACAACAGCACCTACGGAGTCTTGCTCCAGGTTGAGGGCCATACCGTAGACGCCGCCCGGAAACTCGATCATCTCGCCGTACATTACGTCGGCCAGACCGTGAATCCGCACGATGCCGTCAGATACGCTGACGACAGTGCCTTCGTTACGGGCTTGGGAGGTCACATCGAGCTTGTCGATGCGGCCCTTGATAATTTCACTTATTTCGGAAGGATTGAGTTGCTGCATTGCTCTGCTGCCCCTTCAAACTCAAGATTTCAATGCTTCGGCAAGTTTCGCGATTTTGCCGCGAATCGAGCCATCGATAACCAGGTCGCCGGCACGGATAACAACACCACCAATAAGGGATGCGTCCTCCGAAGCTTGCAGGCGCACTTCCCGATTGAGTCGTGCACTGAGAACCTTGGCGAGTTTGTCTTGCTGTTCTTGGTTCAATGCAAAAGCACTGGTGACTTCAACATCTACCGATTTCTCTTCTTCGGCCTTGTACAGGTCGAACAGAGCGGCGATCTCCGGCAAAAGCGGGAGACGGTCGTTTTCGGCAACGACGTGGATGAAGTTCTGCACTTTCACATCAAACTTGTCGCCGCACACTTCAATAAAAGTGGCGGCCTTGTCTGCGCTCGTCAGGCGCGGGGCCTTGAGCACGCGCTGCATGGTGTCGTCTTGCGACACTGCTGCAGCCAGGCCGAGCATGGCTGACCAAGAGGCCAGTTGCTGGTGGGCCTGGGCGTGCTCAAAGGCTGCCTTAGCGTAAGGTCGAGCCAACGTGGTCAGTTCTGCCATGATCGCCCTCGCTTAAATTTCAGCAGCCAGTTTGTTAACCAGCTCCGCGTGCGCGTTTTGATCGATTGTGGCACCCAGGATCTTCTCAGCACCGCCAACCGCCAGAGCACCCAGTTGGGCACGCAGCGCGTCTTTGACGCCGTTCAGTTCTTGTTCGATCTCGGCATGAGCCGAAGCCTTTACACGGTCAGCTTCGACGCGGGCTTTATCAACAGCCTCTTCGACGATCTGGTTACCGCGTTTCTTGGCTTGCTCAATGATTTCAGCTGCCTGTGCCTTAGCGTCGCGCAGTTGATGACCCGCTTTCTCTTGGGCCAACTCCAGGTCGCGAGCTGCTCGGGCTGCAGCGTCCAGCCCATCCGCAATCTTCTTCTGACGTTCGTGCAGAGCTGCGATGACCGGAGGCCATACGAACTTCATGCAGAAAACGACAAAAATCAAGAACGCTAAGGACTGACCAATAATGGTTGCATTAATGTTCACGCCAATACCTCGCTCATTCGTTGCACAACACACCAATCACTCGAAAAAACGAGTGATTAACCGGCGAGTTGACCAACGAAAGGGTTCGCGAAGGTGAAGAACAGAGCGATACCAACACCGATCATGGTCACGGCGTCGAGCAGGCCGGCGACGATGAACATTTTAACTTGCAGCATTGGAACCATTTCTGGCTGACGCGCTGCGCCTTCCAGGAACTTGCCGCCCAGCAGGCCGAAACCAATGGCAGTACCCAGGGCGCCCAGGCCGATCAACAGTGCAACAGCGATAGCGGTTAGACCAACTACAGTTTCCATCTTTCCTCCCGACTTTTACGTCGTATGGTTTAGGTTTTTTAGATTTTAAAGCGGTAAAACAAATCGTTTCATAGCCCTGTTGGGCCACCTTCCCGTTTCACCGGGAAGGACATCAGACTAGTCGAGACTGGTCTTAATGGTTCTCTTCGTGCGCCATCGACAGGTAAACGATGGTCAGCATCATGAAGATGAAGGCCTGCAGGGTAATGATCAGGATGTGGAATACAGCCCACGCCCACTGCAGAACAATGCCCAGGCCGCTAAGCCAGAGCAGGCCGCTGCCGAACATCACAGCGATCAGAATGAACACCAGCTCGCCGGCATACATGTTGCCGAACAGTCGCAGTGCCAGGGAAATCGGCTTGGCGATCAGGGTGACGAATTCCAGCAGGAAGTTCACCGGGATCAGCAGGGCTTGAACGAAGATGTTCTTGCTGCCGAACGGGTGCAGGGTCAGTTCGCCGATGAAGCCGCCGATACCCTTGATCTTGATGCTGTAGAAAATGATCAACGCAAATACCGACAGGGCCATGCCCAGGGTAGCGTTAGGGTCAGTGGTCGATACGGCACGGAATGGAATGTGCGGATCGCCGCTGATTGCCATGGCGAGCTGAGGAATCCAGTCAACCGGGATCAGGTCGACGGCGTTCATCAGGAACACCCAGACGAAGATGGTCAGTGCCAGCGGTGCAATCACCGGGCTACGGCCATGGAAGCTGTCTTTCACGCTGCCATCGACGAATTCGACCAGCACTTCAACGAAGTTCTGCAAGGCACCAGGTTGACCGGAAGTCGCCTTCTTTGCCGCCATGCGGAAAATCAGGACGAAGATCAGACCCAATGCGACCGACCAGCCCAGAGTGTCCAGGTGGAAAGCCCAGAAGCCCATTTCTTTGGCCTCTGCTGCGGAGTGGGCAAAGCCCCAGCCGCCATTAGGAAGCTGACCGAAGGTCAGGTTCTGCAAGTGGTGCTGGATATAGCCCGAAGCGGTTGTTTCTGCCATGGTTGCCTCAAACGCCCTAAGGTTTCGAAAGTCTTGTTTTCATTAGCAGGGGAGCGAACCAGCTGACCAGTTGGGTCAACACGAAGACGCCGAATACAGCCAGCGGCGCCAATGGCTTCACACCTGCAAAGGTCAGTGCAAACAGCACTGCCGTCAAAATCAATTTCCCTGCTTCGCCAGCATAAAAAGACCGGACGATAGCCTGGGCTGCTCGGGCGCCGGAAAACCGAAAGGCCCTGTGAGCAAAATACATATTGGGCAGCAAGGCTATCAGGCCCCCGCAGAGTCCTGAATATCCGGCAACGACTCCATGCCAATACCAAAGCGCCAATGCGGCGATCAGTAAAATGACAAATTGAGCCAATAAAACCGGAAAAACGGCCAAGCGATGGAACGGCGACGTGTTTGGCGTGCGGGTTTCCCTCACTCTTGCTCCTCAATGGCCGGCTGCCGCAAATCAATAACTTGGCATAATTTGTGCCGACAAAATGCGCGCAGAGTATAGGGGCGGTTCAGCCCCTATTCAACTGTCGGGTAGTGTTTTCCGATCGCGCGCTACATAAGCAAATGTTTCAGCGGATGTGGGCAAGGACGCCCTGAAGCTCATCGAGCGAGTTATAACCGATGACCAATTGCCCTTTGCCTTTCTTGCCGTGGCGAATTTGCACCGCGGAGCCCAGCCGCTCGGCCAGCCGCTGCTCAAGGCGTGCGATATCCGGATCAGCTTTGACCGGTTCGACCGGTGCAGGTTTGCCGCTCAGCCACTGGCGAACCAACGCCTCGGTCTGACGAACGGTGAGCCCCCGTGCGACAACGTCTCGCGCCCCTTCAACCTGTTGATTTTCCGGCAAACCCAGCAAAGCACGGGCGTGGCCCATTTCCAGATCGCCATGCGACAACATGGTCTTGATGACTTCCGGCAACGCAATCAGGCGCAGCAAGTTGGAGACGGTCACGCGGGATTTACCCACTGCCTCGGCCACTTGTTGCTGGGTCAGCTGGAATTCCTGCTGCAAACGCTGCAACGCGATCGCTTCTTCGATCGGGTTGAGGTCTTCACGCTGAATATTCTCGATCAATGCCATGGCGATGGCGGTTTCATCCGGCACATCGCGCACCATCGCCGGGATGGTTTCCTTGCCGGCCTGCTGGCTGGCGCGCCAGCGGCGTTCGCCGGCGATGATTTCAAAGCGCCCGCCACCGATGGGGCGTACCACGATCGGCTGCATCACGCCTTGAGCCTTGATCGAGTTGGCCAGTTCTTCCAGCGCCTGGGGGTCCATGTCCCGGCGAGGCTGGTATTTGCCACGCTGGATCAGGTCCAGGGGCAAGTGCTGCAGCTCGCGCTCGTCGGCCTGCACCGCTTGTTCTTCAAGCGATGTGACGGTCGGACCACTCAGGAGTGCATCCAGTCCACGTCCGAGACCTCGTTTCTTGACGGCCATGGGGATTCCTTAAGTTGGCTGGGCTGCAGCGGTGCGAGAGTTGCGGCGTTGACGGCGAACCATCTCGCCGGCCAGCGCCAGATAGGCAATGGCACCCCGCGATGATTTGTCGTACGCCAACGCCGGCATGCCGTAGCTTGGAGCCTCGGCCAGACGGATGTTGCGCGGGATCACCGTGTCGTAAAGCTGCTCACCAAAGTGTTCCTTGAGCTGCGCCGACACATCGTTCATCAGGCTCAGGCGCGGGTCGTACATCGTGCGCAGCAACCCTTCGATCTGCAGGTTCGGGTTGAGCAACTCGGCGATACGCTTGATGTTATCCACAAGGTCGCTCAAGCCTTCCAGCGCGAAGTACTCGCACTGCATGGGGATAATCACCCCGTCGGCGGCGACCAACGCGTTCAATGTCAGCATCGACAGGGACGGCGGGCAGTCGATCAAAATGTAGTCGTAGTTCTCGCGGATCGGCGCCAAGGCGCTGCGCAGACGGCTTTCTTTCATCTGCATTTCCAGCAACACCACTTCCGCTGCGGTCAGATCGCGGTTGGCCGGCAGCAGTTGATAACCGCCGTGCTCGGAGTAATGCATCGCCTGGGCCAGGTCGCACTCGCCAATCAGCAAGTCGTAGACCGAGTTTTCCAGGCCGTGTTTATCCACACCGCTACCCATGGTGGCGTTGCCCTGTGGATCGAGATCGATCAACAGCACCCGGCGCTTGGTAGCGACCAGGGATGCTGCGAGGTTGATGCAGGTGGTGGTTTTGCCCACGCCACCTTTCTGGTTCGCTATCGCGAATACCTTAGCCATTCTTGCTTGTGTTCCCAATCATGCCGTGCGGCGCAGTATCAGCAGATGGCGTTGGCCTTGGCAACCGGGTACGGCCAAGGCGTGTTCGCTATCGAGGTGGAAGTCTGCCGGCAATGCTAACAGCTCATCGCTTGGATGGACGCCCTTCATTGCCAGCCAGCGGGTGTCGCGGTCGCCCAGGTGACGCGTCCAGTTGCTGAAGTTCTCCATACTGCTGAAGGCCCGGGAAACAATTCCGTTGAAGGGCTGTTCAGGTGTGAAGTCTTCGACGCGGCTGTGGATAACTTGCAGGTTGTCCAGCTTGAGCTCGAGTTTAACCTGGGTCAGGAAACGGGTTTTCTTGCCGTTGCTGTCCAGGCACGTCACTTGGGACTCTGGAAACAGGATGGCCAACGGGATGCCCGGCATGCCGCCGCCACTGCCAACGTCGAGCCAGCGTCCGTTTTCGATAAACGGCATGACGCTCAGACTGTCGAGCAGGTGACGCGAAACCATTTCGTCCGGATCACGTACGGCGGTCAGGTTGTAAGCCTTGTTCCACTTGATCAACAGGGCCAGGTAGCCCAACAGCAAGTCGTGCTGGGCCGGGTTCAGGTCGACGCCTAGCTGGCGTGCACCTGTGGATAACTCTTCGGCGTGTTGCGAGGTAACAGACGAACTCAAGCGCTTTGCTCCAACTGACGGCCCGCGCCGCGTTTTTTCAAATGAATCATCAACAGCGAAATGGCTGCCGGAGTGACGCCGGGAATGCGTGAAGCCTGGCCCAGGGTTTCCGGCCGAGTTATCCCCAGCTTGCTTTGAATTTCCTTCGACAGCCCGGAAATCCCGGTGTAGTCGATATCCACAGGCAGCTTGGTGTCTTCACTGGCGCGCAGGCGAGCAATCTCATCCTGCTGGCGATCAATGTAACCGGCGTATTTGGTCTTGATTTCGACCTGCTCGGCGACCTGTGGGTCTTCTGCACCGCCGCCTGTCACTTCGACCAGACCAGCGTAGTCGATTTCCGGACGGGACAGCAGGTTCAGCAAGTTGTATTCGTGAGTCAGCGGCGTGCCGAACTTTTCGGCGATCGCATCGCCCTGCTCGGTGCCCGGGCGGACCCAGGTACTTTTCAGGCGTTGTTCTTCGAGCGTGATGCTTTCGCGTTTTTTGCAGAAAGCTTCCCAACGCGCGTCATCGACCAGGCCCAGGTCGCGGCCTTTTTCGGTCAAGCGCAGGTCGGCGTTGTCTTCGCGCAGGATCAGACGGTATTCAGCCCGGGATGTGAACATCCGGTACGGTTCCTGGGTACCCAGGGTAATCAGGTCGTCGACCAATACGCCGATGTACGCCTCATCGCGACGCGGGCACCAGCTGTCTTTGCCTTGTGCACGCAGTGCCGCGTTGGTCCCGGCCAGCAAACCCTGGGCTCCGGCTTCTTCGTAGCCGGTAGTGCCGTTGATTTGCCCGGCGAAGAACAAGCCGCCGATGACTTTGGTTTCCAGGCTGTATTTTAGGTCACGCGGGTCGAAGTAGTCGTATTCGATGGCGTAGCCCGGACGCACGATGTGTGCGTTTTCCATGCCGCGAATCGATTGCACGATCTGGATTTGCACGTCGAACGGCAGAGATGTGGAAATCCCGTTCGGGTACAGCTCATGGGTGGTCAAGCCTTCGGGCTCGATGAAGACCTGGTGGCTTTCCTTGTCGGCAAAGCGGTGGATCTTGTCTTCAATCGACGGGCAGTAACGCGGGCCGATACCTTCGATCACCCCGGAATACATCGGCGAACGGTCGAGGTTGGCAGCAATGATTTCGTGGGTCCGGGCGTTGGTGTGGGTAATCCAGCAACTCACCTGTTTCGGGTGCTGTTCTTTGTTACCCATGAACGACATGACCGGGATCGGCGTGTCACCGGCTTGTTCAGTCATCACCGAGAAATCCACAGAACGCCCGTCAATACGCGGTGGAGTCCCGGTTTTCAGGCGGCCGACACGCAGCGGCAATTCACGCAGGCGTTTTGCCAGGGCAATCGACGGCGGATCACCGGCGCGGCCACCGGAATAGTTCTGCATACCGATGTGGATAAGTCCGCCGAGGAAGGTACCGGTGGTCAACACCACGGAGTCTGCGTGAAAACGCAGGCCCATTTGGGTGACAACACCGCGTACCTGATCCTGTTCGACGATCAGGTCATCGGCAGCCTGTTGAAATATCCACAGGTTCGGCTGGTTTTCCAGGGTTTCGCGTACCGCCGCCTTGTACAGGATGCGGTCGGCCTGTGCCCGGGTCGCACGTACGGCCGGGCCTTTGCGGCTGTTGAGCACGCGAAATTGAATACCACCTTTGTCGGTAGCCATGGCCATTACGCCACCGAGGGCGTCGATTTCTTTGACCAGATGGCTTTTGCCAATCCCGCCAATGGCGGGATTGCAACTCATGGCACCGAGGGTTTCCACGTTATGCGTCAGCAACAGGGTTTTTACACCCATGCGTGCTGACGCCAGTGCTGCCTCGGTACCGGCATGACCGCCGCCGATGACGATCACTTCAAAACGGGAAGGGAAATCCACCACGCACCTCGTGCCTGCTTATGTAGGTAATCAGGAATTGTTTGTTGAAAGGGTTTTCGAGCCAAGGCGGCAAGTATAGGGACTTAGCCCTTCCTAAAGAACCCTTTGCACAAAATTTAACCAGCTGTGGATGAATCACTGACAATAGAAATTAAAAGAGAGAAATCTATTAAATCTTTGTTTTTATGTTTATTTCTACTGAGGCTACTTTCTGTGGATAGATCTCTACAGGCCTTTATTCACGGTGTGTACAGAGATTCAAAAGTCTGTGGTCATGTGCCCGTGAGGCGCTTGGATAAGTGCCCTAAGCCTGTGGATTAAACAGGTGGTTATCCACAGGCGGGTTTTTACTCAGGTTTCAAGCCCTGTTATCAACTGGGCACAGGGGTGGTTATTAACAGGGCTTAATCCACAGAAATCTATCTTTCTGCTCAAATTTCGCCCACGCAAATGCCCTGGCGAGCAGCCATGTTTTCAAATTAAGTGTTGAGCACCCGGATACGGGTAGAGCAGACAGGCGCGAATGGCCTGTCTGGGAACAGCGATAAGGCTATTTACCGATACAAAAGCTGGAAAAGATGCGCCCCAGCAAATCATCCGAGCTGAATGCACCGGTGATTTCCCCCAGCAACTGTTGAGCCTGACGCAAATCCTCCGCCAGCAGCTCACCAGCACCCGCCAAGGTCAGCTGCGCTCGACCGTGCTCCAACGCTGCACTGGCATGTCGCAGCGCCTCCAGGTGCCTGCGGCGCGCACTGAAGCTGCTCTCGGAGGTCTGCTCGTAGCCCATGCAGGCCTTGAGATGGTCACGCAGCAACTCCAGACCCTCACCCGCTGATTTGGCACTCAGGCTGATAGTGACGTGGCCATCTTCGCTGGTTTCCATCGCAATAGCTTCACCGGTCAGGTCCGCCTTGTTGCGGATCAAGGTGACCTTGGCGGGGTCTGGTCGTTGCTCAAGGAATTCCGGCCACAGGGCAAAAGGATCTACCGCCTCCGGCGCATTGGCATCGACTACCAGCAGCACACGGTCAGCTTCACTGATGGCCTTGAGCGCCCGCTCCACGCCGATCTTCTCCACCTGATCATCGGTGTCGCGCAAACCGGCGGTGTCGACCACGTGCAGCGGCATGCCGTCGATGTGGATATGTTCGCGCAGGATGTCCCGGGTAGTGCCGGCGATCTCGGTGACAATAGCGGCTTCACGGCCGGCGAGGGTGTTCAGCAGGCTGGATTTACCGGCATTGGGACGCCCGGCTATCACCACGGTCATTCCGTCGCGCAGCAAGGCGCCCTGTCCTGCTTCGCGTAATACGGTGGATAACTCCCCGCGGACTTTATCCAGCATCGCCAATACATGGCCATCGGCAAGGAAGTCGATTTCCTCCTCCGGAAAATCGATCGCCGCTTCCACGTAAATACGCAGGTTGATCAACTGCTCGGTCAAGTTATGCACACGCAGGGAAAATGCGCCCTGCAGCGAGCGCAACGCATTGCGCGCGGCCTGTGCGGAACTCGCCTCGATCAGGTCAGCAATGGCTTCGGCCTGGGCCAGGTCGAGTTTGTCGTTGAGAAATGCACGCTCGCTGAATTCACCCGGGCGAGCAAGCCGGCAGCCCAGTTGCAGGCAGCGTTGCAGCAACATATCCAGTACGACCGGGCCACCGTGGCCCTGCAGTTCCAGGACATCTTCACCGGTGAAGGAATTCGGCCCCGGGAAATAAAGGGCCAGGCCTTCATCCAGAACGCTTTTATCAGCATCCAGAAACGGACCGTAATGGGCATACCGCGGTTTGAGCTCGCGGCCGCTGATAGCGTTGGCAGCCACGCCGGCGAGCGGCCCGGAAATTCTAACGATGCCGACACCGCCGCGACCTTGAGCGGTAGCAACAGCAGCGATGGTTTCACGAGGAGCGCTCATCAGCAGGTTCCAGAACAAAAGTGACGGAAAGCAAAACGCCCCACTAGGGGGCGTCTTGAGTGGTTATCCACAGAGTAAATTACGCCGCAGCTTTTTTGGTAGCCGCTTCGATTTTACGAGTGATGTACCACTGTTGGGAGATCGACAGGCAGTTGTTGACCACCCAGTACAGCACCAGACCAGCCGGGAACCACAGGAAGAAGAAGGTGAAGATGATTGGCATCATTTTCATCACCTTGGCCTGCATCGGGTCCGGCGGAGTCGGGTTCAGACGCTGCTGGATGAACATGGTCGCGCCCATGATGATCGGCAGGATAAAGAACGGGTCTTTGATCGACAGGTCAGTTATCCACAGCATGAACGGTGCCTGGCGCATCTCGACGCTTTCCAGGAGTACCCAGTACAGCGACAGGAACACCGGCATCTGTACCAGAATCGGCAAGCATCCACCCAGCGGGTTGATCTTCTCTTTCTTGTACAGCTCCATCATGGCCTGCGACATTTTCTGCCGGTCATCACCATGTTGTTCTTTCAACGCGGCCAGTTTCGGTGCCACGGCACGCATGCGCGCCATCGACTTGTAGCTGGCTGCCGACAGAGGGAAGAAGATCCCTTTGATCAGCATGGTCAGGAAGATAATCGAGAAGCCCCAGTTACCGACGATGCTGTGGATATGTTGCAGCAGCCAGAAGATCGGCTGGGCAATGAACCACAGAATGCCGTAGTCCACAGTCAGTTCCAGACCTGGGGACAATTCTTTCAGCACAGCCTGACTTTTCGGACCGGCATACAGAGTGGCGCTGGTTTCAGCCTTGGCACCTGGAGCGACGGTCAACGCCGGGCCAGTAAAACCAATGATGTAGTTGCCTTGGCTGTCTTTGCGGGTTTGAACCAGGTTGGCATCACCCTTGTTTGGGATCCATGCGGTCACGAAGTAGTGTTGCAACCAGGCTACCCAACCGCCTTGTACCGTTTCTTTCAGCGCGCCCTTGTCGATATCTTTCATCGACACTTTTTTGTACGGCTCGCTACTTGTCCACAGGGCTGCGCCCAGGTAAGTGGCGGTGCCGGTGGCGGTGCTGGAAGAAGGATCGGCGCTGTTATCACGCTTGAGCTGGGCAAACAGGTTGCCGCTCCATGGTTTGGCGCTTTCGTTGTCGATCAGGTAAGTGACCTTCAAGTCGTACAAACCGCGGGTGAAGCTGAAGCGCTTGATGTAGTTGACGCCGTCGAGGCTGAATTTCAGGTCAACGTTCAACTGGTTCTGGCCATCAGCCAGTTGATAAGTCTTCTGTTCGGTCGAATAAACCGGACGACCGGTAGCACGTGCGTCCGGACCATCGGTACCGGTCAGGCCACTTTGTGCCAGATAAGTACGTTCACCACCGTTATCGAACAGTTGGAACGGAACATCCGGGTGGTCCTGGCGACGTGGATACAACGGCAGTTTCAACTGCGCGATATCACCACCTTGTGGGTCGATAGCCAGGTCGAGCACATCCGTTTTTACGTGGATGAGGTCTTTGTTAGTAACAACTGGCGTTTCTAAAGGGGCGCTTGTCTCGCCATTCGCGCTGGGAACATCGGCACTCGCGGACGCATTGTTACCCAACGGGGTGTCCGGAATAGCCGGCGCAGCCTGATTGGCAGCAACATTCTGAGTCGGCAGGGCAGCCTGGCCATAGTCCTGGTTCCACTTAAGAACCATAACGTAGGACACGATTGCCAGGGCGACGATCAGGATCGTGCGTTTAATATCCATGATTACTCGGCCATCGAAGAAGAACGGGAGGTAGGGATAGGTGGAACCGGGTCATAACCACCGGGATTCCACGGATGACAGCGACCTAAACGACGAAAGGCCAGCCAGCCACCGCGCAGAACACCATGATTTTCTATGGCTTCCAGCGCGTAGCAGGAACAACTGGGGTAGAAACGACAGTGATCAGCCATCAGAGGACTAATGGCATAGCGGTAAAACTGGATCGGAACGAGGGCCAGTTTACGCATCAAGGCTGTCTACCCCTACAGTTTCGGTGCTGACTGCTGGTGCTGGCTTGTTGGTACGCGCCAAACGTTTCCAGAGCTTGCCGAAATGCTGAATCAATTCGGGGTTTTCTACGTCCCCCAAGCCTTTGCGCGCGACGATAACAATATCCCAACCAACCAGAGTGTCCTGGTGGAGGCGAAACGATTCGCGCATCAGACGCTTGAGGCGATTGCGCTCAACGGAGAGCTTTACGCTCTTCTTGCCGATCACCAACCCGAGACGGGGGTGATCAAGATCGTTGTTACGCGCAAGGAGCAGGAGATTTTTCCCCGGAACCTTGCCGGTGGGGGAGTCAAAGACTGCCTTGAAATGCCGGGGGGTTAGCAGACGCTTTTCCCGACTGAAGTCCTGACTCACCACCAGTACCGGATTATCAAACTGCCAGACGCGCACGACCTTTGGCGCGGCGACGCGACAGGACAGCACGGCCGTTCTTGGTAGCCATGCGAGCACGGAAGCCGTGAGTACGGGCGCGTTTGATGGTGCTTGGTTGGAAAGTACGTTTCATGGCGTTGTTACCTGGTTCGTCCACAACGGGCCGGAATGGCCCCCGTTTTAAGAGACCGGCGATTCTAGAGAAAGCAAGCCTCTAGGTCAATTTCCAACCAGCTTTTCCTTCAATTAGATCTTTATAGGCATTGCGACCCTTTGCAGGGCTCCCGGATGACAGGGGCAATGCCATAGATATAAAAATAAAGAAGGAAGTTATTTAAAGCTTTTCTGTAAAGCTTATAAAAGCTAGGGCCGCCATCATCTGTGGATAACTGCTCTGAGGCTATATTCCACGGGCTGTACAGAGAATGACAACTACGGGGGAAAACGGTGCTCTCCCTGTGCTGCACTGTCGGATAAGCTGTGGGTGGAATGGCTTGTTATCCACAGGCCAGTTACCCACAGACTTTTGACCCCACTTGTACAACGAGCTCAGGCACGCTTATCCACAGAGCTTATGCACAGACCATTGGTCGACTTTTTTGCGGTTAACACATTGATTTTGGGTGTCCTGTGCGCAACCTACATGTGGATAAGTGGGCGGCTGGCCGCTACAATGGCGGCTGTTTTTGCCTCACCGGCTTTCAACTTAGGGGATATCCGTGTCAGTGGAACTTTGGCAGCAGTGCGTGGAGCTTTTGCGCGATGAGCTGCCTGCCCAGCAATTCAACACCTGGATCCGCCCGCTACAGGTCGAAGCCGAAGGCGACGAGTTGCGCGTCTATGCGCCTAACCGTTTCGTTCTCGACTGGGTCAACGAAAAATACCTGAGCCGCGTTCTCGAATTGCTCGATGAACACGGCAATGGCATCGCCCCCGTGCTCTCCTTATTAATAGGCAGCAAACGCAGCTCCGCGCCTCGCGCTGCGCCGAATGCTCCGCTGGCAGCCAGTGCCTCGCAGGCGCAGGCCGCGGCAGCACCTGTTAATAACGCGCCGGCGCCGGTTGCGCAGACGCCGTCCAAATCGTCGTCGCAGAAAAACGCACCTATAAATGAAGAGCCGTCGCGTGACAGCTTTGATCCGATGGCGGGTGCCAGCTCCCAACAAGCACCGGTCCGCGCCGAACAGCGCACCGTGCAGGTTGAAGGCGCGCTCAAGCACACCAGCTACCTGAATCGCACGTTTACCTTCGAGAACTTCGTTGAAGGTAAGTCCAACCAGCTGGCTCGCGCAGCCGCCTGGCAAGTCGCCGATAACCCCAAGCACGGTTACAACCCGCTCTTCCTTTATGGCGGTGTGGGTTTGGGTAAGACGCACTTGATGCACGCTGTGGGTAACCATCTATTAAAGAAGAACCCGAATGCCAAGGTCGTCTACCTGCACTCGGAGCGCTTCGTGGCTGACATGGTCAAGGCCCTGCAGCTCAATGCCATCAATGAGTTCAAGCGCTTCTACCGTTCGGTGGATGCTTTGCTCATCGATGACATTCAATTCTTCGCGCGAAAAGAGCGTTCTCAGGAAGAATTCTTCCATACCTTCAACGCCTTGCTCGAAGGTGGCCAACAGGTCATCTTGACCAGTGACCGTTACCCGAAGGAAATCGAAGGCCTGGAAGAGCGTTTGAAATCGCGCTTCGGCTGGGGCTTGACCGTGGCGGTGGAGCCGCCGGAACTGGAAACCCGCGTCGCGATCCTGATGAAAAAGGCCGACCAGGCCAAAGTCGATCTGCCCCACGACGCGGCTTTCTTCATCGCCCAACGCATTCGTTCCAACGTGCGTGAGCTGGAAGGCGCGCTCAAGCGTGTCATCGCTCACTCGCACTTTATGGGCCGCGACATCACCATCGAGCTGATTCGCGAGTCCCTGAAAGATTTGCTGGCCTTGCAAGACAAGCTGGTGAGTGTGGATAACATCCAGCGCACCGTGGCTGAATACTACAAGATCAAGATTTCCGACCTGCTGTCCAAGCGCCGTTCGCGCTCGGTAGCTCGTCCGCGTCAAGTGGCCATGGCCCTCTCCAAAGAGTTGACCAACCACAGCCTGCCGGAAATCGGTGATGTGTTTGGCGGCCGCGACCACACCACGGTCTTGCACGCATGCCGCAAGATCAATGAACTTAAGGAATCCGACGCGGATATTCGCGAGGACTACAAGAACCTGCTGCGTACACTGACAACTTGATGACACCAGCGCAGCTTATTAAGGCAAGGGACTAGACCATGCATTTCACCATTCAACGCGAAGCCCTGTTGAAACCCCTGCAACTGGTCGCAGGCGTCGTCGAGCGCCGACAGACCTTGCCGGTGCTCTCCAACGTATTGCTGGTGGTCGAAGGCCAGCAATTGTCCTTGACCGGTACTGACCTTGAAGTCGAACTGGTCGGTCGCGTACAGCTTGAAGAGCCTGCTGAACCGGGCGAGATCACTGTGCCGGCGCGCAAGCTGATGGACATCTGCAAGAGTTTGCCTAACGACGCGCTGATCGATATCAAGGTCGACGAACAGAACAAGCTGTTGGTCAAGGCTGGTCGCAGCAAATTCACGCTGTCCACGTTGCCTGCCAATGATTTCCCGACTGTTGAAGAGGGTCCAGGCTCGCTGACCTGCAGCCTGGAACAAAGCCGGCTGCGCCGCTTGATCGAGCGCACCAGCTTCGCCATGGCCCAGCAGGACGTGCGCTACTACCTCAACGGCATGCTGCTGGAAGTGTCGGAAGGCATCATCCGTGCGGTGGCCACCGACGGTCACCGTCTGGCCATGTGCTCGATGAAAGCCGATATCGGCCAGCCGGACCGTCACCAGGTCATCGTGCCACGCAAAGGCATCCTTGAACTGGCGCGTTTGCTGACCGAGCCGGATGGCAATGTCAGCATCGTGTTGGGTCAGCACCACATCCGCGCAACCACCGGCGAGTTCACCTTCACGTCCAAACTGGTAGACGGTAAATTCCCGGACTACGAGCGCGTATTGCCTAAAGGCGGCGACAAGCTGGTACTCGGTGATCGTCAGGCCCTGCGTGAGGCATTCAGCCGTACCGCGATTCTGTCGAACGAAAAGTATCGCGGTATCCGTCTGCAACTGGCCAACGGTCAGCTGAAAATCCAGGCCAACAACCCGGAGCAGGAAGAAGCTGAAGAAGAAGTGGGTGTCGACTACAACGGCGGTTCGCTGGAAATCGGCTTCAACGTGAGTTACTTGCTCGACGTGCTGGGTGTGATGACGACCGAACAGGTACGCCTGATTTTGTCGGATTCGAACAGCAGCGCCTTGGTGCAGGAATCCGACAACGACGACTCGGCTTACGTTGTTATGCCGATGCGTCTGTAATCATGCTCAGCAGAAGCTAGATGTCCCTCAGTCGTGTCTCGGTCACCGCGGTGCGCAATCTGCACCCGGTGACCTTCTCCCCTTCCCCCCGCATCAATATCCTCCACGGCGCCAACGGCAGTGGCAAAACCAGCGTGCTGGAAGCCATTCACTTGCTGGGGCTTGCCCGCTCCTTTCGCAGCGCTCGCCTGTTGCCGGTGATTCAGTACGAACAATTGGCGTGCACGGTGTTTGGCCAAGTCGAATTGGCGGAAGGTGGCCACAGCAGCCTGGGGATATCCCGTGATCGCGGTGGGGAGTTCCAAATTCGCATCGACGGGCAAAATGCGCGAAGTGCTGCGCAGCTCGCAGAAATTCTGCCGTTGCAATTGATCAACCCCGACAGCTTCCGCCTGTTGGAAGGCGCACCCAAGATTCGCAGGCAGTTCCTCGATTGGGGTGTGTTCCACGTGGAACCTCGTTTTATGGCCACGTGGCAGCGCCTGCAGAAGGCCCTGCGGCAGCGGAACTCATGGCTGCGGCATGGTACACTTGACGCCGCCTCGCAAGCGGCCTGGGACCGGGAACTGTGCCTGGCCAGCGACGAAATAGATGAATACCGCCGCACCTATATCAAAGCCTTGAAACCAGTCTTTGAGCAGACCTTGAGTGAGTTGTTGGATCTCCAAGGCCTGACGCTGAGTTACTACCGTGGTTGGGACAAAGAGCGTGAATTGAGTGCAGTGCTCGCGACCTCCCTGCAGCGGGATCAGCAAATGGGTCATACCCAGGCTGGACCCCAACGGGCTGATTTGCGCCTTAGATTAGGCGCACATAATGCTGCGGATATATTGTCCCGCGGCCAGCAGAAGTTGGTGGTGTGTGCACTGCGTATCGCTCAGGGCCATTTGGTGAGCCAGGCCCGACGCGGTCAGTGTATTTATCTGGTGGATGACTTGCCGTCGGAACTCGACGAGCAGCACCGTCGCGCGCTATGCCGCTTGTTGGAAGACTTACGCTGCCAGGTGTTTATCACCTGTGTAGACCACGAATTATTGAGGGAAGGCTGGCAGACGGAAACGCCAGTCGCTTTGTTCCACGTGGAACAAGGCCGTATCACCCAGACCCACGACCATCGGGAGTGAAGGCATGAGCGAAGAAAACACGTACGACTCGACCAGCATTAAAGTGCTGAAAGGTTTGGATGCCGTACGCAAACGTCCTGGTATGTACATCGGCGACACCGATGATGGTAGCGGTCTGCACCACATGGTGTTCGAGGTGGTCGACAACTCCATCGACGAAGCTTTGGCCGGTCACTGCGACGACATCAGCATCATCATCCATCCGGACGAGTCGATCACCGTACGCGACAACGGTCGCGGTATTCCGGTCGACGTGCACAAAGAAGAAGGCGTATCGGCGGCAGAGGTCATCATGACCGTGCTCCACGCTGGCGGTAAGTTCGACGACAACTCCTATAAAGTCTCCGGCGGTTTGCACGGTGTAGGTGTGTCGGTGGTGAACGCTCTGTCCGAAGAGCTGATCCTGACCGTGCGCCGTAGCGGCAAAATCTGGGAACAGACTTACGTCCATGGTGTTCCACAAGAGCCGATGAAAATCGTTGGCGAGAGTGAAACCACGGGTACGCAGATCCATTTCAAACCGTCTGACGAAACCTTCAAGAATATTCACTTCAGCTGGGACATCCTGGCCAAGCGTATTCGTGAGCTGTCCTTTCTCAACTCCGGTGTGGGTATCGTCCTCAAGGATGAACGCAGCGGCAAGGAAGAGCTGTTCAAGTACGAAGGTGGTCTGCGAGCGTTCGTTGAATACCTGAACACTAACAAGACTGCGGTCAACCAGGTGTTCCACTTCAACATCCAGCGTGAAGACGGCATCGGCGTGGAAATCGCCCTGCAGTGGAACGACAGCTTCAACGAGAACCTGTTGTGCTTCACCAACAACATTCCACAGCGCGACGGCGGCACTCACCTGGTGGGTTTCCGTTCCGCGCTGACGCGTAACCTGAACACCTACATCGAAGCTGAAGGCCTGGCCAAAAAGCACAAAGTTGCCACCACCGGTGACGATGCGCGCGAAGGCTTGACTGCGATCATCTCGGTAAAAGTGCCGGATCCGAAGTTCAGTTCCCAGACCAAAGACAAGCTGGTGTCTTCTGAAGTGAAGACAGCTGTGGAACAGGAGATGGGCAAATACTTCTCCGACTTCCTGCTGGAGAACCCGAACGAAGCCAAGCTGGTCGTCGGCAAGATGATCGACGCCGCACGTGCCCGTGAAGCCGCGCGTAAAGCCCGTGAGATGACTCGCCGTAAAGGCGCACTGGATATCGCTGGCTTGCCAGGCAAACTGGCTGACTGCCAGGAGAAGGACCCTGCCCTCTCTGAACTGTACCTGGTGGAAGGTGACTCTGCTGGCGGTTCCGCCAAGCAGGGTCGCAACCGTCGCACCCAGGCTATCCTGCCGCTGAAGGGCAAAATTCTCAACGTCGAGAAAGCGCGCTTCGACAAGATGATTTCCTCCCAGGAAGTCGGCACCTTGATCACGGCGCTGGGCTGCGGTATTGGCCGTGACGAGTACAACATCGACAAGCTGCGCTACCACAACATCATCATCATGACCGATGCTGACGTCGACGGTTCGCACATCCGTACCCTGCTGCTGACCTTCTTCTTCCGTCAGTTGCCGGAGCTGATCGAGCGTGGCTACATCTACATCGCTCAGCCGCCGTTGTACAAAGTCAAAAAGGGCAAGCAAGAGCAGTACATCAAAGACGACGACGCCATGGAAGAATACATGACGCAGTCGGCCCTGGAAGATGCCAGCCTGCACTTGAACGACGAAGCACCGGGCATTTCCGGTGAAGCGCTGGAGCGTCTGGTTAACGACTTCCGCATGGTGATGAAGACCCTCAAGCGTCTGTCGCGCCTGTACCCTCAGGAGCTGACCGAACACTTCATCTACCTGCCGGCTGTGAGCCTGGAGCAGCTGGGTGATCACGCCCACATGCAGAATTGGCTGGCACAGTACGAAGTACGTCTGCGCACCGTCGAGAAGTCTGGCCTGGTGTACAAAGCCAGCCTGCGTGAAGACCGTGAACGTAACGTGTGGCTGCCAGAGGTCGAACTGATCTCCCACGGCCTGTCGAACTACGTCACCTTCAACCGCGACTTCTTCGGCAGCAACGACTACAAAACCGTTGTGACCCTGGGTGCGCAGTTGAGCACGCTGTTGGACGACGGCGCTTACATCCAGCGTGGCGAACGCAAGAAGCAGGTCAAGGAATTCAAGGAAGCCCTCGACTGGCTGATGGCCGAAAGCACCAAGCGTCATACCATCCAGCGATACAAAGGTCTGGGTGAAATGAACCCGGATCAGCTGTGGGAAACCACCATGGATCCAGCCCAGCGGCGCATGCTGCGGGTGACTATCGAAGACGCCATTGGCGCGGATCAGATCTTCAACACCCTGATGGGTGATGCGGTCGAGCCTCGTCGTGACTTCATCGAGAGCAACGCCTTGGCGGTCTCCAACCTGGACTTCTGATCAGGTGTAGGTTCACAGAATAGCTGCGCATTTTCACAAATAAATGGTTCCAGCAGACCTTAGGGTTAGGGATCCATAGAAGGGCCCGCTTATAGCGGGCTTTTTTTTGCTTATAAAACGGCTGTATAGGCTACTGGGTATTAGCACATCTGCCGGAGGTTAAAGAACCAAGGCGTTCGCGCACCTATTCGGCAGCAAAAATAAAGTGAGGAGCTTAATGAATACGGAGCGTGTTTCAAGCAGGTAGGGACTAACAGGCGATAGGGTAAAAAACGTTAATAATCAGATGCTTGAAATATTAAGAACAGTACTTCTGGCTTGGGTTATTTATATTCTTAGCGTTAGATAGGTATAAATATATTATACCTAGTTAATTTAAAAAGTTTGGTTTCCAAATCGTTAAAATGCTAACGAAACGGCCGATTTTTAGATATAAGTCGTGGATTTTCCTATCGCGCTGGAATATTATTTAATATCAAATTTCTGAGCGAGTGCCTATTCCGTTAGTGAAATCAAAAGGTTGCTGAAGGAGATTCAAGCAGAATCTTGAATTAGGAGTTGAATAGGTCAAGAGGTATAGATCAGGCCCGTATAAGCAGGCCGTACTTAAACGTTGTTTAGCTATCAATGTCAGAGGATAAAAAATGAAAGAAGGGAGGTGTGAAATGTAAAAACGCGACCAAAACCTAAGGGTTTTGACCGCGCCGATTTGAAGCTGAATTGCAGGCTTGGAAACCGCAATTTCAGCTTTTTTTCAGCGCTTGTCAATCCCCTCCCATCATTTCGACTTTATCGAGGCTGCTCGACGGGAAAGTGTTGCCTGTCGATTGTAGACCTCGATTACCGCTCTGCACCTGGCTTCCCGGTGCAGCGACGGTGCACGTCTATGGAGGTGTGCTATGGCAGTACGTAAGGTAGTTACCCGAAGCTCATGTCATTTTCGGGGGTATTTCCCCTCTCTAAAAAATGGGCATTCTGTGGCGTGGGAATCTCAGTTGGAAGGAGGTTTTTTCCGGCTTCTAGAGCTCTCCCCGACCGTTGTTCGTTATGAGGTGCAGCCTTCTCGGGAAAGAGTTCCACTGGGTAATTCATTTGTAGATTACGTTCCCGATCTCCGCGTTTTTCTTGAAAACGGTTGTGAGTGGTGGTTCGAAGTGAAGCCAGAAAAAAAACTGTTAATTAACAGCGTTAAGCTAAAACTTGATGCAGCAAAAATGCACTTCACTGCGACCAATCGGAATTTTTCCGTCGTTACGGATCATTTAATATGGCGGGAGCCACTAGCAAATAATCTACAAAAGATTCTATATCACCGACGCGGCCCTTTGCTTTCTCCGTCGAATAAAGCTGACGCCTATTCCGAGTTAAATAAATATCAACCTAATACTTTTGAGGAAATGGTATCGATTTTTGGGGAAATGGAAGCCTGGCGTTTGTTAGCTCAGTGCATTATTGGCGTCAACCTTGACGTTCCACTAGCTTATAAATCACCGATCTTTCTAACCGGAGGACATCGCCATGCAAACATTTTTACTTAAGTCGAAACTCATTGTTATTATAAAAGGGGTAACGATGTCGCTTCACCGGAGAATTATTAATGGGAGCTTGCTGTTTTATGATCAGCTAGGAGAGCCAACTAAGTTAACTGAGTCTGAGTTTTATCTAGGTTACGAAAGGCGGGAGATTGAAATCTGTGCGGAACAGCCATTCCTTGGTGAAATTCCCTATGTGAGGAACGCAAGCCCGGATTTAACTTGTTTTCCAAAAAAGCACAGTGACGAAGCTTTGCGCCGGCGTAACTATATAACTGGCATAATGGAGGGTAATACAAGGGTACCCGGTAAGGAAACTCTACGAGCTAAATTAAAATTGATTTCGGAGGCGCAGGGAGATTCGTGTACTCCCTCCATTTCAACAGTTAGGAGGTGGTGCTCGAGGTTTCTGGGTAACAATGTTGTAAGGCTCGTACCGAAACATTCGTCTAAAGGAAGGGTTAACGTAATATCTGGTGAGCTAGAAGAGGTGTTGCTCGATGTCATAAATCTAATATACCTTCAGTTAGAACGTCAAAAAATTTCGGTGGTAGTCGGCGAATATTTAAAACGTCTGGGTGAGATAAATGCTACTCGCCTGCCTTCCGATCACTTGCTAAAACCGTGTGGAATGACTATCCGTAGGTATATAGCAAAGCTTGATCCATATGAGGTTGATGTACATCGTATAGGTAAACACGCAGCCAAAAAAAAGCATCGGGTTGCGGGCGAAGTACTTGTGGTTGATGACATCTTGGATCGATGGGAAATCGACCATACTCTACTGGATGTGTTGCTGGTTGACGAAGAAACAGGATTAGTTATTGGCCGTCCATATATCACGGTCGTGCTTGATAAGTTTTCTCGCGTAATCATGGGCTACCTGCTTCATTTAGCTGCACCTAATACTGAAAGCGTCCTTCGAGTAATCGAACGCGCCATTCGGCCTAAAGCAGAGCTTTTGGCGCGCTTTCCTAAAGTCCAGAACGAGTGGCGTGCTCATGGAATGCCCGCACGGCTCGTCCCTGACAACGCCGCTGAATTCCATGCGGACGATATGATCGCTGGCTTCAACGAGCTTGGTATCGAGATTATGTACCCCCGATCCCGAGGGCCGGAAATGAAAGGTTCAGTTGAGAGATTTTTCCGTACACTGAATATTGGATTGATTCATAAGTTACCAGGAACGACGTTTTCCAATATCCAAGAGAAGGGGGATTACAAATCGGAGAAACACGCTTGCTTCACGTTGACTCAGCTTGAAGCCAGCGTTGTTAAGTGGATTGTTGACGTGTACCACCAAACACCCCACCGAGGGCTTAACAAAAGGACTCCTGCGCAAGTGTGGGCTGCCCACGAGGCAGGCCGACAGCTTAGGCTTCCCGTTGATCTTGACGCTCTCGAATGTATCCTTGCACGCCGAAGTATGGCGCAGATACATCACTACGGTATAGAAGTAGGAGGCTATGGATACCACTCTCCTGAACTATCTGAGTTGAGAGTGCGGCTGCAACCGAAGGAAAAGGTAAGCGTTCGGTATCGTGACGAGGTCGGCCACGTTTGGGTGCATGATCGGTTCAGAAATGTTTTTTTACAGGTCCCGATAAAAGACAAGCGCATGCTTGGGTTGAGTCGTGATGTATTGAAAGCAGCTAATAAAGCGTTAAAAGATAGCGGAGTCGTTAATCCTAGTTTTGAACAAGTTCATCAATCGCATCGTGATATAACCGAGGATATCAACGAGGCTCGCCGGTCTCAGATGCTGCGTAAGCGTCGGGAGGTAGCCCGTGCCAAGTTAGATAAAAACGGTTGGAAGATTCAACCAGCGAAGCATCAAGTTGTATCCGCCGATATAGATTGTTTTGATATTGAGATGACAATGGGTACGGCGACTCCATACAAGGTGACCTTTCGTCAGCCGAGCGGAGAAAATAAATCATGAGCGGTTATCAAGAAAACCAAGCGCAATTCTCCCTACGTCACCACTTCATCCTCAGCCCGCAAGCAGAGCGAGCACTGACTCGACTGATTGAAGTCCATGGGGACACACGACGGACAGGCTCTAGCAAGGGGCTTGTTATACAAGGACCAAGCGGTGTGGGGAAAAGCGCGTTGATCAAAGAGTACGTTAGGGGATTGGAGTCTGCGAAAGAAACCGAGGAGGTAAAACGCTCTGTGCTCGTTGTAGAGATTCCCTCCTCGCCTACCAAGAAAAATCTCGCAACAGCCATGCTAACGGCGATGAAAGATCCTTATGCAGACTCGCGTAGCCATTCTGCCGAAACGAAATTTGCGAGGATCATTCTGCTTTTGAGTAACCTCAACGTTGAAGTCGTTGTTCTAGACGAAGCGCAGCATCTCGTGGATTACAAGCGTAATGATGCCTACGAGGCAGCTGACTGGGTCAAAAGTCTGATGAACGAAACTCGCATTATGTTCGTCCTCGTTGGCCTAAAGCGGACTGAAGGTCTGCTTTGGGCCAACGAGCAGTTGCGACGAAGATTTTCTGCAACAGTTGATTACAACCGATTCACTCTAAATGAGACCAGTTGGAGGCAGTTCGCTCTGTTGCTTCAAAGCGTTCGTGAGCTACTACCGGTCCTTTCCATTACTTTTACGGATAAGGAAATGATTCGTCGTTTTTTTTTAGCCTCATTCGGTTTAATTGATTATCTGATCAAAATTGTTGATCGCGCCGTTTGGTTGGTACAACATCTAGGAGCCGAAGGCATCAATCTTGAAATACTTAGTGAGGCCTTTAAGGACGAGGTCTGGAGTGCAGCTCCTGATGAGCGAAATCCATTTAGTAATATGTTCGATTTCAGACCGTTGATCAGAGATCATGAGCCATTTGAAAGCTTCGATATTATTGCGGCTTAAAGTTAGTCAAACCCGGTGTAATCATCGGGTTTTGATTAATTAAATCTAAACGGTTGCGATGTTTTTCGAAGGAACAGTTTTATGTTCGGTTTAGTAGTAAACCTTGCGCCTAAGTATGATGAGAGCTTTGCGGGTTATTTACATCGCTTGGGAGGATGTAATGGTCTGTGGAATGGCGAGGTTATTAGGCTTTTCAAAGATCTCTCTGATGAGCTGGTATATGACTGGCTAAGTGAGCATGCTAGACATGCAAGTTGGCGTGATGTGAGTGCGGAAATTCGAGCGCCTAAATTTAATAATCAGAAGGTATGGTCCATAACAAATACAAAGTATTGCCCAATTTGCATGGCTTCAGAACTCTATTGGCGAGAGTTGTGGGACCTTACTCTATATACAGTGTGCACTGTACATAAGCGTGAGCTACTGTACAGATGCCCCGGGTGCCAAGCAAAAGCAACACAAAAAAAAATATTGTTTAGGGAGAGCTGCGACAGCTGTGGTCATCCCATTATTACGGCATGTTCAGCCCCGCAGACGGTGGATGAATTAAAACTGTGGATTTCTGTCGAACTCGAGCAGCGCATCCGCGGTCGTAGTAAGAATATATCGTTAGGAGTCGATTCGCTAACGTTGGCCCAGTTTCATTTTTTGGCCATTCGAGTCGCTGTAAGAGCGTTGAGCTGTACACAAGATATGAACATGATTGTCGCCTCGAAGTCCTACAAAAATGTAGTTCCCGAGTTAGCTGCTGCTGCGGGTAAAGTACTACAAGGTTGGCCAAAAAATTTTCATGATTTACTCAACGATCTTATGGCTCTTAGAGAGTCTAGCCTTTCTTGGAGGTTAGGATCTGCGTTTGGAAGAATCTATAATGATATTTATTTATCGTTGACAGATAAGTGCTACGACTTCATTCGTGATGAGTTCGAACAGTACGTTGCTCTATACTGGGAGGGTCCATTGGCTATGAGGAATCGGCGGTTAAGTGAGTGTACATTACTTGCCCATCGATGGCTTCCATACAAGAAGGCAGCTAGAGCAGTCGGGCTTCCTGAAAGTTTTCTTCGAAGGATGCATGCGTCAGGAGAGCTTGCCACGAGAGAATTTACTTACACCTGTGGTAAAACTGCCACAGTGGTAGATCTAGAAGACGCCCGCAATCTCACCACATTTCGGCATGAGCCGCTTAACTTACGGGAAACATCCCGCTTGCTTTGCCTGAGTAGGAAGCGTATCGAACAATTAATAGGGGCAGAAATATTAAAATTCGTTGGTGGTTTCCCGGATGCTGGTGAGAAGTGGTTAATCGACTTCTCTTCAATAGAGGCCTTAGCACCTAAAACTTTTTTGAAAAGCTCCGGCGTAGACTTTATAACAATTTCTCAAGCCGCAAAGCACTATTTTCCTACTTCTAGCGGCTTAACGGAGCTGGTCGTCGCAATTAAGGATGGTGAGATACCTGTTTTTTGCAGAGCTGAGTCAGAATCATTGTGTGTTGGTAAGTGGCTAGTTAGTAAGAGCAAAATTGTGTTGAATAGAGTAAATCTTCATTCATCCAATCAAGAAAAAGGAATGTCAATCGCTAATGCAGCGAAAGAGCTGGGTGTGAAGGAGGAAGTAGCTTACGCATTAGTACGTCACGGCCGACTTCGTAGTGAAACAGTTCAATGCTCTAGGCGGTCAGCACAGATTATAAGTTCTGAGGCAATACTGCATTTTAAACGAAATTATATTCTTTCTCCTGAAATCGCGTTGCTTTTGGATTTACCACGAGGAAACGTGTTACTGCAATTGCGAGACGAAGGGTTTTCTCCTGTAGTAGGTCCTACCTTATTGCACGCGAAATGCCGACAGTATGCGTGGCGGCGGAGCAAAAAGCTGACAGCCTATCTTGCTTCTTTTGCAAGGCTATATGGTTTACCTGAGTAAGCTGGTTACCGCCTAAGCCCGATTGCAAGTGGTGTCGACATTCCGTTGTCCCGGCTGAGATGGTATTTCTTTGATTTCGGTCAATTAATTGCCAATTTATATCGCTTCTGAATGGCCATCAGCTTTTGCGGAGGATGTCTTCTGCAAACGCTTGCAAGGTCGTGTAGCTGCCTCCACCTTTCCGATCCAGGTAAAAGCCGTGCATACCGAACCCAAGAGGACCATCACAATCACACCTTTGTGAATCACCAATCATCCATGTTTCACCAGGGCTGGTACCGACGAGCTGCGTCACATGCTGGTAGATTTTGAACGACGGTTTGATAGCTCTGATCGCAAAGCTGTAAGCGTAACCGTCCAGATTTGGGTACAACCTTTCGATGGCCGATGCATATGGTTGAGCGAGATTGGAGCAAACCGCCACTTTTAATCCTGCTGCTTGGAGGGTCGCCACAGCAGCAATTCCGTCAGGATAGGCTTGGATGGCCGCCAGCTCTTCACGGAGGCCGTCCTCAAGTCGGTTCATAAAATCAGTTTCAACAGATATCCCGAAATAATCAGCGGCTTGTCTAAGGTCCATAGGCATGGACAGTAGGTCCTCCGCGTCGGTGGCTTTGGGGCGTCGGCCTTGTTCGATCCCTATTTTAAGAATCTTGCGATAAGGATTTGTCCCAACACCGATTTTTACGAGTGTGCCAAACGCATCAAATATGGCTGCCGAAACGGGCATGGAAAGGCGCTCACATGTGGGACTGACTTTCAGCTATCAAATGGGTCATTAGGCGGTTGCCGATCATCAGTCAGAGGTCATTAGATTTGAGCTTCGCCAGGCCCTGTTTAATGTGGCCGGCATTTTCACCAATGGTGTACAACGCACCGCGGACATTTTCACTGATCTCGCTGAATCCTCCATTCTCGATGTGGAGGGTCAGTTCCATCAGCGCAGCCTCCAGCGCCAATTGGTTTTGGTACATTCTGTCCAACAGGTCTGACAGAGAATATTCCCCAGACATTTCGCGTAAATTCCATTCGAGAAACTTCAAGCATAGCAGTGGCTCCCGCTAGAATGGGTTGGCTATACATAACGTTTTTTCTGAGAAATTGGATGATTATGGAATTAACAGAAGATGAGATGCGACGCGCACTATTCGGTGGGCCTGTGACCCCAGCGCTTGCAATTGATACACACGAAAAAGACACCGTGCCGGATTTGTTGGCGGTGGATCCATCGAAAGATGCGAAAAAAAAGCAAGTTTCAAAAAGCTTTACTGCAAGGCAGAGAGTCACGCTGCGGGTAGGAAACGAATTTGAGGGCAAGATGCACGAGATTGTGTATGAGGCCGATACACTGAGCTCCCTGTTCGCGCAGCAAGAAGCGACTAGGACGGCCAGAAAGAAATTCAGGTTCGTGGAAGTGGTATCGATTGAGTCAATGTAATTGGATGCACGGATTTGGCTGGTTCGCAAGGTATCCAATGACGTAGTGAGGCCTGTACTCGGCTCGATTCGAGTACTTGGGCTCGGTCGTTGAGACTAATTGATGAAGGCAATATTTTTGGTGGAAATAAATTATCAAGAAGGGAAAATCCCTATGGTTTTTTCTAGCCGAAACCGGTTTGCTAGTCATTAACTCGCGCGAATGGTCTCTATCCTTTGGGCTAACATTGGCAATATCTGGACTGCAGCCCCTACCAGCATGAGTTCCCTCTGTTCGCCCATTGAAACATCAGCCTTGTTTACATGAATGACCGATGCTCCAGACGCCAATGCAAGGTCTGGAAGGCCCGCGGCGGGCATTACAATTCCAGAGGTGCCCACTGAGATCAGAAGATCGCAGTCCTTAACCAGGCGAACTGCCTTCTTCCAAGCCTGGGGCGGCAAATCCTCTCCGTACCAGACTACCGCAGGGCGCATTTTGCCGTTACAACGTCCACACCTTGGAGGCTCGATCAGAGCGCCCTCATCCGGAATTGCTGATTGATCTAGCGACACAGCCGAAGACCGATGGCAGGCGAAGCACTCGGGCATTGCCAAAGTGCCATGCAAATGAACCACATCTAGAGATCCTGCTCGCTCATGAAGGTCATCGATATTCTGGGTGATCACAGAAATCTGGCGTTGTGTGTTAGCTATGCCAAGTACCGCAAGATGTGCTGCATTTGGTTTTGCTCGAGCGACTTGGAGACGCCTCCACAGATACCATCCCCATACCAATGCTGCGTTCTCACGAAACGCGTTGGCTGTCTCTAAATCCCTCGGATCGTGTCCTGCCCAGACTCCAGAAAGACTTTCGCTATAGGTCGGGATACCGCTATCGGCGGAGATGCCTGCGCCGGTGAAAAAGACCACCTTCTTGGCGTTCTGTAGCACAGCTACAGCCTGCTCTATGTCAGTCATGGTAAGAGTCTCTCCTATCTTCCCGCTTTGCGTTTCAAGGAGATGTATACCTTTGCTCGGTATGGGCCAACGAGCTTTGAAGGTGTTTAGATAATCCGGTGCGATCCACTTCGCCATACAAGGCCGAGGGATCGACGCTATGCAATAAACGCCTAATCGGTACACCCTCTGGCAGCTGCGCGGAGCTGAAAATAATGCGACCTTTGATCTCAGTGCTCAGTTTCGCAAGTCGACGCTCAGGTACGTCGTAGATAAAGGCTTGTCGGATTAAGGGGTGGTCCAGACAAAACGCCAACAGATTGAAGTGAACGTCTATAGCCAAGCTGGCATTGATCAGCACCAGATCGAATGCACGGTCACCATATTCCAGCAACGTTAACATTTCCTCCAAGTTCGATACAGGTGCGATGGCATAGTAACCTTGGTAGTTGAAGTCACGCTCCAACCGTAAGCGTTGAAAATGTTGTGGATCGGCGATCATGATGCGCAAGGCTTTATTGGTCATGAAAAGCTCCCGGCGACATGCGCCGTACGCTGTAGCCAATGCCGCAGGTCTGCACCATTCATGGGACGGGCATGCCAGTACCCCTGACCCTGAGTGCAGCCCAACTCTAGAAGTTCCCGGTGTTGCTCTTTGGTTTCAATGCCTTCAATTACCACCGACATACCCAGCGTTTTCCCTAAGGCCAGAGTGCTACTGATCACAGCCCGGCAGCGGGGCTCGTGATTTAGACCGCGGACAAACTCAGCGTCGAGCTTGATTTCGTTAAAAGGTAGCTGGCAAAGACGCTGCAACGATGAGAAGCCTGCACCAAAATCATCGATCGACAAGCGACACCCCATCATGCGCAAGCGAACTAGGTTCTCCAGAGACATCGCCGGCACTTCGAGGAGGCCGCTTTCGGTCAATTCGAAGGTCAAGCTTGACCCTGGGGTTTGGTACCACGCCAATATCCGCTTGATCTGCGAAGTCAACTCGATGCTGGTTAATTGGCCTGCTTGCAGGTTAAACGCCATGTTCAAGGCCGCACCCTGACTCCTGACCTGCGACTGTAAGCTAAGCGCCTGACGCATTAGGCTAAACAGCAACTCATCGATCAAACCGCAGCGTTCGGCCGTCGGTAGAAAAGCAGCAGGCGGTAGCAATCCCTTGAATGGGTGGTTCCAGCGCGCTAGGACTTCTACCCCCAATACTTCGCCGGTACGCAAATCAAATTTTGGCTGGTAATAGGGCTCCAGTTGCTGGTCGATGAAAGCCTGTTGTATTTGCTCTTCACTTACTTCCTCTACGCCCGCTGGCAGCGACAAAGCAGAAGGTTGAGCGCTCAAATAGTCTTCCAGAAATTGTCGCAACGTTTCCGCCTGCAAGGGCTTTGCAATGTCTCCGAGCATGTTCAATCCCAACAATGAGCCCATTTGTCTCACCGCGCGGCGTACATCGCTTGGCATGCAACTGCTGATCAAAATGGCACCTAGTTGCCCGGTGGCACCTACGCGCTGAATGAACTCGAGACCATCCATGCCTTCCATTTGCAGGTCGCACAGCACTACATCGACGGAGCCAACCGCCTGTAAGATGGCTAATGCCTCAGCCCCATGCCCGGCCTCCAGCACCTCGCTGCAACCCAGTTGTTTCAGAAGGCTGACCGCCACGGAGCGTTGGAACAGATGGTCTTCAAGCACCAGGACACGAAGTGGCAGGCTCGGCATTTTGGTTCACTCGGGGATATAATAAGGAATGTGCCCATTTTCAGGGAATGGCTTGTGGGATTAGCTGGGAAACAAGCCTCGCTTTCATAGGCGTTTTCCCAAAGCCTTCCGCGTCAGACAAAACAATGTGTGAAAAGCTGTCCGGCGCGTTTCAGTTAGTAAAGTTACTTGTAGGTAATCGTGAAATTCGCTGTAGCATTGGCTACGCCAGGCTCCGGACCAATGGCGCTGCCGGCGGTCTGGATATAACGAGCTCCGAACTGCAAGGTAGTTACGCCATCGCGTACTGGCATGACAGGCGTATCGACTCCCAGCGCCAACGGTGTGCCGTCTTGTTTAAGAACTTGAACGGCGACGCCCTTGGCGGTTGATTCGGCGTTGAGCCCCATCACCCCGTTACCAGCGTCAACGATGGCTGAACCTCGCACACCTTCCAGGCGGATATTTGCGTTGTTACCCTGAAAATAGTTCCAGGGTTGGCCCGATGCGTAGGTTCCCGCCAGGCAATTGTTCAAGGTAATGGAAAAGTTCTGGGTGGTGGTGGTAGTGCCAGGACCATTGAACACTCGGCGCTCCCAGGTACCCATCGGTACGTCGACGATGTTACCGGTCTCTTGAGGTAGGCTGCAGCCAGCTACGGTGATGCTGCCATTCAACACGCCAGTAGCCCAGCGCTCAGGACCGCTGCCATTGTTGATGTCGAAGGTGTAGATCTGCAGGCCGCTGAAGTCGTGACTACCTGCTGAAATAGGGCCGATCTTGATCAGAAAGATACTGAAGGTAACAGCTGCGATATAGCCGCCGGTACCACAACCAGTGAAGCGGATTGGAAAAGCGCTGACGGCGCTGGTACGACACAGGTAGCTAGGGCCGCTATCATAGTTGACTACCGCACCGACGCCTGGAATGTTGGTCGCGTACAGGTTGTCACTAATCAGACCGCCAACTGCTGTCGGGATTGTCTGGACCTTAGCACCCAACACATTGCCCTCAACGTTAAAAGGTACGGTCGTAGTGCAGAAGATACTCTTGCTGCCAATGTACTTGCGGATGCCAATGGTTGAGCCGATAGGTGCATCCTGGGGGATATACAAGCTGCCCACGTTATAGCTCAAGTTCGTCGGAGTAACATCGCAACTAGCCCAAGCTGCCCTGCCCACAAGCAGTTGTAGAACACCGAATATAATCAAAGCCAAATACTTGTTCATTACAACCTCACGAAGATGCCAGCAACGGCCTTTTGTTGAAAGGGAACCTGTGTACTCAAGGCGCAACCCGGCACAGCGCTTCCATCACGCGATAACCATCGGTGATCGGCGCCCGACTAACATCCAGCTGAATCTCGCAGCGTTGTGAGGCTTTATCGCCCCACTTCATGCTGTAGGTCTTGCCCTCGCCTGCGGACAGCAGCACCTGCCCGCCTTGCCCAACCACGCCCACGCTGGTGCCCTTATCGTCCTCGACAGTGGTGCCGAACGGCAGCAGCGAACCGTCCTGCATGCGGACGTTGAGAACCACTTTTTCCGAACGGCTAGCGGCGAATTTGGCTTTCACCACTGCGCCACGACGCGGCACAACATTGGTCACCCCTTCGGAGATGTCGACGTTGGTGTCCAGCTCGCTGGTGTCGACGGTCACGCGGTTCTTGCGGTACGGCGTGACATACGGCACCAAGGCGTAGCCCTGCTTGTTGGTTAGGATGCCCGGAGCGTTCTGCACGCCAACATTCGGGGTGTTCTTGACTTCCACCAATGCCACGGTTTCACCCAAGGTCTGGCCGAACTCAATACCCTCGCTGTGGGCAAGTACTGAGCCCGAGGCGCTGATCGAAGCTTGCTTGTAACCTTGGCCAACACTCACTCCGGCGCCCAACTGAGCAAACGGTGCGCGGTAGCCGATCAATGCCGAACCATTGTTGCCGGTGTTTTCCACGCGGTTGGCGTCTACGTTGTACGTCATCTCACCGTTGCGACCGCTGATACCGGCTCGCTGATCAAGGCTGCCATCGTTGTTGCGGGTGACGCTGAAGGTACCGGTGCTGCGGGTCTGGCCCAGAGGCATAGATACGGTGAACACCACCTGATTGCTCTGGCCATAGTTGTCGGTCAGGGTCTTGCTGGCGTAGACACCGTAGGTCACACCCTTGAACTGGGTGTTGAAGCCCAGTTGCATCTGCTTGTCTACACGGGACGAGCCCCAATAATTTTGCTGGCTCACGTTCAGGTACAGCGAGCCGTAGCTGTCCAGTGCCTGGTTGACGCTGGCCTCGACCTTGCTGCGCTTGGAGATGTTGGCGTAGTCGTTGGGCTGTTGCAGACTCACCGCTTCGGCGAAGTCACGGTATCCTTCAGTAGAGTAGCGATAGCCCGCGAACCGCACCGATGTGCCAGTCTCAAACGCCTTGCCGTAACGCACACTGACGCTGCGGCCTTTCTCGCTGCCTTCCTTGGCTGCGCGAGCGTTGGGGACGTCGGTCTGAGCCTGGGTGACGTCCACTGACACCGCACCGAGGTTGCCCAAGCTCTTGCCGACACCCACTACACCAGCATGGTAAAAATTTGCGCCGAGGGCGCCGCCGTAAAGGGTCAGATCGAACGGTAAACCGTAGGCCAGCGACGCCTGCACGAAGGCCGGATGATCACCGCCATTGGCCGCGTTGTATTGACCGGCGGTGAAGCTATAGCGCCAAGTCTTTTCCCGCAGCATGTTGGCCAGGGTTGCGTAAGGCTGAGTGAAGCGGCGTTCACGGCCATCGGCTTCGGTGATGATTACTTCCAGGTCGCCACTGCCGGACGCCGAGTTCAAATCATCAATCTCGAAGGCGCCTGGCGCCACGTAGGTGGTGTACAGCGAATAGCCGTTTTGACGCACCTCCACCTTGGCCTGGGTTTCTGCGATACCACGAATGATTGGCGCGTAGCCCTGCATCGAGTCGGGCAACATGCCCATATCCGAAGCCACTTGCATACCCCGGAACGGCACGCTGTCAAACACATCGCCGGGAGTGAAGCTTTCACCGACGGTCAGCGTGCCTTTGATGGCCGTCAGGTCGCGCTGAGCATAGGTGTTGCTACGCTGCCAGTCGCTGCCGCCTTGGTCGTCCTGGCGAAACGAGGAGCTGGAACGAAAGCGCCAATCGCCGTAGTTGAAACCGCCGGTGGCGTACAGGTTATACTGATGGCCGCTGCCTCGGGCGTCGCTGCTGGTTTGCGCAGCCGAGAATTGATAGTTGAGCATCGCTGCGTTAATCCCGCGGTCCCACTCTTGTGGGTCCACGTAGCCGGCGGCATCGCGGCGCAAAGCGATCTGCGGCACGCTTATATCTAGCACCAGGTGGCTCGCATCGAAGCTCACCGAAGCGCCGTCAATCAGGCTTTCCAGATTGACGCATTCCGGCAGGGTTTCACTCGGGGTGACGAAGCCATTAAGCTTGACCCCAAGCTCCTTAAGGAAGGCTTCAGACAGGCACGCTTTCACGTCACCACTTTCTTCCCTGGCAAAGGTCATGTCGCGGCGGCCGAAGAAGCTCTGATTCAGGCGCACCGCCACCGGGTAAGTTCCGGGGCCGATGCTGCCACTGTTGGCAATCGCGTCCAGGTCGAGGTTCGGGCCGGCACTGGTGCCGCCAAACGACTGCATGAAGCTTGAGTCAAACTTCGCAGGCTCCCCCGCTTGCGCCAGGCTGCCGACAAACGCGGCCAGGACAGCAACGCACAGCGGCAAAGGTGCGAAGGGCACGTTCGAATGGCTGATACTTGGGATATGGATTCGCATGGCGATACTCAATACGAGCCCGTCGCACCACATAGGCGGCACGCGGTTTCGTTAGCAGGTAAAAGAGAAGGAGCGTGTTAGCGGGCGCTGCCCAATGGGGCGCTTTGCGGGTCGGTGTAGCCGCCGTAATCGTTGATGGCGCTGAACTCGACCTCACCGCTGGTGCCGGTAAATCCCGGTAACGAATAACGCTGGCTGCTCATCGGAGCGACCATCGTCGGCTCGTTGACCTCCACCGACCTGCCGCTGGTACTGACCTTGACCCCGATAAACGACACATGGAACGCCGACGGGTTGTTGACCACCAGGACCGGCTTGCCCTGCGCTTGCACCAGGCTCCACTGCAACTTCTGTAGCGCGTCCAATACGGAGCCCTTGAGGCCGACAGGGCGATAAAAAAGCTTGATCCGGGTGCGCATTGCTATCTTCAGGGTGTTCTCGTCGCCGGCGCTGGCCACAGGTATTTCCTGGGCATTGAAATAAAACACTGACTCACGGTCCGCCGGCAGGTTGCCCGGCACCTTCTGGATACGCACCACCTGCTCTTTACGTGGATCGAGGCGAAACAGCGGTGGAGTCGCCACAAACGGCGTCGGAGTGCTGTTGTCATCCGCCTCGGTGTTCACCCAGGTTTGTACGGCATACGGTTGAGAGGTGGTGTTGCTCACCGTGATTGCTGCGTCACGCTTGCTGCCATCGAACACTACCCGCGTACCGCCAAGCATGATGCCGGCCTGGCTGGCGCTGCTGAGCAAGACCGCACCAACCAGTAGTGCCGCCAGGGACAGTGTTTTGAAGGGAAAAGCTTTCATGTCGATCATCCTCTTGCCGTTGGGATGGCAGCCGGAGCGCGGTGCCCCAGCTGTGCATCGAAGGCCTTACTGGTAGTCGATGGTGAACGCTGCCTTTGCGTTGGCCGGACCCGCAGTGGAAGCACCAGTCGCGATGTAGTTCGCGGTGAACCGCAGTGGCTGGGTCAGGTCGGCGTAAGGCGAGGAATCCAAGCCCAACTGCACGTCCTTGCCTTGGGCATCCTTGATCTGTACCGCGATGTTGGTTGCTGCACCGGCGTCCGGGGCAATCCCCACCCACTGGCCGCTGGCACCGGCGCTGCCGCTCAGGGACAGGAACTTGACCACGGCTTTTTTGCCGGTAACGCTGCAGCCAGGGGCAGAGGTGTCGATGGTCAGGCTGAAGGCGCCGCCGCCGGCGATGTCGCCGATTTTTGCCAGGGAGGTCGCTGGCACGTTGCCCAGGCTCACATCACCGGCGCCTGCCGAACCGTTCAGGTCGCTGACCACCACGGGGCAGGTGTTGTCGGTAACGCTGCCGATGAAGTTGATCTCGCCATCGGCTGCCATCGCAGCTTGGGAACCTGCGGCGAGGACTACAGCGGCAACCAGACTTTTCAGAGCGAACTTGTTCATAACGGTATCCAGATAATGAGTGGTAGGAGGCGGCCCGCAGGGGCCTAGATCTCAATGTTGGCAGCGCTGCCGGTGGCAGGTTTTTCGCTTCAACGGGTTCATTATCGGAGTTGGAGGGGGAGCAATCTGTAGGAGGTAGGTACACTGCTTGTAGGAAATTTCCGGCGCACTTATCCGACCTTTGGCGACGTTTCCGTGGTTGGAGAAGATGCTGCGCGGTAGGCTTCAGAACTTAGTAATAATCGATAGTGAACGTTGCGGTAGCATTCGCAGGGCCAGCAGTAACATGGTCTTCAGTCTGGATGTAGCGAGCCTTGAGAGGGATGCTATAACTGGCGCCTTCTTGAGCTCGCGGTGTAATGCCGCTGGCGTGCAAAATCGCAAGCGAGAGAGGGCCGCCGTTGCTGTCGGCGACTTGCAGACCGACGCCTGTGGCAGCTGGTGCATTGCCTTGAGCGCTGGGGTTAAGTGCTAATATGCCCTGGGACGGGTTGATAGCTGCCAAAGTTGGATCAAGGCGTACTTGAAGCGTGTTGTTTTTGCGAGAGTTCAAATTATCTACGGTACCTTGACTTCCACTACCCGTCCAAATGGGGCCGTCAGCTTGGTAGTAACCGTTGAATGCCGGGCAATTATTCAAGGCAATATTAAAATCTATCCACGGGGTGAAAGTGTTCTTGCCGGAAAACTCATTGACTATGTGAGTACCCATGGGCACGGATACATCAGGTGTGGAACAGGTGCGCGACACAATGTTAATACTGCCGACAAAGTTCACCCGTATCGCTTGCAGAGTAGTATCAGAAATCAAATCTCGAGCTATCGAAGGAAAATTAGCACCGTTAACGGTACCCGCCGAAACCGGCCCGGTTTTGATTAATGAAACAGTCATCGAGTTACTGAAAGGGTACAACCTGATAGTGCACGTCACCGTCCAGCCAGTGCAGTTGCCCCAATTCCAGTCGTAGGGCAACACGCTTGCTCCTCTCCAGATCGCCACGCCGATACCCGGTACGCCACTTTGATAGACCTTCCCTGCATAGGGTCCCGAGTTCCAGTTCGCCGATGGTAGCGGCAAGCGACTAAAGTAGTTTCGTTCAGTCACATCGGTAGTGATGCCATTGCACGTCACTAAGAGCTCGCTTGAAGGGGAGTACGTCTGTCGATACACCTCTGCGCCCACCGGTACATCTCGGCCAACGGTCAAGTTGCCACCTGAAAGCGGCATGGTTGCGATTAGCCCGAGGTTACCGGTTGGATTACTGCTGTCGAATTTGCAACTGCCAGCACTCACCACGCCACTATTGAGCAGCAGTAATCCACATACTATCCAACTGCTACGATTGCCCATCGCGTTGATGAGGCCCTGCTGCAAAAAAGCCAATATCTGTTTCATGAGTGCACCAGTTTAATTCGACAGGGCGGCAGTCTGCCGCGAAGTATTGGTAATCGACGCGCATACTGCTTCCACTTGTTGCAATGTCTTGCCGTCACTTTTTCTAGGAGGCAGCGACAACGCACATTGCTGCCCTGCTCGCGCTCCCCACCTGATCAATAACCTGCGTGCGTCTTCCTTAACTCGTGCATAGAGTTGACCACCTTGCCCAACTACGCCTACCGAGACGCCACGGTCGTCTTCAACACTGGCACCAAACGGCAGCGTGCTTCCATCAGCCAAGGTCACGTTAAGCAATAAGGCCTGGCCATTGCTGGTGCCGTATTTGAGGGCGACCACCGCACCGGCACGCGGCGCGACTTGTTGACTGGTTTCACTCAACTCGACGTCGAGGGACGTGCCTAATGGATCAATTGCCACCTCGTTCAACTCATATGGACGCAGGTACGGCACTACGGCATTGCCGCGACTATCGAGGCGTAAGCCTGGGAAACCCACTACTTTGGCACCCTCTGCGCCTTTGGCGCTAACGATGGCAATGGTCTCACCGCGATACGGAGTAAAAGTCACGCCATTGGGATGGGCAACGATACTGCCGCTGGCACTCACAGACACGCCGCTATAGCCCTCACCTTGGCTGACGGTGGCACCAACAATGGCTTTGGAACCGGTGTATTGGCCGTTGGCCGAAGTGCTGTTTGTGCGGTTTGTGCCCTCATGGCTTCCGGTCAGACTGTAGTTATATTGGCGATCATCGCCTGCGGTACCACTAAGAGTCGCTTGCTCACTGAAACTGTTTTGGGTGTCGCGTAATACTCGTGCCGACAATTGCGGCGAGCTCGTAGAGGACCCAAACTCCAACGGCATGCTCACGGTAAACAACAGGCTGTTGTCCATTTCTCCCAGGCCGACGCGGCTGCGATTCGCACTAAGGCCGTAGCTGACTTGGCGTACCTGTTTGCTGTAACTGAACTGGTACTGCACATCGCGCCCGGGCTGGTTCCAGTAGTTCTGGGTAAAACCACTGAATGCTACCTGTCCCCAGCGTCCGAGGCTCTGGTTGGCAGTGAGGGTCAAGCGGCTGCGCGGGCGGCCTAAAGATACTGTGTCGTAACCCTTGCGTTCGGCATCCAGTAGTTGCATGGCATTACTGAAGTCGAGGTAGTTCTCGGTGGAGAACCGCGTAGCTGCTACCGCGAAGTTGCTCCCGGTACTGAGGATGTTTTTGCTGTAACTCATACGCACGCTTTGGCCACTGGCCTTGCCGCTCTTGAGTTCGGTCTGGGCTTGAGTCAAGTCAACCCCCATGGCGCCAATCGGCGTACTGAACGCTAAGCCCCCAAGCAACGCGCGGTAGTCATCGCTGCCCTGGACGCCGCCGTAGCCGGTGAAAATATTGCTCAGACCTAGTTGGTAGGTGCCTTGCACGAGCTTGGCCTGGCGGTCGATGTAATTGTTGCGAGTTTCACCTGCGGTGATGCTGAAGCGCGAAGTGCCGGGGCGTAATAGTTGCGCTGTCGAGGCATAGGGCACGATGAAGCGTTGCTCGCTGCCGTCGGCTTCATAAACAGTGACTTCTAGGTCGCCGCCATATCCAGTGGAGTACAAGTCGTCGATGACGAACGCACCTGGGGCTACCGTGGTTTCATAAAGTAGGTTGCCAGCTTGGCGCACCGCGACCCGGGATGCTGTGCGGGCGATCCCCCGAATAACCGGTGCATAGCCGCGCTGCGACTCGGGCAACATGCGGTCATCTGTACCTAATTGCACCCCGCGATAGGCTAGAGTGTCGAAGATTTCGCCACTAGTGTTGGCCTCGCCGACGGTCAACTGGCTTTTCAGCGAAGTGACGTCGCGCTGGGCATAGGTGTTGAGCTTCTGATAGTTTTGGCCAGTGTCTTTTTGCCAATTCAACGAACCGTTGTGGCGGAGGCGCCAGTCCCCAAGATTCAAGCCTGCGCTCAGACCCAAATAGGCTGAGTCGTAATTTCCTGAGTTGGTGATGTTGTGGTTGGCGTTGAACGTGTAGTTCAGGGTCCCGGCGGTAACACCTCGATCCCAGAGCTCGGGGCTCACGTAACCACGAGCATCCCGGCGTAGGGCAATCTGTGGGATGCTGATATCCAATTGCTGGCTGGACGGCGAAAAGCTCGCCGTAGCGCTATCAATCAATAGCTCGAGGCTCAGGCAGGCCGCTTCGCTCTCCAGGCTCTCCGTGGCTTCGGCCGACAGTTTGTGCAAGTCCACACCGATCAGTTCCAGCAGGCCTCGGCTGAAGCACACTACTGGATGGCTGCCGTCCGGCTCGGCACTTATGCGTATGTCCTGACGACTGACCAACGTACCGTTTACTGCCACGTCCGCCCGATAGTTACCAGGCAGCACCGGGTTACCTTTCTCGTACTGGGTCAGGTCGAGGCTGCGGGAATCTTCGGGCAGGAAAGCGTCGTTGAACTGCACATCTGCTGCCCACACGAACGGCGTCAGCAACATGCCAGGCAGCGCGGCCAGCATCTTGATAATCAGCGTCGTCAGCGGATTAAGGGCAAAGAAAGGGCGCACCTGCGGGTATCGACCCAGGCGGGAGGTAATTGTCATAAGTTACTCGTACGCTTGAGCGTTAGCGTGAGATCAGGGCTTGAGCGGCTGCTTGATCGGCGTCAGTGCGCCGTAATCGTTGATCGCATTGAACTCTACCTGGGCGGGGACGATTGGCTGTGAACTAACACCCGGCAAGGCGAACAGCCGAGTTTCACCGGGGCTGATCATGCCGTTTTCGCTCTCCAGGCGCCGGTTGCCTACGGTCAGACTCAATTCAACAAGGGATACGTAAAACGGGGTCGGGTTGAATGCTTGCAGCGCGAAATCTGCACCTTGGGGAATGAGCTTCCATTGCACTAGCATCGGTGCGTCGGCGGCACTACCTGGTAGCCCGGCGGGACGGTAAAAAATCTTGATCCGAGACCGGAACGCCATCTGCAGCACATTCAAGTCCAGCGGGCCTTCAGCTTTCGGCGGGATTTCCAGGATGTTGAGCCAGAACACGGACTCTGCCTCCATCGGCAACGGCGCGCCGGTGAACATCAGTCGTAGACTCTGGCCTTTGCTCGGGTCGATGCGCGACACAGGCGGAGACAACACGAATGGCGCCTTCGAGCTGGTAGGGCTGGACTTAATGTCCCCAGTATCGACCCAGGCCTGTACAAGCGCGGGTACCCTGCCGTTATTATTTAATTTGACCGTAACTTCTTTTTGATCCGATGGATAAATCAGGCGAGTACCTGTGATCACGACGCCCGCCATGGCCTGTGAACAGACCAGCGTGGCAAGGGCCACATTTACACTACGACGAAGCATTTTCATGTAGGACATAGAACACCTCATCAGCCCAACATCGGCGCGCCGGAAAACCAGCACGCGGAAGTGGAGGCTGCTTACTGGTAGTCGACGTTGAATGTTACGGAACTGATCACAGTGCCAGCGGTGGTAGCGCCAGTAGCGACGTATTGAATGGCGTATGGCATGTTGGCCGCACCATTAGTGTCGATAGTGTTTCGAGTAGTATTAGTGCGCTGATTGGTGTTGCCGGCCTGAATCACGGCACCGCCCTGAGCGTCAACCAATTGCAACTGCACGTTGGTGGCAGTGCCTGAAGTGTTGAGGAGGTTGCCGCTGACAGGGTCAACGGTAGCGCCGGAATTGAAGAACGAAGCAGCAGTAGCTGCCGTGCCTACGCAATCACTTAAGGTCACGTTAAAGCCTGTACGGCCTTCCGTTTGTCCAGCACTGGTGAGTAGACCTGTGGAAATCGTCGGCAGCGTAACGGTCTGGATAGCAGGCGAAACGACGCCATCAACGGCGACGGTGCAAGTCTGGTTGACCAGTTCACCGTTGAAATTGACGGTGCCGTCGGCAGCGTTGGCGAACTGAGCGCTGGATGCGCAAACCAGGGCAGCGAGCGTAAGAGCTTTAGTTTTCATGGTGCAACTCCAATGGGAAGGTTTTAAACACTGCCGCCACACTTTGATACGATTCCAGACGCTGAATGCGTGCTGGGCACAAGTGCTTGGGCGACGGGGTTTATCTTCTTCTTGTGAGTTGCTCCTTCCTGTAGTACCTGTCCCTTCGACTTGTAGGAAATTTCCTTCCGCCGAGGACTATGTGATCAGTCCAGATACTCCTCCAGACGCCGCTCCAGCTGTTCCATGGCTTGCTGCAAGTCATCCACCGCGTCTGTCAGGACCGCTGAATTGAGGCCCTTGCAGGCAGCCTCTAATGACTCACAGGTATGAATCAGACGCCGCGCCTTGATGATACGCGCGCCGCCTTTGACCCTGTGTGCGAGGTCAGCCAGGCCTGTAAGATCGTGCTGAGTAAACAGCTGTATAAGCCGCGTCATATCCTGTTGGTTACTTGTGGCTAGATCCTGAAGCAGACTTTTGACTGAATCTGCGTCGCCTCGACTTAGTTGTTCGAGGCTGGAGAGATCTATATCGTGAAGGATCTCCTCACGTTCCTCCTCGGTAGGCACTGGCACGGCATCGGCGGTCACTGCTGCCAAGTGGGCGCTGAGGTCCTTGAGGCTAATGGGTTTGAATAAGCAGTTATCCATTCCTGCTTCGAGGCAACGGTCCTTTTCTTCCGGCTGGGCATTCGCGGTGAGGCCGAGGATCAGCCCCGGCTTTAAGCCTCTAGTACGCTCCTCGTCACGGATCGCCCGAGCCAGTTCGTAGCCGTTCATCAAGGGCATGTTGCAGTCGGTGATCACAGCATCGAAATGCTGGCTGCGCCATGCCCGGAGACCATGAGCGCCGTCTTCAGCGTCGGTGACGTGGTGGCCAAGGTAGTTGAGCTGCTGGGACAGCAATAGGCGGTTGGCCGGATAGTCGTCGATCACTAGAATATTCAGCACTTGGGCTGATACAAGTGAAGATACTTCGGCGTTCTCGGGTTCTCGGATCTCCACCAAGATCGGCAAAGTGAGTCGGACATCAACCTGGGTTCCCTGCCCTAGCAGGCTGTTGAGTACCAGGCTGCCACCCATCATTTCGCATAGGGTGCGACTGATCATCAACCCCAGCCCTGAGCCTCCCCTCGCTGACTGAGCATTGTTGCTAGCCTGGGCAAAAGGACTGAACAACCGCTGTTGGTCCTCACTCGAGATACCGATGCCAGTATCTTCCACTCGCATACAGATGCTCAGGCGCTCGTCATTGTTGCTTGGTACTGCGCTGACCCGCAAATGCACCTTGCCTTCAGTGGTGAACTTGATGGCGTTACTTAACAGGTTGGAGGTGATTTGCTTAAAGCGGAGCGGGTCCACCAGCACCGGGCGGCTGATGGTAGAGTCCAAGTCTATGACCAACTGTATCTGTTTCTGCCTGGCTAGTCCTTCGAAAATCCGCGCTACTGACTCCACTAGTTCCCGTAGATTTGCACGCTCCGGTGCTAGAGACAAACGGCCAGACTCAATTCGTGCGATATCCAGAATGTCGCCAATAAGGTCCAGCAAACCCCGAGCAGCACCCGAGGCGATTTCGATGGAGAATCGGTCCATGAAACCCTGATCGGCCTTCTTAAGTGCCAACTCTAGCATCCCGATGATGGCGTTCATCGGTGTACGGATCTCGTGGCTCATAGTGGCCAGGAAAGTGGTCTTAGCGCGGTTGGCGTCATCCGCACCTTCCTTGGCTTCACGTAGCGCTTCCAGCAGATGCTGTCGCTCACTGATATCGATCCAGCCACCAATCATCCCACTGACTTCACCGTCGCTGCCACGGTACGGCAACATCCAATGATAGATAGTCAGCACTTTGTTGGGCCCCATGGTCAGCAGGCGGTCCTGGACCCTTGGCACGCCCTCATCCATCACCGCCAAATAGTCTGCATGGTAAGCCGCCGCTTCATCGACGCTTTTGAGCACGCCTTCGACTACGGTTTTACCCAGCACCTTTTCCCGTTCAACACCAAACACCGTAAGGTAGCCGCTGTTGCAGATCATCAGTCGTCCTTGGCGATCGCGAACGTAGATCGGGTGCGGAGTGCCGTCGATCAATACCCGCATGAACTCCATTTGGTCATTCAGGGCCAGTTGCGCTTGTTTGCGCTGGCGCATAAGCATCCGCAGATAAGCGATCCATCCCAGTGCCACCAACAGCAACACCGCAGATACGGAGAATCCTTCCAGGATGACCGTGCGGTTGCGCAGCCAGTAACTATCATCGACGGAAATCTCGCTGCGCCAGCGATTGGTAATTTCGTCCATCTCTTCCGGTGGGATACTCAGCAGGGCCTTTTCAAGGATCGAGTACAACTCCAGCGCCCCTCGAGATGTGGCAAAGGCGACACGCGCCGATTGCGTGCCAACGGTGCTGGTGATCTGTAACTGATCACGATACTGGCGCGAAATCATATAGCGGGCTGTGATCAGTGAATTAACTGCTGCATCCGCTTGCCCGTTAGCTACCAGCGCCATGATCTCCTGGGCGTTGCCAGCCTCAACTAGCGTGATGTTCGGGTAATCCTCCACCAGTAAATCGCGCACTGGATTGCCTTGGATCACCGCCAACCGTTTGCCGGCCATCTCGTCCAGGGTTGCAGGACTGCCGGGGGTGGTACGACTAATCAACACATATGGGGTGCTCAAATAGGGGCGGGTAAAACGCAAAAGCCCTTCGCGGGCGCGGCTAGGCGTCAACGTAATCAGGAGATCAGACTTACCGGTGCGAATCTGCTCGAGCATTTCAGCCACCGAGTTGGTGCGCTGGATATCGAACTTCAAACCGGTGCGCAGCGCGACCTTTGCCAGCACGTCGGCGCTGATACCGCGGAACTCACCTTCCTCATTGACGAACGCAAACGGAAGAAAACTCTCGTCAATCGATACCTTTAGCCGTGGATGACTGTTCATCCAGCGCTGCTCGTTCGCACTGAAATTCAACACCGTACGCCCTGGCATGCTCGCGCCGCCGGCACTCCAGCGGCGTAGGATCGTCATGCGTTCACTGGTGGGGATCACCGCCAGAGCGCTATCTATGATCCGAAGCAGCCGGACGTTGTCGTGGTTCACAGCAAATGAAAAATTGCTGACTTCCATGCGGGAGAAATCAGCCAATTGCACATTGTTCAGGTAGTTCTTGTTGATCAGATAATGCGCGCTGATGGAGTCGCCTAGAAATACATCCGCGGTTCCAAATGCCACCGCGCCGATGGCACTCAAGGTCGAAGGATAGAGCTGCAGAGTAGCCTTGGGGTAAAACGCCTTGACTGCGTCGGGCGGTAGGTAGTGATAGAGCATCGCAATTTTCTTGCCCGCCAAGTCGGGTGTCAGCGTTTGGCTGTCGGCGACTTGGGTAACTAGTGTCGGCTGATCTTCGGCATAAGATGTCGACATCATCATCTGAGCATCCGCTTGCTCGTAGCCGTTAGCGGTGCCGAGGAAGTCGACGCTGCCGTCCTTCAGGCCCTGGATCACATCGTTTCGGGAAGCAAACTGGCGTACTTCAACGCGCGTGCGCAACAGTTCACTCAGCAACTGCGCGTAGTCAGCGGTCAGGCCTTCATAGTCATGGCCGTCGCTAGTGATGCCAAACGGTGCATAGTCCGGAACGGAAGTGCCGAGGATCAATACACCTTTACTTCTCAGCCAACTCCAATCTTTTTCTGCGAGTGAAACCCCGTAGTCCTCCACGTGCGAGCGGCCTAAAACTTGATAGGTTTCTATCAGTGCTTCAGCTTGTACGGCACCGTTCAAGGTACCGGCCAGTACAAATGCCATCAGCCATGTGCGCAAGGACGTTCTCATTTAGACCAAGTTATTGCGTTTAGCAAAGTCGGCGAGGTACACCACCGATTTCACGTTGAGCTTCTCAATAATTCGTGTTTTGTAGGTGCTAATAGTTTTGTTGCTAAGCAACATGGCATCGGCGATCTGCTTATTGGTCAGCCCTTGAGAGAGTTGTTGCAATATTGTCAACTCGCGGTCGGATAGGGCTTGGATCAACTCTAGGTCTGTAGCCCCGGCATCGCTGCGTCGCACTGAACTGTTGGCCAGATTAGGAAAAAAAGTATAGCCGCCCATCACCGCTTTGATAGCTTTTACAAGTTCGTCTAGGTCATTAGTTTTGGAAATGTAACCAGCCGCGCCAGCCTTCATGCAGCGCATGGAATAGAACAGCGGCGACTGCGATGTCAGCACAAGAATTTTGCACGATAGGCGCAGGGCACAGATCCGCGCAATGACCTCGAGCCCGTCTAATTTGGGCATGGAGATATCCAGCACAATCAAGTCCGGCTCGTGCTCCCGAGCCATCTGTATCGCCTCCGCCCCGTTATCGGCTTCTGCCACTACCTCGAACCCTTCCTGCTTTAGAAGCATTTTGACCGAGGAGCGAATAAAAGGATGATCGTCGACAACTAACGCTTTAAACATAAGAACCTCTATTAGACACGCGCCAGTCTGGAGCAACGACGAGGCTGTCTGTGGTGCAGAAAATAAGTGAAAAACTAGTCGCCGCAACGTTCAAGCTACACGAGCGTGACACCAATGTAGAAAATTTCTTGAGAACCTTGATCGCTAGCTGCTTGGGTACCGTACGTCAGTGATGCGTGCCTCCAGCCAAGGCAGTAGACGGTAGCCGGGCATGGGGCGTGCCAGATAAAAGCCTTGGCCGAACGCGCAACCCATTCTAACTGCGGCATCGCGAATTCGCTGGTTGCTGACGCCCTCTATCACCAGGTTCATCTCCAATGAACGGGCTAGTGCCAAGGTGCTGCTGATCATTGCCTCGCCACGGGGGTCGCCCGCATGCCGGACAAACTCTCCATCGAGCTTGAGTTGATTGAATGGCAGTTGGCAGAGCAACTTAAGAGAGGAAAAGCCCATACCGAAATCATCAATAGAAAGTCCGCAACCCAACATCCTTAGGCGCAACAGGTTTTCCTGGATTCGCTGCGAAATATCTAGCAGACCATTTTCTGCCAACTCAAACATTAGCGTATTGCCGGAAAAGCCATGCTGTTCCAGCGATTGTTGGATATGTACCACCAGATCGGCGTTGATCAGCTGCGACGCGTGCAGGTTGAACGCAAGTTCAAGCTGTACCTCTTGCCGACGCAGAATGCCCAGAAGATTTAGCCCTTGCTCTAGTAGTTGTTTGAACATTTCGTCAATCAAATCATACGCAAGCACCGCCGCGAGAAAATCTGCTGGTAGCAATATGCCTCTCTCGGGATGTTCCCAGCGCACCAAGGCCTCAACGCCGGCTAGATTCCCTGTACTCAGTACAAATTTTGGTTGGAACCAAGCGCGAAACTCACCCAATGCGAGGGCACGTTGAATCTCCTCCTCGCCGGGCAAGGGCTTGGCCGGGGGAAGAAGAGTGTTCGTCTGGTGCCGAGAGGCGTAGCATCGCAATATATTGCGCAATGCACCCAATTGTAGAGGCGGCCGCATCACACCCAATAATCGCAGTCCCGCTAACGACCGCATCTGCTTCAGCGCACGGCGCAGCTCTGGTCGGAGGTCACTGCACAGCGCCACCGCGCGAATCATGCCGAACTGGGCAGCGCGTTGAAGGAAGCCTAAGCAATCTAAGCTACGGTCAGCCAGATCGCACACCACAATATCGACCCCGCCAGTCTGCTGCATCTGTATGAGGGCTTGTTCACCACTACTAGCCTGCAACACATCATGCACGCCCAGGTGATGGAGCATTTTGATCAAGACACTGCGCTGAAATCGTTGGTTTTCCAGAACCAGGACGCGGGGGGGGGCCATACTTATCAACCACTTTCAGGTGCGAAGATATTGATAATGGCGGGAAGCAGCTTGAATTACGGGCGGAAACGGCCTTGTGTTGCGTAGGAAATTTCCTAAACAGCAATTTACTTAAGCCGGGTGTCCTTCGGCTTTAACAGCTTCGCAAGAGAAAATTTGGGAGGTCTCATAAGATGAAGCTGCACCTTACCTGAGACAAACTGAGGGCTACTTTTAATACCCTATTTAGCTTCTGGCCGCTTCCCGCCAAAAACGCCCGATCGGGTATGTATACTAATTAAGGAGTGATAAAAAATGCCAAGTTTTCGTTAGGTTGGTCAGCGGATGGAGGTGCCAGCACCTAACGGAACGCGATAGAGGCTACGGTAGAGAGCTGCCTCGTTATGCCCACGTTGAGAGAGGCAGTGTGTGTCGTTCGCAGGGACGATCAACAGCGCTTCATAGTCAAGACGTCGTTGACGGAAGATGAACTAAAAGCTCACGTTCAGCATCCTGCGACCTTTTCGCATTATTGATAGGAGTACGGAGCGTGAGCCTCCGAAGATTTGCATGGACTGGCTCGACTTCTTATGGGAAACATGCTCGAGCAGCACAAAATAGAAACTGATTGATCTCATCGGGCATGCACCTGACGTTGACGATTGAAGGAGATGATCCGAGAGGACTTGGCCGACGAATACTGCGCTCGAATGGCAAGCGCAATGATCGCGTGCTCTCCGCCAGTCCGTAAGAGAGCAAGCATGAGTCAAGTGATTACTCCTAAGTCAGTAGCGGAAAATGGAACTTGAGGCATGAATGATAAGCTCATAGCGTCGATGTCTCTTCGAAGGGCATCACGACGGCCGTTCGACAACTTTAGATATTATCGTTGAGGGCGGCGGCGTGTCACAATGAATGAGCAAGCTTAACTTGATTTTCTGCAATCCATATAGCCACTTCTTTATCATTATCATGTAGCCATGCAAAACAGGACTGGTGCAATACGGCACTAATATAACCTACGTCTATCCCCTCATATCCACTGACGTTTCTGAGGCCTTGCTGGTCAAGTTCAAGGTTTATTTGGTTAGCAGTAGATTGAAGAATATTTTTAATCTGGGTTAGCATTTTTAATTCGTTCGTGCTGATGATGTCTTCAACAGCAGACTCGTTTTTAGGGTGCATGGAAGAATGTAATACGTGGTCTTGGTTCATTAAATATGTCTCAGTTTTGGAGCGATATATGGGGGCGGAGTCTTAATTGTTTCCGCCGCTCAACACTATAAGCTTACGACGCAACACTAAGTAAGTTATGGCTTTTTTCAGTATTAATCAAGAAAATACAATCAGAACGTTATGTTACATTTCTTGTCAAAAACTTTGTTTTTGCAATTCTTTGAAGTAAAAGAGAGGGAAAGGGTAGAAAGGAAATTGGAATCAATCAGGCTGTCAGTATTCTATAGGGTTGAGGCGTCTAATTTATCGCATGAGGTATGCTCTTGTGATCGAAAACTGAGCCAGGTGCTCAACTGCTTCTCCTCACTTTTGAGCAGGAGAACACAGGGTAATCAGCGTGGCAATGAGCTCTGAGTGTGCCGTTACGCTACCTGATCATTAGATGCATACAAGCTTTTTTATTTGGCAACGCAGCACAAAGTGCGCGGGCCGTGATGTGTTCCCTGCGTCCAATCGGACAAATAAGGTGTCGTCCGTGCGCAGAAACTCAACTGGATGAGGACGACTGCTCGGCGCCGGCCTAAAGGCCAGACATTGGTGCTTGAAAACGCCCGGCCTCGGCTAACACAGAGCACACGAGAGATCGTTGCTTGATCCCACGGCAAGCAATGAGCAGTGTATTGACGCCGATGCCGAATTGACCCACCTGCTGACGCGGGCCTGAATAGGCTACACAAATTTAGCGAGTTCTTCTATTCGTGTTAAGCAGTAAGCCTACCAACTGAAATGCCTAAACATGCTCCTTTAGGGCAGAGCTCAATTCGTCAATTCCCCAAGGAAGTTCTTTCAGCTCAGCAATGGATTGGAATTCTTTCAGGTACTCAGGTTGATGTCTGGCCAGCCAGCGAACGACCGCTGCGTTTGCGAGAAGCTTTGCTAGGTAGCCTTTGATGACTGTGAGATGAAGTACATCAGGCCCGTAGCCCTCCTCCACTGTTTTTATCTGCATCTGTAGGGCTGCGAGCTCACGCTCTAGGCGAGCAATTGACTCCGCAGAGATCTGCTGATCAGGTTGGGGGGCTCTAGGTACTACTAACTGGTCTGATGGAGTGGCAGCCAAAAGTGCTTTAGCGAGCAGGACAGAAAGATTTTTATTTCCAATCATCAATTCAGCCGCTTCGATTTGCCTCAATGGTTTCATCTGCCGCAGAAGATGGAATACGTTTGCGGGGCAGTCTGTGTCCCCCAAGAGCGAAATAGCTTCTGCGCAAATACCATTTAACAGGCGAAATTTTTGTTTGATTGTCTCCGGTGCCAATCCAAGTGCTTTGCCAAGCCTCTCTGCAGAGACTCCACGCTCCATCGCTCGCACTATCATCTTGTTACTTTGGACGGCGGATAGTCTGTTGATGCGCTTGTTATATGAGTACGTGTCATCGTCCGTTGCTACGAGGCAATCGACTTCCAGTTCACCTAGATCCTTGAGCGCTTCAATACGCAGGTGCCCATCAACCAAGAAGTAATGTCCAGCGCGGCCAGGTACTGGTGTTACAGCCGGTGGCTCTACCAGTCCTACGTCCTGGATTGACGCAAGGATTTGTTGGTACTTGAGGCTTTCTTTTACCGCAGACCGAGAGATTTTAAGCGGCAGGATATTGGCTACTTTGACTCGAACGCACTCATCTAAAAAAGCATTTTTTAGAGGGTGAGTCGCCTGAGGGGCCGCGGTTTCGAGCGATTTCTCAGGCATCACAGTCCCCCATTGCGAAGCCGAGCCTGTATCAGCTTGGGCATCGAACTCAGTTGCTCTGTAGAAAGAAGCTTTTCGAAATCACTAACTGCCAAGAGTTCTTTAATCGCCTGAATGGAGAAAATGACCCGTTCATGGGTAAAAGAAGCCTTTTTAACCATCAGGCGCTGCCGCTCGGCCTCTCGTTCGAATAGTTTTCTCAAGTCTGCGGGCGTCAGTCTTTTCTTCTTATTCTGGCTATCACGACCCAGAGGGCTTCCCCGCACCAGTTTGTCTTTCTTGGCACGTAGCTCTAAAAGGTGACGCAGCTTGGTAATCTTCTTTCCTTTTATTCCACGCTCGTAGGCGTCAGTAAGTAGGTTTTGAATGTCGCTTTCACTGCTACGGGCGATATCGGCAGCCATGCTTAGAGGTATCAACCCTGTCTCGACTGCTGACAGAAGTTTTTCTTCACCGCGTTCAAGTAGACCAACAATCATGCTGACCCAAGAGGCTGTGCTGCCAATTACTTTTGCGATCGCCTCATCGGTTTTGCCCCGTTCTTTCAATCGCCCGACCTCGTTCATAAGGTCTATCGGCCTATGCTGCCTTCGAGCTACGTTCTCTACCAAGCTCATGACCAAGCAGTCTTCTTCCACGGCATCAATCACAAACGCTGGAATTTCTGTGGCTTCTAGCGCAAGAAATGCTTCAAGACGGCCTTGCCCACACACGAGGTCGTAGCTGATCTGCCCTAAAGGCGTGGCTCTAAGACTCACGGTAATGGGGCGCTTGAGTCCTACCGTTTTTATGTTTTCTATAAGCTCGCGGTGAACCTTCTTATTCCTCGTGCGAGGATTGAGGATGTGGATATTTGATATTGGAATCAGTGCGACGCGATCACGCGAGGTTGATGGGACAGTCATTGACGTGCCTCCTTCAGCGAGCAACGCGCAGCAAGTCCATCAAGTACGTCCAGCGTTGCAAAACGGTAACTGTCTATTAAGGGGCTGTTTTCTTCGGACATTTTTCGCGGCCACGCCCCTATATCCATACTGGGGATGAGGTAATAGTCTCGCACTTGTAGATTTTCGTGCTCCATGCGTACTGCGATGGTGATGTCGGGTGTCAGGCTGTTTTCAAACCGGAGCTTCCAACGAAGAGTACCTGCCAGTGTGGATTGGCAGCGCGCGATGACCACTGATGCTGTCCATTCATCGTTAATTGTCAGTAGGTCACTCTGAATATTGAGCTCGACTCCGGCACCCACATGCTTGAAGTGTTTTACAACATCTTCAAGAACCTGCGGATGCAGCTGCCGCAGGGAGCGATTGACCTCCAAATACCGATAGTCTCGGTCTGGTGTGTAGCCGATAAGCGTGTAGGCACGTAAGAGGCCGCCGAAGCGATTTATATAGGTCGTGCTGGAGGGCATGTGGTCTTGGTCATCGATGAGCATCCCGGACAAAGAGCCCGCCCGCCGTAACAGGGTGCGAAGCAGTTCTAGCAGTTGTGCATCGTCCAAGCGGCGTGAGCGTTGCAAAATGATTTCGCGAACTGCGGCAAACACCTCCAGTGAGACAATTCCCTGGAATGCCCCATCACATCGAACCCACTTTTCGGGTGTGTTGCGGCTGATACGTTTACGTAGTTTGGAGGATGTTTTGTTGTAGACGTTGTTACCTATGTATTTCTCGTTGGTCAGCACTTGGTGCACGCTACCTCTACTCCAGGGGCGCTCGAAATCGGTGATCAGCCCCTCGGCGTTCAGTGCATCGGCAATTTCGTGCTCACTCATCCCGTTGTGGATGAACTGGTGATAGATGTGTTGAACCACCTCGATTTCGGTTTCGGGTCCCGGAATTAAGATAACCCTATCTGTCTGGAGACTTTTCTGTTGGCCCCGCGACAGTTCTGCCTTGAATTCGCTTTTCTCATCGATCAAAGCGCGGCGCAATCCATATCCCGCCGGGCCGCCTTGATGAAAACCTTTTTCAACGAGGCGGCACTGACCAGCGAAGACTTTTTGGGAAAGCTCTCGGCTGTACTCACCAGCCATGGATCGTTTGATGCCTTTGTAAATGGTTGCTAGAGGCGAGCCGTCGTTTTCAAAAGGCTCTGCGCAATACACCACATTGATACCGGAGCTGGTGCAAAGGTATTCATAGTGGGCACTTTCGTCCGTGTTCTGAAAGCGTCCCCAACGACTGACGTCATAGACAAGAATCACCTGATACTGGGTATGTCCGGCCTGGACGTCGTCAAGCAATCTACGCAGAGCATCACGGCCGCCGATATCTAGGCCACTTTTCCCATCGTCTTGGTAAGTTTTGACGATTTTCATGCCATGGCTCATGGCGTAAGCATGAATGGCTGCTGATTGGTTTTCTGTGGAGTAGCGTTGGTGATCAGTAGACATGCGAATGTACTCCGCAGCTGGCACCAAGCTGTCGGAACAGTCAGTCGAATCTATTCGCATGGAAGGAGAGGACAAGCAGGCCTCCTCTAGGCCAGAGAAGGCTAGCCCATTCCATTCAGCTTAGCGATGCGTTGTGACGAGATGGTGACGAGCCACAAGCCTCAGTCAGGCCAAAAAAATTGAGCAGAAATCTAAAAGATTGGTCTAGAGTCTTAGACAGGCCAGGGCTGAAGAAAGATTTTTGATGCGTTTTTTCTTGATTTTTTTTAAAAAGCTGATTTTTCCTTAAAAAAACATCGTGAAAATCGACGTTCGGCTATTGTGCAAAAGGCAATCCTTTATCAGAATCCTGGCTTCGTAAGCAAGCCTACCTGATTTCAGATGTGGGCTTTTTTTGCAGACAGATATTTGCACACAGATAAATGCTGTTGGCCTGTGGCCGACAGCGAGGAGAAAGCATGCAGCAGAACACGCAAGACAAGGCGGTCGCGCGGTCGGAGCTATTGCAGACGATTTTCGGGCAGGCGCAACTCACTGCTCCCTCCTCGATGCACCAGCATCCTCAACCTATGAGTCAAGGGTTTGAGATTTACACCGGGCTGGACTACACACTTAAGACTATCGTGACCACCAATACCATAAGCGCACGGAATGCCTAACTGGAACGATGTTCTCACAGAAATTGCAGCGGAAGCACAGACCCACGGTGAAATAGCGCTGGACCTTGTTCGGCGCAAATATTTGGCCCAGCTCAGCGCGCATACTGGTCGTAATACAATTGCGTATTACTCTGGTTGGTTAACGTCTAATCCGAATAATCCGCAGCTCTATGTTAATGACGGTGATAAAAATGCCTTCATGACCGTAGTACACGGTTGTGAGTTTAATAAAGGTTTAGACTTAATCCTTCATACTCCTGGTGGGGATATTGCTGCTGCGGAGTCTTTGGTTGATTATCTCCACCAGCTTTTCGGATCAGACATAAGAGTTATCGTTCCTCAACTGGCCATGTCGGCGGGAACAATGATTGCCTGCTCCGCAGCGTCTATTATTATGGGCAAGCAGTCGAGCCTGGGGCCAATTGATCCGCAAATACAGAATGTTCCTGCAATTGGCGTTCTTGCGGAGCTTGATAAAGCTGCTGCCGATATCAAAGAAGATGCCGCCAAGCTTGAACTCTGGCGAATGATCATTGGCAAGTATCATCCTACGCTCGTCGTTAGCTGTGAGCAGGCTGTCAAATGGGCGAAGGAGTTTGTTGAGAGTTCGTTGACTACTGTTATGTTTCACGATGATCCAGAAGCTGAGTCAAAGGCTAAAGCGATTGTAGAATTCTTAAGCGATTTTGACTCTACGCGCCATCATACTCGCCACATAAATATCAATCGATGCCGGGAGGTTGGATTGAAGATCATTCAAATGGAAGAGGATGACACCCTCCAAGATCTTATCCTCACAGTGCATCATTGTTATATACATGCAATGGATAGCGGTCGTGTTTCGAAAATTGTAGAGAATGACCGTAATGTTGCTCATGTCAGGCTAAATCTGAACTGAGTAAATCCTTTGTGCTCCTCCCGCCGGGCTGGTAAGGCTCGGCATACACCAGTATCCCGCCGAAATCACTTTGGTCCTTTGCGTCACCGGCATGTGTCCCATCACAGCCTGAATTTTTGTTTTCCTCCATCGAAAGCGTAAACGCCGTTGATGAGCGGCAGCACTTGGATTTCCTGTCGGTGCCGAGAGCGCGTTTATTTTGTGAATCCAGGAGGCTTTTCTCATCTTTTCTGTTACTCCCCCGCTCCGAACTCACAGAAAAGATGATTTTTTTCGCGCGTTTGCTGGGCCTTCTGAATCAGCTATTTTGTGAACCTACATCAGGTAAACCTGCCAAAACAAAAAGGCCAACGCTTAGCGTTGGCCTTTTTTATTGCGTGATGAACACGCGTTATTCAAATGCTCCACGTGGAACATCTACATTTTTAACCCGCTGTGGCCGCCGCGACACTCTCCAGACGGTAGCCATACCCGTAGATCGTTAGCAGCTGCCAACCCCGGTCTGCGGTCAGCCCAAGCTTATTGCGCAGGCGGTAGATATGCGTGTCTAGAGGCCGCGATGACACCATTTCCTCGTGAGTCCAAAACCGCTCATAGAGATACTCACGAGACAACGGCCGCGCCAAGTTGGCAAACAGGCAACTGGCGAGGCGGTATTCTCGCTCTGTCAAATTGATGGGTTTACCGGCACGGGTCACCGTTAGCTCAGCATCATCGAAGGTCAGATCATTAAAACTTTGCACTTCATGGGTCGCAGATTTCTGTAGGCCATGGCGACGCAACACAGCTGTCACTCGAGCCTTAAGCTCGTTGGGGCGAAAGGGTTTGCTGACGTAATCATCCGCCCCGCTGTTCAACGCGGTGACGATATCGCTCTCTGCATCGCGGCTGGTGAGCATGATCACGGCGGGTGGGGACTCCATATGTTCGCGGGTCCAGCGCAGCAACGCGATACCAGTGATATCGGGTAGTTGCCAGTCGAGTATCAGCAGGTCAAAGGTTTCACGTCGCAGTTGGCGCAGCAGATCTTCGCCGCGCTCAAAGCAGTGCAGAGACCAGGGTTGTTCCGCAGTGCCGGGAATCTGTCGCAGTGTCTGTTCAACCCGGCGCAATTCAGCAGGCTCGTCATCCAGTATTGCGACACGCATGGGTGGGTCCTTCTACAAAAAAATACGGCAGCCGATGGCGTGAATTAAAGCGGGCACATACTGCGCAGATGCCATTCCATGAATCTGAATAATTGTGGTCAGATTCATCGACCTCCAGATCTCTGCGTACGCTGATATCAAAGCGCCTGTGACTTTTCGAGAGACCCATAAGGAAAGATACCGACTCCTGCCCGCAAGGAAAAGGATCGCTGCAGATGGGCCTTCAAGGCGCTGGCAGGGAAACATTCAGGAAAGTCCCCATGTCAGACAGGAATGAGCTTCAATGGGTTCCAGGATATTGCCCACGACAAACATTACCTGGAGGGAGAAGCCGGGGCCTATGACACCATCAACCACTCACTATCAACCTGCGGCGGCGCTTTCATGATGCTGTGGCGCAAGGCTGAAAAACGCCAGCCGACTCAGGCTCAGTTGCTGTTTCATGGCCTGGTGCGTGAGTGGCTGTGGATTGGCGTGGTGCTGCTGCCCTTCACCGCGTACCTGTCTTTGAGCGCCGGCCTGGCCCTCAACAATCCACTGTACGACAGTCTCCGCCGTCTCACTCCCGTGCCGGTCGACCCGCGCATCTTGCTGGTGACGATCGACGATCAGAGCCTGAAACAACTCGGGCCGTGGCCCTGGCCGCGTAGTCTGCACGCCGACCTGATTGATCGCCTGAGCGCTGCCCAACCGGCCGGCATAATGTTTGATGTCATCTTCAGCGAACCGGGTGACGCAGCGGACGACAGACGTCTGGCCGACGCTGTGTGCAATGCCGGTAACGTATTATTGCCGCTGGTGGCCGATGGCACACTCAGTTCAAGCCAACCGGCTGCCCCGATGTTGCCACTGCTCAAGTGCGCCAAAGGCGTGGGGCATATCAATGTTGAGCCGGACAACGATGGGGGCGTGCGCAGTTTGTACCTGCGCGAAGGCCCGCCCGGCAGCACGCTCCCACAGTTGGCATGGCTCGCGTACACGTTGAGCGGGGGAGCGTCGCCGATGCCGGGAAACCCTGCAGAAGCGACCATCGCGCACTGGCATCGTGAGCATGCGATTCGGGTGCCCTTCACCGCCGATGAGCATTTCCCCAGCGTCTCTTATGTCAGCGTATTGCGCGGCGAGGTGCCTCCCGAGGCGCTGCGTGGCCGCTTGATTCTGGTCGGGGCCACCGCATACGGCATGGGCGACCGTTTCATTACCCCTCTCTCCTCGGTCGGCTCTACTGCCGGCGTGGAGATCGAGGCCAATATCCTTAACGGCTTGTTGCAAGGGCGGAGCGTCGTCGACCTCCCCGGCTGGCTGGCTGCCCTGCTCGCGACATCACTCGTGGCGTCGCTGCTGGGCCTTCTGCTGTATCGCCCGCGCTATGCGCTGTGGATGACGTTGGGTTGCATGGCGGCAGCCTTGATGGGCTCCTGGGTGCTGTTGCGCCTGGGCCACTGGTGGTCGCCCGCCGCGTGTTTGATTGGTTTATTGCTCAGCTATCTGATCTGGAACTGGCGCCGCCTCAGCGTCATCCTCGCTTACTTCGGCTGGGAACTGGCTCGTCTGGATGACGAGCCCAAAGTGCTGCCCGAACGCCGCCGTGCTCCCGCCAGCAGAGGCGATGTGCTCCAGGGCCGTATCTTTGCGTTGGAGCAAGCCGTCAGCCGCACACGTGACACCCGGCGATTCATGGCCGACGGCCTGGAGTGCCTGCCGGTAGCGACACTGATTACCGACCCCCGAGGCACGGTTCTATTGGCCAATCGCGTTGCTCGCGAAGTGTTTGGAAGTGATCTGGTCAGTGGCAATCTGCTCGAACTCCTCGCTGATCTGGGTTATCCACCGCTGCACAACGGCGTGCGCCCTGCCCTGTCGGCGATGGAGCTTGTCGAGTTCCGTGACATTCACCAGCGCAGCCTGCGCATGGAACTCGCGCCCTTGCTACCGGCTGAAGGCGACGTCGCGCTTGGCTGGCTGCTGAGCCTGACCGACCTGAGCAAAGAGCGTGACGCCCAGCAGCACCGCGAGACCATGCTGCGCTTCCTGTCACACGACTTGCGGGCGCCGCATTCAGCGATTCTGGCGCTGCTGGATGTGCACAACGGCGAGTCACCGGTCTTCGCCCAGATCGAGCAGCAGGTACGGCGGGCCCTGAGTCTCACCGAATCCTTCGTGCAATTGGCCAAGGCTGAAGCGGATGGCTACCACTTTCAGCCAACGTTGTTCGCCATGCTGGTGATGGATGCATTTGACCAGGTCGCGGTCATTGCCCAACTCAAGAACATCCAACTGGTTCATGACTTGGATGAAGCGGATGAGAGCATGGTATCCGCCGATCAATCGCTGCTGACGCGGGCATTGTTCAACGTGCTGGAGAACGCCATCAAATACTCGCCGTCCGGTACAACCGTTACGTTGAGCCACGGCAACGCGAGTGGCCTGCTGCAGTGCCGTATCAGTGACCAGGGGCCAGGCATCGCGTCAGCGGATTTGCCTGAGCTGTTCAACCAGTACCGGCGCTTCGATTCAGCGCAGGGCAGTGAGGGTTTGGGTTTGGGCCTGACGATGGTCAAGGCGGTGATAGAACGCCACGGAGGCCGCATTCTGTGTGAAAGCGAGTTGGGTAAAGGATCTACCTTCACCCTCCAACTGCCCTTGCTCGACGACTGAAAAAACGTACGTTTGTGCTGTGCATAAAAAACCGGTCTCAAGGACCGGTTTTTTAATGCCGAAAAAACTTATGCACGTTTTTCCAGATTTTATGAGCTCAAGAAATATGTAAGTAAATCAGCTTCTTATGAATCAAAAGCGGCGATTCGCCAACAAACCGTACACAGGTTATCCACAGATGCTCAGATCGCTGGCGTGTCCACCACAACCGGCTTCGGTGGCAGCGAACCCATGGCGCGTTGCTGGGCTTCATTCCACGCCTGCGCACGGTCATTCAGCGCTGCAATGGCGCGTGGTCCTTCACCTTCGGCATACATCGGTTCGCCGATCACCACAGTGATGGTGCCTTCGCGTTTAGCCCAGCCCGTCTTGGGCCAAAACTTCCCGGCGTTATGCGCAATCGGCAGCACCGGCAGGTGCGCATTGACCGCCAACGCAGTACCACCGCGTGAGAACTTGCCTACGGTGCCGTAAGGCACGCGCGTACCTTCCGGAAAGATCAGCACCCAAACGCCATCCTTGAGCAGTTCGTCGCCCTTCTTGGCCACGTGCTTGAGCGCCGCCTTGGGGTTGTCACGGTCGATGGCGATCGGACGCAACATGGCCATGGCCCAGCCAAAGAACGGTACGTACAGCAACTCGCGCTTGAGCACCTGGCTCAAGGGCGAGAAGTACGCCGAGAGAAAGAACGTCTCCCAGGTGCTCTGGTGGTTCGACAGGATCACGCAGGGTGTTTGCGGGACGTTTTCAGCACCTTTGATCTCGAAGCGAATGCCCAAAAATACCTTGGTCAGCCACAACGCGCAGCGGCACCAATAAACGTTGATAAAACGGTAGCGCGCCTTGAACGGCAGGAACGGCGCAATAAAAAAGCTCAGGGTGCACCAGAGAAACGAACTGGTGCCCAACAGCAGGTAAAAGAAAAAGGTTCTGATGGCCTGCAAGATCGACATGGCGGCATTTACCGTTGCGGGACACGGCCCGCCTGCTAAAAGCGCACTCCCGAGCCATCCTTGTTCAGGAAGTCGAGGGCCGCTAGTTGTTAATAAGTTCTGCGGCAACCGCCGCCAGATCGTCAAAAATCAAAGTGCCTACCGGCAGGTCTTTCGCCTGGGTCTTTTCGCCTTTCCCGGTCTTAACCAAAACTGGCTGAGAGTCGACGGCTTTGGCCGCCTCCAGGTCACCGAGGCTATCCCCGACGAACCATAGCCCAGCCAGGGGTACCTTGTAATGTTCTGCAATAGTTTTCAACATGCCCGGTTTGGGTTTGCGGCACTCGCAGCCCTCATCCGGCCCGTGAGGGCAATACACCACCAGCCCCACCTCGCCGCCCTGCTCGGCCACCAACGTGCGCAAGCGCGCGTGCATGGCGTCCAGCGTGGCGATGTCGTAATAACCGCGGGCAATACCGGACTGGTTGGTGGCGATGGCCACCGTCCAGCCGGCTTTGCTCAACTGCGCAATGGCCTCGATCGAACCGGGCAGTGGAATCCACTCCGCCACCGACTTGATGTAAGCATCGGAGTCGTAGTTGATCACTCCGTCCCGATCGAGAATCAGCAGTTTCACCATGGTCAGCTCAGCGTCGAAATGTCAGCGATGTTGACGAACAAGCCGCGCAGGCGCGCCAGCATGGCGTAGCGGTTTTTGCGCACGCCCGCGTCTTCGGCATTGATCATCACCGCTTCAAAGAACGCATCCACCGGCTCACGCAAGCTGGCCAGACGCGCCAGTGCTTCAGCGTAATTGCGCTCAGCGATCAACGGCTTCACCGCGTTTTCTGCCTTGGCGATGGCCGAGCTCAGCGAGAACTCCTTGGCATCGGCAAACAGGCCCGGGTCGACTTCAACATTGCCGAGGTTATCGGCCTTGCTCAGCAGGTTCGACACACGCTTGTTCACGGCGGCGAGGGCGTCGGCTTCCGGCAGTTTGCGGAAGGCTTGCACGGCCTGCACGCGCTGGTCGAAGTCCAGTGCCGAACCCGGTTGCAGGGCACGCACCGACAGGTAGACGGAAACGTCCACGCCTTCGTCTTCATAACGCGCACGCAGGCGGTCGAAGACAAATTCCAGCACTTGCTCGGCCAGGCCGGCTTGCTTGACCTTGCCACCGAACTGGCCGACGGCGAACACCACGGCCTGGGTCAGGTCGAGGTCGAGCTTCTTGTCGATCAGGATGCGCAGCACGCCCAAGGCCGCACGGCGCAGGGCATACGGGTCTTTGCTGCCGGTAGGCAACATGCCGATACCGAAGATACCGACGAGAGTATCCAGCTTGTCAGCGATAGCCACTGCCGCACCGGTCAGGGTGGTCGGCAGCTCGGCGCCAGCGCCGCGCGGCATGTACTGCTCGTTCAGCGCCAGGGCTACATCGTCCGGCTCGCCGTCGTTGAGGGCGTAGTAGTAACCGGCAACACCTTGCATCTCCGGGAACTCGCCGACCATTTCGGTGGCCAGGTCGCATTTGGACAGCAGGCCAGCACGCGCGGCCCAAGCGGCATCACCGCCAATGCGCGGCGCAATGTAGGCGGCCAGCTTGGAAACACGCACGGCCTTGTCGTAGACGCTGCCGAGTTTTTCCTGGAACACCACGTTTTGCAGGCGCAGGTTGAAGTCTTCGAGCTTCTGCTTCTTGTCTTGCTTAAAGAAGAACTCGGCGTCAGTCAGGCGCGGGCGAACGACTTTCTCGTTACCGGCGATGATCTGCTGCGGGTCTTTGCTCTCGATGTTGGCCACGGTGATGAAGCGCGGCAGCAACTTGCCATCCACGTCCAGCAGGCAGAAATACTTCTGGTTGTCCTGCATGGTGGTGATCAGCGCTTCTTGCGGCACGTCGAGGAAACGCTCCTCGAACGAGCACACCAGCGGCACCGGCCATTCAACCAGCGCGGTCACTTCGTCGAGCAGACTCTGCGGCACGATGGCGGTGCCTTCCTGCAGGCGCGCCAGTTCTTCGGTGCGCTTGCTGATCAGCTCGCGACGCTCGTTGGCATCGGCCAGCACGTAAGCAGCACGCAGGTCAGCGGCGTAGTTGGCTGGCGAGGTGATGCGTACAGCTTGCGGGTGGTGGAAGCGGTGACCACGGGAATCACGGCCAGCCTTCTGGGCGAGGATCGTGCAGTCGATGACCTGGTCACCGAGCAACATCACCAGCCACTGGGTTGGGCGTACGAATTCTTCTTTGCGTGCACCCCAGCGCATGCGCTTGGGGATAGGCAGGTCGTTCAAGGAGTCTTCAACGATGGTCGGCAACAGGCTGGCGGTCGGCTTGCCGGTGATGACCTGGCTGAACCGCAGCTTCGGGCCGCTCTGGTCGATCTCGCTCAGCTCAACGCCACACTTTTTGGCAAAACCAAGGGCAGCTTGAGTCGGGTTACCTTCGGCGTCGAATGCCGCCTGACGTGGCGGGCCGTCGAGGTTGATGCTGCGGTCCGGTTGCTGGGTTTCCAGCGCGGTCAGCAGAACAGCCAGGCGACGTGGCGCAGCATAGACTTTTTTCGCTTCGAATTTCAGGCCAGCAGCCAGCAGGCCTTTTTCGATACCGGCCAGGAACGCGTCGGCCAGGGTGTTGAGTGCCTTGGGCGGCAACTCTTCGGTGCCCAGTTCAACCAGAAAATCTTGAGCACTCATTGTGCAGCCTCCAGCTTGGCCAGTACTTCATCACGCAGGTCCGGGGTTGCCATCGGGAAGCCCAGCTTGGCGCGAGCCAGCAGGTAGGCTTGGGCGACGGAACGCGCCAGGGTGCGTACACGCAGGATGTATTGCTGGCGCGCGGTGACCGAAATGGCACGGCGGGCATCCAGCAGGTTGAAGGTATGGGAGGCCTTCAACACCATTTCGTAGCTTGGCAACGGCAGCGGCTGGTCGAGTTCGATCAGGCGCTTGGCTTCGCTTTCATAGAAGTCGAACAGTTCGAACAGCTTGTCGACGTTGGCGTGTTCGAAGTTGTAGGTGGACTGCTCCACTTCGTTCTGGTGGAACACGTCGCCGTAGGTCACTTTGCCGAACGGGCCGTCAGCCCAGACCAGGTCGTAAACCGAGTCCACGCCTTGCAGGTACATGGCCAGGCGCTCAAGGCCGTAAGTGATTTCGCCGGTCACCGGGTAGCACTCGATGCCGCCCGCTTGCTGGAAGTACGTGAACTGCGTCACTTCCATGCCATTGAGCCAGACTTCCCAGCCCAGGCCCCAGGCGCCCAGGGTTGGCGACTCCCAGTTGTCTTCGACGAAACGGATGTCGTGGACCAACGGGTCCAGGCCGACATGTTTCAACGAGCCCAGGTACAGCTCCTGGAAATTGTCCGGGTTCGGCTTCAACACCACCTGGAACTGGTAGTAGTGCTGCAGACGGTTCGGGTTTTCGCCGTAGCGGCCGTCAGTCGGGCGACGACTGGGCTGCACATAAGCGGCGTTCCAGGTTTCCGGGCCGATGGCCCGCAGGAATGTTGCGGTGTGGAAAGTGCCGGCGCCTACTTCCATATCGTAGGGCTGAAGTACCACACAACCTTGCTCGGCCCAGTATTGCTGGAGGGCGAGGATCAAGTCTTGGAAGGTACGCACGGCTGGCGTAGGCTGGCTCACGAAATTCACCTGTTACTTGGGCTGCGATTTAAAGAGCGGGAGTATACCCGATTCGGCCGCGCCACCATCCCCTGGAGCCTTATGCCACGCTGCTTTTGGTGTTCTGAAGATCCGCTGTACATGGCTTATCACGATCAGGAGTGGGGAACGCCGCTGCGCGATGCGCAGGGTCTGTTCGAGTTGCTTTTGCTCGAAGGGTTCCAGGCGGGCCTGTCCTGGATCACCGTTTTACGCAAACGCGAGCATTATCGAAAGGTCTTGTTCGGGTTTGATGCGCAGCGTCTGGCACGTTTGGCCGACGCCGAAATTGAAGCGCTGATGCAGGATCCGGGCATCGTGCGCAACCGCCTCAAGCTCAATGCCACCCGCCGCAATGCCGCTGCCTGGCTGGCGCTGGAAGACCCGGTGGGTTTGCTCTGGTCGTTTGTCGGCGGTGTGCCCAGGGTCAATCATTTCAAGGACCGCAGCGAAGTCCCGGCGATTACCCCCGAGGCCGAAGCCATGAGCAAAGCCCTGAAAAAAGCCGGCTTCACCTTCGTCGGCCCGACCATTTGTTACGCGTTCATGCAGGCCTCCGGGATGGTCATGGACCACACCCTGGACTGCGACCGTTACGCGGACTTGGCCAACGCCGGTTAGAATGCCCGCTTTGCGCACCACACACGATCAGGAGTGACCTGTGGAAAAGTTTAAAGGCGCCTTGCTGGTAGGCGCTCTCCGGTTATTTGCCTTGCTGCCCTGGCGCGCCGTTCAGGCCGTGGGCACGGCGATTGGCTGGATCATGTGGAAAACCCCTAACCGCTCCCGCGAGACGGTGCGGATCAACCTCTCCAAATGCTTCCCGGACATGGACCCCGCCGAGCGCGAAGCGTTAGTTGGCCGCAGCCTGATGGACATCGGCAAATCCCTGACCGAAAGCGCCTGCGCCTGGATCTGGCCGGCCCAGCGTTCCATCGACCTGGTACGTGAAGTCGAAGGCTTGGAAGTGCTGCACGAAGCGCTGGCCTCAGGCAAAGGCGTGGTCGGCATCACCAGCCACCTGGGTAACTGGGAAGTGTTGAATCACTTTTATTGCAGCCAGTGCAAACCGATCATTTTCTACCGTCCGCCAAAGCTCAAAGCGGTGGATGATTTGTTGCGCAAGCAGCGCGTGCAACTGGGTAACCGCGTGGCGGCGTCGACCAAGGAAGGCATTCTGAGCGTGATCAAGGAAGTGCGCAAAGGTGGTCAGGTAGGCATCCCGGCCGATCCTGAGCCGGCGGAATCCGCCGGGATCTTCGTGCCGTTCTTCGCTACCCAGGCGCTCACCAGCAAGTTCGTGCCGAACATGCTCGCGGGCCACAAAGCGGTCGGCGTATTTCTGCATGCCCTGCGGCTGCCGGACGGTTCGGGCTACAAAGTGATCCTGGAAGCAGCGCCGGAAGACATGTACAGCACCGACACCGCCACGTCCTGCGCGGCGATGAGCAAGGTGGTGGAGCGTTATGTCGGTGCCTACCCGAGCCAGTACATGTGGAGCATGAAGCGCTTCAAGAAACGCCCGCCGGGTGAGGCGCGGTGGTATTGAGACACCCCTGACCTCCCTGTCAATGGAGATCAACTGTGGGAGCTGGCTTGCCTGCGATGGCATCACCTCGGTGTAACTGACAAACCGAGTCGCCTGCATCGCAGGCAAGCCAGCTCCCACAGGGATCGCCTCAGGCCTGGCGATCCAGTTTCTTCAGGAACACCGCCATCTCTTTCTCGGCTTGTTTGTCGCCATGCGCCAGGGCCGCTTCGATGCCCTTTTCCCACGCCAACCGCGCTGCAGCGCTATCACCCAGCCCTTGCTGAGCCTTGCCCAACAACTTCCACGCCGCCGAATACTTCGGGTCAAATTCGACACATTTGCCCAAATGCTCCGCTGCCTTGGCATTCTCCTTCAGGTCCAGGTAACCCTTGCCCAGGCCAAAGCGCAGCAGTGAATTATCCACACCCTTGGCGAGCATTTTTTCCAGGGATTCGAGCATGTCGGTTGTTCCTTAAATCAGAAAAAACTCAAGCCGACGTGGAACAGCTTCTCCACATCGCGGATATGTTTTTTATCCACCAGAAACAGAATCACATGGTCGCCGGTGGCGATCATCGTGTCGTCGTGGGCGATGATCACCTCTTCATCGCGAATGATCGCGCCGATGGTGGTACCCGGCGGCAAACCGATATCGCGAATGGCCTTGCCGATCACCTTGCTCGACTTTGAATCACCGTGCGCGATGGCCTCAATGGCCTCCGCCGCACCCCGGCGCAGGGAGTGCACGCTGACGATATCGCCACGCCGCACGTGGGCCAGCAAGGTGCCGATGGTGGCCAACTGCGGGCTGATGGCGATGTCGATATCGCCGCCCTGAATCAAATCCACATACGCCGGGTTGTTGATGATGGTCATCACCTTCTTCGCCCCCAGCCGCTTGGCGAGCAATGAAGACATGATGTTGGCTTCGTCATCATTGGTCAGCGCCAGGAAGATATCGGCGTCGGCGATGTTCTCTTCCATCAGCAGGTCGCGGTCCGAGGCACTGCCTTGCAGTACGACAGTGCTGTCGAGCGTGTCGGACAAATGCCGGCAGCGTGCCGGATTCATCTCGATGATCTTCACCTGGTAGCGGCTCTCGATGGCTTCAGCCAAGCGCTCACCAATCTGCCCGCCGCCGGCGATGACGATGCGTTTGTAGGTTTCGTCGAGCCGGCGCATTTCGCTCATCACAGCGCGAATATTCGCTTTGGCAGCGATGAAAAATACCTCGTCGTCGGCCTCGATCACTGTATCGCCTTGGGGCAGGATCGGCCGGTCGCGACGGAAAATCGCAGCCACGCGCGTTTCCACATTCGGCATGTGTTCGCGCAACTGGCGCAGTTGTTGGCCCACCAGCGGCCCACCGTAGTAAGCCTTCACGGCCACCAGTTGCGCCTTGCCTTCGGCAAAGTCGATCACCTGCAAGGCGCCGGGAATTTCGATCAGGCGCTTGATGTAGTGCGTCACCACCTGTTCCGGGCTGATCAGAACGTCCACCGGAATCGCGTCGTTGTCGAAAAGCCCTGCACGCGTCAGGTAAGCCGCCTCACGCACCCGGGCGATTTTGGTGGGTGTGTGGAACAGGGTGTGGGCGACCTGGCAGGCGACCATGTTGGTTTCGTCGCTGTTGGTCACCGCCACGAGCATGTCGGCATCGTCGGCACCCGCCTGGCGCAGCACCGTCGGGAACGACGCGCGACCCTGTACGGTGCGGATATCCAGGCGGTCGCCGAGGTTGCGCAGGCGCTCGCTGTCGGTGTCGACCACGGTGATGTCATTGGCTTCGCTGGCCAAATGTTCGGCCAGCGTGCCGCCGACCTGCCCTGCCCCAAGGATGATGATTTTCATCCGGTCACTCCCTTAAAACCGTTCAGCCGCGCGCGGCGGCGATCTTGATCAGTTTGGCGTAGTAGAAGCCATCGTGGCCGCCTTCCTGTGCTAGCAATTGGCGACCGTGGGGCTGCTTGATGCCGGCCGCCGTGGCGAGGTCCAGCTCCCGTGCGCCGCTGGTGCGGGCGAGGAAGGCTTCAATGACTTCAGTGTTCTCGGTCGGCAGCGTGGAGCAAGTGGCGTAGAGCAGAATGCCGCCGACTTCCAGGGTTGGCCACAGGGCGTCAAGCAGCTCGCCTTGCAGCACGGCGAGGGCGGCGATGTCGTCCGGTTGGCGGGTCAGCTTGATGTCCGGGTGGCGTCGGATCACGCCGGTGGCCGAACACGGCGCATCCAGCAGGATGCGCTGAAACGGTTTGCCGTCCCACCAGGTGGCGGTGTCGCGACCGTCGGCAGCAATCAGCTCGGCGCTCAGGCCCAGGCGTGCGAGGTTTTCACGCACACGCACCAGGCGCTTGGCTTCCAGGTCGACGGCGACTACACCAACCAGGTCTTTTTCCACCTCGAGGATGTGACAGGTCTTACCACCCGGCGCGCAGCACGCGTCGAGCACCCGTTGGCCGGGGGCCAGGTCGAGCAAGTCGGCCGCCAATTGCGCGGCCTCGTCCTGCACGCTGATCCAGCCTTCGGCAAAGCCCGGCAAGCTGCGCACATCGGCGGCAGCTTCGAGCACGATGCCGTCGACGCTGTACACGCATGGTGTGGCGTTGATACCGGCATCGGTGAGCAATTGCAGGTAGGCGTCACGGCTGTGATGGCGGCGGTTGACCCGCAAAATCATCGGCGGATGCGCATTGTTGGCAGCGCAAATGGCTTCCCACTGCTCAGGCCAGAAGGCTTTCAGGGATTTTTGCAGCCAGCGCGGGTGAGCAGTGCGCACCACCGGGTCGTGCTCCAGCTCGGCCAGCAGCGCTTCGCTTTCACGCTGGGCACGGCGCAATACGGCGTTGAGCAGGGCCTTGGCCCAGGGCTTTTTCAGTTTGTCGGCGCAACCGACCGTCTCACCGATGGCGGCGTGGGCCGGCACACGGGTGTAGAGCAGTTGATAGAGGCCGACCAACAGCAGCGCTTCCACATCAGCATCTGCCGCCTTGAAGGGCTTTTGCAGCAGCTTGGCCGCCAGTGCCGACAAACGCGGTTGCCAGCGCGCGGTACCGAAGGCCAGGTCTTGAGTGAAACCACGGTCGCGGTCTTCAACCTTATCCAGCTGCGTGGGCAGCGAGCTGTTCAGCGAAGCTTTGCCGTTGAGGACGGCGGCTAGAGCCTTTGCGGCGGCCAGACGCGGGTTCATTGAGCAACCGCCCCGAGAACCGTGCCCAGGGTAAATTTCTCACGACGGCTGTTGAACAAATCGCTGAAATTAAGCGCTTTGCCACCGGGCAATTGCAGACGGGTCAGACACAGTGCCTGCTCGCCGCACGCGACCAGCAGGCCGTCCTTGCTGGCGCCGATGATTTCGCCGGGCGCGCCTTTGCCGTCGGCCAGGGTGGCGGCCAACACCTTCAAGGCTTCGCCATTGAGCGTGCTGTGGCACATCGGCCAAGGGTTAAACGCCCGCACCAGGCGCTCCAGCTCAACGGCCGGGCGACTCCAGTCGATGCGCGCTTCGTCTTTGTTCAATTTGTGAGCGTAGGTGGCGAGGCTGTCGTCCTGCACTTCGTCTTCCAGGGTACCGGCAGCGAGGCCGGCGATAGCCTGGATCACGGCGGGCGGGCCCAGCTCGGCGAGGCGGTCGTGCAGGCTTCCGCCGGTGTCTTGGGCGGTGATCGGCGTGGTGACTTTCAGCAGCATCGGGCCGGTGTCCAGACCCGCCTCCATGCGCATCACGGTCACGCCACTTTCGCTGTCGCCGGCTTCCACGGCGCGCTGGATCGGTGCCGCACCGCGCCAGCGTGGCAGCAACGAGGCATGGCTGTTGATGCAGCCCAGGCGCGGAATATCCAGCACGGCCTGAGGCAGGATCAAGCCGTAGGCCACCACCACCAGCAAGTCTGGCTTCAGCGCCGCCAGTTCAGCCTGGGCATCGACGTTGCGCAGGGTCGGCGGTTGCAGCACAGGAATGTTGTGCTCCAGCGCCAGCTGCTTGACCGGGCTTGGCATCAGTTTTTGCCCGCGACCCGCCGGGCGATCCGGCTGGGTGTACACCGCCACGATCTCATAAGGGCTGTCGAGCAGCGCCTTGAGGTGTTCGGCAGCGAATTCGGGAGTGCCGGCAAAAACAATGCGCAGTGGCTCGGTCATGGGAGGTCTCGGTTAAAAACAGTCACAAAAGAAAAAGGCTTGCCGCAGCAAGCCTTTGGAAGGAGGGCATCAAGCTTGCTGGCGATGCTTTTTTTCCAGCTTCTTCTTGATCCGGTCGCGTTTAAGCGTGGACAGGTAATCGACAAACAGCTTGCCGTTGAGGTGGTCGCATTCATGCTGGATGCACACCGCCAACAGGCCTTCGGCAATCAGTTCGAACGGCTTGCCGTCGCGGTCCAGCGCCTTGATCTTCACGCGTAGCGGGCGTTCGACGTTCTCGTAAAACTCCGGCACCGACAGGCAGCCTTCCTGGTATTCGCCCATCTCTTCGGTCAGCGGTTCGAACTCAGGGTTGATATACACCCGAGGCTCGCTGCGATCTTCCGACAGGTCCATGACCACGATGCGCTGATGCACGTTGACCTGGGTCGCGGCGAGGCCGATGCCGGGGGCTTCATACATTGTTTCAAACATGTCATCGACCAACTGACGAACCTTGTCGTCCACTACGGCCACCGGTTTGGCGATCGTGCGCAGGCGCGAGTCGGGAAATTCGAGGATGTTCAAAATAGCCATAAGCGTAATTGCTGCACATGTGAGGTAAATGCAAATCGGCGTTGGGATGGACCCACACAGCCGGTGTGAAAGGAGCGAAAGCCGCGAAGGCTCTGGCATTTCACGCGAACGCACATAATAAAGGAGATTCACCCCATGAGGAAATCGCTACTCGTCTTGCTGCTGTGGGCACCCTTTGCGATGGCCCTGCTGCCGCTGCCCGCGCAGCGTCTGGATCAAGTGACACAGCAAGCCATCCAGCACTTTCTACTGCATAACCGCATCATTGATAACCCACAGGACCTGGACCGCGCGCCCTACATTGTGGCGGCAGAAACGGGACGGGTGCTGGGCGCCAAGGGTGACCGCGTGCATGCCCGGGGCAACCTGGACCCGGCCGCGCCCGGCTATGGGATATTTCGGCGTGGCAAGACCTACACCGACCCTCAAACCGAGGAATTGCTGGGGATAAACGCCGATGACATCGGCACCGCGCGCTTTGTCATGGCCGGTGACCTCACCACATTGGCGGTGCTGCGGGTAACTCAGGAGGTACGTCCAGGCGACCGTTTGCTGCAGGCCGAAACGCCCGTCGAGCGTTCCAGCCTCACCGTCCCGGCGCCTGCGCGGCTTGTCGAAGGGCACATCATCGACATCCCTAGGGGCGTGACCCAAATCGGCGTGCTCGACGCCGTTACCCTGAACAAAGGCCGCCGTGACGGCCTGGTTGAAGGCCAACTGCTGACGGTGATCAAGGCCGGCGCCACCGTATACGACCCCTCCACCAACGCTCAGACCAGACTCCCCGACGAACGCGCGGGCACCCTGTTGGTCTTTCGCACCTATGAAAAGCTCAGCTACGGCCTGGTGCTCAGCGCCTCACGCTCACTGGCGGTGATGGACCGTTTCGAGACTGCCTCACAAACGCAATAAGTAGCCTGCTAAATAAGTTACCAACAGAGTTATCCACAGCTTGTTCCGGTCAAGGATGATCAAATGTATCCGATAAACAGCAGCGAAATTTCTCCGTCAGAACTGGAAGCTCGACTACGCTTGCACAGGCTGCCGGAGCTGGGTCCCAAGCGTTTTCGTGTATTGATAGAGGCATTCGGTTGCGCCTCCAAGGCCATCGGCGCCCCGGCGAGTACCTGGCGATCACTCGGGTTGCCGGCCATCAGTGCCGACGCCCGGCGCAGTCCCGAAATCCGTGATGGCGCCAGTGCAGCATTGGCATGGCTGGAGCGCCCGGCCCAGCATTTACTGATGTGGGACCAGCCTGAGTACCCGGCGCTGCTCGCTCAGATAGACGATGCCCCGCCGTTATTATTCGTGGCTGGCGACCCGACAATTCTGGAAAAACCGCAGTTGGCCATGGTCGGTAGTCGCCGTGCTTCGCGACCCGGTATGGACACCGCAGCGGCCTTTTCCCGCAGCCTGGCGAGCGCCGGTTTTGTCATCACCAGCGGTCTTGCGCTGGGCATCGACGGTGCCGCGCATCAAGCGGCTTTGGATGTGGGCGGGCAAACAATCGGCGTGCTCGGCACCGGGTTGGAAAATTTTTATCCACAACGCCACAGAAAGCTCGCAGACGCGATGATTGCCCAGGGCAGCGCCGTGGTTTCCGAGTTTCCGCTGGACGCTGCGCCCCAGCCCGCCAACTTCCCACGGCGCAACCGGATCATCAGCGGTCTGTCCCTGGGTGTGCTGGTGGTGGAAGCCGGCGTGTCCAGCGGTTCGCTGATCACCGCGAAGTTGGCGGCTGAGCAAGGGCGCGAGGTGTATGCGATTCCGGGCTCCATTCACCATCCGGGCGCCAAGGGCTGTCACCAGTTGATCCGCGAGGGTGCGGTGCTGGTCGAAACCATCGAGCACATTCTGGAAGGGCTGCGCGGTTGGCAGGCATTGTCGCGGCCGGCACCGATGCCGGTCACCCACCCGCTGGTGGCACTGTTGCATGCCGCTCCCCACACCAGCGAGGCGCTGGCGCTTTCCAGCGGTCGGCCCCTGTCCCAAGTGTTGGCGGCCCTGACCGAGTTGGAGCTCGAAGGCCAGGTGATCTGCGAAAGCGGGCACTGGTATGCGCGCCTCTAGGTTTTGTAACGAAGATCGGTAAACTGCGCAGAGCTTTAGTCCGGAGAACAAACAATGGTCAACAGGTGGCGTGTGCTGGAAGCCGCACGAGAAATTCGCGCAGGCGCGGTGATTGCCTATCCGACCGAAGCGGTCTGGGGCCTGGGCTGCGACCCGTGGAATGAAGAGGCGGTGGACCGGCTGCTGGCGATCAAGAATCGCTCGGTGGATAAGGGCCTGATCCTGGTGGCGGACAATATCCGTCAGTTCGACTTCCTGTTCGAAGACTTCCCGGACACCTGGATTGAGCGTATGGCCAGCACCTGGCCGGGGCCGAACACTTGGTTGGTGCCGCATCAGGGCTTGCTGCCCGAATGGGTGACGGGTGTGCACGACACGGTGGCGCTGCGCGTCAGTGACCATCCGCTGGTGCGGGATTTGTGCTCATTGGTGGGGCCGCTGATTTCCACCTCGGCCAACCCGCAGGGTCGCCCTTCTGCGCGCACGCGGATTCGCGTGGAGCAATATTTTCGTGGCCAGGTGGATGTGGTGTTGGGCGGCGCGCTCGGTGGGCGCAAGAACCCGAGCCTGATTCGTGATTTGGCGACGGGTGAGGTAGTTCGGCCCTCCTGAGACCGAGGTGCGCCCATCGCGGGCAAGCCCGGCTCCCACAGGAAAACGCATTCCAACTGTGGGAGCGGGCTTGCCCGCGATGAGGCCCTATCAACCTCTAGAGCTCTAAAACCCTACGGCAACAGAATGGTCGACCCCGTAGTCCGCCGCCCCGACAACTCGGTCTGTGCCTTCGCCGCCTCCGCCAGCGAATACCGCTGGTTAACATCAATGCGCACCTTGCCGCTCTTGATCATCGAGAACAGGTCATCAGCCATCGCCTGCAGGTTTTCCGGGTTGTTGGCGTACGTCGCCAACGTCGGCCGGGTGACATACAGCGAGCCCTTCGCCGCCAGAATCCCCAGGTTTACGCCGTCCACTGCACCCGACGCATTGCCAAAGCTCACCACCAGCCCGCGTGGCGCCACGCTGTCCAGCGAGGTCAGCCAGGTGTTCTTGCCGACGCCGTCGTACACCACCGGGACTTTTTTGCCGTCAGTCAATTCCAGCACGCGCTGTGCGACGTTTTCCTTGCTGTAGTCGATGGTTTCCCATGCGCCGAGGGATTTGGCCAGAGCGGCTTTTTCCGGCGAACTCACGGTACCGATCAGCTTCACGCCCAAGGCCTTGGCCCATTGGCAGGCCAGAGAGCCCACGCCACCGGCTGCCGCATGAAACAGAATGGTTTCGCCACCTTTCAATTCATAAGTCTGGCGCAACAAGTACTGCACGGTCAGGCCTTTGAGCATGGCGCCGGCGGCTTGTTCGAAGCTGATGTCATCCGGCAGGTGCACCAGGTTGGCGGCTGGCAGCACATGCAGTTCGCTGTAGGCACCGAGTGGGCCGCTGCCATAGGCCACGCGGTCACCGACTTTAAATTGGGTGACCTCACTGCCCACGGCATCGACTACGCCAGCACCCTCTGCCCCCAACCCTGATGGCAGGGCGGGCGGCGCGTACAAACCGCTGCGGAAATAGGTGTCGATGAAGTTCAGGCCAATGGCCTCGTTCCGTACGCGAACCTGTTGTGGGCCAGGCTCCGCTGGCGTGTAGTCCACATACTCAAGTACTTCGGGGCCACCATGGGCACTGAAATGGATACGTTTGGCCATCTGCACTTCTCCTGAGGTCGAATCGCGTAGCCCCCTATCGAACTCCTAAGCTTGATCTTCGTCAACTGCGGTGCAAGCGGGTGCGGTGTTATCCTGTGCGCCCATTTGCCGCCGACGCCCAATGGCCTCGCGTAGCTTTGCCCGATTCAAGGTGATGCCATGACTACCCGCACCGAGGCTGTAAAAGCCTACCTGCTCGACCTGCAAGACCGCATCTGCAGCGCCCTGGAAACCTTCGAGACGGACACTCGTTTTATCGAAGACGCCTGGACCCGGCCTGCCGGCGGCGGCGGTCGCACCCGTGTGATTGAAAACGGTTCGGTGATCGAAAAAGGCGGCGTCAACTTTTCCCACGTGTTTGGCAGCGGCCTCCCACCGTCCGCCAGTGCGCATCGCCCTGAGCTGGCGGGTCGTGGCTTTGAAGCACTCGGTGTGTCGCTGGTGATTCACCCGCACAACCCGCATGTGCCGACGTCCCACGCCAATGTGCGCTTTTTCATCGCTGAAAAAGAAGGCGAAGAGGCGGTGTGGTGGTTCGGCGGCGGCTTTGATCTCACGCCTTATTACGGCAACGAGGAAGACTGCATTCACTGGCACCGCGTGGCCGAGCAAGCCTGTGCGCCGTTCGGCCCGGATGTGTACTCGCGCTACAAGGCCTGGTGCGACAGCTATTTCCACATCAAGCACCGCAATGAGCCCCGCGGCATCGGCGGCCTGTTTTTCGATGATTTGAACGAGTGGGGTTTCGATACCTGCTTCGCCTTCATTCGCGCCATTGGCGACGCCTACATCGACGCCTACCTGCCGATCTTGCAGCGCCGCAAAGCCATGGCTTACACCGAGCAACAGCGCCAGTTCCAGGAATTCCGCCGCGGCCGCTACGTTGAATTCAACCTGGTCTACGACCGTGGCACCCTGTTTGGCCTGCAATCGGGCGGGCGTACCGAGTCGATCCTGATGTCGCTGCCGCCCCAGGTGCGCTGGAGCTATGACTGGAAGGCCGAGGCTGGCAGCGAAGAAGCGCGCCTGACCGATTACTTCCTGCAGGACCGCGACTGGCTTGGCGTAGCTGCGCCAAAGGCGGCTGTCTGATGGACCGTTATGTCGTGTTCGGCAACCCCATCAGCCACAGCAAGTCGCCGCTGATTCACCGTATGTTCGCAGAGGCGACCGGCGATCGACTGGACTACAGCACCCTGCTCGCACCGCTGGAGGATTTCACCGGCTGTGCCCGTGAGTTCTTTCAACAAGGCCGTGGCGCCAACGTCACCGTGCCGTTCAAGGAAGAAGCGTATCGGCTGGCAGACACGCTTACCCAACGCGCCCAGCGCGCGGGTGCGGTCAATACCCTGAGCAAGCTGGCCGATGGCAGCCTGCTCGGCGACAACACGGACGGCGCGGGCCTGGTGCGTGACCTGACGGTAAATGCCGGCTTGAGCCTGAAAGGCAAACGCATCCTGCTACTCGGGGCGGGCGGCGCGGTGCGTGGGGCGATGGAACCGTTGCTGGCCGAGCAGCCTGCTTCGCTGATCATCGCCAACCGCACCGTGGAAAAGGCCGAATTGCTCGCCGAGCTGTTCGACGATTTGGGCCCGGTGTCTGCCAGTGGTTTCGACTGGTTGCGTGAGCCGGTGGACGTGATCATCAATGCCACGTCGGCCAGCTTGTCAGGCGATGTACCGCCGATTGCGGGAAGCCTGATCGAACCGGGCAGGACGTTTTGCTACGACATGATGTATGGCAAGGAGCCGACAGCGTTTTGCCGCTGGGCTGCCGAACAAGGCGCAGCGGTGGCGATGGATGGCTTGGGCATGCTGGTTGAGCAGGCAGCGGAAGCGTTCTTCCTGTGGCGCGGCGTGCGCCCGGAGTCGGCGCCGGTATTGGCCGAGCTGCGCCGTCAGTTGGCCTAACCCCAATCCAAAGTGGGCACAGTCAATGTGGGAGCTGGCTTGCCTGCGATAGCGGTGGGTCAGCCAACACACTTGTACCTGACAAACCTCTATCGCAGGCAAGCCAGCTCCCACAGTTTTAACTGCGTTTAGTCTTCGAAATGGATGGGGCACAGGTCGGCCCCTTCCAGTTTCCTCAGCTCTTCCACGACCTGCGGCCTGGCCCGGCGCAATGTCAGGCTACGCCCCAACCCTCGCAACCGCCGCGCCTCCTGGTGCAACATCTCCACCCCCGAATAGTCGATAAAGTTGATCTGCTGCGCCTCAATCACCACCCGCTCGCCCTGCAGGCTTTGCAGGCGCACTTGCAGGTAGTGGCTCGCGCCAAAAAAGATCGACCCACCGACCCGCAACACATCCTCATCGCCGTCGCGCCATTGCTGTACCCGCGGTTGCGAGGTGCGTTTGAGGTAGAAAAACAACGACGCCAGCACGCCGGCGTAAATCGCGGTTTGCAGCTCCAGCAGCAACGTGGCGACACAGGTCAGGCTCATCACCACAAACTCGGCGCGGCTCACGCGGAACAAGGCGCGAATGCCTTTGTGGTCGACCAACCCCCAGCAAATCAGCAGGATGCTCGCCGCCATGCTCGGGATCGGAATGTGTGCGATCAGCGCCGCGCCAAACAACGCAAACAGCGCCACCCACAGGGCTGAAAACACCCCCGCCAACGGCGAGCACGCACCGGCCTCATAGCTAAGCCCAGAGCGCGTAAAGGAACCCGCCGACAGATACCCGGAGAAAAATCCGCCGACGATATTGGATAAGCCCTGCGCGCGCACTTCCTGGTTCGCATCGAGCAATTGTTGCGAGCGCGCTGACAGCGAGCGCGCAATCGACAGGCTGGTCACCAAACCCAGCATGCCCACCGCCACGGCGCTCGGCAGCAGGCGCAGAATCATATCCAGGTCCATGGGCAGCGGGCTGAACGGCGGCAGCTTGCCCACAAACGAACTCACCTGCGCCACATGCCCGAACATCGCTGGCCACAGCCATGCCACCAGGCTGCCCAGTGCCAGGGCAATCAACAGCGTCGGCCAGCGCGGCACCCAATATTTGAGCAAGGCGCCCACCAGCAAAGTGCCCAGCCCGAGTGCCAGCGAGGCGTGGTCCCATTCCCCGCCGTGATCCACCAGTGCCAGCAAACTTTTGATCGCGGTGGCTTGGCTTGGCAAATCCAGCCCCAGCAGATTGGGCAGTTGCCCCAAGGCAATCACCACGGCAGCGCCCAAGGTAAAACCCAGCACCACCGAGTGAGAGACAAAATTCACCAGCGCGCCGAACCGCAGCATGCCCAGCAACCACTGGAACACCCCGGCGAGAAAGGTCAGCAGCAGGATCAGCATGATGTAGTCCTGTGACGCTGGCACGGCCAGAGGGCTGACACTGGCGTAGAGCACGATCGAAATGGCCGCCGTCGGGCCGCAGATCAGGTGCCACGACGAGCCCCAAAGGCAAGCGATCAACACCGGGATGATGGCGGCATACAAACCGTATTCCGGTGGGAGGCCGGCAATCAGTGCGTAGGCAATTGACTGCGGCAAGGCGAGCACGGCGCCGCTGAGGCCGACAACCGCATCCCGGCCGACACTGGCGCGGGTTTGGCGCGGGAGCCAGGCGAGGAAGGGGAAGAGTGTGTGGCGGTTGGGCCGGGGCATCGTTAACTCGGGTTGGAAGGTTTGAGCCAGAGTATCAGTACACATTGGCCCCTGTGGGAGCTGGCTTGCCTGCGATGCAGACGACGCATTCTGTCAGTCAGACCGAGGTGATCCTATCGCAGGCAAGCCAGCTCCCACACAAACCAGTTTCTACAGTGAGGTGTCAGAGCTTGGCTTTTACCGCCGCCAACGCATCCTTGCCATCCACGGTTTTCACGCCATCCAGCCACTTGTCCAACACAGCAGGATTGGCCTTGATCCACGCCTTCACGGCATCGGCATTGCTGACTTTTTTGTTAGCCACCTCAGCCATGATCGCGTTCTCCATCTCCTGGGTAAAACTCAGGTTGGTCAGCAGTTTCCCGACATTCGGGCACGACTGTGCATACCCCTTGCGGGTCAAGGTATACACGCTGCCGGTGTCACCAAAGTATTTCTCGCCACCTTTGAGGTAATGCATTTTCAACTGCACGTTCATCGGGTGCGGCGTCCAGCCGAGGAAGGTCACGAATTTCTGCTTCTTCACGGCCCGCGACACTTCGGCGAGCATCGCCTGCTCGCTGGACTCCACCAGCTTCCATTGGCCCAGCTCAAAGTCGTTTTTCTTGATGATTTCCTGCAACGAGATATTCGCCGGCGCACCGGAGCCGATGCCGTAGATCTTCTTGTCGAACTTGTCGGCAAACTTGTTCAGGTCGGCGAAGTCATGCACCCCGGCGTCCCACACATAGTCCGGCACGGCGAGGGTGAACTCGGTGCCGTCGAGGTTTTTCGCCAGTTGGACCACGTCGCCATTGGCCACGAACTTGTCATAGAAAGCCTGCTGCGCCGGCATCCAGTTGCCCAGGAACACATCCACCTGGCCGTCCTTAAGCCCGCCAAAGGTGATCGGCACCGCGAGGGTGTCGACCTTTGGCTTGTAGCCCATGCCGTTCAGCAGAAAACTGGTAATGGCGTTGGTGGCAGCGATATCGCTCCAGCCTGGATCGGCCATTTTCACCGTGTCACAACTGGCGTCCGCGTACACATTGGCGCTCACCAGCGCCAACATACCCAGCACCGCAGTTAACTTTTGCATGGCCTTCCCTCTGTCTATTTATTGGTTTTGGCAGGGTTGTGGATAACGTGCCTTGCGCTCCAGGTCGTCGAGGTCGATGTGGTTGCGCATGTATTGCTGACTGGCGTCCACCAGTGGCTGGTGATCCCAGCTCTTCAGCTTTCCTTCAGTCAGTGCTTCAAACACTAGACGACGGCGGCGTTGGCTGGCGAGCACCTGCTGGTGGATCGCCGGGATGTCCCATTTGGCCCGCGCCTCACTCAAAAACGCCTCGAACAGTGGCCGGTGTTCCGGTGACTGGCTGAGGTCTTCCCGCTCGTGCGGGTCGTTGTGCACATCGAACAGTAGACAAGGGTCGTCTTCGCTGTAGATGAATTTGTAGGCACCACGGCGAATCATCATCAGCGGGCTGATGGTGCCTTCGGCCATGTATTCGCCAAACACTTCGTCGTGCCCGCCTTGCCCACGCAGGTGCGGGAGCAGTGAGCGGCCGTCCAGTGGCAGACGTGGGTCCAGCTCGCCACCCGCCAGTTCCACCAGGGTCGGCAACAGGTCGGCAGTAGACACGGCTTTGCTCACGCGGCCCGCCGCGAATTGCCCCGGCGCACTCACCAACAGCGGCACACGAGCCGACATTTCAAACCAGTGCATTTTGTACCAGAGGCCACGCTCGCCGAGCATGTCGCCGTGGTCACCGGAGAAAATGATGATGGTGTCGTCAGCCAGGCCAGTGTCTTCAAGGGTTTGCAGCAGCTTGCCGACATTGCTGTCGATGTAGCTGCACGCGCCGAAGTAGGCACGGCGCGCATCACGAATCTTGTTGACCGGCAGCGGCTTGTCCCACAGGTCGTAGACCTTGAGCAGGCGCTGGGAGTGCGGGTCGAGATCACCTTGCGCGGGCGTTGTAGGCAAAGGGATGTCGCCGTCGTCGTACAGGTCCCAGAACGGCTTGGGAATGGTGTACGGGTCGTGTGGGTGCGTCATCGACACGGTCAGGCAGAACGGCTGATCGCCGTCTTCGCGAATATGGTCGAACAAATATTGCTGCGCCTTGAACACCACCTCTTCATCGAAATCCAGCTGATTGGTGCGCACGCACGGCCCGGCTTGCAGCACCGAAGACATGTTGTGATACCAGGTGGGGCGCACGTCCGGCTCGTCCCAGTTCACTGCCCAGCCGTAGTCGGCGGGGTAGATGTCACTGGTCAGGCGCTCTTCATAACCGTGAAGTTGGTCGGGACCGCAGAAGTGCATCTTGCCCGACAACGCGGTGCGGTAGCCAAGGCGACGCAGGTAGTGGGCATAGGTCGGCACATCGGCAGGGAAATCTGCCGCGTTGTCGTAGGCACCAATCTTGCTCGGTAACTGGCCGCTGACCAACGTAAAACGTGAAGGTGCGCACAGCGGGCTGTTGCAGTAGGCGGCGTCGAACACCACGCCCTGCTCGGCAAGGCGGCTCAGGTTAGGCAGCTTGATGGGCGAAGAACCGTAGAACGGAAGCAACGGCGCGGCCATTTGATCGGCCATGATGAAAAGAATGTTCTTGCGCTTCATGGGTTCTCGGCATTCCATAGGCAGTGTTTATGCGAATGAGCATGCAGCCCATGGAAAATGGGGTAAAGCCCATGAAAAGCAATGTCTAGGATAAGCACAGCTTATGTATGAAGCCCTCGGTGATGTCTCTCTCGATTTGCTGCGCGCCTTCGAAGCGGCGGCGCGTCACCGCAGCTTTACCGCGGCCGCCATGGAACTGGGCACCACCCAGCCAGCCATCAGCCAGCAGATCAAGCGCCTTGAAGAGCAGCTGACGATTCGCCTGTTTGACCGCATCTACCGGGGTATCGAGCTGACCGACGCCGGAGCCCTGCTGTTCGAACACGTGCAAGGCGGGCTGCAGACCATCAATCAGGGCCTCAGCGCCATCACCCAGCAAGACCAGCATGAAGTGCTGCAAGTGGCCACCGACTTTGCCTTCGCCGCTTATTGGCTGATGCCGCGCCTGCACCGTTTTCATGCGGCCAACCCGCAGGTGGACGTGAGCCTGGTGACCAGCGAACGCAACCACGCCACCTTGCGCAGTGACATCGACGTGGCGGTGCTGTTTGGCGATGGCCGTTTCAAACAGGGTGAAAGCCTGTGGCTGTTCAACGAGGAAGTGTTCCCGGTGTGCAGCCCGCAATGGCTCAAGGCGCAGGCGACGCCGCTGACTGTGCAAAATTTGCACGATTACCCGTTGTTGCACCTGCGCCAGGAGAACAACAGCCAGTGGTTCGACTGGAGCGGCGTGTTTCGCGAACTGGGTATCAGCGCCGCGCCCACCCCTGGCCAGCTGCGCTTCGATAACTACACCCTGCTGATTCAGGCCGCCATTGCCGGCCAGGGCGTGGCCATTGGCTGGCGCCACTTGGTGGATAACCTGCTGCAACAGAACTGGCTGTGCCGCCCGGTCAGCGACACCGTGGTCTCGCGTTTCGGCTACTACGTGGTGCAACCCCAGCGCAAACGCCGTGGGCAGTTGGTCGAGCGTTTTGTCGACTGGCTGTTAGCCGAGCAAGCCAGCAGTGCGCAGTCGCTGACCGGGCTGGCCCTGCCGTCGATTGCGGTCTAGGATTTGGCGCCTATCGGTTCCGGATTTCGCCATGCAACGTATCAAGGGCTACCACGCCCACATCTATTACGACGCCAGCACCCTCGACCAAGCGCGCACGTTGTGCGAAGACGCCGCCAAGCTGTTCCCCCTGCGCATGGGCCGCATGCACGAACGGCCGGTTGGCCCGCACCCGGACTGGAGCTGCCAGCTGGCGTTCGAGCCGGAATACATCGGCGTGGTGCTGCCGTGGCTGGCGTTGCATCGCGAGGGGCTGGTGGTGTTTCTGCACCCCGATACCGGCGATGACCTGAAGGACCACACCGACTACGCGATCTGGATGGGCGCGATGCGCGAACTGGACCTGTCTATTTTCTGATCGCCTTCCCGTGCTGCCAATACATAATCCCGTTATATGGGATGTGTATTTATATATTGAGACTTGCGCAAGCTTAGGTTTATATTCGCTGCATCCGCTCTGAACTCAGGTGAAGCGATGCAGGCGCAATTGATCGCGCTCGATTGGGGAACCAGCTCCCTTCGAGCTTACAAACTCGGCCCCGCAGGCGTGGTGCTCGAACAGCGCGCGCTGGCGTTCGGGATCATGCACCTGCCCAGCGAGCCCCGGGACATTGCCGGCGTGCAGTGCAGCGATGGCTTTGAGTTGGCGTTCGACGCCGCCTGTGGTGACTGGCTCGACGCCCAACCTTACCTGCCGGTGATCGCGTGCGGCATGGTGGGCAGCGCCCAGGGCTGGAGCGAGGCGGCGTATCGCAACACCCCCATTGATGTCGCCAGCCTTGGCCAGGCGCTGCACTGCGTGCGCAGCCTGCGTGGGGTGCAGGTGCACATCGTGCCGGGCGTGATCGAGCAGGTCGGCTTGCCCAATGTGATGCGCGGCGAAGAAACCCAGGTGCTGGGCGTGCTGCATAACATTGGTGCCGACGTGTTGATTGGCTTGCCCGGCAGCCATTCCAAATGGGTCGAAGTCGTTCAGGGCCGCATCACTCACTTCGACACGTTCATGACCGGTGAACTGTTTGCCGTGTTGAGTAAACACAGCATCCTCGGCCGCACCCAACAGATTTCCGAGCACTTCCAGGCCGAAGCCTTCGACCGAGGCGTGCAAGTGGCGCTTTCAAAAGACGGCGAGCGTGGCGTGCTGTCCACCTTGTTCAGCGCGCGCACCCTTGGGCTGACTGCCGAACTCGCCCCTGACCAGCAGCCTGATTACCTGTCCGGCCTGTTGATCGGCCACGAACTGGCGGGTTTGCCGGCCAGCTCAAAATCCAAACCGATCGTCCTGGTCGGCACTGCCCCACTCTGCGCCCGCTACCAGCGTGCCCTCGCCCTCTGCGGTTTTACTCAGGTGAGCCTGGCGCAGGAAGCCACCGAGCGCGGGCTGTGGCAATTGGCCGTGGCGGCCGGGCTTACTCAACCTGCAACGGAGGCCAGACATGCTTAAAGAAGCGCTCGCACAAAACGGTTTGATCGCGATCCTGCGCGGCGTGCGTCCGGACGAAGCCCGGGCGATCGGCCACGTGCTGTATGAGGCAGGCTTTCGCGTAATCGAAGTCCCGCTGAACTCGCCGGACCCTTACACCAGCATTCGCACACTGCGCGACAGCCTGCCCGCCGATTGCCTGATCGGCGCGGGCACGGTGTTGACGCCGCAACAGGTCGAGCAGGTGAAGGCGGCGGGCGGTCAGGTGATTGTCATGCCCCACAGCGATGCCAACGTGCTGCGCGCTGCCAAAGCGGCGGGCTTGTTCCTGTCGCCGGGCGTGGCCACGCCGACCGAAGCCTTCGCCGCCCTGGCCGAAGGTGCTGACGTGTTGAAGCTGTTCCCGGCCGAGCAAGTGGGCCCGGCGGTGATCAAGGCGTGGCTCGCGGTGTTGCCGACCGGCACCTTGCTGCTGCCGGTGGGCGGTATCACCCCGGACAATATGCAGGTGTTTATCGACGTTGGTGCCAAAGGGTTTGGGCTGGGTTCCGGGTTGTTCAAACCGGGTATGACCGTGGATCAGGTCGCGAGCCGCGCTCAGGCGTATGTCGCCGCCTGGAAAGCCCTGAGCTGATTTCAAGTTCCGCGCCCACAGGCGCTGCATCTATAAGAGAGATAACAGATGAAAATCACCAAACTGACTACCTTCATCGTCCCGCCGCGCTGGTGTTTCCTGAAGGTCGAAACCGACCAGGGTGTGACCGGCTGGGGCGAGCCCGTGGTCGAAGGCCGCGCCCATACCGTGGCCGCCGCGGTTGAGGAATTGTCCGACTACCTGATCGGCAAAGACCCACGCAATATCGAAGACATCTGGACCGTGCTCTATCGGGGCGGCTTCTACCGCGGCGGCGCCGTGCACATGAGCGCCCTCGCCGGCATCGACCAAGCGCTGTGGGACATCAAGGGCAAGGCCCTCGGCGTGTCCGTCAGCGACCTGCTCGGTGGCCAGGTGCGTGACAAGATCCGCGTGTACTCGTGGATTGGCGGCGACCGCCCTGCCGACACCGCTCGCGCCGCGAAAGAGGCCGTGGCCCGTGGTTTTACTGCCGTGAAAATGAACGGCACCGAAGAATTGCAGTTCGTCGACAGCTTCGAGAAAGTCGACCTGGCCCTGGCCAACGTCGCCGCTGTGCGCGATGCGGTCGGCCCGAACGTCGGCATCGGCGTCGACTTCCATGGCCGGGTGCACAAGCCCATGGCCAAGGTGCTGATGAAAGAGCTGGACCCGTACAAACTGATGTTTATCGAAGAGCCCGTGCTCAGCGAAAACTACGAAGCGCTCAAAGAACTGGCGCCGCTGACCAGCACGCCGATTGCCTTGGGCGAGCGCCTGTTCTCGCGCTGGGACTTCAAGCGCGTGCTCAGCGAAGGCTACGTCGACATCATCCAGCCGGATGCTTCCCACGCCGGCGGCATTACCGAAACCCGCAAGATCGCCAACATGGCCGAAGCCTACGACGTGGCCCTGGCCCTGCACTGCCCGCTGGGCCCGATTGCCCTGGCCGCGTGCCTGCAACTCGACGCCGTCTGCTACAACGCGTTTATCCAGGAACAAAGCCTGGGCATTCACTACAACGAGAGCAACGACCTTCTCGACTACGTGCGCGACCCGGGCGTGTTCGACTATGACAAAGGCTTTGTGAAGATCCCCAACGGGCCGGGCCTGGGCATTGAGATCAACGAGGAATACGTGATCGAACGCGCCGCTATCGGCCACCGCTGGCGCAACCCGATTTGGCGCCATGCCGACGGCAGCTTTGCCGAGTGGTAAGCCCTTCCTGAAGAAACACAGTCCATGTGGGAGCTGGCTTGCCTGCGATAGCGGTGTATCAGTGCTAGACAGGCAAGCTGACACACCGCCATCGCAGGCAAGCCAGCTCCCACACTGACCGCGACCCGTCCTCAATAAACATAAGAAGAGGCAACCCCCATGCACCCTGAATCCTTCACCGGGCAGGCTTCTTTAGTCACGCCCAGCAGAAAGCGTTTCTTCATCATGGTGCTGCTGTTCATCACCGTGGTGATCAACTACCTCGACCGCAGCAACCTGTCGATTGCCGCCCCGGCGCTCACCAGCGAACTGGGCATCGACCCCGTGCATGTCGGGCTGATCTTCTCCGCGTTCGGCTGGACCTACGCCGCCATGCAGATCCCCGGCGGCTGGCTGGTCGACCGGGTGCCACCGCGCATTCTGTACACCGTCGCCCTGCTGCTGTGGTCCATTGCCACCGTGATGCTTGGCTTTGCCGCCAGCTTTATCGCGTTGTTCGTGCTGCGCATGGCCGTTGGCGCCCTGGAAGCCCCCGCCTACCCGATCAACAGCCGCGTGGTCACCACCTGGTTTCCCGAGCGTGAGCGCGCCACGGCGATTGGTGTGTACACCTCCGGGCAGTTTGTGGGGCTGGCGTTTCTCACGCCGGTGCTGGCGTGGCTGCAACACGCCTTTGGCTGGCACATGGTGTTTGTCGCCACCGGCGGCGTGGGCATTCTGTGGGCGCTGATCTGGTACGCGGTGTACCGCGAACCCAAGAATTTCAAAGGCGCCAATGCGGCGGAAATCGAGCTGATCCGTGAGGGCGGCGGGTTGGTGGATATTCAGGCGCAGGCCACCAAGGCACCGTTCAGTTGGGTGGACCTGGGCATCGTGCTGAGCAAGCGCAAGCTCTGGGGCATTTACCTTGGGCAGTTCTGCCTGAACTCAACGCTGTGGTTTTTCCTGACGTGGTTTCCGACCTACCTGGTGAAATATCGCGGCATGGACTTCATCAAATCCGGGCTGCTGGCGTCGTTGCCCTTCCTTGCTGCGTTTGTCGGCGTACTGTGTTCGGGGATTTTTTCCGACTGGCTGATTCGCCGTGGCTCATCGGTGGGCTTTGCGCGCAAGTTGCCGATCATTGGAGGCTTGCTGATTTCCACCGCGATCATTGGCGCCAACTATGTGGACTCAACCGCTTGGGTTATCGCGTTTCTGGCGGTGGCGTTCTTTGGCAATGGCTTGGCGTCGATCACCTGGTCACTGGTCTCGACCTTGGCGCCCGCGCGATTGCTGGGGCTGACGGGTGGGGTGTTCAACTTTATCGGCAATTTGTCGGCGATTACCACGCCGATTGTGATTGGCTTCCTGGCCAGTGGGGATTCGTTTGCGCCGGCGATTACGTATATCGCGGTGCTGGCGTTGTTGGGGGCGCTGTCCTACGTGTTGCTGGTAGGCAAAGTCGAGCGCATCGAACTCTAACTGACGACCGTTTAGTTTCGGTGAGCAGGCTTTCTGTGGCGAGCGGGCCTGTTGTGGCGAGCGGGCTTGCCCCGCGTTGGGGCGCGAAGCGCCCCCAAAAACCAACCGACGCGTTCTTTCTGAAAAAACGCAGTCGCCTGAAGTGGGGCTGCTGCGCAGCCCAACGCGGGGCAAGCCCGCTCGCCACAAGAAGCCAAGTTGCTACACAAAGCCAGGTCACGGTCGGGGTTTAGTTGAGCACGCCGTCGAGGATCTCGTAGACGATGCCCGTGCCCACAGCGATCAACACCACGTCCGGGCCGGAACGGCGCCATTCATAACCCTGGTACACCGGCAGGCGCGACAGGGCGCGGCCGTCCAGGCGTTCGCCGTAGTAGCCACGTGGCAGCGGTTGGCCGCGGACCAGGCGTACGTTCGGCGGTGGCGGTGCGCCACGGGAGAACTGGCCGTGGTTGTCGTGGATGATCTGCCGTACCGGGCCGAAGTCCTGCGGCGGACCGCGACGGTTGTCCTGCGGGCCGCGGTGATCATCGCCACGCTGTTCGTGCTGGCCTTGAGGGCCCTGCGGGCCGCCACGGTCGGGGCCGCCTTGATCGTAAGGCGCGGCCTGCGCCAGGGCGCTCGCACCAAGCATCAGCACGCCGAGACCAGCGATCAAGCGTTTTGGCATTTTCATGGGGGTTTTCCTCAGTCCTGCACGAACAAAAAAGGGATTTCGAACGAGGTTCGAAATCCCTGGGTCTTGTCACTTTAGGTACTGATCCGGCGGATTGATTCCTCTGTATCAGGAACTTTACCTACCGCTACATGGCGCTTACGTACGGGCGTTGCGTACACCTTCCGACAGCGCCGCGCACAGGGTCAAAACCCCATCGATGGCTTGCTGATCATTTTTCGCATTGGCGATGTGATCGATCAATGCCGAACCCACCACTACGCCATCCGCCAGGCGCGCGATCGCGGCGGCTTGTTCCGGCGTGCGGATACCAAAGCCAATGCTGATCGGCAGGTCGGTATGGCGGCGCAGGCGGGCCACGGCTTCTTCGACGTGTTCCAGGGTGGCGGCGCCCGCACCGGTCACACCGGCCACCGACACGTAGTAGACAAAGCCGGAGCTGCCGTTGAGTACGGTCGGCAAGCGCACGTCGTCAGTGGTCGGCGTGGTCAGGCGGATAAAGTCGATACCGGCGGCCTGGGCCGGGTCGCACAGTTCGCCGTTATGCTCAGGCGGCATGTCGACCACGATCAAACCATCCACACCGGCTTCTTTCGCATCGCTGATGAACTGCGGCACGCCGTATTTGTGGATCGGGTTGAAGTAGCCCATCAACACCAGCGGGGTGTCGCTGTTGTCTTTGCGGAACTCGCGGACCATCTGCAGGGTTTTCACCAGGTTCTGCTTGGCGGTAAGCGCGCGGATATTGGCCAGTTGGATCGCCGGGCCGTCGGCCATCGGGTCGGTGAAGGGCATGCCCAGCTCGATCACGTCGGCGCCCGCTGCGGGCAAGCCTTTGAGGATAGCCAGCGAGGTGTCGTAGCCCGGGTCGCCGGCGGTGACGAAGGTCACCAAAGCGGCGCGGTTTAGTTCTTTAAGCTCGGCAAAGCGGGTTTGCAGGCGGCTCATCAGTGTTTCTCCTGCTTGGACTGCTCTTCTTGAGAGTGTTCCATGTGGAACATCACGGTTTGCATGTCTTTGTCGCCACGGCCGGAGAGGTTGACCACCATCAAGTGATCCTTCGGCAGGGTCGGTGCGCGTTTGAACACTTCAGCCAGGGCGTGGGCGCTTTCCAGGGCAGGAATGATCCCTTCCAGGCGGCAGCATTTGTGGAAGGCATCCAGGGCTTCGTCGTCGGTCACCGAGGTGTACTGAACGCGGCCTATGTCGTGCAACCAGGCGTGTTCAGGACCGATGCCCGGGTAGTCGAGGCCGGCGGAAATCGAGTGGGCGTCGATGATCTGGCCGTCGTCGTCCTGCAGCAGGAAGGTGCGGTTGCCGTGCAGTACGCCGGGTACACCGCCGTTCAGGCTGGCGGCGTGCTTGCCGGTTTCGATGCCGTGTCCGGCGGCTTCAACGCCGATGATCTCGACGCCGGTGTCATCCAGGAACGGGTGGAACAGGCCCATGGCGTTGGAACCGCCGCCGATGCATGCCACCAGGCTGTCCGGCAGGCGGCCTTCCTGAGCTTGCAGTTGGTCACGAGTTTCCTTGCCGATCACGGCCTGGAAGTCGCGAACCATCGCAGGGTATGGGTGCGGGCCAGCCACTGTGCCGATCAGGTAGAAGGTGCTGTCGACGTTGGTCACCCAGTCACGCAGGGCTTCGTTCATCGCGTCTTTCAGGGTGCCGGTGCCGGCGACTACCGGGATGACTTCAGCGCCCAGCAGCTTCATGCGGAACACGTTGGCTTGTTGGCGCTCGATGTCGGTGGTGCCCATGTAGATCACGCAGTCGAGGCCAAAACGCGCAGCCACGGTGGCTGTGGCCACACCGTGCATGCCGGCGCCGGTCTCGGCGATGATGCGTTTTTTGCCCATGCGCCGCGCCAGCAGGATCTGGCCGATGCAGTTGTTGATCTTGTGCGCGCCGGTGTGGTTCAGCTCTTCGCGCTTGAGGTAGATCTTGGCGCCGCCGCAGAACTCGGTCAGGCGTTCAGCGAAATACAGCGGGCTTGGGCGTCCGACGTAGTCGCGCTGGAAGTAGGCCAGTTCTTCGTTGAAAGCCGGATCAATCTTGGCCGCTTCGTATTCGCGGGCCAGGTCGAGGATCAACGGCATCAGGGTTTCAGCGACGTAACGGCCGCCGAACGCGCCGAAGAGGCCGTTGAGGTCTGGGCCGTTGCGCAGATCGGTCTGGGACTGAGTCATGAGACGCTCCAGTAAAGAATGTGTGGGAGAAGCAATGAGGGCCACTCTACCCCTGACACTTGACACTGAAAACCGATAAGATCGCCGCAACCTGTCAGGAAAACTCACAGATGAGCCGAGACCTTCCCCCCCTTAATGCCTTACGCGCTTTTGAAGCCACTGCCCGGCTTAACAGCGTGAGCCAGGCTGCCGAGCAACTGCATGTGACCCATGGTGCTGTCAGCCGGCAGCTCAAGGTGCTGGAAGAGCATTTGGGTGTCAGCCTGTTCGTCAAGGATGGGCGTGGACTTAAACTCACAGATGCAGGTATCCGCTTACGCGATGCAAGCGCCGAGGCTTTTGAGCGTTTAAGGGACGTGTGCGCCGAACTCACTCAAAGCAGTGCGGATGCGCCTTTCGTGCTCGGTTGCTCGGGCAGTTTGCTGGCGCGCTGGTTGATTCCGCGCCTGGGCCGTTTGAATGCCGACCTGCCGGATCTGCGCCTGCACCTGTCCGCGGGTGATGGTGACCTCGACCCAAGGCGGCCGGGTCTCGACGCCCTACTGGTCTTCGCTGAGCCGCCATGGCCGGCGGATATGCAGGTGTATGAGCTGGCCAGCGAGCGCATTGGCCCGGTCATGAGCCCGCGTTTTGCCGGTTACGAACGTCTGCGGCAGGCGCCCGCCTCGGCCTTGTGCGGCGAGGCGTTGTTACACACGACGTCGCGCCCGCAAGCCTGGCCCAGTTGGGCACAGCAATACGGCATCGAGCCCGGCGCGTTGAAACACGGCCAGGGATTTGAGCATTTGTATTATTTGCTGGAAGCGGCAGTGGCAGGGCTGGGGGTGGCGATCGCCCCTGAACCGCTGGTGGCAGAGGACCTGCGTGCGGGTCGCCTGGTGGCGCCGTGGGGGTTCAGTGAAACCCCGGCGCACCTGGCGCTGTGGCTACCCAAGCGCGCCGCAGATGGGCGCGCCCGGCAATTGGCGCAGTGGCTCAAGGCAGAGCTGGTGCGCCAACCTCTTTAGTCACCCCGTTTGCACAGCAAGTAAGCCGCCAGCAGGCCCAGCGCGCCAACGGCGACGCCGGCGGTAGTCCATGGGTGCTCTTGCGCGTAGTCCCGGGTTGCAACACCGGTTTCACGGATTTTGACTTTGCTTTCTTCGTAGGCATCGCTGATCAAGTGACGGGAATGCTTGAGTGCATTCTCGGCATTGCTTTTCAGGGCCTTCAAAGTTTTGCGCGACTCGTCAGACGCATCGTCCTTGAGGCTTTCAAGGGATTTGAGCAGGCTCGAAATCTCGGCTTCCATGCTTTCCAGTGACGCTTTGCGTAAAGAAGTGTTGGCCATGTGGGCTCTCCTGAAGTGATTGAGTGGCATGTGTAGATACCGACTGCGCTGTTTTCAGAAAGTGCAGTAAATCTGAACTTTCGAGTAGGAACGGTCGCCAGAAGCAGTACGAACATTGACTGCTACGCTCACTAAAGACCTCAGGAGAAACGCCATGTCTGATCATCACACCTACAAGAAAGTCGAACTGGTCGGTTCCTCGACCACCAGCATCGAAGACGCCATCAACAATGCCATTGCTGAAGCGAACAAGAGCATCAAGCACCTGGAATGGTTTGAGGTGACCGAAACTCGCGGTCACATCAAGGACGGCAAGGCCGCGCATTTTCAGGTCACGCTGAAGGTGGGGTTCCGAATTGCCAGTAGTTGATTCCGCGAGTTGAACTTGCTGACTGGCCGATTGCCATAACCTGCGCTACAACGTTGGGGTGCCGATGCAATAGCGTCGGCACGTTCTTTTCGATCAGCGTAAGGAAGTAACGGATGAAGAAGTTCCTGTTAGCAGTCGGTCTGTTGAGCATTGCGGGTACAGCCCTGGCGGCGGGCAAGCCTTGCGAAGAGCTGAAAAGCGAACTCGCGGCGAAGCTTGATGCTAAAGGCGTTCAGCACTATTCGCTGGATGTTGTCGAGAAAGGCGCGACGGCCGATGGCAAAGTGATTGGCAGTTGTGAAGGCGGCACCAAGGAAATCGTCTACAAGCGCGGTTAATCCCGTGTTTCAGCTATAAAGACGACGTACTTGTGGCGAGGGAGCTTGCTCCCGCTGGAGTGCGCAGCGCTCCCAATATTTTGGGGCCGCTACGCAGCCCAGCGGGAGCAAGCTCCCTCGCCACAGGTGCGTCGTTTTTTTTGCCTGGGATTTAGCCCTTCATCACCTGCGCCAACAGCTCGTAGGAATGAATCCGGTCGGCGTGCTCGTACAGGTCGCTGGTGAAGATCAACTCGTCGGCGCCGGTTTGTTCGATCAACACCTCCAGTTTGGCGCGGATCTTCGCCGGGCTGCCGACCATGGCCAGGCCGAGGAAACTGCCCACGGCGTCTTTTTCATGGGGCAGCCACAGGCCGTCCATGGTCTTCACTGGTGGGCGCTGCACCAGGCTTTGCCCGCGCATCAGCGCGAGAATGCGCTGGTACACCGAGGTCGCCAGGTAATCGGCTTGTTCGTCGGTGTCGGCGGCTACCAGCGGAATACCCAGCATTACGTAGGGTTTATCCAGCACAGCTGAAGGCTTGAAGTGATTGCGGTAGACGCGAATCGCCTCGTGCATCAGGCGCGGTGCGAAATGGGAGGCGAAGGCGTAGGGCAAACCGCGCTCACCGGCCAGCTGTGCACTGAACAGGCTGGAGCCCAGCAACCAGACAGGCACATTGGTGCCGGTACCTGGTACCGCGATGATCCGTTGGTCGGGCGCACGTGGGCCGAGGTAGGCCACTAGTTCGGCCACATCATCCGGGAAATCGTCGGCGCTGCCGGAGCGTTCACGGCGCAGGGCGCGGGCGGTCATTTGGTCGGAACCCGGCGCACGGCCCAGGCCCAGGTCGATACGGCCGGGGTAAAGGCTTTCCAGGGTGCCGAACTGTTCGGCGATCACCAGAGGCGCGTGGTTGGGCAGCATGACACCGCCGGAACCGACGCGGATGGTCGAGGTGCCACCCGCCAGATAACCCAGCAACACCGAGGTGGCCGAGCTGGCGATGCCGTCCATATTGTGGTGCTCAGCTACCCAGAAACGGTTGTAGCCGAACTTTTCCACATGCTGGGCCAGGTCCAGGGAGTTGCGCAACGATTGCGCAATACTGCCGTTGGCGCGCACGGGCACGAGGTCGAGGGTCGAAAACTTCACGTCGGACAGCGATTTCATAAGCCTGCTTCTCCATTAGGTGCGCAGGCTTATAGACGAACCAAAACCTGCCGCTTCATGTGCATGCCTTAAGAGATGTGGGCATATACCCGAGATTCAATAGCGCACTGGGAAATTTCCTACTGAATCACTAGGTTTCTCCGACAAGATGAACTTTGCCAGAGCTTCTATCCTCAGAACCTTACTGAAGCAAAACCACCGTTCGAGGAGACCGCTATGAGTATCGTTAAAAAAGCATCCGCGCATTGGGAAGGTGATCTGAAGACAGGCCTGGGTTCCATTTCCACGGAAACCGGTGTGCTGCGCGAAGCGCCCTACGGCTTCAAGGCACGTTTCGAAGGCGGAAAGGGCACCAACCCTGAAGAATTGATTGGCGCGGCCCACGCCGGCTGTTTCTCCATGGCGTTCTCCATGATTCTTGGCGATGCCGGCTTGAAGGCTGACAGCATCGACACCCAGGCTGAAGTGACGCTGGACCAGGTTGAGGGTGGTTTTGCGATTACCGCTGTGCACCTGATTCTCAAGGCCAAAATCCCCGGCGCCAGCCAGGCGCAGTTCGATGAGCTGAGCAAGAAGGCCAAGGAAGGTTGCCCGGTGTCCAAGGTGCTGAATGCGAAAATCAGCCTGGATGCGACGCTGGTCAGCTGATACCGACGCTCCCATGGAGGAGCTGGCTTGTGTGGGAGCTGGCTTGCCTGCGATGGGTTCACCTCGGTTTTCAGTTACACCGAGGCGATTCCATCGCAGGCAAGCCAGCTCCCACACAGGTCTCCCTCCACAGTTAGTTGTGCGTTAAATCAGCACTCGTGTTTCCCCGATGTGGTCCTATACGCTATGCAGCCTTAGCCGCACATCCGTGCGCATGCATTCAGGGAGCTTCACACATGAAACGTTTTGCCTTGGCGATCATCTGCGGTGTATTGGCCACATCGGCTGTGGCCGCTCCAAAAGATTGTGAAGAGCTCAGGAAAGAGATCGAGATCAAAATCCAGGCGAATGCCGTGCCGTCCTACACCCTGGAAGTCGTCAGCAAGGAAGAAGGTGACAAGCACGATGAAGCGATGCGTGTCGGCACCTGCGATAACGGCTCCAAAACCATCATCTATCAGAAAAACAACGACTGATCAGAGGCAGTTCACGCTGTGTTCTTCGGCCAGCAACTGCTTCGCCGAGTTATACAGCCGAATGTTGGGCGTGAAGGCCAGCGAGCGCCCTTCCAGCACATAGTGCTGGCCCGCCTGGAAGTTGTTGTACTGCAGGCTCATGAAACAGGTGCGGTCGCGCGTCTGGTCCAGCCCGCCAATCCCCGTGCCGGTATTCACCTCGAAATCAAAACGCACCATCAGGTCATGGCTGCCGGGTGGCACCTGGAAGAAACGCCCGTCGTTAAGGTTTTTACCGTCCAGGCGCTGCGCCATCACCAGTTTGGCACCCGGTGTCGGCGTGGCGAAATCGACCCAGGCTTGCTGCGGGTCCGCCGGGGGAATCGGCGTCGATGCGCAAGCGCTGAGAAACAGGGCGGTGACGGGTAGCAAAAGCTGGCGCATGGCAGGCACTCAGGCGGTAGGAAAGAATTGAGCCCAGTGCTGATGGCAGCAGACTCCCTATGAGTATAAACACGCCAAGTCATGGAAAAATTCCGTAAGGGCAGGATAGTCTGGCGAGCACATTACTCAGGAGTGTTCGCGGCATGGTCAGGCGTTTTCTTCCAGGCTTGTTGGTGTTGTTGCTCAGCGGGTGCTCCAGCGTCAGTTATTACAGCCAGTTGGCGAGCGGCCAGTGGCAGTTGCTGCGCGCCCGCGAGCCGGTGTCCGAGGTGATTGCCGACCCTTCCCGCCCACAGCTGTTGCGTGATCATTTGGCGCAATCGCAGAAGGCGCGCGCTTTTGCCAGCGAACACCTGCACCTGCCTGACAACCAGAGTTACCGCCTGTACGCCGATATTGGCCGGCCATATGTGGTCTGGAATGTCTTCGCCACGCAGGAATTTTCCCTCTCGCCCGAAACCCACTGCTTCCCGATTGCCGGTTGCGTCGCTTATCGCGGCTACTACAACCAGGGCGCGGCACGCGGTGAAGCGGCGCTTTTGAAGCAACAAGGCATGGACGTGTCGATTGGCGGCGTGGAGGCCTATTCCACCCTGGGGTGGTTCAACGACCCGATCATGAGTTCGATGATGAGCTGGGGCGATGAGCGCCTGGCCACGCTGATTTTCCATGAGCTGGCGCACCAGCGTTTTTACGTGAAGGACGACACCGAGTTCAACGAGTCCTACGCCAACTTCGTCGAACAGGAAGGCACGCGCCAATGGCGTGCGGCCCGAGGTCTGCCGCCGATCAGCGATGCGGCGTTGCAGCAGCGCGATCAGTTCATCCGCCTGATTCTCGATACCCGAAAACGCCTGGAAACGCTGTATGCGCAGCCATTGGCGGCGGATGTAATGCGCCAGGCCAAGGCCGCGGAGTTTGAGCATTTGCGCAGCGAGTATCGCCGGATGCGCGACAGCCAATGGGGCGGGGACAAGCGCTATGACGTGTGGATCAACCAGCCGATGAACAATGCGCGGCTGTTGCCGTTTGGGCTGTATGACCAGTGGGTGCCGGCGTTTGCCGCGTTGTTTCGGCAGGTGGATGGGGATTGGGTGAGGTTTTTTGCGGCGGTGGAGAAGATGGGTGGGTTGCCGGTGGGGCAGCGGAAGGCGGCGTTGAGGCAGTTGGAGGGTGGAGGTCTTTAGGGCCTCATCGCAGGCAAGCCAGCTCCCACAGTTGACCGAGTTCGCCGATCCAATGTGGGAGCTGGCTTGCCTGCGATAGCGGTCTCAAGCCCGCTGCAAAAACGCCTGATGCATCTCATCCAATGTCTCAAAATGCCAAGTCGGCGCCTCTGCACTCAACTCCTCAAAACTCCCAAACCCATACCCAACCGCCGCCGAATCCAGCCCATTGCTGTGTGCGCCGATGAGGTCGTGCTTGCGATCACCAATCATCAAGGTAGTCGCCGGGTCCAGCCCCTCCTCGCTCATCAAATGCGCGATCAGCTCAACCTTGTTTGTGCGCGTACCGTCCAGCTCACTGCCGTAAATCACCTTGAAGTGCCTGGCAAAATCGAAATGCCGGGCAATCTCGCGGGCAAACACCCAGGGCTTGGACGTGGCCACGTACAACTGACGGCCCTGGCCATTCAGTACTTCGAGCAGCGGCATCACGCCGTCGAACACGCGGTTTTCATACAGCCCGGTGACCTTGAAACGCTCCCGATAAAAATTCACCGCCTCCCACGCCTTGGCCTCGTCGAAGCCATAGAACTGCATAAACGCCTGCAACAGCGGCGGGCCGATAAAGTGTTCCAGCTTGGTCAGGTCCGGCTCATCAATACCGAGTTTGCCGAGGGCGTACTGGATCGAACGGGTGATGCCCTCACGCGGGTCGGTCAGGGTGCCGTCCAGGTCGAACAGCACAGTTTGGTATTTCAGGGTCATTGATCGAATCCTTCGGCCAGGTGCAGGTCTTTGAGCTTCACGTAGTTCGCGGCGCTGTAGGTGAAAAAGGCGCGTTCCTTGTCAGTCAGCGCGCGGATCTGTTTAACCGGGCTGCCCACATACAAAAAGCCGCTCTCGAGTTTTTTGCCCGGCGGCACCAGGCTGCCGGCGCCGATGATCACGTCGTCTGCCACCACGGCGCCGTCCATCACGATGCTGCCCATGCCGATCAAAATGCGATTGCCCACCGTGCAGCCATGCAGCATGACTTTGTGAGCGATGGTCACGTCATCGCCGATCAGCAGCGGGAAGCCATCCGGGTTGAACGGCCCGGCGTGGGTGATGTGCAGCACGCAGCCGTCTTGCACACTGGTGCGTGCGCCGATGCGGATGCGGTGCATGTCGCCACGAATCACGGTCAGCGGCCAGACCGAGCTGTCGGTGCCGATTTCGACGTCGCCGATCACCACCGCCGAAATATCGACAAAAGCCCCGGCGCCCAGGGTTGGCGTGTGGTTCTGATAGGTGCGAAGGGTCACGATAGCTTCTCTCTCTTCTGCTGATAGCTGCGGTGGGAGTTGATTGTAATTAAGATGGCCCCATCTTTGTTCTTACATGTTTCTTCAGCCAAGGTGCCCACCGTGAGCGCGAACAACCCGCTTCTGCAGTCCTACGACCTGCCGCCGTTCTCGGCGATCCGTGCCGAGCACGTGCAACCGGCCATCGAACAGATCCTCGCCGACAACCGTGTCGCCATCGAAGGCATCCTGCAAAGCCAGGGTAAAAATCCTACATGGGCGGGCTTGATCCTGGCCATGGACGAGCTGAATGACCGCCTCAGCGCTGCCTGGAGCCCGGTCAGCCACCTCAACGCCGTGTGCAACAGCGCCGAATTGCGCGAAGCCTATGAAAGCTGCCTGCCCGCGTTGAGCGCCTACTCCACCGAGATGGGCCAGAACCGCGCGCTGTTCCAGGCCTTCGAAGCCCTGGCCAACAGCCCGGAAGCTGCCGGTTTCGACGTGGCGCAAAAAACCATTCTGGAACACTCGCTGCGTGACTTCCGCCTGTCGGGTATCGATTTGCCGCCAGAGCAGCAAAAACGTTACGCCGAAGTGCAAAGCAAGCTCTCCGAGTTGGGCAGCAAATTCTCCAACCAACTGCTGGACGCCACCCAAGCCTGGACCAAACACGTTACCTTTGAGGCCACCCTCGCCGGCCTGACCGATTCGGCCAAGGCGCAAATGGCCGCCGCCGCCCAGGCAAAAGGCCTCGACGGCTGGCTGATCACCCTGGAATTCCCGAGCTATTACGCAGTGATGACCTACGCCCAGGACCGTGCCCTGCGTGAGGAAATTTACGCCGCCTACTGCACCCGTGCGTCGGACCAAGGCCCGAATGCCGGTCAGAACGATAACGGCCCGGTGATGGAACACATCCTCGACCTGCGTCAGGAGCTTGCTCACCTCTTGGGCTACGCATCGTTCTCCGAACTGAGCCTGGCCACCAAAATGGCCGAGTCCAGCGATCAGGTGCTGAGCTTCCTGCGTGACCTGGCCAAGCGTAGCAAGCCGTTTGCCGCCCAGGACCTGCAACAGCTCAAGGCTTACGCCGCCGAACAAGGCTGCGCCGACCTGCAAAGCTGGGACAGCGGTTTCTACGGTGAAAAACTCCGTGAGCAGCGTTACAGCGTGTCCCAGGAAGCCCTGCGCGCCTACTTCCCGATCGACAAAGTACTCGGCGGCCTGTTCGCCATCGTGCAGCGCCTGTACGGCATCGAAATCGCCGAGCAGAAAGGCTTCGACACCTGGCACCCGGATGTCCGCCTGTTTGAAATCAAGGAAAACGGCCAGCACGTCGGTCGCTTCTTCTTCGACCTCTACGCCCGCGCCAACAAGCGTGGCGGCGCCTGGATGGACGGCGCGCGTGACCGTCGCCGCACCATTGACGGCGTGCTGCAAAGCCCGGTGGCCAACCTGGTGTGCAACTTCACCCCGGCCGACAGCGGCAAGCCTGCCCTGCTGACCCACGACGAAGTGACCACCCTGTTCCACGAATTCGGCCACGGCCTGCATCACCTGCTGACCCGCGTTGAACATGCCGGCGTGTCCGGCATCAACGGCGTGGCCTGGGACGCGGTGGAGTTGCCGAGCCAGTTCATGGAGAACTGGTGCTGGGAGCCGGAAGGCCTGGCACTGATCTCCGGTCACTATGAAAGCGGCGAACCGCTGCCTCAGGACCTGCTGGAAAAAATGCTCGCGGCAAAGAACTTCCAGTCCGGCCTGATGATGGTTCGCCAGCTGGAGTTTTCGCTGTTCGACTTCGAACTGCACGCCACCCACGGCGATGGCCGCAGCGTGGCGCAGGTGCTTGAAGGCGTGCGCAATGAAGTGTCGGTCATGCGCCCACCGGCCTATAACCGTTTCCCCAACAGCTTCGCGCACATTTTTGCTGGCGGTTACGCAGCCGGTTACTACAGCTACAAGTGGGCCGAAGTGCTGTCGGCGGATGCCTTCTCCAAATTTGAAGAAGACGGCGTGCTGAATGCCGAGACTGGCCGCGCTTTCCGCGAGGCGATCCTGGCGCGCGGCGGTTCCCAGGCGCCGATGGTGCTGTTCGTCGACTTCCGCGGACGTGCACCGTCGATTGACGCACTCTTGCGCCACAGCGGCCTGAGTGAGGACGCGGCAGCATGAGTGAAGGGCCTGTGATTACCAAAAAGCAATTTATCGCCGGGGCGGTTTGCCCGGCGTGCAGCGAGCCGGACAAGTTGAAGATGTGGACCGAAGACAACGTGCCGCACCGCGAGTGCGTGGCCTGCGGTTATACCGACACACTCAATGACCAAGGGTTGTCAGTGCCCAAGGAATTGGGCACGCGGGTGAATACGTCGGCGTTGAAAGCGCCGGCGGACCCGAAGGTGCAGGCGGTGCAGTTCTTCCCCAACCCGAAGCTGAAAAAAGACTGACCGGCTTGATGCCCCGCGCTCTGGAACAGGCTTTCCGGGTGCGGGGCGTTAAGCATCTACAGCCCCCTCTTGCGCACCGCCTTCCAGGATGACAACTCCCTCTTGTTGTCTTCAAGGAAGCGACCATGCCCGACCCCAACCCCCTGTTGCAGGACCATCACCTGCCGCCTTTTTCGGCCATTCGAGCCGAACACCTTGTGCCTGCCGTTGATGCGGTCGTACTGCGCAGCCGCGCCGAGGTGGCCCGCATCACTGCCAGTCAGCGAAACAGCCCAAACTGGGATGACCTGGTGCTGGCAATAGAACTCGTCACATCGCGGCTCGATGAAATGTTAAGGGTGATCGATATCCTCGACAGCGTTAAAAACGATCAAAAATGGATGGAAGCCAGCGCGCAAGCGACGTTCACGGCCACAGATTTCGTGCGCGAGTTAACAGGCAACCGCGCGCTATTCGATTGCTATCGGGCGTTGGCCGCCAGCTCACCGGCCGAATTGTTCGATGCGTCCCGTCAGAGTTTTCTGAGGCGCACGCTGAAAAAATTTCAACTGGCCGGTATCAACCTGGAGCCTGCCGCGCAGCAGAGACTGGTGACGCTCAACCGTGAAATCGCCGGGCTCCAGCAATTGTTCCTGAACCGGTTAGAGCAGGCCAACGAGGCGTGGCGCAAACACGTCACCGATGAATCACAGCTGCTGGGGCTTGCGCCGACACTCAAGGCGCGTATGGCGCACAAGGCCCGCGCCGCGAACCTGCAAGGCTGGCTGATTACCCTGAACGAAGAGACGTACCGGGACCTTATGGCGTACGCGCAGAATCGTGCGCTGCGAGAAGAGGTTTTCACGGCCTACAACACGCGTGCGTCCGAGCTGGGCCCGCATGCCGGGGAGTTCGATAATGGCCCCCTGCTGCAAATGCTATTGGCCAGTCGCGGTCAGAAAGCCCAGCTATTGGGTCACGCCAACTTTGTTCAATTGGCACTTGAGCTCCAGGTATTGGAGACCGATGAGCAAGTGCTGGACTTTATTCGCGACCAGATCGCGTCGCAGCGCACAGCCTTTGCGCAGGACAAGCAAGCACTCACGGCGCTGGGCCTAAAGCAGGGGCTGGCCGATTTGCAGCCGTGGGATTACGCGTTTCTGGCGCAGGAAATCCGGCAAGAGGCCAGTGGCATTGCTGAAGAGGCGTTGCGCGCGTATTTCCCGCTGGATTCGACCTTGTTGCGCCTGTGTGCACTGGTAAAGCGCCTGTTCGATATCGAGGTTATCGAGCTGGATGGCTTCGACGCCTGGACCCCCGGTGTTCGACTCTTGCAGGTGCAGGCCCATGATGAGGTGCTGGGCTACATTTATTTCGTGCCCTACCTGCAAAAAAGCGGTGATTTTGCCAATGCGTTTTCGTTGAGAAACCGCTGGACTACAGCCGAAGGCCGCAGGGTGCAACCGGTGGTCGTGCTCTGTACTCAGTTTGACGTAGCCCCTGATGAGCCCTGCTTGCTCGGGCATCGGCAGCTCAAGATCCTGTTTCATGAGTTCGGCCATTGCTTGCAACAGATGATGATGGGCCTGGGTTATCGAACCAAAATGAGCATTGATGACCTGGGCATGGACAACGCGGAGTTCTGCGGCCAGTTCTTCGAGCGCTGGTGTGATTCTCCTGACTGTCTTGTGTGGCTATCCAGCCATGTCGACACGGGCGCTCATTTGCCTGAGGCGTTGGCCCGCCAGCAGGTGGTATACGCCAACACTCAAATGTCCTGGGAGCGCGCAGAGTTATTGACCCTGGCGTTGTTTGATATCGAGCTACACCGTACCCAAGGCGACGGGCGCAGTATTGAGCAGGTATTCGCCAGCGCCAACCGTGAGGTCGGGCACTTGCCGGCGCTGGACGCAGTGCGTTACGCCAACGGCTTCAGCTACCTGGTGTCGGGGTATGAGGGCGGGTTTTATGCCTACCAGTGGTCTGATGTGCTGGCGCGTTCAGCGTTTAAAAGGTTTGAACGCGAGGGTGTGTTCAGCGCTGCGACCGGACGTGCGTTTCGCGAATGTGTACTTGCTCCCGGCCACTCACGGTCGCTGCTTGAGTCGGTTCAACTGTTTTTGGGCGGTCCACCGGGCGGCGCGCTGTGAGGTCAGGTGCCTTTGTCTGCCGTGTTCATCCAGCCTTACATCGAGCACAGGGCAAAGGCGCTGGTGCTGCATTCGCCGTTGGCCAGTGCCGTGCGTAACTTGGCTACGTCCGCCTTCATCATGTAGCGAACGCCGTCCCTGAAACCGTTGCTGCTGCCGAAGCCACCCTGGGTCATCTCGTTCAGCGCCTCTTCCTTGCTCCAGCCCTGAACCACCACGCGATACATCGCAGCCATCAAACCGGTGCGGTCGGAGCCGTGTTTGCAATGCATCAACACCGGGCCGTTGGCTTCGGCTTCCTGAATCGCCCGTATCGCCGCCAGCACGTCGGAATCGTCGACATGGTTGGTGCGATACGTCAGCTGTACCTGTTTGATATCAGATGTCTGCAGCCAGGGCGCATCAGATTCCGGCAGAAAGTTGATCACTGTGCCGATCTTCAGTTGTTGCAATACGGGCAGCGCGCTGCTGTCCGGCAATGCACTGCGGTACAGCGTCGGCGTCATCTGATGCAGGTTGAATCTGTCACCCACAGGCTGCGCCCACTCGGGAGAGCGGACGGGCGTGACGTCATCGGCTTGGGCCTGGAAGGTGGCGAACAGTGCCAGCAGCGCCAAGCCGAGGGCAGGTGGCAATCGAAAGGTGAGCATGCGCGACATGACCGGATCAGGAAGGGTTATGGCACTCAGAGTGGTCTTTGTGGGGTGAATGGGGTGTGAGGCGGCCGTCAAAGAATCGTGAATCGGCGCATCTGATCCGGTGTTTTTGTCGCTGAATCGATTCTCCCCAATGCTTAGGCTGCTATCATTTGTAACTATTGTTTGCCAGAGTGTTCTATCCCTTTGGATCCAATTCCCTGGCAAGCCTTCACGCTGCTCCCAGAAGCGGCGGATCAACCCGTGACCACATGATGAGGAGCACCCATGTCTGATCAAGATCAAGACAACCCCCGGCGTGACTTTTTGCGCAAATCCTTGACCTTGATCCCGGTGGTCACGGTTGCCAGCACCGGCCTTGGCGGCTCGATATTGATGGCCACGCCCGAGCCGGCTCAGGCCGCGCCTGCCCAGCCTGTGGCGAGTGACAAAGCCTACGAGCCGAGCTATTTCACCGCCGAAGAGTGGGCGTTCATCAATGCCGCCGTCGCGCAGTTGATTCCCGCCGATGCCCAAGGCCCGGGCGCTCTGGAAGCCGGCGCGCCGGAATACATCGACCGCCAGATGAACACGCCTTACGCCAGCGGCGCCCTGTGGTTTATGCAAGGCCCATTCAACACCGATGCCGCGCCGGAAATGGGTTGGCAAAGCAAATTGGTGCCCAAAGAAATCTATCGCCTGGGCATTGCCGCGACGGATGCCTGGTCGAAGGCGTTCAACGGGAAAGCTTTTGCTGCCCAAGACAGCGCTACCCGAGACGATATGTTACGCCGTCTTGAGGCGGGCGGTAGCGAAGTGAGCGCGCATTTCACGTCGGTACCTCCGAAGATGTTTTTCAATTTGCTGCTGCAAAACACCAAGGAAGGGTTCTTCTGTGACCCCATCCACGGCGGCAACAAAGGCATGGTCGGTTGGACCATGATCGGTTTCCCCGGCGCCCGCGCCGACTTCATGGACTGGGTTGAACGCAACGAGCAATACCCCTTCCCGGCTGTTTCCATCCGCGGCGAGAGGGCATAAACGTGGCGACCATCATGAAGAAAGTCGATGCGGTGATCGTAGGCTTCGGCTGGACCGGCGCGATCATGGCCAAGGAGCTGACGGAAGCTGGCCTCAACGTGGTAGCGCTGGAGCGCGGCCCGATGCAGGACACTTACCCCGACGGCAACTATCCCCAGGTCATCGACGAATTGACCTACAGCGTGCGTAAAAAACTCTTCCAGGACATTTCCAAGGAGACGGTGACCATTCGCCACAGCGTGAATGACGTCGCCTTGCCAAACCGCCAGTTGGGCGCATTCCTGCCGGGTAATGGTGTGGGTGGCGCGGGGCTGCACTGGTCGGGCGTGCATTTTCGCGTCGACCCGATTGAGCTGCGCATGCGCAGCCACTACGAAGAGCGTTATGGGAAAAACTTCATTCCCAAAGACATGACCATCCAGGACTTCGGCGTCAGCTATGAAGAGCTGGAGCCGTTTTTCGACTATGCGGAAAAAGTCTTCGGCACCTCCGGCCAGGCCTGGACCGTTAAAGGTCAGTTGGTGGGCGAAGGCCGTGGCGGCAATCCCTACGCGCCGGATCGTTCCAACCCGTTTCCGCTGGAATCGCAGAAAAACACCGTCTCCGCACAGCTGTTTCAGAAAGCGGCTGCGGACGTGGGTTACAAACCCTACAACCTGCCGTCAGCCAATACCTCGGGGCCGTACACCAACCCCTACGGCGCGCAGATGGGCCCGTGCAACTTCTGCGGCTTTTGCAGTGGCTATGTCTGTTACATGTATTCCAAGGCCTCGCCAAACGTGAATATCCTGCCGGCGCTGCGCCAGGTGCCGAATTTCGAGCTGCGGCCCAACTCCCATGTGCTCAAGGTCAACCTCGACAGCACCAAGAGCAAGGCCACCGGCGTGACTTACATCGACGCTCAGGGCCGCGAGTGCGAGCAGCCGGCGGATTTGGTGATCATCGGCTCCTTCCAGTTCAACAACGTGCGGTTGATGTTGCTGTCGGGCATCGGCAAACCCTACGACCCGATTACCAACGAAGGCGTGGTCGGCCGAAACTTCGCCTACCAGAACATGGCCACCATCAAGGCCTTCTTCGATAAAGACACTCACACCAACAACTTCATCGGTGCGGGCGGCAACGGCGTGGCCATGGATGACTTCAACGCCGACAACTTCGACCACGGGCCCCACGGCTTTGTGGGCGGTTCGCCGATGTGGGTCAACCAGGCCGGCAGCCGGCCGATTGCCGGTACGTCCAACCCGCCGGGCACCCCGGCCTGGGGCAGTGCCTGGAAACGCGCCACCGCCGATTACTACACTCACCAGGTATCGATGGACGCTCATGGCGCCCATCAATCCTACCGGGGTAACTACCTGGATCTGGACCCGGTTTACCGCGATGCCTACGGCTTGCCCTTGCTGCGGATGACGTTCGACTGGCAGGAAAACGACATCAAAATGAACCGCTTCATGGTCGACAAAATGAGCAAGGTCGCCGAGGCGATGAACCCCAAGGCGATTGCCCTGCTCGGCAAGAAGGTCGGTGAGCATTTCAATACCGCGTCGTACCAGACCACCCACCTCAACGGTGGCGCAATCATGGGTACCGACCCGAAGACCAGTGCGTTGAACCGTTACCTGCAAAGCTGGGATGTACACAATGTGTTTGTCCCGGGCGCGTCCGCCTTCCCACAGGGTTTGGGCTACAACCCTACCGGCCTGGTGGCGGCGTTGACCTATTGGTCGGCGCGGGCGATCCGCGAGCAGTACCTGAAAAACCCCGGCCCGCTGGTTCAGGCATAAGGAGCGATGACCATGAAAGCACTTGTTATTGCCTCTCTTGCCCTGTTCAGCAGTTGCTCGGTCAGCGCGGCTGAAACCGACCTGATCAAACAGGGCGAATACCTGGCCCGCGCCGGTGACTGCGTGGCCTGCCACACCGCCAAGGGTGGCAAACCCTTTGCCGGTGGCTTGCCGATGGAAACCCCGATCGGCGTGATCTATTCCACCAACATCACCCCGGACAAAACCGGCCTGGGCGATTACAGCTTCGAAGACTTCGACAAAGCCGTACGCCATGGCGTCGCCAAAAACGGTAGTACGCTTTACCCGGCGATGCCCTACCCGTCTTACGCGCGTGTGAGCGACAGCGACATGCAGGCGCTGTATGCGTATTTCATGAAAGGCGTTGAGCCGGTCGCCCAAGAGAACAAGGACAGCGATATTCCCTGGCCCTTGAGCATGCGTTGGCCGCTGGCGGCATGGCGCTGGATGTTTGCGCCGGCGGTCGAGGAGCATCAGGCCCAGGCCGCTGCGGACCCGGTGATCAACCGGGGCGCGTATCTGGTGGAAGGCCTCGGCCACTGCGGCGCGTGCCATACGCCGCGCGCCCTGACCATGCAGGAAAAAGCCCTGAGCGCGACTGACGGCAACGCGTTCCTGTCGGGCAGCGCACCGCTGGAAGGCTGGATCGCGAAAAGCCTGCGCGGCGACCACAAGGACGGTCTCGGCAGTTGGAGCGAAGAGCAGCTGGTGCAATTTCTCAAGACCGGCCGCAGTGATCGCAGCGCGGTGTTTGGCGGCATGAGTGATGTTGTCGTCCACAGCATGCAGTACATGTCGCAAGACGACCTGACCGCTATCGCGCGTTACCTCAAAAGCCTGCCGGCGGTGGATCCCAAGGATCAGCCGCATCAGTACGACAAGCAGGTGGCTGACGCGCTGTGGAAGGGCGATGACAGCAAGCCAGGCGCGTCGGTGTACATCGACAACTGCGCGGCCTGCCACCGTACCGACGGCCATGGCTATACGCGGGTGTTCCCGGCGCTGGCGGGCAACCCTGTATTACAGACGGCGGATGCCACCTCGTTGATCAACATCGTGTTGAACGGCGGCACGTTGCCGGCCACTCATACGGCGCCGTCGACTTTCACCATGCCAGCATTTGCGTGGCGTCTGTCGGACCAGGAAGTGGCGGATGTGGTCAGTTTTGTTCGTGGCAGCTGGGGTAACAAAGGTGAGCCGGTGAAGGCCAGTGATGTGGCCGACCTGCGCAAGAGTGACATGCGCACGACCTCGGGCGATGACTTGGGCCAAGTGACGCAAAAGCACTGATTCATCCCTGACCGCCAAACGGCACTGGTCAGAAACCTCGCGCCTCGATACTGTATATAAAAACAGTATCGAGGCGTTTTTATGTCTACTCCGTTGCCGCCCCGTGGCCGGGGCACGGCCACCAACCTGCATAACCGCTTTGCGCCGACCGTCAGCGTGGTCGAGGACGACGGCTGGTTTCAGGAAGTGCCGCCCACCCAGGGCACCGAAGTGCGTATCGAAACGGCCAAGACCATCATCACCCGCAATAACTCGCCGGACTTGCCGTTCGACCGCTCAATCAATCCTTATCGCGGCTGCGAACACGGCTGCATCTACTGCTACGCGCGGCCCAGCCATGCCTATTGGGACATGTCACCGGGGCTGGATTTCGAAACCAAACTGATCGCCAAGACCAATGCCGCCGATGTGCTGGAACAGCAACTGTCGAAGCCGGGTTATGTGTGTGCGCCGATCAATCTGGGCTCCAATACCGACCCGTATCAGCCTATCGAGCGCGAATACACAATCACCCGGCAAACCCTCGAAGTATTGCTGCGTTACCGGCACCCGGTGACCATCATCACCAAGGGTTCGCTGATTTTGCGCGACCTGGACCTGCTGACCGAGCTGGCCCGGCAGCGTCTGGTGGCGGTGATGATCAGCCTCACCAGCCTGGACGATGAGCTCAAGCGCATCCTGGAACCGCGCACGGCGGCACCCAAGGCGCGTTTGCGGGCGATTCGGGTGATGCGCGAGGCGGGCATCCCGGTGGGCGTGCTGTGCTCGCCGATGATCCCGATGATCAACGACAGCGAGCTGGAGAGCCTGCTGACCGAAGCCCACGCAGCGGGTGCACAAAGTGCGGCGTACATGATGCTGCGTCTGCCGCTGGAAGTGGCGCCGCTGTTCGAGGAGTGGCTGGCGGCGCATTACCCGCAGCGCGCGGCCCATGTGATGAGCCTGGTGAGGCAGGTGCGTGGCGGTGAGGTGTATGACAGCCGGTTCGGTGTGCGCATGCGCGGTGAAGGGCCGTTTGCGGATTTGCTGGCACAACGTTTCAGCAAGGCGATCAAGCGATTGGGGCTGGATCGACGGGAAGGGTTCAATCTGGATTGCACGGCATTCTGCCCACCGGGCAGGCAGATGGCTTTGTTGTAAACTTGCGGGGAAGCGTCCTACGCTGTCGCCGGAATAGTCGCGTTTTGACATCACTGAAACCCGCGTTCTAGAGCGGTCCATTCAGTTTGAGTTAAGTTTCGGCGGTTACCTTGTTCAGCGAGTGACTGATGAGTCGGCGCGTTGTTTGTGTGGCGTTTTACAACTATTGCACAGGCCAGGCGTCGAACTGAGTTGAACCACTCCCCTGCATTAATCAAGAGGATGAATCATGAGTGACAAGGATAAACAGCCGTTGGCTGCGTCGGCTTCAGCCCCTCAGGTGGCGGAAACCGCCGATGCAGCGCTAAAGCATATTGTTGACGGCTTTTTGCATTTCCATCACGACGTCTTCCCGCAGCAGGAAGAATTGTTCAAGAAACTCGCCACGGCCCAAAGCCCACGGGCGATGTTTATTACCTGCGCCGATTCACGCATCGTGCCCGAGCTGATCACCCAAAGCTCCCCGGGTGATTTGTTCGTGACCCGTAACGTGGGCAACGTGGTGCCGCCTTACGGCCAGATGAACGGCGGTGTTTCTACCGCCATCGAGTACGCGGTACTTGCGTTGGGTGTGCAGCACATCATCGTGTGCGGGCATTCCGATTGCGGCGCCATGCGCGCGGTACTCAACCCCGCCAGCCTGGAAAAGATGCCGACGGTTCGTGCCTGGCTGCGTCACGCTGAAGTGGCCAAGTCGATGGTTGAAGACAACTGCGACTGCGCCAATGAAGGCGAAAGCATGAAGGTGCTGACCGAAGAAAACGTCATCGCCCAGCTGCAACATTTGCGCACCCACCCTTCTGTGGCTTCGCGCATGGCCAATGGTCATTTGTTTATCCATGGCTGGATCTACAACATCGAGACCAGTGAGATCCGGGCCTACGATGCGGATCAGGCGGCGTTTCGCTCATTGAGCGGCGACGGGCCGATTCCTTCCGCGACGCCTAAAGCGCGCTTCTAAAACACTTCCCTGCCGGGTAAAGCGGTGGCTGCCATGGATGCAGCCAGGCTTTGCCGCGCCCGGCGAATGCCTCGGGAGAGCCATTATGCGTGCTGCTCAATTGAAAGCTGTATTGCCACGGGAGCTGCTCGCCTCTGTGGTTGTGTTTCTGGTCGCCCTGCCCTTGTGCATGGGTATTGCGATCGCGTCCGGCATGCCGCCGGCCAAAGGGCTGATCACCGGGATCATCGGTGGCCTGGTGGTGGGTTGGCTGGCGGGTTCGCCGCTGCAGGTCAGTGGCCCGGCCGCGGGCTTGGCGGTTTTGGTGTTCGAGCTGGTGCGTCAGCACGGCATGATGATGCTGGGCCCGATTCTGTTGCTGGCGGGGTTCCTGCAACTGGTGGCCGGTCGTTTGCGTCTGGGTTGCTGGTTCCGTGTTACCGCGCCCGCCGTGGTGTACGGCATGCTGGCGGGGATTGGTGTGCTGATTGTGCTATCGCAGGTGCATGTGATGCTCGACGGCGCGCCCAAGCCTTCAGGGCTGGATAACCTGGCGGGCTTCCCGGCGGCGTTGGTCGAAGCGATTCCGACTCTCGGCGGCGGCCTTGGCTGGCAGGCAGGTTTGCTGGGTTTGTCGACGATGCTGGTGATGTACCTGTGGGATAAATTCCGCCCGAAAAAATTACGTTTCGTACCGGGCGCCTTGCTCGGTGTGGGCTTGGCGACGGTGACCAGCCTGGTGCTGGCGTTGCAGGTCAAGCGCGTGGAAGTCCCGGAGAACCTGGCGGATGCCATCGACTGGTTACGTCCCAGCGACCTGCTGAACCTGGCGGATCCGCAGCTATTGATCGCCGCATTCGCTGTGGCGTTTATCGCCAGTGCCGAAACCTTGTTGTCCGCCGCAGCGGTAGACCGCATGCACAACGGTCAGCGTTCCGACTTCGACAAGGAATTGTCCGCCCAAGGCGTAGGCAACATGCTCTGCGGTTTGGTCGGTGCCCTGCCGATGACCGGTGTGATCGTGCGCAGCTCGGCCAATGTGCAGGCTGGCGCCACCACGCGCTTGTCGGCGATGTTCCATGGCGTGTGGTTGCTGGGTTTCGTGTTGTTGCTGTCGAGCGTGCTGCAAAGCATTCCGGTGGCAAGCCTGGCGGGTGTGCTGGTCTACACCGGGATCAAACTGGTGGACATAAAGGCGTTCAAAGGGCTGGGGCGATACGGCCGGATGCCGATGTTCACCTATTCGGCAACGGCGCTGGCGATCGTCTTTACCGACCTGCTCACGGGTGTATTGATCGGCTTCGGCTTAACGTTGGTCACCTTGGCCCTCAAGGCTTCGCGATTGAAAGTCAGCCTGGTCGACCTGCCTCAGGACGGCGAGATGGAGCTGCGATTGGTCGGCGCCGGGACCTTTCTGAAAGTGCCGGCACTGACTCAGGTGCTGTCGACGGTGCCTGCGGGAACTACCGTGCATGTGCCCTTGAATAACCTGAGTTACATCGACCATTCCTGCCTGGAATTGCTGGAGGAATGGGGCCGGGCAAATGCGGCGAAAGGCTCGAAACTGGTGATCGAGGCGCGCGGGCTGAAGCGCCGACTCGAAGGCCGTGAGCGCACGACGACCGGGTTGGGGTCAGCAGCTACCGCTGGCTGACGGAACCGAATCAAAATGTGGGAGCGGGCTTGCTCGCGAAGGCGGAGTGTCAGTCACCGAAAATGTTGACTGAGCCACCGCATTCGCGAGCAAGCCCGCTCCCACAGTTGATCGTTTGCGGCTCGGAAAATCAGGCAGGCTGGTCCAGCGACAACTCAACCCCCAACTGCCGCGACAAACACGGCCAGCGCTTCCACGCCGCTTCCGTGTCCGGGCTTTTCAGCGTCTCGCGGTACGCCTCAACTGACTCCAGCGCAAAGCTGTCTTCGTTCAACATTTCGTCCACCGCCAAATGCACCGCTTCATCCAGCTGGTTGGCAAACTGCTCGCCGATCAGTTGGTGAGCGATCAGGTTGGCCACGGTGGTGTCCGCCGGAATCAACGGCTGGCCGAAATGCTTGATGTACAGGTCATTCACTTCCTCGACCAGGCGATGGGCCAGGTAGGCTTCGTCCAGCAAACCGTTGAGCCCTTCATGGCCCGCCAGAATGGCCGGCGGTTGCAGAAAGAAATGCTCGGCAATTTTCAGTACCGGTTTGATCTGGCTTTCGATCCCGGCTTCGCGGGCGACGTCATTGGCGGCGTCCAGCAGGTCCGGCACTTGATCGATGTAGGCCGTGACAAAGCGGGTCATTACTTGGGTGCGATCACCGTCAGCCAGGGAGATGGCCGAATGCAGGTGCGGCAATTGGTTTTCCAGTTGCTGGGCAAGCTGGCCCGTGGTGGCTTCGTGTTGATGGGCACGGGAAATCTGCTCGCGCAATGCGGCGGTGTTCATGAAGGCTCCAGTGAAACAGGCGTAGGAAAAGGGAGAGGATAAGGTAGCTCGTTTATACGAGCGCCTAAGACGCATTTGTCATAATTATTTCATGGTTATGCGCGCGCGTTATATCGAATTGCCATCGTTCGTCGGATAAACGATTCCGCGCCCGGTTTTATTAGGTCCGCTGGTCTGTTTTGGTTCATTTGCCCCTACACATTGCGGGGTTGCAGGTGCTGTCTATACTCGGGTTTGTACGCAATTAGCTGATGACGCCCAACTGCATGACGCAGGCAAGGCTTGGCGGTTGTAAGCAGTATGGAAGCCGCTCCCTTCGCCGCAGGTGCAAACCGGCGGGATAACAAGAAACATAAAGGGGAACCCGCAATGACGCGACATCCACACGTTTGGATGGGCCTACTGTTGTGGTCAGTATTCGGCCAGGCGCACGCCGCCTGGACAACGAATATGGCGCCAGGGGCGACTGAAGTCAGTCACGCCGTGTTTGATCTGCACATGACCATTTTCTGGATTTGTGTGGTGATCGGCATTGTCGTGTTTGGCGCGATGTTCTGGTCGATGATCCTGCACCGCCGGTCCACGGGCCAGGTCGCAGCCAAATTCCACGAGAGCACGACCGTGGAAATTCTCTGGACCGTGGTGCCCTTGCTGATTCTGGTGGCGATGGCGATTCCGGCGACCAAGACCCTGATCAACATCTACGACAGCACTGAGTCGGATATCGATATCCAGGTCACCGGCTATCAGTGGAAGTGGCATTACAAATACCTGGGCCAGGACGTGGAGTTTTTCAGCAACCTGGCCACGCCCGCCGAGCAGATCCATAACCAGGCCGTCAAAGGCGAGCACTACCTGCTGGAAGTCGACCAGCCGCTGGTGCTGCCGGTGGGCGCCAAGGTGCGCTTTCTGGTGACCGCCGCCGACGTGATCCACTCCTGGTGGGTGCCGGCGTTCGCGGTCAAGCGCGACGCCATTCCCGGCTTCGTCAACGAGGCTTGGACCCGTGTCGAGAAACCCGGCATTTACCGTGGCCAGTGCGCCGAATTGTGCGGCAAGGACCACGGTTTCATGCCGATTGTGGTCGAGGTCAAATCCAAGGCCGACTACGACACCTGGCTCGGCGAGCGCAAGGAAGAGGCCGCCAAGCTCAAGGAACTGACTTCCAAAGAGTGGACGCTGGAAGAACTGGTGGCCCGTGGCGACAAGGTTTATCACACCACTTGCGTGGCCTGTCACCAGGCCGAGGGCCAAGGCCTGCCGCCGATGTTCCCGGCACTTAAAGGTTCGCCCATTGCCATTGGGCCCAAGGAAGACCACCTGCACCGCGTCTACTTCGGCAAACCCGGCACGGCCATGGCCGCGTTCGGCAAACAGCTGTCGGAAGTCGACATCGCCGCCGTCGTCACCTACGAACGCAACGCGTGGGGCAACAACAAAGGCGACATGGTCACGCCCAAAGACGTGCTGGCCCTGAAACAGGCGGAAAGCAAATGACTGCCCTCACTGCGTATGCCCTGAACCACTTCGCCCACTCGCGTGCAGGAGAACGGCCATGAGCACTGTGATCGATGACCATGGTCACGCCGACCATGCCCACGGCCCCGCCAAAGGCCTGATGCGCTGGGTGCTGACCACCAACCATAAAGACATCGGCACGATGTACCTGTGGTTCGCCTTCACCATGTTCCTGCTCGGCGGCTCATTCGCCATGGTGATCCGCGCCGAGTTGTTCCAGCCCGGCCTGCAAATCGTTGAGCCGGCGTTCTTCAACCAGATGACCACCATGCACGGCCTGATCATGGTGTTCGGCGCGGTGATGCCGGCGTTTGTCGGCCTGGCCAACTGGATGATCCCGCTGATGATCGGCGCGCCGGACATGGCCCTGCCGCGCATGAACAACTTCAGCTTCTGGCTGCTGCCGGCGGCGTTCCTGCTGTTGGTGTCCACCCTGTTTTCCCCGGGTGGCGGGCCGAATTTCGGCTGGACCTTCTACGCCCCGCTCTCCACCACCTACGCGCCGGAAAGTGTGACGTTTTTCATCTTTGCCATCCACCTGATGGGCATCAGTTCGATCATGGGCGCGATCAACGTGGTCGCCACCATCCTCAACCTGCGCGCACCCGGCATGACCCTGATGAAAATGCCGCTGTTCGTGTGGACCTGGCTGATCACCGCCTTCCTGTTGATCGCGGTGATGCCAGTGCTGGCGGGCTGCGTGACCATGATGCTGATGGACATCCACTTCGGCACCAGCTTCTTCAGTGCCGCTGGCGGCGGTGACCCGGTGTTGTTCCAGCATGTGTTCTGGTTCTTCGGCCACCCCGAGGTGTACATCATGATCCTGCCGGCCTTTGGTGCCGTCAGCTCGATCATCCCGACCTTCTCGCGCAAACCGCTGTTCGGCTACACCTCGATGGTTTATGCCACGGCGAGCATCGCGTTCCTGTCGTTCATCGTGTGGGCGCACCACATGTTTGTGGTCGGTATTCCGTTGGTGGGCGAGTTGTTCTTCATGTACGCCACGCTGCTGATCGCCGTGCCCACGGGGGTGAAGGTGTTCAACTGGGTCAGCACCATGTGGCAGGGCTCGCTGACCTTCGAGACGCCGATGCTGTTTGCCGTGGCCTTCGTGATTCTGTTCACCATTGGCGGTTTCTCCGGGCTGATGCTGGCGATTGCCCCGGCAGACTTTCAGTACCACGACACCTACTTTGTGGTGGCGCACTTCCATTACGTACTGGTGCCCGGCGCGATCTTCGGCATCTTCGCCTCGGCGTACTACTGGCTGCCGAAATGGACCGGCCACATGTACGACGAAACCCTCGGCAAGCTGCACTTCTGGCTGTCTTTCGTGGGCATGAACATGGCGTTCTTCCCGATGCATTTTGTGGGGCTGGCCGGCATGCCGCGCCGGGTGCCGGACTACAACCTGCAGTTCGCCGATTTCAATATGGTCTCGTCCATTGGCGCGTTCATGTTTGGCGCCACGCAGATCTTCTTCCTGTTTATCGTGATCAAGTGCATCCGCGGCGGCCCGCCTGCCCCGGCCAAGCCGTGGGATGGGGCTGAAGGTCTGGAGTGGAGCGTTCCGTCGCCTGCGCCGTATCACACGTTTACTACGCCACCGGAGGTCAAGTGAACAGCTTGGTGCAGGCCACCTCGGTCTCCTGTGGGAGCTGGCTTGCCTGCGATAGCGGTGTGCCAGGCACTGAATCCACCCACTGTCAGGCCCTCATCGCAGGCAAGCCAGCTCCCACAGAAAATCACAAGCGGGGTGATCGCCATGGCTGATTCCATCCCCCTCAAACGCCTCGTCACCCGCCTGCTGATCCTGGTCGTCGCCATGTTCGCCTTCGGCTTCGCCCTGGTGCCGATCTACGACGTGATGTGCAAAGCCTTCGGCATCAACGGCAAAACCGCCGGGCAGTACGAGGGCGAGCAAATGGTCGACCCCACACGTCAGGTGCGCGTGCAGTTCCTGTCGACCAACGCCATCGACATGGTCTGGGAGTTTCACTCCAAGGCCGACGAAGTCGTGGTCAATCCCGGTGCCGTCACCGAGATGCTGTTCGTGGCCTACAACCCCACCGACAAAGCCATGACCGCCCAGGCCGTGCCGAGTATTTCCCCGGCCGAAGCGGCGATGTATTTCCACAAGACCGAATGCTTTTGCTTCACCCAGCAGGTATTGCAGCCAGGCCAGCGCATCGAAATGCCGGTGCGCTTTATCGTCGACCGCGACATGCCCAAGGATGTGAAGCATTTGACCCTGGCGTACACGCTGTTTGATATCACTGCGCGTCAACCGCCGGTGGCTGCCAACAGCGGCGGCTAGCTACTGTTTGCCCCCTCAATCAGGAGAGCGAATACATGTCGACTCATGATACGTACTACGTACCAGCGCAAAGCAAATGGCCGATAATTGCCACGATTGGCATGCTGGTCACCGTGTACGGGCTGGCCGTGTGGTTCAACGATCTGAAGGCCGCACGCCCGGAATCCCACGGCCCGTGGATCTTTTTCGTCGGCGGCCTGCTGCTGGCCTACATGCTGTTCGGCTGGTTCGGCGCGGTTATCAAGGAAAGTCGCGCCGGTTTGTACAGTTCGCAGATGGACCGCTCGTTCCGCTGGGGCATGAGCTGGTTCATCTTTTCCGAAGTGATGTTCTTCATCGCATTCTTCGGCGCGCTGTTTTATGTGCGGCACATGTCGGCGCCGTGGCTGGCGGGCGAGGGCTCCAAAGGCATTGCCCACATGTTGTGGCCGAATTTCGAGTTTGCCTGGCCACTGCTCAATAACCCCGATCCGAAGCTGTATCCGCCACCGGAGGGCACCATCAGCCCGTGGGGCCTGCCGCTGATCAACACGATCCTGCTGGTCAGCTCCAGCGTGACCATCACCATTGCCCACCATGCCCTGCGCAAGGGCCATCGCGGCGCGCTGAAGATCTGGCTGGCGATTACCGTGCTGCTGGGCTGGGCATTCCTGGGCTTCCAGGCCGAGGAGTACATCCACGCTTACAAAGAGCTCGGGCTGACGCTGGGCTCCGGTGTGTACGGCGCGACCTTCTTTATGCTCACCGGCTTTCACGGCGCTCACGTGACCATCGGCACCATCATTCTGTTCGTGATGCTGATGCGCATCCTGAAAGGGCATTTCAACAACGAGCACCAGTTCGGCTTCGAAGCGGCCAGTTGGTATTGGCACTTTGTGGACGTGGTGTGGATCGGGCTGTTTTTCTTCGTTTACGTGCTGTGAGGCGCCTTACCAAGGCGCATGAGACACCAGTTGGCCCGAAAAAAAGCCCCAGGCGATCAAGGCCACGGTGATCACGGCCAACACCACACGCACGGTCAAGGCAGTGACGAGGCGCCTGGAGTTGCCCTCGTCCTTGACCAGAAAGAACAAGCCACTGAACAGGCTCACAACAGTCGCGATCAGCATCAGGGCAATGGCTGCTTTGAGCATGGTCTGGCTCCAATGGGATGGGCGGGCAATGAAAACAAGTATAGCCAGCGCCATGAAACGCTTTCGCCCAGGCATCGCACCGACAGTGGTGGTGATGTTGCTCCTGCCGTTAATGATCGGCCTGGGCCTCTGGCAACTGTCGCGCGGCCATGAAAAACAACGGCTGGTGGACAGTTACGCCGAGCGCCGCGTGGCTGAGCCCATCAGCAGTGCGCAGCTCAACGACATGACCGACCCGGCGTTTCGCCGCATTCACCTGCGCGGCCAATTCGACGCCGAACACAGCGTATTGCTCGACAACCGCCTGCGTGACGGCAAGGCCGGGGTAGAACTGCTGCAACCCTTCCACGACCAGGCCAGCGGCCAATGGCTGTTGCTCAACCGCGGCTGGCTGCCCTGGCCCGACCGGCGCACACCGCCCGTCTTCACCACACCGGATCAGCCGGTGAACCTCGACGCCTGGGTCTACGTAGCCCCCGGCGAAACCTTCCAGCTGCACGCCGACCCCGCGACCGCGCAATGGCCGCGCCTGCTCACCGCGCTGCACCCCGCCGCGCTCTGGGCGGAATTGGGCCGCAGTGGTTTCGCCTACGAGCTGCGCGCCGAAGCTGGCCCGGGCACGTACGACACCACGTGGGCGGTGGTCGCCATGGGCCCGGAAAAACACCTCGGGTATGCCGTGCAGTGGTTCGCCATGTCGCTGGCGCTGCTCGCGCTGTACCTCTACCTCGGATGGCATAACAAAAAGGAGACGCACCATGGGCGCGGCCACAAATCCACTCAACATGTCTGAGGTGCCGGACCGGCGTAAGGGCCGCTGGCAACTGATCCTGATCCTGATGATGGTGATCGGCCCGATGGCGCTGGCCACCTTCATGTACAAACTGCAGTTCTGGGTGCCGGACAGCCGCAGTTACCACGGCGAGATGATCGGCAATGGCCAGACCCGTGCCGACATTGGTGTGCAGGCCGATGAACAGCGCTGGCAGTTGCTGGTGACCGCGCCCGCCGCCTGCGTAGCCGAGTGCCGACAGCTGGTGTACCTGGCGCGCCAGCTGCAAATCAGCCTGGGTCGCGACGCTTCGCGCGCCAGCCATGCCTTGGCCAGCGCGCAACCGGTGAGTGCCGCCTACGAGGCCAAACTCAAGGCCGAATACCCGCAATTGCGGCGCTACCCGCTGGACCTCTCGACCTTCACCAAAAATTCCGCCGCGCCTGGCGATGCGCAACTGTGGATCGTCGACCCGCACGGCAACCTGGTGCTGCGCTATGACGCCAAGGTCAAGGGCAAGGACTTGCTCAACGACCTGCGCATGCTGCTGAAACTGTCGAACATCGGATAAGGGCATCGTCATGGCCAAACCTGGATTTCGCCTCGCGTTGTTTGCCACCTTGCTGGCGCTGATCGTCGTGCTGCTCGGCGCCTACACGCGCCTGACCCACGCGGGCCTCGGCTGCCCGGATTGGCCGGGCTGTTATGGCTTTATCAGCGTGCCGCAAAGCGAAGCCCAGTTGGCCCATGCCGAGCTGCATTTCCCGGATACGCCAGTGGAGGCCGACAAGGGCTGGGCCGAGATGACGCATCGCTACTTTGCCGGCACCCTGGGCCTGCTGATCGTGCTGCTGGCGGCGCGTTCGTGGAGCCATCGGCGCGATCCTGGCCAGCCGGTGAAATTGCCGCTGTTTGTGCTGGCGGTGGTGTTTGCCCAGGCGGCGTTCGGTATGTGGACGGTCACGCTGAAGCTGTGGCCGCAGGTGGTGACGGGCCATCTGCTGGGCGGGTTTGCGACCTTGAGTTTGTTGTTTCTGCTGACGCTGCGTTTGTCTGGCGTACTGCCCGCGCTGATCGTGCCCAAACGCCTGCAATATTGGGCGACGGCGGGGCTGGTGCTGGTGATCGGCCAGATTGCGCTGGGTGGCTGGGTCAGTTCCAACTATGCGGCAGTGGCCTGCATCGATTTGCCGACGTGTCATGGGCAGTGGTGGCCGGCGGCGGACTTTGCCAACGGGTTTCACCTCACTCAGCACATCGGCCCGAATTACCTCGGCGGGCAGCTCGACAGCGATGCGCGCACGGCGATTCACCTCACCCACCGTATTGGCGCGGTGATTGTCACGTTGGTGCTGCTGGGGTTGGCGTGGCAGCTCAAACTAGTTGGCATGACGCGTCTGGCGGGCTTGCTGCTGATCGCCCTGGCCGCGCAACTCTGCCTGGGCCTGAGCAACGTGTATTTCCATCTGCCACTGCCTGTCGCGGTGGCGCATAACGCAGGCGGCGCCGCGTTGTTGCTGAGCCTGGTGCTGGTCAACTACCACGCACGTACCAGCCTGGTTCGGGTGCGCAACCCGTCGCGCTTCGGCTGGCGCTTTATCCCGCGTAAACACGTATCGGGCCTCATCACCCTTAAAGGAGAGATGCCATGGCGACCTTGATCGGCGCGCGTCACAGCCAGGCCATCTGGCGTGACTACTTGGAGCTGACCAAGCCGAAAGTGGTGGTGCTGATGCTCATCACCTCCTTGGTGGGCATGTTTCTCGCCACCCGCGCCGGGGTGCCGTGGACGGTGTTGATTTTTGGCAATTTGGGCATTGCGTTGTGTGCTGGCGGCGCGGCGGCGGTCAACCATGTAGTGGACCGGCGTATCGATGCGGTGATGGCGCGAACCCATAAGCGGCCGATGGCAGAAGGGCGCGTATCGCCGGTTGCTGCGCTGGCGTTTGCATTGTTTCTGGCTGTTGCTGGTTTGGCGTTGCTGCTGGCGTTTACCAATCCGTTGGCGGCCTGGCTGACGTTGGCGTCATTGCTCGGCTATGCAGTGATCTACACCGGTTTTCTCAAGCGAGCGACGCCGCAAAACATCGTCATCGGTGGCCTCGCCGGCGCCGCGCCGCCCTTGCTCGGCTGGGTCGCTGTGACTGGCCATGTCAGCGCCGAGCCCTTGCTGCTCGTGCTGATCATCTTCGCCTGGACCCCGCCGCACTTCTGGGCCCTGGCCATTCACCGCAAGGAGGAATACGCCAAGGCCGACATTCCGATGCTGCCGGTCACCCACGGCGAGCACTACACCAAGGTGCACATCCTGCTCTACACCTTCGCCCTGCTGGCGGTGAGCCTGATGCCGTACGTTATCCACATGAGCGGCCTGCTCTACCTGGTGTGCGCGCTGGGTTTGGGCGCACGCTTTCTGCAATGGGCCTGTGTGCTGTACCGTGGCACCCAGCCGCACGCGGCGATCAACACCTTCAAGTACTCTATCTGGTACCTGTTTTTGCTGTTTATCGCCCTGCTCGTAGACCACTACTTACTGTTGAACCTATGACTCGAACTCAAAAAACCGTCTTTATCCTGGTGGCCATCGTCGCGTTGATCATGGGCCTGACCGTCAACAAAGTGCTCTCGGGCAAAGGCCAGGGCGACCCCACCGCGCTGATCGACGCCGGCATCATCCTGCTGCCGCAAAGCCGCCAGCTGCCGCCGGTGACCATGACCAATCAAGACGGCCAGCCGGTGGTGGTCAACGAGTTGAAGGGCAAATGGAGCCTGCTGTTCTTCGGCTATACCTTCTGCCCGGACATCTGCCCGACCACCCTCGCCCAACTGCGCCAGATCAAGAGTGAACTGCCGAAAGAGGCTGTGGATAACTTGCAGGTGATCCTGGTCAGCGTCGACCCGAACCGCGACACTCCGGCGCAGCTCAAGCAATACCTGGGCTACTTCGACCCACAGTTCGAAGGCCTGACCGGCGCGAATGTGGACGATGTGCAAAAGGTCTCGAACGCCGTGAGCATCCCGTTCATTCCGGCCGATACCAGCAAGCCAAATTACACCGTGGACCACAGCGGCAACCTGGCGGTGATCGGGCCGGACGGCACCCAGCGCGGGTTTATTCGGGCGCCGCTGAACAATCAGAAGCTGGTGGTGCAGTTGCCGGTACTGCTGCAGCGTAAATAACGACCAACGCAAAACAAATGTGGGAGCTGGCTTGCCTGCGATGGCGGTGCATCAGTGGCTAACAGGCTGACTGACCCACCGCCATCGCAGGCAAGCCAGCTCCCACAGTAATTTTGGGCAAGGTTTGAGAGAGGTGTCGTCGGACATTTCCTGCACGTTGTGGTGCCGTGCGTGAACTTGTTGGGCGGGCTTGGGGTGGCTAGTCTTTGCCCTGTCACTGCAAATTCAGTGACAGGGTGTGGAAGCCCTTATATCGTTAGGCGCACAAAGCGCCACCTAGTGTCAGGCGCTTTTTCTCGTCTGTGTTTTTTGGTGGCTGTGCGCGGGGCGCTTTCGAGTGCGCCGGGTGCCTAACGTCCCGGTCTTCCACACCTGCGTACAGCCGCCACCCATTACGTGGAAGTAGTGCTTGGCGGTCCCTTGATACGTTAGGAGCCAGACCATGCAAGCGCTTACCCCTGATCCACCGTTAAATCCTGAAGTCTTCACCCGCCACCACCACCAACTGCACGCCGCGCTGATCGACGCCGAACCCTGGTTCAGCGCCAGTGACATCGGTCATCTGATGGGCTTGCACCTCAACCCCGCGTTACTGCGCAAGCTCGATCCCGACCAACAGCAAATCCAGCCCCTGATCACCCACGGCCATGCGGCGCCGACCTTGATGGTCAGCGAATCTGGCGTCTATGCGCTGCTTATCTATCACTACTACCCGGAAAACCGCTGCTTGCGGCAGTGGCTCACCCATGAGGTGGTGCCGGCTTTGCGCGCTGAACAGCGGGCCTGACTCCACCAGCAACACAAAACAACTGCGACGATCATTCCCACGCTCTGCGTGGGAATGCCGCCCTGGACGCTCTGCGTCCGCTCTTGAGGGTCGTGACGCGGAGCGTCACAGGATGCATTCCCACGCGGAGCGTGGGAACGATCAATCTCCGGTGTTTGGGAGATCGGGTTACATCAGAACGCCGGCTTGATCGCGCCTTTGTACTTCTCTTCGATGAATTTCTTCACCTCAGGCGTGTGCAGGGCGGCTACCAGCTTCTTCACGGCGTCCGAATCCTTGTTGTCTTCGCGGGTCACCAGAATGTTCACGTAAGGCGAGTCGCTGCCTTCGATCACCAGGGCGTCCTTGGACGGGTCCAGTTTGGCTTCCAGCGCGTAGTTGGTGTTGATCAGCGCCAGGTCAACCTGGGTCAGCACGCGTGGCAGCGTGGCGGCTTCCAGTTCGCGGAATTTCAGGTTTTTCGGGTTGCCGGTGATGTCCTTGATGGTCGACAGAATGTTAGTCGGGTCCTTCAGGGTGATCAGGCCGTTCTTGGCCAGCAGCAACAGCGCGCGGCCGCCGTTGGTGGCGTCGTTCGGGATTACGACGTTGGCACCGCTTGGCAACTCGTCGAGTTTTTTGTACTTGCTGGAGTAGGCGCCCAGAGGCTCCAGGTGCACAGCGCCGACGCTCACCAGGTGAGTGCCCTTGGCCTTGTTGAACTCATCCAGGTACGGCTGGTGCTGGAAGAAGTTGGCGTCCAGGCGCTTTTCAGCCACCTGAACGTTCGGCTGCACGTAGTCGGTGAAGACTTTGACCTGCAAATCCACGCCTTCTTTGGCCAACGCAGGTTTCACGAATTCGAGAATTTCCGCGTGTGGCACAGGCGACGCGGCGACCGTGAGGGTCTCGGCGGCGTGGGCGGAAAACGCAGCAACGGCGGCGAAAGCAACCAGTAGTTTTTTCATCCAACAAGCTCCTTGTTCGGGCATGGGCCGGCGGGGGCCGGCCATGGCCGTTATTTTCGAGAAAAGTGCACCACCAGCTTGTCGCCGACGGTTTGCAGAATTTGCACCAGGATCAACAGCATCACCACCGTGACTACCATCACATCGGTCTGGAAGCGCTGGTAACCAAAGCGAATCGCCAGGTCACCCAAGCCACCGGCGCCGACGACACCGGCCATGGCCGTGTAGGAAACCAGTGTAATCGCCGTCACCGTAATCGCTGCGAAAATGCCGGGGCGGGCTTCGGGCAGCAAGGCGTTGGTGATGATCTGGCGTGTGGTGGCGCCCATGGACTGAGTGGCTTCGATGATGCCGCGGTCCACTTCACGCAAGGCAGTTTCCACCAACCGCGCAAAGAACGGCGTGGCACCCACGACCAGCGGAGGAATCGCACCGGCCACGCCCAGCGATGTGCCGGTAAGCAGCACCGTGAACGGAATCATCACGATCAGCAAGATGATGAACGGCAGCGAACGCAGGATGTTCACGATCAGCGACAGAAAGGCGTACAGGCCCTTTTGTTCGAACAGTTGGCGCGGGCTGGTCAGGAACAACAGCACGCCCAGCGGCAGGCCGAGCACCACGGTGAAGAACAGCGAGCCGAACAGCATGGTCATGGTGTCGCCGGTGGCGAGCCAGATTTCCGACCAGTCGATATTGGCGAAGAAACTCAACAAAACATCCATTAGCGCAGAACCTCCATGTGGACGTCTGCCGCAGTAAAGCGGGCGAAAGCGGCTTCCATGTCCCCACCGGTCACGGCGAGGGTCAGTTGGCCGTAGGGCGTGTCTTTAATGTGGTCGATGCGACCGGCGAGGATGCTGTAGTCCACCCCCGTTTCACGGGCGACGGTTCCCAACAATGGCGCGTAGGTCGCTTCGCCCTGGAACGTCAGGCGCACGATGCGGCCCGGCACGTGGGCGAACACATCGTGTTGCTCGCCCTCATCGACCTGCTCGGCTTCTTGTACGAAGCGCTTGGTGGTCGGGTGTTGCGGGTGCAGGAACACGTCGGTCACCGAGCCTTGCTCGACGATCACGCCCGCGTCCAGCACGGCCACCTGGTCGCACACGCGGCGGATCACGTCCATTTCATGGGTGATCAGCACGATGGTCAGCTTCAGCTCGCGGTTGATCTCGGCCAGCAGTTTGAGCACCGAGGCGGTGGTTTGCGGGTCGAGGGCGCTGGTGGCTTCGTCGCACAGCAGGATTTTTGGCTTGGTCGCCAGGGCGCGGGCGATGCCGACGCGCTGCTTCTGGCCACCGGACAACTGCGCCGGGTACTTTTTGGCGTGGTCCGACAGGCCGACACGGGCGAGCAATTCAGCCACGCGTTGGTCGATTTCCTTGCGCGACAATTCGCCGGCCAGGGTCAGTGGCAGCGCCACGTTGTCGGCGACGGTCTTGGACGCCAGCAGGTTGAAGTGCTGGAAGATCATCCCGACTTGCTGGCGGAAACGGCGCAGGCCGTTGGCGTCCAGCGCGGTGACCTCTTCGCCGTCGACATTGATCTGGCCGCCGCTCGGTTCTTCGAGGCGGTTGATCAGGCGCAGCAGGGTGCTTTTACCCGCGCCCGAGTGGCCGATGAGGCCAAACACCTGGCCGTTTTCAACGCGCAGGCTGGTGGGGTGCAGGGCGGGAATATCCTTACCGGCGACGCGGTAGGTTTTATGGACGTTATGAAACTCGATCACGTAGCGAACCTTGTGGGGCGCATGGAAAAGGGATCAGCGGTTAGCCGGGCGCGCATTTTAGCCTGTCCGTATAGCGTTTCTTAGCATTTATTTCGCATTCATCCAGCGATTTGGCAATAACGCGATCAAAGGTCATAAAAAAGGAACGGCCCAAAACCCCATCAGTCACTACTTAAGCAACTCAATTTCCCGGGTGCCGTGCCTGGGCCTGAATAAGGAGTTTTGACTGATGAGTACGAAAAAGCCAAAGAGCGAACTCGCCGGAACCGACACCCTGGACCGCAATAACACCAACGCCAAGTTGCAGGCCCTGGAAGAGTTCCGTTCCGACGCTACCGGCCAAGCCCTGCGCACCAACCAGGGCGTGAAGATTTCCGACAACCAGAACAGCCTGAAAGTCGGCGCGCGTGGCCCGTCGCTGCTCGAAGACTTCATCATGCGTGAGAAAATCACGCACTTTGACCATGAGCGTATTCCGGAGCGCATCGTGCATGCCCGCGGCACTGGCGCCCATGGTTATTTCCAGACCTACGAAAACCATTCTGCGCTGACCAAGGCGGGTTTCTTGCGCGACCCGGGCCATAAAACCCCGGTGTTTACGCGTTTTTCCACCGTACAAGGCCCGCGCGGCTCGGGCGATACCGTGCGCGACGTACGCGGCTTTGCCGTGAAGTTTTTCACTGAGGAAGGCAACTTCGACCTAGTCGGCAACAACATGCCGGTCTTTTTCATTCAGGACGCGATCAAGTTTCCTGACTTCGTGCACGCGGTAAAACCCGAGCCACACAACGAAATTCCTACGGGCGGTTCGGCCCACGATACGTTCTGGGATTTTGTCTCGCTGCAGCCGGAGTCGGCGCACATGGTCATCTGGGCCATGTCCGACCGTGCCATTCCAAAAAGCCTGCGCAGCATGCAGGGCTTTGGCGTGCACACTTTCCGCCTGGTCAATGCCGAAGGTAAATCCAACTTCGTCAAATTCCACTGGCGCCCTACTGCGGGTACCTGCTCGCTGGTGTGGGACGAAGCGCAAAAGCTTGCCGGTAAAGATACCGACTTCCACCGGCGCGATCTGTGGGAAGCCATCGAGATGGGCGACTACCCGGAGTGGGAGCTGGGTGTGCAGGTGATTCCTGAAGACAAGGAGCATGCCTTCGACTTCGACATCCTCGACCCGACCAAGCTGATCCCCGAAGAGCTGGTGCCAATCACGCCGCTGGGCAAGATGGTGCTCAACCGCAACCCGGACAACTTCTTTGCCGAAGTGGAGCAAGTTGCGTTCTGCCCAGGCCATATCGTGCCGGGTATCGACTTCTCCAATGACCCGCTGCTGCAAGGTCGGCTGTTTTCCTACACCGACACGCAGATCAGCCGACTGGGCGGCCCGAACTTTCATGAGTTGCCGATCAATCGGCCGGTCGCGCCGTTTCATAACGGCCAGCGCGATGCCATGCACCGCACCACCATCGACAAAGGGCGCGCGGCCTATGAGCCGAACTCCATTGATGGCGGCTGGCCCAAAGAAACCCCGCCTGCGGCTCAGGACGGTGGTTTTGAGTCGTATCACGAGCGTATTGACGCCCACAAAGTGCGTGAGCGCAGTGAATCGTTTGGCGACCACTTCTCCCAGGCACGCCTGTTCTTCCGCAGCATGAGCAAGCACGAGCAAGAGCACATTATCGCGGCGTACAGCTTTGAGCTGGGCAAAGTGGAGCGTGAGTTTATTCGTGCACGTCAGGTCAACGAGATTCTGGCCAACATTGACCTGGAGCTGGCCAAGCGTGTGGCGCAGAACCTCGGCTTGCCGGTGCCAAGCAAAGGCACGGTGCCTGAGCGCGAGACTTCACTGGCGCGTTCGCCGGCGTTGAGCCAGGCCAACCTGCTGCCGGGCGATATCAAAACGCGCAAAGTCGCGATCCTTGCGGCGAATGGCGTGGACGGCGTCGCGATTGCAGCGTTGAAGAAGGCGTTGGAGGCTGAAGGTGCACACGCCAAGTTGCTGGGCCCGACGTCGGCGCCGGTGACCACGGCCGATGGCAAGAGCCTGCCGGTGGATGCTTCGATGGAAGGTTTGCCGTCGGTGGCGTTTGACGCGGTGTTTATCCCGGGCGGGAAAGAGTCGGTGAAGGCACTGAGTGGCGACGGCGTGGCACTGCATTATGTACTGGAGGCTTACAAGCACCTGAAGGCGATTGCGGTGGCCAGCGATGTGAAGCCGTTGCTGGAGCAACTGAAGCTTGAGCCGGATGCGGGGCTGATCGTCGGGGCGGATGCCAAGGCGTTCAAGGCGTTCTTTGCTGCGATTGGGCAGCATCGGGTTTGGGATCGGGAGGCTAAGGCCAAGGCGATTCCGGCTTAAGCTTTTGGTTGCCTGCGATGCTTTTGCCTTAGTCCGCCTTGCGCGGAATAAGCACGACTTGCGCCGGGATGTGTTTCAAAATCTGCCGGTGAATTTTCAGGTCATACCCCGAATCAATTCTTTTCACCCGTTTGGTCAGCAGTGTAGCCAGCCACGGGTAATCCTCGGTGCGCGGCGCCTGGATACTCACATCACACTGGTAATTCACCACATCGGTGGCGATCGCATCCAGTTGGTGGCGAAGTTCTTCAATATCGGTGAGGTTCAACGCAACCGTGGTGCTTTCAGCCGCCGGGTCGATGACCTTGGCCGCCGGCTTGGCTTCGGCGGCCTTCAAGGCGGCTTCGGCCTGGTCCAGCTCGGCTTTGCGGGCGTGGCTGATGGCGCTGTTCACGCCGCCGGTCAGCGCGGGCGCTTTGGGCATCAATGCGCGGGCGCGGCTCAGGGCCGTGGCGGCAGCGTTGACATCGCCTTTTTGCAACACAATCTGGCTGCGCTGCAGGTAGGCTTCGGCCAATTGGCGCTGGTAGGTTTCGAGTGCAGGGTCGTTTGGCGACTGCGCTTGCAGGGCGGCCAGTTCGTCTTCGGCGGTGGCCAACTCGCTGCTGGCGAGGTTTTGTTCCAGCTGCGCGATGGCCGCAGCGCGAGCGTCCGGCACCTCGGGGGCGGCGGGCGATGTGCTTTGACAGGCGCCCAGCAGCAGGGAAAATGCGGCAAGGAGCAGATAACGGGAGGTGAACAGCTTCATTCCTGCGACTCTCTAATTGCGCAAAAAGCGAGCAAGTCTACACCCCTCGACGGGGCAGAACAAAACTCAGCAGAAACAGGGCGGCCGCCGTAACCACAATCGACGGCCCCGCTGGCGTGTCCTTGAACCAGGACAACGCCAGGCCCCCGCACACTGCGAGCATCCCCAACAGGCTGGCGCCGATGGCCATTTGTTCCGGTGAACGGGCGTGGCGCTGGGCGGCGGCGGCGGGAATGATCAGCAGCGACGTAATCAACAATACGCCGACTATCTTCATCGCGACAGCAATCACCACGGCGATCAACAGCATCAGGGTCATGCGCAGCGCCGGCACGGGCAGGCCTTCCACGGTCGCCAGCTCTTCATGCACGGTAATCGCCAGCAACGGGCGCCACAGGGTCACGAGCAGCACCAGCACGGCGGCGCTGCCACCGAGGATCCACGCAAGGTCGGTGGGGCTGATCGCCAGCAGGTCGCCGAACAGATACGCCATCAGGTCAATACGCACTTCGTGCATGAAGCTCAGAACCACCAGGCCCAAGGACAACGTGCTTGGCGCGAGAATGCCCAGCAAGGTGTCGGAGGCCAGCGGCTGGCGCTGTTGCAGGGTCACCAGCAGCACTGCCAGCAGCAGGCAGCCCACGGTCACGGCGATGGTCGGGCTTACATCCAACAAAAAGCCCATGGCCACGCCCAGCAGCGCGGCGTGCGACAACGTGTCGCCGAAGTAGGCCATGCGCCGCCACACCACAAACGAGCCCAACGGGCCCGCCACCAACGCCAAAGCCAAGCCTGCCAGCAGGGCGTAAAGCAGAAAATCAGCCATGCTTGCAGCTATCTCCATGAACGTGAGCGTGAGGTGTGGCGGGGTCGTCGACCACGGCACCGTGCAAATCGTGGGCGTGGTCGTGATGGTGGTGATAAATCGCCAGACTTTGCGCGTTCTTGCCGAACAGCTCGACGAACGCCGGGTCGCCGCTGACCTGTTCCGGGTGGCCGGAGCAGCACACGTGACGGTTCAGGCACACCACCTGGTCGGTGGTGCTCATGACTAGGTGCAGGTCGTGGGAGACCATCAGCACGCCGCAGCCATGACGGTCGCGCAGACGCGTGATCAGGCTGTACAGCTCGGCCTGGCCGGCGACGTCGACGCCTTGCACGGGTTCATCCAGCACCAGCAGTTCCGGCTCGCGCAACAAGGCGCGGGCCAGCAGAACGCGCTGCATTTCGCCGCCGGAGATGCTTTGCACCGGGCTGTCGATCACCTGTTCGGCGCCGACTTCCTTGAGTGCAGACTGGGCGCGGGCTCGGTCTACGCCGGGCACCAGGCGCAAAAAGCGCAATACTGACAGCGGCAGCGTCGGGTCCACATGCAGTTTTTGCGGCATGTAACCCACGCGCAGCTTGGGCTTGCGCCACACCGTGCCGCTGTCGGGCTTGAGTAAACCGAGCACGGCGCGCACGAGGGTCGTCTTGCCGGCGCCGTTCGGGCCGATCAGTGTGACGATCTGCCCGGGCTCGACGCTCAACGCGATGTTATCCAGCACGTTTTGCCCGGCGAACGTGACCCCGACCTGCTCCAGGCGGATTAACGCATCGCTCATCAAGCCCCCTGGCAGCCCGAGCACAGGCCGACCACTTCGACCGTTTGCCCTTCGACCTTGAAGCCGACCTCGGCCGAGCTCTTGACGATGGCGTCGCTGATGCTTTTTTGCTCAAGTTCGATGGCGGCGTGGCATTCGCGGCAGATCAGGAACTGGCCCTGATGCGCGTGCTCCGGGTGGTTGCAGCCGACAAAGGCGTTGAGCGAAGCGATGCGGTGCACCAGGCCGTTTTCCAGCAGGAAATCCAGTGCGCGGTACACCGTCGGTGGCGCGGCGCGGCGGCCGTCTTGCTCGCTGAGCACGCCGAGAATGTCGTAGGCTCCCAGCGGCTTGTGGCTCTGCCACACCAATTCCAGCACGCGCCGACGCAAGGCGGTCAGGCGTAGGCCTTGGCGCAGGCACAGCGCATCGGCCTCCGACAGCGCAGTGTGCACGCAGTGAGAGTGGTCGTGGGGACGGCTGGCAAGCGGTGTTTTAGGCATGAGCGGCGACAGATATTTGATAGAGACGTTATTATGTTACCCGTTCCTACGCCATTGAGTGGTCATCGTGTCCCGACTTTTTCCCGTTTTTGTCGTATTTGTCACTAGTTTGTTCATTGCGGGTGCCGCTCAGGCCGAGGTCAAGGTGCTGACCAGCATCAAGCCATTGCAGCTCATCGCCGCCGCTGTGCAGGACGGTGTGGCGATTCCCGAGGTGCTGTTGCCGCCGGGCGCGTCGCCGCATAACTACGCGTTGCGGCCATCCGACGTACGGCGCGTGCAGTCGGTAGACCTGTTGTATTGGATCGGCCCGGACATGGAGACCTTTCTGCCACGCGTGTTGAAGGGGCGAAGCTTGCCAACCGTCGCCGTGCAGGACCTGCCGGGCATGAAGCTGCGTCGTTTCGCGGAAGATAGCCACTCCCACGCCGATGATGCCGACGAACACGACCACGATCACCGCCCGGGCAGCCTGGATGCGCATTTGTGGTTGTCGACGGTTAATGCGCGAGTGATTGCGGCGCGTATGGCGGCGGATCTTAGTGCTGCGGACCCGGCCAACGCTGCGCGTTACCAGAGCAACGTGAAGGCGTTTGATGAGCGTCTGGATGCGCTGGATGCGCGTCTGAAAGCCCGTCTGGCAGCCGTGGGCGACAAGCCTTACTTCGTGTTCCACGAGGCATTTGATTATTTCGAAGATGCTTACGGGTTGAAACACACCGGCGTGTTCAGTGTTGCCGCCGAAGTGCAGCCTGGTGCCCAGCATGTGTCGGCGATGCGTACGCGGTTGCAGGAAGTGGGCAAGACGTGTGTATTCAGCGAGCCGCCGTTGCGTCCGCGTTTGGCTGAGACGCTGGTTGCTGGTTTGCCGGTGAAGCTGGCGGAGCTGGATGCGTTGGGCGGTTACACGCCGGCGACGGCGCAGGGGTATGAGCAGGTCTTGGAAAAATTGGGGAATGATTTAGCCGGTTGCCTGGAATCACTGTAATCCCTGTGGGAGCTGGCTTGCCTGCGATAGCGGTGTGTCAGTCGACATAGCTATCGCAGGCAAGCCAGCTCCCACACTGACTGCGGTGATTTTTAGAGCGCGAACGGCAGGTGAACGCTGACCTGCTGACGCTGCGCCAACCGGTGCTCAAACTCTGCCGGATCGTGAATCAACACATCCTGCCCGGCAAACGACTCCGCCGCGATCAGGCGTGACAGCCAAAACCGCACGCACGCCACGCGCAACATCGTCGGCCACAACTCGGCTTCCTTCGCAGTGAACGGCCGCAGCCCCGCATAAGCCCCCAACAGCGCACGAGCACGCTGCCCATCAATCACGCCCTCGCCATCCGAACACCAGTCATTCAGGGCGATCGCCACGTCGTACAGCATCGGGCCAGAGCAGGCGTTGTAGAAGTCGATCAGTCCGGTGAGGTGCGTGCCTTCGAACATCGCGTTGTCGCGAAACAGGTCGGCATGCACGTTGGCGCGGGGCAGGGCGAGGATCTCGGCTTTGTGCGCCTCGATCTCGGTCAGCGCGTCTTGCAGCAGGCGCTGTTGCGCGTCGTTCAGGTGTGAAATCAGCTGCGCACCTTCACTGAGCATCCAGTCCAGCCCGCGATCGGTCTTGCGCTCCAGCACTTTCTCGCCTTGTGTCGCGAGGTGCAGATGGCCAAGCAGGTCGCCGACCTGGGCGCAATGCTGCGCGTTGGCATCCTTGATGTGCTTGCCGGCCAGGCGCGGTTGCAGCAGGGCCGGTTTACCCTTCAATTCACGCAGGGCCTCGCCGCCCGTGGTGCGCAGGGCATAGGGCACGGGCAGGTCGGCGTCGTGGAGCACGTCGAGCAGTTCGATGAAGAACGGCATTTCGGCGACCGGGCCGCGTTCAACCAGGGTCAGGACGAACTCGCCTTTCTCCAGGCTGACAAAAAAATTGGTGTTTTCGCTGCCGGCGGCAATCCCCTGGAAATCAAGCAGGCGGCCGAGCCCGTAAGGGGCGAGAAAGGTTTCCAGCTCGGGCCGAGCCAGGGGGGTGAACACAGACATGGTTAAAACTGCCAGTACGGGCGCCGCGGTGGGCGGCGCCGATTTAAGTTAAGAAATCATTTCCATTCGAAGATCTTCCATGACGGGATCAGCATATCCGGCTGGTCAGAGCGGATGAAGTTTGCGTCGGTTCCGTCCGCGCGCACCAGGAAATACGGCGGCGCGCCTTTAACCGTGACCTTGATCGCGTACAGGAAACCGTTTTGGCGGTATTCCTGGATGGTTCTGTCGCCTTCCGTGCGAATGGTCACTTCCGGATCGCCCGAAGGGGCGCTGTCCGCCGCCATGGCAGCCATCGGAGCGAGTGCAATCAAGCCAGTGAAGAGCAGGCGATTGAATGTACGCATGATAACCTTGTCCCTTTGTCGTCATTGGTCCGGCTATTCTAGCGCCTGACCCGCCGAAAAGGTTGATCCCTCTCATGAGCCAAGCCCCCCTCGTCCTGGTGGACGGTTCTTCATATTTGTACCGCGCGTTCCACGCGTTGCCACCGCTGACCACTTCCAAAGGCCTGCCGACCGGCGCGGTCAAGGGCGTGTTGAACATGCTCAAGAGCCTGCGCAAGCAGTATCCCGACAGCCCGTTTGCCGTCGTTTTCGACGCCAAGGGTGGGACTTTTCGCGATGACATGTACGCCGAGTACAAGGCCAACCGTCCGAGCATGCCTGATGACATGCGCTTGCAGATCGAACCCCTGCACCAAAGCGTAATCGCCCTGGGCTTTCCGCTGCTGTGCGTCGCCGGCGTCGAAGCCGATGACGTGATCGGCACGCTGGCCCGCAGCAGTGCGGCAGCCAGCCGCCCGGTGGTGATTTCCACCGGCGATAAGGACATGGCGCAGCTGGTCGACGGGCACATTACCTTGGTCAACACCATGACCGGTAGTGCGATGGACATCGAGGGCGTGAAGGAGAAATTCGGCGTCGCTCCCGAGCAGATCATCGACTATCTGGCCTTGATGGGCGATTCGTCCGACAACATCCCGGGCGTTCCGGGCATTGGCCCCAAAACCGCTTCGGGCCTGCTGATGGGCGTCAATGGCGGGATCAAAGAGCTCTATGAGCAGCTCGATATCGTGCCGACCCTGCCAATCCGTGGCGCCAAGACGCTGCCGGCCAAGCTGGAAGAGCACAAGGAGTCGGCATTCCTGTCCTACCAGTTGGCGACGATCAAGTGTGACGTGCCGCTGGACGTGGGCCTGGATGACTTGCACCTGATCGAGCCGGACCGTGAAAAGCTGCTGGAGCTGTACCAGTTGCTGGAGTTCAAAAGCTGGATCGACGACATTCAGCGCGACGCCAAGCGTGTGGAGCTCAAAGCGGCTCCAGTTGCAGACGTTGAGGCCGTTGCTGCCGCGCCTGTTAAGGCGACCTACACCACGATTCTCGACCAAGCGACTTTCGATACCTGGCTGAAGAAACTCAACGACGCCAAATTGTTTGCGTTCGATACCGAAACCACCGGCATCGACGCCCAGCAGGCACAGTTGGTCGGGGTTTCCTTTTCCGTTCAGCCCTTTGAAGCAGCCTACATTCCGCTGACCCATTCCTACATCGGTGCGCCGGAGCAACTGGACCGCGACACGGTTCTGCTAGCGCTGAAACCGTTGCTGGAAGACCCGACCAAGCTCAAGGTCGGTCAGCATGCCAAGTTCGACATGAACATCCTGGCCAACTGCGCCATCGGGGGCGACCCTGCGCAAGGCATCACCGTGCGCGGTATTGCGTTCGACACCATGCTTGAGTCCTACGTGTTGAACTCCACCGCGACCCGGCACGACATGGACAGCCTGGCCAAGAAGTACCTGGACTACGACACCGTCAGCTTCCAGGACATCGCCGGCAAAGGCGCCAAGCAGTTGACCTTCGACCAGATCGCGCTTGAGCAGGCCGGGCCATACGCCGCCGAAGATGCCGACATCACGCTGCGCCTGCATCAGGCGTTGCATGCGCAGCTAGCGGCTATTCCTACGCTGGCCAGTGTGCTGACCGACATTGAAATCCCGTTGGTTCCGGTGCTGGCGCGTATTGAACGCCAGGGCGCGCTGGTGGATTCCAAGCTGCTGGGCATCCAGAGCATCGAGCTGGGCGACAAGATGGTGGAGCTGGAGCGCCAGGCGTTCGAGATCGCCGGTGAGGAGTTCAACCTGGGCTCGCCCAAGCAACTGGGTGCCATCCTTTACGAAAAACTCGGTCTGCCGGTCCTGAAGAAAACCGGCAAGGGGCAGGCCTCCACGGCCGAGGAAGTGTTGGCCAAGCTGGCCGAAGATGACTTCCTGCTCCCGAAAGTGCTGATGCAGTACCGCAGCATGAGCAAGCTGAAAAGCACCTATACCGACCGCTTGCCGGAGCAGATCAACCCGCGCACCGGGCGCATTCACACGTCTTATCATCAGGCAGTGGCGGCGACCGGGCGTCTGTCTTCCAGCGACCCGAACCTGCAGAACATCCCGGTGCGCACGGCCGAAGGTCGGCGGATTCGCCAGGCGTTTGTTGCGCCGAAGGGCTACAAGCTGCTGGCGGCGGACTATTCGCAGATTGAACTGCGGATCATGGCGCATTTGTCCAAGGACGAAGGGCTGATGAATGCCTTCCGCAACGATCTGGACGTGCACACGGCCACGGCGGCGGAAGTGTTCAAGGTTGAGCTGACTGAAGTCACCTCGAATCAGCGTCGCAGCGCCAAGGCGATCAACTTTGGCCTGATCTACGGGATGGGCGCGCAGAAGCTGGGCAAGGACATTGGCGTCGATACCAAGACCGCCAAGGCCTATATCGATGTGTATTTCGCCCGCTACCCAGGGGTTCGCGAGTACATGGAGCGCACCCGTGCGCAGGCTGCCGATCAGGGGTTTGTCGAAACCATCTTCGGGCGTCGGCTTTACGTGCCGGATATCAACTCCAACAAACCTCAGGACCGCGCAGCCGCAGAACGCACGGCGATCAACGCGCCGATGCAGGGCACGGCGGCAGACATCATCAAGAAGGCCATGGTGCGCGTGGACAATTGGCTGACCGAGTCCGGCCTGGATGCCAAAGTGATCCTGCAGGTGCACGATGAATTGGTGGTTGAGGTGCGTGAAGACCTGGTCGCCGAAGTCAGCGAGAAGATTCGCGAGCACATGAGCGCTGCTGCTCAGCTGGACGTGCCATTGGTGGTTGACGTGGGCGTGGGCGATAACTGGGACGAGGCACACTGATCGCGCTGCTCTGCCATCACCGGGCGTGATGGCAGAATGCTTTAGTTCGGAAGTCGCCGTCAGTTATTTCAAATTGTTTTTCTGGTGCCGGAACTTAACCCGTGAATTGCTACTCAGAGTTACTGAATGGGTGGTGAAGCCCTTCAATGCTCCTATGTTGTGTTAAGTGTTGGCAGATATCTGGACCCCGCCCTAGCGGTCCGGAACTTGAACCCCGAACTTCCCCTCCCCATACGAAGTCCGGGGTTTTTTTTGCCCGCAGAAAAGTTATTCGGCGATTTCCGCGCCCTTGTCCGCCAATTCCATCCAGCCGGCCAGCACGGTGTAAGCATCTTCCAGGCCCATGCGCTTGGGCGCCGAGAACAGCTGGATGGTGATCGCATCACCCCAACCCTTACGGATTTCGGCCTGCACTTTGAGCAGCGTGTTCTTGGCCGCGCCGTAGGTCAGCTTGTCGGCCTTGGTCAGCAGAATGTGCATCGGCATGCCGCTGGCGACGGCCCAGTCGAGCATCAGCAGGTCGAAGTCGGTCATTGGATGACGGATGTCCATCATCAGAATCAGACCCTTCAAACTCTCGCGGCCACCCAGATAAGCCTCCAGGTGACGCTGCCAGTGCAGCTTCAACGGGATAGGTACTTTTGCGTAACCGTAGCCCGGCAGGTCGACCAGACGCCGATCATCGTCTAGCTTGAAGAAATTGAGTAGTTGCGTGCGGCCCGGGGTTTTCGAGGTGCGCGCCAGGCTGGCATGAGTCAGGGTGTTCAGCGCGCTGGATTTACCGGCGTTGGAACGGCCGGCAAAGGCGACTTCAAAGCCCTCGTCATCGGGGCATTGGTCAACTTTGGCGGCGCTGAGCATAAACGTGGACTGTTGGCACAGGCCAAGGATGGGATTCTTGAGTTGCATGAGATTTCCGATGTGGGCGGTGCCGAGAAAGGGTGCGGCAAGCGGTGTCGTTTCCGTTTCAGTAGCGCCAGTATATAATGCCGCAGATTTTGTGTGTGCTTTGTCCCAGCGAAGGATGAAGTTCACGGGAGCGAAAGACCTTCATTGCGCATTAGAACGCAAAACGCTCTCAAACCCTGAAAAGGTCGATGTATGACCCGATGGTTGCTCGCTTTTGGTGTGCTGATTCCGCTTTACGGCGCTCAGGCTACACAGGATCCGGAAGCGGTGTACAACCGAGTTTGCGTGGCTTGCCATGCCGGCCAGTTGCCTAACGCCCCCAAACGGGGTGATCAGGCCGCTTGGCAGCCAAGACTGGCCAAGGGCATGGACACGTTGGTGCAACACGTGACCCAGGGTTTCAAGGCAATGCCGCCGCGTGGTTTGTGCATGGACTGCAGTACTGAGGATTACCAGGCCATCATTGAGATGATGGTGAGTAAACCCGGTAGATAACTCTTAAACCCCTTAGCCGTAGTTGGATTAGCTGATGAACAAACTGATCGTGAGTCTGCTGTTGACCTTGGGCATCACCGGTGTTGCCCATGCTGCAGGCGACGCTACAGCCGGCCAGGCGAAAGCCGCCGTGTGTGGTGCTTGCCATGGACCGGACGGTAACAGCCCGGCACCGAACTTCCCCAAACTGGCGGGTCAAGGCGAACGTTACCTGACCAAGCAGATGCACGACATCAAGGACGGCAAGCGCACGGTGCTCGAAATGACCGGCTTGCTGACCAACCTCAGCGACCAGGACCTGGCAGACATCGCGGCGTATTTTGCCAGCCAGCACGGCAGTGTGGGAGCTGCTGATCCTAAAACCGTGGCTCACGGTGAAGAATTGTTCCGCGGCGGCAACCTGGAAAAGGGCATGCCTTCGTGCCTCGGTTGCCACTCGCCTAACGGCGCAGGCCTTGCTGCTGCAGGCTTCCCGCACTTGAGCGGCCAGCATGCGCAGTACATCGCCAAGCAGCTGACGGACTTCCGCGAAGGTAATCGCACCAACGATGGCGATACCAAAATCATGCAAACCATCGCCAACAAATTGAGCAATAAGGATATCGAAGCGGTTTCCCAGTACATCCAGGGCCTGCATTGATCGCAAGACTACGTTAACGCTCGATTAATCCATCGATGCAAGCATAAAAAGGGTGGCTCAGGCCGCCCTTTTTTGTGGCCGGTGCCGTTACACTAACGAACTCATGCCCGCGTAGACCTGTCACAACAAAGGTCGCGTGAGGCGACTTTATTTGTACAGGAGTAAAGCATGCGTAATCTGATCCTCAGCGCCGCTCTCGTCACTGCCAGCCTCTTCGGCATGACCGCACAAGCTGCCGACGTGCCGCTTGAAGCCGGTAAAACCTATGTTGAATTGGCCAACCCGGTCCCCGTTTCGGTACCCGGCAAGATCGAAGTGGTGGAGCTGTTCTGGTATGGCTGCCCGCATTGCTACGCTTTTGAACCGACCATCAACCCATGGGTTGAAAAACTGCCTTCCGACGTAAACTTCAAACGTATCCCGGCCATGTTCGGCGGCCCATGGGATGCCCACGGCCAACTGTTCCTGACCCTGGAAGCCATGGGTGTCGAGCACAAGGTTCACAACGCGGTATTCGACGCGATCCAGAAACAAGGCAAACGCCTGACCAAGCCTGACGAAATGGCTGACTTCGTTGCCACCCAGGGCGTCGACAAAGACAAATTCCTGGCCACCTTCAACTCCTTCGCTATCCAGGGCCAGATCAAACAGGCCAAGGAACTCGCGCAGAAGTACGGCGTGCAAGGCGTACCGACCATGATCGTCAACGGCAAATACCGCTTTGACCTGGGCACCACCGGTGGTCCTGAGCAAACTCTGAACGTTGCCGACCAGCTGATCGCCAAAGAGCGCGCAGCCAAGTAAGGGAGACACCATGCGCCGCTGGGGTACCGAACGTGTTGTTGGCCTGCATGATCCGCGGGTCAACGAACATCACCTGGAATCCACAGGCTTGCCGGCAGACAGCCGCTTGCGCCTGCTGAGCTTCAACATCCAGGTGGGCATCAGTACCGAGAAGTATCGGCACTATCTGACCCGTGGCTGGCAGCACTTGCTGCCGCACAATGGGCGGGCCCTGAACCTGCAAAAGATCGGCAACCTGCTGAACGACTTCGATTTGGTCGCCCTGCAGGAAGCCGACGGCGGCAGCATACGCTCCGGCTACATCAACCAAGTGGAACACCTGGCCCAACTGGGTGCTTTCCCGTATTGGTACCAGCAACTCAATCGCAACCTCGGACGCCTGGGCCAGCACAGCAACGGTGTGCTCAGCCGCTTGAAGCCGTGGGCTATCGAAGATCACCCGTTGCCAGGCCCCAAGGGGCGCGGTGCGATCCTCGTGCGCTTTGGCGAAGGCCCGGAAGCCTTGGTTGTGGTCATGATGCACCTGTCGCTCGGCTCACGTACGCGCATGATGCAACTGGCCTACATCCGCGAGCTGATCGGCAATTACAAACATCAGGTGCTGATGGGTGACATGAACACCCACGCCAGCGACCTGTTGCAAAATTCCCCGCTGCGGGACCTCGGGTTACTGGCGCCGCAAGTCGAAGCCACGTTTCCCAGCTGGCGCCCGCAACGCTGTCTTGACCATATCCTGCTCAGCCCGACCCTCACCCTCGAAAGTGTGCAGGTTCTTGCGCAGCCCATCTCCGATCACCTGCCGGTCGCGGTAGAGATTCGTCTGCCGGGTTCGCTCACGGCTGATGCATACCCCGCGTTGAGCCCAGGCCCTCGCGGACCCCTTGCATGAGCGACGACGCCCAGCGCTGGAAAGAGAAATACCTTAAAAGCATCGAGCGCCAAGACAAACTTGAGCGCCGCTGGGCTGCACGCCTCGACCTGCTGCGCCGAGGACTGGTACGCAGCACACTGGCCGCCGAAGGGACGGACCGCGCGGTCGACCAATGCATGAAAGAGATGCGCGATGTGGTGCGCACCGACGACATGGACGCCGCCCTCGCCGCCTTGCTGCCCCGCCTGGAAAAGGCGGTGCTCGATTCGGAGCAGCGCCGCGAAACACGGGTCGACCAGATCAGCACCGCACTGACGGCGCTCGTCGCGCAACTGCAGAAATTACCGCTGCCGCGTGAGGTGGCGCGCCCGCTTAAAACCTTCGCCAAGCAACTGGATGGCCGCGTCGGTCAGGCGCGGGAGATACCGCTGCTGCTCAGTGAGTTGAGCAGCCTGCAAGGGCAGGCATTGAATAACCTGGAGCCCGAAGGTGAAGCGACACGTGCTGGGCCGGGCCTGTTGCAGCGTCTGTTTGGTGCAAAGGATGTTTCGAACGAAGCGCTGGTGGTTGAAACCCTTCCACCGGCCACGCCTGTGCCTGTTGCGCCTGTTGCGCCTGTTGCCCCAAAGCCCTTGGCCGAGCCTCAAGCGCCTGCGCAGTCCGATGAGCTGACAGAAGCCTTGCGCGCCTTTGCGCCGTTGCCGTCACCACCGGCCGCCGCGCCATCCGAGCCGGTTGTGCCTGCCAAGGTGGTAGAGGTCGCCAGCGAAACGTTTGTCTTTGAGGCGCCTGCTCCAGTGGCAGTCACCGCGCAGCCTGTCGAGGCCCCCGAGCCTGAAGACGCGGAGTCTGTACCAGAAGAGCCTGCTCCCGAGAGTGCCCTCGCCGCCTTCATCGAAACGCCCGAGGCGCAGGTCGAGACGCCCGATGAAACCCGCATTGGCAGCCTGTCTCTCCCGCCGGTGCTGGAAGCTGCCGAGCCAGACCCGCAGGCTCTGCAACCCGACGGTATCTACGCCCTGCCCGACTCCCCGGAACCGTCCTACAGTTCCGTCGCCAAACACATCGAAGACACACTGCTCGGTCTGCTGGAGGACCTGTCTCTGCCCGAGCGCCACCGGCCCCAGGCCGAAGCCATGCGCGAGCGTCTGGCCCATGGCCTGAACTGGTACGAACTGCTGCCGATCCTCGATGACCTGGCAGTGCTGATGCTGGCGATCACCGACAGCGGTCAGCACGAGTTCGAGGCCTACCTCAAGCAGCTCAACGAGCGTCTGGAGACGTTCCAGGGCCATCTGCAGGTCGCCAGTGACGGCCATGCCGACAGTAGCTCTGCGGCGCGCGAGCTGGATACGCAGATTCGTGAGCAGGTTGATGGTCTGCAAAGCAGCGTGCAGGAGGCGGCCGATCTGGACAGCCTCAAGCACGTGCTGGAAAGCCACCTTGAAGGCTTGCTCGGCACCATGGACGAACACCAGCAGCAACGTGACCAGCGTGAGCACGAAGTGACTGCACGCCTGAAAAGCCTGGCCGAGCGCGTGGCGAATATGGAGCAGGAAGCCCTGGGTTATCGCGAGCATCTAGAGGTACAACGCCAGAAAGCCTTGATTGATCCGCTGACCGGCCTGCCCAATCGCGCTGCCTGGAGCGAGCGCCTGGACCATGAGGTCAACACCTGGCACCAGCGCGGCAACAGCCTGGCGCTGGCCATGCTGGACCTGGACCATTTCAAGCGCATCAACGACAGCTACGGTCACTTGGCGGGCGACAAGGTGTTGAAGATCATCGCCAACGTGTTGCGCAGGCGCCTGCGCACCACCGACTTTATCGCGCGTTTTGGCGGTGAAGAGTTTGTACTGCTGATGCCCGATTCATCTTTGGCCGATGCGCTGGCCGTGGGCGAAGTGCTGCGGGCGGCGATCGAGGCGTGCCCGTTCCACTTCAAGGGCGAGCCGGTCACCATTACCGTGTCGATGGGTGTGGCGCAGTTTCAGCCGGGCGAGCGCAGTGATCTGGCGCTCAAACGCGCCGACGAAGCGCTTTACCGGGCCAAGGCGGCAGGGCGTAACCAGGTGCTGCCAGCGTAAAAGATGTTCCATTTTGTGATTTGACCGACGGGCCACAAACGGTACGTTACACTGTTGCATTATCGTCTTCAGCGTAATGTGATCCGTCATGAAATCCTTGTACTTCGCCTTTGCATTTCTTCTGCTCGCCGGCTGCGCCAGTGGCCCGCGACTGAACACCAGCCACCCTTCGGTCAACCACGACAACCGCGTGCAATTCGTCGTCGTCCATTACACCTCCACCAACCTTGAACGCTCCCTGGCGCTGTTGACTCACGGCCAGGTCAGCAGCCATTACCTGATCGGCGACGACGCCTCGGGCACCATCTACAAGCTGGTGGACGAGAGCCAGCGCGCCTGGCACGCCGGTGAAAGCGAGTGGATGGGCCGCACCTGGCTCAACTCCAGCTCCATCGGCATCGAGATTGTTAATCCCGGGTATCAGGACACGCCGAAAGGCCGGGTCTGGTTCCCATACTCCGAGCCGCAGGTGCAGTCGCTGATCGTGCTGCTCAAAGACATCAGCAAGCGCAATGGCATCGACCCCAAGAACATCATTGGCCACAGCGACATCGCGCCGCTGCGCAAGCTCGACCCGGGTCCGTTGTTCCCGTGGAAACGGTTGGCGGCTGAAGGTTTAGGGGTTTGGCCGGATGCTCAAGCGGTTGCTCGCTTCCAGGTGCAGTACACCACCGAGTTGCCGAGCATCCTCTGGTTCCAGGAAGAGCTGGCGCGCCTGGGTTACCAGACACCACAGACCGGTGAGTTGGACGTCGCCACGCGCCACGTGATCGCCGCGTTCCAGATGCATTTCCGGCCGTCGCTGTTTGATGGCACGCCGGATGCTGAAAGTGCCGCAATCCTGCGCGCCTTGAACCGCACCTAAAGACAAAAATCAATCCAGTGTGGGAGCGGGCTTGCGCGCGATTACGGGGAGTGTCAGCCAATACATTCTTGGCTGAACCACCGCAATCGCGGGCAAGCCCGCTCCCACATTTTTTTGCAACCTGCCAAATTACAGCGGCAACGCCATATAGAACTGCGTACCCTGCCCCGGCCGCGAATACACACCCATACGGCCGCCGTGCAGTTGCACGATCTCTTTGCACAGCGCCAAGCCCAGGCCAGCGCCGCCTTTCTTGCGGCCCACCTGCACGAAGGGCTCGAAGATCCGGCCCTGCTGACCGTACGCAATACCCTCGCCGTTATCCTCGACGCTGATAATCACCCGTTCGCCATGGCGGCGCGCCTGCAAGCGGATTTGCCCGCCATTGGCGGTGTGCCGCAGGGCGTTGGCCAGCAGGTTGTCGAGCACCCGCTCCAGCTGAGCCTGGTCGGCATACAGGCGGGGCAAGTCCGATTGAGCTTCCACCAGCAGTTCGATGTGCTGCGCGTTCGCCATCTCTGTGAATCGGGCGCGTGCGTGCTCCAGCAAGTCGGTAACGTCGCAGGGCCCCAGGGTGAGTTTTTGCAGGCCGTTCTGGTAGCGAGAAAAATTGAGGAGGTCGTTGATCAGCTGCATCAAGCGCTGCATTTCCTCGTTGACCGTATCCAGCAGGTCCGCTTCACGGGATTCGGCCGGAAACTTCGCGCGCTCGCGGAACAGGCCGAAGGCCATGTGCATGCCAGTCACCGGCGTTCGCAGTTCGTGAGAGGCGCGCAACACGAACTCGCTGCGTACGCGCTCGAAGGCGCGTTGTTCGGTGACGTCATGCAGCACCATCACCGCGCCCAGAATATGCCCTTGGGTATGGCTGACCGGCGTGAGGCTGTAGGTCAGCAGACGCAGTTCGCCGTCCACTTCCACTTCCAGGTCTTCCGGCGCCCGCTCCAGGTTGCCGCCGCGCAGCACCAGTTGCAGTTGTTCATCCATTTCCGGGCGGCCCAGCGCCTCACCCAGGCCTTGGCCGAGCCGCGCCTCGTCCCAGCCCAGTTGACGCTGTGCCACAGGGTTGAGGTGCTCAAGGCGGCCTTGGCGGTCGATCATCAGCAAGCCGTCGTCGATGCTGTCGAGTACAGCTTGCAGGCGTTGCTGGCCTGCCAGCAATTCGTCGACGTTGGTGGCCTGATGCTGGCGCAGCGCCTCGGCCATGATCCCGAAGCGGCGCGTCAACTGGTTCATCTCCGCCGCCGAGGATATCGGCAGCGTCACTTCGAAATCACCCTGGCCGATCTTGTCCGCTGCCTTGGCCAGCGCTTCGATGGGCCCGCCGAAGCGCCGCGCGATGCCGTGGGCCGTGACAAAACCGATGATCAATACCGCAAGCCCCACCAACCCCAGCAGACCGGCAATCAGCAGGGCGCGTTCGCGGGATTTGTGCTCGCTGTTACTGATGTTTTCCAAGGCCATCTTGTGCTCGGCAATCAAGCCGTTGCGCAGCACGTTGAAGGTCTCGGTGAGTTTTTCCTTGCTGCCCGGCGGCGGTGACGCCTGTTGGGACTCGCCGAACGCTTCCAGCAGGTTCTGGTAATTGGTGTGGGCCTGGCTGAAACCATGGCTGTTGCCATCGTTCTGCTCGTGAGCGATGCCTTGGTCGAGCAGGTCAAAATAACGCTGTTTCGAAGCTTGCAGCGCCTCGGGGTCGGGGCGCTTCTCCAGCATCATGATCAACTGATCGCCCAGGCTCTGGCGCAGTTTCAGCCCCAGGTCCAGGGTGATGAAGTTGCTGCGGATCAGCGACTCCTGCGTCTTGGCCATTTGCATGACGCTGACCAGGCCCAGGATCAAACCCAGCAGGGCGACGGTGATCAGCGCTGAGATACTCAGGAACAACCGAGTGCGCAGTTTCATCGCAAGCTTCATAGGGTCCAGCTCACAGGTTGTACTGTTTACGTTTGCGGTACAGGGTCGACGCGTCGATACCCAGGGTGCGGGCCGCCTGGTCCAGCGTGTCGCTGGTGGCGAGCACGGCGCCGATGTGCGCTTTCTCCAGCTCGTCCAGGCTTAACGCTGCGCCAATACGCGGGGCGTTGTTGGTCGGTTGCTCGGCCATGCCGAGGTGGCTGATTTCGACCTTCTCCTGTGGGCAAATGATGCTGGCCCGCTCCACCACGTTACGCAGTTCACGGATATTGCCCGGCCAGCGGTAGTTGAGCAGCGCTTCGCGCGCTTCATCACTGAAACCCCGCGCAGGCCTGGCGTATTCCTTGACGAAACGCGCCAAAAAGCGATCGGCCAGCGTCAGGATGTCTTCACTGCGCTCGCGCAGCGGCGGCAGGTGCAAGGTGATGACGTTGAGGCGGTACAGCAAGTCTTCACGGAAGCGGCCGTCGCGCACCATGTCTTCCAGGTTCAGGTTGGTGGCCGCAAGGATGCGTACGTCGGCGCGGCGGGTGACCGGGTCGCCCACACGCTCGTATTCCTTGTCCTGGATAAAACGCAGCAACTTGGGTTGCAACGTGAGTGGAAAATCGCCGATTTCATCGAGAAACAGCGTGCCGCCATCCGCCTGGTTGACGCGTCCCAGGGTGCTTTCGCTGGCGCCGGTAAACGCGCCGCGACTGTGGCCGAACAGCTCGCTTTCCATCAACTCCGCCGTCAGCGACGGGCAGTTAATTGTCACGCAGGATTTCTTCGAGCGCTTGCTCCAGCCGTGAATGGCGCGAGCCAACTCACCTTTACCGGTACCGGATTCGCCGAGGATCAAGATGTTGGCGTCGGTACCGGCCACCTGGCGCGCAGTTTCCAGCACCACCATCATTGCCGGGCTGTGGGAGTCGAGACCGTCTTTGGGTTGGCGCACTTCACCTTCGAGCGCTTCGAGGCGCGCCGAGAGCTGGCGCACTTCCAGCTGCTTGGCGGTGGCCAGGCGCAATTGATCTGGGCTGCACGGCTTCACCAGGTAATCAGCGGCGCCCGCCTGGATCGCGTCGACGGCGGTGTCCACAGCCGAGTGCGCGGTCACAATCACGACGCGCATCCATGGCGCCTGAATACGCATCTGGGCCAACACATCCAGGCCATTGTCTTCGCCCAGACGCAGGTCCAGGAAGCACAGGTCGAACACTTGGCGCTGCATCAGGGCATCGGCTTGAGCAGCGCTGTTGGCGGTGGCGACGGTGTAGCCTTCATCTTCCAGGCAATAACGGAAGGTGCGGAGGATCGCGGATTCGTCATCCACTAAAAGAATGCGGCCTTGAAGTTCCTTGGCTGATTCCATCTGTCCCGCGCTCCTTAACTATGAATGATGGTGATTAGTCCCGGAATAATCGGGCAAGTTGCATGGTTTATTCTGATTCATAAAAGGCATCTTCGCGCAGGTATCTGCGCATCCTCCTACGAACCCCCCGCCTAGTGGCGTTTTCATGCCTTCTTGCCACTTCGGCAATGCGTTACTTGCTTTCGATCCCTTGACCCGACCACTGACCATCGTGCATTTCGCACGGCCAGGATAGGCCCATCGTGCAGGATGCTGGGTGAGGCAATCTTGAATCGATCATAAATAATTGATTTTATTGAGATTTATTTTGTAAAAAAACTGGCATGCACTCTGCAATATCTCTCCCAACGAACAAATAATCAGAATGCGGGAGACACACAGCATGACTCGCCAAGGCCTCAGCCAATTTCGTGTATCGCCACTGCGCTTGCAGCAAGGCCTGTTCGCCAGCCTGGCGTTGATGGTCACCTTGATTGCCGGTCAGCAGATGCAGCATTGGCAGCAGAGCGCGCAGCAAGTCCCGCAATTTGAGCGTCCAGTAATGACCCAAACCCATTTCCGTTCCGTTGGCAGCGTGACTGCCGCCGACGTGACTGCCCCGCAATTGAGAGTGGCTGACCAGGATTCGACCCTGGCCGAACTGCCCGCTCAAGAGCGCTGGGTGTTCTAGGCAATAAAAGGTCGCTTGTGTTGAGCGGCTGTACGGCACTACCGCTGTTACCTCTATAAGAGCTAAGGAGAATCACCATGTTGAGTTGGGCAATCACATTTCTGATCATCGCCATTGTGGCTGCAGTCCTGGGCTTCGGTGGTATCGCTGGCACCGCCACGGGTATCGCCAAGATCCTGTTTGTCGTCTTCCTGGTGATGTTCATCGCTTCGTTCTTCTTTGGTCGTCGCGGCCGAGGCTGAATATGACCACCCTGACCCTCAAAACCATTGCTGCCGCCCTGCTTCTGGGCGGCAGCGGTCTGGTGATGGCCGCCAATGACGGCCAGACCCGGGCCAACGAATTGCTGACCTCGGACCCGCAGTTTCGCGAGACCTGGCAAGGCGTGGTGAAGAAAGAAGAACGCCTGCCGGAATGGGTGATGAACCTGTCGGGCACGGCCGATCAAATGAATGCCGTGGAAGAAGATGGCGACAAGTACTTGGTCGGGCCGCTCTGCGAAACCGCTGACACCTGCCTGAACAAGCGCCTGATCGTTGCCTTCAGCTACGACAAGAAAGATGCCTACGCCATGTTGGTGCAAGTCCCGGCCGGTTTGCCGTCGGACAAGTCGCCCACGCGGCACGCCGATTACCGGTTCCTCGGTAAGCCGAATGAAGGCATGCAAAAGCTGCTCATGGAGCAGCTGAAGAAAGACCCGAATTGGTACTAGGTTCCGTCTGACGCATGTCAACGGGACTGGCGTCCATAGGAAGAAGCCCCTCGCTTCTTTCTGTCTGCGTTGCCCGCCAAGGGCAATGCATGACCAGGGGGTCGGGTTGCTCTGATCGATCAAGGTCGGCGTGACCTACGGGTACAGGGAGTGCCTGCGCAAGGGCCGGGTCAGGTGAAAAGCTGCGACGCAAGTTCACAAGTCCTCAAGCTTGCTGAACTTGCGACGGGCTTACCGCTCTTATTCCTCGCGTCTCATAGCACCTGCATCTCATACCGCTCATAGCTGAAATTCTCCGGTTTGCTTGTGACCAACCATTACCTGGTGTGTCCAATCGACCATCCATCTAGAAAATTTCGTCCGCGCTATAGGACGTTTCTGACGCCAATCCCGTGAATTCTCAGGTATTTCTGCTAAACGTTGCAGGTCGTCCAATATCTCTGAGCGAGCCGGTATTGGCAGGTCCACGGCATATTCACCCGCTTGAATGGCGGAATCGAACTGACCGTTCGGACAGTTAATTTCAAAAAAAGTCATGCCGATTCGGCATAGGGTAGGCGTTTACGGCATTAGACGTCGCTCCCTTGCATGGGAATAGTTGCGCCTTTTTTCGCCTGCCAGTAAGCCATTTCGGCCACGCTGCGGTGACCTTCCATGGAGGCTGATGCACACACTTTTTCGCTTTCGAGCGTTGCAGCTGGCGCATTTGCCATACGTCCACTTGAAGTAAGGGTAATGACATGAAGAAGGCAAAGCTAAGCCTCGCCTGGCAGATCCTCATCGGTTTGGTGCTGGGGATCGCAATCGGTGCAGTGCTCAACCATTTCAGTGCTGAAAAGGCCTGGTGGATCAGCAATGTGTTGCAGCCAGCGGGCGATATCTTTATTCGCCTGATCAAGATGATCGTGATCCCGATTGTGATTTCCTCGCTGATCGTCGGCATTGCCGGTGTCGGTGACGCGAAAAAGCTCGGGCGTATCGGCGTCAAAACCATCCTTTACTTCGAAATCGTCACCACCATCGCCATCGTGGTCGGCCTGCTGTTGGCCAACCTGTTCCACCCAGGCGCCGGCATCGACATGAGTACCCTGGGTACTGTCGACATTTCCAAATACACCGCCACCGCCGCCGAAGTGCAGCATGAGCATGCGTTCATCGAGACCATCCTCAACCTGATCCCGTCGAACATCTTTGCCGCCGTGGCCCGTGGCGACATGCTCCCAATCATTTTCTTCTCGGTGTTGTTCGGCTTGGGCTTGTCGAGCCTCAAGCCCGAGCTGCGCGAGCCGCTGGTGACCATGTTCCAGGGCGTGTCCGAGAGCATGTTCAAAGTCACCCACATGATCATGAAGTACGCGCCGATCGGCGTGTTCGCGCTGATCGCGGTGACCGTCGCCAACTTCGGCTTCGCCTCTCTGCTGCCGCTGGCCAAGCTGGTGATCCTGGTTTACGTCGCCATCCTGTTCTTCGCCTTCGTGGTGCTGGGCCTGATCGCTCGCCTGTTCGGCTTCTCGGTGATCAAGCTGATGCGCATCTTCAAGGATGAGCTGGTGCTGGCTTACTCCACCGCCAGTTCCGAAACCGTGCTGCCGCGCGTGATCGAGAAGATGGAAGCCTACGGCGCGCCGAAAGCCATTTGCAGCTTCGTGGTGCCGACCGGCTACTCGTTCAACCTCGACGGTTCGACCCTGTACCAGAGCATCGCGGCGATCTTTATTGCCCAGCTGTACGGCATCGACCTGTCGATCGGCCAGCAACTGATGCTGGTGCTGACCCTGATGGTCACCTCCAAAGGCATCGCCGGCGTGCCGGGTGTGTCCTTCGTGGTGCTGCTGGCCACCCTGGGCAGCGTGGGCATTCCGCTGGAAGGCCTGGCGTTCATCGCCGGTGTCGACCGCGTGATGGACATGGCGCGGACCGCACTCAACGTGATCGGCAACGCCCTGGCCGTGTTGGTCATCTCGCGCTGGGAAGGCATGTACGACGACGCCAAGGGCGAGCGCTACTGGAACTCGCTGCCGCACTGGCGCAGCAAAGAAGCCGCGCCAACCGCCCAAGCCACTCGCGGCTGACAGCACGACTTGCGTTGAGACAAACCCCGGAAAATTCCGGGGTTTGTCGTTTCTGCCAGCCCCGCTATCATTCGCCCCATCTTTCGGGGGATTTAACTGATGCTCAATGGCCTGTGGCTTGGCTTCTTTGTCGTGGCAATGGTGTCAGCACTGGCGCAATGGCTGATCGGCGGTAACGCCGGGATTTTCGCGGCCATGGTCGAAAGCATTTTCGCCATGGCCAAATTGTCGGTGGAAGTGATGGTGCTGCTGTTCGGCACCCTGACCTTGTGGCTGGGCTTTCTGCGCATCGCTGAAAAAGCCGGGATCGTCGACTGGCTGGCCAAGGCCCTCGGCCCGCTGTTCCGGCGCCTGATGCCGGAAGTGCCGGCCGGCCACCCTGCCATCGGCTTGATCACCCTCAATTTCGCTGCCAACGGCCTGGGCCTGGACAACGCTGCCACGCCCATCGGCCTGAAAGCCATGAAAGCGTTGCAGGAACTCAATCCCATCCCCAATACCGCGAGCAACGCGCAGATCCTGTTTCTGGTGCTCAACGCGTCCTCACTGACGCTGCTGCCGGTGACCATCTTCATGTACCGCGCCCAGCAAGGCGCAGCCGACCCGACGCTGGTGTTCCTGCCGATCCTGCTGGCCACCAGTGCCTCTACATTGGTCGGCCTGCTGTCGGTCGCGATCATGCAGCGCCTGCGCCTGTGGGACCCGGTGGTGCTGGCGTACCTGATTCCCGGTGCGCTGATCCTCGGTGGTTTCATGGCATTGCTGGCGACGTTGTCGGTCACGGCGCTGGCGGGCTTGTCTTCGATCCTCGGCAACCTGACGCTGTTTGGCCTGATCATGCTGTTTCTGGTGATCGGCGCGCTGCGCAAGGTGAAGGTGTACGAGGCGTTTGTCGAAGGTGCCAAAGAGGGTTTCGACGTTGCCAAGAACCTGCTGCCGTATCTGGTGGCGATGCTCTGCGCGGTGGGCGTGTTGCGCGCCTCGGGGGCCTTGGATTTCGGCCTTGAAGGGATCCGCCATCTGGTGGCCTGGACCGGCATGGACACGCGCTTCGTCGATGCCTTGCCGACGGCGATGGTCAAGCCCTTCTCCGGCAGTGCCGCGCGGGCGCTGTTGATCGAGACGATGCAGACCAAGGGTGTGGACAGCTTCCCGGCACTCGTGGCAGCGACGATTCAGGGCAGTACGGAAACCACCTTTTATGTGTTGGCGGTGTACTTTGGGTCGGTGGGGATTCAGCGGGCCAGGCATGCCGTGGGGTGTGCGTTGCTGGCTGAGTTTGCCGGTGTGGTCGCGGCTATTGCGGTGTGTTACTGGTTTTTTGGCTGAGACTGAAATTGCTATCGCGGGCAAGCCAGCTCCCACATTTGAATGTATTCACAGTTCAAGTGTGGGAGCTGGCTTGCCTGCGATGAGGCCTTCAGCGTTTCGGCGCTGCATTGCCCTGCTGCACCACCCACTCCACCACCTGCTTGTTCAACTGATCCCCCGCCTGACCAAACCCGGCCACCACCGCCGGCACCTTGGTATCGCTCACCGGCTGGCGCACTTCAAACCGCCGACTGGCAATAATCCGCTGATCACTCCCGCGCACCAGCCGCGCATCCAGGCGAATCACCACCTCAACCGCACTGCCCCGGTATTCACTCTGAAACGCCTGCAACTGCCCGCCCAGCTCATAGTCAGCCTGCAAGTTGGTCTCGTCGGTACTCAGCAACGTCACCCGCCCATCGCGCTGGAAGCCGTCCATAAACCGATTACGCAGCAACACGGGCGTCGGGTCGCTCCAGCGTGAGTTCGCATAGCTGCTGATCAGGTCGCCATTGGGCACCACGGCAATGCGCGGGCTGTCGAGGAATTCGCTGGTCTGCGGCTTGCTGATGCGCAGCGACCAGCTCACCGGAGCACCTTGAGTGGTCGTTTGCGCCGCCGCCAGGCGGTAGACATCTGACGGGTCTGCCTTGGGCAGGATCGAGCACGCGCTGATGAGCGCCAGGGCTACGGGAGCGATGATTTGGTAAGCACGCTTCATGGCGTGAACTCCTTGTTCTTGTCGCTGCCCAGCAGGTAACCGCTGGGGTTGGCTTCGAGGCGGCGGGAGATGGCGCGCAGCGAACCGAGGGTTTCTCGCAGTTCGCGCACGGCCGGCGCCAATTCGTTGAGGCCTTGCAGGCCGCTGTTCACCGAATCCTTGTTGTCGGTCAGCAAGGTGTTGATGGTCGCGGTGCTTTTTTCGAGGGACTTCATCGCCTGTTCGGCACTGCCGAAGGCGTGCTTGCCTTGATCGTTGAGCAGGCCATTGGCACTGCGCATCAGCGTGGTGGTTTGCTCCAGCGCGGCGCTGGCCTGTTTGCTCACCTGCATCAGTTGCTGCATCACCACCTTGATATCGCCGCGCTGGTCGGCAATGGCACCCGTGGTTTGCTGCAGGTTGTCGAGGGTGTTGCTCAGGCGCTCGACGTTCTCGCGGGAGAACATGTGGTTGGCGTTGTGCAGCAGCAGGTTGATGCTGGTCATCAGGTCGTTGCTGTTATTGAGCAGGCGCGCGATGGGCGACGGCGAGGCGATGATTTCCGGTAGGTTACCGTCCTTGCCCTGCAGTTCCGGGCTCTGCGGTGTGCCGCCGCTGAGCTGGATGATTGAGGTGCCGGTGATGCCAGTCAGTGCGAGCTTGGCCTGGGTGTCTTCCTTGATCGGCGTCTGCCCGGCCAGGCGGATGCGCGCCAAGACGCGGCGTGGGTCTTTCGGGTCCAGGCGCAGGCTCGTCACGTCGCCGACCTTGATCCCGCTGTACTGCACCGAACTGCCCTGGGACAGGCCACTGACCGCCTCGTTGAACACCACCTCATAGTCCTGAAACGCGCTGTCGACGCTGGACTTGGCCAGCCACAGGCCGAACAGTATCGCGCCGACCACCACAATCACGCTGAACAGTCCGATCATCACATGATGGGCTCGGGTTTCCATGTCATACCTCGTCTAGCGATTGAGCGGCATCCAATGCCGCGCGGCCACGGGGGCCGTGGAAATATTCGTGAATCCACGCGTCGTCCGTTTCCGAGACGATATCGATGGCATCGGCCACCAGCACTTTCTTCTGCGCCAGCACCGCCACGCGGTCGGTGATGGTGTAGAGCGTGTCGAGGTCGTGGGTCACCAGAAACACACTCAGGCCCAGCGCATCGCGCAGGGTCAAAATCAGTTGGTCGAATTGCGCCGCGCCAATCGGGTCGAGGCCGGCTGTGGGTTCGTCGAGAAACAGGATGTCCGGGTCCAGCGCCAGTGCCCGCGCCAAGGCGGCGCGCTTGATCATGCCGCCGGACAGTGCCGACGGGTATTTATCCGCCGCCGACAGCGGCAGCCCGGCCAGTGCCAGTTTCACCGCGGCCAAGTGCTCGGCATCGCGACGGCTGAGGCCCGCGTGTTCGATCAACGGCAAGGCGACGTTTTCGGTAACGGTCAGCGAGGAAAACAGCGCGCCCTTCTGGAACAACACGCCAAAGCGCCGTTCCACCAGCGAGCGCTCATGTTCCGAAAGGTTGGGCAGGTTCTTGCCGAACACCCGCACTTCGCCTTCGCTGGGGCGGCGCAGGCCGACGATGCTGCGCAGCAACACCGACTTGCCGCTGCCGGAGCCGCCGACCACCGCCAGAATCTCGCCTTTGTACAAATCCAGATCGAGGTTCTCGTGCACGCTCTGGCTGCCAAAGCGGTTGCACAGGCCGCGCACTTCGATCACCGCCTCGGTGGGCGCTCGGTGTAGACGACTCACCAGCCCATCTCCATAAAGAACATGGCGGCGACCGCATCCAGCACGATCACCACAAAAATGGATTGCACCACGCTGGAGGTGGTGTGAGCGCCGACCGATTCTGCGCTGCCGCTGACCTTGAAGCCTTCGAGGCAACCAATCGCCGCAATCAGGAAGGCGAAGATTGGCGCTTTCACCATGCCCACCAGGAAATGCTGCACGCCGATGTCCGATTGCAGTAGCGAGAGAAACATCGCCGGTGAAATGTCCAGCGCCACGGCGCAGACCACGCCGCCGCCGACGATCCCTGAAAGCATCGCCAGAAAGGTCAGCATTGGCAGTGATACCAACAGCGCCAGCACGCGCGGCAATACCAGCAGCTCCATCGGGTCGAGGCCCAGGGTGCGGATCGCGTCGATTTCTTCGTTGGCCTTCATCGAGCCGATTTGCGCAGTAAACGCGCTGGCGGTGCGGCCGGCGATCAGGATGGCGGTGAGCAACACGCCGAATTCGCGCAGGAACGAGAACGCCACCAGGTCGACAGTGAAAACGGTCGCACCAAAGCTCTTGAGCACGGTGGCGCCGAGAAACGCCACCACGGCGCCGACCAGAAAGGTCAGCAAGGCCACGATGGGCGCGGCGTCGAGGCCGGTTTGTTCGATATGCGCGACCATCGGCGTGATACGCCAGCGCTTGGGCCGGAAAAGGCCACGGGCGAAGGTCTCGAGGATCAGGCCGATAAAGCCGAGCAGTCTCGTGCTGTCCTGCCAGACCGTATCCACCGCCCGGCCGATGCGGGCCAGGACCTGAATGCCGGCGGCTTCTTCCGGCGCTTTGTCGGGTACACAAAAATCATTGAGCGAGCGGTAGACGGTCTTGAGCAATGCACGGTCGGCGGTGGACAGGCTGCAATCGGACTGCTCGGTGGACTGCTCGATGCGAGTTGGGCCGAGCAGCTCCACCAGCAGGGAGGCGCCGGCAGTGTCCAGAGCGCCGAGGCCGTTCAGGTCGATGCGGGCGCCAGCGTCGTATTGACCGTCGAGGGTGTCCGACAGCTTTTTCAGGTTGGCGTAGTGGGCAAGCGTCCAGTCCCCCGTAATCCTGAGTAACGGCGGAGTGGTGGAAGAGTCGAGATGGGCGGCGCCGGCCGTCGTACTGGTGGTCATAAGCTCCGAGCTTGTTTGGCTGTCCACAATGGCTACGTAATAGCACGATACAGCTTACTTTGGGTTGTCCGTTTGTGCTGTGTCAGTGACTTTGAAGCGCAGCACGCCGATGACCTGCCCATCCTCAGTCAGCACCCGTACCTGCCAGCGGCCCACCGCGTCGGGCGGGAAGTTCTGCTTGTGGGTCCAGGCGCGGTAGCCCTCTTTGCGCCCGCCGTGGATGTCCAGGGCGATGCGGTCGACTTCCTGACCGTTGAATTTCCACACATGGTAGATGCGCTCATCCAGCCCGCGCGGGGCATTGATGGCGGTATAGGCGTACAGTCCGCCGCTGCGCAATTGGGCGGCGGTGACTTCCTTGAGGTCATCGCCTGGCGTGCGGTCTTGCAGCTGGGTGCTGATGGCGACTTCGGTCATCCACAGGGTTGCTGGCGGCACCCAGCTGCGCAGGAACCAACCGGCGCAGCCAATCGCGGCCGTGACGCCGAGCAGCATTGCCCAACCTTTGACGCTGCGCAGCGGCAGGCTCACGGCCAGGCTCGGGATCGACAGCGCAATGGCTACACCCAGCGCCAATTTGTAACTTTCCGCGGTGGTCAGGTGCAGGATGATCGGCAGCGCGGTGAGCAGCGCAGCGAACAGGGTCAAGGTGTGCAGCGCGAGGAACAACGAACGCTTCGGCGCGAGCCACTTGTAGTACAGCGGGTCGGTGATCGATACCAATGCCGCCGCGCCGAGCAGGCCGGTGAACACCGATTGGCCGCTGTTCCACGCGGTGGTCACGAAAAAGAACGGCAGCACGAAGAACAGGCTTTCCTGATGGATCATCTGGGTGGCGTAGCGCAGCAGCGGCTCGGGGATTTCCCGCTTGAACACCTTGGCGAACAGCTGGGTGAAGCTGTTTTCCAGCATCAGCCACAGCCAGCTCACCAGCATGATGACCGCAATCCAGCTGGCCATGCCTTGCTGGCGATCTACCAGAATGAAGCTGCACACACCCGAGATAAAGCCGCCGAGTGCGATCACCCCCGGGTAGCGCTTGATCAGTTCGATGATGCGCTGGATGAGGGGCGGCAGGTTTGGCATGGGAGGTTCACACTTGGTGTAGGAAAAAGCCCAGACAGAATAACGTCTTAGCCGTATGTTCGGTGCCTCATTACGCGACCCGTTTGCGATAAAGCCGCACACCGCCCAACACAATGGCGATCAGTGCGAGCACACCGGCGCCGATCCAGCTCAGGCTGTCGTAGCTCAGCAGCGGCTTTTCGATACGCCAGTAGCCCGGCTCCTTGAATACTTGACGCATGGCCTGGTTGGTTTGTTCCAGGCTCACGGCTTTGATGCGTTTGACCGGGTCGCTGAAGTGGCCATTGTTGTAGTCGCCGGAGGCGCTCCAGTAATAGTCGGCGAGTGCGCTATTACCTTGAACAGCCCACGCTTGGCGGGCGATGGCGGCTTGTTGCAGGCGGGCGAAGGTGCCCGGGTCGAGGCCGTCCTTGAGCAGTTGCGCCTTGAGGTCCTGGAGTACTTGTTCTGCCTCGGGAAGGTTGTCCCGCTCAACGTCGGCATTCAGGCTGAGGAAACCGACGCCACCAAGCACTTCACGTTCGCTCCAGGGGCCGTAGGACAAAGCATGCTTGAGGCGCAGTTGGCGGTACAGCGCCCAGTCGAGGTAGTCCTTGAGCAGGTCGTAGGTTTCATCATGCCCATCGTCCAGCACCGGCTCGGGCAACAGCAGGTGCAGCTTGGCGCTGTCACCGAGCCAGCCGTGGATCAAGTCGCGATGGCTGGCGGCGGCGTGCTGGATTTCCGGTAATGGCAGATGCTCGCTCGGCTCGACCGGCTCGAGCTGGCCGTAGGTGCGCTCCAGGTAGGCGGGCAGCAGCTTGTCGAGGTCGCCGACGATGATCAGCGTCATGTTGTTGGGGGCGTACCAACTCGTGCGCAGCTTCTCCAACTGGTCGCGAGTCAGGTGGCCGACTTCGGCACGTTCAGCGCATTTGAGGCCCAATTCCACGGCCAATTGATTGCTGGCGGTGTGGCCCAGGTCCTGGCGATCGAGCAGGCGTTGCAGGTGCGAGTAATGGCCGCCGTCTTCGCGTTCGACCACCTGCTTGGCGGCATTGATATTGGCGTCGGTCAACTGGGTGCGGGTGAGGATCGCCAGTAGCAGGTCGAGTACCTTGCGCTGGTTTTGCGCGGGGGCCTCGATTACGAATGTAGTGTCGGCGTTGCTGGTGTAGGCATTCCATTCGCCGCCGAGGGCTTGCATGCGGTCTTCGAGGTCACCTTCACCGCCGCCGTCGATACCGCTGAACAGCAAGTGCTCGAGCAGGTGCGGCAGTTCTTTTTCGGCGCAGGGGAAGTCATCCAGCCCTACACCCACCACCAGGCGGATGGCCACGTGCCCGCGCTCGGTGCCCGGTTTGAGCAACAGTTGCAGGCCGTTGGGCAAGGTGTAGCCCTCGACTTGCAGGCGGTCAAAGGCAAAAGAATGAGCAGAGCCCATGAGCAGGCAGGCGAATAGCAGGCGACGCATAACAAGCTTCCTGGCGAGTGAAGTCCATTGTTAACTGACTTCACTCGCCGTCGTACGTTCAGGGCGAATGGGTGATGTCGGCAATATCTTCGGCCGAGAGTGCGCCAGTGTCGGACGTTTCTAACACCACGTAGGCGCTGCTGCAGAATAACGAGTTGAGGCGCTTCATGTCGGCAATCAGCTCCAGGTGCAGGGAGCTGGTCTCCAGGCTCTGCACGATTTTGCGCTGCAAGCGGCTGACGTGAGCGTGGGCCAGGCGGCGTTCCTGGGCGCGGAAGCGACGTTTTTCACGAAGCAATTGGCGAGCGCTTTCCGGGTCGGCACTGAGGAATACCGACAGGCCCAGGCGCAGGTTGGCAATCAATTGGCTGTGCAGGCCCGCCAACTCTTCCAGGCCGACTTCGGAAAATTGACGACGCTGCGAGGTTTTTTGCTGCTGGACTTTGCGCAGCATGCGTTCGATCAGGTCGCCAGCCAGTTTCAGATTGATCGACAGTTCGATGATCTCCGCCCAACGGCGGCTGTCGTGTTCGCTGAGGTCTTCACGGGGCATTTGTGCGAGGTACAGCTTGATCGCGCTGTACAGCGCTTCGACGTCATCGCTGAGGCTGCGTATTTCCTGGGTAATGGCGGTTTGCTTGCCGCGCAGCACTTCGAGCATGGCGGTGAGCATGTTGTCGATCAAGTCACCCAGGCGCAGGGTTTCCCGGGCAGCGTTGGCCAAAGCCAGGCTCGGGGTGGCGAGCGAGGCCAGGTCCAGGTGGCGCGGCTTGGCTTTGCCGTTGAGTTCCGGTTGTTCCGGCAGCAGCCACGCACACAGGCGGGCCATCGGGCCGATGGTCGGCAGCAGAATCAGGCAGCGGCTGGTGTTGTAGAGCACATGAAAGGTGATGACCATGCCTTGGGCGCTGTAGTCCAGGCCGTCCATCCAGCGTACGAGAGGGTCGAGTACCGGGATGATCAACAACAGGCCGATCAGTTTGTACAGCAGGCTACCCAGCGCTACTTGGCGACCGGCGGCGTTTTGCATGTTGGTGCTGAGGAAGGCCAGCACACCGCTGCCGATGTTGGCGCCGATCACCAGGCCGATGGCGACGTGCAGGCCAATCACGCCGGCGCCGGCCAGGGTGGCCGTCAGCAGCACGGCGGCCAGGCTGGAGTAGGACACCATTGCGAACAGGGCGCCGACCAGGGCGTCGAGCAAGATATCGCCGGTCAGCGAGGCGAAGATGACTTTGACGCCTTGGGCGTGGGTAATCGGCCCGGCAGCTTCGACGATTAACTGCAGCGCGAGAATGATCAGGCCCAGGCCGATCCCGACGCGGCCCATCTGCCCTGCCCGCGTCTGTTTGCGCGACAGGAAGAAAATCACCCCGAGAAAGATCAGCAGCGGCGACAGCCAGGACAAGTCAAACGTCAGCACCCGCGCCATCAGTGCGGTACCGACGTCAGCGCCGAGCATGGTCGCCAGCGCAGGCATCAGCCCCATCAGGCCTTGGCCGACAAAGGATGTCACCAGCATGGCCGTGGCGTTACTGCTCTGCACCATGGCCGTCACCAGGATACCGGCGATAAACGCCAGCCAGCGCTTGGACATGTTCTGCCCGATGACTTGGCGCAAGTTGGAACCGTAAACCCGCAAGATGCCGGTACGGACGATGTGCGTGCCCCAAATAAGCAGGGTCACGGCGGAAAGCAGATTGAGCAAGGTCAGCATGCTCGGCCCCCCGTGTGGGTGCGCTCCAAAAGGAGCGAAGGAAAGTTGCCGCGTGCCGTTCTACGTCTTGTACTTAAGCTGTAGTTGGCGAATGGGCTCTGCGCCAGCATCGCATAGCTAAAGTGGGGATTGAAACAAAACTGTCATGAAATCAGCTTTTTGCGGATGAAAAAAAGGGGCTCGAAAGCCCCTTTTCAGCAGCGGATCATTTTTATTGACCCGGAATGTCCTTGCGCAGTTTCACAGGATCCTGCTGTTTTTTCTTTTTCGCGATGGCGGTGCGCATCTTGATGTTCACCGCTTCCACCGCCAGCGAGAACGCCATGGCGAAGTAGACGTAGCCTTTTGGCACGTGCACGTCGAAGGATTCCGCGATCAGCACGGTACCCACCACCAGCAGGAACGACAGCGCGAGCATTTTCAGCGACGGGTGCTTGTCGATGAATTCGCTGATGGTGCCGGCAGCCAGCATCATCACCAGCACCGCCACGACGATCGCCGCCACCATGACCGGCACATGGGAAACCATGCCGACGGCGGTGATCACCGAGTCCAGGGAGAACACGATGTCGATAATCGCGATCTGGATGATGGTGTAGATGAATTTGCCGCCCTTGCCACCCGGCTCCTCGTGGGTTTCGTCTTCGCCTTCCAGTGCGTGGTACATCTCCTGGGAGCTTTTCCACAACAGGAACAGGCCACCGAAGAACAGGATCAGGTCGCGACCGGAAATGCCTTGGCCGAACACCACGAACAAGTCGGCGGTGAGTTGCATGACCCAGGTGATCGACAGCAGCAGCAGGATTCGGGTGACCATGGCCAGCGCCAGGCCGAAGATCCGGGTGCGTGCCTGCATGTGCTTGGGCATGCGGCTGACCAGGATCGAAATCATGATGATGTTATCGATGCCCAGGACGATCTCGAGGGCCGTCAGGGTGAAGAAGGCAATCCAGATTTCCGGATTGGTCAGCCATTCCATGTGTATTCCTTTGAGCAAATGTTAAACCGCGCAAGCTGCAGCGCCGCGCGGTTGGGTGTGTAGGATTATAGAGTGCTGAACAGCGGAATAATCCCCATCAGCAACGCGGCGAACATTATGCACAGGCATACCAGCACTGCCCACTTGAGGGTAAAGCGCTGGTGATCGCCAAATTCGATACCGGCCAAGGCGACCAGCAGGTACGTCGAGGGTACCAGCGGGCTCAGCAGATGCACGGGTTGGCCGACGATTGACGCACGTCCCATTTCCGCCGCAGTGATGCCGTAGTGGCTGGCGGCTTCGGCGAGCACGGGCAGTACGCCGTAGTAGAACGCATCGTTGGACATGAAGAACGTAAACGGCATGCTCACCAGCGCGGTGATCACGGCCAGGTACGGGCCCAGCGCATCCGGGATGACGGCGAGCAGGCTCTTGGACATGGCATCGACCATGCCGGTACCCGACAGAATGCCGGTGAAGATGCCGGCGGCGAAGATCAGGCCGGTAACCGCCAATACGCTGCTGGAGTGGGCGGCGATGCGGTCTTTCTGCATTTGCAGGCACGGGTAGTTGACGATCATGGCGATACTGAACGCCACCATGAACAGCACCGGGAGCGGCAACAGGCCAGCAATCAGCGTGCACATCAGGGCGAAGGTCAGGGCGCCGTTGAACCAGATCAACTTTGGACGGCGAGCGTCCGGGAATTGCGACACGCTGATTTCGCTGTGGTCGATTTCATCGCCCGCCAGGTGCAGTTCACCCAGGCGAGCACGCTCGCGCTTGCCGTACATATAGGCAATCACCAGGATCGCCACCACGCCAGCGGCCATGGCCGGGATCATCGGTACGAAAATATCCGACGGGTCCACATGCAATGCGCTGGCGGCACGGGCAGTCGGGCCACCCCAAGGCGTCATGTTCATCACGCCGCCGGCGAGAATGATCAGCCCGGCCATGATCCGCGGGCTCATGCCGATGCGCTGGTACAGCGGCAACATGGCGGCCACGCAGATCATGTAGGTGGTGGCGCCGTCACCGTCGAGGGAGACGACCAGCGCCAACACAGCGGTGCCGACCGAGACTTTCAGCGGGTCGCCCTTGACCATCTTGAGGATTTTGCGCACGGCCGGGTCGAACAGGCCGGAGTCGATCATCAGGGCGAAGTAGAGGATGGCGAACATCAGCATCACGCCGGTCGGCGCAAGCTTGGTGATACCCGCAAGCATCATCGGGCCGATCTGCGGCGCGAAACCGCCGAACAGCGCGAACAGGATAGGCACGATGATCAGGGCGATCAGCGCAGACAGGCGCTTGGTCATGATCAGGAACATGAACGTGATGACCATGGCAAAGCCAAGGAAAGTCAGCATAGGAATACTCCAGGCGTAGCGCGGCTAGGGAATGGCGAACCGGGTTGGGGTCAGCGCAGTACGAAAGGCACGGGGCGTACGAGCGGAGTTGGGGCGAACAGGCGGGTAGGAGCGGACATCGGGAATCACCATTGTTGTTGTTAACAGCCGGTCTTTTGCCGGCAGTGGGGGCGATCCTAGACGGGGAAGCTTTCAGCCAGCTTTCGCTGGAAAAACAGGGGACACACGGTCTTTAGGCTTACGCAGATAAATGTGGGAGCGGGCTTGCTCGCGAATGCAGTCTGCCAGTTGATGATGCATCAACTGACACTGCGCTTTCGCGAGCAAGCCCGCTCCCACAGTTGGACTGCGTTCGGCAGCAGGTTTCAGGGCAGTTCAAGGCCGCCGGCCGCTTTGTGCAAAGCTCGCAGATGCTCGCCCATCTGCTTGAGGTTGGCCTCGCAGGCGGCGATTTCATTAGCGCGTGCGGGATCCAGCAGCGCCCTCACCTCTTTATCCAGGTCGCCGGTCAGCGATTGCAGTTGCTTCTGGCGCTGCGCGCTTTCCGATTCCAGGCGTTTGGATTCCGACGGTTGCGGCAAGCCGTAGCCGCCACTGCCGAGCAGTTCCGCCGGGCGGCTGAGGAAGCCGCTATTGGCGAGGATTTGTTGCAGCGTGTTGTTGGCCTTCTCCATCCCGCCGTTTTTCAACTCGCGGGCATTGAGGTAACGCTGTTTGACTTCGTCCTGGGCCAGCATCAATTGCTTGCGATAGCTGGCCTGTTCCAGCAATAACAACGCGGCGCTGGTACGCAGGTCGGCCTGGCTGAACCACTGGCGGCGTTCTTCGGCGCTGAGGGACAGCCAGTCTTCGACGCGGGTTTGTTTGATCGGCAGATGTTTGCGCAGTACGTCGAACATCGCCTGGTAGCGCTCGCGAAACGAGTCGAAGTGGTAGCCCAGGCGCAGCGCCTCGCGCTTGTCCTTCAACACGCTGGTGTCCGCCAGGCCGCGTGCGGCAAGGACTTCCAGCAAACCGTTGGGGGTAATGTTGTCCAGGCCGGTCAATTGCGGGTTGGCGCTGCCGCTGCGCAGCAGTTTCAGGCTCTCCACCGCGCAGTTGTTGGAAATGAAAAAGTAATTGCCGTCGTAGCTCCAGTGCATCTCGGCGGCATGTTCGACGGTGTCGTTGATTTCCTGACGCGAAAGCTTGAGCGGCACAGAGGCCAGCCCGCGCAGCTCGGTCTTGGTGTATTCGTCGATCACCTGGGCCAGCGGCAACACAAACAGACGCGACGGGTACTTGCCGATCAGGCCGTCCCAGCTCGACAGTTGTACGTCACCGACGAAGGCGCGGTAGGACAGCACCAGGTGCTGGTCCAGGTCCAGGCGACAATCCGGGCCACGTGGGCGACCGGGTGCGCAGATCACCAGGCGCAACATGCTATGGCCCCAGCGGCTCACCAGGTTCTCGTTGGCTTCAGCCAGCAGGTAGTCGATTTCATAGACGCGCTCCGGGTCAATCTGGCCCAGCGGGGTCTTCGCGAAATCGTTGCCCGCGTTGAGGAACGCATAAGTCTTGGCGCAGGTGTCCTGTTCCGGCGGCGCCCAGCCGAAATGGTCCTTGTAATAGCGAAACAGCGAGGGGCGGCGGCAGGCGTAGCTTGGGTCGAGGAGGAAATACTCCATGTTGACCGCCACGAATTCGAGCGGGCTGGTGGTTTCGTAGATGTCCGGGCTGCGGGCGACCTGGTGGTTGTTCTGCTCACGCTCACCGCGGCGGCCAACGTATTGCGGCCAGCCGGCGAGGTCGAGCAGGCGCGGGTCGTCACTGAGGGTAAAGCGGCGGTCATTCTGACCCCGGCATTGATCGGGCAAACCAATCAGGCCGGTAATGTTGTTCTGGCGGCTGCAACGGTTGATCAGCGCGCGGTCTTCTTTGGTCCACAGGCGCGCGCGGTCATAGATGTGGGTCAGTTCATGCAGCACGGTGGCGAGCATCTCGCGGCGTACGGTGCCGTGGGGGCGATTGGTTTTCTGGGTAGCGGCGCTGCCATCGGTCAGGCTGGCGAGCAGGTTTTGATTGAGGTCCAGCTCGGACACCAGGGAGGCCTGGCCGTAAGCATTTTCGGGCATCTTGTCGGTCCAGCCGACATCAATGGTGCGGTCCAGTTGCTCGATAAAGCGCGGCGGCAACGAGCGCATCGCCTCATCGAGCAATGCCTGGCTGGCCTGCTGTTGCGCCGGGCTCAAGCCCTCGGTCTTGAGCCGCAGGTGCAGGCTGGCCTGGGCTGTGCCTGCACAGAGCAGCACAGTCCCGGCCAGTAGCCAGGCGAACAGTCGCCTCACAGTGCGAGGATAGCTTCAGCGAGGGTCTGGTCACTGGCGTCGCGGGCTTCCGGCACGCGGGTGCGCAGGGTGTCGAAAGCAGCTTCGAGTTGCGCACCACGGATTTGGCCATCGGAGGCAACGAAGCTCGCGGCATCGTCGTGGGCTTCGCGCACGACTTTGGAGTCGCGGATCGAGGTGGTGGTGTCCGAGGTGAAATCAATGGTGCGCGCGGAGGCACGCACGATGATGTTACTGGTGGCCTTCAAGGTTTGCGCGTGGGCAACATCGGCCAACAACAGCAGGCCGAGAGCGGCGGCGATCAGCGGGCTACGCATGGAATAACTCCAGAATACAAAGATGGAAATACACGATGATTATTGGACGAGAATTGCTTGCGCCAGTTCAAGGTCGCCAGCATGAAGTTTTGGCTGGGTGCGGCGCAGGTAATCCAGCGCGGATTCGAGTCGAGCGCCCCGCCATTGACCATCGGTGGCAATAAACGCTGCGGCATCATCCTTGGCGGCCAGTATCAACTTCTTGTCAAAAGGCGCAGAGGTCACCTTGCTGGTGGCATACACACTGATGACGGTGCTCTGGGTGCTCGTGTCAAAGGCCGAAGCCATGGGTGACCAGCACATGGAAAGCAGCACGGGAACGATCAATAGGCGGTATGAAAAAGCCATGGGACTCGACAACTGAAAGCGAGCGCCAAGGCTAGCCTAATGCCCCGGTGAGGGCCAGCGTTGACACATTTGGAAGCGGCTGGCGCTTCCAAATTTCATCTGCCGTTCAGATAGCCAGAATGGCTTGGGCCAGTTGCGCGTCAGTGGCGGTGTTAAGTTGCGGTGCTTGTTGGCGGATCTGCGCCAGGGCGCTTTCCAGTTTCACACCACGAATGGCGCCCTCGCTGGCGACAAAACTGGCGGCATCGTCACGGGCGGCCTGGACGACTTTGTTGTCACGCAGGGACGACGTGGCATCGGAGCTGGCATCGGAAGTGGCTTTCAGTGCGCCGACGATGGAGTCGGTGGTCACAAGGAAGCTGCTCGCGTTGGCGTTGGCAGCTACGGCCAACAAGGCGGCAGCGCTCAGCAGGCGAAGACGGGACATGGAATGACTCCTGTAGATGAACGAATAAAGCGGCGCAAAGCGGCCACTGTGAAACGGGCATTATTGCTGTTGAGCATCAGACGCCCGTTCTACAAGGTTCGCCACGTGGTGAGTGGATCTTAAGCTGCCGTTTATCCGTTCGGGAAGTCTCTTGGCGGGTTAGTCACGCCAGAAAGGCTTGGACAACTCCGCCGTTCGCTCGCCCGAGGTGATACCGGCGTCGGACAGTTCGCGGGGATTGAGTTGCGCCAGTTGGCGACGTTCATGCGCGTGGTGCACCCATCTGAGCCAAACACGGGCTGCACGGCCCAGCAAACGCGGGAGTAAGAGCGGTGTGGTCATGGTGAGCGCCTTTCGTGAAGTCCTGGAACACCATCTTGAGCGGCTTGCCATAACCGATACAGATACACCAATGTAGAATTGTACCTATTAATTGTTATGTTTTTGAAACTGTACCTATCCTTGCGCGATGGATCTGTTTGGGCCTTGAAATCCGGATGCCGGAAACAACAAAGCCCGCCTCCGGTTTCCCGGGGCGGGCTTTGTTTTGACAAATCAGGTTGCTGGCAGTGGACCCGTCAGGTCAGGGCCAGCGAGCGCTGAATCAGCGCCAGAACGGCTTGCTCAGCTCTTCGTAGCGTTGAGCTTCGCTGATACCGGCGTCAGCCAGCAGACGCGAATCCAGACGGGCCAATTGATGGCGGCTGGAGATGCGGCGCTGCCACAACATCAGGTTGGCGAGAACGCGCAAAGGCATGGAAGCCTGGGTGTTTACAGCTTTTTCTTCGAAGAACAGATCGGAACTGAGTGTACGTTCCATGGTGACATCCTTCCGCTTGTGGCGGGATTAGGTAGTGGTTTAACTGATGCCAATGATCCTCCTCCAGCACAAGACTCTCCAGATACAGTTCACTTGTATTGTGAGGGCCCAGTTAACTGTTTATAGCGGCTGTACTGTACGGAAATGGGGCAACTGTACCTGTCCGCACTGTAATAGTGCGAAATAGGCATTTTCGACAGAGGGAGTAGGATATTTCGCTAGGAAAAGACCGGTACAGCAGTACAGTTTTTTACAGATCTGGCCGTTAAGATGCCGAGCTGATGAAACTGTGTTTGCATCAGCCCGAATCTGTATCAATCACGCCTTGAGCATATGCCCGGTTTCTTCCAGGTTAATGTGCCAGCTCAGGGCATCGCGCAGGATGTGCGGGGTGTGGCCGCCGATGGCGCAGGCCGCATTGAAGTAACTGTTCAGGGCGTCGCGGTACGCGGGGTGCACACAGTTGTCGATGATCACGCGTGCGCGCTCGCGTGGCGCCAGGCCCCGTAGATCGGCTAGGCCGACTTCAGTGACGAGGATGTCGACGTCATGCTCGGTGTGGTCAACATGGCTGACCATCGGCACTACGCTGGAAATCGCGCCGCCCTTGGCAATCGACTTCGTCACGAAGATCGCCAAGTGCGCATTGCGCGCGAAGTCCCCGGAACCGCCGATGCCGTTCATCATTCGCGTACCGCAGACGTGCGTGGAGTTGACGTTGCCGTAAATGTCGAACTCCAATGCAGTGTTGATCCCGATAATGCCCAAACGTCGCACCACTTCAGGGTGGTTGGAGATTTCCTGCGGACGTAGCACCAGCTTGTCTTTGTAGTGTTCCAGGTTGCCGAACACGTCGGCATTGCGCCGCTCTGACAGAGTGATCGAGCTGCCGGAGGCAAAGCTGAGTTTGCCGGCGTCGATCAGGTCGAACGTCGAATCCTGCAACACTTCCGAATACATGGTCAGGTCTTCGAACGGTGATTCGATCAAGCCGCACATCACCGCGTTGGCGATATTGCCGATCCCGGCCTGCAGCGGGCCGAGCTTGTTGGTCATGCGCCCGGCGTCCACTTCCTGCTTGAGGAAGTTGATCAGGTGATTCGCGATGCCTTGGGTATCAGCATCCGGTGGCGTCACAGTCGAGGCGGAGTCGGGCTGGTTGGTGATGACGATGGCGACGATCTTTTCCGGCGGGATCGGAATCGCGGTGCTTCCGATGCGGTCGTCGACTTTCACCAACGGGATCGGCGTGCGTGTCGGCCGGTAGGTCGGGATATAGATGTCGTGCAGCCCTTCCAGGTTCGGGTTGTGCGCAAGGTTGATCTCGACGATCACCTGCTTGGCGAAAATCGCGAAACTGGCCGAGTTGCCCACGGAGGTGGTCGGCACGATATGCCCTTGTTCGGTGATGGCGACGGCTTCGATCACCGCGATGTCCGGCAGCTTGAGCTGGTTGTTGCGCAGTTGCTCGACGGTTTCGGACAAATGTTGATCAATAAACATCACCTCGCCGGCGTTGATTGCGCGGCGCAACGTGCTGTCGACCTGAAACGGCATGCGCCGGGACAGCACGCCGGCTTCGGTCAGTTGCTTGTCCAGGTCATTGCCCAGGCTGGCGCCGGTCATCAAGGTGATTTTCAGCGGCGAAGTCTTGGCGCGCTCGGCCAGGGCGTGGGGGACGGCCTTGGCTTCACCGGCACGGGTGAAGCCGCTCATGCCGACGGTCATGCCGTCCTCGATCAGTGCAGCGGCGTCTGCCGCGCTCATGACCTTGTTCAACAACGAAGGCAAGCGGATACGATCACGGTACATGGATTGTTATCTCAGGCTACGGAAGCAAGGTGCGCAGTTTAGTGATTTCAAAAAATTTCGGCCCGCTACCATGGTCGAATGCCGGGGTGCGATTTAGAGCCTTTGGTCGGGTTTCATATGTGTGTGCACAGCGGGACGCAGAGCGTCCCTGGATGCATTCCCGCGCGGAGCATGGGAACGATAAAAAAACCCCAGCCTACGGGAGGCCAGGGTTTTTTGTATTGCGCTGAAGCAGTGTTACTCGACGGCCTTGACCATGTCTTCGATGACCTTCTTGGCATCACCGAAGACCATCATGGTCTTGTCCAGATAGAACAGCTCGTTATCCAGGCCCGCATAGCCGCTGGCCATGGAGCGTTTGTTGACGATGATGGTCTTGGCCTTGAACGCTTCGAGGATCGGCATGCCGGCAATCGGCGAGGTCGGATCGTTCTTCGCCGCCGGGTTGACCACGTCGTTCGCGCCCAGAACCAGCACCACGTCGGCCTGGCCGAATTCGGAGTTGATGTCTTCCATCTCGAACACCTGGTCGTAAGGCACTTCGGCCTCGGCAAGCAGGACGTTCATGTGCCCCGGCATGCGACCCGCCACCGGGTGGATCGCATACTTCACGGTCACTCCGCGATGGGTCAGCTTTTCGGTCAGTTCTTTAAGCGCATGCTGCGCCCGCGCTACCGCCAGGCCGTAGCCCGGAACGATGATCACGGTATCGGCGTTGGTCAGCAGGAAGGTTGCGTCGTCCGCAGAGCCGGACTTCACCGGCCGTGCTTCCTTCGAACCTGCCGCTGCACCGGCGTCCGCCATGTTGCCGAAACCACCCAGCAGTACATTAAAGAAGGAGCGGTTCATCGCCTTGCACATGATGTAAGACAGGATCGCGCCGCTTGAACCCACCAGCGAGCCGGCGATGATCAGCATCGAGTTGTTCAGCGAAAAGCCGATACCCGCCGCTGCCCAGCCGGAGTAGCTGTTGAGCATCGACACGACTACCGGCATGTCCGCGCCGCCGATCGGGATGATGATCAGCACGCCCAGCACGAAGGCCAGGGCCAGCATCAGCGCGAAGGCTGTGAGGTTGCCAGTGAACATGAACGCCAGGCCCAGGCCCAGCGTCGCCAAACCCAGTACCAGATTCAGTTTGTGCTGGCCGCCGAACTGTACGGGGGCACCCTGGAACAGGCGGAACTTGTACTTGCCCGACAGCTTGCCAAAGGCGATCACCGAACCGGAGAAGGTGATTGCACCGATGGCTGCGCCGAGGAACAGTTCAAGGCGGTTGCCTGCTGGAATCGAGTCGCCCAGATGTTTGACGATGCCCAACGACTGCGGCTCGACCACCGCGGCGATGGCGATAAACACCGCCGCCAGGCCGATCATGCTGTGCATGAAGGCGACCAGCTCCGGCATCTTGGTCATTTCTACGCGCTTGGCCATGATCGACCCGGCAGTGCCGCCGACCAGCAGGCCGACAATCACGTAGCCGATACCAGCAGTCGCCAGTTCGGCGCCGAGCTTATAGATGAGGCCTACGGTGGTGAGCACCGCCAGCGCCATGCCGAGCATGCCGAACAGGTTGCCGCGACGCGAAGTGGTCGGGTGCGACAGGCCTTTAAGGGCCTGGATGAAGCAGATCGACGCGATCAGATACAGCGTCGTTACCAGATTCATGCTCATTACTTCGGCGCCTCTTCTTTTACTTTCGGGGCTTTCTTCTTGAACATCTCAAGCATCCTGCGGGTGACCAGGAAGCCGCCGAATACATTCACCGCCGCCAAGGCCACGGCCAGGGTGCCCATGGTTTTTCCCAGTGGGGTCACGGTGAGGGCAGCAGCCAGCATGGCGCCGACGATCACAATTGCGGAAATCGCGTTGGTCACCGCCATCAACGGCGTGTGCAGCGCAGGCGTTACGTTCCAGACCACGTGGTAACCGACATAAATCGCCAGCACAAAGATGATCAGGTTGTAGATACCGGGGGAGATAAGCTCTTCCATCGTCTGAATCCCTGCTTAGGCGTTTTTGCGGATGACTTGGCCGTCGCGGCACATCAGGCACGCGGCGACGATGTCGTCTTCGAGGTTGATTTCAAACTGCCCTTCCTTGGTGAAGACCAGCTTCAGGAAGTCCAGCAGGTTGCGCGCGTACAAAGCCGAAGCGTCGGCGGCGACAGCGCCGGCGAGGTTGGTCGGGCCGCAGATGATCACGCCGTTCTCCACCACGGTTTGGTCTGCAACGGTCAGCGGGCAATTGCCGCCTTGGGCAGCAGCGAGGTCGATGACCACCGAGCCTGGCTTCATTTGCGCGACGGTTTCGGCACTCAGCAGCGTCGGTGCCTTGCGGCCCGGGATCAGTGCGGTGGTGATGACGATGTCGGCAAGCTTGGCGCGCTCGTGCACGGCCAAGGCCTGGCGTTGCATCCAGCTGCTCGGCATCGGGCGGGCGTAACCACCAACGCCGACGGCGCATTCGCGCTCTTCATCGGTCTCGTAAGGCACGTCGACGAACTTGGCGCCGAGGGACTCGATCTGCTCCTTCACGGCCGGGCGTACGTCAGACGCTTCGATCACGGCACCCAGACGTTTCGCTGTCGCAATCGCCTGCAAGCCTGCGACGCCGGCGCCGAGGATCAGCACGCGTGCAGCCTTGACCGTACCGGCAGCCGTCATAAGCATCGGCATGAAGCGCGGATAGTGATGGGCGGCGAGTAACACGGCCTTGTAGCCAGCGATGTTGGCCTGGGAGGACAACACATCCAGGCTCTGTGCCCGAGACGTACGTGGTGCAGCTTCAAGGGCGAAAGCGGTAATGCCGCGTTCGGCCAGCTTGGTGATGGTTTCGTTGCTGAACGGATTGAGCATGCCCACCAGTACGGTGCCGCTTTTGATCAGCGCAAGCTCGCTGTCGCTGGGGGCAACTACCTTGAGAATCAGCTCTGCGCCAAACGCATCGTTGGCGCTGCCAATGGTTGCGCCTGCCGTTTCATAGGCACTGTCGACGATGCTGGCGTTAATGCCTGCGCCGCTTTGAACAGTGACCTTATGGCCCTGGCCGATCAGTTTCTTGATGGTTTCCGGGGTGGCAGCCACCCGTGTTTCACCGGTCTGGGTTTCGAGAGGAACACCAATGTGCACGTCAAATCTCCTGCATGATCTTTTTGCTTTTGATCTTTTTGTAAAAAGGCCAGTGCACCGTGAGTGGCGCATCTGGGGCGACCGATCAGCACGATCCCGCTGAAATGACAGCGGGGCGCGGCATTTTGCAGGCGAACTTTACGGCCATCAAGGGATTATGACGGGTGACGAAAAATTAACTACAAGTCACCCTGTGACTGATTGTCGCAACACCTTGAAATAACCGCTTTAAATACAGGTATTTAAAGGCTTACAGGTGTTTATAGCCGGTTTTTCAATCGCTGGTGTGAATGGTCGTACATGGGCAGGTTATAGTCGCTACAAGCCATGAAAATCATGGCTTTGAGCGGTATTTTTGTGTGATAGATACAGTTGGTTGAAATGCGACATATACGTATATCTGTAGGATTAAAATATATCTGACTACAGGGTCAATAAAACACTTGAGTCCTTTAAATACTTGGGCTGTAGCGTTGCGATTGGTCAGTCAACCAGTCTCTGAAGGCGTGTAATGATGCCGACTCGACCTTTCTCTCCGGAATCATCAGGTGATAAGCCTTCGAACTGGTCAGTGCTTCGGGATGTGCGATCACCAGGCGTTTCTCGTCCAGCTCGCGCTGGATAAAGAACGGTGGAATCAGCGCGATCCCCATGTCATGCATGGCTGCCTGGGACAACATCGAGAATAGCTCGTAACGAGGGCCTGTCATGTCGCGAGGCACGTCCAGTTGCCGGGCGTTGAACCACTGGCGCCAGGCGTAAGGACGCGTGGTTTGTTGCAGCAATGGCAGCTCTGCTATTTCCAGAGGGTTGAAGTAGGCTCGAGTCCCCAGTAATCGAGGGCTGCACACGGGCACGGGGTTTTCTCCCATCAGCCGGTGGGATTCGGTGCCTGACCAGTCGGCATCACCAAAGTAGATCGCCGCGTCGAACTCAGTGTCGGCAAACAGGAAGGGACGTGTGCGGTTGGTGAGGTTGACCGTGACTTCCGGGTGTTTGCCCTGGAAGTCCTTGAGCCGGGGGATTAGCCATTGGGTGCCGAAGGTGGGGACTACAGCCAGCTCGATAACGCTGGCGCCTTGCTGTCCCATCACTGACAAGGTGTCGCGCTCTACGGCGTCCAGTTGCATGGCCACGCGACGGCTGTAAGACAGGCCGGCTTCGGTGAGTTTTACACCGCGTCGTGACCGGCGAAACAGCTCGACACTCAAAAACTCCTCAAGGCTCGCAATTTGTCGGCAGATCGCGCCTTGAGTGATGGAAAGCTCGTGCGCTGCCTTGGTAAAGCTCTCGTGGCGGGCCGCAGCCTCAAAACTGACAAGGGCGGTGGTGCTGGGAATTTTTCTGCGCATGTATCTTGTCCTCACTCAATAAATGCATATCTGCTGATTTCGGCTCTTTCGGAGTGAGAAATTAGCACAATGCTATGCACAAACCTCGTTTGCCCTCTTCGCCTCCCCGGCCTAGTCTGCTTTCACGACTTCTGATTTTCTTCGCGAGGACTTATTCATGGCTGGCAAGGCAAGCTTCAACTGGATCGATCCGCTGCTGCTGGATCAACAGCTCACCGCAGAAGAGCGCATGGTGCGCGACAGCGCTGAGCAGTTCGCCCAGGACAAACTGGCGCCGCGTGTGCTCGAAGCCTTCCGCCATGAAAAGACCGACCCTGCGATTTTCCGGGAAATGGGCGAAATCGGCCTGTTGGGCGCAATGATTCCGGAGCAATACGGCGGCAGCGGCTTGAACTACGTCAGCTACGGCTTGATCGCCCGTGAGGTTGAGCGTGTGGACTCTGGCTATCGCTCGATGATGAGTGTGCAATCGTCGCTGGTCATGGTGCCTATCAATGAATTTGGCACCGAGGCGCAAAAGCAGAAATACCTGCCGAAATTGGCTTCCGGTGAGTGGATCGGCTGCTTCGGCCTGACTGAGCCTGACCACGGCTCTGATCCGGGCGCGATGATCACGCGCGCTCGCAAGGTGGACGGTGGCTACAGCCTGACTGGCGCTAAAATGTGGATCACCAATAGCCCGATCGCCGATGTGTTTGTGGTGTGGGGTAAGGACGATGCCGGTGATATTCGCGGGTTTGTCCTGGAGAAAGGCTGGAAGGGGCTGAGCGCTCCGGCGATTCACGGCAAGGTCGGCCTGCGCGCCTCCATCACCGGTGAGATCGTGATGGACAACGTATTTGTGCCGGACGAGAACATCTTCCCGGATGTGCGTGGCTTGAAGGGTCCTTTCACCTGCCTGAACTCGGCGCGTTATGGCATCTCCTGGGGTGCTCTGGGCGCCGCCGAGTTCTGTTGGCACACCGCTCGCCAGTACACCCTGGATCGTCAGCAGTTCGGTCGTCCGCTGGCGGCTACTCAACTGATCCAGAAGAAGCTTGCGGATATGCAGACTGAGATCACCCTCGCCTTGCAAGGCTGCCTGCGTTTGGGGCGGATGAAGGATGAAGGAACGGCGGCGGTTGAGATTACCTCGATCATGAAGCGCAACTCGTGTGGCAAGTCGCTGGATATCGCGCGTATGGCGCGTGACATGCTGGGGGGGAATGGCATCTCCGATGAGTTCGGGGTTGCGCGTCACTTGGTCAACCTGGAAGTGGTGAATACCTATGAGGGTACCCATGACGTGCACGCCTTGATTCTCGGGCGGGCGCAAACCGGTCTTCAGGCTTTCTATTAATAGGAGCACGGCATGGGCGCGCTTTCACATCTGCGGGTACTGGATTTATCGCGAGTGCTGGCGGGCCCTTGGTCCGGACAGATTCTTGCGGACCTTGGGGCTGAGGTCATCAAGGTCGAGAGACCGGGTAATGGCGATGACACGCGTGCGTGGGGGCCACCCTTCCTTAAGGATGCCTATGGTGAGAATACCAGTGAGGCGGCGTATTACCTGTCGGCCAACCGCAACAAGGAGTCGGTGACTATCGACTTTACTCGCCCTGAGGGGCAGAAGCTGGTGCGTGATCTGGCGGCCAAGTGCGACATCCTGATCGAGAACTTCAAGGTGGGTGGTCTGGCGGCGTATGGGCTGGATTATGACTCGCTGAAGGAGATCAACCCGGAGTTGATCTATTGCTCGATCACAGGCTTTGGTCAGACCGGGCCCTATGCGACGCGTGCGGGCTATGACTTCATGATTCAGGGTTTGGGTGGGCTGATGAGCCTGACCGGTCGACCTGAGGGTGATGAGGGTGCCGGGCCGGTGAAAGTCGGAGTCGCGTTGACTGACATTCTGACGGGGCTTTACTCGACCGTAGCGATTTTGGCGGCGTTGGCTCATCGAGATCATGACGGTGGTGGGCAGCATATCGATATGGCATTGCTGGATGTGCAGGTGGCTTGCCTGGCTAACCAAGCGATGAATTACCTGACGACGGGTGTGTCGCCGAAACGGTTGGGTAACGCGCACCCGAATATCGTGCCCTATCAGGATTTTCCTACGGCGGACGGCGACTTCATTCTTACCGTCGGTAACGACAGTCAGTTTCGAAAGTTCGCTGAGGTGGCTGGGCAACCTCAGTGGGCGGACGATCCACGCTTCTCTACTAATAAGGTGCGGGTGGCCAACCGTACGGAGCTGATTCCTTTGATTCGCCAGGCGACAGTCTTCAAGACGACGGCGGAGTGGGTATCGCAGTTGGAACAAGTGGGTGTGCCTTGTGGGCCGATCAATGATCTGGCGCAGGTGTTTGCCGATCCTCAGGTCAAGGCGCGTGGGTTGGCAATGGCCTTGCCGCATCCGCTGGCGGGAATGGTGCCTCAGGTCGCCAGCCCGATACGGTTGTCCAAGACGCCTGTGGAATACCGTAGTGCGCCACCTTTATTGGGAGAGCACACGGCTCAAGTGCTGCAGGACGTGTTGGGGTTGGAGGCTGCCAATGTGGCCGCCTTAAGAGAGCTGGGTGTTATCTAGCGGCCCTCTTCTATATAGAGAGCTTTGGTGGGCGTTCTTGATGGTTTTTTGATCAATCCTAACTAATTGATAGAAAAGCAAAATTAAGGGTTGACGGCAGATTCTGGAAGTCTATAATTCGCCCCACTTCCGGCGCAGTCGAAACGGA